>CAJWBH010000011.1 GCA_913019975.1 Thalassolituus maritimus | reverse complement strand
CTGAAACGTCGAAATGGCTTGCAACAACGGGACGGGTCCATATAAGGGGATCTTATCCCCGAGAAGAGACTAAGGCGACATCGCTTCCCAAAACTGGATAATGGCGCACAGATACTCTTTTCCGGTGCGCCACCATGCAGATCAAGGTCAACTTCCTCGACAACCTCCGACTCGAAGCCAAGTTCGATGACTTCAGCGTAATCGCTGATCAGCCGATCCGTTATAAAGGCGATGGCTCAGCGCCCGGACCATTTGATTACTTTCTGGCATCGTCGGCGCTCTGTGCGGCCTACTTTGTAAAGGTGTACTGCAACGCCCGCGATATCCCCACTGAGAATATCCGCCTTTCCCAGAACAATATCGTTGACCCAGAAAACCGCTATAACCAGATCTTCAAAATCGACGTTGAGCTGCCAGAAGATATTTCTGACAAGGACCGAACCGGCATTATCCGTTCGATCGATCGTTGCACGGTAAAGAAGGTGGTTCAGACGGGGCCTGAGTTCCAGATCGACGTGGTTGAGAACCTCGATGATGATGCGCAGGCGCTGCTTGATGTCCCTGAACTGGCGGGTGAAGGTACCCACATTACCGGTAAGGACCTTCCGCTGGAGCAGACTATTGCGAAGATGACGGGCCTGCTGGCGGATCTTGGTATGCGAATTGAGGTCACATCATGGCGCAATATCGTGCCGAATGTGTGGTCGCTGAATATCCGTGATGCGGATTCTCAGATGTGCTTTACCAATGGTAAAGGTGCGACCAAAGATGCAGCGCTGGCATCCGCATTGGGCGAGTTTATGGAGCGTCTTAACTGCAATTTCTTTTACAACGATCAGTACTTCGGTGAGGAGATTGCTAATGCAGAGTTCGTGCATTATCCGAACGAAAAATGGTTCCAGCCCGGCCCGGCAGATGAGTTGCCCGAAGGTATTCTTGATGAATACTGTCTCGAAATTTATAACCCGGATGGTGAGCTTTGTGGCTCTCACTTAATCGATACGAACTCGGGCAACATCGAACGGGGAGTGTGTTCTTTGCCCTATGTTCGTCAGTCTGATGGTGAGACGGTGTATTTCCCATCTAACCTGATTGAGAACCTGTTTCTCAGTAATGGTATGAGCGCAGGCAATACCATCGAAGAGGCGCAGGTTCAGTGCTTGTCTGAAATATTTGAGCGCGCTGTAAAACGCGAAATCCTGGAGGGCGAACTGGCCCTGCCTGATGTGCCTGAAGAGGTTCTGAGTCGTTATCCGAATATCGTAGAAGGTGTTAAGGGCCTCGAAGAGCAGGGCTTTCCTATTCTGGTGAAAGACGCTTCGCTGGGTGGTCAGTTTCCGGTGATGTGTGTGACCCTGATGAACCCGAGAACCGGCGGTGTCTTCGCCTCGTTTGGTGCTCACCCGGATTTTGAAGTGGCACTGGAGCGTTGTGTGACTGAGCTGATGCAGGGCCGCAGCTTTGAAGGCATGAACGATGTACCTAAGCCGACATTCGAGTCTCTGGCAGTAACCGAACCAAATAACTTCGTCGAACATTTTATTGATTCGACGGGTGTCGTTTCCTGGCGCTTTTTCAGCAATAAGGCTGACTTTGATTTTGTAGATTGGGATTTCACCGCGGGCGGCACTCTCTCAACTAAAGAAGAGTCGAGCGCACTGTTTGATCTGCTTAAAGATCTTGGAAAAGAGGCGTATATGGCAACCTATACCGAACTGGGCGTGCCCGCTGTTCGTATTCTGGTGCCCGACTTTTCTGAGGTCTATCCAGTTGAAGATTTAATCTGGGATAACACCAATAAATCATTATTTTTCAGAGACGATATTCTGAATATCCATTCGCGCTCTGACGACGAACTTGATGCCTTACTCGAACGTCTCGAAGAAAGTGAGCTGGATAATTACACCGATATTATTACCCTGATTGGCGTTGAGTTTGATGAAAATACGGTGTGGGGCCAACTGACGATTCTGGAGTTAAAGCTTCTGCTGTGTCTTGCACTTGGACGTTTAGAAGAAGCGAAAGAGTTTACGGAAACATTCCTCCAATATAACGACAATACCGTCGAGCGAGGCCTTTTCTATCAGGCAATGGATGTCGCCCTTGAGGTGACACTCGCTGACGATATGGACATCAGTGAATACGAACACAACTTCCGTCGCATGTTTGGCAATGCGCGCATGGATGCAGTGTTGGGCTCTATCGCAGGTACTGTTCGCTTCTATGGCCTGACGCCAACCAATAATCGCCTCGATGGTCTGGATAAGCACCTGCGCTTAGTCGAAAGCTACAGGAAACTGCACGCCGCACGTGGTGCGGTACATACGGGCTGAGAACACGCGACCTGCGGGGTATGAAAACATCGTTTTAAACCCCGCAATCCCCCTCTATACTTGATCTCAAAGTTAAACTACTCAACAGGATCATCAGGCCACTTATGAGCTGGAGCCGTGAATCAGTTGTCGCTGAGCTGAAAGAATTTGACTGGTTACTGCCTGATGCCGATCCCGGCCCGGAGCTGAGTGCCTACAGCGCACATTACCACCTAAATTTTGAAGATTCGGCCGAGGCCCTTTCTCATCAGGCGGGTTACCTCAATATCGCGGAATTTCAGATTGTTGTTCAACGCTGGATGTGCCCGAATGCACGTGGCACGGCGGTAATCATTCATGGTTACTATGACCATCTTGGGCTGTACGGTTCGCTGATTGATTACTGTCTGCGTCAGCAGTTAAACGTGATTGCCTTTGATTTGCCGGGGCACGGACTGTCGAGCGGTGAGCAGGCGACGATTCGGGATTTTCAGGAATACGATGCGGTATTCAGTGGGTTGATGGATCAGGTCACTGAGAACATGGATGAAGGGCCAGCTTCTAATCTGGTGGCATTTGGCCAGAGCACCGGCGGAGCCATCCTGATTAATTATCTGCTTAAACGCGGTTTCACAGTCAACGACTGTCCGTTCAAGGATGTGATTCTGCTTGCACCTCTGGTGCGTCCTGTCGGCTGGCGCAAGGGTATTATCTTTCACCCTGTAGTAAGTCTGTTTATGAAACAGATGAAGCGTAAGCATGGCGATTCATCGTCTGATGAAGAGTTTCTCGATTTCGTCCGCTCACAAGATCCGCTCCAGTCGCTCTATCTGAGTGTGCAGTGGGTAGGTGCATTGATCCGTTGGATGCGCTTTATCGAGGCTCAGCCTGCAACCGATGTGAATTTGTTTGTTGTGCAAGGGGATAACGACGGCACCGTCGACTGGCGCCACAATATGAAGGTGCTGGAAGCTAAGTTTACTGCTCGCGAGTTGTTTATTCTTGAAGACGGCCGCCATCACTTGGTGAACGAGTCACGGGATAAGCGGGCGGATATGTATCAGCGGATAACTGAGCGCTTAAAACAGACCCTGAATACACCGGTTTCTGCGGCTTAGTATCGAGGGGGCGCTGACGCAGTTACAGCAACCTGGCTGAGAGTATTTTCTGCCTCGCCGTAAATACATCCCTGTAGGCTCGGGTGCAGCATCCATGCTGCACACGGCCAGAAAATACTCTCAGCCAGGTTGTTGTAAGCCCGAACGGTTACTCCAACCCCAGAATATATTCCCACTCACTTTCTGATACGGGCTGCACGGATAGCCGTCCGCGATTCAGTAACACCATTTCACTCAGTGCTTCATGCTGGCGCAGCTCTTTCAACGTGATGACCCTCTTCAGGGCACGATCAGCCACGACATTAATTGTTATCCAGCGTGGATTGTCCGGTGACGACTTTGGATCATAATACTTTGATGCCGGGTCAAGGGAACTCGGGTCAATGATACCCGTCTCAGTGATGGCGCAGATTCCGACAATTCCGGGTTCTTTGCAGCTGGAATGGTAAAAAAAAGCCTTATCGCCCACGTTTATGTCGTCTCTGAGGATATTGCGGGCTTGATAATTACGCACACCATCCCATACTGTGCCCTTGTTTAGGGCATTCTCCAGGTCATTGTAAGAGAATGCGTCCGGCTCGGATTTGAGTAACCAGAATTTCATAATAGCGCCTTATCTTGGCTCGCTGATTGCTTAGGGCTAAATGCGCCTTTGGTTGCTAAAGACGATAAACGTCTACTTTCGGTCGCAATGATAAAAAATAATGGGGAGCACGGGTTATAGCCGATGACTCCTCAAGTAAGAATAACAGCTTAAAATTGGGAACACTGAGTAATGAGAAAGCCAGATGTACTTATATTTCTCTCACTCCTCGCCATTATTGGTTCTGCCGTCACCAGTATCGCCGCTGAAGAGCGCCGCGACCCGACAGTGCTTGCCTCAGAGGCGAGTATCCGCTGAATAACGGCGGCTGATATCTGTGGGTTTCGGTTAATTCGAAAGGGACGTTATCCCTTTCTCTGTTGCTATAAACTGCAGTGGGATGTCCCATGACTCGGCAGGCAGCATTCTGATCTCCTGAAAAGCGTACGCACAACCAATCAGGACGGGTTTCTGGCCTGGCCGACGGCTAAATGCCAGCGTGCGGTCGTAAAAGCCACCGCCCATCCCCAGACGATTGCCGCGTTCATCAAACGCAACCAGTGGCAGACCAACCATGCTGAGAAAGCGCGCTGGTACATGGGTACCCCGGCGGAAGTCTGGTTCTGATATACCGAACCGGTTGCGACGCATGGGCGTCTCAGGTTGGTACCGTATAAATGTCAGGTAGCCTTTGCGCAGAGGGTGCAGTACTGGCAGGTAAACTTCTTTTCCCCGGTTCCACAAATCTTCGATGGCCCAGTGTGGATCAATTTCACCATCATTGCTCAGGTAAAGAGCCACCCGGTTAGCGCTCAGGTACTGAGTGCTGTGGTGTAGGCTACGGGTCAGGCTACGGCCAGCTTTATGACGTTGCGCAGGTGTCAGGGCACGGCGCTTTTTGCGGATCAGTTTACGGAGTTCTTGCTTGTTCACGGAGAGGCTTCCAGAAAAGAAAAGCTCCCTGGTGCGCCCTTATGTCGGATAAAGCCCTTGAACCCTATGGTTCAAGGTGGGGGGTTCGGTCATCGAATCAGGCTTTCCGGTCATGCCGGACATGCTCACAACAACGAGAGAAACCCTCCTGGGTAATAAGCATCGGCTCGAGGTCTTTACCGACCAGGCACTCCAGGGAGCAAATGAAGTATAGCAAAGAGCGGGGGGCGAATGTCACGGAAAACCAGGTGAGAATTTGTGAAGTGCTGCAGAAAAACACTATTTTTCTGCAGCGAAAGGCTTACAGCTCGAGTTGTGAGTCTTCTTCGAGAAGGGCATCGACACGCTTGTTCAGGCGCTCGATGTCGCTGTTAACCTGCACCTGGCCGTTCTCTGCTTCGCGCAGCTGGTGGGTGATGTTCAAGGCTGCAATGACAGCGATACGGTCAGCGCCTAAAACCTTGCCGGCTTTCGAACTGGCTTCACGGATTTCGTGCATCTTGTCGTTCAGATAATTCGCAGCTTCGCGCAGTTCGCTCTCAGCCCCTTCTGGGCAGTTGATGCGATATTCGCGCTCCATGATAGTCAGGGATACGGTATTTGGGGTCTTAGCCACTGTTACGCTCCAGAGTCTGCAGGCGGGTGATCATTTCAGAGACTTTGCGGCGCGCGATTTCATTCTGCTGAATCAGCTTCGCACGCTCTGCCTGCCAGGCGGCTTCGGCATTGCGCATGGCCTTATTCTGCTCGCGCAGATCTTCATGAATATCGAGCAGTTTCTCGATCTTCTGTAGTAGTGCTTGAATCTCGGCCTCTTGCATCGCGGTCCGTCACCTTATTTATTGTCGGGCACAGGGCTGCCAGATAGTGGGTACTATAAGAGGCAGTCGGGCAAATGGTCAACGTGCGGCCCCGGTTTTGGGACGCATCTTCTTACTCAGGTCGCCCCAAGTGGTACAATCTGACCATAAACTGTTTCTGAGGTTCTTATGGCACTGAATTATCCCGAACTCGCCGACCAGTGGGAAGACGATAAATGCTTTCAATCGCCGTCGGCATTGCATGGCTGGTTAACGGGTTTTCTCTCTGCAGGTGCTCGCCTTACGACTGACAACTGGCTTCAGGAAGCTGCCGATTACCTTGAGATTGAAGAGGTTTCGGAAGGGCTGCGCCCCCTACTTGTTGGGTTCTACGCAGACGTTGTCGACACCCTCGGCGCTGAAGATATGGCGTATCAGGTTCTGCTGCCCGACGATGAAGAAGCGGACGTCGATGAGCAGGTTGAATGCCTGGCACAGTGGAGCAAGGGTTTCCTTGATGGCCTGGGGGCTTCGGGCAAAATTACCGGGCGCCCTGATAAAGACGTGATGGAAGTACTGCAGGACCTGGACGCTTTCTCACAGGCGCAGGTTGATGATGTGAACGACCCTGAAAATGTGCAGCTGCTGAACGAGCTGGCAGAGCACGCTCGTGTTGCGGCGCTCACGGTCTTTTACGCATACAACAAGCCAGCGCAGCCGCCTGCAGGCGCCACCCAGAAAACACTGCACTGATTCGCGAGACAGAAAATCAATCTGGATATTCACGATAGCAACGCACACAAGATGCTGAGAGAGATCACTATGATCAAGCTGGATTCTGCCGAGTACGCAAAACGTCGTAAGGCGTTAATGGAGAAAATGAGCCCGAACAGCATCGCGATTCTGGCTTCTGCGCCCGTCACCGTGCGCAACCGTGATGTTGAACATCCTTTCCGCCAGGACAGCGATTTCTATTATCTGAGTGGCTTTGATGAAGAGCATTCGGTGCTGGTGCTTATTCCCGGGCGTGAACATGGCGAATACGTGATGTTCTGTCAGGAAAAAATCAAAGAGCAGGAAATCTGGACTGGACGTCGTGTCGGTCCGGAAGCGGCGCCTGAGGTTTTAGGCTGCGACGATGCGTTCCCGGTGACGGATATCGACGACATTCTTCCGGGGCTGATCGAAGGCTGTGATCGTATTTATGCGAATCTGGGCACGAGCCCGGAGTTTGACCGCCAACTGATGCAATGGGTGAATCACATCCGGGCTCAGGTGCGCAGTGGTGCAACACCTCCTCACGAATTCAGTGCGCTGGATCATCTGCTGCATGAGCAGCGTGTGATTAAATCGGATGCTGAGGTGGCGGTGATGCGTCATGCGGCCGAGATCAGTGCCGAGGCCCACACCCGTGCTATGCAGACTGTGCGTCCGGGGATGCGTGAATATCAGCTGGAAGCTGAAATTATGCAGATCTTCATGGCGGCGGGCAGTCGCTGGCCTGCCTATCCGTCGATTGTCGGTTCGGGTGACAACGGTTGCATACTCCACTATACGCGCAACGATGACGTCATTAATGATGGCGAGTTGGTACTCATCGATGCTGGTTGTGAGCTGGATTACTACGCTTCTGATATTACCCGTACGTTCCCATCTAACGGGCGTTTCAGTGAGCCGCAGCGGGCACTTTATCAACTGACGCTCGATGCGCAGTACGCAGCGATTGAGGCGACTAAACCAGGTAATCACTGGAATCAGCCTCACGAGGCTGCAGTGAGAGTACTGACAACTGGTCTCGTTGAGCTCGGTCTTCTGAGTGGTGAGGTCGATGAGCTGATAGAGTCGCTCGCGTACCGCCAGTTCTACATGCATAAAACCGGACATTGGTTGGGTATGGATGTGCACGATGTCGGTGAATATCGGGTAGAGGGCGAGTGGCGCACGCTTGCTCCCGGCATGGTACTGACCATTGAACCAGGTATTTATGTCGCACCGGATGATGAGTCCGTGGATGAGAAGTGGCGTGGTATCGGCATCCGGATCGAAGATGATGTCGTAGTAACTCAAGATGGATGCGATGTCCTGACCAAAGACGTTGTTAAAGAGATCGCAGATATTGAAGCTCTGATGAGTGCGTGAAGCTATGAGTACAGATAACAGCAAGGTAGACATTACCATTCTTGGTGCCGGTATGGCCGGCGCCAGTCTGGTTCATTTTTTGGCACCTGCACGTGCAGCTGGACTTAGCATTGCTCTGATTGATCGTCAGCCCCTGAGCTGGGATAAAGATGACAGTGATCGACCTCCATCGTTCGATGGCAGAGCAACTGCCCTCTCTTGGGGAACGAGACAGATACTCGAAGAGCTGGGCATCTGGAACAGCATTGCTCCCTACGCCTGCAGTATCGATCATATTCAGGTCAGTGACGAAGGCCGCTTTGGTCAGGCTCAACTACATGCGAATGAACAGAACACCGAAGCGCTCGGTTATATCATTGAGAACCATCGTCTCGGGCACGGCCTGCTGTCGGGGCTGAGTGCCTCTGACAGCCTGCATGTGATGGCGCCGAACAGTGTTGAAACTGTGCGGATGACTGCGGAAGGTGCCGAACTGATACTGGATGATGGACGTACGCTGACTACAACGCTCCTGATTATGGCGGACGGCGGCCGCTCGCCACTGCCGCGCCAGCTGGGCATAGAGCAAAGCCGCAAAGACTACGGAGCGCAGGCACTGGTGACTCAGGTTAAATGTGAGAAGCCTCATGACCATTGGGCGTATGAGCGCTTCAGTAGTGATGGACCGATCGCTTTTTTACCATTGAATAAAGATGAATACGCCGTTGTCTGGACTCTTAGCGATGATGAGGTCGATGACGTTCTGGCGTTGGCGGATGACGTACTGATCGAACGGTTGCAGGCACGTATCGGATACCGGGTCGGTAAGATATCCGCCATGGGCGAGCGACTGACTTATCCTCTGGCGTTGGTGAAGTCGTCCGAACAGGTCAGACGTTCGCTGGTTTTGCTGGGGAACGCCGCGCACAGCCTTCATCCTGTAGCAGGTCAGGGGTTTAACCTCACACTGAGAGACGCTGCGGTACTTGCTGAACATCTGAACCGGGCGGCGATGCAGGGACAGGATGTGGGCAGTCTGGAGGTTTTGGAAGCCTACCTTCAGCAGCAGTCGGCAGATCAGCGCAACACCATTGCTGCCAGCGACCTGCTGCCGCGAATATTCGGCAGTAAAGCACCGGCGGTCGCATTTCTGCGCGATGCAGGTTTGTTGAGCATGGCAGCTGCGCCGGTCGCTCGCCGTCTGTTTGCTCGTCACGCTATGGGGCTGGGTCACACAGCCGCGAAACTGGGATAAATATTATGCAGTTTGATGTTGCTATTGTAGGTGCAGGGCTGGTTGGGCAGGCCATTGCTGCGGCCCTGAGTCAGGGGGGGAACGATATACGCGTTGCTTTGATTGACCCCTCTGAAGCTGTGCCCGCGGGCGAATGCAGTGGTGTGAGTGATTATGACCTGCGGGTCAGTGCACTCACGGCTCAGTCTCAGGCGTTTCTGACAGACATCGGTGCCTGGGATTTGATTCCGCACCAGGTGCTGAGTGGTTATACCCGGATGCACGTCTGGGACGCAGAGGGGACAGGCTCGGTCACCTTTAATGCGACCGACCTGCACGTTCCGGCGCTGGGGCATATCGTTGAAAATCGCCAGACGCTGACAGCATTGAATAAAATCACTGAGTCCGCCCGTTCAATCGAGCGTCTTCAAACCGCGGTACAGAGTTTCGATAACCCAGATGCAGACGGCTGGGTACCTGTGACTCTGGCGGACGGAAATACACTCAAAACCGGCCTCCTCATAGGTGCTGATGGGGCGTTATCTAACGTCCGTCAGATGGCTGGAATGGCAACCCGTGAATGGGATTATGGCCATCACGCGATCGTAGCGACTGTACGTACTGAGCAGAGCGTCGCGCAGACCGCCTGGCAGCGCTTTCGCCCGGAAGGGCCACTCGCATTCCTTCCTTTGCATTCTGACGATCATCTTGCTTCAATCGTCTGGTCGACATTGCCAGAGGAAGCAGACAAAGTGCTGGCCATGTCGGACGAAGACTTCTGCGCTGCACTTACCGACGCCTTTGAGGGGAAGCTGGGTAATGTCACTGAAGTATCACGCCGACAGCGATTCCCGTTACGCCAGCGCCATGCGTCACAGTACTACGAAGCCGGGGTTGTTGTCGCAGGAGATGCTGCCCATACGATTCACCCGCTGGCTGGTCAGGGCGTGAATCTCGGTTTTAAAGACGCTCAGGTTCTATCTGAAGAAATAGTGCGGGCAATGGATAAGGGGCTGTCCCCTGGATCTGATGCGGTACTGGCTCGATATCAACGCCGGCGACAGGCCGATAATCTGGCGACCATGGCAGCAATGGAGGGCTTTAAGCGTTTGTTTGCGTCAGACCAGCCTCTGGTGCGCTTAATACGTAACGAGGGAATGCGCCTGTTCGATAAAATGATGCCGGTAAAGCAGCATGTCGTTATGAAAGCGATGGGCTTGCAGTAAGCTTTTCGTGGCGCTTCAGTAGTTCTGGGCGCCCACGCCGCTTTCATCATATGAGAGCGTCAGCTGTTCTACGTCGTACTCGCCGAGACCGAGGTGAGCCAGAATCTCACTTCCTGATGCTTGCCATTCAAGGTCTTCGTCCTGCTGGCCGAGAATTCGGTAATTTCCGCAGATATGTTCCGCGAGCTTGAGAATGCCCAGTAGTGTTTTACGCTCATCGTCGCTCGTATTTTCCGGGCGGAAGTAGTGAGTGGCATTGTGGTGTTCTGCAATGACGTCGCAAATGGGTTTCGGTACCCGCCAGGATTTCGCCGTGTAATAGCCAATCACAGCATGGTTGGTATTGAGTATGGCATTTTCAGTATCCACTACGCGCCTGTCAGGGTGCGCATAAGATTCCTCCATAACATCAAAATAGTTATCGAACCGCATCATCATCAGTGGAATGCCACAATTGTGAAATAAGCCGAGCATGTAGGCCCAGTCTGTTGGCTCAAAGTTGATGGTGCGAGCGATATCCACGGAGATATTGGCAATGTCGGTGGCGGTATCCCAGAATCGATTGAGCTGAACTATGTTGGCGTCACTGAGCTCGCTACGGATGGCCAGACCATTGATGACATTGATTACGCTATCGATGCCGATCAGGTTGACTGCATGTTCGACTGACGTGCTGGGTGAGCTGAGGTTATAAGCCGCTGAATTAACGACCTTGAGGATGGCTCCCGTCAGGCCGACATCCTGGCTGATCAGTTTTGCGATACTGCGTGGGTCAGGATCGGGACACATCTGCTCCATTTGCAGATCAACCAACACCTGCGGCTGCGGTGGCACGCGGATGCCCTGCATGATGTCGCTTATCTGCTGATCTGTAAGAGGTTGCGCCATGGCTGCCTGCCGAAATCGGGACCGAAGAGTAGTGAACTAAGTTTAGTCAGAACTCAGCAGAGGTGTTTGTTATTTTGTAATCAATGTGCACCTGTGCGTATCTGCTGCACAAGGTGTCCGGGCGCTGCTGGTGCTCCCTGCCGGGGTGTCAGCAGCATTTACTCCATGCCCGGCAGGTTGTCGCGCTAAGTGGAACAGTAACCTCAGATCCGGAACTTAGAGGTTGAGTCCTGCAAATGCCCGGCCGCACCTTGCAGGTTGTCTGCAAGGCGTGCGAGTTCAGCAAATGATTGTTGGATCTCGCTGACCGTGTCGTTCATTGCACTGATGCTTGAGTGCGTATCCCTCACAACCGCCGTTTGCTCTTCAGTCGCCGCAGCAATGGTCAGCCCCATCGAACTCACACTTTCTACGCGGCTCTTGATCTGCGAAATATGTTTGCCCGTCTGCTCTGCATTTTGCTCATTCTGTTCAGACTGGGTTTTCGCTAATGTCATCGACTGTACTGTCTCGTTGGCGGCGGACTCCAGGCGGTCCAGGACATCGCGGATCTCGGTCGTCGCAGACGCGGTTCTGGAAGCGAGGGCACGGACTTCGTCAGCCACCACCGCAAAGCCCCGACCTTGTTCGCCTGCACGTGCAGCTTCGATTGCAGCATTCAGAGCCAGCAGGTTTGTTTGTTCAGCAATGGCTGAGATTACATCAAGAATGGTCGACACATCGCCGGTGTCGCGTACCAGTCGCTCCACTCTCTCGGAGGCTTCAAGGATCTGCGAGTTCAGCTCTCGAGAGTTGTTGATGGTCGATTCAACAATCTTCAGACTCTCGGCAGATTCATCGCGAGTCTCCTGCATGACACCGCTGGCTTCACTGGCTGACTGGCTGACCTCATCGATTGATTTGGCCATTTCATTCATCGCGTAGGTCGCTTCTGAGGCTTTATGGCTCATATTCTCAGTCACCGAGCGAACGTGATTTGTACTACCGCTCATGGCGTTCGCGGCGTCCCCCACCTCTGGAGCCACCTCTTTTACCTTGCGGATAATCTCATTGAGGCGATCCATGAAAGCATTGAAGTTGCGGGTCATGACGCCCAGCTCGTCTTCCGTCTGAACCTTCAGGCGTGTATTCAGGTCACCGCTCCCATCGGCCAGATCGGCCAGAGAGTTCTTCATTGAATTAACCGTGTTACTGAACAGGCGGCCAATATAGAAAATCAGCATGCTGAGCAAAATCAGAAAAGCGACATTGGTCACTGTCACCATGTTCAGGGTGCGAGAGCTGCTCGACAGGGCTCCGTCGATCGCCGAGGAGAATTGCGTATCAACGTTCGCTTTGTGCTGCTTCAACAGCGCATTGGTCTCGCTGAGGAGGTCAGATTTCTTAGCGCCCAGGCTCTGCAGCTGCGAGAAATCCGGGTTGTCGCTGAGCAGGTTATTCAGCAGTTTGCTGGATACGCTGAGATACTCTGCAGCACTGACTTTAATCTGGCTGAGTATGTCTTTATCGGCTGCGTCGATGGTGAGTAAGCGGTCGATATTGCTGAGAAGATTCCCAACCGTTTCCTCGCCTAATGTTTGCATCTCAGGATCACCGGCGGTGACCGACTGTGTGAACATTTCATCGGCACGCTGCAACAGAAAGCTGTTCTGGGTTGCCAGCTGCACGGATTCGTAAATCCGTTCTTCGAGGTTAACAATATACTCTTTGGTATCGTTAACGCCCTTGATGCCAATCGTAAAATTGATTGCGCTGGAAACCGCGTAAACCCCAAGTATGAGCATGATTTTGTGGAACACGCTAAGACGGCTGAACCAAGTCATGACTATTACCCTTATGTAAATCTGTCTATAAACAATAGACAAGGATATATTAGTCGGCCAGTGATTAGATAAAAAAATCGTGAAGTTGCTCCAACCACTATTAGGCCTCTAGTCCTACCTTGAATCGGCGAAATTTTCATTAGCGACTATTTCGATCATTGATCGTCGTCAGTTATCTCTTATCAATGCTGGAGGGGTCGGGATCGGTGGCAATTACTAGCTTTCGCGACGTTGTAAAGATAGTTAATACTCAATTAAAAATTTCCTTGGCATGTTAATGCGAGAGCGCCTCAGGAGGGGATGTGGCATATCTGACAGGTCAGTAAAAGTAAAATACTGCAAACAACTATGATTTTATGATCTATGGTTCTTATGAGTATAATTAATATGGAACTAACTCTATGCTTAAAATCAAACTTCCTTTAGTATCGCTGGCCTTGATGAGTGCAAGTCCGGGACTATTCGCCGAAGAACTGGTAGTCAATGGCTTCATGAGTGTTGGAGCAGGCGTACTGTCCAATTCTGAGGTATCTGTTAAGGGGTATGACGATGATATATCCTTTTCGGCAGACACTGTTGTAGGCGTTCAGCTATCGAAACAAGTGAACGATTCAACATCTGCTACGACCCAGTTGGTTTCCAGGGGGGGCGAAGATTATGATACCGAGGCGGCTTGGGCCTATGTGGCGTACTCACCTGATGATGTGACGACCCTTCGAATCGGTCGTTTACGTACCCCCTTCTTCTATTATTCAGATTTTCTCGAGGTTGGCTACGCTTATAACTGGATAAGGCCGCCAGAAGAGGTATACAGTCTTGACACGTTCTCATCTTTTAATGGGATAGATGCTTCGCGGCAATTTCTGATTGGAACCGCTGAATTGTTTACACAAGTCTATGTGGGGCGTCTACTTGAGGATTTTTCAGTAAATGGTACGGCCTATGAATTTTCTTTGCAAAATCTCGCAGGTGTCGTATTTGGACTGACGCTTGGTGATTTCGGGTATCGTGCTTCAGTACACACTGGCGACGGTTACACAGATTTGGAGCTTGGAGGAACCAGGGACCTTGATCAAGTATATGGGCTAGCAACCGCAAGTGGAGTTGGTGAGAAATTTGCTTTGGATGGCAAAACAAGTCATTTTTATGAATTGGCTGCAACTTGGGATAATGGTGATGTCAGCGCAATAGCTGAAGTAACTGCTTTAGAGCATGAAACCGCAATGCTTCTTGACGAAATGTCCTCTCTCTTTAGTGTAGCGAAGCGCTTTGACTCAACAACGGTACATTTGAGTTACGCATCGGTGCGAAGTTTGAAGGAATCAGATGCTACAGTAAGAAACATACAGTCTATGTTCGAGCGACATGATAGCAGCTGGATTCTCGGTGCTCGTTATGACTACGACTCCAGCGCTGCATTTAAATTCGAAGTTCAGAAAATCGAAGAAAAGATTCAAGCCGGTTCTACTTCGGGTGAAGACGGCATGCTTTATTCTGTCGCACTAGATTTGGTATTTTAAGGAGAGATTATATGAATTTGACTAAAATCTTATTTAGCTTAGTAGGCTCTACGTTACTACTGATAGCTCTTCCTGCTAGCGCTGGCACGGTTGTAGTAGTAAGTAGTGGCAATGGAATTACCGAGTTGGACGCAAGTGTCATCTCTCGCATATATTTGGGCAAGTCCTCAAGTTTTCCGAATGGAAGTTCCGCGGTGCCTATTGATCAAACCGAGGGGTCAGCACCGCGAAACGAATTTGCAGAGAAGGTCTTAGGGAAGAGTGAAAGTCAGCTCAAGGCCTATTGGTCCAAGCTTATTTTTACAGGTAAGGGAACTCCACCTAAGGCAGTCGGTGATAGCTCTGAGGTCAAGAAGTTGATAGCTGATAATCCGAATATGATTGGTTATATCGACGAGAGTGCGGTTGATGAGGCAGTGAATGTGGTATTTCGTTTTTAGTATGCTGAATTATGGCTCGTAAGTATGGACATGATTGAGGGGTACTGCGCTTTATTTACTAAATGTTGTCCGGTTCCTTTAACTTAACACTACTCTCTAATGCCCTGGTGAATCTTATGATGCGCCGGGGCTTTTCGCGTATACTTCCGCGCTTTGCTCGCCATTGTTTTTAACTCTCTATTTTTACCGGAGCCTGTTTCATGCTTACTTCTCTGCGCCTGAAGCCAAAGACGGAACGTCGTCTGAAGTCTGGCCACCTGTGGGTCTACAGTAATGAAGTCGACACGGCGCAGACCCCGCTGAAAAACATCACCGCTGGGGAGCAGGTAGTGATTGAGGCCGCGAGTGGAAAGCCACTTGGCGTTGCGGTGATGAATCCCGATCAATTAATTTGCGGTCGTCTTATCAGTCGTAGTCCTTCGCAGTTGCTGGATGCCTCGCTGATTGTTCACCGACTTCAGGTTGCGCTTAGCAGTCGTGAGCTCTGGTATCCACATCAGTGCTATCGCTGGGTATATGGTGACAGTGATGGCCTGCCGGGTCTGGTAATTGATCGTTTTGGCGATGTTGCTGTGATTCAGATCTCCAGCGTTGCGATGGAGATGCTGCGCGACGACATCATCGATGCGGTTCATAAAGTGGCGTCACCTGCGACGATTGTGCTGAAAAATGACGGTAAACTGCGTGCGGTCGAAGGCCTCGACGAGTACGTTGATATTGTTCATGGTCAGTTGGAAGACGATTGCGCTCCGTTAATCGAGAATGACACACGCTTTATGGCGCCGGTCATTCATGGTCAGAAAACCGGGTGGTTTTATGATCACCGTGAAAACCGCGCGCAGCTCAATCGCCTGGTGAAGGGTAAGCGTGTGCTGGATGTCTTCAGTTATGTCGGTGGCTGGGGCGTTCAGGCGGCTAACCATGGTGCAAGTGAAGTACATTGTGTTGATGCTTCTGCACAGGCGCTGGATTGGGTTGAAGAGAATGCGGCACTTAATGGTGTCGAAGATAAATTGCACTGCTGGGAAGGGGATGCTTTCGCTGCCCTGAAACAACTACGCGATAACGGTGAGCGGTTTGATATCGTTGTTGTCGATCCACCTGCGTTTATCCCACGTCGTAAAGATGTTAAAGCGGGTGAGCAGGCGTATAAGCGCATCAATCAGATTGCGATGAGACTTCTTAACAAAGACGGCATGATCGTTGCGGGCTCATGCTCTATGCATCTGGCCGATGACCGCTTGCCGGATATTCTGCGGGTTCTGGGGCGTGAGCTTGATCGTGAAGTATTGATTCAGCATGTGGGCTCTCAAGGGGCAGACCACCCAGTGCTGCCAGCTATTCCTGAGACACGCTATCTCAAAGCGGTGTTTGCTCGCGTATTGCCAACGCGCTGAGCCTGATCAGCCACTCGCTGGGATCTTAAGGCCCAGCTGATCATTGATCTGCTTCAGGGTAATCAGCAGTTCCAGCATTTGTTGGCGGCATGCTGACTGACCTTCCAGATAAGACACTGCCGTTTGCCAACCTGCAATGCAGGCGGTGTCTGCACTGGTCTGAGCAATTACCTCTGCCAGAAGCGCCAAGTCCTTTTCCTGTTTGCGCGCTGTCAGCAGTGGCTGAAGGCCGCTTGTCCCATCTTCTGAAATCAGTACCTGACGAATTCCACGGAGTATCGCTTCCACGTCGGCCTGTGTCCCTCCACTGAATGGACTGCTGCCGATGTCTGTCAGGTAGTTCTGCAGCAGGTCTTGTTCAATAATCCGGTTCACGGTCAGCAAGCTGGCCTGTAATGTTTCTGTAGGGGTCGCTGTAGAGAGCAGTTGCGCATAATACCCCTGAGCTTCCGGGGACGGTGTCCAGCGCATCTGCAGTCGTTGCAGGTCAGCAATCAGGATGCCGACCAATGTCGTCAGGTAGTCTCCGCGGCGCTCGTGATGAGCGACCGGGCTGCTGTCACCTTCTTCGGGTTTCGCAGCATTCATATCGAAATCAGACGCCGGGCGCTGACCATTATCTCCCCAGAGGACGAACTCAATTGCGTGGTAGCCCACACTCACGTAGGTCACATCGGAAAACTGATGTTGTGCCAGCAGAGATTCTCTGTCGATAACCAGAGTCGTGTCATTAACGATACCAGTGAAGGGGTAACCCTCGAGGTAATCGATATAGCCGGGTTCGACGGGCCAACTGTTTATCTGTTCTGCCAGATGTCTTCGTGTCAGTTTGGCGGCAAACCACTCGCTGGGTTCGCGTACCGGTATGTCAGAAGCAGCAAGCGACGACAGGTATGCGGAGTAACTGGCACGCCAGTGGTTCCGGGCTTCTGCAAGGCGTTCTGGTGTTGCGTTCTTACGCAGTGCTTCAGCACTCGACTGAAGTGCCTGTGCAGCCTCTACTGACTTTGAAAGCTGGGCATAGGCAATATTAATCAATCGCTCGGGGTAGGCTTCATCAACAGCCAGGCTTTCCGGCTCAGGCAGGCCCGATACCTCGGTGCTCATGGGCTTGTTGTGCTCTCCGTCAGTGCAGGCGGAGAGTAGTAGCATTGATCCCAGTAGTGCGGAGGCCAGGCGCTTCATCGATTCAGTCTTCTTAATCTACCCGCAGGCTGATGACTGGCCAGCCATTGGCTTCCGCTTCTGCCTGAAGTGTTGGGTCGGGGTCGACGGCGACCGGATGATCGACCAGACGCAGAAGCGGCAGATCGTTGTGCGAGTCACTGTAAAAATAGCTGCCTTCCATGTCGTGGCTATGCTCTTCCATCCAGCTTTTAAGGCGAGTCACTTTGCCATCCTGAAAGCTCGGGATGCCGACGGTCTTACCGGTGTAGCGGCCATCAATGACTTCTGGATGCGGCGCAATAATGTGTGTAATGCCCAGTCGCTCGGCAATCGGGTAGGTTACAAACCCGTTGGTGGCTGTAATGATTAACAGGGTATCCCCGCGCTCTTCGTGATGGCGGATCAGGTCTCTTGCTTTCTGACTGACCAGAGGCTCAATACGATCGTTGAGGAAGATGTCGCGCTCCGCATGCATATGGTCAGCGTCGTATTCCGTCAAAGGGCGCATGGCAAATTCCAGATATTCGTGGATATCCAGACTGCCCGCTTTGTATTGTTCATAGAAATGATCGTTGCGGCGCTGGTGGACTTCCGGGTCGACCAGACCACGGTCAACGAGGAATTGCCCCCAGGCATGGTCGCTGTCGCCAGAGAGAAGGGTATGGTCGAGATCGAAAATTGCTAATGCCACGGTAACTGGCCCTGTATTGGCAGATGAATCAGAAACAGATCGCTATTCTAGCGGGAACAAGCCATACTTTCCTTATTATGTTTTACGCACCCGACGTGCGCCCTTGATCTTTGCGATAAAATCGGCAAGGTTGAGTGAATAGATAGAGTTGGATGGCATTGTGATAGACGAGCATGGGTATCGTCCGAACGTCGGCATCATCATCTGCAATGCAATGGGGCAGGTGCTGTGGGCCCGTCGGATTGGTCAGAATGCCTGGCAATTCCCACAGGGGGGAATAAAACGCGGAGAGTCGCCGGAGAAAGCACTGTATCGTGAGCTTCAGGAAGAAGTGGGTCTTTTACCCGAGCACGTACAGATCATCGGTTCGACCCGCGGTTGGCTGCGCTACCGCCTGCCAAAGCGGATGGTCAGACGCGACAAGCGCCCTGTGTGTGTTGGGCAGAAGCAAAAATGGTACTTGCTGAAGTTGTTGGCAGAGGAATCAGAGATTAACCTCTCAGCGACGGGCAACCCCGAATTTGATGGGTGGAACTGGGTGAGTTATTGGTTCCCTCTTGGTGAAGTCGTTGCCTTTAAGCGCGATGTCTACCGTCGCGCACTGGCGGAACTGGCACCGCGTATTGCAAGGTTGCAACGTAAGTCCGGCTGAGTCCGGAGATAATAACAACGAACGAGATAAACTGAGCCTAATAGCGAGGCCAGAACAGAAAACATGCTCGATATACTGAGACGTATCGTACAGGAGGTCAGCTCAGTCACCGAACTGAGTGAGGCCCTCAAGGTAGTGGTTGCCCGTATCCGCGAGGCGATGCAGACCGAGGTATGCTCAGTATATCTGTATGAGCCCGATGACAAACGCTACGTGCTGATGGCGACCGAAGGTCTGCGTCAGGACGCTGTGGGTAAAGTCAGCCTTGCCGGATCACAGGGCCTTGTCGGCCTGGTCGGTACCCGCGAAGAACCCCTGAATATCGATAATGCTCCTGAGCATCCCCGTTTTCAGTACCTGTCTGAGACCGGGGAAGATCCTTTTATGTCCTTCCTTGGCGTACCGATTATCCACCACAAACGCCTGTTGGGCGTGATGGTGGTACAGCAGCGCGACAGCCGTCAGTTTGATGCTGGTGAAGAGGCGTTTCTGGTCACTATGTCGGCGCAGCTGGCGGGCGTGATTGCTCATGCCGAAGCGACCGGCAATATCCTTCATATTCCACAGACAGCCACCGAACCGAAAAAGAGTACCCGCTTCACCGGTGCTCCGGGTGCGCCCGGCGTCGGTCTTGGTACGGGTGTGGTTATTTCACCCGCGGCAGACCTATCGGGAGTGGTTGATCGTGAACCCGAGTCGGTCGAGATCGAACTGGAGCGCTTTGATCTTGCGCTGGAAGCCGCGCGAGAAGAGATACGCTCGTTAGGTGGCAAGCTTAAAGGCGAACTGCGCCCCGAAGAAATGGCTCTGTTCGACGTGTATCTGAACATGTTGGACGACAACGCTCTGGGTGCTGAGGTCAAAGTTGCGATCAACAAGGGCAACTGGGCTCAGGGGGCACTGCGTCAGGTAGTCATGGAGTACGTCGGTCACTTCCAGATGATGGAAGATGCTTACCTGCGCGAACGAGCTACCGATATTCTCGACCTTGGTACACGTATTCTTGCGCATTTACAGGGCAACGAAGCGACCTCGCGCCCGGACGATTACCCTCATGATACTATTCTGGTCAGCGAAGAACTGACGCCCGCCATGTTGGGTGAAGTGCCGACTGAAAAGTTGCGCGCTATGGTGTCGGTGAAAGGCTCTTCCAACTCTCACGTGGCGATTCTGGCGCGTGCTATGGGTATCCCGACTGTGATGGGTGCCGTAGACTTGCCGCATGCTCAACTTGATGGCAAAGACCTGATCGTTGATGGCTACCGTGGCCTTCTGTTCTCGAATCCAAATGATGAATTGCGTGAGCAGTACTATGCCATCTACGAAGAAGAGCAGGCGCTTGCCGAAGATCTTGAGGGCCTGCTGCATCAACCGGCCGAAACTCTCGATGGACATCGCATTCCCCTTTGGGTGAATACTGGCCTGATTACAGATGCGTTGCGCAGTCGTGATCGGGGTGCCGAAGGGGTGGGCCTGTACCGTACCGAAGTGCCGTTCATGATGAAGGATCGCTTCCCGTCGGAGAGTGAGCAGCAGGAGATTTACCGGGAGCAGCTCGAGACGTTCAGTCCAGACCCGGTGACTATGCGTACGCTGGATATTGGTGGGGATAAGGCGCTCACGTACTTCCCTATCAATGAGGCAAACCCGTTTCTCGGCTGGCGCGGTATTCGCGTTACCCTCGATCATCCTGAAATTTTCCTGGTGCAGGTACGCGCCATGATGAAGGCCAGTGAAGGCCTCAATAATCTTCGTATCATGCTGCCGATGATCAGCAACGTTGCTGAAGTGGATACGGCATTGCACCTCATTTACCGTGCGCATGTAGAAACACTCGAAGAAGGTTTTAAGGTCGAGATGCCTGAAGTTGGCGTTATGGTGGAAGTTCCTGCGGCTGTTTATCAGATCAAGGATCTGGCTCAGCGCGTCGACTTCCTGTCGGTCGGCAGTAATGACCTGACGCAGTATCTGCTTGCCGTTGACCGCAACAACCCTCGTGTTGCTGATCTCTATCAGGCGTTTCATCCTGGGGTTCTGCAGGCACTGAAACGCATTGTTGATGATGCAAAATCGGAAGGTAAGCCGGTCAGTGTCTGTGGTGAGCTGGCGGGTAACCCCATGGGTGCCGTCCTGCTTATGGCAATGGGTTATGACTGCCTGTCGATGAACGCGACGAACTTGCCGAAAGTGAAGTCGGTCCTGCGTGGCATCAGCCGTGAATGGGCAGAGAAACTACTCGAAGAAGTCATCACCATGGAGAGTGGTGAAGTCATCGCATCAACCTTGCAGCTGATGCTGGAGAAGGCTGGTTTCGGACGTATTATCGGCCCGAATGTCGGCCTGAATTAAAACCTTCTCAGGGGATTAACCCTGCCAGCGGCGAACCCGTCCGGTGTCAAGGTGAACGAACCCGCTGTCTGGATAGTAACCAACGCCACCGCTTCTTAATTCCAGCGCCGCACGATGCAGTTCTTTATGAGATACGCCAGGGATGCGCAGGTCGATTGCGCGACCCTGCATATGCAGACTTTTCTTCGCGACGCCTGAAGAACCGTTACGCAAAGCGGCATTGGTTTTCGGCGAGCGGTAACCCGAAATGATGTACATCGGCTTGTTGGGTGAGAGGCGGGTCTGTAGTTCGTACAGATCCTGATACAGATTTCTGTCCATTGCCATTACATCGTTGGCGCGAAAATCACGTACCAGCATATCGATCATTTCAATTTCACTGTCGATAAACTGCCCTTGAGACCAGAAGGTACTTTTGACCGTTTCACCCGTGTGAATGTTGTACAGACTCAAAGTACGATCAGGGCCCGAATCAATAATCGATTCTGAGGCGGCGTAAGCATTAGTACTGAGGCCTGTCATACCTGCAGCAGAAACAGCGGCAAACTGTTGCAGAAAACGGCGACGGTCCAGCATGTTCTGACTCCTGTTACATTGGGATTACAGTGAGAAGTCAGTATGCCAAAAGTCCAACGGAAAAAATCAGACGTAGTTCATCAGTAAGTTCGTCACGACAGGTGTGTCATGTCCGTATTTCGTAAATACGCGCCAGCGTGTAAGTAGTTGTTACAGGCTGGCGTGGGTGGCGGTACCGCCAATGAGGTCGCGCTGATAGACATCATCGCGTATCTGAAGGCTGCCATTGTCATCGACCCAGGTAGTCCAGTACATCAGATGTACGGGTACAGGATCTTTGATGCGGATACGGCTGGTACGGTTGTGATCAATCGCTTCGTCGATACGTCCGCGATGCCAGCCATCCTGTGACTGAAGCAGTTTTTCAGCCAACAGTCGGGGCTTCTCTACCCGGACACAGCCTGAGCTGAGAGCACGTTGATCTTTCGCGAACAGCTCCGGGCTAGAAGTATCGTGCAGATAGATGCTCTGATCATTCGGGAACAGAAACTTCACCGTGCCCAGTGCGTTCAGTTTTCCCGGACGCTGTACAAAGGTATAAGGAAGATTGCGAGCGCTATAATTCTTCCAGTTAATCTCATCCGCTGACACATGCACGGCTGAGCCGTTTCGCCACTGTAATACGTCAAAGCCTTTTTGCTTCAGGTAGTCAGGGTTACGCTTAAGCTTGGGAAGCAGGTAGGAACTGGCGATGCGTGGAGGCACCGTCCAGGTCGGGGCGATTTCAATAATGCGCATCAGGTCTGTCATGACGGGCGTACGCCGGTCGAGTCGGCCAATGATCACCTTCATCTCCAGCTCGGGAGATCCGCCATTCATCAGGCGCATCGAGTAATCCGCCATATTGACCATGATGTGACGATGGCCAAGGTCGTTTGGTAACTGGCGCCAACGCTTCATGTTCAGAGCGATGCGCTGAGCTGTCTGGTAGGGCGGAATGTTCAGGCGATCAATGGTTTCTTTATTGAGCTTGCCCGTGCTTTCTAACTTGTGTCGCTGCTGGAAGCTACTAATGGCGGCCCGCATTGGTCCATCGAACAGATACTCTGGCTTGCTCAGATCGGGATTTTTCTCCCGCGCTGGGGCGCGTAAAGTCTTTTCGCTCTTATCCCCGAGGAACCAGGCCAGAGTGCCTTTGGGCAGATCGCCATACTGGTCGAGCAGCCAACGCAGATACGGGACCTCGACATGGCGGTCGCCAGCATTCAGGGTCAGCTCGTGAGAAATAGGGCGCCATCCGCCGCTTCGGTCGATATCACGATAGCGTTTCAGCTCGGCGCGAAGGCGTCGGTAGCCGTCGTGCTGGGGGGCCATGCCAGCCAGTAGTTCATCCAGTTTATTCTGGCGTACGGACTCATGCAGCAGGGTGATGATCTGTTCTTCTGTGATCCGGTCCTCGCCAGACAGAACGACCTTACGCATGGTTGGATGGTCATTCTCGTCAGCGTTGGGGATCAGTTCGTTATTGAGAGCCTGCTCTGCGTATGTCACGAAGGCATCGGTGAGCAGTACCTCCATGGCGGTGGCCTGCTCCGGCAGATTAGTAAGCTTGCGCATCTCGCGTTCAAGCGTATCCAATGAATAACCGTAATTGCGCCAGTCATCGACGGAAGTTTCTCGCAGAAGCTCGATGAGTTCATGTGCTTCCGGGCGCAGTTGGTAACTGTCCAGCCAGATAGGTTGGTAGTTACGTTTCAGGTAAAAGGGTTCCATGTTGCGGATGTGCCGGAGCCTGACTTCACCGGCGACCTTGCGGGCACCCTCAATCAGCCAATGCTCCATGTGTTCCTGCGCAACACTGGGTGGCATAAAAGGTCGTGTATGGAGGCTCGCTGCCAGCGCCGCAAACAGCAGCAACGCGCATACCCCGCCAACAATCAGAGGCACGCGGTGTGTGTGGCTGTTCGGTGTTCTGCGATTTATACACGTCATAGCTTTAGTATGGACGTGCTTTTCGAACTCGCTCTCACTCTTGCGTATTCGTTTGTAACAAACGGGGACAGACTACCTGTCTTTAATGGCTAATCTGTAGCTTCTCTCGCCGACGTTTTCGCCTTGCTCATTCCAGGTGATTTCCTGTAATTGGACATCGTTTCCTGAAGCGAGAATGCCGGTACTGCAACGGGTACCGTATCCTGGTGCGATGATAAACTGAGCCGAAAGAAGCCGCTCCCAGAGGATGGGGACGCCAGTCGCAGGCAGAACTTCGTCGGGCCAGGGATCACGACGGTTCAGCAGCGTTGCGAATCCGCTGTCAGCCTGAGCGAGTTGCTCTTTTGCTAACTCGGCCTTTGGCCACGGGCTATCAAGTTGGGCGTTACTCAGGCTGTAGCGGCCGGCTTGTAGTCGCCTCAGCTGGCGGTCAGGATGGTTGCTCAGATACCAGAGTTCTGTGGTTGTACCGGCGAGCAGATTGAACGGCGCATAGTCGTCGCAGTTAATTCTCTGCAGCCAGTCTTCTACTGGCAGGTCTGATTCAACAAAGTCTGTGACCAGCTCACCGCGTGATCTGGGATTCTGAGGGCCTGCTCCCGGGGCGCGAACATTGGTCAGTGCGGCCCAGCGACCAGTGTCTCTGAATCCAAGCCAGGTACCGCCCTGCTCCAGATCTTTGCCAGCGTACAGCCCGGGAATATTTTCCCATGGGTGCATCGGCGCCGCAGGGCGTTGATAAAATTCATCGCGGTTTGCGCTCAGGCGCAGCCACTGAGATTGACCGGGTTGCCAGTCGAAAACGATTAAGCACATAGCGGCAGTGTACACCAAGCACGAATGCTTCATAATGCCGCGACCATGAAGAAGAACCGATCTGTATGACCTTTTTACTCTATTTATTGGTGGGGGCATTTGCTGGCGTGCTTGCCGGACTGTTTGGAATCGGCGGGGGCATGGTGATTGTTCCTGTACTGATTTTCAGTTTCGCAGCACAGGGCGTTTCCGCCGAGGTGCTTACCCATATGGCCGTGGCTACCTCTCTCGCCACTATCGTATTTACTTCACTGAGTTCCGTGCGTGAGCATCACCGCAATGGCGCGATCGACTGGTCATTGGTGCGCAGTATGGCCGCCGGGATTGTTATTGGTACGGCGGCGGGTGTGGTCCTTATCAGTGAAGTTCCTGGTCCGGTATTGCAGAACATCATTGGTGTCTTTGCGCTGCTGTTGGCGTTGAAAATGTTCACCGGCTGGGAGCCGCCAGGCAAGGGAGATCGACCTTCTGCTCTTGGCTTGATGAGTGCGGGTAGTATTGTTGGCTTCGGTTCTTCATGGTTCGGTATCGGCGGTGGGACGTTTACTGTCCCTTATTTGTCATGGATGCGCTTCAGTATGCGTCAGGCAGTAGCGACGTCTGCTGCATGTGGGATTCCGATCGCTCTGACCGGAGCAGTCACCAATATCATTGCCGGGCAAGGGAATGATCTTCTGCCAGAGTGGTCTACCGGATTCGTATACTGGCCTGCTGTTCTGGGGATTGCTTTGACCAGCGTACCCTGTGCTCAGGTGGGTGCGCGCCTGGCGCACAAGCTTGATGCGGCGCTGCTGAAAAAGTTGTTTGCTGTGTTACTCTGCGTTGTCGGAATCCGCTTTATTTTCTTTTAACTGTTTTACTGTCAGGGAAGTACCATGCTGACCTATCCGGATATTAATCCTGTCGCGTTTGAACTCGGCTTTATAAAAGTGCATTGGTACGGCCTGATGTACCTCGCAGCGTTTGCTTCGGCCTATCTGCTGGCGACATGGCGTGCGAAGCAGCCTGGCAGTGGTTGGACCACGCAGCAGGTCTCTGACCTGATTTTCTACGGCGCGATGGGGGTCGTGATTGGCGGCCGCATGGGCTACGTCCTGTTTTATAACTTCCCGCAGTTTCTCGAAGATCCATTGTGGCTGTTCCGTGTCTGGGAGGGGGGCATGTCCTTTCATGGCGGTTTGCTTGGCGTTCTGACTGCCATTCTGATCTTCTGCAAAATTCACAAGAAGAGTTTCTTTGACGTCGGTGATTTCGGTGCGCCATTTGTCCCACTGGGTTTGATGTTCGGGCGCATCGGCAACTTTATCGGCGGTGAATTATGGGGCCGCGTCGCTGACCCTGAGCATGTGCCCTGGGCGATGGTTTTTCCGCGCGCGGATGAGTTTGCGCGTCATCCTTCGCAGCTTTATCAGGCGGGTTTGGAAGGCTTTCTCCTGTTTGTTATTCTCTGGTTTTATTCGTCTCGCCCTCGTCCGCAGAAAGCGGTCAGTGCGATGTTCCTGATTGGTTATGGGG
Source organism: Thalassolituus maritimus (assembly GCA_913019975.1). Classification (GTDB taxonomy): domain Bacteria; phylum Pseudomonadota; class Gammaproteobacteria; order Pseudomonadales; family Oceanobacteraceae; genus Thalassolituus. The sequence continues at coordinate 104,539 of CAJWBH010000011.1, read as the reverse complement.
TTTTCCGTACCATCGCTGAATTCTTCCGTGAGCCGGATGCACACATCGGCTTCGATATGTTTGGCTGGATGACCCGCGGGCAGATGTTGAGCCTGCCAATGATCGTATTTGGTCTGATTCTATTGATCTGGGCCTACCGTAACGGCACAAATAGCGGAGCTAAAAAAGCATGAAACAATACCTCGATCTGATGCGTCATGTACGCGAACACGGTGTATTTAAAGAAGACCGCACCGGAACGGGTACCTACAGTTGTTTCGGCTACCAGATGCGCTTTGATCTGAGCGAAGGCTTCCCGCTCGTTACCACCAAAAAGCTGCACCTGCGCTCAATCATTCATGAGCTGCTCTGGTTTCTGAGTGGTGATACCAATATCAGCTACCTGAAAGAAAACGGCGTATCCATCTGGGATGAGTGGGCAGACGAAGAGGGAAACCTCGGGCCTGTGTACGGGTCACAGTGGCGTAGCTGGCCAACAGCTGACGGCCGCCATGTTGATCAGATATCTCAGATTGTCGAGCAGATTAAGAATAACCCTGATTCCCGCCGCCTGATTGTCAGTGCCTGGAATGTGGGCGAAATCGAAAATATGGCTCTGCCACCGTGCCATGCTTTCTTCCAGTTCTACGTCGCTGACGGCAAGCTTTCCTGCCAGCTTTATCAGCGCAGCGCAGATATTTTCCTGGGTGTTCCATTCAATATCGCCAGCTACGCTTTGCTGCTGCATATGATGGCTCAGCAATGCGACCTTGAAGTGGGGGATTTCGTCTGGACGGGCGGTGACGTTCATCTTTACGCCAACCACCTTGAGCAGACTGATCTGCAGTTGAGTCGTGAGCCGCTGGCGTTACCTAAGCTGGTGATTGCACGTAAGCCTGAAAGCATTTTCGACTATAAGTTCGAAGATTTTGTGATTGAAGGTTATGAGTCGCACCCGCACATTAAGGCGCCGGTCGCTGTCTGATCGGTTGTTTTTTGGGGTGCCTGTTTTCCGGCGTTATTTTCCGTCTGAGAACTGACGCCTGACTTTTGTGTGTCTCCCGGGCTAATATCGGGAGGCCTTCTACACTCTCTGTATACGTCACAGGGAGGTTCTGTAGTGTCTTTCATTAAACCCGTTAAGTTTGAAACACCCATCGTTTTCTGGCATTCCATCGATGAAGCTGAGCCAGCTTTGCCGAGAGCCGTCCGCGTTTGCCTCTGTGAGGATGGCAAATCACTCGCCGAAAGCTGGATGGAATCAGAAGGCGTGATTGTGCTTCATGCCTCGACATACAGTGAGAGGCTGGCGCAGATTCTCGATTACACCACACAGGCTTTGCCCGAGGCGCCTCTGGTGGTGATGCTGAACTTCCCGGACATGCGTATGGAGCGGCTACTGGAGCTAGGCGCGCAGGAGGTAGTGACCAATTCCGCTGAGCTGATTCCTGCTATCCGTACCGCTGCGACAAGAAAAGCCCGGGAATGCGCGTTGCGTTCGAACCGCTATCTGGACCCTCTTACTGGGCTGCCTAACCGCTACTTGTTTCAGGATCGCCTTGAACACTCACTGGAAGCCCATAAACGAAGCAAGCAACCGATGGGGTTGGTGATCCTGGATCTTGATCATTTTCACCGGCTGAGTGAATCATTCGGCCACTCTGCGGGAGATGCGGTGCTGATTGAACTGACGGAGCGACTGCGCTCTGTCACCCGGAAATCCGACACCCTGGCCCGGATTGGCGGCAACACATTTGCGTTGATTGCCGAAAACCTCCGACAGACGCGTAACCTGATTCAGGTCTGCGAAAAAATCAGCGCCCAATTGGATGCGCCGGTGACCTTTCAGGGAGAAAAAATAAAACTCTCGGGCAGCATTGGCGCAGCACTGGCTGGCGAAGCGGACCACGATGCTGGCAATCTGATTCTGCATGCCGAGCAGGTATTGTCGGGTGCCAAACAGATCGGTCAGAACAGCTATGTTATCTACAGCGCCCACTCTGCCGAGGACCGGATTCGCGGAGGTCTGGAGATGGCGATCTATCATGCGTTGGATAACCGCCAGATATCCATGGAATACCAGCCACAAATGAGTATGGATGGGCAGCGTCTCTATGGCGTCGAGGCGCTGATGCGCTGGAATCACCCCGTGTTTGGTCATGTGCCGCCGGAGCAGTTTATTCCGGTGCTGGAAACGACCGGCCTGATCGAAAAGTTCGGAATGTGGGCTATCGAAAGTGCCTGCCAACAGTTTCGCCAGTGGCTGGACGACGGACTTATGCCCGAAGATGCCAGAGTGTCGGTGAACCTGACGTCGCGACAATTCTTCCAGCCAGATCTCGCGGATCAGGTGCTTGGTATTCTTGATGAGGTAGGTCTTGCGGGTAAGCACCTTACGCTCGAAATTACAGAAGCCATGATCATGGAAGGAAACGACCGCACGGCAGACACGCTTGCGCGTCTACGGTTTGAAAATATCGCCATTGCGATCGATGACTTTGGCACTGGATATTCATCGTTCGCCAGTCTGCGTACGCTGCCCGTTGATTACCTGAAAATTGACCGTGACTTTGTTAAGTCTGTGGGGATAAATAATGACGATGATGCGATTGCGGGCTCAATCATTCATCTTGCTCACAGCCTGAAACTTAAGGTGATCGCAGAAGGGGTCGAGCAGGCATCGACGCAATCACGACTGGCGGGGCTGGGATGCGACGAATGTCAGGGGTATCTGTTTTCGAAACCAATTGCTGCTGATCGCATGCCGGAATTTGTGGCCCGGTGCGCCTGACAATGCTGACCTGCATCGCTATCATAGGCGCTGATTTTTTAGCGACGGGATTTCTCTGTGAAGCTCTCCATGATAGTGGCGGTTGCCGAAAATGGTGTCATCGGACGCAATAACGCATTGCCCTGGTATCTGCCGAATGACCTGAAGTACTTCAAGCAAACCACGATGGGTAAGCCTGTCATCATGGGGAGGAAAACTTACGAGAGCATCGGTAAGCCGCTTCCCGGTCGTACCAATATCGTGATTACCCGACAGGCCGACTACCAGCCCGAAGGTGTTAAGGTCGTGAACAGCGTCGAAGCCGCAAGAGAACTGGCGGAGAGCGTTTGCCTGATTGATGGCCAGGAAGAAGCCATGATTATGGGGGGCGCAGAAATCTACACCTTGGCACTGCCTCATACCGACCGCCTGTATCTGACCGAGGTTCATGCAGACGTTGAGGGGGATGCTTTCTTTCCTGAGTACGACAAAAGCCTGTGGCAGGAAGTTGCTCGCGAAGATTTCGCCGCCGAAGGCCCTAATCCATACAACTACAGCTTTGTTGTTTACGAGGCAAAGGCCTGACAGAGACCGGGCTCGCCCAGACTCTGACGCTCTTTGATCGCTTCCAGAGTCGCTGACAGTTCTGTGCGCCAGTCGGGTGGATAAATACCTAAATCGGGTAGCTTCTGCGATACCAGGGCAGAATTGTGTGGTCTCATTGCGCCCGAACCCGGCGGGTTAATCGTTTCTGGTAACAGACGGCAGCGACGGTCGATTAACCCTAACTCGTTGGCCTGACGTAGCATCTCACCTGCAAAAATATAAGTGCTCGCAGTTGGCGTACCGGCGAAATGGTATCGCCCTCTGGCAATACGCCCCTGTTCAGCCAGACTGGCAATTTCTACCATGGTTTCGGCTAACGAGACAGCGGGTGTCGGAGAAACATAGGCGTCGCTTGCCACATTGATCTTGAGGGACTTCTGAGCACTGTTCAACATGTAACAAAGTGGATTTTTACCATACTGACTGAACAGCCAACCCGTACGGATGACGACGGCTCTATCGCAGCTTTCCATTACTGACTGCTCTCCGGCCAGTTTACTTCGCCCATATTCTGATAAAGGGCAGGGTAAGGCACTTTCAGAGTAGGCATCAGCCATCCAGCCAGAGAAAACGTAGTCTGAAGACAGAGGAATCAACCAGGCGCCATTGTCGTTACACCATCGGGCCAGTGTTGAGGGTGCCCTCGCATTGACTTTCCAGGCGAGTTCTCCCTGTTGCTCTGCTTTATTCATGTGGGTATAGGCAGCGCAGTTGAAGATCACTCTGGGTCTGCTGGCCTCGAGTACACGAGTCAGTAGTTTGTCGTTAGTGATGTCTAATGCGCTATGACTGAGCGCGATGATGCGGCGCCGCGATTGTTTGAGTTGTTGCTGCAAGCACTGGCCTACCTGGCCTCCCGCACCTGTGATCATCCATGTCATACCATTCTCCTTCGGTATTTGATGCGTATTGGTCTCGTCACACTACCAGACCATGAATCTACTGACAGTGACCATCGGAGACATCAGAAGCATTCTGAGAATTGCTGATATTGTCACTCTTTCCTGACTTGGAGAGGTGTGCCTATCTGGCCCTGACAATTATTTATAGTCGTGTACGTTCGTTCTTCACACACTTCCGTAAACTATCTGATTAATTCCTCTTAAAATTTGATGTCGTCAGCATTTTCGTAAAATTTCTGAAGACCATCCAGCGGGAGCCCCTTGTGTCTGAGAAAACCTACGTCTGGGATATATTTATCCGTATTTTCCACTGGGGGCTGACTGTTTGTCTGGCGGGTGCCTGGCTGACTGTCGAGCAGGGCTGGATGGATTGGCACCAGGCCTTTGGACTGACGGCTCTGGGATTGATCATTTTCCGGGTACTGTGGGGCGTGGCTGGGCCTGCGTATGCCAGATTTAGTCACTTTATCCGTTCTCCGAAATCGACTCTGGTGTATGCCCGGGATTTGCTCAGCGGAAGAGAGTTGCATTATCTCAGCCATAACCCCCTGGGTGCGTTGGCGGTGCTTGGTTTGTTAGGTCTTGTCGGATTTCAGGTTGTCTCGGGATTATTCGCTACGGATGATGTTTTGTTCGAGGGGCCCTTATTCCCGATGGTGAGTTATGACACCAGTCTGCTTCTTACTGAACTCCACGAAATTTCCTTTAATGTGCTTCTGGGCATCGTTGGCCTGCATATTCTGGCAGTACTGTTTCATCAGTTCGCGAAAAATGAAAGCTTGCTGCAGGGGATGGTGACAGGCAATAAAAAACCGGGCCGGTATGCTGACGGGCCGGTGAATAAAAAAGCCCGGGCGCCTGTGTGGACCGGGCTTTGTTCTGTGGCGTTGGCCGCCGGAGCGGTGGCGCTTTTAATCAGTCTTTGAAGTCATCGTGGCAGCCTTTACAGGTGCGGGCAGTGGCTACGAATGCTGATTTGATCGCTTTCATATCGTCGCCTTTTGCGGCGACCGCTAAGGCGGCTGCTTTTTCGCTGAAGGCATCACCAGCTGCGGTGAAGTCTTCCCATTCGTCTTCAATCACAGGCAAGGCTGATGTGGCACTGGCGTAGGTGCCAGGGCGGAAACCTTCCCATGGCATCTGACTTAATGCCGCGAGCAGATCTGCGCGGCGCGCGAAGTCTTCGCTGTCGAATTCAGCTTTACCTTTGACCATGTCACCCATAGCGCCGAAATGCCATTTAACGGCTTTAAAAATACCCTTTCGGTATTCCACAGCCTCAAAAGGTTTAATGTCGGCGGCAGCGTGGCCGGCGACACCCGCAAGTACGAGGGTCGCGGCAACTTTAAAAAGTGGCTTCATCAGAGTTCTCCATCTCGGTAGTCGGTTGTTAGAACTCAGTGTATATGAACCATCCTGCGACGGACTGAGCACTTACTTTCCTTTACCCATGTCCCGGCCGGGTGAGACTCTCTGACGTTTCATGACGTTATCAGAGCTCGCGTTTGGCCTGAGTCATGTCGCTCCAGTGGGTGATGGCTTCTTTTACATCCGCCTGGTTGAAGTCTGCGCCCACGGCCTCGCAGATCTCTGGCGTCAGTGCGCGCTTGCCTTTGCGTACTCCGGCCATTTTTACCAGCGCGTGGCCATATAGCTTACCTTTCACCATTAAGCGGTGTTCGAAGTAGATGTACTTTTCGTCCCAGGTCAGCAGCTTGGTGTGAATTTCGTAGCTGCTGAACAGGTTAAGCTCACGGATAAAGGTAATTTCCAGCGATGCCACTACCAGGTTGATGCGCTTCTCAAAGAGGTGTTTGAACCAACCGTTGTCACGGAAAAGGGTCCAGCGGGCACCTTCGAGAACATTCAGGTACTTGGCGTTATTCATGTGAAGGTTGTAGTCGATCTGGTGTGGCCAGACGCGCTGGCGAACGACCGAGGTTCCCTGCGCAGGAATGATTGCAGGCTCATTGCGTTTGATAATCGACTTGATGATCTGACCGAGCATGGAGATACAGCCTCATGAGTGATTCATTAGAGGCAGGCATATTACACCAGACGGTTGCCGGTGCATTGGCAAGGATGACGTTGATTGTCTTGAGTTCGGCCTGCCAGCAGGCAGGCCATCTGAATAGCCGGGTATATCAGGCGGAGGTCAGTGGGCGGTTTCGTACCCACAGTGTAAACAGGGTCGCTGTGGCGAACATCAGCAGGCTGTACACCGATGGTGCAACAGCCATTTCGGGGCTGGCCAGAATACCGGTGACGACCATGAGAGCCAGCGTACCGTTCTGGAGGCCAACTTCGAGGCAGATCGTTCGGGCCTGGTCCTCGTGGTGAAGCAGGGCATTGCCCAGCAGGTAGCCAAGACCCATAGTAATCAGGTTCAGCAGCAGAGTGGCCGGGCCAGATGCGACTACAAAGTCGATAAGCTGAGGGCCCAGATTAATACAGATGGAGATGATAACGAGAGCCAGTACGGCGACCGAAAAGCGCGATACCCAGGGTTCCATCTTTACAGCAAAGTTGCTGGCAAAGCGGCGGATCAGCATGCCGACAATTACAGGAATAACCGTCACAACCATCAGCGTAATCCAGGTCTTGGCCAGTGGCAGCTCAAACGTCTGGTCGGCATCGCCATACTGGTGAATCGCCCAGGCGCCGAGAATCGGGATAGTAAATGGTGTGATAAAACCGATGACGGCGGTCAGCGATACTGACAAACCGACGTCGCCACGGGCAAGAAGCGTATAGAGGTTTGAGGTGGTGCCTCCTGGGCAGAGTGCGAGTATAAAGAGGCCGATCGCCAAGGGGCCGGTCAGGCCCGTCAATTCAATGATGCCGATAGCGATTAAAGGCAGCAATACCATCTGGCAGACAGCACCAATCACGAACGCTTTTGGCTGGGCAATCACTCGGCCAAAATCAGCTGGAGTCAGCCCCATGCCGACGCCTGCCATGATCAGAATCAGGGATATAGGAAGAGCAACCTGGGTGAGAATCTCGAACATGGGAGTTCCTGAATAAGTTGTTATTTAGCGACGAAAACTATCGCAGCAAAGGGGGGATAGCAAGGTGGAATGACTCGTGAGTTGATTATAGGTACCATGCGATTATTCGACACAATAACAGGGTTTTAAGATGGATCTGGCAGCTTTCGCAGTATCATTTCTCGGCTTTGCCATTATGTATGCGGGCATCATTATGGCCCGTAAGGTAGACAGTAAAGGGTCGGCTTCGGTATTCCGTATTGGCGGTATCTTTATCGGCTTTATGATGGTGCCGATGCTGCATACGGCGCTGGGTTCACCGGTGACGTCCGCAGAAATCTCAGGTAAGTATCTGTTGGGGATGGTCATTGCTGGCTTTATCGTCGATTTCTTCTTCGTACGGCGTCGCGGTTAAAAGTGAAGCGCCGCGATTGAGAGTGGAGCGTGGTAGCAGAAGGCTCTTTACTTAGTCCAGGCTTGACCTGTTGGGCTTTCCGCGCCATTGTTTTGTTCTTCTCACGAATCAGATTCTAATAACAACAATGAAAATACAGTATGCAATTGGCGCGCTCGTGGGCGCGGCTGCTCTTTGCTCAGCGAATGTCTCGGCCAGTCAGTATCTGGGCGTAGGTGCAGAATATGGTGAGCTCAATGAGCAGTACTCAGGCGCTGACTATCCCATTCTGAACTTTGAAACCCGCTTTGGTATGGACTTCAGTGATCGCTTTTCGCTGGAAGTCGAAGGTGCCGTTTTGGGTAAAGACGACCGGGAGTTTGAAGGAGGCTGTCTGGATCAGACGGCAGTTGACCGCATTACTAACGATGTTTCTGTTGGTTGTGCTTATCTCGATAGTGTCAGTCGTCAGGCGGTGACCGTGAATTTTGTTCTGTCGCAGCCTTTTGCGAATTTTGACCTCTTCGCCGGTTTGGGTGTTGGTGCTGTTCGTACCAGTTATACTTTTACAGTCGATAGCGTCGGTGTCAGTTCGACGGAAGCCTTTCAGGAATTTGCGGCAGCAGATATTCAGCAGATACAGAATTACCTGGATTTTTTCCTTGGTGAAGGCGCTATTGATCTGCAGCTCCCGGACGATGTGTCAGAAACCTCCATTGATCTGATGTACTCGCTGGAAGGCGGCATCCTGATTGATGATACGCACCGGTTGTCGGTTACCTGGAATCCGGAATACGGCAGCGAAGAAGTCGGCAAATATGAGTATGTTGGCTTTTCTTATTCATGGCTGTTCCGTTTCGACGATTTTTAAACCGACGAAACGTTTAAGCGAATCAAGCTCTGACACCCGGGTGTCAGAGCGTTTTAAAGAAGACCTTAGAGTTTCTCTGGAAGTTATATAACTTCTGCTTTTCCTGCGGTAATTCACTGACCTGCCCGGCTTTAAAACCGTGCTCAACAAACCAGTGCGCTGTTCGCGTCGTCAGAACAAAAAGGCGGTTGTAATGACGTCTTTTGGCTTCCTGTTCAATCTGCTCAAGCAGCCTTTGACCACGATTACTACCGCGATAGTCTCCATGAACAGCAACGCAGGCCAGCTCGGCTTCGTCGTCTGAGTAGGGATAAAGCGCTGCGCAGGCCGTAATTAAACCGTCGCGCTCGATGACATAAAAACGGTGAATTTCGGTTTCCAGTAATTCACGCGAACGCCGTACCAGAATGCCGTCGTCTTCTAATGGTTTCAGCAAATCAAGAATGCCTGCCACGTCATCGATGTTAGCAGCGCGCAACTGGTCATATGCATCCTGACTGATCAGGGTGCCGCTACCTTCACGGGTAAACAGCTCTTGCAGTAATGCACCGTCAGTCTGATAACTCAACATATGCACGCGCGGCACGCCCTGACGTACACACCGCAGTGCCATATCGGCCTGCCAGCGTGGGCTTCCCGACAAGGAGCTGAGAATATCTTCAAGCTCACGGCAGGTTAAATCTTCCAGCGCAGTGCCATCTTCACCGGTTAAACCGTCGTTTTCACCAAACGCGATCAGTTTATCGGCGCGTAATGCAACGGCAGCGTGACGCGCAACATCTTCGACGCTGAGGTTGAACATCTCACCCGAGGGCGAGTAACCGGAGCAGGATAAGAGCACGACATTTTGTTGATCTAACAGATGACTCACCGCCTGATGTTCAATACGACGGACTTCCCCCGTGTGCTGATAATCGACACCATTGATGACGCCGAGGGGCTTAGCCGTGACGAAATTACCACTGACGACGCGGATACGCGCACCATGCATCGGAGAGCCAGGAATACCGATCGACAGCCGGGATTCAATGTCTGCCTTAACCATCCCCACGGCCGCTTTTACCGCGCGCAGGGCCTCACCGTCGGTAATGCGCAGGTCGTTATGGAACTGGCTGGTAATATCCAGACGCTCCAGAACGGCATCAATCTGTGGTCGAGCACCATGTACCAACACGAGTCGCACGCCAAGGCTGTTCAGCAGGGCAATGTCCTGAACCAAGGTATCAAAATTAGGATGCAGCAAAGCGTCGCCATCAAACATGATGACAAAGGTCTTGCCTCTGTGCGCATTGATGTACGGTGACGACTGGCGAAACCACTGTACGTATTCGGTGTTGTCGGTCAAAACGGGACTTCCTGTTCTGCGTTAGTTGGTCCAAAGGGGCAGCAACGTTCGGCAGTGGGTACGGTGTAGTGATACTGAATAAAGGATTCGGGCGTCTACGCCATGGATGGCGCGGCCGAGCCTACATGGATGTATTTACGGCGTCCCGTAGAGTTATTCGGTATCACTTCTTCTCATGATTTAATCACGGGCGGGAGTGAGACAAAAGCGCTCGATCAGATTGCGCAGAATATTCACGCACGGCTCTATCTGATCCAGTGCCATAAATTCATCGACCTGATGCGCCTGATCAATACTGCCCGGGCCTAGCACCACGGTTTCCATGCCCAGGTTCTGCAGAAACGGCGCCTCAGTGGCGTAGTTAACGGCCACGCTGGTGTATCCGGTGAGGCGTTCGGCTTCTTTAATTAGCGCGCTGTTTTCGCTTTCTGCAAAGGGTTCGACGCCAGGGAATAATTGCTCGAATGACATTTCTACATTGTTCTGCGCGGCAATCGGATTCATGCGTCGACGAATTTCTTCGCGCAGGTCGTCATTACTCATGCCCGGCAGAGCGCGTAAATCGAAAGCCAGTTCGCAGCTGCCGCAAATACGGTTTGGGTTGTCGCCACCGTGAATACAGCCAAGGTTGAGTGTCGGTGTTTGCACGGCAAAGTGCGCATCGCGATAATTCTCGGCCAGCTCAGCGCGCAGGTTTTTAAGTTCGCCCATAACTTCATGCACGGCGTCCATGGCATTAATGCCCAGCGCCGGATTGGAAGAATGTCCGGCCCGGCCTGTTACCCGGATGCTATCCATAATGATGCCTTTGTGCATGCGCACCGGTCGCAGGCTTGAGGGCTCGCCTATGACGGCATAACGACCACCGGGGCCCGTACTCTGACTCAGCGCGCGGGCGCCGCTCATTGAGCATTCTTCATCGGCGGTCGCGAGTATCATCAGCGGCTGGTGGAATGTTTTATCGCGAACCTGTTCTAACGCTTCCAGCGCAAGGGCAAAGAAGCCTTTCATATCGCAGGTGCCCAACCCGTAGAGTTTGCCGTCGCGCTCGGTCAGGGTGAATGGGTCTGATGTCCACTTTTCCGGGTTGCAGGGCACAGTATCGGTATGGCCACTCAGTACCAGGCCGCCCGGCCCGCGGCCGTAGGTGGCCAGCAGGTTGAATTTCCCCGGATGGCCTTCAATCGGCATAATAGAAACTTCGAAACCGAGATCCCGGCACCAACCTGCCAGCAGGTTAATCACACCTTCATTACTTTGATCGTATTCGGGTAATACAGAGCTGATACTGTTCTCAGCGATCAGGGCCGAGAGCTTTTCGAGCGTGGAGGGCAGCGGCATGATGGCCTTATCCTTGATGATCTTAAACTGCAAAATACAGCGACATAAAACAATAGCGCGATGGCAAAAGAAATTGAACTGAAACTCAGGCTCCAGCCTGAAGATATCCCGGCGCTGGTCAGCTGGCTTGATAACGAAGCGACAGCAACGGGCCAGAAAACTCTGAATAACGATTATTTCGATACGCCTGAGCTGGCGCTGTCTGCCGCGCATTCAGCATTAAGAATACGCTCGACGAACTCGGGATTTGAACAGACTTTCAAGGCCCGCAGTCAGTCCAGCAGTGGTGTTCAGGTTCGTCACGAATGGAATTGGCCTTTGCCTGAAAGGCAGCTTGATCCATCGTTGCTGGCGTTACCAGAGGTACAGGCGTGCTGGCCAGAATCGGCAGCGAGGGATCGTCTTACGACGGTGTTCAGTACTGACTTTGAACGTCGCAGCTGGCTATACACAGCTGCGGATGGCTCGGAGATTGAAGTGGTAATCGATCAGGGCAGTATTCTTGCCAACGGTCAGTCGGAACCTCTGTGTGAGTTGGAGCTTGAGTTGGTTTCAGGTGATGCCGCTGCAATGTGGCCTTTATCAGAAGCGCTGCATGACGTGGCGCCCATGTGGTTGAGTGATATTTCCAAAGCCGAGCGTGGCTACCGCCTGGCTGGAGTCGGGTCTGCATCGTTTCACGGCGCAACAATTGATGCAGAGGGCGCCGGTTTGCCTGAGCAGGCGTTTGATCTGCAGCGGGCGCTTGAGTATTACCTTTGGAGTGATGGCGACTTACAGGCCATCTGGCAGTCAGGCTACCCCATTGCGCGGCTTATGAGCAAAGAGAGTGTACTTTGGCAATTGCTCGACAAGAGTCTCTCTATGAAGTCAGAGCATCTGCTGAAGGATAAAGCAGCAGCGAAGGCATTAACGTGTGCGGTTCAGCAAGTGGCTGGAATGTGCACTGAGTCGCAGCTAGGCCGAGAAAGTATCCGTGATCGCTGGGACGAGGCTCGCAGCCAGGTAGGTGATGTGATTGAATGCAGTGAGACATCTTCGTTATCAGCTTCTTTGAAACAGTTACTAAAGGATTAATGCATGCAGGCGACGCCAGACCGGGTACTCAATCTGTCGACACTGGTGAGTGATCTACACCGCGATGGCCTGCTCACCGAAGATGATCACCAATTGGCCCTGACGATTCGCAGAGGGGCGGATGACGCTACTCTGCATCCTCTGACCCTGATCGCCCGCCAGCGTTACAAAGACGCCCGCGTAGACGGCAAAGTGCTGACTGAGCACGCATTGATTGAATGGTTGGGTGAGCGTGAGTCGATGGATGTGATCAATATTGATCCACTTGAGATTAACGTATCTGCGGTAACTGAGGTGATGTCATACGCCTTTTCAGAGCGGCACAAAATCCTCGCGGTGAAAGTCAGTACTGATGAGGTGGTGGTGGCCTGTACCGATCCGGATTCATCAAGCTGGGTCGGTGACCTGGAACACGTGACCCGTCGCAATGTGAAACGGGTGTTAGCTTCGCCATCTGATATCAGTCGCTACCGGGTTGAGTTTTATCAGTTAGCAAATTCGGTCTCTAAGGCGCGCAAAGATCATTCTGGTATCAGCTCGGTGCAGAACCTGGAGTCGATGCTGGAGCTGGGCAAAGCGAAAGCGCCTGACGCCAACGATGAACATATCGTCAATATCGTGGACTGGTTGCTGCAGTACGCCTTTGACCAGCGCGCCAGTGATATTCACCTTGAACCGCGTCGCGAAACAACGCACGTGCGTTTCCGTATTGATGGTGTTCTTCATAATGTCTACGAGTTACCAGCCGCAGTAGGTATGGCCGTGATTGCGCGGGTTAAGTCACTGGGGCGTATGAATATTGCTGAGAAGCGTAAACCTCAGGACAGCCGCCTGAAGACTAAAACGCCCGAGGGTGATGAAGTCGAGCTGCGTCTGTCGACCTTGCCCACTGCTTTCGGCGAAAAAATGGTGATGCGTGTCTTTGACCCACAGGTGCTGATGCGCAGTTTCTCTGAAATGGGATTCTCGCGTGAAGATCGCCGTCGCTGGTCTGAAATGACTGACAATAATCACGGCATTATCTTCGTTACCGGGCCGACAGGCTCAGGTAAAACGACCACCTTGTATTCGACACTGCGCCAGCTGGCGACCAGTGAAGTGAATGTATCGACCATTGAAGACCCGATTGAAATGGTTGAGCCCGCGTTTAACCAGATGCAGGTCAACCCAACGATTGACCTGACCTTTGCGTCAGGGGTTCGCGCTCTGCTGCGTCAGGACCCGGACATTATTATGGTGGGTGAGGTGCGCGACCTTGAGACGGCCGAGATCGCTGTGCAGGCTGCGCTTACCGGACACCTTGTTCTGTCGACACTTCACACCAATGATGCGCCTTCGGCCTTTACCCGCTTACAGGAACTGGGACTGCCTGCTTACCTGATTCGCTCCAGTGTGATCGGTGTTATGGCCCAGCGTCTGGTGCGTACTTTGTGCCCACACTGCAAAGAGAAGCAGCCTGTCGACGAAAAGGTCTGGAAACAGCTGACTGCCCCTTGGCTGATGAAAACGCCAGAACACATCTATACTGCAAAAGGCTGTCTGGAATGCCGCGGGACAGGTTACCTCGGGCGAATGGGGATTTACGAAGTGATGCCCTTGTCTGAGTCGCTGGAGCCGCATATTAATGAAACAACGGATTACCAGAAGCTACGCCAGGCAGCGATGAAAGAAGGGATGCACAGTCTGCGCCTGAGTGGTGCTCATAAGGTCGCCGCAGGTATGACAACCATTGCAGAGGTCATGCGGGTCGCCCCAGCGAGCAGAGCGCTGTCTCAGTAGGTGACAGCCGTAAAGGCAGTAAAATAGTCACATTGAATAATCCGGCCTGAGCGTCCAGAATGCCGGCCTGAAATTAACGAGAATATGGCAGTTATTTGTGAGTAGTTCCCTTCCACCCATCATTGACGTCGAAGCCTCTGGATTTGGCCGGGGGAGTTTCCCCATCGAAATCGGCTTTGCTCTCGAAGACCGGGAAGTGCACAGCTATCTCATCAAGCCTGTCAGCCACTGGACGCACTGGTCAGAAGAGGCCGAAGCGATCCACGGCATCAGCCGCGACAAACTTGAGCAGGAAGGTCTGAGCATTCGTGATGTCGCCCTGCTGCTCAATGAGCACCTGTTCAATAAAACTCTCTACTCTGATGCATGGAGCTTTGACAGCTCATGGATTGGCCGCCTGTTCGAAGAAGCTGAGCTGGTCCAACGCTTTCGCATCGAAACCATCAACAAGCTACTGACCATGGAAGAAATGGAGCGCTGGGCAGACACTAAAAGCACACTCTGGAATGAGTTAGATGTCGACCGGCACCGTGCTGCCAATGATGTGAAAGTCCTTCAGGAAACCTTCAAGCGGGTAACGGGCAACTAAGGTGGGCCTGAGAGTCGAGTGCCTTTACGGCGTGGAAATAAGCCCGGTTCTTGAGGAACTTGCCGACCTGCGGATTCGGATATTCCGCGATTTTCCATACCTCTACGACGGCTCGGAAGATTACGAGCGTGCTTACCTCGCCACCTACACCAAGTGCCCTGACAGTATTGTGGTGCTTTGCTGGGAAGGCGACCATCTGGTTGGAGCATCGACCGGTCTACCCTTAGCGGCGGAAGTCGATGAGTTCAGAGCTCCGTTCCTGAAAGCGGGAATCAATGACAAGGCGTTATTCTACTGTGCTGAGTCTGTACTCCTGCCTGAGTATCGGGGTAAGGGAGTGTATCGACAGTTTTTTGATGCTCGGGAGAAGCATGCACGTGCCCTTGGGTTATCCGCCTGTGTCTTTTGCTCCGTGGTACGGCCCGATGATCATCCTTTACGCCCAGAGAACTACCAGTCACTTGATCCGATCTGGAAGCATATGGGCTATCAGCCTATGGCGGGTATTCGCACGTCTTTTGCCTGGAAAGACGTCGATGCATCGGGCGAGTCGACCAAACCTATGCAGTTCTATCTGAAAAACCTCTTCTGAAATCTGTGTTGCTCTTTAGTACGAGTTGGTGCAAATTGGTGCAATGCAGCTACATCGAGCTTTCTTCTAAAGCGCCATCCGTACTTTGTCTGACTTTCTGTTTGTGAGTTAGATGCTCTTATCTCGATAAACCCGTTAAAAATCATAATGTTATAGATTCCCCTGTCTTGCCTGACGAATCTGGCACAAGTGTCGCTACGAATCTTGTATACAAGTATGAATTCAATGGCGGTTGGCATGACAGAAGTAACGACAGGAATTGGCTGGAATCTGAACGATTGGGCCCGGGCATATAGGAATGGCGCTGATGTAGGTGAGCTTTTACTGGCCACCCGGAAAGCGATTGCTGCAGACGAGCTGGATACGAATGGATTGCCCCGCAATGGTAGCGCCTGGATTGCGCTAGCCAGCGAGGAACAGCTTACTAAACAAATAAGTTACCTCGAAAACCTGAAAGCTGCAGCGGACGATGAGGGCAGAAACCTTCCCCTTTTCGGTGTGCCGTTTGCCGTGAAAGATAATATTGATGCTGCGGACTTTCTCACCACGGCGGCGTGCCCTGAATATGCCTACGAGCCGGATGATGATGCTTTTGTTGTTCAGCTTCTGCGTAAGGCAGGTGCCATCGTTATGGGGAAAACCAATCTCGATCAGTTCGCAACCGGACTGGTTGGTACTCGCTCGCCATACGGTGCAGTGAACAACGTGTTTAATCCTGAGTATATTTCTGGCGGCTCAAGTTCTGGTTCTGCGACTGCGGTTGCAAAGGGCCAGGTGGCCTTTTCGCTCGGTACCGATACCGCTGGCTCTGGCCGGGTGCCTGCGGGCTTTAATCATATCGTCGGTTTAAAGGCGACTGTAGGCGCTATCAGTGCTTCGGGCGTTGTTCCAGCATGCCGAAGTCTTGATTGCGTTTCTGTCTTTGCGCTCAATAGCCGCGATGCCGAGCGCATTTATGAAATTGCTGCGCAATTCGATCCAGCAGATGGCTACGCCCGCTCACGTACTATGGTGCGTAATGAACGTATCCAGACATTGGGTATCCCTGCAGATGCACCATGGTTTGGAGATGACATACAAAAAGCGGCGTATGAAAAAGCCTGTGAGCAGGCTGTTGATGCAGGCTTCGATTTAAAAACAATCGACTTTACGCCCTTGTTTGAGCTGGCCAGCCTTTTATATCAGGGCCCATGGGTGGCCGAACGCTATGCGGCTGTCGGCGAGTTTCTGAAACGGGATTTACCGGGTATTAATCCGGTCGTAAAAAACATCATTGCTGGTGGCGTTAACGGTACGGCAGTGGATGCATTCAAAGCAGAGTATCGCCGCAAAGATCTGGTGCGCCAGATACAGAGTATTTTTAAAACAGTGGATGCGTTATTTGTTCCCACTGCTCCTCGATTTCCGACGATGGCAGACGTTGATGCCGCCCCGGTTGAGGTCAACAGTCAGTTAGGCACTTACACAAACTTCGTCAATCTGGCCGACTTATGTGCCTTGTCGTTGCCTGCGCATATGCGTACCGATGGTTTACCGTTTGGAGTTACTGTTATTGCACCTGGATGGCACGAGCTGGCTCTGACCAACTTTGCTGGCCAGTGGCAGTCACACCTTTGCTTAGCCGAAGCGCCTGTGATGCTGGGCAAAAAAGAAGATACTTCTGTAGTCGTTGCCGTTGTGGGTGCCCATCTGACCGGGATGCCTCTGAACCATCAGCTGACTAGTCGTCACGCGACCTTGTTGGAACAGACACTCACCGCCAACAAGTATCAGCTCTATGCTCTCGCAAATACAGTGCCTCCGAAGCCAGGTCTGGTGCGCCTTAACGAAGAGGATCTGAAGAGCGGCGAGGTTACAGGGAATCAATTAATCGTCGAGCTGTGGCGTTTAGATCAGGCGGCCTTTGGTTCTTTCGTTGAAGAAATTCCGCAGCCGCTTGGTATTGGAACTCTTGAGCTGGAAGACGGCCGTCTGGTGAAAGGCTTTATCTGCGAACCAGAGGCGGTGGCGAGCGCAACGGACATTAGTCATCTCGGCGGCTGGCGGGCCTATATCTCATCACTGAACGCATAAGGTCATGTTGTGAACCTTGCCGAGAAAGTATATCGACAGCTGAAAGAAGATATCTTCGACTTCAGAATGCTACCCGGAGATCGCTTCAGTGAAAGTGAAGTTGCAGAGCGTATGCAGGCCTCCCGGACACCTGTCAGGGAAGCGCTGTATCGCCTGGAGCGCGATGGGTATGTGCAGGTGTACTTCCGTAATGGTTGGCAGGTCAGGCCTTTTGACTTTCGGTATTTCGAAGAGCTCTACGATGTCCGCATTCTGCTGGAGTGTGAAGTGGTTCGCCGCCTGTGTATGGAATCAGACCGGGCGGAACGCTTAGCGGGACTGGTCACCATCTGGTGCTGCAAGCCCTCACAGAGGCAGGTTGATCCTGTTGATGTAGCGTTTCTGGATGAGGAATTTCACTTCGGACTATTGGAGTGTGGCCAGAACAAGCAAATGGAAGCCATTCATAAAGGCGTATGTGAGCGTCTGAGGATCGTAAGGCGCCTCGACTTTTATGAGCCTAGGCGTATACAGGCAACATACGATGAGCACAGTAGTATTCTCAGTGCGATTCTTTCGGCAGACAGCTCTCGTGCAACGCGAGATCTTACTAAACACATCGAGGTCAGTCGCAATACTGTTCGCGAAATAACAGTTCACAGAATTCAGGAAGCGCGACAACGATACTCCACCGACTTATCAAGGAAATAGATACGCACGCTTTCAAGGCAAAAAAAACAACTCGCTGAGCACTATTGGTGCGAATTATCTCCTCAAGACCGGAAATGCTCCTCTGGGGGGCACTCTTTGCCAGAAATTGCCGAAAAATAAGGCATGAAAACTGGTACGGCGATTGCTCTAACTAGATCGGTTTTATAGTTGCCCGCTCTTACACACCCCCAAGAGAAGAGTCGAGGCCGGACATAATCCTGACCATAAAAAGGAAATAATTATGAAAAAAGTAAGTCTCAAAACTCTGATGAAAGCGTCACAGATTGTTGGTATGACAGCGATGGCTGCAGGCGTAAGCATTGCGAATGCAGCAGATGACACCATTAAAGTCGGTGTCCTGCACTCTCTGTCGGGTACTATGGCAATTTCAGAAACTACTCTGAAAGACACTGTTCTTATGATGATCGAAGAACAGAATAAGAAGGGCGGCCTGCTAGGTAAAAAGCTTGAGCCAGTGGTTGTCGACCCAGCATCTAACTGGCCTCTGTTTGCAGAAAAAACCCGTGAACTTCTGGAAAAAGAAGACGTTGATGTGATCTTCGGTTGCTGGACTTCAGTATCCCGTAAATCGGTTCTGCCAGTTGTGGAAGAGCTGAATGGTCTGCTGTTCTACCCGGTTCAGTATGAAGGTGAAGAATCTTCTTACAACGTATTCTATACCGGTGCTGCGCCAAACCAGCAGGCGATTCCTGCGGTTGATTACCTGATCAACGATCTCGGCGTTGAGCGTTTTGTACTTGCAGGTACTGACTATGTATACCCTCGTACGACTAACAAGATTCTTGAGTCTTACCTGAAGTCTAAAGGTGTTGCTGAAAAAGACATTATGGTGAACTACACGCCGTTTGGTCACAGCGACTGGCAGACTATCGTATCGGATATTAAGAAATTCGGTGCCGCTGGTAAGAAAACGGCCGTTGTTTCTACCATTAACGGTGACGCGAACGTTCCTTTCTACAAAGAACTGGCTAACCAGGGCGTAGCGTCTGAAGAAATTCCAGTTGTTGCCTTCTCAGTAGGTGAAGAAGAGCTGTCAGGTTTTGATACTGAGCCACTGGTTGGTCACCTGGCTGCATGGAACTACTTCCAGAGTGCAGAAAGCGAAGCTAACGATGAGTTTATCGCAGCATGGCATAACTACATCGGCGATGAAGACCGTGTAACTAACGACCCAATGGAAGCGACTTACATCGGTTTCAGCATGTGGGCAGAAGCGGTTGAAAAAGCAGGCTCTGCAGAAGTGGATAAAGTACGCTCTGCGATGTACGGCATCGAAGTACCTAACCTGACTGGCGGTACGGCCGTAATGAACGAAAACCATCACCTGTCTAAGCCGGTACTGATTGGCGAGATTCAGGAAGATGGCCAGTTCGAAATCGTTTGGGCTACTGACGAAGAAGTGAAAGGTGATGCATGGACGGATTATCTGCCAGAAAGTGCAAACCTGATCTCAGACTGGACTGCACCTATTAACTGCGGAAACTACAACACCTCAACGAAAACCTGTGGTGGTTCGGCGGTTGCAGGCGAGTAATTCGCTGGCAGCGGAATAGAGTGCGGTAAAACGCGCTCTATCGCAGTTCGTAACAAGGACAGGCAGGGAAATTCTTTCCTGCTTCTCTCAAAATTCCCGGTGATAATTATGTTTTCTGTATTGATACGGACGGCCGTGCTGTTCGCATTTGTTTTGTATACTGTGGTGGTGGCAGGGGCTGAAGCATCACCTATGAAGCCCAACACAGCGTTGCATGCGATAGCTCAAGAATTAATCGATGCAGGGTATCGAGAAAAACAGGCATTAACAGAACGCCTGACGACCATCGATGACCCAAAAACTCTCGAATTTATGCAGGTTATGGTCGAAGGCGACCTGTATTACCGTAAAGACGATCGGGTCGTCGTTATTAATGACGATGATTCGGTGACGACATTTTTCAGTGGTGAAGAGGTCACTCTGGAAAGTAAACGCGATATCAAAAAAATCAGCGTAAATAATAAGCTACGTGTGTTGCTGAGAAACGGCATCGCACGCTTGCAGATTTTCTCAGATGATCCGGACATGCGCTTGCAGGCAGCGGTCAACTTACTGAAGTCTGCGGAAGATCTTGATCAGGCGACGCTTGATGAAGCGTTAGATAACGAAGAAAAAACAGACGTTCGTGACGTTCTTCTTCTGGTGAAGGGCATACGCCTGCTGGAAGCAGAGACCGAAAAAGAACGCATCGCAGGCGTGAAGCTTCTTTCAGGGTCACTTTACCCGGATGTTCGCGGTGCGTTGGCCAACTATCGCCGTGCTGCTGAAGCAGATTCCAGAACCGAGGAAATTCAGGCGGCAGACGAAGCACTCAAGAAAATCGAAAGCCTGCTGTCACTGAACAGCGTTGCTGAAAATCTCTATTTTGGCCTGGCTCTCGGTGCTGTGCTGCTCCTTGCGGCCATTGGTCTGGCGATTACATTTGGTGTGATGGGCGTGATCAATATGGCTCATGGCGAAATGATCATGCTGGGCGCCTACACAACCTACGTTGTTCAACAGTTGATGCCAGACCATATTGGCATGTCACTGGCCGTTGCTGTGCCTGCAGCATTTCTGGTGAGCGGTCTGGTGGGCGTCGCTATTGAGCGTGGTGTTATCCGCCATCTCTATGGCCGCCCATTGGAAACTCTGCTCGCCACCTTCGGTATCAGTCTGGTGCTGCAGCAGGCGGTACGCTCAATCTTCAGCCCGTTAAACCGTGAAGTAGCTACGCCCGACTGGATGGCGGGTACTTTCATGATTAATCCGGCGCTTGAACTGACCTTTAACCGTTTATACATCATTATTTTCAGCCTCCTGGTGCTCGCGTTGTTGGCATTAATACTTAAGCGAACCCTGTTCGGATTGCAGATGCGTGCAGTAACCATGAATCGTCCGATGGCGAGCTCTATGGGGATTCGCACTGGCTGGGTTGATGCACTGACGTTTGGCCTGGGCTCAGGTATCGCCGGTATTGCAGGTGTTGCCCTGTCACAGTTGACTAACGTTGGGCCAAACATGGGTCAGGCGTACATTATCGACTCATTTATGGTTGTCGTGTTCGGTGGTGTAGGCAACCTGTGGGGCACTTTGGTCGGTGCTATGTCTCTGGGTGTTGTGAATAAACTGCTGGAGCCGTGGGCCGGTGCCGTCGTCGCAAAAATTCTCGTACTGATATTTATTATTCTGTTTATCCAGAAGCGTCCTCGTGGGTTGTTTGCCCTCAAGGGTCGTGCTGCGGATATGGGTTAAGGAGCGCATAATGAAACAGGAAATTAAAGGCGGTCCACTTACCCGGTTGATTATGAACGATGTCGCTGGCCGTCGCATGATGATGATCATTCTTGCGATTGCCATCATCGTACCTTTCTGCAACCTGGTATTCCCGGAAGGATCGGCCCTGCACGTATCTACCTACACAATGACTCTGTTAGGTAAGTATCTTTGCTACGCACTACTCGCAGTATCCGTTGATTTAATCTGGGGATATTGCGGAATTTTAAGCCTGGGTCACGGGGCATTTTTTGCGCTTGGCGGTTATGCGATGGGCATGTATCTGATGCGTCAGATCGGCGACCGTGGTGTCTATGCTAATCCTGATCTGCCAGATTTTATGGTGTTCCTGAACTGGACAGAGCTGCCATGGTACTGGTTCGGTTTTGATCAGTTCTGGTTTGCTATGGTGATGGTTCTCGCCGTACCGGGTATTCTGGCGTTCGTCTTTGGTGCATTGGCATTCCGTTCGCGGGTTACCGGGGTCTACCTTTCCATTATTACCCAGGCGCTGACGTATGCCCTGATGTTGGCGTTCTTCCGTAACGATATGGGCTTCGGTGGTAATAACGGCCTGACTGACTTTAAGGATATTTTAGGCTTTGATCTACAGGCTGATTCGACGCGTGCCGCGCTTTTCTTTGCCTCAGGTATTGCTTTGATTCTCGGTTATTTAATCAGCCGCTTTATCGTGACCTCTAAGCTCGGACGAGTTCTGGTCGCAATCAGAGACAGTGAGTCACGGGCGCGATTCTTAGGTTATCGCGTTGAATGGTACAAGCTGTTTGTGTTTGTCGTCTCAGCGATGCTGGCAGGCGTAGCGGGTGCCTTATATGTTCCTCAGGTTGGCATTATCAATCCGGGTGAGTTTGCTCCGATTAATTCAATCGAGATGATTATCTGGGTAGCCGTCGGTGGTCGTGGAACCTTGTTTGGCGCCGTCATCGGGGCCGTACTGGTGAACTACGCCAAGACCTATTTTACCGGTGCTTTTGCCGAACTGTGGCTGTTTATGCTGGGTGGTTTGTTTGTATTGACGACTCTGTATCTGCCAAAAGGTGTCGTTGGTTTGTGGGCACAAATGAAAGACAAATTTATGTCTTCTGGCGGTGGTGGTAACAGTGGAATCACTACAGGTTCGAGCTCTGGAAAAAGTAGCGATCAGAAGACCAGCAAAGAAGCGGAGGGTAATGCATGAGCCTCGCAAAAACGAAACATATCGAGCAGCCGACCGTTCTGTATATGGATGGTGTGAGCGTCAGTTTTGATGGCTTCAAGGCTTTAAACTCCCTGTCGCTCTTTATCGAACCAGGAGAAATGCGCGCAATTATCGGCCCGAACGGTGCCGGTAAAACTACCATGATGGATGTCATCACAGGCAAGACCCGCCCCGACGAAGGGACGATTCTGTTTAATGATGAGCTCGACCTGACGCGTTACGATGAAGCGCAGGTAGCGAATATGGGCGTTGGTCGTAAGTTTCAGAAACCAAGCGTGATTGAGAGCCTGACAGTATTCGAAAACCTCGAAATGTCGTTAAAAGGTGGTCGCTCAGTCTGGCAGGCGCTGACCCATAAACTGACGGGCGCAAAGCAGGATAAAATCGACGAAATTCTATCCATGATTGACCTGAAAGATCGCCTCTACGAAGACGCGGGTAGCTTGTCGCATGGCCAGAAACAGTGGCTTGAAATCGGCATGTTGTTAGGTCAGGAGCCTGAACTGCTCTTGATTGATGAACCTGCTGCCGGAATGACCGACGAAGAAACGATGAAAACGGCTGAGCTGTTTAAAGAGCTTTCAAAGAAACACTCTTTAATGGTGGTCGAGCACGACATGGACTTTATTGAAGCCCTGGATTGTCGTGTGACGGTACTGCACGAGGGCTCGGTACTCGCCGAAGGCAGTCTGGCGAATGTGAAGAATAACCAGCAGGTTATCGAAGTGTATCTGGGGCGCTGATATGTTGAATGTAACGGATTTAAATGTTTCTTACGGTGCTAGTCAGGCGCTTTACAACGTCAGCCTTAACGCAGACGTGGGCAAAGTGACCTGTGTTCTGGGACGTAATGGTGTTGGTAAAACCACCCTGATGAAATCACTGGCCGGGCACCTTGCACCGGGGTCGGGTGATATCACCTGGGACGGAAAAAGCATTATAAAACTCGCGCCCTATGACCGCGCGAAACAGGGGATTGCGTTTGTACCCCAGGGTCGGGACATCTTTCCGCAGCTGACGGTAGAAGAAAATCTTCAGACCGCGTTTTCAGCGGTGCCGCGCTCCCAGCGTTTTATCGACCCGGAAGTCTTTTCGCTTTTTCCTGTGTTGCAGCAGATGCTCAAACGTCGTGGTGGTGACCTCTCGGGTGGTCAGCAACAGCAGCTAGCGATTGCTCGAGCACTGTTATTACGCCCGAAAATGTTGATTCTTGATGAACCAACCGAGGGTATTCAGCCATCGATTATTAAAGACATTGGTCGCGTCATTAAACTGCTTCGTGATCGCGGTGATATGGCGATTGTTCTTGTTGAACAGTACCTCGATTTTGCCAAAGAACTCGCTGATGAATTTATTATTCTTGAGCGGGGGAGAGTAGTGAGTCAGGGGACGGGTGAAGAGCTTGAACACTCCGAGGAAGCGAAGGAGCTTCTGGCTATTTAACAGTAGCCGCTAGTTTATGTGGCCGCCGATTCTGTAGCCGCTAGCGCGGTCTGACTTTTTTGGCTGTCGCCAGGGTTTTATTGCCCTGTTTGGGGATTGCATCCCCGGGCGGGCAGCCCCTCCCCTGCTTCGCACTTTCTGGGCCTTAGTTCTGATATTTACTGGCTTTTCCGGCAACCGGCTCCGGCGGGCACCCATGCCCGTATGGAGCCTCGTTCGGCATCCTGCCTCTCGTTGCCTTCAAAGCTGGCGTAAATTTCAGCGGCCCCAGAGGCGCAGAATTTTACCCTCAATATCGTATTTCAAAATCTGATTGGCCCTACCGTAAAAGTGTGTGGTGGATATTGCTCACCAGGCTGTGTTGCAGTTAAACCTATCTAATTAAGAAAGATACTTTCGCGGGCTGGTAATTGCGCCTCTGGGGCCGCCGAGCAGAATGATGAGAAGCCCGCATGGCCCCGGCATGGATGCCGGGCAAGGGGCTGGCAGCAGGGATGCTGCATTGGCCCGTTGCGAGGGTTCTCAAGTTCTGTGAAGGAAACACGGCCCAGAAAGCGCGAAGCAGGGGAGGGGCTGCCCGCCCGGGGATGCAATCCCCAAACAGGGCATTAAAGCCCTGGCGGCAGCCAAAAAAGCCAGCCCGCGCTAGCGGCAACTCAACTGGCCATCAGACCTTAGCGGCAGCTAAAGAAGTTACCCCGCGCCAGCGGCTACTACCACAGCGGCCCGCAGAATCAGCGGCCAAAAACAAAAAAGCGGCCATCAGGCCGCTTAATCAAAGCATCAGAAGATCACTCTGCTTCTAACTTAGCAACACGCTCTTCAAGCTCCGCCAGTCGTGCACTGGTACGACGCAGAACTTCTGCCTGCACGTCGAATTCTTCCCGGGTCACCAGGTTGGCGTTAGTGATCAGGCTCTGCAGTTGAGACTGAAGTGCCAGCTTCAGGTCAGATGACAGGCTGGCAAACGGGCTCTTTTCCAGCATTTCTTCGAGCCGGCTCTTAATCGCATCGGGTTTCATAATTTACCTCCGGAAGGGTTTTGGCGCAGTGTACCAGAAAGGGCAAAGGGGATAATTTCAAATGCTGCACCCAAACAGTGCAAACCGTCAGAAGGGTGTGCAATAAATGGGTGCTGGTTTTGGCTGCGTGCCCTCTTTTGGTTGCGTCAATGACTGTAAAAGTCCGCATACTTTTACTAAGTTATTGATTTAAAAGGGTGTATCAAAAGTTGGCACACACCCTGCTATAACCGAGTGACAGAAAGATATCGGTGCGAATTGCCCATATCGACCAAATTGAAAGATCAACAGCTAAAAAAACCGTAATAGGAAAAAGAACGATGAAAAAACTGACTAAAGCAATCGCTCTCGCTGGTGTAATGACTACAGGTCTGACTGGTGCTCAACTGGCTCAAGCTGAAGTAGATGTGTCTGCATCTGCGGCAGTTGCGAGCATGTACCTGTGGCGTGGCCAGGACCTGGGTAACGGTGATGCTGCCGTATCTGGTGACATTACGCTTTCATCTGGTGGTGCTTACGCTGGTATGTGGACTTCTAGCGGTGATAGCGCAGCTGGAAACGAATACGACCTGTATGTAGGTTACGGTGGTGAAATGGAAGGTTTCTCCTACGACGTATCTGTTGTGACTTACGTTTACCCAAGCGCGGGTAACTTCTCTTACGTAGACACTACCGATGAAGATGGTAACGGCATTGCAGATGTTCTGGAGTCTGAGCAAGACACTAGCGGAAACACTTTTGATCTGTCTGAGCTGATCGTATCTCTTGGTTACGAAGGTGCGTCTTTCTCTTACTACTACCCAGTATCAAGCAACCCTAACGACTATAGCTACCTGACGCTGGGTTACGGCATGGGTGCTTTCAGTGCAATGGCTGGTATCACTATGGTTGAAGATGATGCAGGCGAAGACGCTGGCTACACTCACCTGGACCTGAGCTACGCATACAACGACAACCTGTCTTTCACTGCGAGCAAGGTTGTTGCTGAAGACGAAGAAGACTCTTACGACGACGATCTGAAGTTTGTTGTTTCTTACAGCCTGCCTATCGACATGTAAAAAGCATACAATAGCCCGTGCCCCCGCACGGGCTATCTGTAACCTTATCTAAAAATTGAAAGGGGTTTTCTATGAAACTCATTACTGCTGTTGTTAAGCCGTTTAAGCTTGACGATGTTCGTGAATCACTGTCTGAGATCGGTGTTCAGGGCATCACAGTGACTGAAGTAAAAGGCTTCGGTCGCCAGAAAGGCCACACTGAACTGTACCGTGGCGCTGAATACGTGGTGGACTTCCTGCCTAAAGTAAAAATTGAAGTAGCGGTTGCTGAAGATCTGACTGAAAAAGTTATCGAAGCAATCACCAAAGCTGCGAACACCGGCAAGATCGGCGACGGTAAAATTTTCGTCACCAGCCTCGAGCAGGTTATTCGTATCCGTACTGGCGAAACTGGCGCAGACGCGCTGTAAGACGTCCGACCACTACATAACAGAGCCTGATGCGGGGGGCTTATAATGGAATCGAATCTTAATCATATTTTTGAACTTCAGTTCGCCATGGACACCTTTTATTTCCTGGTGTGTGGCGCGCTGGTAATGTGGATGGCGGCAGGTTTCGCCATGCTGGAAGCGGGTCTGGTCCGCTCTAAAAATACCACTGAAATTCTGACCAAAAACGTTGCCCTGTTCTCGATCTCGTGCACCATGTACCTGATCTGTGGTTACGAACTGATGTACGGCGGCGGTTACTTCCTGTCTGGTGTGACTACTGTTGCTGGCATGGACGACGCTGCAATCGCAGGTGTTCTGGCGGCTTCTAACGAATCTGGTTTCGGTGACATGGGCGAGTACGCTGGTGCATCTGACTTCTTCTTCCAGGTTGTCTTCGTAGCGACTGCAATGTCTATCGTTTCTGGTGCGGTTGCTGAGCGTATGAAGCTGTGGGCTTTCCTGGCATTCGCTGTTGTAATGACTGGTTTCATCTATCCTATGGAAGGCTCATGGACCTGGAATGGTGACTCTGTATTCGGTCTGTACGAACTGAGCTACTCTGACTATGCAGGTTCAGGCATCGTTCACATGGCGGGTGCTGCTGCCGCTCTGGCTGGTGTTCTTCTGCTGGGCGCTCGTAAGGGCAAATATGGTCCTAACGGTGAAGTTCGCGCTATTCCTGGTGCAAACCTGCCGCTGGCGACTCTGGGTATGTTCATCCTGTGGATGGGTTGGTTCGGCTTCAACGGTGGTTCTACTCTGAAACTGGGTGGTATCGCAGTTGCAAACGAAGTTGCTAACGTATTCCTGAACACTAACGCTGCTGCATCAGGCGGTCTGATTGCTGCCCTGATTACTGGTTACATCCTGTTCCGTAAGGCTGACCTGACTATGGCTCTGAACGGTGCTCTGGCTGGTCTGGTTGCGATCACTGCTGAGCCTGCTGATCCATCACCTTTCCTGGCAACTCTGATCGGTGCTGCGGGTGGTGTTCTGGTAGTTCTGTCTATCCTGACCCTCGACAAGCTGAAGATCGACGATCCAGTAGGTGCGATCTCTGTACACGGTGTTGTTGGTGTATGGGGTATCTTCGCAGTACTGCTGTCTGACGCTGATGCTACCTTCATGGGACAGCTGGTTGGTACTCTGACTATCTTCATCTGGGTATTCGTAACTTCTCTGATCGTTTGGGGCGTACTCAAGGCCATCATGGGTCTGCGCGTCAGCGAAGAGCAGGAATACGAAGGTGTTGATATTGCTGAGTGTGGTATGGAAGCGTACCCAGAGTTCACTTCTAAGTAAGTTGAACCTCAGCTGGCAAGGATGCCAAAACGAAGAACCGGCCAACTGGCCGGTTTTTTTATGTCTGTTATTTTTAGCACAGGGTTGATCAGCGAGTATTTAAAGGCGATCAATTAACGACAGAAGAATGCTTAAACGGAGCGGTTGGAATCAACCTGTAAACCACTGTGGGAGTGAATCAGCCGAAGGCTATTTAGCGAATACCGTAGCCGCAAAAACCATCGCCATTAGCCAGGCAAGCTGGCTGAATAGCTCCCACAAACGAACTCTGGATCTCAGGGAGCGAATCAATCTGAGTTCGCTCTCTGGCTAGTAAAAATGCCGAGTTTGGCTGATGAAAATATTCAGGCAAAAAAAAGCAGCCGGTTGGCTGCTTTCTCTATTGCGGACTGATCAGTCGAAGTAATAAGCTTCGAGGTCTTTTTCCAGACGCTTCCGCTCTAAGTGTGCCTCAATGGCCCGGCGGGAGATTAATTTCTTAGAAGCGTGCGCCTCTTTGTTAACAACAACATTACCGTTTTCGTCGAACGATACGGTTTCTTCAGAAGTATAATCTTTAGCGGTTTCCATAGTGTTTTTCCCTCTGGGATTCACAAGTCCGGTTGCGATTCTGCTTATTTTTGTTTACAGACAGATTACAGGAACTGACTGATAAGCCAACCGGTTTATTCAGCCAAACTCACTAACTGGGCGTTATTGTCCTAATTCCACTGTTGGGTAGTTTATTACTGAGTGTCGGTTTGAATAGTTCTGTTTCAGGCGGGCCTTAATGATCCCCTTCAGATCGCAAAGACCGGATGCTTTGTTTGATCGCATTAAGATGGTTGGCAAAGTCGGGGCCACGACGTTGCGTGACGGCAACCGCCAACATATCAATCACCATGAGGTGAGCAATACGGGAAGTCATCGGCGTAAATTGGTCGGTGTCTTCTTCGATATTAATATGAATCGGCAGGTCTGCGGCGTTACTGACCGGAGTATTCTGAGGAGCCAGACTAACGACTACGGCGCCATGTTTCTGCGCCAGTTTAATCGAATGCATAAGATCCAGAGTGCGGCCGCTCTGCGAAATAGCAACGACAACGTCTTTATCCCCGAGAGTGACGGCTGACATAGACTGCATATGAGGGTCACTGTATGCTGCGGTGGCGACTTGCAAGCGGAAAAATTTATGCTGGGCGTCGGTAGCAACGGCTCCTGATGCGCCAAATCCGTAGAACTCCACCCGCATCGCACTGCTCATGGCCTGGGCTGCGTCTGCAACCTGAGTGGGCAGTAGCTGAGATTTGACCTGATACAGCCTCTGGATCGTTGTGTCGGCAATCTTGGTGCAGATATCGTCAATGCTGTCGTCTTCGGCAATCGCGAACTGCCCAAGGTTATTGGCCACCGCGGTTTCCTGAGCAATACGTACCTTGAACTCCTGGAAACCGTTACAACCAATTGCACGACAGAAGCGCACGATGGTTGGTTCGCTGACCTGGGCTTCCTGAGCCAAGTCGACAATGCGCATATGCATCACTTGCTCTGGTTCGGCGAGAACAAAGTCTGCGACTTTGATTTCTGATTTGCGCAGAGACGACCGGGCGCTGGCGATTTCTTTCAGAATGGGCTGATTTTTCACGTACGTTCCAGAGCTCAGGTGTCAGAGTCTGATTATACGAAATTCACTCTCCTTAGCCATGGGACTTATGACGACGTATAAGCCCACAGTAAGTGTTCAGGGCGCGTGAAACATTCTGGTAGACTTGGTGCCCATGGATATATCGCTTCTTATTGATCAGCTGAATGACGGTCAGCGCAACGCTGTATGCGCTAATTCTCCACATCAGCTTGTACTCGCAGGTGCCGGTTCGGGTAAGACCCGTGTACTGGTGCACCGTATCGCCTGGTTATTGAAGGTAGAGAACGTCTCGCCTTTCTCTGTCATGGCGGTCACCTTCACCAATAAAGCCGCTCGTGAGATGCGTACCCGCATCGAGCAGGTACTTAATGAGCCATCGAATGGCTTGTGGGTAGGGACCTTTCATGGTCTGGCGCACCGTCTGCTGAAACAGCATTGGCGTGAAGCGAAACTGCCGCAGTATTTTCAGATACTCGACAGCGATGATCAGGTGCGTCTGATCAAACGCCTGATGAAAGAACACAATATCGACGACAGCCGCTATCCGCCGAAGCAGATACAGTGGTACATCAATGGCCAGAAAGACGAAGGTCGTCGTGCTGCGCATGTAATTCCCTCTGCCGATCCGTTTACGCGTCAGTTGCATGAGTTCTACTACATCTACGAAGAACACTGTCAGCGCAACGGGCTGGTCGACTTTGGTGAAATCCTTCTGCGAGCCCACGAACTCTGGTTAGAAAACCCGGAGCTGCTGGCGCATTACCAAAGCCGCTTCCGTAATATTCTGGTCGACGAATTCCAGGATACCAACAACATCCAGTACGCATGGATTCGCTTGCTTGCGGGCAATACCGTCTCTGTCATGGTCGTCGGCGATGATGACCAGTCGATTTACGGCTGGCGCGGTGCCAATGTCGGTAATATCCGCGCATTTCAGGAAGACTTTCCCGGCGCTGAAATGATCAAGCTCGAGCAGAACTACCGTTCGACGGCAAACATTCTGGCCGCGGCGAATGCGGTGATCTCGAACAACAGTGGACGCCTCGGTAAAGAGCTGCGTACGGATGATGAAGACGGCGAGCAGATCTCGCTCTATGCCGCATTCAATGAACAGGATGAAGCACGTTACATTGCTGATCTGGTCGATGAATGGGCACGAGCAGGTCGGGCCCGTACGGATATGGCCGTGCTGTATCGCTCGAATGCACAGTCGCGCACGCTGGAAGAAGCATTTCTGCGTTCAGGTATTCCTTACCGTATTTATGGCGGCCAGCGCTTCTATGAACGTCTGGAAATTAAAAATGCCCTCGCTTATCTGCGCCTACTGTTAACCCGTGAAGATGACGGCGCCGTGGAACGTGTGATTAATGTTCCTGCACGTTCTATTGGCGAAAAAACCGTTGAATCATTGCGCGCCATTGCTCGTGATGAAGGCTGCTCTCTCTGGCAGGCGCTGCATAAAGCTCTGGAGCATAACAGTCTTCCTAAACGTGCCTCTGGGGCCGTTCAGGGGTTTATTGATCTGATTGAAGAGCTCGCGGTTGGTGCAGAAGATCTGCCCCTCCACGAGCTGGTCGATAATGTTATCCAGCAGTCTGGGTTGATTGACCACCACAGAAAAGAAAAGGGTGAGAAGGGGCAGGCCCGGATCGATAACCTCGAAGAGCTGGTGACCGCTGCGCGCCAGTTTGAACCCGATTTTATTGACGATGAAGAGGAAGACGAATCTGCGTTAGCGCGCTTCCTCGACAGCGCTGCACTCGAAGCCGGTGAAGGTCAGGCGGATGAATACGATGACGCAGTGCAACTGATGACCCTTCACTCGGCCAAGGGTCTGGAATTTCCGCAGGTCGTTCTGGCGGGCGTCGAAGAAGGTCTCTTCCCTCACAAAATGTCCATGGACGAAGCGGAAGGCCTCGAAGAAGAGCGTCGTCTTGCTTATGTTGGCATTACCCGCGCGATGGAAAAGCTCATTATTACCTACGCCGAAAGTCGCCGCCTGCATGGCCAGGAAAACTTCAGCACACCGTCACGTTTTATTCGCGAGATACCTTCTGAGCTGGTGTCTGAAGTACGCTTGAAAAATAGCGTCAGTCGCCCGTTGTCGGCACGAACCTCTAAGCCGTCCTCGTTCGGACAGCCCGACTTTGTTCAGGAGCAATACCCCTACAGCCTTGGGCAGCGGGTCTTTCATGAAATGTTTGGTGAAGGCACGGTGATGCAGTTTGAAGGGCAGGGTGCGGGATTACGGGTTCAGGTGAATTTTGATGATGCTGGCAGCAAGTGGTTAGTAGCCAGTTTTGCAAAACTAGAAGCGTGTTAAACGCGCACAAAATAATAAAGGCAGGAGATCCCAATGAAACGACTGTTAGTGATGGTGGCGGCAGCACTCGTGCTGAGCGCATGTAATAAGGACTGTGAACCTCAGGCAGGAGCCTCGGGCGCCGAGCCAGCAAAAACGTTCAAATGGAAACTGGTGACCTCCTGGCCTAAGAACTTTCCGGGTCTGGGTACAGCACCAGAACGTTTTGCCGAGCAGGTCGAGCAACTGTCGGGTGGCCGTTTAACCATTAAAGTGTATGGCGCTGGTGAACTCGTGCCTGCGTTGCAGGTGTTTGATGCTGTATCGCAGGGCACTGCGGAAATGGGTCATAGTGGCGCTTACTACTGGAAGGGCAAAGCGTCTGCTGCGCAATTTTTCACCTCTGTTCCGTTTGGTTTAACTGCACAGGAAATGAACGGCTGGATTCAATACGGTGGCGGTCAGGCCCTGTGGGAAGAAGTCTATGCGCCGTTTAACCTGCTGCCATTACCGGGCGGTAATACCGGTGTGCAGATGGGCGGCTGGTTTAACAAAGAAATCAACAGCGTGGATGATCTGAAAGGCCTGAAAATGCGAATTCCGGGCTTAGGCGGAGAAGTACTGGCACGCGCTGGTGGTACGCCAGTGACTCTTCCAGGCGGTGAAATCTTCACCTCCCTGCAGACGGGCACCATCGACGCAACCGAGTGGGTTGGCCCATACAATGATCTGGCCTTTGGACTTTATAAGGTGGCTGAGCATTACTACTACCCGGGCTGGCACGAGCCTGGTTCCATGATGGAATTCACCATCAATAAAGATGCTTTTGCTGAATTGCCAGCTGACCTTCAGGCCATCGTCCGTATCACCGCCAAAGCGATTAACGAAGACATGCTCGCGGAATACACTACCCGTAATCAGGCGGCATTGATCGAACTGAAAGAAAAACACGGTGTAGACGTGCGTGAATTCCCGGCGGATGTGCTCGACAAACTTCAGACATTATCTGATGAAGTCGTTGCTGAGGTTGCAGGCGCTGACCCACTTTCTCAGAAAGTATACGACTCCTACAAAGCCTACCGTGATCAAGTGAAGGCTTACCATGCAGTGAGCGAGCAGGCGTATATTAACGCCAGAGATTGATTGCTCGTAACTTTGTCATCTCTTATCAAATAAACCCGGAATAGTCCGGGTTTATTTTTATCGTGCTGGTGAAGAAGTCCGTGCGAATGGTGAGCCCGCAGATGTGATTAATGCTATTAATCAGGAGTTGGGTGAAAAGTCTGAACTGCTGACTAGGAATTTGCTTGAATCCCGAGGATTTACTCAGTTGGATGGTGGTAAGTACAATACCGTCAATGGATTTGATCATGTATTTATTACAGAAATCGACGGCGTTGAGCATGTCATGATTGTTGATACCAAACAGCTTAAGAACGGTTCTGCTGCTCTTGCGAATACGAATAATGGTGTGCAGATGTCCCGTCAGTGGGTCGATAACGTCCTGGAAAATCTCGATTATGACGGAGATATGGCACAGGCTAATTTGTTACTGAAGAGCAAGATCGATTCTGCTAAAACCAATGGAACTTTACTCAAAGGTGTCGCAGGCTTGGATAAGAAGACTGGTGAATTTTCTGTTGTTAAGCTCGATGAGATTTTTTAATAATGAATTTGTCAAATAACGTTATTGTCAAGATGAATCTGGCAGTACAGGATTTATCAAGATATGTTGACGGATATGCTGATTCAACGATCTCGTATATGGGAGAAAATGGCGGAGCAAGACTGGTACATTTCGGTAATGTGTATCGAGGGTGCTCTCTGCATGCACTGCTCTTGAAAAAGGATAGCCATCTCGCACGGGTTTATGCTTTTAGACATTGTTACTTGAATACCGCAGCATTCCATTTTCACCCCGAGCAGCGTCCTGGTTATGCCAGTGAGGTATTCTGGGCGCTGCTGAGTGGACATCATGAAATCCTTCATTGGATCACTCAATATTTTGCCAATGAATTGGTGCTTGTCAGTAAGGGCATCTCGAAGTGTTTTATCCCGGGGACCTATCAACATCTGTACATGGTGTTGCATTACGCACTTCTTAAAGATTGGGAGCGTGTCGCTCAGGAGGCTGAGGCGGCCATTGAGCATGGAAAGTTCGAATATGCGTCTATGGGGATTGATTACGAGTTCTATCTGGCGCTGGCCTCTCAAGACCCAGAGAGAATGGAAAGTGCCTTAAAAGAGCTATGCAAGAATAAGCACCTTAAGAAACGAAATGGTGAACTGACATTTTCAGCCATAAAAGACGTCATCTATGGCTGGGGTTTCATTTATACCAAGCTTGCTCATCTGAATGGTTTTGAGATCGACCCCGAGTGCGACTACGTTCCGATGGAGCTTATCAGGCTTGGGTCACTTCCTGCGGAAGCACACACTCATGACTTTAAGTGCATGGATGACTTTGATATTTGGAAGCCGATTAATCGTGACACAGCCATGTACATCGCTAATGTCGATCAGTTGTCGCCCGCCAAACCCGGCGAGCCACCGCTGACGATTCATCAACAAGCAGAGCGAATTCGCCTATACACGCGTACAGAGAATAACTCTGATGAAGCTAAACATGCCCGCAAGCTCCATGAAGCTCAGTACGCACTGACCAAAAGTATGCTATCGAGCCGGGGGTGGGAATGGGTACCTTTCCCGGAAATCAAAGATGCGCGGGGTTTTGATTTGTTAATGACATCTCAGGATGAAGACGGCCAGACGATGACGTTAATCATCGGGCTTAATGAGATCGATGATGGTGGTGTGCAGCTGTATTTTAATAAAAAGAAAGCCATGCAGTTTTCGCCTGAGTGGTATCAGCCGATTCTTGCTGCGCTTCCTGATGATTGCCAGGCTAAGAAGTTACTGACGTCAGAGACTCTTATCACTACCGCCGTTGCAGGGCTGGACAAGGTTGATCAGGAATTCAAACTTATCAAAGTTAAGAATGAGTTGAACTTGTAGAGAAGCTAAGCCTGAAATTCGATAGCGATGCGGCTTGGGTTAGCCGGCTGATGGCCCTTGCCTTGTGATGATCTTTGATCCTGTGCTAACGTCTGTGTGTACATTTTCGATTTGTATGTATAGAAGAGAAGCTCAGGATGGACACCCGTATACAGTTCCGAGTTGATGAAGAGACAAAACGTCTGGCCCAGTTAATGGCCGAAAGTCAGGGGCGTACGCTAAGTGATGCTTGCAGGGAGCTCACTGAGCAGCTGGCTGAACAGCAACGCAAGGTAATGACTCACGACCAGTGGCTGACAGAGCAGGTTAATGCTGCCTTCAGTAAGCTAGAAAGTGATCAGGCTGAGTTTGTCAGCCATGATGAGGCACGTCTGGAAATGGAAGTCCGGAAGAACCGAATCAGGAATATAGGCTAATTAAAATAAGGGATAGATATGATCGTTTGGGAAAAAAACTCACTGGACGATCGTGAGCGCATTTTTGAATATCTCTATGCGTTTAATCCATTAGCCGCAGATAAGACGGATGCGATAATTGAGTCGAAGGTCGAAAACCTGATGCAGCAACCATTGATGGGAGTGGAAAAGGAAGGGTTACCGGGCAGATTCTTGATCATCCCAGAGGTATCAATGATTGTTTTGTATTTCCTGAAAGAGAACACCATCCACGTTCTTCGTGTCTTACATCAGAAACAAAAATTCCCCGACCACAATTGATTCATAATGCAGTGCTGCAAACGCAAGCGCCTAGTCAGCATTTTTGGGGGGCTATGTAGGCGCGGAGCTTCTCCCCGCTTGGCGGTTAACGCCAGTTGATCGCGAATAGCCTCCGGCTGATTCGCTCCCACAGATACTTATTAGCTGATTTACTCCCACAGATAACTTAAGGCTGATTTGCTCCCTCAGAGACTTATTAGCTGACTTGCTCCAAGAGGAGCACTCTTACCGCGGTACTCTTATCTGGGTACTTCTCTGATTCGTCCCGTCCCATCAATTGCCACGTACACAAACACTGCATCCACAACCTTGCGCTCGGCGGATTCTGTCGGGTTGCGGGTCCAGGCTTCAACGGCGATGCGGATGGATGAGGTGCCAATCTCTAACAGGCGGGTGTAGATGCATACTTCGGCGCCAAGACGGATTGGCGACATAAACACAACGGATTCCATCGCGACGTTGGCGATGCGCCCCTGGGCGATCCGGCTGGCGTCTGACTCTGCGGCATGGTCCATCTGAGCAACGACCCAGCCACCGCTGATATCACCGTGGATATTGCAGTCGGCACGGGTTGGCAGCAGCTTTAAGGTCAGGCTGCCTTCAGGTGACGGTTGGTTGTCTTCGGTCTTTTCCATGCGGACATCGGCTTTTATTATTCTGTTGGTTGCAAATTGTACCGCATGGCGTGCCAATGTATAGGGTGCGGGGCCTCTTTCGTCTAACCGTATATCTGATCGGGTAACCATGTTGCCAGTTCAGGGAACACGGCCAGTAATCCCAGAACAGCCACCTGAATAACAATAAACGGAATAACGCCTTTGTAGAGCGTCCGGGTGGGCAGCTCGGGCGGCGCGACGCCGCGTAAATAGAAGAGCGCGAAACCAAACGGTGGCGTGAGGAATGACGTCTGCAGGTTGATGGCGATCATAATGCCAAGCCATACCGGGTCAATGCCCATGACGAGTAATACCGGGGCGACAATCGGCACGACTACGAAGGTAATTTCGATAAAGTCGAGAATAAAGCCCAGCAGAAAGATCACCAGCATCACCAGCAACATGGCAGAGAAAACACCGCCGGGCAGATCATTAAATACTTCATGGACCAGCTCTTCGCCGCCAAAGCCACGGAACACCAGCGAGAACAGAGCTGCGCCAATAAAGATCAGGAAGATCATGCTGGTGACCTGCAGGGTTGCATCCATGACTTCGCGCAGGCGCTGCAGGCTGAACTGACCGTATGCGATGGCCAGAACGAGTGAGCCAAAAGCACCGATCCCTGCAGCTTCTGTTGGCGTCGCTTTACCGGTCAAAATGGAGCCGAGAACAGCGACAATCAGCAGCAGTGGAGGCAGAAGGCCTTTGAGTAATTCGAATATAAAGGCTGGCGCCAGGGGCTCGCGGTCCTGAACCGCTGGAGCAGCTTCGGGCTTAAATATGGCCACAATGCTGGTGTAAATAAAATAGCCGAGTACCAGTATTAATCCGGGGATAAGAGCACCCACAAACAGGTCGGCAACGGAGACAGTTTCTGGCGAAAATATGCCCATCTTGAGCTGCGCCTGCTGATAGGCACTGGATAACACATCGCCGAGAATAATGAGCGCAGTCGATGGTGGAATGATCTGACCGAGTGTCCCTGTGGCACATATAGTGCCGCTCGCCAGTGATGGGCTATAACCATTGCGCAGCATCGCGGGTAATGAGATCAGCCCCATGGTGACCACGGTTGCGCCGACGATACCTGTGCTGGCCGCCAGCAGCATGCCGACAATGATCACGGAGAAACCCAGACCACCCCGTACCGGGCCAAATAACAGGCCTAAATTGCGGAGCAACTGCTCCGCGATCTTCGACTTCTCCAGCATTACCCCCATAAAAACGAATAGGGGCACAGCGACGAGTATCTGGTTAGACAGAATACCGAACATGCGGTTCGGCATGGCATTAAGAAAGGCCGGGTCAAAGGTGCCGGTTAATAAACCAATACCCGCGAAGAGCAGTGAAGTCCCTGCCAGCGTGAAGGCCACCGGGAAACCACACATAAGGACCAGACAGACAACGGCAAACAGCACAAGAGGCATAAACTCAGCCATGGTGATTTGCCTCGCTGCTGTCGTTGGTATTTATGTCGGAATCAGTGTTCAGCCCAGTAAAAGTGCGCAGTAGTTCAGCGATGGCTTGCAGAATCAGGGTGACAGGTAAGACCACAATTAAGGTTTTCAGAAGATATATAAAAGGCAGGCCTGCGGCCTCCTGAGAGCGTTCGCGGATCGCCCAGGCATTGCCGACGTATTCCCAACTCGCCCAAAGTAGAAACAGACTGGTCGGCAATACCAGAAGAAGAATGCCAAGTCGTTCAACCCATCGACGGCGCTCTTCTGTCCAGCCCCGGTAAAATACGTCAACGCGTACATGTCCGCCTTGTTGCCAGGTGTAGGCGGCGCCCAGCATGAACAAAGATGCGTGCAGGTACATCACGCCTTCCTGCAGGGCAATGGATGGCATATCAAACAGGTAGCGCAGAACAACAACAGAACAGGTAGCCAGCACCATAAAGAGTGACAACCAGCGGGTTACCCGGCCGGTGGCCGATGTAAAACGATCAATCAGGCGTATTAACTGTGACATCCCTTATGACATCCCTTGTGATATCGCTGTGGAGCAGGGTAATGGAACCCGGATAGTAGACGGGGCGGGAGTATATCAGGGTCGGCGGCCCCTCAGTAGCGAGAACTCAGTAGCGAGAACTCTGTGGGGGCTGGGCGCAGCAGTGTCGAGGTCGGGTGTAATATAACTGTCATGTGGGTGTAACAAATTGCCGCTTTGTCACATTTCTGTAATATACCATCCTGATAATGGCCAGCATCCGAAATCAAGTGACTCAGGCATACAACATGCCACACAACATGAAGGACACTCTCATGAAAAAAGTACTTCTGACTGGTGCCGCTCTGCTGGCAACCATGACTGGCTCAAACGCTTACGCTGAGCGTGATTACATCAGCATCGTAGGCTCTTCTACTGTTTACCCGTTCTCTACTGTTGTTGCTGAGCGCTTCGGTAAGTCCTCAAGCTTCCCTACACCAAAAGTTGAGTCTACCGGTTCAGGCGGTGGTATGAAGCTGTTCTGTCAGGGCGTTGGCGCGAACACGCCTGATATCACTAACGCTTCTCGTGCGATTAAGCAGTCTGAAATCGATCTGTGTGCAGAAAACGGCGTTAAAGACATCGTTGAAGTGATGGTCGGTTACGACGGTATTGTACTGGCCGGCAGCAACGAAGCACCACAGTACGAACTGACTCGTAAAGACATCTTCCTGGCTCTGGCGAAAGTCGTTCCAGCGCAAGACGGTTCTGAAACTCTGATCGACAACCCATACAAGACCTGGAAAGACGTTAACCCAACACTTCCAGCGAAGAAAATTGAAGTGCTTGGCCCGCCACCAACGTCTGGTACCCGCGACGCGTTTGTTGAACTCGCTATGGAAGGCGGTTGTAAGAAATTCCCGTTCATCAAAGAGATGAAGAAAACAGATAAGAGCAAGTACAAAGCTCTGTGTCACGGTATCCGTGAGGACGGTGCGTACGTAGAAGCAGGTGAGAACGACAACCTGATCGTTCAGAAACTGGTAGCAAACCCAGACGCGCTTGGCATCTTCGGTTACAGCTTCCTGGAGCAGAACGCTGACAAAGTACACGGTTCTATCGTTGAAGGTCAGGCGCCAGAGTTCGACGCAATCTCTGACGGTTCTTACCCAGTAAGCCGTTCACTGTACTTCTATGTTAAGAAAGCACACGTTGGCGTGATTCCTGGCATTGAAGAGTACCTGGCTGAGTTCGTATCTGACAAAGCAATGGGCGAATATGGCTACCTCGCAGACAAGGGCATGATCCCAATGACTGAAGAGGAATATGAAAAAGTGGTTGATACTGTCGAGAATCTGAAGACAATCTCCGCTAAATAAGACAGACAGTTGTCTGTTGAAAGCCGGGCGTGCGAATGCACTCCCGGTTTTTGTGCATTCAAAACACTTACTGACAGAAGTAACCCATGAACTACAGTACCTTGCTAATCGCGTTGTTGATCGCGCTGGGGGCAGCATACTTTCTCGGACGTAATCGCGCCCGGTCTCTTGCTGGCCAGGGAGAGAGTATGCACTCACTTCCAACCCATTACGGCGCA
The DNA here is from genome assembly GCA_913019975.1 of Thalassolituus maritimus. Taxonomy (GTDB): domain Bacteria; phylum Pseudomonadota; class Gammaproteobacteria; order Pseudomonadales; family Oceanobacteraceae; genus Thalassolituus. The sequence goes on along the minus strand of CAJWBH010000011.1, from coordinate 64,914 downwards.
CTGACTGCGCTCTGGACTACTCTGCCGCCGCTCCTCATTTTGATAATGTGGGTCATGCTGGAACCTCGCATCGTTGATGCGCTGCTGACGATGCAACTTCCTGAAGCCATCCGTACGGCCAGTGAAGCAGAAGTACGTCTGGCGCTCTCAAAGGTTCACAATATCGCCAGCGACCCATCGATGATGGGGCAGAGTGAACTCGGCTCTGTTGCCGCGCATCTGGTCGACCTTGAACAGCGCGCTGCGATTCTTAAGGGCGGCGTTATTCTGTCATTGATTCTTCTTGGCGTTGCCGTGACCTGGCGACGTATTCAACCAGATCTTCGCGCCCGTGGTGAAGTTGAACGCATCGTTCGTGTGATGCTGTTCGCCAGCTCCGCCATTGCTGTACTGACTACGCTGGGTATTCTCGTCAGTGTTCTGTTTGAAGCGGTGCTCTTTTTCCAGAAAGTTTCACCCATTGAGTTCCTGTTTGGCACAACGTGGTCACCCCAGGTGGCATTACGTGCGGATCAGTCAGGTTCGTCTGGTAGCTTCGGGGCAGTACCGCTGTTTGCAGGTACGCTGCTGATCTCTGCCATCGCCATGTTTATTGCGGTTCCGGTCGGCCTTATGGCGGCCATTTACCTTTCTGAATATGCAACTTCACGTGTACGTCAGTTAGCGAAGCCGGCGCTCGAAGTTCTGGCGGGTATCCCGACCGTTGTCTATGGCTTCTTTGCTGCTCTGACTGTCGCGCCGTTTATTCGTGGAGTCGGTGAGTCGGTGGGGCTGGATGTCTCGTCCGAGAGTGCTCTGGCGGCTGGTCTGGTCATGGGCATTATGATCATTCCTTTCGTGTCATCGCTGTCAGATGACGTGATCAACGCCGTACCTCAGTCACTGCGTGACGGTAGCTATGGCCTCGGTGCGACCCGCAGCGAAACAGTACGTCAGGTCGTTATACCGGCTGCTCTGCCAGGTATTGTCGGTGCTGTGATGCTGGCCGTTTCGCGTGCGATTGGTGAAACCATGATTGTTGCGATGGCCGCGGGCCTGGCGGCAAACCTGACTGCGAATCCGCTCGACAGTGTCACCACCGTGACGGTGCAGATCGTGACCCTGCTGGTCGGTGACCAGGAGTTTGATTCGCCGAAAACACTTGCTGCCTTCGCGCTGGGCCTCGTGCTCTTTATTGTGACGTTGGTGCTGAACTTTGTAGCTATTAAGATCGTACAGAAGTACCGGGAACAATATGACTGATTCAACCATGACAACGCGTCAGAAAGTCGAAGCCAGTATGCGTCGCCGCCGTGCGGCTGAAACTCGCTTCCGCCTGTACGGCATGGCCTCTGTATTATTTGGTCTGCTGTGTCTGGTAGTCCTGTTTGGCGATATTTTTTCAAAAGGCACATCGGCCTTCTCGCAGACAGTACTGACTACCACTATCGAGATCGATGGGGATTACCTGGATATCACCCCGGATTCATCCGAGAGTGACATCATGAGTGCGAACTACGACGGCCTGATTAAGCGTCATTTTAAAAATGACGTTCAGCCAAAAGGTCGTTCAGAAGCACGTAGCCTGTTCAGCCTGATTTCTTCTGGTGCCGGCTGGCAGATTCAGAGTCAGGTTCTTGAAGACCCTTCTATTATCGGTAAAACCGTGACGGTGGACCTGCTCGTCGATGACGATGTCGACCAATGGTTTAAGCACGAGTACGGTAATGACAGCGGTAGCGTCCGCCTGAGTGAAAAACAGCTCGAGTGGATTACCGGCTGGATCGAAAGTGATGCGCTTAAAACTCAGTTTAATACCACGTTCTTCGTGAACGGGGATTCCCGTGAGCCTGAGCTGGCGGGTATTCGTGGTGCAATTACCGGTACCCTGCTGACTCTGCTCGTGACCTTCCTGCTGTCTTTTCCGATCGGTGTGGCCGCAGCGATTTATCTGGAAGAGTTCGCCCCTAAAAATCGCCTGACAGAGATTGTTGAAATCAACATTAATAACCTCGCGGCGGTGCCATCGATCACCTTCGGCCTGCTAGGCCTGGCCATCTTTATTAATATCTTTGGTGTGTCACGTTCAACGCCGTTGGTAGGTGGTCTCGTTCTGACACTGATGACACTGCCGACGATTATTATTTCTGGTCGTGCAGCCATTAAAGCGGTACCTCCTTCTATTCGTGAAGCGGCGCTTGGTCTGGGGGCATCCAAGATGCAGACCGTGTTCCATCATGTACTGCCGCTGGCCATGCCGGGCATGCTGACCGGTACCATTATCGGTATGGCGCAAGCACTGGGTGAAACGGCGCCTCTGCTGATGATCGGTATGATTGCCTTTGTCGTGGATGTTCCTGGCTTCATCAATGACCCATCCACCGTATTGCCAGTGCAGATTTTCCTGTGGTCAGACAGTCCTGAGCGCGCTTTCACAGAACGTACATCGGGCGCCATTATGGTTCTGCTGGGCTTCCTGATCATTATGAACACTGCCGCCGTTATGCTTCGTCGTCGTCTTGAGCGTCGCTGGTAACAGGCCTGAAACAGAAATTATCGGATAACGTTATGAGTATTATTGAAAATCACGAAACGGTCGGCTCTCCTCTCAGCGAAGGTGCGAAACTTCGCGCTCGCGACGTCTGTGTGTTTTACGGTGAGAAGCAGGCCATTTACAACGTCAGTCTGGATATTCGCCAGAATGAAGTGATCGCCTTAATCGGCCCTTCAGGTTGTGGTAAATCAACCTTTCTGCGCTGCCTCAACCGCATGAATGACACCATCGACATCTGTAATGTCACGGGTGAAATCCTGCTGGATGGCGATAACATCTACGATCCACGCGTCGATGTGGTGCCACTCCGCGCGACGGTAGGCATGGTTTTCCAGAAGCCTAACCCTTTCCCTAAGTCGATTTACGACAACATCGCTTATGGCCCGCGTATTCATGGTCTCGCATCGTCACGTGTTGAACTGGACGAAATCGTTGAAAAAAGTCTGCAGCGTGCGGGCCTCTGGAATGAAGTGAAAGATCGTCTGCATGCACCGGGCACCGGTCTTTCTGGCGGTCAGCAGCAGCGTCTTTGCATTGCGCGTACCATTGCGGTTGATCCTGAAGTGATTCTGATGGATGAGCCGTGTTCTGCACTGGACCCGATTGCAACTGCTAAAATTGAAGAACTGATCGACGAGCTGCGTGAGAACTATACGATCGCGATCGTTACTCACTCGATGCAGCAGGCTGCCCGTGTGTCACAGCGCACTGCGTACTTCCACCTGGGCCAGTTGATCGAAGTGAATGCAACAGATAAGGTATTTACAACGCCTGAGCATCAGTTGACTGAAGCCTATATCACCGGCCGCTTTGGCTAAGGAGCAGTACGATGGAAATGAATTTTAACCAGCATATTTCTGGTCAGTTTAATGCCGATCTGGAAGCGATCCGTAACCACATGATGAGCATGGGCGGACTGGTCGAGCGCCAGGTAAACCATGCGGTTCAGGCGATCTGTTCAGGTGATACTCAATTAGCCGATGATGTTATCCGCCGTGAAGATGACGTTGATAAAGCAGAAGTCGCAATTGATAACGAGTGCACTCAGATTCTGGTTCGTCGTCAACCAGCCGCGTCAGACCTGCGTATGGTTCTGGCTGTGTCACGTGTGGTTCGCGACCTTGAGCGTATCGGTGATGAGGCAAGTAAAATTGCAATTCACACGCTGGAAGTAAAAGACTCGAAGAACCCACAATTCTGCCAGCAAGCCATCCGTTACATGGGTGAAGAAGTGGTGAAAATGATTTCTGGCGCTCTGGATGCCTTCGCCCGTCACGACGTTGAAGGTGCGATTGAGGTGGTGCGTACCGATAAGCTGGTCGACAAGCAATACGCTTCTGCGTTGCGTGAGCTGATCACCTACATGATGGAAGACCCACGCTCTATTGGCCAGGCGATCAATATCCTCTGGATTCTTCGTGCTATTGAGCGTATCGGTGACCATGCACGCAACATCTCTGAACAGGTTATCTACCTTGTGAGTGGCACAGACGTTCGTCACAGCTCTCTCACAGAAATGGAAGAAACCGCTCAGAAAGAAGATTGATCTGATCCCCCGCTTTTTGCGCCTCAACCTCCCCTGAGGCGCGAACTTTCCCTTTGCTTTCCTGAAACTGGCCTATACTAAGCAGCGCAATATCTTGTTTGCTCCTGCATGGCTTTCTCTGAATATGACAGTTTGATTTCACAAATATGACTGATTTGTCATATTGCTGTAATAAAAGTGCCATAGAGTAGACATCATCCTGTAACACAGTGCGTTGCAGTAACTATTAAGCAAGACCATCTTGCACATAACTAACTCTGGATGAGAAGCATGAAAAAAACAGCACTCTTTATCGCTATCGCTTGCGCGGCAGGTTTTGCTCAGGCAGATGAAAAAGATGATCTGATTATAAAAGTCGGCGGCGGCCTGATGGCTCAGGAAAAAGAAATTAAATTCCAGACGGGAGGACGCTTGCAGTGGGACTACAATCTGGCGAAAAAGAATGGTGAAACAGACGAGTCTGACATCCATGTTCGTCGTGCTCGTATATACGTGAAAAGTACAGTGGGTGACTGGAGTCTCAAGTCGCAGTTCAATATTGATCAGGCGTCAGAAACCGATGACGGTGCACGGGAAGATTCCGGTGGTACTGTGGAAGACCTATACATCACTTACGAAGGTTTTGGTAAGCCAGCTAAGATTTCTGTCGGTCATCAACGGGTTGAGTTCAGCCTGGAAGACTACACCTCTTCCAATGATAATACTTTCCTTGAGCGTAGCGCCGTGACCGAGGCATACTCTGTTGGTCGTCTTGCTGGCATCCAGGTGAAAGGCGATATTGATGGTCTGCATTATGGCGTAGGCTTGTTTGAAGATGGTGAAGATAAAACGGAAGCCAGCGAAATGTTTCTGGCCGCTCGTGTGGCTTACGCTGCCGATATTGATGGCGGACTGGTCCACGTTGGCCTTGGTAGTCACAACCAGGGTGAAGACACCTTAACTGCGGGCTTGGAACTTGCTGGCGTTTTTGGTCCACTACATGCGCAAGCTGAATATATGCAGCGTAGTATCGATGATGCAGACGATCTTGCGGGCTCCTACGTTCAGGTCGGTTACGTATTGACCGGCGAGACCCGTCCATACAAAGCTGGTAAGTTTAAGCGTATCAAGCCTGCCAGTAGCAAGGGCGCCTACGAGGTTGTGGTCCGTGCTACTCAGGGGGATGGTAACTACTCAGATACTGAGCTTGGGGCTACCGAGGCCTCTGAAATCGGTATTGGTCTGAATTACTATGCAAACAACAACGTTCGTCTGGGGATGTCGTACTCTGTGGCTGAAGGTGATGCTACCTCTGATGAAGGGCAGGAATTCCGTGCGCGTGCTCAGTTCGTATTCTGATTCTGTTTAACTAATCTCGTAAGACGTGAGGGCGCCTCCGGTTGTTTCGGTGGCGCCTTTTTTCTTTTATGATAATTGCTAAATAAGGGCGCCGGGAGCCTGGCATGTATAAAAGAAAGTTGTTCCTCTTCGGTTTTATTTCAGCAGCTGTTCTTTTCGTTGCGCTAAGTGGTGTTGCCGTTTCTGCATACATAACCAAGGAAAATCTTCGTCAGAGTGCCACTGCACAATCCTTGCTTTCTGAACATCAGATGCTGTCGAGTATCTCCTACCGCTTGTTTAAACAACTCACCGATGAACTGATCTTTGGACGCAATGCCAACCAGGCCGAAGTACGCAATAAACAGGCTCTCATTGAGCAGTCATTAATGGTCATCCGGGACCTTGAAGTGCGTCAGAGAAATGAGCTTGGTCCCGACATTACTCAGGGAAGTGTTGAAGATACTGACGAATTGCAATTTTTAATCGCTGAAATTATTGACGAGTTCAATGCGGTTATTGCCATGAACGATACAACTCCGCTCAGTCAGCAGGAGCGTGTCCAGCGCTTGCTGGAGTTCACTATTGATAATAAATTCCGCGAAGCAATTAATGCGGCTGTATCACGCCAGAGTAAAGTAGTTTCTGCGACGAATGCTCGTATCGAAGCGTTAAACTCAGCTATCGTATGGTTCAGTATCATTCTTTGCGTACTGGTTGGCCCCTTTATTGTCTTCGGGTGTGTGTGGCTGTTTAATCAGCTTTATCAGCCCCTGACTGTGATAGGGAGTGGTACTCAGGTCATTGCGTCCGGGAACTATAACTTCCGTTTACCAGAAAACCTTGATCAGGAGTTTCACTCACTCGTTCAGTCTCTCAATCAGCTAGCAGGCCAGATGGCTGAGCATGAGAAGCAGGCAGAAACGATGCGTGATCAGCTTCAGTATGAGGTAGACCAGCGTACATCAGAACTGACCGAGGCTAATAGACAGCTCACTCTGATTGATACCAGACGTAAGCAGTTTATTGCGGATATATCGCATGAACTCAGAACACCGTTGACCATTATTCGTGGAGAGGCGCAGGTAACCTTGCGTCAGAATCATGCGGATACCAGAGACTACAGAGCTGCATTACAGACAGTACTTGATCAGGTTGTTGGCCTGAGCGTCCTGGTCGATGATCTGCTACTGCTGGCTCGTGCTGAAATTAACCAATTACGGTTATTTCCTGATGATCTCCAGGTCGTTGATATTCTTGAACACCAAGTGGAGCAGTGGCAGAGAAAAATGCCATTGCGATCTTTCCGATTAAATACCGCAGACGCTGAGAAATCACGCATTGTTATACGCGCTGACGAGCAGAGGCTACGTCAGGTTATGACCATCCTGATAGATAATGCGACTCGTTATTCTGATCCGGATGACCCTGTCGAAATATCACTCAAAGCGACAGAGGATCAGGTAATGATTAGTGTCCGCGACCATGGCGATGGAATCTCACCTGCCGACTTACAGTATATTTTTGAGCGCTTCGTACGCTTTAAGCCACGGACAGATGGCGCCGGTCTGGGTTTATCAATTGCTCGCACCCTGGTAGAAGCGCATGAGGGTGAAATCTATGCAGAATCAGAACAGGGGCAAGGATCAGTGTTTACCGTCGTTCTACCAAGGCAGGCCGCAGAATGAAGATTCTGATTGCGGATGATGAACTGCCATTGCTCAGCTTTCTGCAGCGAGGACTGGAGTCTGAAGGGTATGACGTCATATCGGAAAGTGACGTTCACAACCTGATCGTGACCATAAGCAGTGAGCGTCCTGTCGTAGCAGTTCTGGATCGTATGTTCGGTGATGTGGACAGCCTGGTATTGATACAGAGTATTAAGCGACTGCCTTCGCCGCCTATGGTGCTGTTGCTGACGGCGATGGACGACGTCAGTGACCGGGTGGATGGACTGCGTCAGGGCGCCGATGATTACCTCTGTAAACCGTTCGACTTCGAAGAATTGTTAGCGCGTATCCAGGCGATGACACGACGCGCAGTGCCCTCAAATCAACACATTGAAGAAACGCTTCAGTGTGGGCCGTTAATACTCTATCGCGATGAACGTATTGTCCGGCATGCAGGGGTCGAACTATCGTTAACCCGGCTGGAGTATGACCTGTTGGAGTTCTTTGTTGAGAATAGGGGCAAAGTACTGAGCCGCGAGAGAATTCTTCAGCGGGTATGGCAATCAGAGAAAGATCCGATGACTAATATTGTGGATGTATACATCAGCAGGGTTCGCCATAAGCTCGCTTTTACTGATGCGCTGATTATTGAAACACTGCGCGGAAATGGTTACCGGCTGACGACTGCCAGCCGGTAGTATCCATCGCTGCTAGGGTGCTGCTTAGGGTTCTTTGTTAACCCGTGTGTCTGGTCAGTGTATTTCAGACAGTAGCTGTGGGTTCAGTACAAGATTGCGTACACCGTGAGCGTGATCTTCATTGAATTCATTTTCTTCACACCAGTCGGCCACTGTTTCAATATCAACGACAGCGACTTCCGGGCGCACGCTCCAGCTCACCTGCAACGGGGAGCCTTTTTCATTGTATGACGGGCCTGTTGTTGATCCTGCGTACTGGACCGGTGTACCCGTATCGGATGGAATATTTGGCGCCTGGTAATAGCCGTTTACCTGTTCAACGTTTGCCATCTCACCAAAGTCGAGGGCGTCATCGTCATTGGCCAGAACAATCACCTGGGCTTCGACGCGCAGTTGAGGGTTCATGATGTTGTCTGACAGACAGGCGCCAAGTGTCGGGCCTGGTTGAATCTGAGCGGTGGTATGTACGAAGTGCACCTCGATGGTATCCCCCGGAACCAGGTTTCTGCCTTTTGCTGCACAGACTTCTCCTTTAAACGGTTTAAGCTGTTTTTTAGTCAGTTTGCCGTCGTACAGATAACCTGTATCAGCGCCCTGACCATTACCATTTCCGGCATAAGTCGTGAACTCTCCGCCTTTGTGTTCGGCACCAACGTGGAAGTGAATATTGCAAAGATTCATTTGAGTATGTGCAGGGGCTGGCTGGAACATGTTGCTGTTCTCGCCCGAAACCTGATCGATATCGCGTGGCGATTGAGGTCCAAAACCCTGACCCTGGGTGTTTTCCGCAAGGCGTTCGCGCTGTTCAGCGATCACCTTATCAGACACAGTTTCGGATGAAGAATAATTACCCGCCAATACGGCAGCAGGCATCAGTAAAGAACTTGCGACAACGGCGTACTTAATTATGGACATTTTTGTTCCTCCTAGGTGAAGCCACTACGATACGGAGGAACACTGAAAAGAACCTGACTCCTTTATTAATAAAAGATTAACGTCCTGAATTCTGACGATCCGGATGTGCGAGAAGAGCATTCAGGCGTTGTTTTCTCTTCGAAAAGACGGGATCACAAAAGAAAAGGTACTACCTTGCCCCAGCGCCGATTCAATTTTAAGCTCGGCATCGTGATGTTCCAGTGCGTGTTTAACAATCGACAGCCCGAGGCCTGAGCCCCCAACGGTAGACTCCCGCGACTCATCCACACGATAGAAACGCTCGGTTACCCGAGACAGGTGTTCCGGTGGAATACCTGGCCCCTGGTCTGTCACGGCAACCTCGATACCGCGATCACTTGGGGCAATGTCGATATCCACTTGTTTTCCATCACCATATTTAATCGCGTTAGTGACAAGGTTGGTCAGAGCAGAATGCATCTCTTCTTTGAAGCCATCGACAATCAGGCTGCGCTCGGTGTTAATTCTGACTTCAGCATCGCCTGAGTAGCCTTTCATTTCTCCGGCAACCTGATGGCACAGCGCTGTCAGGTCAAAGGACACACCATCCCGCTCCCTGCTCGCACTTTCCAGTTTGGATAGCTGAATAAGGTCGTTTACCAGATTTGTCATACGGTTCGCCTGGCTATCCATTTGTGCCAGTGCTTTAGACAGTGGAGCTGGCGTATCCATATCAGAGAGCATTTCCAGATAACCATTAATGACGGTTAGTGGTGTGCGCAATTCATGGGAGACATCGGCAATAAAGTCCTGGCGCATGGTTTCTACGCGTTTGCGTTCAGTGACATCTCTGACGAGCATGATTTTCTGATCGATACCAAATTCAGTGATCTGAACCTGCAGACTGACATTTCTGAGATCGAACTGCAGAGGCTCGCTGAAGTCGCTGCTGCGGAAATAGCGGACAAATTGAGGGGTGCGGATAAGATGAGTTATGTGCTGACCATTATCATCTTTACGCAGGTACAGCATACGCGTTGCTGCGCTGTTGAATGTCGTAATGTGGCCGGCGCTGTCGAGTACAACGACACCATCTTTCAGTGCTTCAATCCCCTGATTATAGCGTTGCAGCATTTTCGCCTGATTCAGCAGGCGATCTTTAAGTGTCTTTTCTCGTCGGATGATGCGGTCGGCAGAGTAACCTATCAATCCGCTGTCCTGTGGGGCCGGGCCCTGGCGATAACTCCATTTAAAAATAGTGGCCGCGTGGCGGATACTGATGATCTGTGAAACGACCAATCCGATCAGTAAGCCATACAGGGAATATCCGACTGACCAGCCGGCAGCGAAACCTGCAAGCACTATAATGCCAACCCGAAACAGCTCTCGCTGCAGTGCATCCTGATACAAACCTGCGTTACCTCACCTTACTGATCGGGAGAAAAACGATACCCACTTCCCCTGACTGTTTGAATCAGACGTTCGTGGTTATCGATAGAAATCGCTTTGCGTAAACGCCGGATATGAACATCAACGGTGCGTTCATCGATGTAGACGTTGCCGCCCCAGACCTTGTCGAGCAGTTGTTCGCGGGAAAACACCCGGTTCGGGTGGCGCATAAAGAATTCGAGTAGCTTGTATTCTTTCGGGCCGAGCGATACCAGTTCACCCTTGATACGGCATTGCTGCTCATCTGGGTGGCACGTCATATCGAGAACGGTCAGCGCTTCAGACGATGTGGTTTGGCTGCGACGGAGAACCGCCTTAATACGCGCATTCAGCTCTCTGGGTGAAAACGGCTTAGTAATATAGTCGTCAGCACCGCACTCCAGCCCTTTGATTTTGTCATCTTCTTCGGCGCGCGCCGTAAGCAGAATGACAGGGATGTCTTTTGTGCGTTCTTCGCGCTTCAGCCGGGCTGTCAGCTCCGGTCCGCTCATCATCGGCATCATCCAATCCAGTACTACAAGATCCGGTTGTTCGTTGATGATCATCTGGAGGGCTATCTGGCCATTGGCAGCTTTCCGGGTTTTGTATCCCGCAAGCTCAAGACCGGTACAGATCATTTCGCAGATGGCTGGTTCATCGTCGGCAACGAGGATAAATCCGGCGTTCATGTCGGCACCTAGTGTATTCATTTCAGGGGGATGTATTGTGACATTTTTATTACGATTTTGGACCGTTTTTCGTGCTGCTTAGCCTGTCCCTGAGTGGGTGTTGTTAACTTATTGAAAAATAGTAAATTCTTTTCGAAAAATGGTTGACGACCCCCGGGCTGATCAGTAATATTCCCGCCCACTTAGCCGGTATAGCTCAGTTGGTAGAGCAACTGACTTGTAATCAGTAGGTCCCGAGTTCGACTCTTGGTGCCGGCACCATACAAAAAAGCCCGTACGGATGTACGGGCTTTTTTCTTTTCCAGCATTCTGTTTTCCGGATTGTTCGGCTCTCAGAAAAAAACCTTCACTTCGACCTGATAGCCCTCGCTGTTATCTGTCTCACTCAGACTGTAGCGCCATTCACCGGCTTGTGGTTCACCTTTGTACAGATCGTACGCGGTCGAAAGAATTCGCATAGCCTGTTCTGACTCGTTGTAGCTTTGCTGTTCTTCTCCCTGCAGGTACCAGTAGGTTGCAGCTTCGTCCTGAGCAGAAAGCATGTGCTCTTCGGGATCGTAGGCGTAGGTCACTGACATAGGTGAAAGAAGTGCAAAGCAGGTGGCGCACGGGCGCAACCAGCGCTGCTGGCGCAGTACGCGCTTGAGTAACCCTTCATCAATAGCGCCCAGAGCGATCAGTGCTTCACCGAGTTTGGCTCCTGCGTGTTCTTTCTGGTATTGAAGTGCATCATCCAACTGCTTACGAGTAATTGCGCGTCGGTTCAGAAGAAGCTGCCCGAGGCGTAGCTTAAGTGATGGTGATGGCATACTGTTCTTCCGGTGTGATCTTTGTACAGATACAGGATGGCACAGCATCGGGTAAGCACCACAACAGTGAGTATGCTGATGGTTGCCTTTTGTACTGTCGTTGATGGAAATTTGACGAGCTTTAAGTGATATATGTGTCACTATATGGCCGGTGTTCCAGAGGCGGAATTAATGAGTGGAAAAATGCTGTTACTAAGCTGACTTCAGGGTTACTGAACGCATAACGTGTTATCCAAGAGTATCGGTCGTGAGAGTGCTTGAAGTAACTAGCTTGGGGTAACTGAAAATGGGGGGATGCCATTACGATGGGCCGGGAGCTAAATGGGCGGCCAGGACATCCTGTCCTCACCGCCACAGCACCCTATACCTTCCTGGTATATCGTCCTTGAGCGAGATCCTCTCTACCGTCCTGGTTGGCCTCCTGGCCACAATAATCCTTCGCTTCCTGTATCGTCCTTGCGCATCCTGCCCGGCGATCCTGCCGAATCCTGCGTCCTGCTTGCTGATCCCATCAGCGCCTTGCGTCCTGCGGAATTAAAGATAGCAAAACTGTGAGTTCATGTTACGTGACTATTGCGACAGACTATGTCGTCGAATGCCAGTGGTTTTTGAAAAATCTTTTTAAAACAATGAGTTAGGTTTTTCTGGGGAGGGAGGCGCGGAGGTTAAGGCAGTGTTATGCCTAAATCTCCCACCTGCTTGTGAGATATATCGCACAAATAGGTGGGCGAATAACTTACAGTGTTACTTTGACTCAGAAACGCTGAGTAACACTATTGTTCGATATTACTGATCTGTACGCTTTGTTGCACTTTTTGTTTTGTAACAATCTGTTCAAGTCAGGGCTTTCACCCCTTCTTTTTGGCTGCCCTATGCGCATTGTACAGATCAGAAAAACCTTGCGGGTCTGCCAACTCTCCATCTTCCCGTAACTCAGGATAGCTGAGATTATTTTCCCGACACAGGCGCGCAATCTTGGGTTGGCACCATTCGAACAACAGGCGGTCAAACCATTCATCTGGCAGGCGCTGTGAGTCATACATGCCGGCGGCCTGACGCTGGTAATGAGCTTCATTGAGAATGATGGCTGCGGCCACGGAAACATTGAACGATTGCACCATGCCGCGCATCGGAATAATCAGGTGCTCGTCGGCCATGTCAGAAGCCGCATCGCTGACGCCTTCCTTTTCAGTGCCCATGAGTAGGGCCGTCGGCTGGGTAAAGTCATAGTCGCGGTAGTCAATAGCGCGATCGGTAAGATGGGCTGCTACGACTTTTACGCCGTTGTCCTGTAACTCACGAATCCCGGTTTCGATATCGGCGTGAGTCTGAACTTCAATCCAGTCGGATGAGCCGGCGGTTGCCGCTGTTTTCAGGCGGTAACGATCACGTGGCCAAACGCAGTGAATCTTAGGAATACCGACGGCATCGCAGGTGCGCGCTATGGCTGCCAGATTATGAGGTTTATACACTTCGTCCGTAATGACGGTAAGGTCCGGCTGGCGCATCTCAAGGGTTTTACGGATGCGGTCGTAGCGTTCCGGGGTCATGTCCGGCACTCCTGGGTGGTCAACAAAGGGCGAGGATTGTATAAAAGGCTTTTCGTAGATGCACGAGGGAATCATGAGCGGTAATCCTTTCACCGGTATGCAGTATGTCTGGCGTGGTTTTCAGAACTTAAAAACCCCCGGGCTGCGTCGTTATGTTGCTTTTCCATTACTCCTGAACATCATTGTGATGGGTTTCGCCAGCGTCTGGGGCATCAGCCAGCTGGATGCCTGGATTGGTCAGTTGGTTGACCTGTTACCCGGATGGCTATCTTTTCTGTATTGGATACTGATGCCGCTGGTCGTCATCTTTCTGGTGTTGTCACTGGTGTACTTCTTCAGTGCCGTCCTGATGATTATTGCGGGGCCGCTGAATGGCCTGTTGGCTGAGCGTGTTGAAACTTTGCAGGGGCACTCGATTCCGGATGAATCCATTCCGGCAATGACGATCCGTACCCTCGGGCGGGAACTGACTAAAGTGGGGTACTACCTGCCGCGTTATCTCGGTATTTTTCTACTTGGCTGGATTCCCGGTATCGGGCAGCTTGTCGCTCCTCCCTTGTGGTTCTGGTTTGGCGGCTGGATGATGGCGATTCAGTACATGGATCTTTCGTTTGATAACCATGCTAAGCCGTTTGCAGAAGTTCGTGAGAGATTGGCTGAGGATTTATGGACGGTAATGGGGTTTGGCTTGCTGGTGGCGCTTCTGCTGACTGTGCCCGTGGTTAACCTGTTTATTATGCCTGCAGCCGTGATTGGAGCGACTCTGATGCGACTGGAACGTATGCCCTTTGGCAGCGATTCTGGCAAAAGCAGCTATGCTGAGTTAACAGAAGACGTTACTCCAAGGCTGACGCACGATGAAACTGAGGGTTCTGGTCGTTGATGACGCAGCGTTCGTCCGCGACCTGGTAAAAAAAGCAGTCAGGGATACCTATCCCGGCTGTGAGATTAATGAAGCGGTCGATGGTCGTAAGGCCGTGACTGTGATGAATCAACGTGAAATTAATCTCGTCCTGTGTGACTGGGAGATGCCTGAGATGTCGGGCATCGAGGTTCTCGAGTGGATGAGATCTGATGAGCGTTACAAGAAAACCCCTTTTATGATGATCACCAGTCGTGGTGATCGTGATCACGTCGTTAAGGCTGTGCAGTCTGGAGTTTCGGACTACATCGGCAAGCCTTTCACACGGGAAAATTTCGTCGCCAAGGTTTCTAAAGTTGTTGCCAAGCATCTTGGCGTGAAGCCGGGTGAGGGACCTGCGTTCAAGGGAATGCCCGGACAGCAATCAGCAGATGTTCTGATGGGTAAACCTGCTGGTGGCGATGCCTCTGGTGGTAAAGGTGCGGGCAAACCGGTAGCTCAGGATATGGGCGGTGCGAGCGTACTTATGGGAGGTTCCTCCTCTCCAGAAGCTGCCCCGGCTTCTAAGCCTAAGTCCAAGGCAAGGGGGGTAGCGAGTGTTCGTTTCGGTTCGGGTAGCTCTGCCAAGTTGGTACTGAAGGACATTAATCTGCAGGAAATGATCGGCGTATTCCGCAGAGATGGCGCCCTGCCTGCGCTGTTGGAACCTGCGGTTGCCGATATTGTTGATCAGGATTCAGGCGATGTGGCGCGTATCAATGGCTATGTCCGCATGATGCAGGCTCAGGAGCCGCACCCAGAAGCCGAGACAATTCAGATGCTTATCCGGTTTGTGGATGACGACGAAGATAAATTAGCCGTGCTTTCGCGTTTCATTGCGAAAGTCCGCTGATGCCGGAAGGTGAACAGGCGCTTCGAAGCAGGCGGTAAAGCAGCTTCCTTTCCCGTAGTCGCTGGTGACCAGCAGGTTGCCAGCGTGGCGTAGTAGCACATGTTTTACGATCGCGAGACCTAACCCCGTGCCTCCGGTGTTTTTACTGCGGCTTGGATCGGCGCGATAAAATCGCTCGGTCAGGCGCGGGAGGTGATGTTCTTCAATGCCGATACCCGAGTCTTTCACTTCCAGGCACAGACTCTCCCCGTCCCGATACCAGCGAATATGGATGGAACCCCCGGAGGGAGTGTATTTCACTGCATTAATGATAATGTTGGTGAACGCACTGCGTAACTCGTGCTCATAGCCGCTGAGGCTGTCGTCGCTTTCTATGTTCAGGCGTATGTCGTGTTGTCCTGCGGACACCGCGATAGCTTCTTCTGTGATCTGCTCCAGCAGTGTGAGGACATCAACACTCGTCCTGGGGTCGTGTGCCCCATTCTCAAGGCGCGACAAGGCGAGCAGGTCGCGCACTAATGAATCCATTCGTGAAGCCTGCTCCTGCATCTGTGTCAGCATGCGCCGGGCCCGCTCTGGGATAATATCTTCAAAGGTTTCAAGGTAACCCTGAATGACCGTAAGGGGCGTTCTCAGTTCATGGCTGACGTTACCGACGAAGTCTTTGCGCATTTGCTCGAGCTGCCGCAGACGGCTGACGTCATGAGCGACAATCAGGCGCTCGTTGCGGCCGAACGGCGTAATATTCAGAGACAGGCACATGTCTTTGGCAATCGGTGAGTTCAGCTCCAGTGGGGTATCGAACTCGCCCCTCGAGAAATAGGCCGTGAACTCAGGTGCACGTATCAGGTTGGTGATGGGCTGGTTGATATCGATCGGGTCACGCAGTCCCAGCATCTTTCCTGCAGAGCGGTTCCACCATTCAAGATTGCCATGGCGATCCACCATGATGATGCCTTCCTGCAGAGCGGAGGTGGAATCCTGAAGCCGATCAAACAGCGCCTGTAATTTATGGCGATAGCGTTGGCTACGCTTGGTTGGGCGCAAGCTGAGTTTGATGAGATCCTGCCAGATACCGCTGGTGGCCGGAGCTTCCTGAGATTCGTAACGGGTCAACCAGTGCTTCATGCGGATGGCCTGACGTAGATGCCAGAACAGAATCAGCAGACTGATTACTGCCAGAGGCAGGAACGGCCAGGGGCTCCACCAGAGCCCGCTCAGGCCAACGGCTAGCAGAAGCAGGAGCCGTTTAAGCTCCTGACGCCAGCCCGGCATGATCAGGACGCTTTGGTTGAAAAGCGGTAACCGGTACCGCGAACTGTCTGAATCAGCTGCTCATGCGACTGGCCCAGCGCCTTGCGAAGACGACGGATATGCACATCCACCGTGCGTTCTTCGACATAAACGTTGCCACCCCAGACCTGATCCAGAAGTTGAGAGCGCGAGTAAGCACGCTCCTGGTGTGTCATAAAAAATTGCAGTAGTCGGTACTCGGTAGGGCCCACATCAACCGCTTTGTCGTGGGCCATCACTCGGTGGCATACGGGGTCTAGAATCAGGCCATTAACTTCGATGGTTTCCTCGACGCCCGGTGGGGTTGCCCGGCGCAATACGGCCTTCAGACGAGCAACCAGTTCGCGTGGAGAGAATGGCTTGGTGATGTAGTCGTCAGCACCGCTCTCGAGGCCCTGAACTTTATTTTCTTCTTCACCCTTTGCTGTAAGCATGATAATCGGCAGCTCAGCTGTTGCTTCTTCGCGTTTCAGGCGACGAGCGAACTCAATGCCACTGACACCCGGCAGCATCCAGTCAAGCAGGATCATATCCGGGCGTAGGTCCACTACAAGAGAGTGAGCGTCCTGAACATTTTCGGCTTCGAGGCATTCGTAGCCAGCCATTTCAAGCGCTACAGCGATCATTTCACGGATGGGTGCTTCATCGTCAACGATGAGTACGCGTTTTCCAGCGTTAGTCATAGTCCGGTCACAGATTAGTTATCATTACCGTCGTATTACACAGGCGGGATGTTACAGGTATGTGACAAGGGGCTATTCACTCTTCGTAAATAGCCCCAGAGTCAGAAAAGATCCGGATACTAAGTTGCTCAGGAGGCACTCAGCAGGTAGTGGCCGACAATTCCGAGCCAGACAATGGCTCCGAACCAATGCGATTGACGGAATACCCGGAAGCAGTCTTCGCGATTGCGGCTCCGGGCGTTCCAGATCTGCCACCCCAGAAAGGTGGCGCCGATCACGAGACTGAGGTAGTAGACCCAGCCAAAGCCAAACTGCTGCCCTGCAAAAAACAGAAATGCGACACTCATGGCCTGGAGAAGCCCGATCATCTGTAAATCGAGCTCGCCAAACAGAATCGCAGTCGATTTTACGCCAATCTTCAGGTCGTCATCACGATCGACCATGGCATAGAAGGTGTCGTAAGCCACGGTCCAGCACAGGTTGGCCGCGTAAAAAAGCCAGAGGTAAGCGGGCAGAGTTTCCGACTCTGCGGCAAACGCCATAGGAATCGCCCAGGAAAATGCTGCCCCCAGAAAGAGCTGGGGTAAGTGCGTGTGACGCTTCATAAAGGGGTAGATGGCAGCGAGAGCGACGCCGCCGAAAGAAAGCCATACCGTCATGCTGTTGGTCAGAAGCACCAGACCGAACGATAGGGCGCAGAGAAGCGCAAAACCAACCAGTGCCGCCTTTGCTGACAGGGCCCCAGTGGCTAACGGACGGTCATTGGTACGCTTAACGTGACCGTCGACTTCGCGATCAGCATAATCATTGATCACGCAACCGGCAGAGCGCATCAGAAATACGCCGGCCGTAAAAATAATGAGATTACTGAGTGATGGCATTCCTTCGGCTGCCGTCCACAATGCCCAGAAGGTTGGCCATAGCAGCAGATAAGATCCAACCGGCTTATCCAAGCGGGTAATGGCAATCCAGGCACGCCACTGCGGCCAAAAAGAATCCAGTCGGGCTGTCAGCACAGGAACCTCAGTTTGTTCTCTTTGTTTGATCGAAATCGGTCAATAAGGGGCTGAATGCCTCAGTAACCATCAGCGAACTGCCTCCGAGGGTAAAGACAGATCGACGCGCCCATTCTAACCCGGCCGTATTGGCTTTGCAGCGAGAGACACGGACGAAAGTCCGACGCATATCCGGCTGGCTGAAGAGAAAGGAGCCTAGAGAGCGATTGCCCAGTTGGCGCAGTCTTGCCAGGCGGCCAGTCAGAGCCGCCGCCGGTACTGCCGTGCGCGCATGAACAACCGAAGTACCATCCAGTTTGAGCAGCACCTCGCGGAACCAGACACGCTGATTGGCGGATAAACCGAGTTCTTTCTGTTCCGCTGGCGTCGGGTAGCCAATGCCCTCCTGCTGACAGTCGACGCTGAAACGGCCGGGCGCAAGGCTGCTCAGGCGGGCGGTAAGGGAGCCACGCTCCAGTAACCAGGATCGCCAGAATGGTGGTAATGCCTGAGGAGCGACGTTGAGTCGGGTCGACCAGTCGGGGCGCGCAGGATGAATAATGACAGCGAGGTCAGAAGAGTGCTTCATGGCGCGGAGAATGCGCTAAATCGTGCGGTCAGGCAAGTCAGACCAGACTGTTGGTCAAAAAATGCCCGGAATTGACCGTTGCTTTTAGCGAGCTTGATAAGTACTTTTAGCGACCTTTAAAAACTCACCGAATCATAGGTTATTGGCATGAAGAAGTGGCAATGTGTTGTATGTGGCTGGATTTACGATGAAGCGGAAGGCGCGCCAGAAGAAGGCATCGCTCCGGGTACCCGTTGGGAAGATGTGCCTGACGATTTTATCTGCCCAGACTGTGGCGTAGGTAAAGAAGATTTTGAGATGGTAGAAATCTGATTATCCGGGCTACCGGTTCCCGGTAGCCCCCCCCTGCGTTTCTGCAGACCTTCCTTATCTGACAACTTAACGGACCCTTCTATGAGTAATTCATCTGCTCCTATCGTAATTATTGGCTCAGGCCTGGCCGGATATAACCTGGCAAAAGAACTTCGTAAACTTGCTGCTGATCAGCCTTTGCTGATGATCACTGGAGACGACGGCCGTAGCTACTCCAAGCCGATGCTGTCGACAGGTTACGGCAAGAATAAAACCGCAGATGAACTGGCGATGAACACTGCTGCGGGTATGGCCGAACAGCTGAACATGACGATCCGTACCAATACTGTGGTGACCGCGATCGATATCGATGCTCATACCATCAGCCTGGGTGATGAAACGGTTGAATACAGCAAGCTGGTTCTGGCCTGGGGTGCAGAAGCGGTGGGTCCACGTATCGAAGGTGGTGCTGAAGATCTGGTGTTCTCGATCAATGATCTCGAAGACTACGCCAAATTCCGTACCGCAGCCGAAGGTAAGAAGCGCGTTCTGATCATGGGCGCAGGTCTCATTGGTTGTGAGTTTGCCAATGATATGACTGCTGGTGGTTATGAGTGTGAAATCGTGGCTCCGTGTGATCAGGTGTTCCCGACTCTGCTGCCTGAATCAGCGGCCAACGCAGTACAGGCCGGTCTGGAAGGCATCGGTGTTAAATTCCACCTTGGCCCTCTGGTGAGCCGTATTGAACGTGATGGCGACGGTGTTGTCGCAACTCTGGACAACGGTGATGAAATTCGTGCCGATGTCGTGGTTTCAGCGATTGGTCTTCGTCCTCGCACTCAGCTGGCAGGCGATGCGGGTATCAAAGTGAACCACGGTATCGTTGCAGACCGTCACCTGAAAACCAGTGCTGATGATGTTTACACTCTGGGTGACTGTGCTGAAGTTGAAGGCCGCGTGCTGCTCTACGTACTGCCGTTGATGGCTTCTGCCCGTGCTCTGGCGAAGACACTGACCGGCACACCGACTGAAGTCAGCTACGGTGTTATGCCTGTCACTGTGAAGACGCCAGCGTGTCCTGTGGTAGTATCTCCGCCACCGGGTGGTGATGCGTCAGGTCGTTGGATGGTTGAACAGGAAGGCAATGACGTTCAGGCAGAATACCGCAATGAAGCAGGTGATCTGCTCGGATACGCTTTGACCGGAGCAAAAGTAGCGAATAAAGTAGCACTCAACAAAGAATTGCCGGCAATCATGCCCTGATTCTCTGTAACATCATTGGTCTTTAACAGATCAATACTGACAACAGAAACAAGGATATTACTATGCGTAAACCAGAACTGGCTGCGGCCATCGCTGAAAAAGCAGACCTGAGCAAAGAAAAAGCAGCAGAGGTTGTTACTGCTTTTACAGACCAGATTGCTAAGTCTCTGAGCGAAGGCGAATCTGTGACTCTGATCGGTTTCGGTACTTTTGAAGTACGTGACCGCGCTGAGCGCCAGGGTAAAAACCCACAGACTGGTGAGCCAATCACCATTGCAGCCGCTAAGGTTCCTGCATTTAAGCCAGGTAAAGCGCTGAAGGAATCCGTCCAATAAGCGGCGTTCCTGATGTTACCGCCGCCGCTGAACTGACCCGTGAGTGGGTCAGCCGGCTGGTGGTCGGTGAAGGGCTTTGCCCCTTCGCCAGTCCAGTGATGGACACCCTCCGGATTGAAGTTTCCCCAGCCTCTGATGATTACACGGCAACCGCTGAGTTTATGACTCTGCTGCAAGAGGTGGCTGATTCATTGCCCTCTGATCTACCCACCGCGTTGTTTGTTGTACCGAACCTGTATCGTGATTTTGATGAGTACTGGAACTGGACTCTGATCTGCGATGATCTGCTGGTGCAGATGGGGTATGAAGGGCTGCTGCAGCTGGCGACCTTCCATCCACAGTATGTGTTTGAGGGTGAAGACGCAGACGACATGAGTCACTTCACCAACCGCTCTCCGTTTCCGATGCTGCATATTATCCGTGAGCATGATATCGAAGAAGCCTTAACACAGATCAGATTCCCTGAGAGAATTCCCGAAAGAAACCGACACCATATGCGCCGTCTGGGGCATAATGGCCTGCTCAATATTATGCCGTCGCTAGCAGGTACCGCGGTATTTGCTAATGACGATGATCAAAGTACGCCCGACGACTAACGGGCGCTGACAGCTGAGGAGACTCCCTTGTTTAAATTCCGCATGTTGCTTTGGGTACTGTCCAAACTGATGAAAAAAGCAGCCAAAAAGAACCCTAAGTTCCGGGAGCAACTGGCAGGGCAGGACATGGCGTTTCAGTTACAGACCGACGATGGCAAAGCCGTCCGTCAGTTTGTTGTTAAAGATGAAAGCATTTCCAGTAAAGGTAAGGCTCACAGCAATCCTGCATTCACGATCAGCTTCAAAGATGCACACACCGGTCTGAAAGTGCTTACCTCGAAAGACCGTAATGCGTTTATGCGCGGCATTCAGGAAAAAGACATTAAGATCAGTGGCGACCTGTCCAAAGTGATGTGGTTTCAGGGCATCAGCAAATACCTGAAACCCTGATTCAGACCTAAAAATCGGGCCCTGTCATCAGGGCCAAATCGATCAGTGAGAAATAACCAGAATAAAAAGGAGGCTGTACCGTGACGCTGACAACCCGAATTCTTCTGGCCATGGCGCTCGCCATCGTACTCGGCACTATCACGTTCAACCTCCTGGCCATGCCAGACCTCAATGACAGCGTGCGCTATGTGCTGGATGATCTGCTGGCATCCGGTCTGTTTGCTTTGATCGGTAAAATCTTTGTCTCCAGCCTGAAAGTCCTCGTTGTACCGCTTGTGTTTGTTTCTCTGGTCTGCGGCGTTTGTCATCTGAGCGATCAGAGCAGCCTCGGACGAATGAGTCTGAAGACGGTGTTTCTGTACCTTGTGACGACCGCCATTGCGATTTCTGCGGCCATGACGCTGGCCAATATCGTGAATCCCGGCGTCGGAATCGATATGTCGGTGGAGGCGGAATTTAAGGCCCCTGAGGCGGTACCTCTTATCGATGTTCTGGCGAATATATTCCCAACGAATCCGTTCCTGGCAATGGCCGAGGGCAATATGCTGCAGGTGATCGTGTTCGCGATTCTGGTTGGTCTCGCTATTGGTCGCTCAGGTGTGCCGGGTGAGCGTATCGGTAAGCAATTCAGCGACTGGAACGAGATTCTGATGACGCTCGTCACCATGCTGATGAATCTTGCGCCTTACGGTGTGTTTGCTTTGCTGTTCAGCCTGTTTGCCTCCAAAGGGCTGGGGCCAGTGCAGGAACTGTTGGCCTACATGTTTACCGTGGTCGCGGTGCTGCTGGTGCACGGTATTGTTGTCTACTCCGCTATGCTCCGTATGTTCGCCGGGGTCTCTCCGGTAACCTTCCTCAAGAAAATGTGGCCGGTGCAGATTTTCGCCTTCAGTACGGCATCAAGCAGTGCCACCTTGCCGGTTACCATCAAGAACGCTGAGCAGAATCTCGGTGTCGGTACCCGTGCTGCATCTTTTGTGCTACCGCTGGGCGCCACCATTAATATGGACGGTACGGCCATTATGCAGGGCGTAGCGACTGTGTTTATTGCTCAGGCGTTTGGCCTTGATCTGAGCATGGGTGACTACCTGTTGGTGATTGCCACCGCCACTCTGGCCTCCATCGGCACCGCAGGTGTACCGGGTGTTGGGTTGATTACCCTGTCGATGGTTCTGCAGCAGGTCGGTTTACCGGTAGAAGGGATTGCATTAATTATCGGCGTCGACCGCCTGTTAGATATGTTGCGTACCGCAGTGAATGTGACTGGCGACACCATGGTCTCGGTTGTGATTGCTAAGACCGAAGGGGTTCTGAATCACGAGCGCTATAACGACCTGAGTCTCTCTGCGACGAATAGCAACGACGACAAATGAAGCGGCTTTCTCTCTATCGTTTTCTGACGTGTTTAGTTGCGACGTTCGTTGTTGTACTCGCTGCCTCGTTGACTTCGGCGGGTCTTGCCTATGCTGCTGATGGGAGTGCGCCTGAGCGTATTATTTCTGGTAGCGGTGTGTCCGGTATATCGACACAGGTCCGGCAGTTAGCCGAAGCGCAGTTGACTGAACTGAGCGACAGCGAGAAGCGTGACCGCTTACGTCAGCTTCTGCCCTGGTCGCCTGCAGCTCTGCAGACATCGTTTACTCAGCTACTCGAATCATTCACGGACGAAGAGGTCGCCGGCTTACTGGAGATCGTTGATGATTCTCTCATGGCGCGAGGACGTTTGATGGAAGACACTGCGCTTCAGGAACAGGGAACGCCAGAATACGAACGTTACATGCAAAGGCTAGCTACGTATCCTCCGGCCGTTTCCCGGGTGCAAAGGGTTGAACGTTTCGTATCGGCAACGCGGATGGCAGAATGGTTGATTCGCGTACAGGCATCCGTGTCAGATACTCTGGAGCTTGAGCTCTCTCAAGGATATGAAGCTGATACACGGGACGCTGTACTGAATTTTATGCTGTACGCGTATCGCCGGGTGAGTAATGCAGAAATAGATGCCCTGATCCGACTGTGGAATGACCCGGTAATGCAGCGTTGGCTGACCGAAGCCTTTGCTGCGTTACCAGATCCTGCCCCGCCTGAGCTTGCTGAGCCTGGTCTCATCCAGTGAAAGTCTGGCTTTCAGGTAATGGGCTGATTTAAG
Source organism: Thalassolituus maritimus (assembly GCA_913019975.1). GTDB lineage: Bacteria > Pseudomonadota > Gammaproteobacteria > Pseudomonadales > Oceanobacteraceae > Thalassolituus. The sequence continues at coordinate 41,445 of CAJWBH010000011.1, read as the reverse complement.
TAAAGCCTCAGTGATTCAGAATGCTGATAAGGTCAGCGAAGCTGTCCTGATTCTCAACCAGAGTATCTGCCACTTCAGCCGCGTCTTCAGCGGACAGCCCCAGACGAGCATATACCTGCTCTGGAATGACTTCTGACGGTCCGTCACCCACACCACGTTCACGCAGCAGACGCACGGCAACGAAGAGCAGGTTCGCATAGCCTGAATAGTCGCCATCGTAATCGGCGTTGTGCATCTGACGCAGCGAAGCAACCAGTTCACCGGGCATCTGCCACTGCATCATCAAGGCAGCGGCGCACTGCTCACGGCTCATGCCGAGTAAGTAGTTTTCAATGTAGAAACGGTTAATGTGCGGGTTTGCCTCAATGTGGCGGTTGATCAGCGAAAACTGGGGCGGAAACACCTGCGCCAGAATCAGAAATCCGAAGTTATGCAGCAGACCGCTCAGGTAGGCCATGCCCTGTGATGGGCGACCTGCTGGCTCTATTTTACGTACCAGTTCGCCGCACAGTGCTGCGGTCATCACTGCCTGCTTCCAGAATGGGGTGTAACCGTGCGGCCCTTCTTTAGGCACAGCCAGAGACCGGCCCAGCGCCAGCCCGAGTGCTAGGTTGATCACCAGATCAAAACCGAGCACGCGGATCACCGCTTCTTCAACACTTTTGATCTCGCCACGTGTGCCGTAGTACGGAGAGCGCGCCCAACTCAGTACCTGAGCCGACATGCCTGGATCAACCTCAATGGTCGTGGCCAGTGATTTGCTGTCGGCTTCCGGGTCGACCCTCAGTTCGATAATCTTGCGCGCGACTTCGGGTAGAGGCGGGAGGTCCAGGGTTTCTTCGAGGCGCTGTTTGATTCTGAGCGGCGTAAACTGACGGATGGCCGAATGGACATCATCAAGATCCTGATCGCTGCCCTGTCCCGGGCGGTCAGGACGCAAAGGCGTGCTGTAGTTGCCGACATGCGAGCTGGTCGTTAGCGCGCGGAATTCCGACATCGGAATCTTGAGCCAATTTTTGCCTTCTTCGCCAGAGTATACGAACAGCTCCTGCTCGCGCAGCAGCGCCTGATCAATCATGGTTTCCATTTCGGTGATCTGCGGTATCGCCGGAAACTGGTCAATTTTGTAGCGGGCCTTGAGCAGATCAAGCTCGTCCACAGACAGAGCGGTGAACTGCCTGCCAAAGGCATGTGACAATTGGGTGAGATCAAGCATCCGGTCGCCCGGTACCAGAACCTGCACCTGCCCCAGCTCATCTTTCAGGAACACATTATAAGCAACCTTGGAAGAGTAGGATGCGGGCGGATTACTTTGCATGATTTCAAACAACTCCTTGTCATCAGCGGCGGAGTAGGGGATTCGCCAGTCTTCAAGGATTTTCTGTACGACGGCTGGAATGGCTGACATGTTTTCGCCCCGGAATTCGTTCTTTCAGAAAATATAGTAGAGATCCTGAAAAATGTGGTTGATTGGGACTAAATTGGAGATATTTCTTTGTTCGGGGTCAGACGTTAGCGAAGCGTTCGGCGTCCCCAAGCCAACGTTTAATCAGGGGTTCAACGGTGGCTGGGTGTTGGTACCAGAGATCATTGGCCATTTCCTGTACCTGAGGCAGAAGGTCGGCATCGCGTTGCAGGTCGGCAATTCTGAGCATCTGCAGCCCGGTCTGGCGCGTGCCCAGTAATTCACCGGGGCCGCGGATCTCGAGATCCTGTTCGGCAATGTAAAAGCCATCCTGGCTATCGCGCATGACCTGCAGGCGTTGTTTGCTGGTCAATGACAGGGGTGATTTGTAGAGCAGGACGCAATGACTCTTTGCGCTGCCACGACCAACCCGCCCCCGCAGCTGATGCAGCTGGGCCAGGCCCAGGCGCTCTGGGTTTTCAATGATCATCAGGCTCGAATTTGGCACATCGACGCCGACTTCGATGACGGTGGTTGCGACGAGAAGATCCAGCTGATGATCTTTAAAGGCAGCCATGATGTCTGCTTTTTCAGCGGCCTTCATGCGTCCGTGAACCAGACCGACGCGCAGCCCCGGAAGCGCTTTCTGGAGTTCTTCAAAGGTATTCTCTGCTGCCTGACACTGCAGGGCTTCGCTTTCTTCGATCAGGGTGCAGACCCAATAGGCCTGCGCGCCCTGAGAGCAGGCTTCCTGTACGCGCTGAATGATTTCCGGGCGTCGCTGATCGCTGATGGCAACCGTGGTAATCGGGCTACGCCCCGGAGGCAGTTCGTCAATCACTGAGGTATCGAGATCGGCGTATGCACTCATGGCCAGAGTTCGTGGTATGGGCGTTGCCGTCATGATCAGCTGATGCGGAGCAAGCCCTGCGCGTTCACCTTTCTCCTTGAGTGACAGGCGTTGATGAACACCAAAGCGGTGTTGTTCATCGATGATGACCAGACCGAGCTTCGAAAAATGCACGTCCTCCTGAAATAACGCATGAGTCCCTACGACCAGTTGCGCTTCGCCACTGGCGATTTCATATAAGGATTGTTCCCGGGCTTTTCCTTTAACTTTGCCGGCAAGCCAGCCCATGCGAATGCCAAGCGGTTCAAACCAACCCGCCAGATTACGCAGGTGTTGCTCGGCAAGGATCTCGGTCGGTGCCATTAACGCAACCTGATAACCTTGTTGAAGCAGATCACAGGCAGCGAGCGCCGCAACTAAGGTTTTACCAGAACCAACATCGCCCTGGACCAGGCGCAGCATCGGATAGGGTTGCTTGAGATCTTCAGTGATTTCATCGGTGACGCGTTGCTGGGCACCGGTTGGTGTGAACGGCAGTTTCTCCAGTAGTGCGCTTCGCAACGTATGGTCACTCAGGATGGCGGGTGCTTTATCGGCCTGTACCTGAGCACGCAGTTTAAACAGAGATAACTGGTGCGCCAGCAGTTCTTCCAGAATTAAGCGCTTGTGTGCGGGGTGGCTGCCTGACTCCAGCTGTAACAGGTCCGTGTTTGCGGGCGGGTTATGAAGAAACAGGAGTGCTTCGCGCAGGCCCGGGAGGCGCCATTGCGCGCACCACTGTTCGGGGAGCAGATCAGGAAGAGCCACCTCATCCTGCTTCAACAGCTCAATCATCTGTTCGTGAAGCAGGCGCAGGCGCTGCTGAGTAATACCATCGGTGGCCGGATAAATAGGAGTAAGAGACGCTTCGAGCGGCGTATCCAGACCGTCTTCGATGCGTTGGTATTCAGGGTGGTATAGCTCGAGCCCGCTGGCTCCTCGACGGGGTTCTCCATAGCAGCGCAGCAGAGTGCCTTTGCTCATCTGATTTTTTTGCGCCGCATTAAAATGAAAAAAGCGCAGATTGATCAGTCCACTCTGATCCTGAAGCTTAACCAGCAGGCTGCGACGCTTGCCAAACACCACGCTCGAGCCCTTCACCTCTCCCTGAATAACCGCGGGCCGCATAGGCATCAGGCCAGCAATGGGGGTGATTTTACTCCGGTCTTCGTAGCGGAAAGGCAGGTGAAAGGCGAGGTCAGTGAGAGAGTGGATATTCAGTTTACCCAGCTGCTCTGCCAGTTTTGGCCCGACGCCTTTCAGATCCGTTAGCTTACCGGAGTTCGCCATCAGGTTACTTCTTAGACCAGCACAGCTGGGCGTTTTCAATCAGAAGGTCGATGGCATTGCCTCGAGGGAAACTGGCGCGCCAGGCAAGAGCCACCGTCCGAAACGGCGCCGGCTCACGGAACGGACGCGTGGCCAGCAGGTTTTCGTCCATATTTCCGAGAGCGGACTCAGGGAGCACAGTCACACCGAGGCCGGTGGCGACCATGTGTTTGAGTGTTTCCAGTGAGCTGCCTTCGAGGACGCTACCCACCCGGCTGTGCTGTTTGCGGTGCAATGCGGGGCAGTGTTCAAACACCTGATCGCGGAAGCAGTGACCTTCGCCCAACATGAGCAGGTCGAGGTCGATCAGTTGCTCAGGGTCGATATCTTTCTGCTTCGTCAGCTCATGTTCTTTGGGCATGACGACGACGAACTTCTCTTCGTACAGAGGTCGGGTCACGACGTCGGGTTCAGTAAAAGGCAGCGCAATCACGATGGCGTCCAACTCGCCTTCTCTAAGCTGCTTACGTAAGACACCGGTGTAGTTTTCTTCCAGGTAGAGCGGCATGCCCGGCGCGGCACTGTGTATCTGCGGAACCAGATGAGGAAACAGATAGGGCCCGATGGTGAAAATGGCGCCGAGGCGCAGTGGCGTCGACAGCTGATTTTTGCCCGAGCTGGCGATATCTTTAATGGCCCGGGACTCCTCTAAAACACGTTGAGCCTGGGCCACAATACGCTCACCTAACGGGGTAACGGTGACGGAATTTTTGCTGCGCTCAAAAATGGCGACCTCTAACTCGCTTTCCAGCTTTTTTATCGCTACGCTGAGCGTCGGTTGGCTGACGTAACATTTTTCAGCGGCTCGGCCAAAATGTCGTTCCTGTGCAACAGTGACGATATAGCGGAGTTCGGTCAGGGTCATGATTGTTACCTTGAATGAAGGTGGCTTATCTGATTTATTCTACCTATCCATTACGTCAGCGAAAGACCGTAATAAAATAAAACGTAAGGTACCGCCTAGATGCGGTACAAAATGCCTGAAATAGTGGAGGAAAGGCATGGCTTCTATTTTGGTTGTGGGCACCGGAGATATCGGCGGCCATCTGGCACAGGACCTCGCCCGGGAAGGGCATGACGTGACTGGCGTCCGCCGTTCGGACAAGCCCGTTGGGGAAGGGGTTCAGGTGATCAGTGCTGACGTGTCAGATGCCAGCACCCTGACCGACCTGCCAGACAACATTGATATTGTCGTATACAGCGTGGCAGCGCCGGTTTTTTCGAAAGAAGGCTATCACGCCTACTATGTGAAAGGCCTGAAGAATATTCTTAAGAAGCTGAAAGGGCAGACGCCTAAGCGTGTTTTCTTTGTTTCCAGCTCTTCGGTATATCACCAGATGGATGGTGAGTGGGTCGACGAAAACTCCGAAACTACGCCATCCAGCTTTGCCGGCAAAGAAATGCTGGCGGCCGAGAAAGTACTGCTCGATTCGGCATTCGGCGGCACTGTCGTACGCTTCACTGGTATTTACGGTCCGGGCCGTGAACGCATGATTCAGCAGGCGCGTCAGGGTGGTTACTGTGACCCTGAACCCGCTGTATGGACCAACCGCATTCACCGTGATGATTGTTTGGGAGTACTCAAATTTCTGATTAATCGCGCCCTGAACGGCGAATCACTCGATGACTGCTATCTCGCCACTGATAACGAGCCAGCCACTCTGTTCGATGTCCTCGAATGGATGAAGGATCGTATCGGTGAGGTCGACCCGGACAGCGACGTGGGTGAAGTATCACGCCGCGCTAACCGTCGTTGTTCTAACAAACGACTGCGTGAGCTGGGCTACGAGTTTAAATTCAGCAACTATCAGGAAGGTTATGATGTGATGCTGAATGAGATGGGGCTGGTCTGACAGCCCTCTGGCATTGCCGGATTAGTCCGGCAGTGTCTGCTACCAAAGCCCTGTAGCTTGAACCCTGCTGATATTCAGGCATTCTGATGACACCTGTCGCCGGAAATGCCTATGACCTCTGTTACTGAACGCCTTCTCTCCCGTATTGAACATGCAGGGAACCGCCTGCCTCATCCTACGCTGTTGTTTATCTGGCTGTGCGGACTGGTACTGCTGATTTCAGGGCTGGCATCTGCTCTCGGCTTATCAGCCGTACATCCTGTTAATGGTGAACAACTGACAGCGATGAACCTGCTCTCTGCCGAAGGGGCAGCGAAAATTCTCACTAAGACCGTATCGAATTTCACTGGGTTTGCCCCGGTAGGAACCGTACTGATTGCCATGTTGGGGCTGGGAGTTGCAGAGCGCAGTGGTCTTATTGCTGTTCTACTGTCTTCGATCGTTCGTGGTGCGAGAGGGGCCTTACTGACGTTTCTGGTGGTCTTCGCAGGCGTTATGTCGAGCCTTGCCGCTGACGCAGGCTATGTTGTTCTTATCCCTCTCGCTGCACTGGTATTTAAAAGTGCCGGTCGTCATCCCCTGGCCGGTATTGCAGCTGCCTTTGCGGGCGTCTCTGGTGGCTACAGTGCCAATCTGTTGCTCGGGCCATTTGATGCTGTATTAGCCGGTATCAGCACCGAAGCGGTGAGACTGGTTGAGCCGGGGGGCGAGGTAAATATTGCCGCCAATTACTGGTTTATGGTCGCTTCTGTTTTTCTGGTCAGTGCGTTGGCCACCCTGGTAACAGCACGCTGGGTCGAACCGCGACTGGTTTCAATAACGGTTGAAGATAACGACGAGGTAGCTGCAAAAGAGAATCCGCAAGAACAGGTTTTCACCGAAGAAAGTAAACACCATCCGGAAGAAATTAATCAGAGCCGCGGGCTGAAAGCCGTTGCGATTTTTACTCTGATATTTGCTCTTATCTGTGCCAGTGGGTTAGCGGGAGAGAATGCCTGGTTGCGTCAGGGTATGGCCATTATTTCTTCGCCCTTTATGAAAGGCATTGTGGTTGTTATCTCAATTTATGCACTTTTATGTGGGTATATTTATGGTCGCTTCAGCGGTACCTGGCGTCAGTCGCATAAGTTGGTTGACGCGATGGAGGCGAGCATGGCGACCATGGCCGGTTACCTTGTCTTGATGTTCTTTGCGGCACAGTTTGTTGCCTACTTCGCCTGGAGTAATCTGGGGATTATTTTCGCAATTCATGGTGCAGAACTGCTGACAGAATTGAACGCCCCAGCTCCCGTTATGCTGGTGGCTTTTATCCTTATCGCAGCGACCATTAATTTATTTGTCGGAAGTGGCGGCGCTAAATGGGCGCTGTTAGCACCGGTATTTATTCCTATGCTGATGCTTGTTGGCATTGCACCGGAAACCACTCAGGTGGCTTTCCGCATTGGTGACAGCAGTACAAATATAATTACACCACTTATGCCGTATTTTGGCGTGGTGTTAGCGTTCGCGCAGCAATACCGCAAAGATATCGGCATCGGTACCATCATGAGCATGATGCTGCCGTACAGTGTGGCATTTCTTATTGGTTGGACAGCACTTCTGGTGCTCTGGACCGGGATGGATTGGCCGCTTGGGGTAATCAACCCTCCGGCGGCCAATTAAGCAGGATTAACGTGCCAGTTCACGTACCAGGCGGAAGCCGGTAAATTCGTCAGCGGTGCCGTTGTGAGCAGTTACTGTGCTGTAACGACATTCGTTCAGAGGCGTCTGGCGAGAGCCACCGGCGGCGACCAGTTCGTTATCGCGGTATGCCCATTCCTGAACGTTACCGACATGCGATGCCAGACCAAAGGAGTTTTGCTTACCGTTGGTGGTTTTGTGCAGCTCAAGACCTTTCTCAATGGCTCCGTATTTCAGGAAGCAGTTACGCTCCGGAAATTCAGCCGCGCCGTCGGCGGTCGCTGCAGTTAACCATTCATCATACGTCGGCAGACGGTAGTAATGCCCGGTAACGGAACTCAGCCAGCCTGCGAAATTCTCTGCAAAATCCACTTTGATGTTGTGAATAGGCATAAAATTACGCGCGTATTTATCGGCATCACACAGCTGTGAAACAGTGCAGTAGTCGGCGACGTCATCGTAGGTAATTTCGTATTGGCTGATGGCGATCGGGCGTCCACCGTCCGGAGCAGGCACAACCACCATCGTCGGCCCCAGTGCGTCACGTGGCAGTGGATCTGCACAGGTGTAACGGCGACCTTTAGCACCGGTCCCTGGCTCGAGGTGTGAGCAGTAATCGACAACCAGTGGATCGAGCTGGCCTTGCGATGGCAGCAGTTCGCGGGCTTCGGTCAGCATGGTATCGGCGGCAAATGGGCTGACGGCTGCAAGTTTGTTAAAGCAGTTGGTCAGTGAGTTAGCAACGATATTACGCAGGTCAGCCGAGCGACCCGGGTCCAGCGACTCAAGTGCTTTCAGGTGGCTGGCGACGTCACCGGCGACATCAATCTGGTTCGGGCAGCGCAGGGATTTTTCGAGCGCAGCCACTTCTTGACGGATACGGATCTGGCGTGCTTCTTCGAGTTCTTTCTCTCGTTTTTCCTGTTCCAGGCGAAGCAGGTCGGCTTCTTTTTTCGCTGCGGCGAGACGTTCATTTTCTTGTCTCAGGCGATCGGCTTCCTGATTGGTCAGTACCTGATTGGTCAGCAGTTCGATCTGATCTGCGGGAGCTTCCCAGCGACTGGCGTACTGCAACAGACTCAGAACGTTTTCGAGATTATTGTCAGCGATGCGCTGCTTCGCTTCTTTTATGTAGGCTGCAATAACACGCTGACGAACACTTTCGTTCAGTTCATCGGTATTCAGCCCATCGATATTCGACACCAGATTTTCATAGTTCAGCAGTTCACGGCGCAGCTCCATATCCCACTTAGGGGTAAGGGCTGCAATCTGAACCAGCTGTTCGATTTTCTGTGTCTGGTTGGTGATGGCCGAATCTTCAAGTTTCTGCGCGAGTTCTTCTTCGAGCTGAACTTTTAACTGTTCCTGAGCGATCAGCTGTTCCTGATACTGTTGATAGTAAACACCGCCACCAACGACAAAAGCAGTCAGCGATGCCGCCAGAGCCCAGATAAGCATGCGGGCTTTACCGAAGAACTGTTTGTAAAACTCATCAACCGTTGCCGTACGCTGATCGCGCTTCAGTTCCAGTGCGCCTGACAGGGCGTTCCACTGGCGACGGGTCAGGCCTTTAATGCGCTTAGGCTTGAGCTTTTTAGTCAGCGCCTGATCTGCAGGGGTTTTGTTAAAAGGATGCTTGCCTGCATACAGTTCGTACGCCACACAGCCAAGGGCGTAGACGTCATCAGACTGCGCTGGCTCTGCGCCTTTGAGCATTTCGTAGCTGGCGTAAGCCGGAGTCAGCGCTCCGAGTGTGCCCGCATCAAAAATGGTTTTTTCTCCCGCACCGTGCGCTGCGCTGCCTTCGGATACCGCGCGGGCGATACCGAAGTCGAACACCTTCGAGCCCTTGTTCTTGGTGACGTAGATATTTCCGGGCTTGAAGTCGGAATGAATAATGTTGTGCGAGTGTGCGTAAATCAGTGCGTTAGAAATATCACGCAGTGCACTTTCGGCCTGCTCAGGCGGCAAGCCGTTTGGATGTTCCCGTAACAGTTCATCGAGTGGAGCGCCTTCGAGGAACTCCATGGTCATAAATACGGTGTCGCGGTCCCGGTCAAAATCGTAAACGGTTACGATGTTCGGGTGAGCCAGCGTCTGTGACTTGCGCGACTCCCGTTGCAGCGAAATAAAGGCATCCGGGTGTTGACGGAAATCGTCATTCAACAGTTTGACGGCTACATAAGGGTCTGAGTCACTGGCTTCAACTTTACGTCGGTCGAGTGCTTTATATACCGCACCCATACCGCCAGCACCGAGCATGGAAACCAGCTCGAAACGCCCTTTGATCACTTTGTTGTTAAGGGCTGATACGCGCGGCGTAGTACCACCAGTGGTGGTGCTACCAGTGCGACTGCTGGTCGGCGTCGACAGGGGAGTCTGCGAAGTCACCAGCGTGGCGTCCGGGTTTCGCTGAGATTTGTTCGGTGTTGAGCCGCCCGCTAATACAGTAGCGTCGTCGTTTTTAGCAGGACCTTCAGAAGCTTTGCCAGATGGCTTTCCGGTTGCTTTGCGGTCTGAATTGCTGGCGTTTCCAGTGGATTTTCCACCGGTGACAAGACGTGTCTTGTCGTCCCTGTTATCGGTCATATTGAGCCTGTCGTATCGATACCCTTGACGTATTTCGTCCTTTTCGAGCCCTGGTTCCTCGTTGGCCCGACCTTCCGTTTGCTTGAACTCAGAAAGTGGCGCCGATATTATAGGACTTGCTCGCGCGGCTCAAGACAGGTGTCTGTTGTGACCGCTCGTCTGCGCTGCGGTTATTCTCTTTTTGCCGCTGAACCACAGGAAACCTACGGTGAAGAAATGGACTTGATTCTGACGGTCGTCGAATGCCCGCCTCACGCCAATATGCTCAATCACACGAAAGTCTTCCGCAGTGCGGGTGGCTCAGTCGGACGTGCCGACTCCAACGATTGGGTATTGCCGGATACCGAGCGCATTCTTTCTTCACGTCATCTTGAGGTTGTGTTCGCTGATGGTCGCTTTTCGTTGCTGGACCACAGCACCAACGGTACATTTGTGAATGACAGTCAGGACCCTCTTGGTCCCGGTAAGCCGCACCCTCTGGCCGCAGGCGATGTTTTAATCTGTGGTGAGTATCAGTTGCAGGTCACTCTTAAGGCGCCTCCGGCTGAGCCCGCGATTCCGGCTGATTTAGGGTCGGCAGATTTCCTTGATAAAGGAGATCGCACGACGTTTAACCCGGCAACGGCCGCGAAGCAGCAGTCGGCGAACAGTGCCAGTCAGTTAGATTCCTGGCTTGAGCCGGGTGCTCAGACACCGAAACAACCAGAACAGGACTGGGGCGCTGTCGTGTCTCAGTCGGTGGGCTCTGCTAAAGATGACCCGTGGGGTTCATCGTCATCGGATGATTCCTTATTCGGAGGGTCGTTTGGATCGTCGTCATCGGGCAATGATCCCCTCGCTGCGTTAAATAAACCGGCTTTTTCAGATCCTGCACCGTCGTCGTCCGGTTGGGATGATAATGACGATTGGTGGAAAAGCGGATCAGCATCAGATCATGCCCCTGTAGAACAGCAGAACATCAGAATTCCTCGGCCAGAGGCGCCTGTGCAGCAGGCCCCTCAATCGCAGCACTCTCAGACTCCTGACCCGTTTGCTTCAGATTCTTTTGCGTCAGCGTCGCCCGCGTCAGAGCCGAATCCGTTTGCAGCATCTGAAGCGGTTGCGGGCGGAGCTGATGATATTGATAGTTTGTTCGGGATACCTGCGTCTCCCGAGAAACCACAGACTACGCCACCGGCGTTTTCGTCATTTCCTGATTCGCAGCAGGTGCCTCCTGTGCCTGAATCGCAGATCCCGGAACCAACACCTGCAGCCTCCCGTCAGGGTCAGGCTGCGTTCGGGGCTGGTCAGCCTGGTTCTGGATCAGCTCAGGCTGCGTCTGGTGCAGGCACGTCGAGTGTTGATGTCCGACAGCTGGCCAGTCTTATGGGCCTGAATAATATCTCGGATGATCAGCTGGATAGCTTAATGCCCGAGGTCTCTGGCATTGTAAATGAGGCCGTGACCCGCCTGATTGATCTGTTGCGTGCCCGTACGGCGATCAAAAATGAACTTCGTGTACAGCACACCATGATTCAGACTGTGGATAACAACCCGCTGAAATTTTCTGCCAACGCAGAAGACGCTCTGAAGATGATGTTCAGCCGTGATGCGTCTGCATTTATGCGTCCTCAGGATGCGGTGCGTGACAGCTTTGATGACTTGTCTGATCATCAGGTGGCTGTCCTGAAAGGCATGCATGCCGCGTACGATACGATGTTTAAACATTTTGACCCGGATAACCTGAAGCAGCACATTAATGCCCGTGATTCGCTGCTGGGTAATAAAGATGCGAAAAACTGGCTCGCGTTCGAGCAATACTTCAAGGCTCTGAAGTCGGACTATGAGACGACGTATAACCAGTTATTTGGTGAAGAATTTGCCCGCGCCTACGAAAAGCAGTTGGCCGAGCTTAAAAATACACGGGCGCTTAACCGTACCTGATTACTTTTAGGAAAAACAATGCAGTTTAAGAAAGGATGGCACCTGGTTTCGCTGGTGCTGGTACTGGCGATGATGTCGGGGTGTCAGTCGGCGCGTAAAGCGTTGAATATGGATACCAGCGCCGTTATCGAATTTACGGCAGGCACGCAGATCAACCCGGATGCAGATGATCGTCCGTCACCGGTCGTGATCCATGTATTTAAGCTGGCTGATGATCGTCAGTTCAGTCGGGAAGATTTCCTGAGTCTGTACGAGGGCGCACCGGCTCGTCTGGGTAAAGATCTGATCGATACCATTGTGCTGAAAGAACTGACCCCGGGTGAGCAGCGTATCGAAACCATCGAGCTGGCGACCGAAGTTAAGTATCTGGGGCTGATGGCTGAGTTTATTCAATATCGTGACGCCGAGGCGTTACTGGTCATTCCAGTATTGGAACACAACGAAAATGTGGTTCAGGTCGGTATCGAGGGAAATCAGATTGCCGTTGTTGAAATAGAAGAAGACAACAGTGCTGCTACGCCTCACAAGAAACTACGCAGCGATCGTTCTTCACAACTCTGACGGTCGCGCTATTCAGAATTCGGAATTCACTGTACGGTCTGTGCAGTCACGGAAAGGATGACTCATGTCTTCAAAGAACAAGGTAATCTGGTCGGAAGGAATGTTCCTGCGCCCTCAGCATTTTCAGCAGCAGGATCGTTTTGTTGAGCGCCTTGTTGATGTTCGCACCGGGGCCGTAGGTAGTTATTACTGGGGTATTCAGGAGCTGACGATCGATGTCGAGGCGCTTGAACTGGGCAAAGTTTCTATTTCCTCAGTCCGCGGTATTTTCCCGGACGGCACGCCGATACTGGCGCCTGAAGCGGAAGAACTTCCTCCGATTATTGAGATTCCTGAAAATACCCGGGATGAGATTGTTTACCTGTGCGTGCCTATGCGTCGCCCTGGGGCTCAGGAATCCGTTCGTGATGCTGAAGAGTTCCCACAGGCACGCTTCCAGACTTACAACTTCGATGCGCGTGACAGCTCGTCTGCATCAGGACAGTCGGCACGTATCCAGATCGGTAAATTATCCACTTGCTTTAAGCTGGGCTCAGAAGACCTCGGTGGTTACGCCTGTATTGGCATTGCCCGCATCGCAGAACGGTTACCGGGAAATCCGGTAAAACTCGATAAAACATTTATACCGCCCGTGCTCGATTGTTCGGTCAGTGGTGAAATTAAAGGTTACATCGAAGAAGTGTCAGGCCTGCTGCGTCAGCGTGGTGAAGCTTTGAGCCATCGCCTGAGCGATTCAGGACGTTCAGGTTCTGCCGAAATTGCAGATTACCTTCTGCTACAGGTCATTAACCGCGTGCAGCCGTTGGTGAAGCATCTGACTCAGTTAGCAACTCTGCATCCTCTGACACTCTATACCGAGCTGTTGCAACTGGCAGGCGAACTGTCGACATTTACTGCCAGTGATAAACGTCCACCGGAAATGCCCCTGTACATTCACACAGATTTGCAGCAGACATTTGCTGGGCTTTTCTCGGCGCTGCGCCAGTCGCTCAGTATGGTACTTGAGCAGTCAGCTATTTCTCTGGATCTGGTCGAGCGTAGGTTCGGTATTTATGTGGCGCCGATCACTGATCCATCATTGACGCGTACTGCATCGTTTGTGGTTGCGGTTAAAGCGGACATGCCAACAGAAGTGTTACGTAGCCGCTTCCCTGCGCAGGCAAAAATTGCACCGGTCGAAACTATTCGGGAGCTGATCACGACGCAGCTACCGGGTCTGAGAACGCGCCCGCTGCCTGTCGCGCCACGACAGATTCCGTACCACGCCGGTTTCACTTATTTCGAAATTGAGAATACCGGGGATCTGTGGAAGTCGATGCAGCAGTCCGGTGGTTTCGCGGTACATCTTGGCGCCGATTATCCCGGCTTAATCATGGAACTCTGGGCAATCAGGAGCTGATGTATGGGCAATGATGGACAACAGCCGGGCGCTTCTGACCGCACGGTCATGATTCCTACGCCGGGCGCTGCGCGTTCTTCTGCTGGTGCAGGGCAGGGCCGGGCAGCACCGCCTCAACTAGCGATGGCGGGCAATGAAAAAATCGATGTGCGTCATGGGCTTAATCCGCTGGTGACAGGCGCAACCACGCTGTTGACTCTGGTGACCAAGCTGCGTTCGACCATGAAGCACGATCAGGTGCCTGACTTGCATAAGCGTCTGACGGAAGAAATAAAGAGCTTTGAGCGTAACGCGAGAAATGCCGGTATTTCCGGTGACACCGTCGTCGCTGCGCGTTACCTGTTATGTTCTGTCATTGACGAAATGGTGTTGAATACCCCATGGGGAGCGGGCAGTGGCTGGAGTCAACATTCACTTCTGAGTCTGTTTCATCAGGAAACGTCGGGTGGTGAAAAATCCTTCCTGATTCTGCAGAAGCTGCTGGAAACGCCGGGGACTCACCTCGATCTGCTTGAACTTTATTATCTCTGCCTGAGCCTGGGTTTTCAGGGGAAATATCGCGTTATGCCCCGGGGGAACGAGCAGCTCGAACAGATACGCGAAAACCTGTATCACACCATTGAAAGTCATCGCCCTGGGTGGGAGTCAGAGTTGTCGCCCCACTGGGAAGGTTCCGTGAAGCCCAGCGAGTACCTGAAAAATTATATTCCTTTGTGGGTCATCGCCAGTGTTGTGATGGCGTTACTCGTGCTGACCTATTCCGGTTTCCGTTATTGGATGTATCAGGAGACGACTCCCGTCGCTGAAAGTATCTACTCAGAGATATCCGGCGTTGACGGTACACCTGCAAAAGATTCCGAGGTGGTATCACCACCACAAGGTAAGCGGTTTTATTAGGGCCTGTTAACACTAAGTGAAGCGTGCCTGCTGAGAGCCAGTTTTTCTCAGAACAAGGAAAGAGGAGTGATATTAACGGGTTAAATGAATGACCAAAGACGACGTAAATGGGAAAAACTGGCCTCAGCCCGAAGGGTTATGGCTAAAAATCCCTCATATCGCGTTACTGTTCGCTTGCTTAACCCGTTAGGCGACACTCTCAGTGCCTTATCTGAGGGGGTTTTAGCCGATAACAGGCCTGTTTAATTAGTGTTAACAGGCCCTAGTCTTGCTGTCTTTGATGAGATAGCTGCTGAATGAATAAAAATGACCATCGGGTAAGGATGCGCCTCCCGTTGTGTACATGGAGAACACATGAAAAAGCTGTTGGCGTTTCTGCAAAATAAGTGGGTCGTCGGAATTATCGGGCTCACGGCTCTGTCGTTGCTGATCTGGTTTGGTGCTGAATTTATCAAGTTCGGCGCAGATAATATGACGCTTAGCCCGATGACCCGGGCGATTATTATCGGATTTTTCTGGTTGTTCTGGCTGACCTGGAATGTCAGCCAATGGCTGGTTGAACGTCGACAGAATAAAGAATTGCTGGGCGAGATTGAGTCATCTCAGCAGAAAGACAACGACGTTGTTGACCCCGATCAGGAGCGCAGTCAGGAAGAGCTGGCACAGATGGCAACCCGCTTCCGTGATGCTCTGGCCACGCTCAAAAAGGCACGTTTCAGTTCGCGTCGGGGCAAACTCAGCCTCTATCAGCTCCCCTGGTACATTATTATCGGTCCGCCGGGCTCGGGTAAAACCACCGCGCTGGTGAATTCGGGGCTGGAATTTCCATTGGCTGACACCCATGGTAAACAAGCCCTGGGCGGCATCGGTGGCACTCGTAACTGTGACTGGTGGTTTACTAACGACGCTGTTCTGATTGATACCGCAGGCCGGTACACCACCCAGGACAGTCATCGGGTGGTGGACAATAATGCCTGGCAGGCTTTTCTCGCCCTGCTGAAAAAATATCGTCGTCGCCGTCCTATTAACGGTGCTCTGATTGCTATCAGTCTTCAGGATCTGATGGTACAGACGAAAGAACAGCGTGAGCAGCAGGCAAAAATTATCCGTGCCCGCATCAGTGAATTGCAGGATGAACTCGGTATTCGTTTCCCCGTTTATCTGACCTTTACTAAAGGCGACCTTGTGGCTGGCTTTGCTGAATTTTTCGGTAACCTGTCACAGGCCGAGCGCGAGCAGGTCTGGGGTGTGAGCTTCCCTCAGGAAGAGAGTGAAAATACGGGTGCTGATATCAGCCGCTTCCGTCACGAGTTTAATCAGCTGGTGGAGCGCTTGAACGAGCGTCTGCTGTGGCGTGTCCAGCACGAGCGTAATACCGATAAGCGCGCCATGATTCAGGGTTTCCCGCCAGCGCTTGAAAGTCTGGCGAACGTCGTTGATGGGTTTATTCAGCAGACGTTTGCACCGAATAATTACAGCACAGTACCTATGTTGCGTGGTGTCTACTTTACCAGCGCCACACAGGAAGGTAGCCCGATTGACCGCATGATGGCGCAAGTGAGCGCTAACTTTGGTCTTGAACGCAGTATGGGCAAGCAACAGCATAACAGCGGTAAGAGTTTCTTTATTACCCGCCTTTTCCGCGATGTTATTTTCCCTGAATCAGAGCTTGTTGGTGTAAACCGTAAGATTGAAAACCTGTTGCGCTGGATGCGCCGCGGTGCGGTTGCGGGCCTGACCGGTTTATTGATTGGCTGTGCGGCTCTATGGACTGGTGCTCTGGTGCAGAACCGGGCATACATGGCTGAGGTTGATAGCCTGCATCGTGATTATCTGCAATTACGTGAAACCATTCGCCCGGAGCAGGCGACAACGGAAGAAGCACTCGAACTTCTGACTCCGCTCTATCAGGCGAGCCTTGTTTACGATCAGGAAGAGCACCCCTTCATCAGTTACCTTGGCCTGTATGATGGCCGCGTCGATGCAGCGGCAGATCAGGCGTACAACACGCAGCTTAATCAGGTGTTTTATCCGGCTGTAGCTAACATGCTCGAGCGTCACCTCAATGCGCTGGGCGCAGACGATAGCGCGCTTTTACCTGTGTTTCGTGTGTATCTGATGCTGTTTGATCAGGAGCACCGCGATTATGAACAGATTCGCGCTTACGCAGAGACTCGCTGGCAGGATCTCCTGCCCGGTGAAGCGACTAAGCAGTCGCAGCTGCTGACTCACCTCGATCACCTGATTGAACTGGGCTTTGATGAACAGCTCCAGCCTGATGAATATGTCGTTACTCGCACCCGCCAGTACTTACAGCGTATTCCGGTTGCTCAAAGACTGTTTGCGCAACTTCAGAAAATGGGCAACAACGCCCGTGAAGTTGACCTCTATCGAGAGATCGGCGGCAATCCTCAGCAGGTGTTCGGTTTAAGTGAAAATGATCCGGTATTTATGATGCCGTTCCTTTTCACTAAGGCAGGATACGATCAGGCGGAGTATGGCCCTGACTCCGAAATGATGAAACAGATCGCTGCGGATCAGTGGATCTATGGCGGTAATATCAGTGGCGAAGATTACAGCAAAGCGGATCTCGAGAAATTAAGTGCCGATGTCGAGAAGTTATACCTGACTGAGTATGCCCGCCGCTGGCAGGCCTTCTACCAGAAATTCAGCCTCGCGAATTTACCGGGTGGTAGTCAGTCTGTCACCCACCTACTTAAGTTGGCAGATCAGCTTTCATCGCCACTCTCTCAGGTGACAGAGCTGGTTGTAAAAAACACGACTCTTACGCCAGAAATTGAAATGCCTACGGCCTCCGGTGCTGCTGGCGGTCTCGTCGAAAAAGCGGCGGGTATGGTGTACGACCCGACGCTGGTTGATCTTCGCTTCCGTGATATCCAGCGCATGCTGGCGGCCGAGAAAGGCACGCCTTCTAAGTTTGCGGGTTATCTTGAAGCGATCGGAGCACTGGCTGAATACCTCGGTCAGATTGATGGTGCTCCAGATTCAAATGCGGCGGCTTTTGAAGCGGCGAAAAAACGTTTCTCTGGTGGCGGTGCTGACGCCATTCAGCAACTTAAAAACCTGGCGGCAACCGCACCTGAACAACCTGCCGACTGGCTGAATAAACTGGCCGATCAGACCTGGGGCGCTGTCATGGGTAAAGCCGGTGTGCATCTTAATACCGTATGGCGTTATCAGGTCTATGAGACTTTCCGTAATACGCTGGGCGACCGCTACCCACTGGTTGCAGGGCGTCAGTCAGAGGCCTCAGTGGTCGCATTTAATGAGTTCTTCAAGCCGGGGGGTATCCAGCAGGCATTCGTCGATGAATATGTGTCTCCGTTTGTCGATACCTACCGCTGGAAGCAGAAAGGTTATGGTGGTTTCTCTTTAGGCTTAAGCAGCGAAGCGTTGCGCCAGTTCCAACGTGCTGACGATATTCGCCGCGCCTGGTTCTCAGAAGGTGAAGCTGCTGCGATTAACTTCCGTGCGACGCCTGAGAAACTCCACTCTAATGTCCGTCTGTTTACGATGGAAATTGGTGAGAATCGGATCAGTTATTCTCATGGCCCTCGAATTGAAAAATCGCTGAACTGGATCGCCGGTGAAAGTGGGCGTTCTCGTATTGTGTTCGAAGACCTTGGAGAGCGGGTGTCCAACGATCAGTACGATGGTGACTGGTCGCTGCTGAGAATGCTTGATGATGCTCAGCTGCACTCCACCGTAAATAAATCTGAAAAGGTAATTACGTTTACTGAGTCTGGGTATCAAGCGCAGTATCGACTGGCAGCGAGCACGAATGTAAATCCATTCGACCTGTCATTGCTTCGTAACTTCCGTTGCCCACAGTCGCTGTAAGGAATTTTTATGAACTACGGCATCTACGGTAAGTTACCCGCGCACGGCGATTTTCTGGTTCGTAATCTACCGCAGACATTTATCGATGTCTGGGATGAATGGCTGCAGTGCGTCGTGGCAGGCTCACGCAATATTCTTGCTGATGACTGGTTAGACTTTTACTTAACCAGTTCTGTCTGGCGCTTTGGTCTTGATGCCGGCGTTGTTGATCAGCAACGCTGGGCTGGCATTCTGGTGCCGAGTGTAGATAGCGTTGGCCGTTATTTCCCCTTGTCGATTGCTGTGCCTTTCGCTCAGGGTGAAAACCTGTATGCGTTGATGGCGGATGGCGACGGTTGGTTTGCAGAGCTGCAACAGGTAGCCATATCCGGGCTTCAGGAGCAACTGACTGTTGATGACCTTTGTGAAAAGCTGAGTCATGTCGCCATACCTGCGTGCACGAGACATTGCTTTGTAAGCGCTTCGGGCAGCCAGGTTTCTGTGGGAGGTGCCAATCCTGAATTTGGTTCTCTGCATAGCATGACGCAGCCCGTGCCCGGCAGTGTCAGCCTTTGGGGAATGAGTGCGAATGAAAATACGCCGTCGGTATCTTTTGTCGCATCTGGTTTTCCCTCTCCGGAAGAATATACCCACATGCTGACGGGTCAGTGGTCATAATTTAATGGGTGTTAACACCCTACGGCTGGTGTAGTATCATTTTCCTACTGGACCAGAAACACCAAAATTGAAAGGACTCTGCCATGCCATTTGGTCAAGTTGTCGATATCGAAAGCCTCGTCGCCCCTGTTAATGAAGATACTCCGCAGGGCATTGATATTCGTGAAGACCGCTCCCCAACGTCCGATTACTACACCATTAAAGACGCCCGTAATGCCGCTCGCGCCGCTGAACGCTCGGCCATGTTCGGTGGTGACGATGAAGTGGATGTGGCAGGCCCCTGGGATATTGTGCAGCGTACTGCCAGTAAGATCCTGACAGAGTCCTCAAAAGATCTGGAAGTGGCGTCCTGGTACCTCGAAAGCTTAGTCCGTAGCCATGGTATCTCGGGTCTGCGTGATGGCCTCTCAGTGATTAATCAGCTTATCGATAACTTCTGGGACGATGTGTATCCATTGCCTGATGAAGACGGTATTGAAACGCGCGTTGCGCCTCTGACTGGTCTTAATGGTGATGGCGGTGAAGGCACTCTTCTGGCGCCGCTGCGTAATATCGAAATCACGGTTTACGGTGACAAAGGCGCATTCAGCTACTATCAGTATTTGCAGGCTCGTGACGCTGATAAGATTGACGATGACGACAAGAAATCAGAGCGAATTGCGTCACTGGGTTATAGTCTGGCTGAAATTACCGATACGATAGCCGCCACTGACCTGCTTACCTGCCAGAATTTTGTAACCACACTTGAAGAGTGTGCCGAACTCTATAAAAACATCAGTTCGACCTTGCGTGAGAAGTGCGGCGCTGAAGCACCGCCAAGTTCAAAAATCACTGAACTGCTTGCCGAAATCGTACGTACCACCCGTTTTATCTATAAGCCGAAGCTTGATGAAGCCGATGCTGCAAGCGCTGCTGTAGAAGCCGAAGAAAGTGCTGCAGCCGCTGAGGATGCCGCAGCAGACGCCAGCGCCATACAGGGAGGGCAGGTTGTGCGTTTAGTGAATGGAACCACAGGGCCGATTACCAATCGCGAAGAAGCACTTAAGCGCCTTGAAGAGGTCGCTAAGTACTTCCGTCAGTACGAACCACATACACCACTGGCGCCGGGTCTTGAGCGCCTGATCAGCTGGGGCCGGATGACGGTCGCCGAGTTGATGATGGAGCTGATTCCAGACAGCAATGCTCGCGGTCTGTTCTCGCAGTTTACAGGCGTGAAAATGGACGGCTCAGATGAGTCGACCTATGTTGCGCCGCCTGCCGCACCGGCGGCGAGCGAAGAAGCCGCTGCTCCGGCTGCCGCGCCTGCGCCGCAAGCTGAGCCTGAACCAAAGTCTGAGACCAGCTGGTAAGAATTAACAGAATTACGGTAAACACCGTTACTCAAAGGAAAAGGAGTTACTCATGTCCGAAAGTATCCACAATAAGCTGAAGCGCGTGCGTAAGCCTCGCGTACACATCACATATGATGTTGAAACGAATGGCGCTGAAGTTAAAAAAGAACTGCCGTTTGTTGCAGGTGTCATGGGTGACTACTCAGGTGATAACGCTGAAAACCGCAAAGCGCTGAAAGAGCGTAAGTTCGTTCAGATTGATCGCGATAACTTCAATGAAGTGATGGCTAAAGTTAATCCGAAGCTGAACCTGCAGGTTGAAAACACTCTGGCAGGCGATGGCAACACCATGGCTGTGGATCTGGATTTCCGTAAGATGGACGACTTTACGCCAGAAGCTATCGTAGAACAGGTTGAGCCTCTGAAGCAGCTTCTGGACGCGCGTAACAAACTGCGTGACCTGCTGAGTAAAGCGGATCGCTCTGAAGAGCTGGAAACGGTTCTTGAACAAATTCTGAAAAATACTGACAACATCACTGAGATTTCTCAGCAGCTGGGTGTTGGCGAAAGCAAAGAAGGAGCTGAGTAATGAGTACTGAAGTCGAAGCTGCGGTAGGCGCAGAAGCGGAAGAACAGTCGGTCAGTCTGCTTGAACAGGCAATTACCTACACTAAGCAAACTGGCCGTGAAGAAACTGAAGACCTGCTGGCAAACCTGACCGAGCAGGTTCTGAAAGGTACCGTTACCTGGGATCGTAACCTGACCAATACAATTAAGCAGGCAATTACTGCGATTGATCAGGCGATGTCAAAACAGCTCAGCGCTGTATTGCATGACGAAAAATTCCAGAAGCTGGAAGGCTCATGGCGCGGTCTGAACCACCTCGTTATGAACAGCGAAACTGGCGCTACTCTGAAAATCCGCATGCTTAACCTGAGCAAGCGTGAGCTTTTCCGTGACCTTGATAAAGCGGTTGAGTTCGATCAGAGCCAGATCTTCAAGAAAATCTACGAAGAAGAATTCGGTACTGCTGGTGGTGAGCCATACGGCTGTATGATCGGTGACTTTGAGTTCACTAATCACCCTGAAGATATCGACCTGCTGAGCAATATGTCTAACGTTGCTGCTGCTGGCTTCTGTCCGTTTATTTCAGCGGCTGGTTCAGGCATGTTCGGTTTTGACGATTTCACTGAGCTGTCTAAGCCACGTGATCTGGGCGGTATTTTCGAATCTCAGGAATACATTAAATGGCGCAGCTTCCGTGACAGCGAAGATTCACGCTTTGTCACTCTGGTTATGCCTCGTGTTCTTGCACGTACACCATACGGCGCTGCGTCTAAGCCAGTTGAAGCCTTCAATTTTGAAGAGTTTGATCTGGACGAGTCTGGTATGTCGAAAGCAACTGAGCACGACGATTACTGCTGGATGAACGCGTCTTATGTGATGGGTACTACCCTGACGCGTGCGTTCTCTGAAAACTCCTGGTGTACTGCTATCCGTGGTGCCGAAGGTGGTCGTGTTGATGGTCTGCCGACGCACATCTTCAAGAGTGATGATGGCGATACTGACCAGAAGTGTCCTACCGAAGTGGGTATCACTGACCGTCGTGAAGCTGAGCTGTCTAACCAGGGCTTCCTGCCACTGTGTCACTACAAAAATACAGATTACTCTGTGTTCTTTGGCGCTCAGTCTACTCAGAAGCAGAAAGTATTTGATGACCCGGATGCTACTGCAAACGCGTCTATCTCTGCTCGCCTGCCATACCTGATGGCGACTTCACGTATTGCTCATTACCTGAAAGTAATGGCGCGTGACAAGGTAGGTTCTTTCATGCAGGCAGAAAACTGCGAGCGTTGGTTGAACCAGTGGATTGCCCAGTACACCAACGGCAACCCAGATGCGTCTGCTGAAATGAAAGCCAAGTACCCACTGGCTGAAGCTCGCGTTGAAGTTAAGGAAATTCCAGGTTCTCCAGGTGCATACAGCGCCGTTGCTTACCTGAAGCCTTGGCTGCAAATGGAAGAGCTGACAACTTCTCTGCGTATGGTTGCGAATATTCCGCAGCCTAAGTAAGCAGATATCGGGGGCCTCAGGCCCCCTTTATAATTTCTTCTTCAGAGGTTTTCCGTGCTGAACGATTCCGCAGGCATGGCTGTCATGTCAGAGAATCCTTCGCCAACCCTTTCATCGGACGAAATACCCCTCGCGGATATTTATTCATTCCTTTCTGAAAACGATGATGTGGAGGCGTTTCGCCGTTGGGTCGAACTATCGTCACCCGCCGATACGTCACGTCTGGAGCCTTGTCGTTGGCTGGCTCAACAAGTCGCATTTATTGATGAGCTGATTTCTGAGCAGATTGATGCCGTTCTGCACAATAAGCGCTTTCAGGCGCTCGAAGCTTCCTGGCGCGGCCTCTGGTTTCTGATCGACGCCGTTGTTAATCCCGAAAATACTAAAATCAGATTGTTGGATGTCAGCTGGAAGGATCTCGCTCGTGATATGGAGCGTGCGCCAGACTTCGATCAAAGCGGCTTGTTTCATCTGATCTACAACGAAGAGTTTGGTACGCCCGGTGGGGAGCCTTTCAGTGTTCTGCTGGGTGACTACTACGTTGCGCACAGGCCTTATGAAGACCATCGCATTGATGATGTGTTTACCTTGCAGGGCATCAGCCGGGCTGCAGCTGCGGCGTTTTGTCCGTTTGTCTGCAGTGCGGCCCCTCAGCTTTTTGGTCTGGATGATTTCGATAACCTTGGTCTGCATATCAATGTCGACGAAATTTTCCGCTCGCATGATTACGTGCGCTGGCGTTCGATGCGTGAACACGATGACAGTCGTTTCCTTGCGTTGACTCTGCCTCAGGTGCTGATGCGTGAGCCTTATCAGGATAATCGCCGTTCCCGCCGTGGTCTGCGATTTAATGAAAGCGTCGCAGGTAAAGATAACCGCAAATACTTGTGGGGTAACGCCTGTTTCGCACTTGGGACAGTACTGATCCGGGAATTTTCTGAGGTCGGTTGGTTCAGTCATATACGCGGCGTGCCTCGGGATCATTATGGTGGTGGCCTGGTTACTCAGTTTCCGACGCCGGCCTATCGCACCGATTCATCCCGCGCGATGGTGAAAATGTCGACGTCTGTCACTGTGACTGATCAGTTAGAACGTGAACTGAGCGACTATGGAATGATCGCCCTGTGTCACTGTTTTCAGACGCCGTATGCCGTGTTTAATAACTGCCCATCGCTGCAGATCCCTAAGGTGTATGCGAAAAAATCAGCAACAGCGAACGCACGTATAAGCTCTATGTTGCAGCAGATATTGTGTGGCTCCCGGGTGGCGCAGTACATCAAGGTTATTGTTCGGGATAAGGTGGGCTCCTATACGACCGCCGAATCCTGTGAGCGTTTTTTGCAGAACTGGCTCGATCAATACACGACCGGCCGGGACGACCTTTCATGGGAAATGATGGCACGTTATCCATTGCGTGAGGCCAGAGTTGTGGTGGATGAAGATCCCGCGCAGCCAGGTTATTACTCAAGCCTGGTGCATTTAAAAACGCATTACTCGGTTGACCATCTGGTGTCAGAGCTCAGGCTGACGACGTCATTAAGTCAGATTGATATTGGCAAGGTGTGATGTATGTCTGAACTGAAAGATAAACCACTCGTTGCCCCTTTGCTTGATCGTTTCCTGGAACAGAACAAGGGCACAGATTTTCGCCAGAGTCATCAGATTGTGCGCAGCCTTCGCGAGAGCATACGTCGCGACCTCGAGAATCTGTTTAATACCCGTTACTGCTGTGTGTCACCGCCTGCGGGATATAGCCATCTGGACGACTGCGTTCTCAACTACGGCTTGCCTGATTTATCGACAATCAATATGACATCGTTCGATAGTCGCAATGAATTCTGTCGCCGGATTGAAAAAGCTGTGAAGCGTTTTGAGCCACGGATTCGCTCCGTCAAAGTGAAGACGGACGTGGCGATTGATAATGAAGACCCCACAATCCGTTTCCGGGTTGAGGCAACGCTCAACGTCAACCCGCTACAAGAAATGATTATATTTGAATCGGCGTTAAACCCCGTCAATCAGACGGTAAATGTCTCGGAGATTTTCTGATTATGAGCGACAGGCTCTTATATCATTACGAAAAAGAACTGGCGTTTATTAAGCAATCGGCCAGTGATTTTGCACGCCAGCATCCTTCCGTCGCTGAAAGCCTTAAGCTAGGCAGTGACTCTGTGGATGATCCGTTGGTGTCGCGTCTGCTTTCCGGCTTTGCCTTTCTGAATGCGCGTATTCAGCAGAAGTTGAGTGATGACTTTCCTGAACTGACGGATGCCATGCTGGAGACTCTGTATCCGCACTACCTGCGCCCAGTGCCATCGATGGCGATCACCCAGTTTGCTCCACTTGATGACCTGGATGCGCCCGTACAGATACCGGCAGGTACCTTGCTTGATACAGATTCTGATGGTGAAGAGTGTCGATTCACGACTTCTTACCCGGTTGAACTGCTGCCCTTGAAAGTAGAAACAGCTCAGTTAATGCCACGGCCTTTTGTTGCGCCAGGCAGCCTGGAGGTGCAGGGGGCTGCTGCCGTGCTTAAGGTCTCTTTCAGAACGCTGAGCGAAGACCTGGTTATGAATGAAATGGATTTTTCAAAGATTCGTTTGTTTCTTAAAGGTCAGCTGCAGCACGTTCATCCACTCTATGATTTGCTGTTAACCAAGTGCTTTAAAGTTGTTGTCGCTAACGGTGAGTCAGACGTAGCCCCGGTGTTCCTTAACTCTGATTGTCTGGAACAGGTAGGTTTTGGTACCGACGAAGGGATGCTTCCGTACCCACCGAATTCATTTGCGGGTTATCGACTATTAACTGAGTTTTTTGCGTTTCAGGAGAAGTTCCAGTTTATTGATCTTACTCAGCTTGATGTGGCGATGAACGAGTCGTACACCAATACGCTCAACGTCTATTTTTATCTGCGTGAGAGTGACTCAGAACTGGAGCATCAGGTGAATGCCGGAATGTTTGCACTTGGCTGTACGCCGATTGTGAATATATTCGAGACGACGGCTGACCCTGTGGCCTTAACGCACACCGAGTCGCGTTATCCCGTTGTTCCGGATTCCCGTCGTCGCGATGGTCTGGAGGTGTATAGCATTACGGATGTTGGCGCGACCGACAGTGATGGCTATTACACTCCATACCGTCCGTTTTATGGCATGAACCACAGCCGTAACACCGATGCTAAACCTGCGTTCTGGCTAACGCATCGCCGCGAGGTGCTTGAAGGCGACCATCGCAATGAACTGGCATCTGAGGTCGATATCAGTCTTGTGGATATGAATTTTAATCCGCATCAGGTGAAAAATCAGAACCTCGAGATGAAGCTTTTGTGCACAAATCGTAATGTGCCGAGAAAGCTGACCACGGGGCAAGGGCGACCATATTTTGAAGTGGTTGATGATGAATATCCGACCGAGCGTATCCAGTGTGTGGTTGTTCCGTCTGCGACCATCCGCCCGCCTCTGCGGGAACGCGGTTACTGGCGTTTGATTTCTCACCTCAATCTTAACCACCTGTCCCTGAGTCAGGGGGGAGGCTCCGTAGAAGCGCTTAAAGAGATTCTGCGCTTGTACGATTTCAGAGACTCCGCCAGTACACGCAATATGATCGACGCGATTGCTGCGATTCATACTAAGCCCGTTACGTCGCCCGTTCAGGTGGATGGCATGGTGTCTTTGTGTCGCGGAACACAGATTGATCTCGAACTGGACCCAGTAATGCTTGCGGGAACGAGCCCGCTTATGTTCGCCAGTGTTATGGAGCGTTTCTTCGGTCTGTACGGGTCGATTAATTCGTTTACCAAGTTAACCGTAACGCTTAATGGAAAAGATGGGGAGTTTAAGCGATGGCCACCGCGCGCCGGCGAAAAAGCCTTAATCTGATTGAGCAATTGCAGAGCGAGCCACAACGCTTCGATTTTTTTCAGGCGGTGCGTTTGCTTGAGTCTGCATCACAGCAGAATACCGAGGATGACGATGTTGCCGATGCGTCTGTCGGTGGATTAGCGCGTCCGGATCAGGAGGCGGTTCACTTTACGTCTCGAAATTCGCTGGCCTTCAATGGTTCTGACGTCACCAAGGTATCTCAGAAACGCATTCACAGTCACGACTCTGAGGAAAACCCTGCACTGCAATGGCAGGTCGAAGTCGCCATGATGGGGCTGACGGGTAGTCAGGGGGTGATGCCTTACTATCTGAGTGAGACGGTAATTTCTGAGCTGAGACAGAAAAATCCGGCTTTGAAAGATTACCTCGACCTGTTTAATCATCGCACTATTTCGTTGTTTTATGAGGCATGGCACAAGTACCAGATGGGCCCTTCGTTCGAGAGGACAGTCAGAGAGGGGACTGAAAAGAAAGACCTGTTTACTGATGCTTTATTGTCGTTGGCGGGGCTGGGTATTCCCGAGTTACGTTATCGCTCCACCATGCCGGATGAACCAATTGCTCAGTATGCCGCTCACTTTGCCCGTGGAATCTGTTCAGCTGAGTCTTTAAGGAGCAGTATTGCAGGCATGTTTGGTCTTGAAACCTATATCGAGCAGTTTAATGGCTCATGGTACGACTTACCTGAAGACGCACGCTGCCGGCTCCCGGACGAGGATCACCCTCATGGCGTGAATAATGCGCTGGGTGTCAGCACGGTCATGGGCACCCGTTGTTATCAGGCACAAAGTAAATTTACCGTTATTACCGTGCCGCACAATGAAGAAGAGTTTCATAGCCTGGCGCCAGGGTCTCGCGGTCTTGAAGAATTAAAATCATTTATTCGTATGAGCGTTGGCGAAGAGCAGGACTTTGATATTGAAGTGAAGCTGGACGCCAGATATTTTCCGCTTGACGATTTATTCGACCCAACTAAGTCTGAACCTTTACTTGGTTGGAATACTTATATGAACCCAGAAAAGATAAAAGAAAACGCGTTATCAGTCAGGCTATCCCAACACGTGCCTGTTCCGGATGATGCATTACCGATGGCTTACTAATCGCACGGATCACATGGATTCAATAATTTCAGAGATGAACGAGGAATAAACCCATGATTAACATCAATCTGAAGTCGCTGGTCGACAAAATGTCGCCCTATATGAGGGACTCGCTCGAAGGAGCAGCAGGTCTGTGTCTTGCTCACAGCCAGTACAATGTTGAACTCGAACATTGGTTGCTGAAACTCCTCGATATCTCTGACACCGATTTTGTTACCTTGCTGGAAAAACATGACGTTAATCCTGGGAGTGTCGCCAAACAACTGGCCGGTACGATCTCGCGTTTCCGTTCAGGCAGCAGTCGTCCGGCTGCTCTCGCCCCAAGTATTGTCGAAGCCGCTAAGAACGCCTGGATGCTGGCTTCAGTCGACTACGCACAACCCGTCGTCAGCTCAGGTCACCTGCTTGCGGCCTTGCTGTTAGAAGACAGCACGCGTCGTCAGCTCCTTGAAAGCTGCCCTGAGTTAAAAGAGATTGCGCCAGAATCTATCCGTGAAACTGCCCGCGCTATTTTCGGCACCACTGGCGAGACCGATTCACTGGTTCGTGGTAATGAACCAGGCTCAGAAGGCGGCCAGGCAGGCCCTGTGTCTGCGTCTAAAACGCCAGCGCTTGATAAGTACACAGTGAACTTAACGGAGCGTGCTCAGAGTGGTCAGATTGACCCGGTACTTGGCCGTGATGAAGAGATTCGTCAGTGCATCGACATCCTGACCCGCCGTCGTCAGAACAACCCGATCATGACGGGTGAAGCCGGTGTCGGTAAGACCGCAGTGGTTGAAGGCTTCGCTTTGCGTATTGCCGCGGGTGACGTGCCTGAACCGCTGAAAGGTGTTGCTGTACGTACTCTCGACCTTGGCTTGCTGCAAGCAGGTGCGAGCGTGAAAGGCGAATTTGAGAACCGTCTTAAATCTGTTATTGAAGAAGTCCGTGCTTCCGTCACTCCGATTATTCTGTTCATCGATGAAGCGCACACCATGATTGGCGCGGGCGGAAAAGAAGGACAGGGCGATGCAGCAAACCTTCTGAAACCTGCACTGGCACGTGGCGAGCTGCGCACTATTGCTGCGACGACCTGGGCTGAATACAAAAAATATTTTGAGCGTGACCCAGCGTTGACCCGTCGCTTCCAGGTTGTAAAAGTTGAAGAACCATCGGAAGAGAAAGCGATCGATATGATGCGAGGCATCGCTCAGTCTCTGCAGGATCACCATAAGGTCCGTATTCTGGACGAAGCCATTATCGCTTCTGTGACTTTATCTCATCGCTATATTCCGGGTCGTCAGCTTCCGGATAAATCGGTCAGCCTGCTGGATACCGCGTGTGCACGTGTAGCACTCAGCCAGTCGGCGACACCGGGTGCGATTGAAGATGCTCAGCGTCGTATTCAACGAGCGGAAACAACCATAGGTAAACTGGAGCGGGAAGCGGCGGCGACGGGAGAGCATACCGAACGTCTGGCTGATCTGTACGCAGAAAAACAGAATGCAGAGACCTTGTTAGCTGATCTGAATACTCAGTACGAACAGGAAACCGCATTGATTACTCAGATCCGCGAGTGTCGTGACCAGATCGACCAGAACTTTATGGCAGATGCTGACAACAAACTGTCAGACAGCGATGCCGATGCGCTTAAAACTCAACTGAAGGCGCTTACCGCTGAACTGAGTGGCATTCAGGGGGATGCACCTCTGATGCAAGCGAATGTTGATGAGCAGGCTATCGCTGAGGTGATCGCCAACTGGACAGGTATTCCGGTCGGTAAAATGGTCAGTGATCAGATTACTGCGGTACAGACACTTGCTGATCGCTTGGGCCAGCGTGTTATTGGTCAGCCACATGCGCTGGAAGCAATCGCACAGGTCATCCGGACCTCGCGTGCTGGTTTAACTGATCCGCGTAAGCCAATGGGCGTTTTCCTGTTCTGTGGTACGTCGGGTGTGGGTAAAACAGAAACGGCTCTTGCACTGGCGGATGAGTTATTTGGCGGTGAGCAGAATATCACC
The DNA here is from genome assembly GCA_913019975.1 of Thalassolituus maritimus. GTDB lineage: Bacteria > Pseudomonadota > Gammaproteobacteria > Pseudomonadales > Oceanobacteraceae > Thalassolituus. The sequence goes on along the minus strand of CAJWBH010000011.1, from coordinate 12,008 downwards.
ACCATCAACATGTCTGAATTTAAAGAAGAGCATAAAGTTTCTATGCTTCTTGGTTCACCTCCGGGGTATGTGGGTTATGGCGAAGGCGGTGTACTGACCGAAGCTGCACGCCGTAAGCCGTACTCCGTCATCCTGCTGGATGAGATGGAGAAGGCACACCCAGGCGTTCAGGACATTTTCTACAACCTGTTCGATAAAGGTACGATCAAAGACGGTGAAGGCCGGGATATCGACTTTAAGAATACCATCATCATCATGACGTCGAACGCGGGTGAAGATGCGATTCGCGCTATCTTCAATCAGGTTGAAGAGAAACCAGAGCCTGAAGTATTGCTTGATAATATCCGTCCGCATTTACTTCAGCACTTCAAGCCGGCATTCATGGGTCGTGCGAATACCATCGCATACTACCCACTGGATGATGAGAACCTGATGCAGATCGCAGCGATCAACATGCGTCGCATCGAGAAGCGCCTCACCGAGAAATACGGTGCGGAATTCAGCTACGACGAAGATGTACTCATCAATATCGTCGCACGTTGTCAGGAATCCGATACCGGTGCTCGTAACATCGAAACCATCCTCAACCGTACCGTGCTGCCGGCGCTGGCATCAGAGTGCTTAGCGAAGATGGCCGAAGGCGAAGAAGTTACTAAGGTGCACATTGGTGCCACCGAAGACGGTGACTTTACTTATCAGGTAAGCTGATTATCGGTAGGAAAAAAAACGGGGCGAAAGCCCCGGTTTTTATATCGATTTTCCATTAACCAAAACAGCATCGAGAATTTTCTGGGCTTGCTCACTGACTTTTCGGTGTAGTCTTTCAAATAGATTTCTAATAAAGGCCAAGGTAGCATCTGCTGCTTCAATGGTCCTTCTCATTCCAAGCAACTCAGCGATTTTTCTGAGCAGCGAAAGTACAAGCGTGGACAGATGTTTGGTTAGGTCTATCCCCTTTCTTAAAACGTAAGCCAATTGATCCAGAAGTGTAAACGATCCAGTCAATCCCGCTCCAACCGCGCTTCCTATACCTTTTGCTACTTTTAGTAGTACATAGTTAATAGCCTTATCTAAATACTCAAGATTTGTCGGGGTAAAGCTAACTGGCGACTTATTATTAAGCCAAGGCTCAATTTCGGTAGGCTGCAAGTGTTCATATTTCAGCCCTCTCAATGCTGGCCACTTTTTACCTTCGACGGAGTCTTTATACAACTCCATATCGTGTGCTGCTAAGGCTGCAAAATTACCTGAACTAGGCAGGAAATAGTCATAGTCTGCACCTGTAGTTACCGGAACATGCATAAAAGGCCAGCATGGGATGCATGGAATCAGGTCAGTGCGGTGATAAGCTCGGTATATATTCTGTGGACCAATTTTCCTTGTGAATTCATCGGAAAAGTTCCTCAGGCCAACTCGGGGAGAGCCAAATGTATAGCATTTTACTGGTAGAGTAGGATATTTGGATTTTGAGTATTCAGTACATAGAGTGGCGAGGGCGCCACCAAGGCTATGGCCTATGATATGAAGCTGTTCGATATTTCGTTTACCGCATTCAATCAAAAATGGGTCTATTTGGCTCTTCATTGAATTGAATGATTCAGAAAATCCATTATGAACCGGGTGGCCATATGAGGATCTTTGTGTAATCCCTACGCTTGCATCAGTTAGAATATCTGCGGCGAATTTTTTGTTTGTACCTCGGAATACTATGAAAGCGTGGCCCTTATAGCCCGATTCCTTCCCGAATGCTGTTAGCCCCATACCTGTTTGAGATTTAAGGAAAAATAAGGAACCCGTAGTTCCCTTTAGAATTGGCAGGGTGGAACAATCAGTATTTTTACCAAGTCTAGGTGGCTCTGGAAGCTCTAGGTAACCTTCGTGTAAATCGTAAAAGGTTTCATATCCGAATCCGGTATTATCGGCTGTAACAAGATAGTAGATATCGTTCGCTATCTCTGCGGCCATCAGTGGTGGAAATTCCATAATTATATAATCCCTTGCAAATGTATGGATATTACTCTGGTGGTAAAATTATTTTCTTCCTGTCGTGTTCAGCATCCCACTTACACCTAGAAGAAAAGGCATTTCCTTCAATTCTGAACCGGATTGGATCATCGCTTAATTCGCAGCTTATTATCCAAGGTTTACCCCGTGATTCTGAAAATTCACTCTCTTTACGTTTGATTCCCTCTAATAGTTGGTATTCCATCCCATCTACATAAACATAAAGCGTCTGTGGGGAAACAAACTGACTGGGAACGAACTTCCTGATTGCATTGGAAATGGATGTGTCGAAAACAGAAGGCATGCTGAAGTAGCCATTTTCATCCGTCTTTGACTCGTCAATCCGTTCGTCTGAAACTCTCTTTATTCTTGCATTTGCAACTGGCTTGCCATTGAGCGTGATCGTGCCGGATATTGCTGAGAATAAGCACGTTTTATTGTTCTTTGACATCGCGTTAGCCCCTACGAATGCAATTATTAATACGATAAAAAGAGAAAGCTTCACCATTCACCCGCCCACCAAAACGGTCGGGCAGCCCAATACAATCTTACCGCCGTGAGCTGTTGAGTCGCCCATCCGTGCTGCAGGCTTATTGCTCATCAGGACGGTTGTACTGCCCATGACAATAGAGTCGGGAGGCCCAACGCAGACACACATACTGCCCAGAGTCGCGGCAGGCATATTACCGATGAGCACTGTAGGTGCACCGGGAGAGACAATAGGGCCGCCAACGTGCGGTACCGGACCAGATGACATCGGGCAGACGTGCATGTCAGTGATGCGTGAGGCTGGCTTTCCCATGATCAGGCTCCTTCGATCATGCCGTTTCCGCCACGGGCAAGATCGATGCCCTGAGCGAGAAACAGCTTATAGTTGTCTTCAATTTTTTCCGGGTCGATCGTGGCTGAAGCGAGTGTGATGCTGCCGGCCACTGCATGGGCGTATAGGTAGGCTGGTGGTGGTACCTCAGGTTCGCCCGGTGGGGTCATGCTTCCGGTACACCAACTTGCTGCAGTGGCCGCCCAGCTGGCTGCAGTTTTGTACTGTGTTTTTTCACCGAGTTCTTTGCAGCGCTGGCGATGGTCTTCTGTGGGTTTTCGAGCCCAGGTTTCGGTCGCCAACAGGGCATTAATGTTGTGTTCGTCGGTGTCTGGCTTTTGGGCTTTTCTCGCAGCGAGGCAGGCCCACCAGACTGCCTCTCGCTTAGGTAGGCCGTGGGCCAGTAGTTTGATGGCATCCTGGTAGTAACCTGCTTCCATCAAGCGCTCGATACTGATCTGCGGCGCTGTATCAGGAATCACGACATCAGCGGCCTCCGGCTCAGTTAATTCAAATTCTTTGAGCAGTTCGTCGGCAGTCAGCGCCTGTATTTTTATCAGCTGAGTCATGCTGTTACCACTTAGTTAATTTTGGTCAGGGCACCCTTCACCGTGAGTATGCCGCCGGCTGATACTTCGCCAATAGCGCTGGCTTTGGCTTTAAGCATGGTGCCTTTAATCTGAACGCCGCTCTGGTCGATTTTTATGCTGTTAGCGCCGACTTTCAGTTCGATTGAGGTCTTGGAGGTAATCTTAATCGCGCCCATAGCATCGATTGTTGACGTACCTTTGCTGACTTTCAGGCTATGGTTGCCTGAGTCGACTTTGGTCGTCTGATTGCCTTTCGATACGGTCAGTGAATCGTTGCCTTTACTGACGGTTGCTGTGCGATTCTGTTCGACGGTCAGCTTCTGGTCGTTCTTAACGGTGACGGTCTGATCGTTTTCGACGGTGCCGGTCTGGTCATTGTGAATGATCCAGTTGTGATCTTTACCGGCTTCCATATAAATTTCTTCGCTGCCTTTTTTATCGTCAAAGCGCAGTTCGTTAAATTCACTGTCTTTGACCATGGTTTTCCAGCCGCTTTGCGTCGATGTGTAGTTCGGACCTGCGTTGGTTCCGTTATAAACAGCCCCTGTTACCAGCGGGCGATCAGGGTCGCCATTGATGTAGCTGATGACTACTTCCTGGTCGACGCGCGGAACGAAGTTCGCACCCCAGCCTTTACCAGCGAATTGCTGTACGACTCGTACCCAGCAAGAGTTCTGGGCACTGTTCCATGGGAAGGTAACTTTTACCTGGGTGAAAGTGTCTTTGGAGCTGTCACTGCCTGTGGCTTTTACTTCACATACGGTTGCGACCTGAGGCGCATGAACTTGGCGTCGGTAGGCGTCGTGCTGAGGCCTGACCAAAGTATCTGATGGAACGCAGCTGAAACGGTTCGAGTTCTGGGTTGATTCGCCATTACCATCGCGGGCAATGATGCTGAGGTGAGTCACCAGGTACTTACCTGTTTCGCTGGAAATAGGGTGTTCAAGTTCAAAACGTGCACCCGCCGATAGGGCTATGATATTGCTCGTACCCTGTGCAACGTCGAACCCTGCCTCAACGGCTTCCATGCTGTTCTCAGCGAAGGACTTACTCTTAGCATCGATGAGAGTGTGCTCGCTATCTCCCTCGGGCTCCAAGTGGAAAGCACCATATCCCTGGGTAGTCAGACCTGAAATTTTATTCAGGTCTGATTTGGTTTTAACTGTCTGCTTGTGATCTTTACTCGTCGTGTTCTCGGAGTAATCACGGAATTCGAATGCATTTGTATGGTAATTAAAGGTCCGCTGCCAGCTGTGCACGGATGGAATGTCTGGCTGAACACCGCCGCCATCATATTCTGCTTTGGCCGCGCCTGAGTCGACGAAGTCCTGTGCATCATCGACAAAGATAAGTTCATGTTCACCGTCTTTGTGTGTGAAGTAGTAGCTGATGCCTTCTTCTGCGAGCAGGCGTGATACAAAGGCAAAGTCCGTTTCTTCAAACTGAACGCAGTATTCACGTTCGGCAAACTTGCCTTTGGTATTCAGCTTGAATGAGACAAGCTTGCTGTATTCTTTCAGAACTTCTTCGATGATCTTATCGGCAGTTTTCTTTTGGAAGATCCTGTTTTTCGCACCGAGTGTTGTGAACCATAGCCCTGGCACTACCTCAGCACGATATCGACGTAATCCTTCGTCGTTAACATCAAGCATTGCCAGGTGGTTGATGTAGCCGTGAATATAGCGTGATTCTTTCGTCTTTTCTGATTGCAGGCTGATAGTAACGTCTTTACCGAGAAGGTCTTTCTGAGCGATCTCGTGGTTGTCAGAATATAAGTCGAGGTGGAAGTGGAAAAGGTCTGAAATATATTCGTCACCGGTCAGCTCTGACACAATCATTGCGTCTTTACCTAACGGAGTCGTTATCTGAATAAGGCGGTTGTTCTGACTGAGTGCCGTCATGCTATATCACCACTGCGTTTGTGATGGGTAGCGTAATGAGGGGGCTACGCTTCCACTTGCGTTAGAATCCTTTAGAACAGAGCAGCCTGTTGCAGGCTGCCCTGAGATGTAATGGGGTTAGGATACCCTATTACAGTGGTTTTGCAGTAGTCAGGTCGTAACCAACCTTCATGTTCTTAGTATTCTTGTTGGTCTTATCAGCGTGAGTCAGGTCAGCTTCGATTTTTGCGAAGCTCAGAGAGATAGACTCAGCTGGAGCACCGCCAGCTGCAGCGCTGATGCTGTAAGAAGAGATGATTACTTCTTCCAGAGTGTAGACAGCGTACTTTTCTACTTTCTCTGCACCAGTCTGAACAACGTGGATTTCTACCTTAACACCAGCGTCACCAGTAACAGATGACTTGAACAGGCCACCTGAAGCAGCGTCCAGTGGCTTAGTTACAGTCACTTCGCTGATGCTTGGACGAGATGCTTCACGGTTAGACATTGCACCCGCTTGCATGGTGATTGAGCGGCCAACGCCGAAGCTCATGCTATCAACTTCAATCCAGTTCTCGTAACCAGCAGCAGTTACGTTACCTTGTGGGTTGTTGCCGTTGAAATTCATGTAGATAGCCATTTAACAATTCCTCTGTATTTAGTTAAAGATTTCCTTCAAGCCTTGGCTGTGCGGGCTGATTTTCAGCGCTTAAACCACGGCCATATGGCAAGTGAGGCCAAGTTAAACAGATTAGACCCGAGACGAAAACCCCTGATTTTTTATTATTTATTCGACTCTGGCACGAATTTATAGCAGTTACTTTCACGAGGCTGGCTGCAGACAGACAGGGCCTTTAACTACATGGGAGAAGCCAGTGATCAGTGAGCGGTTTGACTCTGACACGATTTATTAAAAGAAATTTTTTGCGATGATCGAGAAAATTACAATGATGCGTAATATTACGCCACTGGGCGTATTCGCCGATTAAGCGGTGGTGGGTTTTGACTTCTTCTTCGGGCGGCCACGCTTAAGTGGGCGTACCCGGTGGTTGGCAATTTTTTCAATTTTCTCGGTGAACTGATCTCCGCCGAGTACCTGGCCGAGTTTGATGGTTTCAGCAATATAGGTAAGCAGTCCGCGGTCGAATTCATAGCGGAATAGCTTACTGTACTCATTGGCACGCTCTTCGTAGGTATCGCCGAGCGCAAGGTACAGCCGGTGGTCCTCAAGAATTTTGCTCTTCTTTCGCCCAGTGTGGTGGTTGAAACTTGACCACTCGTAAAGCTCAGGACTCTCGACAATCCCTTCATGCATGGGTTTCAGTTCAACGTAGCGATAGCAGGTAAGCAGGTAGGCCTCGGAATCAATGACGCTGGACTTATAGCGGCCACCCCATAAGGTGCCCGAGCGCTGGTAACGGTGATTGACGTATTGAACGTAGCGACGGCCAAGTGACTGCATCATGGATGAAATTCCATTTGCGATGTTCGGTGTGGCAACCATCTGAATCGCATTGGGCATTAATACATAGGCATGAAGATCGACATCGTATTGCTCAGCCGCCTTCTGCAATGACGCCAGATAAAATTCGTAATCTTCGTCATCGAAGAAGCAATTCAGGTTGTTGTGGCCGACCTGAATGATGTGCTGGGGGATGTTGGCGATGTTGATACGCGGCAGTCTTGCCATGTCGAGTATGTGTCCCTGCTGACGGTGATTCCCTGAAGTTTCAGACGCTGCCACGCTGAAGTGAGGCCAATTATGCTGAACAGGTGTTGCAAAATCAACCAGAGGCGAATCAGGAAAAATTCTGTCACCGCTCAGCTTTTTTTGTTTTAATCGCTCGAGTCCACACAGAGCCGCTGTATCCGCAGCCTGCCCGGAGGGCGAGTGCTCTGTTCACTTGAGATATGGAAAATGGAATGAGCAGAAGCGTCTCTCTTGCAGTAAATGGTCGCACGGATATCGGCCAGATCAGGGAGGAAAATGAGGATGCAATTACGTGGTTTGCTCATCCTGATCAGCCATTCGCGTACGTTGTTGTGGCCGACGGTATGGGTGGTTACAGCGGTGGCGCGCTTGCCAGCCGGATTGCCATTCAGACGATCAGTCTTTGTTTCAGTCAGCTGATTACCCCGACGTTCCTTGCTTGTACCCCTGAGCAACAGAAACTGATGATTCAGTCTGCGGTTCGTAGCGGCATTCACAAGGCCAACTTGTCTATCATTGAAGCGAAAGCGGAGAACCCGGATTTTTCTCACATGGGAACGACGGTGGTTCTTTCTGTGGTGTGGCAGGATCAACTCACGGTGGCCCATGTTGGCGATTCCCGTGCGTATCACTGGAGCCTTAAGGGGCTGACGCAGCTGACCCGTGACCATAGCGTGGTTCAGGAAATGATTGATGCGGGTACGCTCACCGAGGAAGAGGCCAGAACCAGCGATGTGCGTAACCACATCACCCGTGCACTGGGGGTCCAGGAGGATGTGGAGCCCGACCTCAAAACCTACCGTTTAACTGAAAGTGCATTGCTGATGCTCTGTTCTGATGGCCTGACTGAGTATTTCGATAACGCCGAGCTGCAACATGTTCTGGCAACGCACCGTCCAGCACTCGAGTGTTGCTACCGCTTAATTGATGATGCGAATCACAGTGGTGGCCGCGATAATATCAGTGTCGGGATGCTTGAGGTTACCGTGGGTCCGAATCAGTCTGTAGCGCCTGTTATCTCAGTACCGAGTGGGCAGGGTGAAGATACGACCGTTCGCAGAAATCAGCCTCGTTCCGGGGAATAACTCTGTTGAGTGGCTACTCAATAATATAAATTCCCATTTCAGCCCTGCCTGACTTTCTGTCCGGCGAGCCTCTTTGCTGTGTGATTCTCTTTGGGTAAACTCCCGTTCAGAGATCGAATTCGTCTTTCATGTGTTTTAACAGGCCGGTATTCAAGCTCTGATCATGTTGCTATAATGCCGCCGATTTTTACCGGGTGTGGCGTCAATATGGCGTTGATAAGGCCCGATTTATGCAGCTCTGCCCCGAGCAGGCGCTAAACGGATTGCAATTTCAGTAGGGCAAGGATGTCTCAGAATTTTCCTCATAGAGATCGTTACGTGGGCCGCCTCCCGGCTCTACTGCTTCTTGTTAAAACACAGATGCGTGCGGCCGTGCCTGCACGTTTAAGGAACAAGGATATGTTGATTCATTCCAGCCTGGGTGCGTCCGTGCGCCGGGGTGTTACGTTGTCGTTACTGTCACTTTTTGCTTCTGGCGTGGTCCAGGCTGCTGACCCGGTAGTCCCCGGTGTTTCGGTTCAACAGGCATCTTCTTTACGTGATGTGTTTGGTATAAATGCGCCTGATGATCAACCTGACGCAGATGAAGATTACCGTCAGCGTTCTCGTCAGAAGGATCTGATGCCAAGCACGGATGGCGATATCCCAGATATTAATGATCGTGATGCGGGTCCTCGTATCCTTGTAAATAAATTCGCTTTTGAGCGTCTGGAAGAGTTCCCTGAGTTTGGTATCACGCGCGAAGGTGTGTTGGCTGAGGCTGAACGTTTGCGCATCGTTTATATGAAGGAAGACCAGCGTGGTGATGCTGGTTATACGCCGGATGAACTTCGTGAGATCACGGCATATCTGCGCGATATTGGCAGTGATTCAGACGTTGATGACCTGACTCATGAAGATATGCAGGCGCTGATTGAGTTAATCCGTGATCAGAAACGGAGCCGCGGTCTGAGTTTTGCCGATCTGGAAGAAATTGCGAACCTGCTGACGATTTATTACCGCAAGCGTGGGCTGTTTCTGGCGCGTGTGCTTTTGCCTGCACAGGAAGTTGAGAACGGCGTAGTGACTTTTACTGTGATGGAAGGGCGCCTTGGTCAACTTGAGGCTCTGGGTAACGAGCGTTACAGCGAGGAGCTGCTTGAGTCTCCGTTGGAGCATATCGTTGGTGGCATCGTAACCAGCCAGCAGGTTGAAGAAGCGCTTTATATTCTTAATGATCTGCCCGGCATGACACTGACCGGTGCGTTCAGCGCTGGTAATAACCCAGGTGAAACACGGCTTCGCTTGGTGGTTCGTGAGGAAGATGATTTCTCTTATCTCGTGCGCTTTGATAATCACGGTGCTCGGTTTACAGGTAAAGCGCGCGCATACGGCAACATGCAATGGCACAACCCGGCGGGCATTGGCGACAACCTGAGCATCGGCCTGCTACGTTCTGAAGATATCGGCCAGAATGATTCGGGTGACGGTCTTGCAGATGAAATTGGTACGCGGGAGGCGCACAGCAACCTCGGTCAGATCAGTTACTCGTTGCCTGTATTTAACCTGCGCAACCGGGTGACGATCAGTGCCGATCGCAACACCTTTGATCTTGTAGATGAAGACGGTGGCATTATTAATGCCCTGGAAATTAGCGGTGTAAATACTACCTACGCGCTTCGTTACGACTATCAGATTCGCCGTACCCGTGACTTTAATATGTCGACGGGGCTGGCAGTTACCGATAAAACCTCAACGGTAGAGAGTTATATCGATTTTCTGTCGACCGAAGATCACGTAGTGGCGGGTGAGTGGAACTTCTACATCGATGGCCTGAGCCAATCGGGTATTCGTATGCTCAACACAGCGAATCTCCGCGTTCAGTACGGTAGCTTCCAGACCGACGTTGTTGAGGGTGCTGATGAAAATTATGTGCGCACGGCGATTGATACCAGCTCGCTATTCTTCATTCCTCTGCCATTTACCGAGAAATACAGCCGCTTACTGACCAGCGTTCGCCTTCAGCATACTGACCAGTCGCTCCCTTCGTTTGAGCAGTTCAGTATGGGTGGCTCAACGGGCGTTCGCGGTTTTCAGGTCGGCGACTTTTCTGCTGATAAATCCGCATTTATTAGTAACGAGTGGTACTTCGACCTCCCTGAGTGGAATCTATTCGGTAGAAATACCCTGAACGATGTATTCCAGGCCGGTATTTTATTTGATCTTGCATACGGCATTCAGAACGGCGGTTTCATAACGGATAGCGGTACATTGGCAGAAGACGAGTGGGCGCAGATGAGTGCTGCTGGTCTTGTATTTAAAGCAAGCTGGGGTTCGACCTTCAGCAGCAAAGTGTCTGTTGCTACCCCAGTATACGGCAAGTCGAGCCTGGACCCACAGGATGGTGACGCCAGTACCGAACCACTGAATAACAATCCTGATGCCATCGAAGTATTCGCTGACATCAACTTTTATTTCTGACGCACAAAAGCGCAGCGCCGGCGACCAGACAGCCGGTACACATGGATAAGCTACCGGAGGGCTCAGCCCTCCTTGCAATGAGAGCAGTGACAATGACCCACTACACGAAAAAACGCATTGAGACCGTATCAAACAGTTTCAGAAGAAATGCCCTGAGCGTTGCTATATCAGCCCTGAGTACCACCCTTGCCGGGGTACGTGATGGCCTGAAAGGTGGGGTATATGTCACTTTAATTGCAGGGCAGGTAGTAGCGCCGGTTGCGTGGGCGGCAAATCTGCCAGAGTTGGCTGCGGGGGCTAGTCCAGTGACAATTGATAGTAGTGCTTCTATTGATGGTATCGAAGCAGGTAACTCCGCTGTCTACAATGTGACAGGCGACCGAGCACTGGCTAATTGGATCAGTTTTGATATTGCTGAAGGATATGGTATTGAGTTTCTTCAAAGTGACCCTAGCAATATTTTGGTTAACCAGATTACTGGATCGGCAAGTGAGATTGCTGGCCTGTTGAAAGCAAACGGTAATATTATCCTTGTCAATCCGAATGGTATGACAATTGCGGGTACAGCAATAATTGATGTTAATAGTTTAGTGGTATCAGGGATGGGGTTGTCTGGTGGCGTTGATGCTGGTACCCAGGATTTCTTTCAAGGTAATGATGAGGCTGAAAACTACAATAATCTTTTGTTTTTAAAGACTGATGCCAATGGGAAAATTACTATTGAAAGTGGCGTTGATTTTATCAACGATGCTGAGGGTGTAGCACACACTAGGAATAATAATTTCATTGCTATTGGGGCGGAAGTTAATAACGCCGCCAATATTACTGTCGGAAATCTCCTTGGTCTCGGAGCAGGCGGTGCTGGTTATATAAGTTTTAATCAAGGTGGACTGGTTGGTTTTGAAATTACAGCTGATGTAACAGACGCCGTAGGTACAAATGCTATTAGTAGTACAGGAGAATTGAGTGCTCAACAGGTGTTTTTGACTGCACGAGATGCGTCCGATTTATATAATAGCGCGATTAACCTCGAAGGTACTGCGAAAGCCGCATCGATTAATATTGATGGCGACACCATTAGATTAGGCGGCTCAGTAGATCTGAGTAATGGTACTGACACTCTTAATATTCATAATAATAGCGCTGCTACAGAACTAACGATTGGTAATAGTGCATCAATCGACTTTGGTACTGACGGTCAGGCTATGGCTGTCGCGAGCAAAGTTACTATCGAGAATGGTAACACTACGTTAAATAATGCTCAGCTGACTGGAGCTGACAATGAGATAACGCTCGGTACTACAGACTTCTCTGTCACTAGTGTTAATGATATTAATCTCGGGGGCGGCTCGATAGAGGGCTCTGCAGGCGCAGATACTTTTGATGTGACTGATGCCAACGCTCTGACCTCGGCTGGTATCGACTTCACGGGTGTTAATACAGTGAATGCAGGCACCG
>CAJWBH010000010.1 GCA_913019975.1 Thalassolituus maritimus | reverse complement strand
TGTTGTGCAATCTCATCATGGCACAAGGGGGACGGGTCCATCTCATTTCCTACAAGCGTGGGATTAGGTTTCATCGAGCAGGGTATCGCGAATAGCCAGGCAAGCTGGCTGAATCGCTCCTACAGGGTGATTTGAAAGCTTAACCGTGTATTTGCTGGGAATAAGATTCCCTTCAGTTGAGTGGCGACCAAAGCTCTTTATCTTGTGCCTTCCGGCATACTTCAACTATCCTGAAATATGGTTCGATATTGAGATTGTTATGATTCTGTTGATCTCCCGGAAGGTGAAGTGAGTCAGGCTTTGGGCTTTCAGGCATTAGTGAAGTGTTGGGTTGTGGTGCTGTCAGCGCTGCTACCCTGGCAGCTGTGTCTGGCCAGCAATGATGGTGCGGATGTGAGCGAGGCCCCGTTCGTCATCGCTTACTCTGCCGATCCTGCCGAGAGTATTACGATGCGCTGGTACGATATGGTGGTCAGGGAGGCCTTCCGTCGGCTGGATCGTGAGTTTGTTGCACGTGTCTATCCGCCAGTTCGATCCGGTATGTTGCTAGAGCAGGGGCAGGTTGATGCCGAGGCCATCCGTCCAGAAGGGTATAGCAAAGTGTACCCTCAGGCTGTACGGGTCAATCAGACGCTGCTTGAAGTGGCCTTTTCTGTTGCCGTAACCGATCCTGATTTGAAAATTACCAAATGGGAAGACTTTCGTAGGAAAGACTATCGTGTCGAATTTGTCCGCGGTGTCGAGCCGCTGGAGCAGATACTTTCTGAATACATTGATGAGGATAGCCTCTCTGAGGTATCGGAAGTTGAACAGGGCATCGCTAAGTTGATCGCGGGGCGTACCGATGTGCTGGTAGATTTCAGGGGCCGTATGCTGCTGGATGCGGATGATTTGAGGCTTCGTGGTAAAGGGATTTATATCTCCGATATTGAAGAGCAAGTGCCGCACTATACTTACCTCAATATACAGTATACTGATCTTGCGGATGCTCTGGCTGAGGTATTTGCTCAAATGAAAGCAGAAGGCTTGTTCGATCTCTATATGAAAGAGGTACGGCAGGCATTCAGTGAAACTGGCCGTTAACCTTCAGTCCTTATTGTTCCGCCTGCATTGCAGCTCGCCACATAGCTACGTCTTATAACGTATGGTTCCTGTGAACTTGCTCGTTTACTTTGGTGATACGAGGAGGTTCTGATGATTAAAGTAGGTACGGTTAAATCAGTCTGGCGTTACCCGGTGAAAGGGATGGCGGGTGAGGCATTGTCAGAGGCTGATGTACAGCGTATGGGGGGACGAGGCGATCGAATTCTGGCGGTTCAGGATGTCGTTCGTCAGGAGATTCAGAGCTGTAAGTTTCGCCCTCAACTTTTGCAGTGTCGCGCACAATTTACTGACCCCAGCGATATTCACAGTGGTGTCACTATTCGCTTTCCTGATGGTCAGTGTCTTCCATCAGATGCGGAGGACGTGGATGTAAAACTGTCAGAGCTAGTTGGTCAGCCCAGTCGCATTCAGGCTTTAAGGCCTGCTTCTGATAAGGGGTTTTATCAGCGTTTTAAAGAAGACGATCACACCTGGCTTGATGAATTAAAAGCGACGTTCGAACGCCTACCCGGAGAGCCTCTTCCAGATCTCGATAATTTACCCGAAGAGATGCAGACGTATGTGTCTGTGTTGGGTAGTTTCTTTCTGGTCTCTCCGTTTCATATTATTTCTACGGCCAGTCTTGAGTATCTGAAGACTAGGAATCCAGATTCGGACTGGCAGATCGAGCGCTTCCGGCCAAATCTTGTTGTGGAAACATTCCCTGAAATGGAAGGGCTGGTTGAACAAGCCTGGGTTGGTTGTTCTTTGAAGGTCGGTGAGGTCACTATTTTATGTTCTGATACAGCACCAAGGTGCGGTTCCGTTGTTCGTGAACAGCATGGAATATCGAAAGACCCGCAGGTGCTCAGAACCATCGTCCGCGAAGCTGAGCAGAATCTTGGTGTGTACGGTGATATTCTTGAGGAGGGAAAGGTCCGCGTCGGTGATGCGGTGTATTTGTGTCGAGATGATGAGTGCTAGTGCTTGAATGGCATCTTAGGCAGCAGAATGTATTAAGTAATTTATCAACGCCCTGCTATTATATAGCTATAGCTCGCTGGCAATGTGTGACAACGATAAGGATCTATTACTGTCCTGCTGGTTTGTTCAGGCATTTACAGGTTTGATTTATGATACGTTTCAGCTGGTCGCAATGTGTCGGCCGCGTCTGTATTTCTCTTCTTTTATTTATCTCAATTCTCTCTCACTCAGAAAGCGCTTCAGACAGACCAATATTCACCATGGCCTATTCGGCTGACCCAGCTCAGAGCCTGACGATGGCCTGGTATCACCGGCTTATCTCTGAGGCGTTTGATCGCTTAGGTATTACGCTGGAATATGGTGTCTATCCTCCACTTCGCGCTAATACTCTATTAAACACCGGTAAAATCGACGTCGAGGGCTTACGCGCTGCAGGTTACGAGAACGATAACCCTGCGGCTGTTATCGTGCGGGAGTCGATTCTTACGACTAAGTATGGGTATGCGACGGTTGATCCGGATATTCAGCTTGAGCGTCTCGCCGACCTGGAGAAGGCAAGTTATCGGGTTGAATACCTGCGTGGGGTTGAGCCGCTGGGTGACATGCTCGCCGCTCACTTGCCTGAGGGCTATCTGTTCGCCATTACGAGCCCGGAGCAGGGGCTTCATAAGTTATTGGCAGGACGCTCCGATGTATTTGTGGACTTCCCGGGGCGCCTCTCGGCGTTGAAAGAGTCACTGGGGCTGACTATCTCAGGTATTCGCGTCGCAGAATTTGAGGATGATATTGTTGTATATCCCGTGCTTCACCGACGGCACGCCGACCTCGCTCAACCTCTGCAGCAGGTGTTGAGCGAGATGAAAGCTCAGGGGTTATTTGAGCAATACATGGAAGAAACGCGGAAGATTTTCCTGCTACCTCATGATCAGTAGTTTGCAGGCACCAGCTTTTTAATGAAATTTAGCTGTCTTGCAATGTTATCTTCAAACCAGTGATCCAGATATGGATCGAAGTGGTTGGCGTCGATGGTTTGTATCTCCACCTTTTCAGAAGACAGCTTACGTACTTTTTCCTCATCAAACGGTGCTACGGTGTCTCGGGTGGCACCAATAATTAACATCGGGATTTTTATGCTTTTCAGATGTTTCCGCGGGCGGTAGAAGCCCATCGTAGCCAGTGAGCGTGCTGCAACACGGTTATCGTTCTCGCGCTTCAATGTGTCTGAAATCCAGCCTTCCACTCGCCATGCTCCGTCACGGTCCATTGAGGAGTATTCGCCTTCCGGTGAGACAATCGGTACGTAGTGTGCTGCGAACGGGTTGAGCATATCGCGCATCATATCGACCCCAAAGCGGATCATACGTGCTGGCGGAACCGCTTTTACTGCCAGCATACCGTCAAGCATCGGCACTTGAGCAATCGCGCCGCGAAGTTCGGGATGTTCTGCTGCCGTTTTCACAACATGGCCACCGCCAAAGGAACTCCCCCAGAGAATGATGTTTGTCTGATCAACGTCGGCCAGCGACTTTGTATACGCCAAGGCCGCCTCGACGGTCTTTTCACGCTTCCAGGGGCTGATGGTATTGCGCGGTAAGCCTTCGCTGTCGCCCCAACCCGGATAGTCGAATGTAAGCACTGCAAAGCCTGCCTCGTTAAATGCGTCGATAAAGCCGGTTACTAGTGTGAGTTGAGTTCCACCCCAACCATGCACCATCAGAATGGTGGGATATGGGCCCTTGGCGGTAGTGGGTCTGTGAAGGGTTGCTGCACAACTGACACCCTGATTTACGAATGTTCCTTTCAATCGATTCTCTGACAATACGTTCATGGTATTAGCCTTTTGTTCTCGGTTTTCTTTTCTTGAATGGCATTCAAGATAGCGCATCTGTATCTTAAACGTCAATCAAGAAAGTGGCTGGGCAGTTAATGGCACGTAACAAGCGTCACGTAGAGCAGAAGATCAAACGAGAAGAAATAGAAGCGGTCGCTATGGCATTGTTCAAAGAGCAGGGCTATGACAAAACGTCGATGGCCAGTGTTGCTAAGGCTGCGGGCGTTGCTGCGAATACCATCTACTGGTACTACGAGAATAAGGACGACCTGTTGGTTGCGGTGCTTAACCGTGAAGTGATGCAGGCAATGCCTCAAGTGATCGCCATGCAGAACGCCCCTCTGACGGAACGGGTGCTGAAGTTGATTGAGCAATTCGAAAGTTCAGGCTCATTGATGACGGATGTTCATTCCAGAGTGTCGCATTCCGAGGTCGTACGCGACTGGCATGACCGTTTCCATCAGATGGTAGAGCAGCTGTCAGTATCTGAATTGGTTAAAGCAGGCCTGGACCCTGCCGCAGCAGTCTTGGATGCGCGTTTGATGGTTTACGTTATCGAAGGCTTGCTTGCACACCCTCATACAATGGAAGAGCGAGTTCAGGTTGTAGAGCACGCGTTGGGAAAGTTGATGTAAGTTAATAGCAGACATAAAAAAGCGCCATAATGGCGCTTCTTATTTTGATAAAAAAGAGAGCTTCACATTTGTGATTGCAGGTAGTTCTCAATGCCGATCATTTTGATCAGTCGCAACTGACGCTCGAGCCAACGAGCGTGATCTTCTTCTGTGTCGTAAAGCAGTGGCTGAAGCAATTCACGCGTCTGGTAATCTTTTTCTTCTTCACAGATTGCCATCGTCTCTTTGAGGAGGTCAGCCACGTAGTATTCAACGTCCAGATCCGCCTGAAGCATTTCAGGTACCGTCTCACAAACATTGAGGTCGTCAGCGTTAGACAGGTCGGGAGTGCCTTCCAGGAAAAGAATGCGTCGTACCAACACATCTGCGTGCTGGGTTTCTTCTTCCATTTCGTGGCTAAGCCGTTCGTAGAGTTTGTTCAGCCCCATGTCTTCGTAAATGCGCGAGTGAGCGAAATACTGATCGCGGGCGGCCAATTCACAATTGAGAAGTTTTTGTAATTGATCAATGACGCGTTGGCTGCCTTTCATGGGATGCTCCGGGTTGAGTAGATATCTCCGGTAACGATAGCGCGAGCACGCGTGCGGAACAAGCCGAAAAGCCTGTAAATACTAGGGTCAGGAGTGGTTTTTTGTAATGAACCAGACGACTGAGAATTGTTCTTTTTATGTTTTGAAATATCCGTTTTATTGCAACACGGACTGAAGGCCCGGAGGGAATATAAAAGAACAGCCGGGCAATATGCCCGGCCATTGCTTTCAGATTATGTGCTTAGGATTACGCGTCGGCGGTCTCTAACGCTGGATAATCGGTGTACCCTTTTTCATCCTGCGTGTAGAAGGTATTCGGGTCGGGTTCGTTGAGTTCTGCTCCCTGGCGAATGCGCTCTGGCAGGTCAGGGTTGGCAAGAAACGCAGTGCCGAACGCGATTGCATCCGCATTGTGAGAGTCGACGGTATCAGCGGCTTCTTCAGGGCTATATCCCATATTAAGAATTAACTGGCCGTTATAGAGCGAGCGGAACGGCGTCACCACGTCTGCTTTCTGTTCGCCCAGAAAGTCAGCGCGCATCAGATGGACATAGGCGAGGTCCTTCGGGTTCAGGTGTGCCGCAAGGTATTTAACCAATGCCACCGGGTCACTGTCTTTCATGTCGTTGAAGCTATTCAATGGCGAGAAACGCACGCCGACCCGGTGTGGTGTAAATACTTCGCTGACTGCGTCCAGTACTTCGGTCAGGAAGCGTACCTGGTTGTGCCATGAGCCACCGTAGTTATCGTCACGGTTGTTTGCACCGTCACGCAGGAACTGATCCAGCAGGTAGCCGTTTGCACCGTGTACTTCAACACCGTCGAATCCTGCCTTTTTGGCATTCTCAGCGCCTTTACGGAAGTCATTAACCAGATCCTGAATCTGATCTTCAGTGAGTGCTTCTGGTTTCTGATATTCGAATTGCCCTTCTGGGGTTGTTGACCCACCTTCGATAGCTATCGGGCTGGCGGAAACCGCGGGTTTTCCATCATTAAGCTCAGGGTGAACGGCGCGCCCCGCGTGCCAGATCTGCATGAATATCCGCCCGCCAGCGGCATGAACTGAATCCGTGATTTTTTTCCACTCGGCAACCTGTGCGTCAGAGTAGATACCAGGCTCACTGGCAAAGGCCGACGTCTGCGGTGTGACCATAGTGCATTCAGTGATGATCAGGCCTGCGCTGGCACGCTGGGTGTAATACTCACGCATCAGTTCATTGGGCAGGTGGTCGATGGCGCGGCAGCGCGTTAACGGTGCCATGATGATGCGATTGGGGATTTCAAGCGAACCAAGATTCAGAGGCTTGAAAAGGGTGTTCGTTGTTGAGGCTGAAGTGCTCATGATGTGCTCCTCACAGAGAGTATGTCTCTGTGAGAGAGCCAGACAGGTCGTTGGTTCCTGTAATTTCAGCGACAGTCTGTTCCCCACAGTGAACAGACTGCCATTCGGGATTACACGCGCTGCGCTTTGAGTCGGTGGTTCGCCGCAGACTCATTGACGTTGAGGATATGGTCGCCGATGCGTTCAATCCGGTTGAGGACATCAATGAAGATGACGCCGGCACGGGGGCTGTAGTCGCCATTTTCGAGACGGAGGAAGTGGGTGTCACGGAAAGAGTCACGTAATTCGTCAATACGATTTTCAAGCTCGATAGCGCGCTCCAGACTGACTTCCGAAGGCTCCATTGAGGCACTTTGCTGCATATTCTCTACAGCCGCTCTGAGTGCTTCCATCATTTGCACCATGTCAGCCCGGGCATCATCCGGCCAATGGCTTCGTGCTTCATGCAGCCGTTCTGACAGTTTCGAAATCTGGAAGTAGATGTCGGCGATGCGCTCCATATCGTTGATCATGGTCTGGAGAAAGCGAATGCGCTCTGTCAGGTCGTGCTCAAGGTTGGTGTTCTCACTGACCCGGACGAGATAGTCGGAAATCTCGATTTCCAGCTGATCCGTGGCTTCTTCAGCCGCAGCGATGCGCTTGAGTAGCCTGGATCTTGATGCCTTGTTGTCGAACAGAAGTTCATCGACGTCAGCATGCATACGATTAAGTATCCCGGCAAACTGCTGAGCTTCCTTCTGGGCCTGTTCCAGCGCTAGTGCAGGAGAGGTCATCACACCAGCACTGATGTACTTCAGGCGGAAGTCGTCAGCCCCGCCCGCGGTCTCCGGAAGAATGCGTTCGATAAAGCGCACGATATAAGGAATAAAGGCAAACAGCAGGATGACATTCAGGATGTTGAACGAGGTATGGAAGAGCGACAGGCCCAGGGTTGCGTTGGGTCTGGCTTCAGGGGCATCGCTCAGAATAGAAACCGGTGCCGTTGAGAAGTTCTGGACCACCATATCAATCAGGTGCATGACCGGATAAATGGCGGCCAACATCCAGGCAACCCCGATCAGATTGAATATCAGGTGGAAGCGGGCTGCCCGTTTCGCGTGAACGTTCCCCACCATAGCGGCGAGGTTGGCGGTGACTGTGGTACCAATGTTTTCCCCAAGAACCATAGCAGCCGCCAGCGGAAAGGATATCCAGCCCTCAAACAGCATAACCAGTGTCACCGCTGTAGCCGCCGAAGATGATTGCATAACAAGGGTGAGCAGGGTGCCGATGACTACAAAAATAAGCAGTGAGGCGTAGCCGAACCCCGTGAACATATCGAGGAACTCCAGTATCTCCGGGTTGCTGCGAATGTCAGGCACGCCATTTTTGATGAACTCAAGGCCAATAAACAGAATACCGAAGCCAACCATGGTCTCGGCGATGTTGCGTAAGCGGCTGTTCTTGGAGAACAGGAAAGCGAAGAAGAGACCGATCACTGCCATGGCGATGGGGGTGATCTTCATCTTGAAGCCAAACAGAGCGACGATCCAGGCGGTCACTGTGGTACCGATATTGGCGCCCATAATCACACCCGTTGACTCGACGAATGTCAGCAGACCAGCGTTTACGAAACTGACGGCCATCACGGTCGTTGTCGTCGATGATTGGGTGATGGTGGTCGTAGCGAAGCCGGTGAACACACCAGTAACACGGTTTCGGGTCATGCCGCTAAGCACCGACTTGAGGCGGCTCCCTGCCACTTTCTGAAGGCCTTCACTGAAGATCTTCATACCGAAAATAAAGATGCCCAGGGCACCAATGAGCTGGAGGAAGTCGAAAAGAGTGTAGTTCATACCTTACCTGAATCCGGTCGCGACAATGGAACTGGGTCCGTCGGTGACTTTAGGGTCTTGATGAAGAGCGCGATTATATGACGGAAATGACCTCGAAAGTCATTCCCATGTCATAAAAGTGCAATATTTACTGATCACTGCTCCTGCGTTGCTCGAGGCGAGCAATCATGGACTTCAGCTCCTGTATTTCGTCACGCAGATCATTCATGGAAGCGTTGCCTTCTTCTTCGTCCTTCTCTGCTCGCTCTTTGGCGTGTTCATCTTCCAGTACGTTAACGACGATGCCGATCACCATATTAAGGAAGGCGAACGCGGTGAAGAAAATGAACGACAGATAAAAGCTCCATGACAGAGGGTAGACCTTCATGGTCTCGTACATAACGTCGGTCCAGTCTTCAAAGGTCATCACCCGGAAGAGGGTCAACATAGAGATGGTAATGTCACCCCAGAGTTCACGATTAATGGGCGCAAAGAAGGTCGCGCCGATGGCTGCGTAGATATAAAAGATGATGAACATCAGCAGCACAACGTATCCGAGCTGAGGCAGTGCGCGTACCAGAGAGTTCAGCAGCATGCGCAGCTCAGGGATGATCGAGACCATACGAAGCACCCGGAAGACCCTGACAAGCCGGCCTACCAGAGCCATATCGCTGTTATCAATCGGGATCAGGCTGACAACCACGACCAGAGTGTCAAAGACGTTCCAGCCATTGTGGAAGAAGCGTTTCTTATTGGGCTCAGCAATAAAGCGGACGATGATCTCAAACAGGAACAGGAAGGTGATACCGACATCCAGCCAGACGATCATCTGTGATACGGCATCCGGAATGGCGTAGGTTTTCGCCCCCACGAGAAGCGCTGAGATAATGATGACCCCCACCACAAACAACTCGAAAGCGCGGTTGTTCTTGAGGGCGAGGGCTTTGTCCTGAATCGTCTGGATAGTGCTCATAATACTTAGCCTGGAGAGGATCTTAGAATGCGCGAATATTATCTATCCTGCGCCTGAATACAATGCTGTATTGGTCGGGCTTCCCGGGCCGCTCTTTTACTTGCGGTTTTGGGGGCAGTTAGCGTACACTACGCGCCCTTTTGTGTGGGTTGCCTGTACGGCGGCCCCCAGGCCCTTCAAGTCGGCAGCACGCTAACTGCGTAACGCTGGTCTTGAGGGATGTTGAACGGTGGGCGATTTCAAAACCCGCCACTAGATAAAACGACCGGAGTAGACACACTTTATGGTAGTTATTCGTTTAGCCCGCGGCGGCTCTAAAAAACGTCCTTTTTATCACATCAACGTAGCTGACGCGCGCATGCCTCGCGACGGTCGCTTTATCGAGCGCCTTGGGTTCTTCAACCCGATTGCTCGTGGCCAGGAAGAAGCTCTGCGTATCGATCTGGAACGCGTTGAGTACTGGGTAGGTAAAGGCGCACAGCCAACTGACCGTGTTAAGAAGCTGCTGAAAGACGCTGCTAAAAAAGAAGCGTAATTCAGCTTAACCGGGGGTAAGCAGTGTCTGAGAACATTCGCGTTCTGGGAAAAATAAGCACTGCGTTTGGCATCAAAGGGTGGGTGAAGGTGTATTCCTACACGCAGCCGATGACAAACATTCTGGAGTACCCTGTCTGGCACATCCGTAAGGATAATCGCTGGCAGGAATTCAAAGTACTTCAGGGTAAACCTCAGGGTAAAGGTCTGGTGGCAAGCCTTCAGGGCATTACAGACCGTGATCTGGCATTGAGCTTACATCAGTGTGAGGTCGGGGTTCCTGAAGAGGCGCTTCCTGAGCTTGAAGAAGATGAACATTATTGGTTCCAGCTGATCGGACTCAAGGTAGTAAATACCGAAGGTGTGGTGCTGGGCCAGGTGAAAGAACTGTTTGATTCTGGTGGTGGTAATCAGGTGATGACGGTGACGCCTTGTGAGGGCAGCATCGATCAGCAGCAACGTTTACTTCCCTTTGTAGAGCAATATGTTCTTGAGGTCGATCTGGACAGCAGTGTGATCCAGGTAGACTGGGACCCGGATTTTTAACCCCTGGCCAACAGGGCCAGAGAGGAGTGAAGACCGGTGTGGTTTGGTGTTGTAACTCTGTTTCCTGAAATGATTCAGGCGTTGACCCAGCAAGGTGTCAGCGGACGCGCAGTCAAACAGGATAAAGTCAGTGTGACCTGTTGGAATCCAAGAGATTACGCTTACGACAATTACCAGACGGTGGATGATCGACCGTACGGCGGTGGCCCCGGAATGCTGATGAAAATTCAGCCGTTAAAGGATGCCATCCATGCTGCGAAGGCAGCGGCCGGTGAAGGCGCTAAGGTGATTTATATGTCGCCACAGGGCCGCAAACTGGATCAGGAGGGTGTGCTTGAGCTTGCTCAGCATGACAAGCTGATCCTGGTTGCCGGGCGGTACGAGGGTATTGATGAACGTCTGATTGAGGCGGAAATCGACGAAGAATGGTCTGTCGGTGATTTCGTGCTCAGCGGTGGTGAATTACCCGCCATGACGTTGATGGATGCCGTGATCCGGTTGGTGCCTGGTGTATTGGGGCACGAACTGTCGGCACAGCAGGACTCCTTTATGGATGGCTTGCTGGATTGTCCGCACTACACCCGGCCTGAAGTGTATGAAGGTGAAGCGGTACCTGAGGTACTGTTGAGCGGTAATCACGAGAAAATCCGCCAGTGGCGCTTAAAGCAGGCACTGGGCCGAACCTGGCAACGCAGACCAGACTTACTGGCTGAACTGGAACTGACAACCGAGCAACGAAAGTTATTGACAGAATACCTTGACGAGAACGCGGCTGAGCACTCGTCAGACTGTTAAGGAGCGAACAATGAGCAACAAGAACCCAATCATTCAGCAGATTGAAAACGCGCAGCTGAAAGACGCTGTTCCAGCTTTTGGCCCTGGTGACACTGTTGTCGTTCAGGTAAAAGTAAAAGAAGGCAACCGTGAGCGTCTGCAGGCGTTCGAAGGTGTGGTTATCGGTAAGCGTAACCGTGGCCTGAACTCTGCTTTCACCGTACGTAAGATCTCTCACGGTGTCGGCGTTGAGCGTACTTTCCAGACTCACAGCCCACTGGTTGACAGCATTGCTGTTAAACGTCGTGGTGACGTGCGTCAGGCGAAACTGTACTACCTGCGTGAGCGTAGCGGTAAGTCTGCACGTATCAAAGAAAAGGTATAATCCTCCGGGAATACCTTTCTTTACCGAAAAACGGGCCTCGCGCCCGTTTTTTTG
This sequence comes from Thalassolituus maritimus, assembly GCA_913019975.1. Lineage (GTDB taxonomy): Bacteria > Pseudomonadota > Gammaproteobacteria > Pseudomonadales > Oceanobacteraceae > Thalassolituus. The sequence goes on along the minus strand of CAJWBH010000010.1, from coordinate 120,363 downwards.
TGCCTGAAAGATACGGTTTCCTGCTATGGTCAGCCTGTTGAGAGAAAGCCACATACGAATGCAGAAGAGCAAAGATATGAAGAAGACACTGACCGCGCTGGTCGCTGCCATGCTGATGAGCGCGCCGGCTCTCGCTGACAATGCGAAGCTGAAAGAAACCATCGAAGCCAAGATGAAGGAAGTGCTTGGCCCGCGGGCTGATGTCACCGAGGTGGTATCACTGGGTGATGGTCAGATTTATGAAGTGGTTATGATCGATGGGTCTTTAATGCATATGACTCCTGACCTCAACTACCTCATCTATCAGAATACCCTGTACAAATTCAGTGAGGGCGGGCTGGATAACGTCAGTGACCTGCGCAAAGTGACGTTACGCAAGAAAGAAATGGCATCCATTCCCGATGCTGATACGGTCGTATTTCCTGCGAAGGGAGATGAGAAGGCAGTCATTAATGTGTTTACGGACATTGATTGTGGCTATTGCCAGAAGCTCCATCAAGAAATGGACGATATCAATGCGAAGGGTATAACTGTCCGTTACCTCGCGTATCCGCGCGCAGGTATTTTTGATCAGACCGGTGGTTACACCGAATCTTACAATAAGATTAACTACGTATGGTGCCAGGACAAGGGTGATCGTGCTGACGCTATGACAGAAATTAAATCATTGCAGGGCGAATTGTCTGGTGCATATAGTCGTGTACGGAATGCTTCCGGATCTGACAGAGAGTCGGCCATGAAGTCATTTGATGAGAAGCGCGGTGAAATGCAGTCGCTGGTATCCACGGCTTCCTGCGAGTCTCCGGTAGCAGCACAATACAATCTGGGTCGTGCTATCGGTGTTGGCGGTACCCCCGCTATTGTCACTTCGGATGGCCAGCTGATACCGGGGTATATGGAAGCAGATAAGCTTGCAGAGCGACTCGGCATATAAGCAGACATGCTTGTTGCACCATCTTAGAAACCCGCTTCGGCGGGTTTTTTTATGCCAGACGAATACTCTGTTGTCAGTTGTGAATAACCTGATATCAGCCTTCATGCGGCTTTGCTTAAGTTATCCACAAATTGTGCTGGTAGTTATTCAGAAGGGAAGTTTTTTCGGGAATTTCAGGCTCTGTCGCACGTCCTGTCAGAAAACGGAATGTCAACGCCGCTTTCAGGTTTTTTTCAGTGCGTCTGGGTTTATTTTGGTGCGTTGTTATGCACATCTTCAATGGTGGCCGAATAAATGTGTCAATCTGGCGTAGAAAATATGAAAGTATCTATTGATTTTCATAAGTCATTGAAAAATATAGGTTTTTTACTTGGTTAAAAAATATACAATCTGAGTGTTATGCCCATTTTATCTGGGCTGGAATGAGTTTTTAAATTATTACTCACAAAGTTATCCACAGAAATTGTGGGAAACTTACCCGCGACAAACTACGACATTTTTGCAAAAAAAAGCTTTAAATCCTGCGTTCAGGTGTTGACACCAGAAAACTATCTGGAACCTGTTATACACATCAAAAAGGGATGGCGTCACTGGACTGACAGGATAGTGTCAAATTCCTATCGATAGAATTGTCAATCTATAAGTTACTGATTTATATGGAAAAATTTACTGTTAATTTTTTCAGCAAAATGACAGCACCCCTTGTTTCATGCGGGTTCCAGCCACTTTTAAAAAACTTATCCATAAAGTTATCCACAGAAAGTGTGGGTAACCGTGCGTAAGTCACGGTTTCTCTGGGGTTCGGAGCTCTGCTGGTAGCAGAAAGGCATCCATGGAGGGGTGCGGAGGGTGTTGGAGCTCTGACTGCAATGATTCCGGTAAGGCCATGCTCCAGCCGAAGCGGTCGAAAAGTTGACGCATTGTCCGGTCAGGTGGGGCAATCAGGGTTAGCAGTTCATTAGTGTACGGGTGGTACATCTCCAATGACCAGGCATGCAGTAACAATCGTGGTGCATCCATATGATCCCGGAAATATCTCGAGTGCCTCCCTTTACCGTATCGGGCATCACCAATAATAGGGTGACTCAGATGTTTCAGGTGCCGGCGTATCTGATGCTTTCGCCCGGTGTGAGGACGACAGTCGATCAGTGAATATCTGGACTGAGGGTACTTGTCTACGGCAACTGGAATTTCAACCTGAGCCAGAGAGGTGAAATCTGTAATGGCCTCCTGTGGCGGCTTGATACGCTCATGCTTCGCGTACTTGTCGACAGGTGGGGACATGGCGTAGTCGAGATGGGTGAACTCAGGCATATAACCACGGACAATAGCCAGGTAGTGCTTTTCAATATCGCGTTGACGCCACTGCTCGACGACCAGGCTGGCGGTTTCAGGTTGACGTGCGAAGACAAGAACGCCAGACGTCGGTTTATCGAGTCTGTGTACAGGGTAGACTCGTTGGCCTAACTGATTGCGCACCAACTGCAGGGCAAAGGCGGTTTCATGGCGGTCGATTTCGCTACGGTGGACCAGCAGGCCGCTGGGTTTATTGATTGCGACCAGGTGCTCATCTTCGTAAATAATATCAAGTTCCATCACATGGTTCCGGCAGAGAAGTCAAAGCGCGCAGTTTACGGTACGCGCCCGGCTAATACACCTTGCGGAGTAACATGACTCGGATATGATGGCGTGACTCTTCATGGAAGGCTGATTATGTTTTGTCGTTTGCTCCTGCTACTTCTTTTATTACCTTTGACTGCCATCGCAGAACCCGTTGCCTGGGACGGCCCCGGAGCTGAGGGGTGGCTGACACGCAGTTCGGAGCATTTTGATGCTCATTACCCTGCATCAGATCCCGCCTACGAGGCGCTGGCACTTCACTCGCTGAACATCGCAGAGCAGGCGCACCGTGACTTGATGCCGTTTTTTACAACCCCTCCCGCGTCCAGAACCCAGCTGGTGCTCTCTGATGATCAGGACATCGCAAACGGGTGGGCGACCTTCTTTCCTTTTTCGCAAATCAGGCTCTATCTGACACCACCCCATGATCTCAATGGCCTTGAGAACTACGACGATTGGCTGGCGTTGCTTATCCGCCATGAGTACGTACATATCCTGCACATGGAGATGGGCCGTGGGGCGCCCGAAAGACTTCGTTCAGTGTTTGGACGTGTACTGTTCTTCTTTCCGCACTCTCTGATTTCTCCCATGCTGATTGAAGGTTTAGCTGTTTATTTGGAGACAGACTATGAAGCGGGCACGGGTCGCCTTACATCAAGCTGGTATGAAATGCAGATGCGTGAAGAAGTACGCAGTGGAGAATTCGCGACGCTTGGTGAAGCGGCGATCAGCAGCCGTGAATGGCCCTATGGTCAGTACTACTTGTATGGCGCCTTCTTTATTGAGTATCTGGTCCAGACCTATGGTGAGGAAAAGCTACAGATGTGGCTAAGCCTGTATAGTGGCGAAATATTTCCATACCTGATGCTCAACAGCACCGCACGACGTATCTATGGTCGCGACTTCGAGGCTCTCTGGGCGGATTTTCGCCTGGCTATGGAGGAACGGTTTGGCGAAGAGAAGACTGTTGTTGTTCCCTCCTCGGCGTCATTGCCGGAGATTACATTACGGCAGCAGGTGAGTGGATCAGATGGTCAGGCGGTTTATTACGTAGCCAGCGATGACGAAGACCGCCCCGTGCTCCAGCGTTGCACAGGCGTTGAAGCAGACTGCACTGACATAGCCGACGGCAGAGACATTACCTCGATTGACGTTCTGCCCGATGGGCGTGTGATCGCAGTACGTGCTCTGACGTATGCAAGCGGTCGCTATTCTGCTGACCTCTGGTTGCTGGATGAGGGGGACTGGGTGCCCTTGACTCAGGGAGCCCGTGTTTCGGATGCGCGCTGGCTGCCGGATGGCTCTGGTTTTGTTTTCACGAGTTTCAGAGCCGGCTTCAGTCATCTCTTGTTGCTGTCGGAAGATGGCACTGAGACCTTGCTCTGGCGTGGCGAGTACGGTGAGTACGTCGGTGCGTTTGATATAAAGAGTGACGGCACTGAAATTATTGCAGCTTTTAAAACTCCGGGACGATCCTGGGAGTTAGCCAGTAAGGATGTCGCTGACAGCGACTGGACCTTGCTGACAGATTCGGCGGCAAACGAGGCGCAACCGAGATTCACAGCCGACGATCGGCTTCTGTTTATCGCGGATTACTCAGGGGAATTCGGAATTTATGAGTGGCAGAACGGTAGTGCGTTGTCGTTGGCTTCTGATGATATCGATGTAGCGAGGTCGTTTGACCCCTGGATAACTGGCGACCGGCTGTGGTCACAGGAATACACGGCGGGTGGCTTCCTGTTGAGAAATACTGAGTTGCCGCTGGCGCGCGCAGGTGTAGCTTATGAAGCGGCAACAACCCAGGCAATAAGCTTGAATCAGGTGGAAGCATCTGAACCCACTGCTTATGAACCATGGTCGACGCTTCGCCCGCATTACTGGTTACCTGTATTTTACGGCACCGAAGATACGACCTACGTTGGGCTCAGTACCGGCGGTACCGATGCGCTGGGGCGCCATAACTACCAGGTCGATCTCGCCTATGGAACTGAGCAGAAAGCCTTTGATATGACTCTGATATATCAGTATCAACGCTGGCTTTTGGGGTACGATGTCGAGAATGAATTATTTGATATCAATGAAACGGTGCCCGGATTTACCGTGCTCAAAGATCAGCAGTGGCGTATTCAGAGAAACTGGTTGGTGCAGGCGATGCGTGATCGCTTAGGCCTTCATTCGGGGCTGGTCAGTCGACGAATATCGATCGACAGGGTAGAGCCCGGCGTCGTGATCTCCGGAGATCGAGCAGCTGATAGACACAGCGTTGGCCTCGCACTGACGTTCAACGATCAGCGCGGACTACTCCATTCTCCCGGAGGGTTCGGGCCGGGTGCAGAGTTGGTTGCAGAAGACTTTTCTCTGCTCAACGACGACTTTTCAGGCGTTCACGTTCAGCCCGGGTTTAACTATATGTTCGATCTGCCGGGACGTCAGTCGCTGACGTTCTCGCTGAATGCAGGGTTTGCGTCCGAAGGTGCACCGGGATGGCAACTCGGTGGTCTGCCGCCACAGGAGGACTATTCTCTCTTTGGGCGGGAGCAGTTGAGTCTTCGCGGCTTTGACGCCGGGAATCAGCTCGGTCGTTATTACGACCGCGAGCGACTGGTCTATGCGGCTCAGTTGAGTTCCATCAATGACAACTGGAGCATCTGGCCGTTAGGCTTGGATGATCTGGAATTACGCGTATTTCTCGAGCGTGGGCGAGCCTGGACGGAATCGGATGATCCCGGGGCCATGGTTGGAACCGGGGCAGAATTGCGCTTGAACAGTATCGTCGGGTACAGAGCACTGGTCCCTGTAGTGATTGGTGTTGCTCAGGGGATTCAGGGCATCGGATCTGAGACCCAGGGATATTTCGGTATACAGGCGGCTTTCTGAAGACTGCCCTATTTTCCTGTGACAGGTAGAGACAGCGTATGGATTTCCTCTGGGTTCTGATTGCCTTTGTGTTTGGTCTGGTGGCTCGACAGTTCAGCCTGCCGCCTTTAATTGGCTTTCTGGTTGCAGGTTTCGTTCTTAATGCACTGGGTCGTGAAGCGACGCCACTGCTTGATGAGCTGGCCTCGCTTGGCATCACATTGATGTTGTTCACCATTGGTCTGAAACTGGATATCCGCACCCTTATCCGGAAAGAAGTCTGGGGTGGCACTCTTGTTCAGAGCGGCAGCTGGATTCTGCTCGGTATCGCGGCCTTACCTGTGCCGACCTGGCTGGGGTTAAGCCAGGCGTTTGAAGTGGATCTGGTAACGGCGGCCCTGGTCGCATTTGCTCTGAGTTTTTCATCGACAGTAGCCGTCGTCAAAATGCTCGAAGAGGCTTCAGAACTGAAAGTCCGGCACGGGCGCCTGGCGCTGGGTATTCTGATTGTTCAGGATATTGTTGCGGTAGTATTTCTGGTAGCAGCCACCGGTAAAGTACCGGATGAATGGGCACTGGCGCTGTTCCTGTTACCTTTGCTTCGGCCGGTGCTTTACTGGGTCATGGAGCGTTCAGGTCATGGTGAATTGCTACCGCTGACGGGGCTGTTTCTTGCGCTAGGAGGCTACGAGCTGTTTGATGCCCTGGGTGTAAAGGGAGACCTTGGCGCTCTGATCCTAGGTGTACTCGTCGCTGGGCACAATAAGTCTTCGGAACTCTATAAAACACTGATGAGTTTTAAGGATCTGTTCCTTATTGGTTTTTTCTTATCAATCGGTTTCGCTGCGCTACCCACACTTGAGATGCTGTATGTGACGGCAGGGCTGACGCTCTTGCTCGTAATTAAATTCGTACTCTTCTATTTCACGTTTATTATTTTTGGATTGTCGGGCCGGACAGCATACCTGACTGCGCTGGCTCTCAGTAATTACAGTGAGTTTGGTCTTATTGTTGCTGATATGGGCGTTAAGCAGTCCTGGCTAGGTGAAGAATGGCTGGTGATGATTGCCCTGGCCATGTCGGTTTCATTTCTTATCAGCACCGTGTTTTTCCGCCGTGCGCATTCCATCTACGCTCGCATGTATAAAACGATAAATCGCTTTGAACGTGAAGGGGCGCACCAGTCGCTGAAATTGCCGGCATCATTTGATGTGCTCATTGTCGGTATGGGGCGGGTAGGTAAGGGAGCCTATCAGGCACTTCATGGTAGTGATACCTCAAGCGCGTGGGGGCTCGAATCGGATGCAGACCGGGCAGAAAAACTGAGGAGTGAGTCATTTAATGTTATCTCTGGCGATGCGGACGACCTCGAGTTCTGGCAGCAGGCATCCTATTGCGATATCCGTCTGGTCATGCTGGCGCTACCGTCTCAACAGGAAATGTTGGCGACATTGCAGATGATGAAGATTGCTGGTTATCAGGGCAAAACAGCTGCGGTAGCCCGCTACGAAGACGAAAGAAATCAACTTCTCGAACTCGGAGTGGATGTTGTTTTCAACTATTACGCTGAGGTGGGGACCGGGTTTGCTGAAGAATCACGGCACCTCCTGTCTGTGACTGATTGAAACCGCTGTATTAGCCGTTTATGTATCTGTTATTCCTGAGGGTTTTGGCTGTAGGGCCGTTCAGTTTAATTCGGCATACTGAGACAAATTTTACTTTTGGATGACCGAAAACCGACTAGCCTGAGTCAGTATCCAACAAGATGTATTCAGGAGAACTACCATGGCTAAAATGTCGTTCCGTTTTACTACTGAGGTTGAGATCGAGCTTAAAGGTGATAGCTACGAAGAAATCTACCTGAAATTGAAAGACATGATGCATGGAGAGCGTTTGATCAGTACCCAATCAAACCTTAAGGTCTTCCCGCCTGAAGACAGCCGGATGTATTTCGGTATGGAGGGAGAGAAGGAGCTTCACGAAATCCCAATGTTTAAAGGTGACTTCACGGAAGACATTCTTCGTCACTGAGATACTCTGCCGGGCGGCCAGTTGATTCGTATTCGCGCTGACCGTCCGGAAAATGAGTTGTCATCAGAACAGATTGAGTACCAGTGCGTGCTGTTCGCAATGGTCGGGTTCTTTCAGGTCATTTTTCTGGCGAGATTCATCTGACTTAATCCAGCTGTAGCTGTTACGTGACCCTTTGCATAGCGTCAGACCAAGTACGTTATTCTTTGAACGTACGAACAGGTTCATATTTACTACGCCACGCGACTTCGCTCTTAGATATATCTTCTTTGGGGATATGTTGTACGCACGCAGCCCATCTTTAGCCGTAATGCTCATTGCGCTATCGGCGGGAGCATTTACGAACACAGCGTCGTCACGAATTTCGATACTTGCCCAGCTGGAGTCGGTTTCAAACTCAAGTTCGTAGATTTTCTCTACTGGTTCTTCATCCGCTGCGATTGCGGGCATAAAAACGCTCAATAACATACATGCGAGCAGATATCTCATAATCCTTATCCATGACCTTATTGTGTATAAATAGTAAGAGGGCCATAGGCCCTCTACTGTTTATAGTTCAGGGTAAGGAAAGCGTCAAAGATGTGCTTCGGCATACTCTGCAAGTTCTGAGCGTGGCGACCCCTGCAAGTGGATGGTGCCTCCGTGCGGAAAATGCTTGAAGCGTTCTATCAGATACGTCAGGCCCGAACTGATTGGATTCAGGTAGGGGGTATCGATCTGCGCCAGGTTGCCAAGACAAATTACCTTACTTCCAGCGCCTGCGCGGGTAATGATGGTTTTCATTTGGTGTGGGGTCAGGTTCTGACACTCGTCAATCAGAATGAGACTGTGCTGGAAGCTTCGACCACGGATGTAATTCAGTGATTTAAACTGCAGCGGTACCTTCTGCAGAATGTAGTCGACGCTGCTGGTCGCGTTTTCATCATCACAATGGAGTGCTTCGAGGTTGTCGGTGATTGCGCCCAGCCACGGCTCCATCTTTTCTGCTTCGGTACCTGGCAGGAAGCCAATATCCTCATCGAGTCCGCGAGTGCTCCGGGTGGCGATAATACGACGGAATTGCCCGGTTGCGACGGTCATCTCAATCGCTGCTGCCAACGCCAGAATCGTTTTACCTGAGCCGGCCTGTCCCGATAATGTGACGAGGTGAATGTCAGGGTCGAGGAGCAGGTTAAGCGCCATTGCCTGGGCGGTATCCCTTGGCTTGAGTCCCCATGCACTTGTCTGCATCAACTGTTCTCTGGGGAAGTCTTTGATGAGTGCTGCCTCTTCTCCGATCTGGTGGACCTTACCAATAAAGCCTTTGTCGTCTGAGATGAAGCGGTTGATCACCATATCGTCCGGAAGCTGGTTCAATGGTATCCGGTGGTAGGTACCAGTCTCATCGTGGAAAGTTTCGACCTGCTCCTGTGTTTCCCAGAACGAGCCATCGACGTGGTGATAACCGGTTTCAAGAAGAGAGACATCAGAAAGGAGTTGATCATTCTGGTAGTCCTGAGCGCCTACACCACAGCCGCGCGCTTTCAGACGCATATTAATGTCTTTGGTAATCAGGATGGTCTCGCGGTTTGGATACTTCTCCTGCAGTGTCACCAGGCTGTTGATGATCTTGTTGTCATTGAGGTCGTCAGGAAGAGCGCGACTGGGAGTCTGGAAAGTGTCTAGCAGTATTGAGAAGTGTCCCTGGTAATCACCATCGGGACGCTCGATCGGTATGCCCTTGGCAATCTCTGTCGGAGAAGCATCTCCGATAATGCGGTCTATCTGCCTTATCGCCTCCCGGCAGTCGGTCGCGATGGATGCCTTTCCCATCTTCAGTTTATCCAGCTCCTCCAGAACTGTCATAGGGATAACGACCTGATGTTCTTCGAAGTTCAGAATCGCTGCTGGATCATGAATCAGAACATTGGTGTCGATAACGTACAGTTTGGTATCGGATTTACGCGCGGCCATAGAGTCAGTCTCCTGATTGCGTCATAGAGCGGAGCACAGAGGTACAGAAACCCGCGGGCATAGCATAAGTGCTCAACCATTCCAGAGTCGGTACGTGTGTCTTCCGAGGGGGGTATTTGAAGAGCGGTAGAGGGAGTGACGATGCGGTCTGAACCCAGCGTCTGCGGTGTGCAGTCAATGATCTTACTGTGTACTACGGCTAAACGGGTCAGCCGTATCAGGAGATCGTTCAGAGAGACTCCCTCCAATCCTGTCGTCTGTCTTATCAATATGACGGCCTGATCAGGATTTGCAACTACCGAGTGTAAGGGTGTGACTTTGTCCGCATTGCTTGCAGTCGATGTTCAATTATAGACACTTGTTTATCTTTGTATGTAATCCTGCTGCGAGGAAAGTGCAACCATGCCATTTAGTGGGGTTGTTAATCCTTGTAAATGGCTTTAATAGACCTTATTCGGTGGCGAAAAATGACCACTTTCGGACAATTTTTATTACTGGACTGGTTCAGACAAGTTTTTTCATGGCGATTTTCTGTAAAAAAATGTCACAGAAGTGGGTAGGTGCCCAAAAGGCGCTTGGCACCAATTAACCTTTCTGAGGCGCAACTTTTCCAATAGCTTACGTCGGGAAGGCAATTTGGTTGGTTTACATTGGTATTCGTAGCGTAAACCAGATATTCTCTGGGCTACGAACCTTCCGGGTTCTTATTACCCGGAGAATAATAACAACAACATTGATTCTGATGGGGGCGTCATGTCGTTTCTCTCTCGCGTTCTAATTACAGCAATGACTCTGTTCACGCTGTCCGGTTGTAGCATCATTTACATGCAGATGGGGTGGGTTGTTTATGACCTTACCGATCGTCATGTAACGCCATATACAATGACTATTGATGACGTAGGTGTTGCCTGTTCCACTACTCAGGGCCTTCAGCCTCTCATTAACGCATTTACCCGTGTTACTTCGACCGATGACCTGGCCAATCTCATGATGAACATGATGGCGGGCGCATGTGCGGAAGAAGCCGCTGTCGAGGAAAGCCTTGCTTATATCCGGGCGTTCAAAAATCAGAATATCAATGAAGCAAAAGATGCACGCGTTCGTGAGAAGCGTCAGTACGCTATCGCCGCAACTCGTCAGTATCGCGCATACCAACACATGGTGGATGAGTTTGGTGAACCGGGTGAGAAGTGCCCACGACTCAACTATGACGAGGGTGTTTACTGGACACTGGGTAACCTTGCTGGCCTCCAGTCTGTACTGAATGATCTGAAGGCACAAAGCGTTGTGAACGTTCCTAAAGATATCGCTATGAAGGCGGTACGTGGTCTTCAGTGTCTCGATAACGAAGAGTACTGGGGTGTTCCTGCTGCTGCATCAGCCGGTCTGAAAATCCTCATGCCAGACAGCTCAGACAAAAACGCAACTGACCCTTGGGTCGAGTTGGAAACTGCGTCGCGCACCGCTACCGAAAACGGTGTTCGTCTCGCTCATGCTGTAGAAATTCTTGTTGCTGATGGTGGTGGTCACACGGATCGTGTGAAGGAAGCTATCCGTCGTCACGCAGCCTCACTTAAAACTAACCCTAGCCATCGCGACTACCGCCTGCTTGATGTTGTAGCAAGTCGTCAGATCCGTGCGGTTTCTGACCGTATGTGGACTGATGCTACTGGCTCGCGTACGCCGGTAGGTGAGTTTGGTACTTTCTGGGATGATGTGGACGAAAGTGCTGCCCCCGTGATGGATATTGACGACCTATTAGATTAAGGATTGGATATGCGTAAATTATTGGCCATCGCTGCGATGACCCTGGCGCCTTTTGCGAGCGCTGTAGAACAACGTGACCTGTGCATCTATGACCCACTGGGTAACAGTGGGCCGATGTTTGGTCTGATGAAAGACTATCGCGAGTTTGCACTCGCGGAAGGTTTTGAAATCAAGCTTCACGCTTACACCGATGAAAAAATTGCCTCTGATGACTTCAAAGCAGAGCAGTGTGATGGTGTTGTAATGACGGGGGCTCGTGCGCGTCCTTTCAGTAAGTTCGCGTCTACCATCGAAGCGATTGGTGCCGTACCAACTGATGAGATCATGCGCCAGGTGGTCATGACTACAGCCGCTCCAAATGCGGCAAAGTTCATGCAGACTGAGCGTTACGCCGTCGGTGGTGTTATTCCGGCTGGTGCTGTGTACCTGTTCGTTAATGACAGAAGCATCGATACCGTAGAAGAAATGTCGGGCAAGAAGATTGCGACACTCGACTATGACGCACCATCAATCAAATTGGTGAACCACGTGGGTGCAGCGGTCGTTCCGTCAAACTCAGCTAACTTCTCTGGTAAGTTTAACAACGGCAGCGTTGATATCGCCTACGCCCCAGCAATCGCATACAAGCCTCTGGAAATGTACAAAGGCTTGGGCGAGAACGGTGCGATTCTGAGATACAACCTCGCTTATCTGGACTTTCAGCTGGTATTCCATCGTGAGCAGTTCAGCGATGAATATACGCAGAAGTCCCGTGAGTTCGTTGCAAGTCTCTTCGATCGTGCGATCAAGAGTATCAAGCAGCATACAGAAGAAATCGAAGACCATTACTGGTTAGACCTGCCTGAAGCACAGCAAAAAGAATATAACGAAATGCTGCGTCAGGTGCGTATCACACTGCGTGATGAAGGCGTATATGATGGCAAAATGCTGCGTCTTCTCAAAAACCTGCGTTGTAAGGCGGATGGCTCTGCAGCGGAGTGTGTCGAAAATCTTGAGTAAGACCAAGTAACACGTCTTGTCTTCCCAGGCACTTGCCTCCGGGAAGCGGACATTGGGGGATGAACCGAAGCCGTCCGGCTTCGGTTCTTTTATAATATAAGAGGTGTTTTTCATGGAGCAGCACGTACGTGCGGGCAACCGTACGATTTACGAATGGCTCGCTGCGCTTCCTGCATTCCTGGTACTGGTATTCGTCATTATTCTGAATACCAGTCACACGATGCATGCGCAATTACTGCAATTGGGTGAAAGTGTCTGGGAAGGATACTTTATGCTTCGGCATGATCCGGTTGAGCCGTCCTGTAACCTCAATATGGATATTGATACCGAGCTGGCAAGAATCGTCGAAGAACGAAATAACCAGCCAATGGATGAGTTTGACCTGTTCGCGCCAGAGCCGGTAGATCCCGCAGTGATGCGGAAGTCACTTGAAGCCGCTCAGGCTCAGTGTGAGATCAAGTACGATCAGTACAATGCGACAAAAGACCGGATTACTCCGGCTGTTGAAATCTTCCGTTCAGTCGAGTTGGGTGTCGCCAACTTCGGTGAACTAGGTATGGCGACCCAGCGGATTATGCTGGCGATTCTCGTTCTGATCTGCGGTGGTACAGCACTGTTCCGTCGTCACCACATCGCCCTGAGACCTATGGTAACGGCGATGGATTATCGTGTTGCAGCGGGCGCTCAATTCGTTGCATTTGCCATTCTGTTTTACTCCGTATACAGCTTCAAAGAAGTTGCCTTCTCAGCGGGTATTGAGGTCAGTACCGAGCATGCAGTACTCCACTGGCTATGGATCTTTGGGTTTGGAGCGCCGCTCGCATTGACGCTCTACCAGATGGTGGTTATCCCTAAGGAAGCCGAGCCAGGGGGCAACTTCCTTAAGGCTCAGCTGGCGATACCTCTGTATGCCACTATGTGTCTGATCTCTGGTACTTACTTCATCCTTGCGGGACATCCAGCGGGTATTGGTATTTACCTGAATCAGATGATGGAGCTTTCTCAGCTATTCCTTAATGTAGGCTTGTACGTATGGATCGGTATGCTTCTTAAGCGTACTGAGATGGCACAGAAGGTGTTCAATATTTTCCGCCCGCTCAAGTTACCACCGGAGATGTTGGCTGTTGCCGTCGTAGCTCTGGCTGCAGTGCCAACCGCTTACACTGGTGGTTCAGGTATTTTCGTTATCGCAGTAGGTGGTTTGATCTACATGGAGCTCCGCCGTGCTGGGGCGCGACGTCAGCTGGCGCTGGCGGCTACCGCAATGTCAGGCTCTTTGGGTGTTGTTCTGCGTCCATGCCTGCTGGTTGTTATCGTTGCAGCGCTGAATAATGAGGTGACTACAGACCAGTTGTTCGGTTGGGGGGTTAAGGTATTCTTCCTGACGACCGTCCTGTTCGCTGCCTATGCTCTTCTCACCCGTAAAGAACCGGTTGCAATTCAACGTCCGGATGGCAATGTCTGGCCTGAATTCAAAGAGGCGTTAAAGCCGCTGATACCATATGTGATTCTGATCGCTGTAACGCTCGTTGTATATGCACTTCTGTTGAATGCGTACCTTGACGAATTCTCAGCGCCTATCATTCTGCCTGTATTGCTACTGGTTATTCTTATTTATGAGCGCCTTAACCAGGAAAAAGACGTCCTGAAGCGTGAAAATCTGAATATTGATTACGTGGGTCACCGTCTTGAAGAGAGCTACGACGACCTTAAACAAGGTCGTGATTCTATCGAGAAGACGATTCGTGAAGCGACTACGGAGACCACGGGTCACATCGGTGCGCTGTTGATGCTGATGGGGATGTCGGTCAGTATCGGTGGTGTTATTGAGCGTGCAGAGGTCATGACGATGGTACCGACTGAGTTCAGCTCTATCTGGTTGGCTATGGCCCTGTTGGTTGGTATTCTGGTCGTTATCGGCATGGTTATGGACCCGTACGGTGCTGTGATTCTGGTGAGTGCCACGATCGCGAGTATTGCCTATGAAAGTGGTATTGATCCGGTTCACTTCTGGATGGTTACACTGGTGGCCTTCGAATTGGGTTATCTCAGCCCGCCGGTAGCATTGAACCACTTGTTGACGAGGCAGGTGGTCGGCGAAGAAGAGGTACGCTTATCCAAGGAAGAAGTGGTTGGCGAGAACTTCTGGTACAGAAACGAGAAGATATTACTGCCATTGGCCACCATGGCCACGGCACTGCTTATCGTCGCCTTTGTGCCACTTGCGATTGCTTACTGACCTAACATCTCAGTCAAAGAAAAACGGGAGCAGATGCTTCCGTTTTTTTTTGCTTTTCACACAGTCCGTATCAAGATTAAATTGCTTCTGGCTTAAGGTGTTTCGGGGCGTGGAATCAGTGTTACTGTAGAGTCGGGAACGGTCGAAATATTCCTGAAATACAGGTCGCCAATGATATCGGTACCGGTGCTACCAATACTCATATTGCGATAGGCGATTTCGTCGATGCTGGAGGGCAGAACCAGGCTGATAGTTCCATCGTCATTGACGATACTGCGCGGTCCATCAGGGTCATCATAACTTACGCCAGTGATCTCGTAGTCGCCAACGAAGTTGAGTAATGGCAATCCCGCCTGGAACAGCACCATCAGCGTTTTCAGGCCACCTTCTTCGTCCGGGCCACTGTTGTTTCCCAGCTCGATAAGGTACTGGCTGTCCTCATTGATGCCCTGAGCAGAAATGGTCTGCATATTATCATCGGCGAGACTCGCGAGCCCGGTTCGCTGCTCCAGCTCCTGAACCGTTGGTCCGGCGTAAGCAGTAGATGTGCACAATGTGATGACGCTGAGGCGAATGAGCGTTGTTAGTCCTGATGTTCTTCCACTGGTGTTCACGCGGTGACTCCCTTCTTATTGTTTTGGGGGGAGTTATCAGACCACGTCAGGTGTGACCTTGTTCAGGGGAAATCGATGCGAAGAGAGGGAAGGGCGCTTTGTGTCTGGACACTATTAAGGCTGCCCGGGATAGTGGCGCAGTCTCTCCGTCAGACTGCGCACGTGCGCTATATTGGCTGCGTTCGACAAGGGGTTAGTCAGACCCGATTAACTTGAGCGTTGAGTTTTCCAGAAGGCGCACATCGTCAAAGATAATATCCCCCATCGGGGCACCTGAGCTGTCGCGTGCCTTAAAGTCCCGGTAGGCAATTTCGCCGATACGATCCGGTAATATAAGAGTGACCGTGGCATCAGCATTGAAAATAACCCGCTCGGCTTCAGGGTCGTCATATTCAATACCAGTGATCGTGTACCCGCTGAATGCTGGGAGAAATGGAATTGCTGTTTGGAGAACCGCCATCAGAGCGATTTCTGGTGCCTGATCAGTAGGACCTGTTTGGTCGACAACCTCCATAAGGTAATCAATGTCATCCTGAAATCCCTGAGCTACCACTCCCGACATGCCTTCGTCGTAGATAGCGGTCATGCCGACGCGTTTCGCGAGCGAATCGGGATCAGTGGGGCGTTTAAACTCTGCGAAAGCCGATGTCGACATAATACTCAGGCCGACGGTTGTGACCAATGAGGCGATACGGAAGGTTTTCAGTCCATTAGATAAAGCGTCCATAGGTTCCTCGGGTATTCTTATTAGTGTCTGAGAAGCTTTTCAGCTATCAAACATCAAAGTGGCTGAGGATGACCAGTCATTGTGACTCAATTCACATTACGCGGGGGTGGCGGCTTCAATTGTCCGGACTTGAGAGTCTGTATGGAGAATGTAGGCGCAAAAAGTCTAATTATCTTAGGGCTTTCTGCGCCGCGCTTAATCAGAGCCTAGTTTCGAGTACGCAAGGTTATGGTTGAACCTTCTGACATACTGAGATTCTTAATAGAGAGGTCTCCCATTGCAGGTCCGGTGGCTCCTCGGAAATTAACGTCTTTGAAGGCAATCTCACCGATTCGTTTTGGTCCCTGCATTTCAATTGAACCATCTTCGTGGAGTGTAACTGATGGACCATCGCCGTAATACTCCACGTCGCTTATCTCATAATCCGTGAGCATGTTAAGTCCCGGGAAAATGCTTTGCAGAGCAGTCATAGTGGCGGTTTCCGGAGCGTCAGCGCCATCGGAGTCGCCGCTCAGAACGTCTTGCAGGTAAGCAACATTCTCGTTGATACCTTGACCAGTGATCTCTGCCATACCCCCTTCAGACATCGGCTTCATGTTACCAAAACCAGCGATACGATTGGCCTCGTACTGCTCAGCTTCAATCGATGTATCTATTGAAGCGTTCGCGCTGGCTACAAATGGTTGAACAGGGCCAAGAAGAACCGCTCCGACCGCAGCAACCATGCGGTAGCGTGATTGTCCTTTCAGTGCCTTGTCGAGTTGTTTCTCTGTAATCCATCCCTTTTCGACCATGATCTCACCAAGCATCAACTTGCTTGTGCTCTGAAGATCCAGTGCTTCATCTAACTGGCGACGGGTGATGAGTCCTTTGTGCATAAGTAGCGTGCCAAGGCGCGACTTCTGCTTAATTTCTTGTTGTTTACTCATTTTCATGGCCTTCGGGTTATTGCTTTGTGGAGTAATCCTGACCCATGGCTAAATTTTCGACAACGAACAGAAATTGACAGATGAACCTTTGTTCATTTTAAGGTGTTGCATCCCATTGATTTAAAAGGGGAAAGGCAATGTAAGCCAGCATTGTTATTTGTTGTAATGCCATGTTAGACAGCTTGATGGGCGGGATATTGTGGGGTTACGCCACCACCCTTGATTCTTTATACTTCGGCCCCAGTTAAGACTTCTACCTTTTCACTTTTCACGGAGACAGCGGATGAGTAACCCCCGCCATATCAAGATGTTAATCCTAGGTTCTGGCCCTGCTGGCTACACTGCAGCAGTGTATGGGGCTCGTGCCAATCTCGATCCGGTCATCATCACTGGCATGCAGATGGGCGGACAGCTCACAACGACGACAGAGGTGGATAACTGGCCGGGTGATGCTCAGGGTGTACAGGGGCCGGAGCTGATGGAGCGTATGAAAGCACACGCCGAGCGTTTCGATACAGAAGTCGTGTTTGATCAGATCAGCGAAGTTAAACTCGATCAGCGTCCTTTCTGGCTTAAAGGGGATTCGGGTGAGTACACCTGTGATTCACTGGTCATCGCGACCGGCGCCAGCGCTAAATACCTTGGCCTTGAGAGTGAAGAAGCATTCAAGGGTAAGGGAGTTTCGGCATGTGCGACCTGCGACGGTTTCTTCTACCGCAAGAAACGTGTTGCTGTCATCGGTGGTGGTAATACCGCGGTTGAAGAAGCGCTTTATCTATCAAACATCGCCTCCGAGGTAGTCGTTGTTCACCGTCGTGATAGCTTCCGTAGTGAGAAAATCCTGGCAGACAAGCTGCTTGATAAGGCGGAAAACGGCAACGTTACCATTCGCTGGAACTGCGAGCTTGATGAAGTACTGGGTGATGATATGGGTGTTACCGGTATGCGCATCAAGAACCGTGAGACAGGAGAGACGGAGGAGTTGGACCTTGAGGGCATCTTCGTAGCCATCGGCCACTCACCGAATACAGGCATCTTTGAAGGACAGCTCGAGATGAAAGATGGTTATATCGTCGTTCAGAGCGGTCTGCATGGGAACGCGACACAAACGAGCGTAGAGGGCGTATTTGCGGCAGGTGATGTTTCTGATCACATCTACCGTCAGGCCATCACGTCAGCCGGTACAGGCTGTATGGCGGCGCTGGATGCAGAGCGTTTCCTGGATAACCAGTAAGAACCGGGCGCTATTGGGTTTCAGAATCCCTGCTTAGTGATTTTGAAAGCCAGGTGGGAAGAGGGCGGAGCGATGCGTGAGTATCTCCGCTTTTTTTGTGCGAGTTCAGAAACTCAATCCGCTCCACTGTCGCCGGATGAGACTGCCAGAGACCCCACTGGCGGTCCGCGCTCTCATCAGCCTCAAGAATATGCTCAAACAGTTCCTCAGACCCTCTGGAGTGTCCGTAATAGTTGTTGATGAGGGTTAGGGCCCTTGCGTCCGCCGCACGCTCCATGTTGCGACTGAAGGCCATGAGGCTGATCAAACCACTCTGTTGGGCAATGGTTCCCGCAGAGGAATTATCAAACCCTGTGAGCAGTGCGATTAATGTGTGGCCAATCTGCTCAAGCATAAGGACGACGGGGTGTCTTAATTCAATGTGGGCGTACTCGTGCGCCAGCACCATCGCCAGGCCATTCTCACTGTTGACGGCATCAAGCAGACCCCGGGTGACGTGAATATTGCCGCCTGAAGTCGCAAAGGCATTTGCGGCATCAACATCGGGTAGCCAGTGCACCTTAACTGAGGGAATTTCAGATTCTTGTGGGATCAATTGTTGGGTCAGACTCTGCAGGTAGTCCGCAATTCTCTGATCCTCTTCTGAACTATATCCAGATGGAGCCAGAGAAATATCCGGCTCCCACTCAAAGGGCACCGCAGGCGCTATGCGCACGGCTCCCCAGCCGATCAGGAAGGAAAGACTGACCACTGCCAGCAACAGAGCGCCGGCCATGATGACGAAGTCTACGAAGGGGCTTTCATGATGATTGTTAATCCCCTCGGGTAGCTGCGGGTTTTCTTTTGGGAAACTCATCCTTAAGGCTCACAGCTACTTAGAGGCCGTGCTGGCTATCAGTGCGGTTCCGTAGGCAAGCACTTCTACTGAGCCAAGACCTTTGCCTGCATTTTCTCCGATGCGGGAGGTTTCATATTTCACGTTATAGATGGTCTCTGCACCGAGTTGACGTGCTTCGTCCTGCATACGTAAAACAGCTTCCCGCCGGGCGCGGTCGAGAAGACTTTCGTAGGCGCCGACCCGGCCGCCAAAAATATTCCGCAAAGAAGCAGCGACGGTTTTGAAGTAATCGACAGAGATTACGACGCTACCACATACCAGAGTGGACTCATGCCTGAGATATTCGGGGGGAGGAATTTTGACAGGTACAACTGAGATATCTCTGAGTACCTGCTCCCGTTGGATGATGGCGCGGTAATGGCGACTCTCGGAAAGTCGTCCGAAAACGTAACCCAGCCCAAGGAGAACAAGGAATACGATCAGTTCCATTAGCGATCTTCCACGAGCACTGCAGTGCCGTACACGAAAATTTCGGACGCTCCGGCGGCAATAGATGAGGTGGAGAAACGAACGTTGATGACAGCATTCGCTCCCAGCGCAGCAGCTTGCTGTTTCAGACGGTCGATGGCCTCTTCCCGGGACTCACTCAGGAGCTCCGTATAGCCTTTTAACTCACCGCCAAAGATATTCTTAAAGCCTGCCATGATGTCACGACCGGCATGTTTAGCACGAACAGTGCTGCCCTGTACCATTCCCAGATGCTGGGTAATGCGCTTCCCCGGAACGACTTCCATATTGCTGATTAGCATCGATCTCTCCTTTGACTGGAGCTTTGATAATACCCGAAAAGCGGGCACAAAAAAGCCCCGCAGAGCGGGGCTTCTTCTTACGACGTCAGCAATTAAGCAGTAGCTTCGTCAGACTTCTTTTTAGAGGTCTTTTTTGCTTTGTCGTGGTTTTCAGCAACAGTACCGAAGTGTTCCAGTGGGAAGTGGTCAACGTGTACCATTTCCAGAACATCTTTCTCGAATGCGATCATGAACTCGCCTTCGTCGGCTGTCAGAATGCCCATCTCAACACCTTCGTTGATACGGCCTTCGATTGACAGGGTTGCTTCGTCGTACTTACCAGCTTTGATAGCATCGCCAATTTTCTTGTAGATGCCCTCAGCTTTCTCAACACGATCCAGCAGGCTGTCGTATACAGCCAGCGGGTTACGCAGACCGTTATCGTATGCAGCACCGTATTTCTCGCCACGGTAGGCACCCTGAATCAGACGCTCACGGGTGTCAGTGTGGTAAGAAACCAGATCTACAACTTTAGCGACCAGCTTATCGTTAGGTGCCTTAGCACGACGGCCCAGTGGCATAGTCAGTACTTTCAGCAGCCATGCAGCAGGACGTGCTGGCAGGTTCTGCAGGAAGGCTTCATGTGCTTCTTCGAATTCGAAGAACAGCTTCTCGATAGAGTACTGAACCAGTGGCAGGTCTTCTTTGTTTGAACCCTGGTCAGCCCAGTGTTTGAGAACCATAGAAGCCAGGTACATCTTAGATACCATGTCTGCCAGACGTGCAGAGATCAGCTCGCGGAACTTCAGCTCACCACCCAGAGTAGACATAGCGATGTCGACACAGATTGCGAAAGAAGCGGCGTACTTGTTCAGCTGCTTGTAGTAAGACTTGGTAGGACCAGACACAGGCACGCCAGTGAAGGCAGCATTAGTCAGGTTCAGAACCAGAGCACGGCTCATGTTAGAGAAGATGAATCCGAAGTGACCGAACAGCGCCTTATCGAAGCCTTTCAGATCGTTCGCTTTCGCAGTTTCCATTTCTGGCAGTACGAAAGGATGGCAGCGGATCGCGCCCTGACCAAAGGTGATCATAGAGCGGGTCAGGATGTTTGCACCTTCAACAGTGATCGCAACAGGAACAGAAGAGTAACCAGACTCAACATAGTTCTTAGGACCACGGATAATAGCTTTACCACCGTGAACGTCCATAGTGTCGTTAGCAACGGCACGGGCGATTTCAGTCAGGTTGTACTTCAGGATCGCTGAAGGAACAGAAGGCTTGTGACCTTCATCAATAGCAATCGCAGTTACGCGTGCAGCAGCGCCAGCGGTGTACGTGTTACCAGCGATACGCGCAACGCGCTCCTGAACACCTTCCAGCTTAGCAATCGGCACATTGAACTGACGACGGATACGTGAGTATGCACCGGTAGCCGCGATAGAGTACTTACCACCACCTGCACCAGAGCTTGGCAGAGTAATACAACGGCCAACAGACAGACACTCAACCAGCATACGCCAGCCCTGACCAGCCATGTCAGCACCACCGATGATGAAGTCCAGTGGGATAAATACGTCTTTACCGAAAATCGGGCCGTTCATGAACGGAGAGCCGATTGGCTTGTGGCGGTTACCGATGTCCATGCCTTCGAGGTGGCGTGGCAGCAGAGCTACGGTAATACCAACGTCTTTCTTGTCGCCCAGAAGACCTTCCGGGTCAAACATACGGAACGCCAGACCAACAACAGTCGCAACTGGAGCCAGAGTGATGTAACGCTTTTCAAAGTTCAGTTTCAGACCCAGAACTTCTTTACCTTCCCAAGTGCCCTTACATACAACACCAACGTCAGGCAGAGAGGTCGCATCAGAACCGGCACGTGGACCAGTCAGACCGAAACATGGGATCTCACGACCATCTGCCAGGCGCGGCAGGTAGTGATCTTTCTGCTCTTGAGTACCGTACTTCAGCAGCAGCTCACCTGGGCCGAGAGAGTTAGGAACACCTACGGTAGAGAAGGTCGCACCTGATACAGTCAGCGCCTGAAGAACAGCAGACTGTGTCTGAGCAGAGAAGCCAAGGCCACCGTATTCTTTAGGGATAATCATAGAGAAGAAACGTTCTTTCTTGATGTATTCCCAGATTTCCTTAGAGAGGTCACCGTTCTGGCTGATTTCCCACTCGTCAACCATAGAGCACAGAGTCTTAACCTGGTTGTCCAGGAAGTCCTGTTCTTCTTGTGGAATAGTCGGGTTAGGGTGGTTCAGCAGCATCTGCCAGTTAGGCTTACCAGAGAACAGTTCACCATCCCACCATACAGTACCGGCTTCCAGAGCTTCACGCTCAGTGTCGGACATCTGTGGCAGAATCTTCTTGTAGAAGTTGAAGATCGGCTTAGTCACAGTGTTAGTACGGAAACCATCAAGGCTAAGTACACCCAGTGCGCCAGCAACGATCAGAGAGATTACGGTAACAGCAGTTGCTGCGCCGAAAACGAAAGCAGCTACTGTAAAAGCAGCCATAACACCAGCTGCAACTTTCAGCGAGCTACGCTTGTAAGTCAGAGCGACCAGTGCGCCAACAAGGAGCAGGCTCCAGATTGTCGTAGTCATATCAGTACCTCAATAAGGTGGCCATAGGGCCGTTATTATTTCTGTTTTTTCATACTTCCAGCGCACGAGGCGGTTACTCACTCGCGCGTGAGGCTGGCATTCTAACCAGTAAAATCACTGCTTCGCAAACCCCAAATGTAAATTTCTTAGGGTGTGGCGGGGTGGGATTTTTTCTTTGATTTCAATAATTTCGCTGATTCGCAAGCTAGCCTGTGCTGTTTTATGAGTGGTCTGGCACAAATACCTTGTATTGGTGGCTTTAGTGTCAGAGAAGAGCTTCCCGGCGAAAGCGTAAATAGCGACTAAACTGACTCTGTGTGATGCAATAAATAACCTGTCAGGCTACGTATTATGGTGTTGGAACAATTTTCGGTATGGACGCTGGTACTTATTGGCGGTGTCCTTGCTCTTGGCATTTTCTTTCATTTGTTCCGGTATTCTTCGAAGACAGCGGAAGTCGCGCCCGCGATTCTGACCAGTATTGGTATTTTCGGTACGTTTCTTGGCGTAGCACTTGGCCTCTGGCATTTCGACACCGCAGATATCCAGGGCAGCGTTCCACGACTGATGGATGGTCTCAAAACGGCCTTCTGGACTTCGATCGCGGGTCTGTTCGCTGCCCTGACCCTTAAGATCCGAGCAGCGGTCGAGCAGGCGGGCCGGCGTGCGGCCAGTCAGCATCGGGCCGCTACTATTGATGATCTTGACCTTTCTCTCCAGGCGCTGGTGAAGCAATTACACGATGGCTCCGAACAGAGCCTTCGCACTGAACTGGCGAAACAACACCAATCTTCCCAGCGACGCTTTGACCAGCTTGTTGATGTATTGACGAATTATCAGCAGAAGATGGCCGATGCGAACGCCAAAGCACTGGTTGAAGCCATTCGCGCCGTCATGAATGAATTCAATACCAAGATCAATGAGCAGTATGGGGAAAACTTCCGTCAGCTGAATGAATCCGTTGTTGCCATGCTGGAGTGGCAGCAAACTTACCGGACACAGCTCGACGACCTGATTTCAGAGCAGGAACGGTCGTCCAACCTGATGAAAGAAGCGAGCAACTCGTTTGAATACATGGTTCGCAACGCCAATGCGTTCAACGGTATTTCGGAGTCTCTGCAGGAGCTCCTGACAGGCCTCGAAACTCAGCGTATGAACATTCACTCCCAGCTCGGTAGCCTCGCGGATATGGTAAATAACGCGGCTGAAGGGTTGCCGAAGCTTGAAGAGCGGTTGTCTGTTCTCACCCAGGGTATGTCCGATGCCGTCCAGTCTCAGCAAAGATGGGCGACAGAAGAATTGAGCCAGACACAAAAAGAACTCACATCCCAGTTGCACAGCATGATGCTGGAAAGCCAGGAGCAGCTATTGGCTCAACAGCAGCAGAGTCAGCAGCATATGCAGAAATTGGGCGAGCGCCTGGAGCGTCAGGTAGCTCAACTGGATACGGGCATGGAGGAAGAACTGAATAAAGCGCTTCGTGCATTCGGTCTTCAGTTAACGGCACTGTCTGAGAAATTTGTCTCTGATTACAGCCCACTCACTGACAAGCTCACAGAGTTGGTGAATATGGCCAGACAGGTTGAGGACTGACCATGCTGGATGACTCTCAGAAGCTGGATGACTCGCAGGATCACGAAGGTCATTGGGTGGCTGTTTCTGACTTAATGGCGGGCTTGATGATGGTGTTCATGCTGGTCTCCGTGGTCTTTATGATTAACGTCGAAACTGAGCGCGATAAAATTCGTGATGTGGCGATCCTGTACGATCAGCTCCGCACCCAGTTGTACAAGGATCTTGAGACCGAATTCGCTGACGACATGCCACGATGGGGGGCTGAGCTCGATGAAGATCTGGCTTTCCGTTTTAATAACACCGATGTTCTGTTCGATAAGGGAGAGGCAGAACTCAAACCAGAGTTTCAGGCCATCCTTGATGATTTCTTCCCTCGCTATGTGCGAATTATCACTCAGGAGCAGTACCGCGACGATATTCTCGAAGTGCGCATTGAAGGGCATACCTCCAGTGGTTGGTTTGGTGCACGTTCGGAGGACGAAGCTTATATTCTTAATATGAATCTGTCGCAGGAGCGCACGCGCTCAACGCTTGCCTATGTGCTCGGACTGAAACCCGTTGCCGACGATAAAAACTGGTTGAAGGCGCATCTCACGGCCAATGGCCTATCTTCTGCCAAGGTCGTACGGGATGATGAGGGCAGTGAGCTTGGCTCTGCTTCCCGGCGGGTTGAGTTCCGGGTGCGTACCGATGCTGAAGGGCGCATTGCTACGATACTCGACCGGGTTCAGCCATGAAACTCTACAACTTTCTTGAGGCGTCGGAATTCAACGCGCTCAAGCATCGTATGGGAGCGGATGGCTATGGACATTTTGTCGAATTCGACCCTGAACATCAGCTGACATTCGGCGAACGTGACCAATTGGCCAGAGGGGTACTGATCGCGCTCCCCGGGCAATTACGCATCCTCCCTGACCGTACACTCGCACTAAAGAATTCCCGGGTATGGATTGAAGGGGAGGGGCAGATTCACCTCGCTGCTTGTCACGAACTCCACCGGCTTCGGGACGCTGACAGCATCAAGGTCAGCACACGTGATCCTGAAAAAACACTCAGCATATGCCCCGACTGTCTGGCAGAACTCAAATATCTGGGCCTGGACGGCCGCAAGAGTCGTCGTTTGTCTGAGCAATTGGACGAACTCTTCTCTATGGAGCGTTTCCGACAGGATTATCCCTTCTACCCGGTATAAATCGCCCGGTTAAGGATTCAGCGTACGCTCCGCCTTGAATTTAAGAGGCTCGGGCTTCCAGAGACCAATGTCAGGCGTGACGTCTGCACTGCCGTCGATCCCCACTTTGACCGCTTCTCCACCAGACAGCATGCGGAAAAGGCTGATTCCCAGGTTAGTCAGACTGACCTCCAGAGGAATATCAATTTTCTGCGATTGGCCTTCCTCGAGTTTAACGCTGCTGAGTGCACCTTTACCCAGTGACTTTCCTTCAGCCTGAAGGTTATAGGCCAAAGAATTGAGATCCAGTCCGAAAGCATTTGGGTTTTCTACGTCCAGGCTGAGCATCAGTTTGGCTCCGCTCCAGCTGACATCCGACAGGCTGATATCACTGAATGTAATCTCCGGCAGCTGCGGTATCGGCAGGTTGCCTGCGAAATTAACGGGAATACTGATATTGCCCATGACTGGAACATCCATGAGCACATTGCCGTCGAGCGTGTAATCAACAGAATTTTTACCGCTCAGGCCGCCAATCGCGTTGGCCAGGTCGGTGAATTTCAGAGTCACTGGCAGCTGCACAGATTCAGTACCATTGGCGGGTACAGTCACGGTTGCGTCTGGTTGATTTACCGAGGCCAGAGGTGATCCGCCGACGCCCAGATCAAGGTCAAAGCCAGCGGCATCCAGTGCAAACCCATTCGGATTACTGACGGCAACATCGACCAGCAGGGTTGCTTGTTCCAGGGACAGGCTACCCAGAGAAACGCCCGCAACCTCTGCGGTAGGCTTTTTGACATCCACGATACCTTTTAAGGTTGCACAGGATGCAAGGAAAGTAACAAACAGAGTGGTGCTCGTCAGTCGTATAAGTGATCGTGAATTCATCAGAGTGGCCCGGATGTCAGAGTAAAAAAGTCAGGCGCTACTCTACCGCCTGATAAGGGATGGTTCCAGTGGGCCTGATCTGGTTCTTTTTGGGCCGAACCGGATTTACTCCTTGGCCATGGCCTTTAATACACGTAGTTTGAACCTGCAAAACGAAAATACGAAACAAAAATAAAAATAATAAAGGTGATGTTATGTCTCGGTTACGCTCATGGATTGCAGCGGGTTTTCTGCTGTCCTCGACCAATACATTTGCGATGTCTTCTCCTCCTGCTCCTGAACTCGCTGAGCCCTATCAAGGCAGTGTGGCGAGCCTGGCCCAGAGATGCGTCGGTATACAGTCCCCCGGGACAGGCCTGTGGCTGCGTTACGAGGAGAACCCGGGCTGGGCAGATGGCTTGCCGTCTTATTCGTTCTCTGGCGAATCAGCCACCAGTGCCAGTCTTTTCTATATGAAACCCAGTCGACATCAGCACTTTTTGCTGCGTGATGCCTCCAGCCGCTACCTGGGCGCAAGTGTAACCACGATAGTCAGAGCAGCCGAGTCAGCCAATGATCGTACCGAATGGACGTTGGAATCCACGGGTGAGGGATATGCACTCTACAATGCGCAAACCGGTTTGCAGTTGGCACATCGTATCCGTAATGGTGAGCTCTATTTTACCAGCGCCCTCGACTTGTTATCTCTGAATAAAGAAACCGCTCTGAATTTCGTTGAGCTTGAAGGTTGTGCTGACTTCCCTGAGGTAGCGGTTAATGCCTATGGCGATCGCGACGCTTTGAAAGGTAATGTGGATTTACCCGTCCGTGGTTATATCGACGCACATACTCATATTTCGTCCTACGAATTTATGGGCGGAAAATTCATGGCGGGAGAGCCTTTCCACCGCTTCGGTGTAGAGGAAGCACTGAAAGATTCTGCCCATCTTCACGGTAAAGATGGATCGCTCGACCTGATTGGTAATCTCTACACCTTTAACGATATTAACAACCGCTACGACACCCGTGGCTGGCCAGATTTTCCCTGGTGGCCAAATCATCAGCAGATGAGTCACTCGGGCTACTACTATAAATGGATGGAGCGTGCTTACCTGTCGGGGCTACGCATTATGGTTACCAACCTGGTTGAAAATGAAGTGCTCTGCTGGGCTCAGAGCCGGATCAATCCTGCATCATGGATAAACCCGAACAGCTGCAATGTTATGGACTCAATCCGCTTGCAGGCACAGCGGCTTCGTGAACTCGAAGAGTATGTCGATGCGCAGGCGGGAGGGCCGGGTAAAGGCTTTTTCCATATTGTCACCACACCTCAGGAAGCCCGTGAAACAATCGCCGAAGGGCGGATGGCCGTGGTGCTGGGTATTGAAGCCTCGGAAACCTTTAACTGCGGACTGAATGACTACTGCACCCGTGAAACCATAGAGGCTCAACTTCAGGAAGTATACGACCTTGGGGTTCGCTCTTTGTACCCGACTCATAAATTCGATAATCAACTGGCCGGATCTGTTGTTGAAAGTGGTTTTATTAATATCGGGCAGCTGCTGTCTACGGGGCGCTTTTTTGAAACAGAAGAATGTGCAGCACATACCCACGGTAAGCCAATGACGTCCGGCTTTCCTCTTATCGGAGATATCCCTGTTATTCGGGAAATTCTTGATGCCGTGCACCTTAATCCGGAATACGACGAATCTCGTCCGCACTGCAATCAACACGGCCTGAGTCCTCTGGGAAGCTACCTCGTGAACCGCATGATTGACCTGAAAATGATGGTTGAACTGGACCATATGAGTGACGCAACCGCGACAGCGGTCATGGATATTGCCGAAGCCAGAGGTTACAGCGGTGTTCTCTCGACGCACAGCTGGATGCTTAATGCGCCCGGAGGAGCTGTGCACCGTAATACTGAGCGTCTGATCGAAGCGGGCGGATTCGTAGCCCCTTATAATAGCGACGCGACGGACCTGGTTCGTCGTGTTGATCGTTATCTGGATATTCTGGCAGATACCGAATATCTCAACGGTGTCGGTATTGGTACCGACATGAGCGGCCTGGGTGGACAGCCGGGTCCGAGATCGGATGTGGCAACGAACCCATTACTTTATCCATTTATATCGGAGTTCGGTATCGAGTTTAACCGCCAGGTATCAGGTAACCGGACCTTTGATTTTAATCAGGATGGAATGGCGCATTACGGCATGCTGGCCGACTTTATAGAAGACCTGCGTCAACAGGCGCCAGTGCGAACCTATGAAGCTGTCATGACGTCTGCAGAGGCGTATCTGCAGACCTGGGAGCGATCAACGGCCGCGGGTGTCACCGAGCATTATGAACCGACTGGTCTGAAAGATATTGATTAATTACGTAATCTGGTAAGAACATTTTCAAGGGAAGAATCCAGGGGTATGCCGCTGCTGTTCAGAACACCAGCGAGCCCCTGGTACCAGCCGATTGACATACTTCAGCGTCTTTGCGGACAACTTCAGGGTCAACAGCATGACACGAGGCGAAGTTCAGAGCTCGGCCTTTTCTGAAACCTATAATGCTGCAAGAGTGTTTGTGCTTGGGGGGCTTCGCGCTTTTCTGGCGCAGTCTCAGGGCTAAGCCCGGATAATCGAATTATGGCGCCAGATCAAGATAATGAGACTTGGATTTGCAGGCCAAAAGCACCCGGTGGTAATCTTGACGAAGCTGCCCGCAGAGGTGGCATTCACCACAACTCCTGGGTAGTTAACAACCTGTGAGAGGCTCAAGAATGAGACCAATATACGCTTCAGTCAGTGCGCTGTTAGGAATGACCTGCGCTTTGTCTGCAATTGCCGCCGAACCGTTTAATTACGACTATCTGGGTATCACTTACGATTACCAGCGTATTGGCGTTGATGGCTTCAGTGAAGAACTGGAAGGGCATCGGGTTACGGCAATATACTCCGAAGAGCTGAAGCAAGGGCTCATCTATCAGGCGTTCGGTACCACCGAATTTACCGATGACGAGTTGATGAACTCTGGAGATTCCTACTTCTACGAGCGGGATTCTATCGATCTGGGTGTCAGTTTAGGCGCTCATATTCCATTCACGGCAAAAGCGGATGCGGTGGGTACAGTCAAGCTTGGATATGCGTTTTATGATGTATACTCGAGCCTGAAAGTGGATGGTGATGCCACCACGACCGTGGTCGATGAGTCAGGCTCTGAGCCCTTTGCGGATATATCTGCGGGTATTCGCTGGTTCCTGGATGACTACAACAGTATCGATATTCAGCCGTTGCTCGGTGTCATAGTGACAGAGGATACCAACGACGCTTACTTCCGTGGCCGGGTCAGTACGCGCTTAGTCGGTACGATGGAGGCGTATCTCGATATGACGACCTATCTGGATTCAGATTATCGTGCCTTTGGAACAGGCATATTCCTCTACTACTGAAATAAATAATAACCATGGAGTGCAAGAGGATTTGTGCTCCTGCAAACCAACAAGGACGTTGAATGAAACCTTTCCTGATTCTGCTACTAACTATCGCTCTCCTCGCCTGTGGAGGAGGCTCTCCCGCCACTACGTTAAGCAGCGGTACAGATGAAGAAACTGACGAAGGGCTGTTTCGTGAGTGGACAGAAACAGGCAGCGGTTTCCTTCTTGATCTCACCGGCGGCGCACTAAACAGTAACCTCGCCTATTACTTTGTCGAAGAAGACGGATCACGTTGTGATTGCAGTCTGACGTTTCTGGGTGACGAAACATCAGGTTCCTATGTTCTTAAGCAGTGCACGTATCGGGTAGGAAGTTCAGGCGGAGACCCTGGCTGTAATTCTTCTAATCACACTGGGACGTACGAGCGGGACAATAATCGGCTTTCGATTTGTGACGACACTCAGGAATGTTCCACATATCGCTGAGTGTCTGAAATAAACGCATCAGAAGTAAACACGGATACCGTAAACGTAGGTTGGGGCAGAGTGCTCAATATCTTTCTGGTAAGAAAAACGACCAGACAGAATGTCTGAAATATTCAGCTCCGCAGACAGGTCGACGATAATCGAATCTTCCTCTTCACCGGTCGCATAAGACACAGTGCCTGATAATTCCAGAGGTGAGTATTCAGATAGACGATAGCGGGTTTCAAGATTAAGCGCCGAGCTGTCGGTATAGGTCACCGTGGATTCGCTGAAGAAGAAATTCACATCAGTGCGTTGAAACTTAGTTTCTACATCAGACTTAATTTCGCTGTACGACAGTCCTGGGATGAAGTGCAGGGTAGGGGTGATCTGGAAGTAGCGATCGATAGCAATCCGTAATGTCCGCTGATCAACATCGGCTCCATATCTGGCTTCATCTGTCTCATAGCGGTCTTTCAGCTCAACAAATCCCGCGGAAACACTGGCGACTACCTGATATCCAAGATCTTTCTGGAGCTCAAGGACCGTTGCTGTTGTTTTTTCAGGCTCTCCCGAAGAAGGAGAATCCTGCTTGCTCTTTGCGAAGCTAGCCTGAACGTAATCATAGTTTATCGCCGAGTCGGCAAATGACAGAGTAGGAAGGGCAACGGCCGCAGCCAGGACAGCAGACTTGAACGAGGGCATAGTGTTTTCCGTAATCGCAGCGCATCAGCGCCCGTTTCTGATAATTATTATTACGCCCGATAGTACAGAAACTGCCCGGATTATCAACAGAGTTCTGAGGCAGCAGAACGAAAGAGGCCCGCACGACGCACCGCTGTGACCGGCGCGGATGCGGGCCTGAAACCCAGCGAAGTAATTAGCTCAGATCAAAACGATCCGCATTCATCACCTTCACAAAGGCCTTCACGAAGTCATTAACGAACTTCTCTTTGTTGTCGTCCTGAGCATACACCTCAGCGTATGAGCGCAGAATCGAGTTGGAGCCAAATACCAGGTCGACACGGGTAGCAGTCCATTTGGTTTCGCCGCTCTTACGATCAACAATGTTGTAGTGGCTCTTGCTCGCGGGTTCCCATTTGTACGCCATATCGGTCAGGGTAACGAAAAAGTCGTTGCTCAATACACCGACATTATTTGTGAATACGCCGTGCTCGCTGTTGCCAAAGTTGGTACCCAGCACACGCATACCACCGATCAGAACCGTCATTTCTGGGGCTGTCAGACCCATCAACTGAGCGCGGTCGAGCAGCATTTCCTCTGGCGAAACGACGTACTCTTTCTTGGCATAGTTGCGGAAGCCGTCAGCGAGTGGCTCAAGGACATCAAACGACTCAGCATCGGTCTGATCGTCAGTGGCGTCTCCACGACCCGGAGCAAATGGGACAGTAATGTCCACTCCCGCGTCTTTTGCTGCTTTCTCTACCGCAGCCGTACCACCGAGTACGATCATATCGGCAATACTGACAGGCTTACTGAAACCAGCGCTAATGCCCTCAAGAACAGCCAGAACTTTTTGCAGGCGCTCAGGCTCATTACCTTCCCAGTCTTTCTGAGGTGCCAAGCGGATACGTGCTCCGTTTGCACCACCACGGAAATCCGAACCACGGAAAGTACGGGCGCTGTCCCAGGCGGTTGCCACCAGTTCGGCGATAGTCAGATCTGAAGCGAGAATCTGTGACTTGAGGTCAGCGACTTCGGCGTCTGTCAGGGTGTAATCCACTTCTGGAATCGGGTCCTGCCAGATCAGATCTTCCGCAGGAGTATCTGCGCCCAGGTAACGTGCTTTGGGGCCCATATCTCGGTGCGTAAGCTTAAACCAGGCACGGGCGAAGACATCTGAGAAGTACTCAGGGTCTTTGTGAAAACGTTCGCAGATTTTGCGGTACTCCGGGTCCATTTTCATCGCCATATCGGCGTCTGTCATCATCGGCATGGTGCGGATGCTCGGGTCTTCAACGTCTACCGGCATATCCTCTTCCTTGATATCCACCGGCTTCCACTGCCACGCACCCGCAGGGCTCTTGGTCAGCTCCCACTCGTGATTCAGCAGCATATCGAAGTAGCCCATATCCCACTTGGTCGGATTGGTTGTCCAGGCACCTTCAGGGCCGCCGGTCAGGGTATCGCGACCAATGCCACGACCCTTATGGTTGTTCCAACCAAGACCCTGTTCATTCACGTCCGCGGCTTCAGGTTCAGGGCCGAGATCATCCGCGTTCGCGTTACCGTGACATTTACCCACTGTGTGGCCGCCTGCAGTCAGGGCTACGGTTTCTTCATCGTTCATCGCCATACGCTTAAAAGTATCGCGTACATCAGCTGCTGACTTGAGTGGGTCAGGTTTGCCATCGCGGCCTTCCGGATTCACATAGATCAGGCCCATCATTACCGCAGCGAGTGGGTTTTCCATCTCGTGATCATCCGTGTAACGGCTGTTGTCGTTGTCACTTGGCGCCAGCCATTCTTTCTCTGAGCCCCAGTAAGTATCTTTTTCCGGGTGCCAGATATCTTCACGGCCACCGGCGAAACCAAAGGTTTTCAGGCCGAAAGACTCGTACGACAGGTTACCGGCAAGAATCATCAGGTCGGCCCACGAGAGCTTGTTACCGTATTTCTTTTTGATTGGCCAAAGCAGGCGACGAGCCTTGTCGAGGTTCGCGTTATCCGGCCAGCTGTTCAGAGGTGCAAAGCGTTGGTTGCCAGTGTTCGCACCACCACGACCATCGGCAAGGCGGTATGAACCCGCTGCGTGCCAGGCCATACGGATCATAAGACCGCCGTAATGACCCCAGTCGGCTGGCCACCAATCCTGGCTGTCGGTCAGAAGCGCTTTTACGTCACTCTTAACAGCTTCGAGATCGAGCTTTTTAAACTCTTCGGCGTAATTGAAGTCTTCGCCAAGAGGGTTTGTCTTGGTGTCATGTTGGTGGAGAATGTCGAGGTTCAGGTTATTTGGCCACCAGTCAGTGTTTGAATTTCCGTGTTGCGTGACACTGCCGTGCATAACCGGGCATTTGCCCGCAGAGTTGTTGTCCATCGTCGCACCTCATCAATTGCTATCGTTGTTAGCGTTGCTTGTGATTACTAAGATACAGAGTAGCCCGATACGTTGATATTAAAATTATATTAAATGTATCGAGGCGATAGTAATAATTGATTAAGCTCTGTCGGAAGGCGTGAGGGCTTATGCTTCGGGGCTGCACACTCAACAAAAATTCAGCTTTCGGCCACAGCGGCTGACCGGTTGAATTGAACCAACAGCATAATGACAGAGGCAACAATGACAGGAACAAATGATACCCAGAGCACGATATCCCACCCCCAGTAGCTGAGTATGCCCCCCGAGGCAAAAGAGCCGATTGCCATCAGCGAGAATACGATGAAATCATTCAGTGATTGCACACGGTTTTTCTCTTCTGATCGGTGGCACTGTAGGATCAGCGCTGACGCTCCGAGGAAGCCAAAATTCCAGCCTATGCCCAGTACGATCAGCATGGACCAGAAGTGGAGTACATCCACACCATGGAGAGAAATTCCGGCTGCAATGGCAGTGAGTATCAATCCTAGAGCTGAAATACGGATGGCTCCGAAACGCGCAATCAGGTGCCCGGTAAAAAAGCTGGGCCCATACATGGCAATCACATGCCATTGAATTCCCAGGTTTGCATCGGCCTGCGAGTGTCCATGAAAATGCATCGCAAGCGGAGCGGCCGTCATCAGGAAGTTCATCACCAGGTAAGAGACGGCACCACAAACAACGGCAGGCAGAAAGAGGGGCTGGCGAATAATGTCACCCAGCGCGCGACCTCCAGCAACTTCTTCAACGCTAGGGCGTGGCAACTTAACACCCGACAGAACTGCGCCGGCAAGGGCTGCAGTAAGCGCCTGAATCAGGAAAGACGCCGCAAAGGGTGGAGTATCTAACCCGGGCAGAGAGAGATTCATCGTGTGCGTAATCAGCTGGGGGCCAACGACACCTGCCGCGATTCCGCCAGCCATCACCATAGACAATGCTCGTGGCTGCCTGTCAGGCGCTACGCCATCGGTCGCCGCAAAACGAAAGGACAGAACCACCGCAGCATACGCGCCGCCGAATATTGTCGACAGGCACAGAAGAGTGAATGAACTGTAGATCATTGCAGCCATCGCCGATACCCCCGAAAGTACCCCCAGAGCAGTACCGGCCTGAAATGCAATCAGGCGCCCATAGCGCTGTGCTATGAGCCCCGAGGGCAGAATGCAAAGTGCCATGCCTACAACAAACAGAGAAATCGGGAGTGTCGCCAGTGCCGGATCAGGAGCCAGCTGATGACCTATGACCGCGCTGGTGGCAAAAATCACGACCGAGTTTGCACCCGCCAGTGCCTGAGCAATTGCCAGACGCCAGATATTATTGGTTTGTTGAGCTTCACTGAGTTGCATGGATGAGTGCCTTAAAGTCCCTGAACCTGACGTTCCTGAACACGGAGCTTATCGTATATTTAGCGTCATCGGCGAGGTGTGAGAGGTGAAACAGTGATATTCAGAAATGACCTCCCCATAGGAGGCCGAATTTCATTTTCAACTATTTGAAAAATATAGATATTTAAATTGTTAACGGAATTGGTTACCCCGATAGTTACCCCTACTTTTGGGGTGGTAGAAAGAATTGAGAGCCGGTGATAACTATCGCTAAAACATATTTCTCAGCTATCGATTTTCCAAATTGCTTTTAGTCGTTCAACCGTGTGACGCCATTTGGTTGTCGTAGGTTTACACACGGTATTCTGATTGCCGAATAGCCCGGTCTCACTGAAGGCATTGCTGTTGGCTTCGGTGTGTAGCCATTTAACAGGCACGACGTACTCTGCACTGTCGTCAGGCGCTGCTGAGAAACTGCTGTAGTCCAATTGAGTTGGTAGGCTGGTCAGTGGTTGTCCGGCGATACAGAATTCACTGATGCGCTGTCGTTCTCCGGTCACAATACCCACGCCAACGTAACCGGTTTTAGGGATATTCACCCAAATCCGGTCTCCTTCGGCCAACATATTCAGAGTGTTGGAATACCATTGACCACCGCCTGCAGCGACAAAACCGTGCTGGCGAGCATCCTCCCAGTTACGGCATTCGCCATGGCCAAAGGATACATAGAACTCGCCATTCCACGGTTCGCGCGCACCTCGGGTGCTTACGAGCTGTTGGGTTTCCTGTGGGTCTATCATCCAGGCGCGGGACAGGTAACGGTTGCTACCATCGCTGAACGCGGAAAAAAACACTGCGTTAATACCTACGCCATGGCGGTTGTTCAGGTAGGTGATAATGCGCTCAGTACTGGCATCCAGTTCAGATGCCACTATCACCATCTGATGTGAGTCGTTTAGGGTGACATCGGCTAACGACAGGCCAAACTTAGCCTTGAATGCCACGTCGAGGCTTTGATTTGGTAATTTGTGTTTACTTGCGAAATCGATGTAACAATCGACCAGCTGATTGTCTTCCAGTGTTTCCACCCACGAGGCGTAGTCGATGGCCTGCGCCACCACATCACGGGGAGTCTTATCCCGCTTAAGTTCAATTATGATGACGCTGCCATTGGCATCCAGCGCCACCAAGTCTATGCGCTTATCAAAACTGGTGCGCACCTGCCGGCCGATCAGCAGCCAGTCGGCGTTGATGATCGACACATCCTGCACAATCAACTCTTCCAGCTGGTTCTCGTCGTCCAGACGGGCAGTTTCCAGACGAGTAGGGGTGCTAGAAGCGTTGTTGCCTGCGTTTATACGCCAGATGCCTTGTTGGATCGCCATACTCATCCCTGCTATTTTTGATAAATATATCGGATAGATTCGGGATATAACAGGTTGGGGGGCTGCTTTTAAGGTTGTTATAGTGGTCTACATAACGTCGGAAAGAGCCGTGCTATGAGTAAGGAAAAACTGTTCACCAATACTCCAATGGGGCGCGCCATTATAGACGCCATGTTGGAGGTGAACGCTGCAATATCTGAGCAAGTGGCAGATGCTGAGCCAGGAACATATAGGGCTTACATCTTTGGTGGTGCTGCTCTGCATATCCATACAAATGCTCGTGGTTCAAGCGATATTGATGTTGAGATACAGGCTGCACAGGCGCTCGAGCTGGATGATATCACCATTATTTATACAGACGATGATGGGCTTGAGAAGGCCCTAATTGTGGATGATACCTTCTCTCCGACCATTTCTGGTTTACTACCTGAGTACTATCAGGATGATGCCATACCGCTTTTTGGCTCTGATTCTGACCCTCTGGTTGCGTATGTAGTAACAGCACTTGACCTGGCTGTAAGTAAGTTGGATCGATTGGCAGTTGACGACCAGGCTGACATAATATCGCTTCATCAGGCGGGTAAGTTCACTGCAGAAGAGCTGCGTAAGCACGCAGAAGAAGCCCTGATTGGCGCCGTTGGCAATGAGCGAAGACTCAAGGGTAATATTGAGTTTATGGTAAACCAGCTGCAGGAGCTGGAGAGTTGAAATGACAGATCAAGAGTATCGGCAAGTATTACTGCAGGTTGTACGCAGCGCCTCATTAGAGAGTGCTGCTGACGGTTTGTGCCTACTTGCCGATGCTGCCTGGAACAAAGGGTGGGAACCTGATCTGGACGGCTTTGCTCTGGATGGCTTCGATCTGGACGAATGTCGCAAAGCAGCCTATCTGTTCGATTTCTTTGCTATGAATGCAGCCATGCCAGCAGAGCGTAGCAAGCGCCTGCGTCAGTGCTTATCGAGTCTGCAATCACAGCTTATGGCTATGCCTTGGCAGGCTGAACCGTTTTACCAAGCCGAAACTCCACCGCTAACTAACCGCGACGCTCTGTCGCGCAAATGGGGCTTTAGTGCAGGATTCCACCCCAAAAAAGTAAAGGGTTTGCTGGATTTGCAGCGGCGAGTTAATCGCCAGGCTGGATAGCTCGCGAGTCCTCTCCAGAGCTAAGCTTCCCTGCTTTGTCTGCTCGCTGACCCATAACTCAGTACTCCGGGTCGTTTACTGCGTTCATCAGGAGGTCAACATTTGTCAACATCTCAGGCGTAAGAGTGTTGAGGACTGTTTGCTTGTCGATGACGTGGTAGCGCGCATGGGTGCCGCCGACGTGAGGCTCATCGACCGTTCGAATAGCTGCGCCAGCAGTGCGCAGCTCATGGATGACGGTAGAGAGGAGTGCGTGTCTGTATTTGCTGATAGCCTCAAAGCTGGAGATATGTCCGACTGTCAGCAGATGGCAGATGATGTATTCCTTCTTCTTGAATTTCTTCATGCTGCACCTCCTTCGTTGCGAGAGGCGCTAATCCTGCTTTCGATCCAGTCGTTGATTTCAGATTCGACCCAGGCTGAAGCACGGGCACCGAGCTTAACCGGAGCAGGGAAGGTGCTCTCGTTGATCATGGCGTGTGCCTGAGAGCGGCAGATACCTACGCGTGGTTGAACGTCTTTCCAGCGCAGTAGACGTGATTGTTGAGGTTGGGTGTTCTTGGCCTTGGGTTGTGCGTTCTATACCGCTACCGCTGACAGAGGCATTCCTATCTCCTGGGGTAACTTTTACCCACCCGAACTCAGTTACCCCGAAAGTTACCCCAGAACTATCTGCGATGTAAATGGATGTCTTTGGATGTTGTTGGAACGAAAACCCAGTATTTACGAGGCTTGTGGCGAGGAATTTGTTGGTATTGGAAGACTTTGAAAGAAGGAATGGCCTCCCCATAGGGACTCGAACCCCAATCGTCCGCTTAGGAGGCGGAAGCTCTATCCTGTTGAGCTATAGGGAGGAAGGCTGAGGATTCTAACGGTTGGTGTCGTGATTGTCAGCCCCGGCAGGGGCTGCGCACTCAGATGTTGTCTAGTTCGTTTTTCTGTTGTTCCTTCAGGCGACGTTCTTCCCACTGAAACTCCGTGATCAGTCGGTCAATGAAGCGTTGGCCTTGAGGTGAGATCGTGGTGAAGGAGAAGCCACATTGTGTATTGCCGTTGTCACTCAGCTGAATATGGCGGGCTTCCAGGCTGCAATCCATCGAGTTGTCGCGATTAAAGCGAACCCGAGCCATAGGGATGTCCTTGTGGTTGTGCAGTGTTTCAGTGATGTCGCCCTTGAATTTGGCCTTAAAACCACTCGAAGACAGATCTACCAGGCGCCCTGTTAGCCCATCGCTGTCTTCATCATCATCTTCGAAGCGCAGTGTTACTAATATCTGGTGTGCAGGTGGCACCATGACACGGTAGGCGGTGCGGCGCTGCAGATAGAGAACTTCTTCGGGAAATTCGGCGCGATACTGCTCCTGATCCGGCTGATAGCGCAGGCGACCCGTCATTCGGAATTCAATGCGCACACCCTGAGTGTCGCACTCCACTGAAAATCGCTTACCGCTCCTGATCAGATCGTTGCCCTGCATCGGGATAACCCGGTCCATAAAGAAGCTGCGGGACTTGAAGCTGGTTTCCGTAATTGCCGATTTGTATTCGGTGTCGTCGCCATCTATACGCAGGGTCACAGGGGTTTCCAGAAGCACAACCTTGCGCAGAGCGCCGTATACGTCTTCTGGGGAGTTCAGCAGAAATTCCTGATTGATACTTGCCTCTGGCATGTCTGACGATCCACTACGCTTCGATACTATTAAGTCCCGGATTCGCTCCGGAAGTTTTTCCATATTCATTATATAAGTGTGGATCATTCTGTCGGGCATGCAAGATACGAAGCTTCTGTTCGGCGCGGAATCGCAATGCCAGAACCATTTCGCTCAGGCGCTCTGAGATTTGCCGGTTGGCTTCATACTGAGCGGCAAGCTGCTGCCACAATGGGTGAATTTCGGAGTTATTCTGGACAGCCTCGTGTTGCAGGCACTCTGCACTCAGAGGTAGCTGGTGGTCTTTCATCCACTGTAAGCGGGTACTCGCCTGCTGTTTCAGGAGGGTTACCTGTTTCTCTTTGGCAGGGTTCAGAGTGTCCAGTTCAGACGTACGGTGGTGGCTCACGGCCTCCAGTTCCTGCTCCAGCAGGGTGAAGAGCTGCCGGCTGGCGTCGAGCTCGGATGACATCAGCCGGGCAAGGGGAGAGGTATCTAAAAGCATACCTGAGGACCTCAGAAGTTGAATCGGTCCTCAAAATCAAGCATTTTCCCTGCCAGTCTGTCGTAATCGATTTTGTATTCACCGTTATCAATGGCGCTACGGATGCGCTCAACGGTTGCGTCGTCGACGTCCTTCATCTCTTTAATCTCAGCTTCTATCTGCTGAATGCTTTTACTGCTCGCGCTAAGCTTGACCTGATCGGTCAGCGGCGCGGATTCCCTGGCTTTGCCTTCAGCATTCGTTTCTGGGGCCTTAACGGGTTCAGTACGACTACGATTCGTGTCGACACTGTTGCCGTTAGTGAATTTATTGATGTTCATCATCATTTCTCCGAGCTTCATTCAGATGTACCTCTTCATTGTAGTTAACGGCAGCAGATTTCATTACTTTAGGAAAAAGTGTCAGTTTTTTTTGAAAACTCACTGGACCTGTACTAAGCCATCGCCGATGACTTCCGCAAACAGGGTGGTTCCCGACTGCGTATTCCTGACCCGTATCTGTTCACCCAGGTGACCACGAGCCAGGGCTTCCCCCTTAATCTCGACCTGAATTCCCGGCCTGACCAGCCTGATTTTGAGCAGTTGCCCGCGTTGAACAAGGTCGGGTAAGTCGACCATGTCAGGTGTGACAGGTGTTCCTTGTCGCAGAGTTCGTTTGCTCAGCATTCCGCTGACGGCGTCAATATTACTGAAATACCCTTTGTGCAGATCAGAGGTGTCAAGGCGACTGATTCTGAGTTGACCTGCATTGATAACAGTATCCCGGCGTATATCGGTATCAGCGGTGACGACATCTGCGAACACCTTCAGTTCAACCGCGAACGATTGGCGCCAGAAGGGCGCTGCACAGCTGACCTCAACACCGTTGCGCCCCGGTTGTAGGTGGCGGATAACATTCACCTCTAGCGAAGCGCTGCAGTCAGGCAACTCATATCCCGGTGATACAGAAGGATACTCAAACTCCGATACACCGGCGTCTCCCCCCAGTGCAATCCAGCGATTTTTCAGTTCAGCGGTGACATCATCCAGAGAGCTTCCGGCCTGAGCAACGGTCGACAACGACCAGATGAAAAAACCAAATAAAACGCCTGCGCTTCTCTGGTTCTCTACTATGCTCAATGAAGCTAACGAAAATGATGTCATGATTCCGGCACTTTTATTACTCATACCTCAGGTTGAGCAAAGGTCATGCCGGAATTGATCTGAAAGAGAGGCACACATGGCTGGTGTTCTTGAGTCCGTAAACCAACGTACCAAGCTGGTCGGCGAAAACCGTCTGGAGCTGCTGCTTTTCCGCGTCCGCGGTGAACAGTTGTACGGCATTAACGTATTCAAAGTAAAAGAGATCATACAGTGTCCGCGACTGACGTCCCTGCCTGGCAGCAATCGTGTTGTCCGTGGGGTTGTTCACATCCGCTCAGGAACCACACCGATTCTCGATATGAGCCTGGCAACGGGTGGTCCTCCGCTGGATGAAGTGAATGGTTCGTTCGTGATTATTACTGAGTACAACGGCGCGACTCAGGGCTTCCTGGTGGCTTCGGTCGACAAAATCATCAACATGAACTGGGAACATATTCATCCACCGCCCAAGGGCACGGGCCGCGAGCATTACCTCACAGCAGTCACTGAAGTTGAGAATCACATCGTCGAGATCATCGACGTAGAGAAGATTCTTGCTGAAGTATCGCCGGTGAAAGAGGACATCAGTGAAGGCATCGTCAGTGACGACGTCCGTACTGAGGCCGGTAAAAAGAAAGTTCTGATCGTGGATGATTCTAAGATTGCGCGTAAGCAGATTACCCGCTGTCTGGAGAACGTTGGCGTAGAGGTTGTCGCTCTCGAAGATGGCAGACAAGCCTGGGAGCACCTGAAAGGAATCGTAGACGAGGGTGAGCGACCGCAGGACCGTTACATGATGTTGGTATCCGATATTGAGATGCCAGAGATGGATGGCTACACGCTGACCACTCACATTCGTAGTAACGATGCGATGAAGGGATTTTATGTAGTACTGCACTCATCACTGAGCGGTGTATTTAACCAGGCAATGGTTGAAAAAGTGGGTGCTAATGACTTTATTGCAAAGTTTGACCCCGACGTACTGGCCGACAATATTGTGAGCCGAATTAACCACGGTTGAAATTGATGACGCATAACAAGAAGGAAGTCGTGGTAACTGCTGCGGAGTATAACCAGTTCCGCGACTACCTTGAGGGACTCTCCGGCATTCTGCTGGGGGATGGCAAAGAATACCTGGTCGCCAGCCGTTTGCGAAAGCTCATGGCCGACCGTAATTTACCCAGTCTGACCGAGCTGATGTACTGCATGGAGCGTGACCGTCAGTTCAAAAATAACGTCATTGATGCCATGACGACCAACGAAACACTCTGGCTGCGCGACAGTCATCCATTCGAAATTCTTCGTAATCGCGTTTTTCCGGCACTCGCTGAACAATCATCGCCCATACGTATCTGGTCTTCGGCCTGCTCAACAGGGCAGGAACCTTACTCTATCAAACTGACTGAACTGGAATTCCGCCGAACGAGCTCGAAACGTCTGCCTGCTGTGTCAGTGTTGGCTACCGATTTATCAGAAAGTGCTTTGAGCGCCGCCAAAGAAGGGACGTACCCATGGATGGCGATACGGCGTGGTATGCCAGAAGACCAGCTGGCGAAGTACTTTGAAAAAACCGGAGACGATGCCTGGCACGTCGGCAAAGAACTGCGCCAGGGCGTGGAGTTCAGAAACTTTAACCTGAACGACAGCTACTCGCGTCTCGGCACCTTCGATATTATCTTCTGCCGCAATGTACTGATTTATTTCAGCGCCGAACGCAAGCGCGACATCCTATTGAAAATGCACGGTGCTCTGAAGCCGGGTGGCTACCTGATCCTCGGTGCTTCAGAAGCCTTGAGTGGGATGCCGGATCACTATGAAATGGTCAGTTGTAACCCAGGTATCCTCTACCGGAAAAAGTAATCGTTTTAGCCTTTGCCGCTGGTAGGTAAGGGCTTGCCGTTCCCCTCTGTGAAATTCTCCTTTAAATGCCCGCTTTTTTGATAACCCATTGAAAAATAAGTAAAAAATAAATTGGCCCAGCTCTTGCTGTATCTCTGCAGACGAACACATATGGCAAACAGGCAGGTACAGAATGGGCGCAATCAACTTTACCAACGCACTCGGAATCCACGACAACGCAATGCAGCTTCGTGCGCAACGCGCCGAAGTACTGGCAAACAACCTTGCCAATGCAGACACCCCAGGATTCAAGGCCCGTGATTTTGATTTCAAAGCCATTCTCGAAGCAGAAACTCACAGCAACACCTCATTCGGTATGGCAGCGACGCATTCTGCTCACCTGAGTGGCACCAGCGGCTTTGCCGATGACGAACTGAAGTATCGCAATCCTCTGCAGCCATCCATCGACGGCAACACGGTCGACGCCCAGACCGAACAAGCTTTGTTTGCCCGTAACAGCATGGACTACAACGCCAGCTTCGAATTTTTGAGCGGTAAGTTCAAAGGCATGCGTAACGCGATCCGGGGAGAATAATTATGTCACTGACCAGCGTACTTAACATTGCCGGAAGCGGTATGACTGCCCAGTCAGTCCGACTGAATACCACCGCCAGTAACATTGCCAACGCCGACAGCGCTTCAAGCTCTGTGGATGAAACCTACCGTGCACGCAAGCCCTGGTTTTCCGTGCTCGAAAGCGAAGTGAATTCAAAAAGCCGGGATGTGAACGGTTTTATGGATACCGATGCGGCCATGGGTGCTGGCGTAAAAATCGACGGCATCGTCGAAAAAGATTCACCGCTGCAGGCACGTTTCCAGCCAGATCATCCAATGGCGAACGACGACGGCTACGTGTACTACCCGAACGTGAACATCGTTGAAGAAATGACCGACATGATGTCTTCATCGCGCAGCTATCAAATGAACGTTGAAGTTCTTAAAACCGCGAAGCAGATGCTGCAACGCACACTCACACTTGGCCAGTAAGGGGGCGATAAATGGCGATTAACGAAGTAAACAACAACGCCGCCGTACTGGATCAGTACCGTACGCCGACGCAGACCGAAGCCAAAGACAATGAGTTGGGTCGCAATGCCTTTCTCGAACTCATGGTCGCGCAGCTGAATAACCAGAACCCGCTGGAGCCGACAGATAACCAGGCGTTCGTTGCTCAGCTGGCTCAGTTTTCATCGGTTGAAGGGATCGACAACCTCAACGATACGGCAGAGAGCATGGCGGCACAGTTTACCTCCAATGCCGCTTTACAGGCGTCAAGTCTCGTCGGTCAGAGTGTGATTGTTGATGGTAATACCACAGGCCTGCTCACGAACGGCGGTGTGGTCAGCGGCTTCACTGAGGTACCTGCGGCGACAGGCGACATGATGCTGACCATCGAAAACAAAAATGGTCAGACTCTGGAGCAGATTTCACTCGGTTCGCATGACGCGGGCGCCATGTCTGTGCGCTGGGATGGCTACAACCTGATGGTCGATGGTGACATCGTCAACCTGGACCGCAGCAAGATGAATCTTGACCAGTACCTCCGCGATGAAAATGGCGAGATCGTACTGGACGATAACGGAGATCCGATTGAAAACGTCTACCCACCAGGTCAATACGTTTTCAAACTCAGCGGCACGATTGCCGGTGAGAGTGAACAACTGGATATGCAGATGAGTTCACGCGTCGACAGCGTCACCATGAGTGCGGGTGGCGAAGTGACCCTGAACTTAACCGGTGGCGAACGCGCCAACCTTGATCAGATTAAACAGATTCTTGACGCCTGATCCGGCGAGAGGAGTACAAATATGGCTTTTAATATTGGTTTAAGTGGTATCCGTGCAGCCTCTACGGATCTGGAAGTCACAGGTAACAATGTGGCGAACGCCAGTACCGTTGGCTTTAAAGAATCCCGTGCAGAATTTGCCGATGTCTACACCAGTACCTTGCTTGGTACCGGTCTGAAGCCGGTCGGTAGTGGTGTACTGGTTGATAACGTCCGTCAGGAATTTTCGCAGGGTAATATCAGTGGTACTGAAAATGCCCTCGACCTGGCCATCGACGGTAACGGTTTCTTCGTACTGGATGACCGTGGCAGTGTGTCTTACACCCGATCAGGGATATTCTCGCTCGACAAAAACGGATTTGTCGTGGCGAACAACGGCTCACGCCTGCAGGGTTATGAAGCCAACGAAAACGGTGTGGTCAGCGGTGTGCTGGGCGACATCAATATTCAGATTGCTAACCAGCCGCCACGCCTGACGACTCTTGCCACCGCCATCGTAAACCTGGACGCCGGTGAGCAGGTTCTGCAGGAGCAGGGTCTGCAGATCACCACCAACGGTTTGTCTGTTGGTGCGGCAGACGCGGGGATTCTTGAATCCACCAAAACCGTACTGGA
The DNA here is from genome assembly GCA_913019975.1 of Thalassolituus maritimus. Classification (GTDB taxonomy): domain Bacteria; phylum Pseudomonadota; class Gammaproteobacteria; order Pseudomonadales; family Oceanobacteraceae; genus Thalassolituus. The sequence continues at coordinate 76,192 of CAJWBH010000010.1, read as the reverse complement.
TTCAGCGGGTCAGCCAACGGATGCAGGCATTCCTGCACAGGTATTGTTCCCGAATACAGTCGCGGCAGTCGCGGCGGCGGGCTACGGTACTGAGTCGATGGACTTTGATATCGGTGACGGTAATGGCAGTCAGACCATTACCCTGGCCGGTGTTGCCGCAGGTGCCACCGTTCAGGAGGTGCTTAACGACATACAATCCGCATTGGATGCAACCTTTGGCTCACAGCAACTGCGCGCAGTAGAGGACCCATCTACAGGGAACTTAATCATCGAGCGTGCAGGTTTTAACGCGACGAATGGTACGTCATTCTCAATCACAACAACTCCGGGTTGGGATGGTGTCTTTGGTGTAGCGGGTGCAGTATCTGCGGGTGTTGCTGGTCAGCAGCTCTTTGTTGGTGCTAGCCCGGTTACCGCCGATTTTCGTTCTATCCCCGGTACTCAAACGACTACGCGGACAACAGCAACTCCGCCTCTGAATATTGTAGCGAGTGATCCGGGCGAGTTCGCCGTACTTACGGCAAACAACACCTACAGTGCCCTCGATCTTGAAGACAAAGTCGCTCCAGCTGTAGATAACGTTTTAGCTTTCCGGGTTGTTACTGAGGGGGGAGCGAGCTACCCCATAAATCTGAGTGAGGCAGCTTGGGTTGGTGCAGCACCGACCAGCTACGCGGCCGTATCGACGACTGAAATCGTGGCAGAAATTAATGCTCAGATAACCGCGACCGCCGGCGCCGGTAACGAAGAAGTTCTGGCGGTGAATAACGGCGGCAGAATTGAGTTTCAGGTACAGGCTCCTGCATCACGTGGTGATTTCGTACAAATTGCTGATAACCCCACCAGCTCGGTCAATTATGACTTGATTAATCTGGGCTTCCTAAGTAACAACCGGATTGATGGAGGTGTCGAGCCTGTACTGGCCAATAACGAGTTCAACCTTGAAGTGACCAGTTCTACCGGTAACGCGGGTGGTCCATTTACTATCACGATCCCACCTGCAAACTACGCCAATCTCGAGGCTCTGGCAGTCGCCATTCAACAACAGATTGATATCTATATTGGTGCGGGTGGCCTGGCTGGTAAAGTGAACGTCGACGCCGTAGGTGGTCAGCTGGTGTTTACCAACACTCTAGTTGGTGCAGGTGAAGGCATTTCGCTGACGCCGACTGTCGCTGAGTCTCAAGCGTTAGGGGAACTTGGCTTCGATAGCATGTTCATCGTGACGGGTCAGGATGAGGTCGATCGTACCAACAGCTTCCGAATCAATCTGACTGTCCCAGCGCCGGATGATGAGGGGCGCAGTGGCTCCGTCGTGGTGACTCTGGATGAAGAATACCGCTCTGTGCAGCAGCTGGCGGCAAGTATTAACCGCCAGTTAAACAGTCAGGATGCGGACAACTACATTGGCGTTCAGGCGGCGGCCGTCGAGGTCGAACCGAAAGTGGTACCACCACAGTACAAGTTGCAGCTCACCGCCGTTGAAGCGGGTGAAGCATCAATTATCTCGATTACTAACATCACTGCAGGTGGGCAGGATGTCTCTGAGTCCGATCTCTACGGTATTCTGCAGGTTAACCCGGATGACGGTACTTTGCTGACGACCGGTATCGAAGGGGTGACAAACGAATACCCAGAACAGCGTGTCACTCTGATTGATCCAGACGGCCAGGAAACAGAAATTGTTATTCCTGAGCATGCCGAAGCCAACGAAATCGTCTCGCTATTCAATCAGCAGCCAGGGGTAACCGCCTCCGCTGAAACGGTAATGACGATTCCATCTTCTGGCTACAACACCCCGGGTAATGACATGTCTCTGACCCTGAACGGTCAAATTCTGGAATCAACCAGCCTCGAAGAACTCGCAGAAGAGATCAATGCTTACCGTGCAACGACGTTGCCGGGCTTCCGTGCAGAAGTCAGTGATGCCGGGGATCTGGTCATCACTAACGAAATTGGCCGTGATATCAAAGTCTCGATTGATAGTCCTGTCGTAACAGACTCACTGGTAGTACAGGGTGCATCCGGAACTGGCCCAGTGGTATTGGGTGGCACCACGGCGGCTGATGTGGCTGCAGCGGTAGGCGGCACCGTGAATTTCATTCTCAATGAAAACTACGTATTACGTGATCCTCAGCCAGTCATATCGGGTATCTTTGGTGCATTGACCGATGACGAATACTCAGACTTCACTCTGAACTCATTCGACCCAGATAATCAGGAAACCTACAACCACGCAACATCGACCACCATCTACGACAGCCTGGGTAACTCCCATGTGATGACTCAGTACTTTGTGAAAGAGCCGCTGGACCCAACACGTCCGAACGAGCAGAACGTCTGGGCTATGTACGTCTTGATTGATGGTAACGACATTGGCGACCCTGATCCTTCACTGCCATTTCCGGAAAACCTGGACCCGACGCGTTCACGGTTTGAACTCTTCTTCAACCAGGACGGGACATTAGACGAAGTCGCGACCGGCGATATCTACATCACCAACTGGGACCCAGTGGACGAAAATGGCGATTCGACAGGGGCTCTGACATCAACAAACGTACTGGAAGGTGGCTTGCCCCTGAGCGATCCACCCACAAACTCAAACTTCCAGATCAGTCTTAATGGTTCGACCCAGTTTGGTAGCGAGTTCTCGGTGAACGAAGTAAACCAGAACGGCTATGCAACAGGTCGACTGACCGGCCTCGAAGTGGATGAAGAAGGTATCATCTTCGCCCGATTCACCAACGGTCAGGCACAGACACTGGGGCAGGTGGCCATGGCCAACTTCCGTAACCCGGAAGGCCTGACACCAGTCGGCGACACGGGCTGGGCTGAGTCTTTTGAATCAGGTATTCCGACCATTGGCTCACCGCGAACGGCTTCGTTTGGCCAGATACGGTCATCTGCATTAGAAGACTCAAACGTCGATCTGTCAGAAGAGCTGGTGGGCCTGATCATCGCCCAGCGTAACTTCCAGGCGAGTGCGAAGACCATTGAAACCACCGACCAGATAACGCAGGCGATTCTGAATATCTGATGAGGGTTAGTCATGTGGGAGCGAATCAGCCGGAGGCTATTCGCGATAAACCCAATCGCTATTAGCCAGGCAAGCTGGCTGAATAGCTCCCACAAAGAGCGAATCAGCTTTTTACGCTGTGGGAGCGAATCAGCTTTTTACTCTGTGGGAGCGAATCAGCTTTTTACTCTGTGGGAGCGAATCAGCCATAACACTGTGGAAGCAGATTAGCAGTAACACTGTGGGATCAGATCAGCCATAACACTGTGGGATCAGATCAGCCATAACACTGTGGGATCAGATCAGCCATAACACTGTGGGATCAAATCAGCAGTAACACTGTGGGAGCGAATCAGCAGTAACACTGTGGGAGCGAATCAGCCGGAGGCTATTCGCGATAAACTCAATCGCTATTAGCCAGGCAAGCTGGCTGAATAGCTCCCACAGTGTTTTGCCACCCTGGCAACCGCTTGCCGTTTCCACACCCAACCACCGGCATATCGACACTCAAAATCCGTCCGAAATTTATCTAACTAATTGATTTCAAATGAAAAATCAGAGTTGGCACAGCCTTCGCAATACTTCATGTAACTGAACTATTGAAAGGCAACCACTATGGACCGCGCACTCTACATCGCCATGTCCGGGGCCAAACAAAACACCTACGGGCAAACCGCACACGCCAACAACCTGGCCAATGTTGCGACCACAGGTTTCCGCTCTGATTACACCCAAAGCCGGGCGCAAGGCGTGTTCGGCGAACACTTCCCATCGCGTGCTTACGCCATGACCGAACGTCCCGCCAGCGATATGAGCATGGGCTCACTGGTCGAGACGGGTCGCAACATGGACCTCGCGATTGAAGGGAAAGGCTGGTTTGCGGTCGTCGGCCCGGATGGCCAGGAAGCCTATACCCGCGCCGGAGACCTCAGTGTTGATCCACTGGGCCGACTGGTGAATGGCAGTGGTCGGCAGCTCATTGGTGACGGCGGCCCTGTGGTATTACCCGAATTTGAAAAAATCGATATCTCAAAGGCCGGAATTATTACGATTCAGCCACTTGGCGAAGTGCCTGCGGGCGTCGCCGAACCAGTGCAGCTCAAGCTCGTTTATCCAGACCCTGAAACATTAGAAAAAGGCGAAGACGGTTTATTCCGCTTTCGTGAAGAGGGCACCCCACCGGCTCAGCCAGACCTTAATGTCAGCGTTGTTGGTGGCTTTACTGAAAGCAGTAACGTCAATGCCGTCACCGAACTTACCAGCCTGATTCAGCTGAACCGTCAGTATGAAATGCAGGTGAAAATGATGAAACGTGTCGACGAGCTGGCAGCCGCCACGACACAGATCATGTCGAATCAATAAGGAGTCAGCACTATGATGAACGCACTCTGGGTCAGTAAGACCGGGCTCGAAGCACAAGACCTCGCGCTGACCACCGTATCAAACAACCTCGCCAACGTAGCGACCACCGGCTTCAAAAAAGACCGTCCGGTATTCGAAGACCTGATCTACCAGATTCAGCGTCAGCCGGGTGCCAACAGCTCAGCCGACAGTCGCCTGCCATCCGGTCTGCAACTCGGTACCGGTGTACGTACCGCAGGTACACAGAAAGTATTTACCACCGGCTCGCTCGAAATCACGGATCAGCCGCTGGATATCGCGGTTAATGGTCGCGGTTTTTTCCAGATTCAGATGCCTGACGGCAACATCGGCTATACGCGTGACGGTACCTTCCACATCAATAACGAAGGCACCGTAGTGAACGTCAACGGCTATCCGTTAGAGCCGCAGATTGTTATCCCTGAGCAGACCAACAACCTCACCATCAGTGAAGACGGTATTGTCCAGGCGACCATGTTCGGTGATCCGAATCCGCAGCAGTTGGGCCAGATCGAGACCGTCGACTTTATTAACCCAGCAGGCCTTCAGGCAGCCGGTGGCAACCTCTTTCTGGAAACCGCAGCCAGTGGTGCTCCTCAAGGTGGAGTTCCGGGTGAAGATGGTTTTGGTCGGGTAGTGCAGGGCGCACTCGAAAACTCCAACGTCGAAGTGGTTGAAGAGCTGGTGAAAATGATCACCGTTCAGCGCGCCTACGAAATGAACTCAAAAGTCGTGTCAGCAGCCGATCAGATGCTGCAGTTCCTGACACAGAACACCTGATGGAGGTGTGATATGAAACGCCTGTTAGTTAACGCATTAATCGCACTTACAAGCACCGCTTTGCTGAGCGCATGCAGCAGCATTCAACAAGAGCGCGACGTATTCCCGGATGATCCGGCCTACGCTCCTGTATCGGCACAAAGCCTTGAAGCACCGCCGACCAACGACGGTTCGCTGTTTCAACCAAGATACAGCGTAGGGCTATATACCGACCAGCAAGCTAACCGGATCGGCGACATCATTACCGTGATATTCGACGAGGAATATCAATCGTCGAAATCAGCGGAAACCGTGGCCGATAAGTCATCGAACAATAACATGGCTGTACCGTCCCTGATGGGGACAGTCCCCGGCTGGAAAAACCTGACCATGGATTCAGAAACCACCAATGACCGTCAGTTCTCGGGCAAAGGTGAGGCTGATCGCTCAAACAGCCTGACAGGTCAGATCAGTGTGACGGTTTCAGATATTCTGCCCAATGGCGTGCTACAGATACGCGGTGAGAAATGGCTGACCCTGAGCGAAGGCGACGAATATATCCGCATCATGGGGCTGGTGCGACCGCAAGACATCACACCAGAAAACACCATAGCCTCAAGCAAAGTCGCAGACGCGCGCATTTCGTTCGGTGGTCGTGGCAACCTTAACAACAGCACCAAACAAGGTTGGGCTGACCGCATCTTTATGTCACCGCTCTGGCCGTTTTGATTCAATATTTTGTAGGAGCGCTTCAGCCAGCTTGTCTGGCTATGCGCGATCACCAATTGGCACACCCTTCGCATCATTCCCTTCCAAACGCTCCTGTAACGGCAAAAACTGCGCAACTACGGATTAAACGATGAAAAACTGGCGTCAATTACTCGTCATAATGCTGGTCAGCACGATTCCAGCTCTGGCCCATGCGGAGCGAATCAAAGACATCACCAGCATATCAGGCGTGCGTTCAAACCAATTGATCGGTTACGGGCTGGTGGTTGGCCTCGATGGTACGGGCGATAAAGCCCCGTTTACCACACAGACTTTCCGCAACATGATGAACGAGTTCGGGATCACCCTACCGCAAGGAACTGACCCGAAACTCAAAAATGTCGCTGCCGTATCTGTTACTGCAGAACTGCCGCCGTTCTCCAAACCCGGCCAGCGAGTCGACGTGACCGTATCATCACTGGGCAATGCCAAAAGCCTGCGCGGCGGCTCACTGTTATTTACCCCATTAAAAGGCGCTGATGGCGGCATTTACGCGGTTGCGCAGGGTAACCTCGTCGTCGGTGGCTTTGGTGCTGAAGGCAACGACGGCTCAAGTATTACCGTCAACGTCCCCAGCGTCGGCCGTATCCCCAACGGCGCAACGGTAGAGCAAGCCGTACCGAGCAGCTTCGGTCGTGGCGACAGCCTGATCTTCAACCTCGACCAGCCAGACTTCACTACAGCGCGCTCAATGACCGATAAAATCAACGAACTACTGGGGCCCGGCACCGCCGAAGCACTCGACGCTACCAGTATCCGGGTCAGTGCTCCGCGAGACACAAGCCAGCGCGTTGCATACCTGTCGGTGATCGAAAATCTTGAAATAGAAACCGGCACCGAGCGCGCGAAAATTATTATTAATTCCCGTACCGGCACCATCGTAATGGGGCAAAAAGTACAGATAGAACCGGTGGCCGTGACGCACGGTAGTCTAACCGTCACCATCACCGAAGACTTCGAAGTGGCTCAACCCAATGCACTGGCCGAAGGCGAGACAGTGGTCGTACCACAAACCAATATCAACATCGATGATGGTGCAGACAGTCGCATGTTTAAGTTCGGCCCTGGCGTCACGCTCGACGACATCGTCAAAGCCGTAAATGAAATTGGCGCCGCCCCCGGAGACCTCATGGCAATACTCGAAGCCATGAAACAAGCCGGTGCCCTCAAAGCAGAATTAATCGTCATATGAATAACGACCTATTTAGCCAGGTAAAAAACCTCTCGCTCGAACTTCGCTCACTGATACGCCAGGGCGTAAAAGAAGGCGTCGAAGAACGCATTCAAAAACGAAACGAACTGATGCGTGAGTGGTTTTCTCAAGTCAGTGACCTCATCGACCTGACCAACGAACAGCAAGTATTTCTGGAAGACCTGCTCAAAGAAGAGCAGGAATTGCTTGAGCAATTAAAAGCTGAGCAGAAGCAAGTGGGCACACAACAGCAAGGCCAGAAGAACGTCAAAAAGTATTTGATGTGAAGTTGCTGGGTTTTGTAGGAGGGGGCGCTTCATCTAACCTTGTGTGAGCAAATCAGCTTTTTTACCCCCCCCCCGTGGGAGCGAATCAGCCGAAGGCTATTCGCGATACCCCCATCGCTATTAGCCAGGCAAGCTGGCTGAATAGCTCCTACATCGGCTGCTTACAACTGGTTGAACAACGACAATCGGCTGATGGTGGTGTAGCTCTGCTGAGCGGCTTCCAGCAGGAATGTCTGCAAACTCAATCGGCTAACGGCTTCGGCAAAATCCACATCCGACAATTCTGACAGCACTTCCTGGCTGACGAGCCGCACGTCGTCGCTGAGGTTTCGTGCATTTTCGACCACGTTTAACCGCGCACCCAGCTGGCTACGCACTTCAGATACGGATGTCTGGGCGTTGGCGAGGTTGGTCAGGGTATCTTCGATCAGAATATCGAGGGTCGCTGAGTCCGTCGGGTTGTCTTGCAGGGTATCGAGGCCCTGTCTTAACCGGAATACGGTATCTGTGATGCTTTGTTTCGGGCTGGATTTTGCCAGTACTTCATCGCCCGGCTTTGGGTCACCGGAGATCTTTATACTGATGCCCGCCGCAACGATTTCAGCACCTTTTGAGTACGCACGATCAGCAATGCCATCGACAACGCGGCCATCGGATGCGCGGCGTATGGTGTAGTTTGGCCCCGGCGGGTCAATAGCAGCCTCAGGATTAAAGGTGACGATCAGGTCATCCGGGTAGAATTCGCCGTAGGCTTCTTCGTCTACCACAAACCCTGCATTTACCTGAGTCGTGCCTGTGTTCAGCGGGTTGACCGAGGATGTGAAGGTGTTTTTGGCGGCGCGGACATCAACGAACAGTTTTTTGCCGTTGTCGCCCGTCGCAACGCGCGTTGTGTCACCAATCGCCAGATAGCGCTGCCCTTCGTCGCCCTGATATTCGTAGCGACCATTGTCTTTCTGTTGAAATGGTTGTGTCGCGCCTTTGAAGCCACCAAAGATAAATTCGCCGTTCGGATCTTTGGTGTTAAAGAGCGCGGCGAGTTGATCTTCGAGTTGGCCGATTTCTGCAGAAATCGCCTGTCGGTCAGTAATGGTGAGCGTACCCGAACCGGCATTGACGGTGAGTTCCTGCAAACGCGTTAAGGCTTCGGTAATGGATTCCAGCGACGATTCTTCAAGTTTCAGGCGATTGTCAGCGGCCGTCATGTTGCGGTCGTATTGGTCGCGCTGTGCGAGATCCTGCTGCAATTGCAGGATTTTTGTCGATGCAATCGGGTCATCGGCGGGGGTTAATACCCGGCGGCCACTGGAGACCTGTTGCTGTGTTTTATTCACAGACGCCTGCGCATCGAGGATGGCATTGAGTCCGAGGTTAAATGACTGGAGCGTTGCAATTCTCATAATTTACTCCTCACCCTATCGGAAGGTGCTGATCAGGGTGTCGAAAATATCCCGAGCCACCTGAATGACCTGGGCACTGGCGTTATAGGCCAGTTCGTATTTAATCAGTGCGGCGGCTTCTTCATCGAGGTTGACGCCGGACGTTGCATCTACGGCAGTCTGCGAGTTACGCAGCAGCACTTCAGATGAGTCACGATTGATCTGCGCTCTGCTCGTGACTGAGCCAACAACCTCGACCAGACGCGCATAAGAATCTGTGTAGCTACTCTGGCCGTTCACTGTTTTGGTGCTTTGCAGTGCCGCCATTTCTACGCCGTTACGGCTGTCAGAAGTGCCGTCGCTGTTAAAATCGACGGTGAATTCGTCGCCGACTTCAGCAATGCCGTCGATATTTACATGGAAACCGAAGGCCACAGGCTCACCCACCGGATCGGTTGGGAATAGGTTGTTGCCCGGCGGTGCGATATTCAGGTCGTAGTGTTCGTCGACGATCACTTTTACCTGACCACCAATCGATACTTTATTACTGCCGACCGTGCCTGCACCGCTGACTTCGAGGCGAGGCTGAAAAGTGACCTGCCCTTTTTCGCTGATATCAACGTCGACGTTACCTGAGAACACGTAGCCTGAGTTTTCTATCGCCTGGCGGAATCCATCGAAAAGGTCGTCACCGGTTGCAAAGGTGCCGGTCATTTCGAATGAAATTGTGCCCTGAGAAGGATCACTGAACTCGTAAATGTAGGGGCCACCTTCTGAGAAGTCGTAACCTTCGTATTTACTCAGCGGGTCTTCGGTTTCCATGGCAGTAGCTGTCAACGGGATATCAATGCCGTTGCCTATGCGGAAGCTGTCGCCGGCGTCACCGCGCAGTTCGAAGTCGAGATCATCGCCATTTAAATCAATGATGGTCAGCTTACCACCGTCACTTCGGGCGACGATGCCTGCATCCTGCAGTTCGTAGTTGGCATTAATACGATCGGCCAGAAAGTTCAGTGTGATCGGATCGGGGACTTCGGCCGGGTAATTCGCATCGTATTGATTCTGGTTTGGCCCCAGGGTTTGCGTCAGTACAACTCCGTTTAAAGTAAATTCGGTATCGAGAAAATCAACGCTATCGGTTTCAAGATCGGTGATCTCAACCGTGGTACGAGCAGACGCCTCAACACCGTCGCGTTTGCTGAGTGATTCTGCAATTTCACGGGCAGTGGCATTTAATGGCGTGATCAATGTGCGCTGGTTGGCGGTTAAGCCGTTGTTCGGATTGGTAAAGCCAATATCAATGCGCTCAGGGAAGAAGCCATTTACTGAGTCTACGCTGGTGCCATTCTGTTGATAGGTCGGAGAAACCGGCAGCACACCACCAAAGCTTGTGAACGCGGTTTTACCTTCGTCTTCAGGCAATATGCTGTTACTGATACCCGGCGTGAAGGTCTGATTCATCAGTGGCGGAAATAACGGAATCGGGTTTCCTGGGTCGGTATTATCCAGTACGTCGTATGTGGTCGGTGACGTAAAACGAATCAGAAGCGGTGGCGTCATTTCGCCCTCTTCTGAAAAATACGATGTACCAAGGTCGTACACCTGCCCCTGGTCAATAGTGGCGTTACCACGATTACCAATCGCTGTATCAGTGCTGATTGGAGACGCGAGTGCGACCTGCTCAGCACGGGTAATGTTCATGTCCAGATTCTGAGATTCACGACGCGTCGGTGAAATCAGAAAGCGGTCATTCTGCTGAAACGTGCCTGCTTCGAAACGGATTTCCATTCCGTCAATTTCAATCGACTCAGGAAATGCGCCGCTCAGAGCGTTAGTCTGTAATAACTCACCCGTATCGTTACGGAAAACACGATAGGTATAATCGTCCGGGCCGACAAAACGAATTTCATAGTCACTCGTGGTTAACTGAGTTGCGTCTTTGATTTCGACGGCAATCACCCGATCATCGGGATCTGCGTTATTACGATCTCCCAGCACACGCTGGTAAGTTTTCGTTGGCTCATTAATGTCAGTGAAAAAGTTTTCACCTTTAATGCCATCGTAATCAACGCCTAGTTTGTGCTGATCGTTCATCGTTTGGGCGATAACCAATCCCAAGCGACCAAGCTGGTTGAGGCTCGGATCAAGTACCTGATCACGAAAATCAAGGATGCCGCCGAGTTGTCCGCCAGTAATTTCACGCGTGACGTTCTGAACAGCAGTACCTTTACGGAAATAGATATCCACACGAGAGGGGTCTTTCGCGCCTACATCGGTAAATACTTCGTTGAATTCGTTACCTACCACCAGCGCCTGACCATTACCGATAAAAACGTTGAAGACGCTGTCGTCCTGCTCAACTATATTTACCTGAACATATTCGGATAGCTCTTTTAACAGGCGGTCGCGTTGGTCGAGAAGCTCGCTTGGTTCGATCCCCTGAGCTGATGCTGAGGCAAACTGAATCTGCTCGTTCAGTTCAGCAATGGATTCCGCGATGGTGGTAATCTCACCAGCAATCACTTCCATCTGGCCGTTGATAATATCGTTCTGCTCGAACAGACGATCACTAATAGCGCTGAAGCGATCGACAAGACCATTGGCTTCGCTGATCAATACTTCACGAGCAGGCAGAGATGAAGGGTCGTCCACCGTAGCCTGCAAAGCACCGAACATATTCTCGAGCCCTGGCTGCACACCAGTACCGCTATCGGCGAGTAGGCTATTGATTTGCTCGGCGTTAACCGCCAGAGCATTAAATTCGTTAAACGTTGAGGTGTCGCGGCGCAATTGCTCCGTCAGAAACTGATCGTATACGCGACGAACCGAATCCACATTGACGCCTGAGCCCACCCAAATGCCATTAGTAAACTGCGGATTATTTTCGGTAAAGCTGACTTCCTGACGAGAGTAGCCTTCCGTCCCCGCATTGGTAATGTTGTTACCCGTGATCGTCAGTGCGGTTTGTTGCGCCTTAAGGCCGGAGATACCAATATCGAGAATATTACCCATCCTGGTTCTCCAGCGTAGTGGCGTTCAGCATTCTATTCAGCGTATTGTTGAGAAGATCGCCGTTGTAAATGCGCTCTACTTTATTGCCGTAGTTGGGGTCAGTAGCATAGCCACCCTGCTGCAACGCATGGCCATATGTCTCGCCACTGGATTGCTCGTTAATGGCACTCTGGTAGCGTGTTGAGTCACGCAGGAAGTTCGCGTAATCCTGAAGGCCGTCTTCAAGTGATGCGTATGAACGGAAGTCTGCCTGCTCGTTCACTTTTACACCCTGACGGTATTCGTGTGTCTGGATGCTGACCACATCGCCATCCCAACGGCTGTCGGCTTTAATACCAAACAGATTGTTCGATGGGCGACCATCTTCACCTTTGATGGTGTACTTACCCCAACCTGTTTCAAGCGCGGCTTGAGCAACAATCGCTTTTGGATCAACGCCCAGATCAGCACCGACGCGTTCAGCGTAAGGATAAACAGCGGCAACAAATTCTGCCGGAGAGGCAAAGCTTTGCCCCTTAGTACCGGCACCAGTGGTGGCTGATTGATTAGTATCGACATTGGAATCATCGACCGGCGCAGGACGCTGTGGAAGCTTATCCAGCTCTTCTTCAACACGCTTGATGGTTTGCGAAATTCCGGTAAAACGACGGCCGAAAATCTGACTCTGATCGACCTTACCCGTGGCATCTGGGTTTGTACCGTATTGTGACATCAGCTGACGGTGGATAACCTCGGCAAGGCCCGTGCCCTCGCCTTCCGTGAGGGATACAGCCATCTGATCGTCGTACATATTCTGGTAGAAATCGGCTTCCGGAGAGCTGAAAAGAGAGTCTTCAGAAAAGACATCTGAGGCGTCACGCATGGACTTCAGCATCATACTGACGAACATAGATTCGAACTGTTTTGCGACCTCTTTCAACGCGGCATCCTGGTCGGATTTACCCAGCGCACGGATGCCCTGAAGCCCGTTAATATCAGTAAATACGTTTGCCGCGTTGTGTGAATTCTGAATCATGCAATGCACCTCTACAGAGGAGATTGCAAAAGGTGGGCCAAGGTTGGGGGAGTCGCTTCATCTAACCCTATGGGAGCGAATCATCTTACCTGGCCCTGTGAGAAGTTCTCCTGGCCCTGTGAGAAGTTCTCCTAACCCCGTGGGAGCGAATCAGCCGGAGGCTATTCGCGATAAACCCCATCGCTATTAGCCAGGCAAGCTGGCTGAATAGCTCCCACAAAGAGAAAATCATCAAACAACGAAAGTGATAGCGAACCAATTTACCCTGTGGGAAGCTCCCCTAACCCAGTGGGAGCGAACCAACTTACCTTGCCCTGTGAGAAGTTCTCCTGGCCCTGTGAGAAGTTCTCCTGGCCCTGTGGGAGCGAATCAGCCGGAGGCTATTCGCGATAAACCCCATCGCTATTAGCCAGGCAAGCTGGCTGAATAGCTCCCACAAAGAGAAAATCATCAAACAACGAAAGTGATAGCGAACCAATTTACCCTGTGGGAAGCTCCCCTAACCCAGTGGGAGCGAACCAACTTACCTTGCCCTGTGAGAAGTTCTCCTGGCCCTGTGAGAAGTTCTCCTGGCCCTGTGGGAGCGAATCAGCCGGAGGCTATTCGCGATTAGGAGTTTGCTTGAGCACCACCAGTCAGTTAACCTCAAATATCGCTAATCAAGGATGATTACGTCATGCATGGATACAGCCAGTTAAGGCTTGGCAGGCAATCTATAGATAACCAGGTATATCTTCTTACCTTCACTACCCACATGCGCGTAAAGCACTTCCAGAAATGGGAGAATGCCAAGTGCCTGAGCCAATGTATAGAGTCCGAAACGATACTCAAGCAAAGCAAGGCTCTATGCTGGGTAGTCATGCCTGACCATGTTCATATTCTGATGCAACTTGGCAATTCAGACACTATCTCTAACTATATTCGAAGGCTAAAAGCAGGGGCAAAAAGGCAGCTGCTAATCAATGATAAGCTTTGGGCAAAAGGGTTTCATGACAGAGCGATAAGGAAAGAATCAGAATTACTTCCTGCTGCGAGATATATTGTTGCCAATCCTCTTAGAGCTGGATTAGTCAAAAGTGTAAAAGAGTATCCATTCTGGAATAGTGTCTGGGTTTGAGCAGTATCGCGAATAGCCTTCGGCTGATTCGCTCCCACGGGTAAGAAGAGTTGATTCGCTCCCACATGGTTAGATGAAGCGACTCACTTCCACGACACGGTGGTCATTTTCCATGTAGGAGCTATTCAGCCAGCTTGCCTGGCTAATAGCGATGGGGGTATCGCGAATAGCCTTCGGCTGATTCGCTCCCACAGGGGGTAGAAAAGCTGGTTTGCTCCCACAGAGTAAAGAGCTGGTTTGCTCCGGCAAGATTAGATGAAGCGACTCACTTTCACGACACGGTGGTCATTTTCCATGTAGGAGCTATTCAGCCAGCTTGCCTGGCTAATAGCGATGGGAGTTATCGCGAATAGCCTTCGGCTGATTCGCTCCCACAGGGTAAAAAAGCTGATTCGCTCCCACAGTGTAAAGAGCTGGTTTGCTCCGGCAAGATTAGATGAAGCGACTCACTTCCACGACACAATGGTAGTTTTTCGTGTAGGAGCTATTCAGCCAGATTGCCTGGCTAATAGCGATGGGGTTTATCGCGAATAGCCTTCGGCTGATTCGCTCCCACGGGGGGTAAAAAAGCTGATTCGCTCCCACAGGGGGTAAAAAAGCTGATTCGCTCCCACGGGTAAGAAGAGTTGATTCGCTCCCACAAGGTTAGATGAAGCGACTCACTTCCACGACACGGTGGTCATTTTCCATGTAGGAGGGGATCAGGATTTTCCCCTGTGGGAGTGAATCAGAAGTTTTCCCCTGTGGGAGCGAATCAGAAGTTCTATCCTGTGGGAGCGAATTAGGATTTCTTCCCTGTGGGAGCGAATCAGCCGGAGGCTATTCGCGATACCCCAATCGCTATTAGCCAGGCAAGCTGGCTGAATAGCTCCCACAAAGTCTAAGCAAACCGCTTGAAGCGCTCCTAGGGTGTAGAGGTATTAGGAACGAATCAGAAGTTCTACCCTGTGGGAGCGAATCAGGGTTTTCCCCTGTGGGAGTGAATCAGGGTTTTCCCCTGTGGGAGTGAATCAGCCGAAGGCTATTCGCGATACCCCAATCGCTATTAGCCAGGCAAGCTGGCTGAATAGCTCCCACAAAGTCTAAGCAAACCGCTTCAAGCGCTCCTAGGGTGTAGAGGTATTAGGAACGAATCAGGATTTCGCCCCTGTGGGAGTGAATCAGAAGTTCTACCCTGTGGGAGCGAATCAGAAGATTTACCCTGTGGGAGCGAATCAGCCGGAGGCTATTCGCGATACCCCAATCGCTATTAGCCAGACAAGCTGGCTGAATAGCTCCCACAAAGTTCAAGTAAAGCTCCTGAAGTGCTTATATGGTGTAGCGGTATGAGGAACGAATCAGGATTTTCCCCTGTGGGAGTGAATCAGAAGTTTTACCCTGTGGGAGTGAATCAGAAGTTTTACCCTGTGGGAGCGAATCAGCCGGAGGCTATTCGCGATACCCCAATCGCTATTAGCCAGACAAGCTGGCTGAATAGCTCCCACAAAGTTCAAGTAAAGCTCCTGAAGTGCTTATATGGTGTAGCGGTATGAGGAACGAATCAGGATTTTCCCCTGTGGGAGTGAATCAGAAGTTTTACCCTGTGGGAGTGAATCAGAAGTTTTACCCTGTGGGAGCGAATCAGCCGGAGGCTATTCGCGATACCCCAATCGCTATTAGCCAGACAAGCTGGCTGAATAGCTCCCACAAAGTTCAAGTAAAGCTCCTGAAGTGCTTATATGGTGTAGCGGTATGAGGAACGAATCAGGATTTTCCCCTGTGGGAGCGAATCAGCCGGAGGCTATTCGCGATAACCGAAATCCTACACCCACAAAAAAGGCCCCCGAAGGAGCCGCAGGAACCACTCCTCAAGAAGCAGCCAAATCCATAATCCGACATAACCAATACTTAGGCATCAGATTGAATACTCTGGATTATGGCTCAATTTGTCATATTGTCAATAAAAGACCAGACTGACAGCCTCAAAGCTTCTTGATGATAAAGTCATTGCCGAGGAACACACCGGGCTCAATGTAGTAGCGATTACCGAGCTTCAGCTCAAAGTCACTGATGCAGTGCCCATGAAACAGATAATCGATTCCTTGGATTCTATGTTCTGAGCGGCTGTTAAAGTTACTACGTGACCAGATACAGCGGTAAAGTTGTGCCTGATCAAACCTCTCAAAATCATCCCAGTGGATGCCAGGAAAGTCAGCGTGCACGATGCCATAAGTGACCCCGGTAGTAGTACTCACTTCAATCGTTACTGGGAGTGTTTCTATTTTATCTAACCAGCCTTCCCAGTCTGACGGCGTAGAGTGCATCACCCACTCACCACCGTTCTTTAACCATACCATTCGATCTTTGCTGTTTTTGTGCCTCATACCACTCAGCATAAGGTACTCATGATTACCCATAACAGCATAAAACCATGGCTCATCTAGAAGTTCGATTGCCTCAATTGACTCTGGGCCGCGATCAATCAAATCACCAACGCAAATCAGACGATCAGACTCTTTATTGAAGTTAATATCCTCCAGGCTACTGAGTAACTGTGTTACATGCCCATGTATATCACCGACAACGTAATCTGAGCCTACTGTATTTGGGGGAAGTTTTAGTCGTGAGGCTTGTAATTTCATTATTCAGTCCGGGCCGAGCGCCTGCGGCGACCAGAGGTTGAGTGTGGAGTCCAACGAGCTATCGGTGCTAGAGCCAGTAATATCACAAAAATCATAGCGTTAGCAGGTATTTGGAGGTTGAAGTCGACGATAGAGTGAATCCCGATGGCCACTATTGCCATAGTTACAGTAAATCCTGCTCCCTGGTACAAATGGCTATTTCTCACGCGCATCGTCACGATACTTTGCCAGAGTGACCAGAGCACGATGAAGGCTAGCGCTGCCGTTGCCGGAAGGCCAAACTCAGCCAGGAATTGCACGTAGTCATTGTGGGCATTGTTGTAATATGCGGTCGAGGTAATATCACTACTCTTTAGCGAAGGGTATGCATGTGTGAAGGTGCCAGCACCAATGCCTGTTAGGGGTTGCTCCAGAAATATGTCGAAGGTGTCACGGGTTACCTCGTCGCGGCTCTCCGTTTGTGATGATGTATTCTGCAAACGCTCGGCTACCTTGTCGACTCCGAAGAATGCACCCACGATAGCGATATCTATCACTAACAGACTGCCGAGTAGAATAGTCGTTGCTGTTGTCTTGTTGCGCATCAGCAGTAAAGCGATGGCTCCCGCAACCATGAGACTTGCGAAAAAGGCTGTATTCCCCATCCTTGATCGAGTCAGAACAAGGGCAATAACGAGTACTGCGAGCAGTAGCCGAAGAATAACCTTGTTACTGAGAAGTAGACGAATAAAAGTCCTGAGCTTCTGTCTAACGCTGCCGGAGTAGATCGTGGGCTTTGCTAGAAGCAAGCCTATACCTACAGCAATCGACATTTCCAGAAGACCTGCCAGATGGTTCCGGTTTAGGTAAGTACCAGTGGCGACCCCCTTAAACTTCTCTTTTTCAGCAAAAAAGCCGTATTCAATCCCGGTTAGCGTCATAAATGCGCCATACATAGCTTGTAGCGATGCAGTAAGGACAATAACCCACATCAGTTGGTTTAGTCTTTGCCGGGAATTAACTAGAAGTAAGGTTAATGTATACGCCCCCGCGTAAGTCAGGCCCTTCTGTAACGAGAGTAAGGAGTCGTGAGGGGTAATCGACCATAGCAACCACTGAATCAGGCAATATAACTGAACCCCCCAAATGAGTAGCAGTGATATACGAGCTTGCTTCAATGCTACTGGTAACGGAAGAGTTGGTAAAGCAAGGCTTCTTTGCTTCCTACCCAGTGCACTTAGCTCCAATGCCAATAGTGAGAATACAGCTGCACCCGCTAGATTCCACGCCCAAGCGGTATCAAGCCCAAATGGTAAAGGTAGTAGGAAAATGAGGGCACAAAAGGCAGTCCAGCGATCCATCAAAGGGAGTCCTTATTGAGTGATTCGAGATGATATCCCAACCCTAAGTTAAAAAAAAACCCGGCATAAGCCGGGTTTTTGGTTGGTCATAATCTTCAACTGATTGGCTGACCTGTTCGTGCTGGAGGAGGATTTACACCGCCGTTCACACTGTCTGCACCAGTATCGCCACCAAAGCCAGTGTTAGTCTGGTTGGTGTTGTCTTGCTGGCCAGTGTCGCCTTCATTCTGTGCTGTCGCACCTCCTGCTGTCGCTGGAAGGCCTGCACCCTCAAGGGCTGCCTCAATTACATCGTTACTGATCTCAGCGTTCACAGCTGCAGTGCGAACAGCAGCAATTGAAAGAACTTCGTCACCAACGGATTCGGCCGCATCAAACAGCGCTTGCAGAGCCAGAGTCTCGTTGTCTCCGGTCATCGCCAGAGCCGCTTGAAGAAGCTCATCCGCACTGGCACCTGCCTGAGCAGCCTGCGCAAGGGCGTCTGTTAAAGATAGCGTTGGATCTGCGGTCATTGCAGCCTGAACTGCTTGCAGAGCACTCAAACCATTTTCGCTCATCATCTGACCGATGGTCACTTGTTCAGATTGGGCGGCATCAGCGTTCGGCTGAGCTGGCTCCTCGGCTAGAGCCATCATTGGCATGCAGGCAATCAGTGCCGCTGTAGCTATAAACTTGCGCATGAGTCGGTTCCTCCGCTGGCGCGAAAACTTTATTAGTCTGTAGTTTACGCCTTAGTGGTAGCAGTGCCAAGCCGCGGGAAACTACATGTGGTTAAAAAATGAGCAAAACACTCGGTTTGACACGTTATTTACGTTCAGGCCAAAAACGAACTTCTAACAAAGCAAGCAATTGCCGTGGTGGTAGCAATTTCATACTATCCGCGCAAATCCTTACAGGCATTACTTTATGGCTCACTACGATATATTCAACGGCGATGCAGATGGCATATGCGCCCTTATACAGTTACGGCTTGCTGAGCCACGCAGCTCGGTTCTTATCACCGGGGTTAAACGGGATATAAAGTTGCTCAGTAAGGTGGCGTTTGCCGAAGGCGATACAGCGACAGTACTTGATATATCAATGGAGAAGAATCAAGAAGCATTGCGGCATGCACTGCGCGATGGAGTAAAGGTTTTTTACGCAGATCATCACCGTGCCGGTGACATCCCTGAACACAAGGGGCTCGATGCTCACATCAATACTGCATCGAACACATGCACAGGCCTTATTGTTGATTACTACCTGGGGGGAAGGTACCGAGAGTGGGCCATTGTTGCAGCCTTCGGCGATAACATGCTTGCCGCTGCCAACGAGTACTGCCAGCAGCTAGGTCTGTCGCCTGAGCAAACGGCGTTACTGAGCCGTCTGGGGGTTGTCATGAATTATAACGGCTACGGCAATACTGAGGCGGACCTCTACTACACTCCAGCCGCGCTTTACCAGGTGGCAGTATGCTATGAAAGCCCATTTGAATTCATCGCCAAGGAAACTGAGGTATTTAACACCCTGACTACTGGCTACGATGACGACATGGCTAAAGGAATTACCATTAAACCAGATCAAGAGAGTGAGACGGCGGCAATGATCGCCTTGCCAGATGAGCGCTGGGCCCGACGTGTGAGTGGCGTGTTAGGCAATGAATTGGCAAACAGGCATCCCGACCGCGCCCATGCAATTCTGACCGCATTGCCTGATAAGCAAGGGCATTATCAGATAAGCATACGTGCCCCGAAGAACAACCCTGCAGGCGCAGATAGCCTTGCCATGCAGTTCGGAGGCGGTGGCCGAAAGGGCGCAGCAGGAATTAATGACATTGCAGAAAAAGACTTGCCAGTCTTTTGGCAAGCTTTGGAATGCACCTACGCCTGACATTCTCCGTTGGCCGCCAATTGTCTAGCATTGGCATGTTCCAAACTGGTGCAGTTTGGGGTACCTTTCGACCCATAGCGAAAGCCAGTAGAAGCGCAGAAGTGCAGGGAGTCTCATGACAGTAGCAACCAATGTAGTATGGCACGACTCGAAGGTCACGAAAGAGAGCCGTTGTGCCCATAAAGCTCAGCGCCCATGCATCGTCTGGTTCACTGGGTTTAGCGGATCAGGTAAGTCCACGATCGCGAATGCCGTTGAGCACCGGCTGGCCGAGCTGAAGCAGCATACCTACCTACTCGACGGAGACAACGTCCGGCACGGCCTTAACAAAGACCTTGGTTTTACTGACGAAGATCGGATAGAGAACATTCGTCGTATCGGTGAAATGTCTAAGCTCTTTGTTGATGCAGGGCTGATAGTAGTCACTGCGTTCATATCACCTTTCAGAGCCGAGCGTCAGTTAGTGCGCGATCTGGTTGAGGAAGGTGAATTCGTTGAAGTGCACATGAGTACCCCCCTTGAAACCTGTGAGCAACGAGATCCTAAAGGCCTGTACAAGAAAGCACGCTCAGGACAGATTAAGAATTTCACTGGTATTGACTCAGAGTACGAGCCTCCAGAGGCACCTGAAGTAACGCTGGATACATCGACCATGTCGGTCGAAGAGTGTGTAAACCAAGTCATATCCTATTTAAAAGAACACCAGATCCTCTGATGAGTAAGACTAATTGACTCTGTGCGAGTTTGTTCAGTTTTCTCTTAAGGACGTAGCGAGTAGCTAATCATACTCAAAGGTTGCCGCTCAAGAAGGAAGTAAACAAATGAAAGTACTCGTAACGGGCGCCGCTGGATTCATAGGAATGTACACAGCAAAGCGGCTTCTCGAAGCTGGTCACGAGGTTGTCGGATTGGATAACCTGAACACATACTACGACGTGCGACTCAAGCACTGGCGGCTGGAACAGATCAAGCCTTTCGAGAATTTCCGTTTTGTTAAGATGGACCTCGCAGATCGAGAGAGTATTGCCGCGTTATTTAAAGAGGAACAGTTTGAGAAGGTCATCCACCTTGCCGCACAAGCGGGCGTTCGCTATTCCCTTGAAGCTCCATTTGACTATGTAGACAGCAACCTGGTTGGCATGATGACCATCCTGGAAGGCTGCAGGCACAACAAGGTAGATCACCTTGTCTACGCTTCCTCTAGTTCGGTGTATGGTATGAACCCCAAGATTCCATTTTCGACGGGTGATAACGTTGACCATCCTGTGTCTTTGTATGCCGCGACTAAAAAGTCTAATGAGTTGATGGCTCACTCATACTCGCACCTGTATGGCATCCCCACGACTGGCCTTCGTTTCTTTACCGTGTATGGGCCTGCGGGTCGTCCCGACATGGCGCCATGGTTGTTTACTGAGGCGATATTGAACGGTAACCCTATTAAAGTGTTTAACCATGGCAAGATGCAGCGCGACTTCACTTACATCGATGACATCGTCGATGGAGTCGTCGCGGTTACAGACATTATTCCAGAAGGCGCGGCACAACTGACCGATAGCCCGGCCATCAGTACAGCACCGTATAAAATTTATAATATTGGTAACAACCAGCCGGTAGAGCTAAGTGAGTTTATTCAATCAGTTGAATCGGCATGTGACCGAGAGGCAGAGAAAATATACCTACCGATGCAGGATGGTGATGTCATAAGGACCTATGCCGACATAGATGATCTGGTTGATGTGACGGGCGTGAGCCCATCAACTGCTCTCAGTGCTGGGATATCCAGGTTTGTTGATTGGTATCAAGAGTACGCCGCTAGCCAGTCACCACAAGGTTAACCCGTGAAAAGAATATTGTTTGTTATAAACTCACTTGAGGGCGGTGGAGCTGAGAGGGCCTTATCCAGGTTGCTTGTCGCTCTCAGTGGTGATGCCTGGGCTGCCGATAAAGAGTTCCACTTGGTGTTGCTTGATGATTACGAGGTAGAGCAAGTTGTTCCAGCCTCGGTAAAAGTAACGACGCTAAGTGCTCAAGGCAGTCTTTTAAAAAGCGTTACGGGGTTGGCGTCAGTAATTCGGGCCATAAAACCTGACGCTGTAGTCTCGTACCTGACTCGCGCTAACCTCGCCGCTTCGGTTGTCTGCAAGCTAATGCGCATCCCTGTGATCATAAGTGAGCGGGTAAATACCACTCATCACCTGACGGGTCGGTTTGCATTCATACAAAAACTGATGGTCAGGTTACTTTACCCGCTTCCAAATCGGGTTGTTGCGGTTTCTGGTGGTGTAAAAGAAGATCTTGTTCAAAACTTCAGCGTAAATGAAAGGAAGTGCTCAGTCGTCTACAACGGCTATGATCATTCTGAACTATATGAACTTTCACAGGAATCGGTAGCATCTATCAGCGACAGGCCATTTGCGATAGCCATAGGTCGGCTGGTCCCCAATAAAAACGTCACCATGCTGCTGCGTGCCTGGCGCCTTGCTCAGCCTCAGTGCGACCTTCTTATTCTGGGGGAGGGCCCTGACCGTGATATGCTCCAGCAAGAGGTCGATGCTTACAACGAGATATCGGATTATAAAATTCGGCTCGAAGGCTTCTGTAAAAATCCTTATCCATACATTGCAAAAGCGCAATTTTATGTGTCTGCTTCTAATGCAGAAGGCTTTCCTAACTCGCTCGTTGAAGCAATGACTCTGGGGGTGCCTGTTATATCAACAGATTGCCCTTCGGGCCCTAGAGAAATACTCGCGCCCGGCTTGGCCAAGCCAGTCACCTCTGCAGTTCAGGCAGAGTGGGGCCTATTGACACCCACTCGCAATGAAGAGGCAATGGCTGCCGCTTTGAGTGTGTTCACTATAGAAGAAATGCGACAGCACTATGCACGTAAAGCGAAAGAACGAGCGCAGGATTTTTCCATGAATGCAGTAAAGCAGGGCTATATTGAGCTCCTGAATGGAACCATGAAATGAAACTAGCAGTAACCGGCTTGCGTGGTATACCCGAGGTAATGGGTGGTGTAGAGACTCACTGCGAGCAATTGTATCCTCTTGTTAAACAGCAACATCCCGAAATAGAAATCACGGTTCTTGGAAGGTCTCCGTATATCGGTAAAGACGCTTATGAATATAAGGGCTTGCAGATAAAGCCACTCTGGAGCCCGAAGAATAAATACACAGAAACCATCATCCACACCTTCATCGCCGTGCTTTTCGCAAGATTCATACTCAAGGCTGATGCAATACATATTCATGCAATCGGCCCCGCCTTAATGTCACCGCTTGCGCGCCTGATCGGGCTAAAAGTACTCGTGACTCATCATGGGGAAGACTATAACCGGGCCAAGTGGAATACGATTGCCAAAACCTTGTTGAAGTTAGGAGAGCGATTGGCGGTAAAAAGCGCGAATCACGTAGTGGTGGTGGGAAAGAGTCTGACGGATCAACTAAAGGAAGCATACAACGAGCATAGTAAGATCACTTACATCCCCAATGGCATGAAGCCGCAGGAAGGTGCAAATACCGATTCGATGGACGTATTAATTGAGTTAGGTCTTGAACCTGATGAATACATCGTATACGTCGGGCGGATAGTGCCAGAAAAGGGAATAAAAGATTTACTCACTGCATACGCTAAGTCAGCTGCACAAAAACAGGGTATCAAACTCGTAATTGTGGGGGGTTCAGATCACGAGGACAGCTTCTATCGAGAGATGCAGCAACTTGCTAATTGCACAGACGGCGTTGTTATGGCAGGAATTCGAAAATCAGATGCACTCTATACGCTGTTTAAACAGTCAGCTTTATTCGTATTGCCGTCATATCACGAAGGCTTGCCTATCTCTCTGCTTGAAGCACTGTCATTCGGTTGCAGGGTGTTGGTGAGTGATATCACCCCCAATACAGATGTTGGCTTGCCAGAAGCCTGTTATTTCCCTTTAGGAGACATTCACTCACTCGCTAATAGGTTGAGCGTAACCAATCTGGAAGACTATGTGGTGGAGGGTGCCAGCTATATAGATAAATATAACTGGGCTGAAATATCCAGGCAGTTATCAAATACACTTCAGGGAATTGAGTGATGTTTCTTGGGGTGAAGTTCGTTGTTCTACTGGTGTACTTGTTTATCGGGTATAAGTGGAATCAGAAGAACAATACATCCCTGGCATTGAAGTTAGTGTTCTGGATAGTGCTGATACGATTGATGCTGTCCTCGTTGCATGAGATAACATATCAAAGCATTGCTGCTGGCCTCTCTTTGATATCGATATTCAGTATAGGTTTTGTCGCTATAGCTTTGCTTTATCTGACCAAGATTCGTTATCCGTATTTTTGGGGTCGTCAATTTATACTGGTGAAAATTTTAATATTGGTAATGTTGATAAGCGGTCTTCTAGGTAGTTTCGTTCTGGCTGCTGTTGAAGTTATCAAGTGGATTTTTCTGTTATGCATGATGTGTCTGTTAATTGTGGCTGTAAAAGAGAATAAGCTATTAAAATTAATACGAGCACTTTGTGTCGCTTATAGTTATCCATTAATTCTAACGTTTTTATCGATCGTATTTATGGAGGTCAAAGCTTCTGAGGCGGATGGTAGTAGAAGCTTTATTGGTGGTTTTAATCATGAATCTGCATTCTCAATAGTTGTCTTTACCTCGTTCTTCCTGATGTTGTTGTATTTTGAAGCTACAATGAAGTCCGTTTTTATGAAAATTGGGCTTTTATTTCTGGGGTTGATTATACTTTTCTTAATTAACTACAGAACAACAGTTATGGCTTATATGGTATTTTTCGGGTTCTATTGCTTTCTGGTTTTTCTGCGCTCGGATATACGAGGGAAGTTATTATCATTTATTCCTATAGTGGTACTTTTTATTTTATCTCCTTTGTTTGTGACATCTTCGTTGCTTGAGCGGTTCGAAGAAATTCCTCAGTTCATTGCTGATATTACCGACCTTATGGTGCCCTATGATTATTATTATAATCAGGATCGCAAGTACTTTTCGGGTAGGCTGTATATCTGGAATGTCTATTTTATGGGGTGGTACGAATCCAGCATGCTTTATCAACTTATCGGTCATGGACCCGGGAGTTGGAGAGCTTTTTATACATTGTACGCACATAACACCTATATCTCAGCATTGTATGAGATCGGAGTTGTTGGTTTTTCTATTCTGATTTCTATCTTTATTATTACCTTGTTAAGGTTGATTCTTCTGTTTAATAAACCCGTTGTTCGTATAGCGTTACCAGGAATGCTTGGCTTTATAGTATTAAATATGGCAACGATGCCGCTCTGGCAAATAGAAGGTGTGGTTTTATTCTCTCTTTTATGTGTTTTTTCTTCGAGGGGGGTATTAACACACGAAAGCGAGTGGCCTGCTAAATGAATACTACTCGTTCGTTATTTCAATTACTCGTTCTTCTATTTTATACCTCTGCACTCACGAGCTGTACCGCAACGTTAATTGAAACCCGATATCAGCCAGTAAAGGTTTTTAGTGGTAAGGAGGAATCGCTGAACACAGTGAATGCTATATCATTTGAAGAATTCAAAAGTATGGTTTCACGGCGCCCGATATCCGGCCATTTTTTATTTCAGAAAGGGATATATAATTTAGCAGGTGAATTGGAAATACATGGTCGAAACCTTACTATAGAAGGTGCTCGTGAAGCCACTTTTAAGGGGGATGGTCATCAAGTTGGCGGTATTATAATCGGTGGTGAAGATATAGTCCTTAAAAACTTGAACTTTATTGATACGAGTTACTGTATAAAAAACTCTCGGAAAATGATTGCAATCGATATATTAATTAGCGGACTAAATTCAGATGGAACGCATGATTGTATTATTCTTAATGGGAGAGCTGGTAGGAAAGTCGATCAGTGGGTTATATCCCGATTTTTGGTATCAGGTTACTATCGGTCAGCTATTAGGGTTTTTGGTGATCGAGTCAGTAATGTAAATATTGATGGCTTCGATATAGACGGATCGTCGGAAAAAAGTTACTGCTGGAAGGGCGGAATACAAATATATGAGAGTGCGCATAAATTAAGTATATCCAATGGTGTAATTAGAAATAATCACGGCGGCTGTGGAAATAGATTTCAACAAGGTGATGGTGTTGAAATCGATCATAAGAGAGGCGTACCTGAGGACATAATTATAAAAAATATCGCTTTCGAAAATAATCGTGATGCAGATGTTGATGTTAAGGGTAAGAATGTGACTATGGAAAACTTAATATTCTTTGGCGGTACTAAGAGCCGCCATGCCATAAAAGCGTGGGCGAGAAGCTATACATGTTTAGATTGTTACGCTACACGTAAATTCTTTAAGTTGGTCGAAGCGAAGGATTCGACGATAAACTTCAGTTGCTCAGTTCCCCGACGTGTCGAGCAACTTTATAAAAGTATATATAATGCTCAGCACACTACACGACTGGAATGTATTTCATTACTACTGAACACAAAAGAGGCCACCTAAATGATCTCGAAACTGATTGAAAAAGAAGATCCTGGTATTAGTGTCGTCATTAGCGCATATAATCGCCCTGATTACCTGGAAGCTGCACTCGCAAGCGTTCTCTCGCAATCATTGCCTGCGAAAGAGATAATAGTAGTAGATGACTGCTCGCCAATTGAGTTGAAGCCTGTAGTTGAAAGCTTCCGAAATGAAATGATTAGATATATCCGATCAGAGTCAAATATGGGGGCAAATGCTTCGCGTAATATTGGAGTACAGAGCGCAAGTGGTGAGTATGTAGCTTTTCTGGATGATGACGACATCTGGAAAGAAAATAAACTTGAAAGGCAATTTAAAGTTTTAAATGATACGACAGACTGTAATGCCGTGCTGTGCGGTTTCGAGTTTCTTGAGTCGGGAAGAGTTAAAGTCAGGACAGGTGAAAAAGAAGTCGTGAAAGAGGTGTTAAAAAAGGGAAACCCATACTGCGGGATGAGCGGCTTTATGGCTAAGAGAAGTACTTTGGCAGAACATAGATTTGATGAATCTCTGGTTTGTGGACAGGATTGGGATATTTATGTCAGGCTTTTTCAGTCAGGTACTATTGCCTATGTTGATCAGGCACTGTTCTATTATCGCTTTGGTACACATGAAGGCATATCGAGTAAAGCTAGAAAAATGACAGTAGATAGTTATTCGCCTAGATTGGCATCGATTGTTAAGCATAGACATTGGTTGGGAGAAAAATACTATAGGTATAGGACGTCAAGACAAATTCTCATAGAAATATCAAAGAAGAATCGTAAATATTCCTGGTTGATGTATTCTTTGCGCGAAGGAGGATTGGTCGCAACATTAAGTGCTTTTCTTGATATGGTCAAAAAGAGAGTATCTATAGTCGTTCAATGGTCCGGATACTAGAATAGCTGCTAGCCTTACAATTAAAGAGCTGTTCTTTAGTAGAGTACTGCATCGATTGTTTGCTATGTCATTTAGGCTTGATACTTCATGGTCCGCTTCAATGGATGCTATTTAATCATAGAATTTAGTTTATCACAGGATATTGGGGCATCGTCAGAGCACACGGTAGAACAGTCTCAGGGCGGACGGGTGTGGTAAAATCACAAATCAGAAGCATTGCTTCTGATTAGCCGAGGACTCAGGAGCTTAAAAACGGAGGTAAACGGTTCGTAGATGACAGAGAGTACCAAAAACAACTTGTATACGGGCTTTTTCAGCGTATCGTACGAGCCACTGTAGTTATCTTAATTGGAATAGAGAAACGAATGCCCTTTGAGTAAAGTTGTATTGGAAAATTTACCTGGGTGATAGTATGCGAATTGTTGATAATCTTTTGGTTAAGAAAAGGTTTCCCGACAATGGTGCAGTTGCAGGTATACCAGCGAAAGTTATTTCTCACAAAGGACGAACTGAATATAGATCTTGAGATAATCCTATGAAGAAAAGCAGGCTTTATTATTATCCGAAAGGAGACGGCAGTAACGATTATTTAAACTCTTGCAGAAGGATTTGGTCATACTGTGGTTTTGAATCAAAGCCTCTGGGGGGATTTAGAGAAAACTTTTTTAATATTAGGAATAGAGAGGAATTGTTAATACTCAACTGGTTTGAGGATCGTATAGGAGGTAGTAAGCGACCTTATATGGCACTTTTAAAAAGCATTCTCCTTATGATTGTACTTAGACTTAGATTTAGAAAAATAGTTTGGGTACGACATAATTATTATCCACATTCTAAATTTAAGATAAAACATCATATATTATTGGTTCGGTTGCTTAGGCGTATAAGTGATGTAGCGTTAGTTCATAGGCATGGACTATCAAAGGACTTTCGATATGCCTCTCATCCGCTATACTCCTCGGAATCTGTACAAACAAAAAATCGAGATAGGGATATTGATTTTTTGTATTTCGGAGCAGTAAAAGGTTATAAGGGTTTGGTTGAATTATTAGAGGACTGGCCTGTTGAAAAAAGTCTATGTATGCTCGGCAGATCTGATGACTTAAGTCTTACGAAACATATCGGCGAGGTGATAAATAAGCGGAAGCTTGATGTAACTTGGCAGAATTCCTTTATTGAGTATGATCAGTTATGCCATTACATAGCACGGTCTAAGTATGTCGTTTTGCCTCACAATCCAAACACGATGATAGTAACAGGTGCTTTTTATCACGCTATATCCTTTGGGGCATCTGTGTTAATGCGTCGGGGGGCTATGTATACCGAGTATTTCAGTAAGTTTCGAGGTGTTTACGATCTCGATGACTTTCTATTGAATAAGTCATTAAGTAATGGTCCTGGTATTGTTGATCCAATGGACTATTTTTGTGATGAATCAGTTGCTGAACGATGGAGGCTGGCTCTTGAAAGCGCTTAGTTCGGGGGCTTGGAGTATATTCGGGACTGTGTCTGAAAAGGCTTTAACAGTTGTTACTTACATTCTTGTCTCCAGGGAGGTGCCTCCAGAACAGTTTGGTTACTTAATTGTCGTATTATTGACAATGGAATTGTTCTCGTATGTTGCATCTTTCGGTGTTCGTGAAAATATCATAAGAACAAAGAATTGCAGTTCTGATTTTTATGGGGATTGCCTTTATTTTATAAGAATTGTTGCCGCTTCTTTAGTGCTGATTTTAGTAGGTATTATTACGCCTGTATCTTATTATGTCGCGGGAGTAGAGGTTAGCAGTCTATATATTTATATGGCGTTGTTTCCGTATTTCTCTTGTTTGAATACTTTCTATCAAGGAATTCTTCAACGACGGATGCAGTTTAAAGCACTGGCTATAAGAAGAGCCGGGATAGCAGTATTCTCTGGTGCCGTTGGTATTATTTCTGTAAGTAACGGTCAGGGGGTGTTATCGCTAATTTATGCTAAATATGCGTACGTTCTTCTCGACTACATTGTATTGCGTTATATCTCTAGATTTAGACTGGAGAGTGATTTCTCTGTGCCAGGTCTTTTTAGGATCTTTTCTTTCGGGTGGAAAGTATCGATTTCTCAAGTAATGAACTTTTTTAGCTCGAAACAAACAGAGTTTATTACCGTATCATTCTTTGGCCCACAGGCTTTGGCGATTTTAGATGTCGGAAGAAAAGTTCTCGTTACGCTATACAGCGTATTAATGACCGCAGTGACCCCAGTCTCATTGTCAGTTATGACATCAACATCGGCCCCGATGACTGCTTATCATTTAGTTGTTCGGGGTTTAGTTGTTCTTCTCGTTCCGTTTGTAGCAATTATCGGGGTGAATAGTGAAGAAATCATTGACGTCGTGTTTGGATCTAAGTGGAATGAAAGTGCATCGCTTTTGGCTATTTTTTCATTCGGAGTGATGGCTCAGCCAATATCATGGCATTTGCAAAACATTTGTCTGAATAAGGGGAGACCTGGCCTTGCCATTTATTTAAATTTAATAAATCTTTTAGTCTCGGCTTCTCTTTTGCTTTATTCTGCCGCAGTCTATGGTTCTCTTGATAGTTTGGTTGAGTTCTTTGTGGTCGGTTTGTTTGTTTCGGCAATAATGAAGATAACGTTTCTTTGTATTGTTCTAAAGCTGAGGGGACTCCCATTTTTTATGCATTTCGTAGAGTCAGTGTGTATATTCTTCTCTGTTTTTTACCTCCTGCCTGTTATTGACGCAGGAGATCACATAGTTAATTATTTCTCCGTAGCTCTCCCGGACTGGCTTCTTCTTTTTCTAACCTTGTTTATTCATGGTTTAATTTTACTACCATATATAATAGTAAGAATTTTTCTTCTGAATAGTAAATTGAGTGAACTGAAGGGTAACTGATGTCAAATATTTACGTTCATATTGGGTGTGAAAAAACTAGTAGCACTACAGTACAGGCTTGTTTTGAGCGGTTCGGAAATGAGATATTTAGAGGTAGTCTTTCTTTTCCATCTGAACTATTTCAGCGCCCAAACCAGATGGAATTGTCGAGTCTAGTTTTACCATCAAAGAGTTTGAAAAATATGATGGTTCCAAAATCAAGGTCTGATTTTAAAGAGTCACTCGTTGAATACCTTCGTAGGAATTCTGACAATAATATTTATCTAACAAGTGAGCATCTATCGTCAAGGGTAGTGGAAATTGACAGGATTGTAGAGCTATTATCTATTTTGACAGTCGCAGGACATCGCCCAGTTATCCTCGCATTTTACCGGGAGCCATTTCAATGGATCTTTAGTCATTACAAGCAATACGTTTCTTGTGGTGGCTTTCTTAGCTTTGAAGATTACATTAGTCAGAGCAATGATCAAGGTTTTATAGCAAATACAACTAACTATGGTAAGGCTCTATGTCATTGGGCAGAGGTGGCTTCAGAGTTTAATGGCTATGTACGGTATCGCTCTTATGAAGCCTCCGCTTCAGATTTATTGAATAACTTTTTCATTATTGCGGATCTTTCTCCAGTGCCAGGAATGGAAGAAATCGCAAGCAATCCATCAATGACCGATAGCCAAGTGATTGTTCAGCGTTGGGTGAACTTAATTTTAAGAAAGCGAAGGATGACAGATTTTTTGAAAAGAGTTATAACTAATATGCCACTGTAACCCTCCCCTAATTAGGACCACTCATTATTAGAGTGTCTCCGGGGAGGTTGCTCTTTGTTCACGATACTCAACCGGTGTCAGATCACCAAGTGATTCGTGAGGTCGTTCCTCATCGTGAAGTTCTGGACATTCAGATTGATCTGAACCTGCCGTCAAGGCGGGTCATCCGAACACTGGAGCGCATAGCCGAATGGCGGGGCTACCCGGCTCAGATTCGTATGGATAATGGACCTGAGTTTACGGCTCTGGCGCTGTCAGAATGGGCAGAAGAGCATGGCGTACTGCTTGAATTTATAAAACCTGGCAAACCAACACAGAATGCTTATATTGAGCGATTCAATCGTACTTATAGAACAGAAATATTGGATTACTACCTGTTCAGTGATCTTGATGAAGCAAGAGATATTACCAGTCGCTGGATGATGGAATACAATGAATAACGACCTCACGAATCACTTGGTGATTTAACACCGGTTGAGTATCGTGAACTAAGAGCAGCCTCCCTGGAAGGGCTCTAATAATGAGTGGTCCTAATTAGGGGAGGGTTACAGTTACAGAATTTAGATTAGCCTTTAACCTTAAATAGATGATAATAGCTCAAAGTTCTTTTTGGCCATTCCTTTAATTTTTGGTATATTTTCGGATAGTATCTGTCTCTGAACGACTAGCCCCTTGATAAATAAACAATACTGAACTCTCCAGGTTTCTATATTTCTTTTGGGGTCTAAAACATTAGTGTCTGGATTGAGTCCGCATAGTTTTACTAGTCCATTCTGTTTTCCTTGGTACTCAAAGAATAGAGTGGGTGTTAGCTCTCCTAGAGCTGCCACGCCCATGTGTTTCCTGCCAACAATACAGTAGTCTGCATTAGAGGCGATAAAGCGAACTTCTTGAGGGCTGATTGTTTGACTGATTAGCGTGCACTTCTCCCTATCCTTCTGTGGGAGCTGCTTGTAAAAACTCTCCAACAGAGTGTAGTCTGTTTCACCTAGTTTATTTTGGCGAGTGTCGTGAGGTACTAGTACAAAGCTGCTCTCAGAATTAACCACTACTTCGTTGAGGAATTCATATATATTGCTTATTAGATTCTGGCCAAACTTCTCTTGGTGAACATTGCAAATGTTTAAACAGGCGTATTTTTCAGGGAGTTGGAGAGATGGTTTCGTGCTATTCAGTAAAAATGCAATATCCATGGACTGTGATGACCGAATACCGTCTTTGAGCATTCTATTATGGGAGTCTTCGTCCCTAGCATAGAGCTTTACTCCTTTTTCAGATAAGTATCGTAAGTATTTTTTACATGATTCTGCAGGTGATTTATTGTAACTGAAGCCAGTAATTAATTGTCTTTTGGTAACTTTATTAGCTATATCTAAATACGAGAGCCTTGATATGCTTCTGTGTTCAGAGTAATAGCCGTCAAGTACGTCAGCACCGATACATATTATTGCGCAGGGTTTGTATCGTTTGACTTCACTTATGAATTTCAGCCAGCCGAAAGGCGCAGCAACCGCATGCTTACTATACGAAAGGATAATGTCATCATCTATCGATTCTAATTCCTTTCTCCATAATTCTGATTGAGCGAAAATCACGGGTTTTAATCCGTGTGATTTAATTTCTTTTACCGCCACTGACATCATGGCTAGATCACCAAAGCTACCAGGTTCTGTAGGGGTTATAATCATACAATTATCAAGCTGCTTATCAAAATTCTTAGGTAGCAAGTAGGCTGTAAATTTTGCAAAAAGCTTATAGTTTTTCATATATAGATACTCAATCTTTGATCGTATATTTTTTTTCATTTTTTGCCTCGGTGTTTGTGTGCTGTTGCCGATTTTTGAACTAATACTTGTTGTTGGAGTGATCTTCGTAAAGGAATGGTGTTGGCTGTTAAGTCATCGTTTACGCTTAATCCCTAATTTGAGAGCTAACGGTTTTATCTTTTTATAAACGGCTCTGCGAACAGGATAAACTACTGAGAAGAGAAGTTTTTTATAAGTACTTCGCTTCAGGCTTATAACTTCTTCATCGTATCCTAAAATCGATGCTAATTGTATGGTTTCGTCTGAGAGTATGTGGTAATAAGTCTTGCTATTTCTCCATCTGCTCATGGACTTGTTATCTATGTCTTGAGCATATTTGATCTGTATATCATCTTGGCAGAATTTAATTATCGGTTGAATAGTACTGTTGTCGGCCGCAATGTCCTCATACCTCACTGTGATCATTTGGTTACCAAGCTTCTTCTTTAACTCAAGCAGATTGGTATACGCTTTTAACCATTGACTCTCTACTAATGCCGGAGGGGAGCACCAGCGATCGTATTGAGAGTAGATTGTATCCATTGGGTTTCGAATTAGACCTATAATCAGGTACTCGTTATCCTTATCACGTTCTATTTGCTCACAGATTAGATCTAAAGCCGCTTTTTGGCACAGGTGATGTGGTGATTTCTCAAACAGTACTGGCGTATATTGTTTGCAGAGCATACTCCAGCCATTGTGGACTAGTTCTTTTTCGTCTTCAGGCGGGTTATACCCGGGTAGGTTGTCTCGCAGAAGTTTGATGAGTTCGGACTTTCCGTATTCACGACTCAGTGGAACTTCGCTGTCCACCATATCATGTTGCTCTAGGCCGAGTAGTGAGGCAGCCTTAGTCCAGTACAGAGTTTCGTTTTCGTAGTGACGAGTATTTGGCAGAAGCTTCGCATGGGTGTACTTTGTTACAAACTTTTGAACAATGCTGGAGCCTGATGACTTTTCTGAAAGAAGGATGATGCATTTACCCATACTGTCGGTCTTTCCATGTTGTCCGTATAAAATTGAACCATACCATTAAACCGCTCAATGATGAATCTGGTTTTCTATTTGGAAATTTTCGTCCAGTTTGATCGCTATTGAGGTTGTAACTCGCTGATTGCCTTCGTTCTCAAACAAAGATGTCCTTTCGTTCTGGAAGCATTGCTTGCGTTGATGTACTCTCGGTCCATAACAGGAAGCCATTCATGGAGAGTATCGTAAAGTATGTCTGCCCAGAAGATTGTCTTTCTGATCAACTCTATTCTTTATGGTGGGGCCGAGCGGGCGCTCTGCAATATCTTGCGTTCAGCAGAACAATATTCTGACTTGATAGTTGAGGTTGTGATCCTTGACGATCTACCGTTCCGGCGTTCGTTGCCGGAAGGGGTGAGTTACAAGGTGCTGAACTCCAGAGAAAGCTTGGCGAGATCTGTATTTGAATGGCGCAGGTACGCCTCCGCAGCACGCCCTGATATCGTTGTCAGCTTTCTTATTCGGTCAAATGTGTGCAATGCACTGTTCTCAGGGGTGTATTCTTACCGTTCGGTGATTTGCGAGCGAATGCATATGAGCAGTCACCTCCGTCTTAATCACTCTGGTTTAAAGCTGTATGTGGCCAGTGTCATTCCTAAAGTGGTTTATCCTCTTGCTGATACTGTGTTGGGTGTTTCTGATGGGGTTACGAAAGATCTTGTCGAGAACTTCGGTGTCTCCTTGAGAAGAGCCGATACCGTGTACAATCCTTATCCAATTGAAGATATTGAAACTAGTGCACTGGAGTTAACTAACGAAGGTGCTCCTAGTAAAGAGTATATCGTATCTGTCGGGCGCTTGAGTAAGTCGAAGAACGTTAAAACTTTGCTTGATGCTTTTCTACTTTCTGGAGAATCAGCTGATCTGGTGGTGTTGGGGGAAGGAGAATGTCGCTCGGAGCTAGAGTCATATATTGACGCGATTGGCTTATCCGGGCGCGTTCATCTGCTTGGAAACATTGCGAACCCTTTCCCTATCGTTAAAGGTGCGAAGTACTTTGTGTCTGCCAGCCTGAATGAGGGCTTCCCCAATGCGATGGTCGAGGCCATGTGCCTTGGTAAGCCAATTGTAATGAGCAACTGCCAGTCTGGGCCGCTCGAAATTTTAAATGACAATCAGGACCTTGAGCCATCAGAGAATGGCTGTTGGCCTGTTAAGTTTGGGGTGTTGTGTGAGCCGGGTTCTGCAGAGGCTCTATCCGAAGGCATGAATATCATGCAGGACGCCGAGCAGCGACAATTTTATGGTAGTGTGGCGCGCGTTCGCGCAGGTGACTTTTCGCTTGAGAAGGTTAACTCACAATATTGGAATAAGTTTCTGGGGCATTGAAGCCCCACACGGATTAGATTATGAAGGTATGTGTCATAGGGCCCAGGAAGGTACCCGAGCATATTGGCGGTATAGAGACTGTGTACACCAATCTCTATCCGACCTTGCTCAAGATCAACCGTAGCGTCGAGATCACCCTTTTGACCCGCTCGAAACACCGCGAAACGAGTTATCACTATCTCGGTACTACCGTGGTTCCTCTGTCTGCAGATTTCGGCGCCGGGTTTGAGAATTTTTTGGGAAGCCTGAAAGCCTTATTCTACGCTAAAAGGCAAGTTAAACCTGATATCGTACACCTACATGGAATTGGACCTGGTGTGTTTGCACCGATTGCCAAACTACTCGGTTTTAAGGTTGTTACTACTCACCATTCTACCGACTACGATCGCCCTAAATGGCGTTGGTACGCCAGGGCATTGTTGAGAACAGGTGAAATATTTACGTGTCTGTTCTCAGATCGTGTGGTTTGCGTTAGCCAAGCTTTGAAGGACGATATTGACGCCAGGTTGCCTTTTAGACGCAAGGTCCGAAGGACAATCCCGAATGCGGCTCCTACTGTAGTCAGCGCAGAATCCTCGTCCGTGCTTGGCCGGTTGAACCTTACCTCAGGTTCTTATTTGTTATGTGTCGGTCGCATTGAAAAGACGAAACGCTTCGATATCGCAGTGAAAGCTTACCAAGCCAGTTTACTTGATATCCCTTTAGTTATTGTTGGAGACACCCAAGAAGATAGAGACTATGCAGAGTCTTTGGTGTCCGATATAGGACGTGACGTAAGGCTGGTCGGTCCAATATTTGGAGACGAACTGGCAGATTTGTACCGGAACTGCACTTTGTTGGTTAATGCGTCCAAGATGGAAGGCTACTGTCTGGTCGTTGCGGAGGCCATTATGCAGGGTGCTAGAATCCTACTGTCGGACATTCCTGTGCATCGGGAGTTCGGTTTGGACCCTGCTTCTTACTTCCCCGTAGACGATGTTGCAGTGCTTACGGATAAATTAAATGCACCTGATTACAACGTTTATGAAAGTCATCGGGGGAGGAGTAAGCTCGAGGCTTGGAACTGGGAGGATGCTGCTGACAGTTATTGGCGGCTCTATTCAGAAATTGCGGTACCCTCCCGCATTTCCTGAATAGAGGCGGCAGTATGACAAAATTGCTCGACAGGCTTTCGTTCCGCTCGGTAGTGAGTAGCACACCATTAGTGTCGATAGACCTCTTAGTGCGGGATGCATATAGAAGGATTCTTGTCGGCAAACGCGTTAATCGTCCTGCTCAGGGCTATTGGTTTGTGCCCGGTGGTCGAATTCTTAAAAATGAGCGTATAGCGGATGCCTTTGCCCGTTTGACCGAGGCCGAGCTTGGTATTCGCCTGGATATCGCTTCGGCGACTTACCTTGGCTTATACGAGCACTTCTACGATGACAGTATTTTTACTGACGGTGGTGACAATATAAGTACCCATTACGTGGTGAGCGGCTTTGAGGTCGTGTTGCCAGAAGGGTATAGTTCGCTCCCATATGAGCAGCACAACGAGTATCAGTGGCTGTCGGAAGAAGAATTTAAGTCCAGCGAGCGTGTACATATTCATAGCCGCTGGTATCTGGATAAAGGAAAGGGTTTTCTATGATTCCTGTGATTATGGCCGGTGGTTCCGGTACTCGTCTTTGGCCGCTGTCTCGTACTGCGTTTCCTAAGCAGTTTTTGTCGTTGGGCTACGACGAGACCATGCTACAGCAGACGGTCTCTCGCTTGGAGGGTTTAAACACCTCTGCCACCATCATCATCACGAATGAAAACCACCGCTTTTTAGTGGCTGAGCAATTGCGTCAGATGGGGCAGAGCGCTTCTATTCTACTTGAACCTGTTGGCCGCAACACAGCGCCTGCGATTGCTTTGGCCGCGTTTCAGGCGTTAGGTGACAACAAGAATGACCCAGGTGAAGCTCCGATTCTTCTGATTCTGGCGGCAGATCATGTGATTAAAGACACCGCTGCATTTCAGGCCGCTGTTAATAAGCTGGAACCTGCAGTTCGTGAGGGTAAGTTCGGCACGCTGGGGATTGTGCCGACTGAACCTGCAACCGGGTACGGTTACATCAAAGCGGGTGCTGAAGCATCAGGCTTATTCACTGTAGAGCAGTTTGTTGAAAAGCCAGACGCAGAAACCGCTCAGTCTTATCTGGATGCCCAGTGCTACTACTGGAACAGTGGCATGTTTATGATTCGGGCTGATCGTTATCTTGAAGAGCTTAAGCGTCATCAGCCAGCGATGTACGCTGCGTGTGAAGCGGCGATGGCGAATACAGAGCAGGATTACGATTTTGTTCGTATTGATAAAGAGGCCTTTATTGCCTGCCCAGATGATTCTATTGATTACGCCCTGATGGAACCGTTAACGGCCGACTCAGCGAACTCTCAAGTGGTTGTTGCGCCGCTTGATGCGGGTTGGAGTGATGTGGGTAGCTGGTCTGCACTGTGGGATATCGCCGATAAGTGTGAAGACGGCAACTCGGTGCTGCACGCTGGCAAGGGCGAAGGTGAAACGATTTTGAAAGATACCCGCAACTCGCTGATCAGTACGTCAGATCGTTTGGTGAGTACGCTGGGTGTTGATGATCTCGTTATTGTTGATACTAAAGACGCCTTGCTGGTTGCTCACCGCGATAAGGTTCAGGACGTCAAGAAGATTGTGGCTCAGATCAAAGAGCAGGGCGGTGGCCAGCATGAGTTCCATCGTGAGGTGTATCGTCCTTGGGGCCGTTACGACAGCATTGATAACGGTGAGCGCTATCAGGTTAAGCGTATTACCGTGAAGCCTGGGGCTAAGTTGTCGGTCCAGATGCATCACCACCGAGCGGAGCATTGGATTGTTGTCTCTGGTACGGCGAGCGTGACCAATGGTGATAAGACCTTCCTGGTGACTGAGAATGAGTCGACGTATATTCCGATTGGGCAAGTGCATTGCCTTGAGAACCCGGGGAAAGTGGATCTTGAGATGATTGAGGTTCAGTCGGGGTCGTACCTGGGTGAAGATGATATCGTTCGCTTTAAGGATGTTTACGGCCGGGCGTGATTGATGCTTTGGCTCGGATGGCTATCGCGAATAGCCTTCGGCTGATTCGCTCCCACAAGGGGTTACAGGCTGATTTGCTTCTACAGAGGGTGGCCTGGTTTGTGGGAGCTATTCAGCCAGTTTGCCTGGCTAATAGCGATTGGGGTGTTGCCGGTAGAGGTATCGCGAATAGCCTTCGGCTGATTCGCTCCCACAAAGATCGAGTGATGCGCGAATTTATCGCTCAAGCTTCGCGTTGAGCTCCTACAAAGATCGTGTCATTCCCTTGTAGGAGCTATTCAGCCAGCTTGCCTGGCTAATAGCGATTGAGTTCATCGCGATAGAGGTTTCGCGAATAGCCTCCGGCTGATTCGCTCCCACAAAGATCGTGTGATGCGCGAATTTATCGCTCGAGCTTCGCGGTGAGCTCCTACAAAGATCGTGTCATTCCCTTGTAGGAGCTATTCAGCCAGCTTGCCTGGCTAATAGCGATTGAGTTCATCGCGATAGAGGTTTCGCGAATAGCCTCCGGCTGATTCGCTCCCACGAGGAAGGGGGGGCTGATTTGCCCCTACAAAACTTATTTATCTGAAGCTGGATTCAATGACTACTCTTCAAACAAATACGATTCTCGCTGAAAGCGGCGTTGCTTTCGGTACTAGCGGAGCGCGCGGCCTGGTCGAGCAGTTTACTCCTGATGTCTGTGGTGCCTTTGCCATCGCCTTTCTTGAAACGGTAAAAGCAGAGTTTCAATTCGGGGCAATGGCGATAGCGATTGATAACCGCCCGAGCAGTTATGCGATGGCTAAGGCCTGCGCTGCCGCTTTACAACAGAAAGGTGTCGATACGATTTATTTTGGCGTAGTGCCGACTCCGGCGCTGGCTTATGCGGCGATGGAACGCGATATCCCAAGCATCATGGTGACAGGAAGTCATATACCGTTCGATCGCAATGGCCTTAAGTTCTATCGCCCTGACGGCGAGATCACCAAGGCAGACGAGCAGTCCATTCTGGGATTGTCAGCGTCGTTTGAGTCTCTCGGTGAGCTAAGTGACCTGACTACCCATGGTGAAGCCGCCCAGGAGTATGTA
The DNA here is from genome assembly GCA_913019975.1 of Thalassolituus maritimus. Lineage (GTDB taxonomy): Bacteria > Pseudomonadota > Gammaproteobacteria > Pseudomonadales > Oceanobacteraceae > Thalassolituus. Next base: position 37,085 of record CAJWBH010000010.1, on the reverse strand, counting down.
GATCGTTATTTATCCTTGTTCGATGCGCCGTTTCTAAAAGGTAAGCATATCGGTATTTATGAGCACTCCAGTGCTGGCCGTGATTTATATCAGCCGATGTTTGAAAAGCTCGGCGCTCAAGTGACGCCGTTAGAACGCAGCGATGAGTTTGTGCCCATTGATACCGAAGCTGTGTCGGAAGAAGACCAGAAAAAAGCACGTGATTGGTCTGTTCAGTATGGCTTCGATGCAATTTTCTCTACTGATGGTGACGGCGATCGCCCGTTGATCAGTGACGAAAAGGGCAATTGGTTGCGGGGTGATATTCTCGGATTGCTGTGTGCCAGGCAGCTGGGTGCTGAGGCGCTGGCGATTCCGGTGAGTTGCAATTCGTCGGTTGAATCATCGGGTGCTTTTGAGCATGTTGAACGCACTCGTATTGGTTCGCCGTATGTGATTGCCGAATTTGAGAAGCTGAGCCAGAAGTTTTCGTCTGTTGCGGGCTTTGAGGCCAATGGCGGCTTCTTGCTTGGGTCAGACACTGAAATAAACGGTCAGGCTCTTAAGGCTTTACCAACCCGCGACGCTGTTCTTCCAGCCATTATGTTGCTTTCTGCGACCGCAGGCGGCAAGACAGTTTCAGAGCTTGTAGACGAGTGCACAGTGCGTTTCTCTGCGAGTGACCGGATTAAAAACTTTGCGACCGAGAAGAGTAAGCAGATTATTCATTCTTATACCGGCAATGAGGCTGCTCTGTTATCCCAGTTAGGGCTCGAAGGCGTTACCGTAGAGAGTGTGGATACTACCGATGGCTTGAGAATGAACCTGACGGGCGGTGATGTTGTGCACTTGCGTCCATCGGGTAATGCACCTGAATTGCGGTGTTATGCCGAGGCTGCTTCTCATGGAAAGGCGGTTGAACTGGTTAATAAAGTATTGAGTAACGTTCGTTATTTGTCATTGCAAGGTCTCTGAGGCTTCTTGTTTGGTGTCGCAGTTAACTGCTGAGGATTGTTGATTGCCAGCTTTTGATTTCATCGTAGTTGCGCTTTTATTCGTAGCAGTCATCCTAATGCTGGCCGTTACGCGACTCAGACCAATAGCTGTCTTTGGAGGCGTAGCTTGGATATTGTATGCGTCTGGTGTTCTAACGCTCGAGAGCCTTTCTCATAATTATGTGAATCCCTCACTGTTAACACTTATTAGTCTTTTACTTCTCTCTGTTGTGCTCGAAAAGGTTAGTTTTGTATCCAGCCTTTCCCGCCACAGCGTTACCCAAAGCCAGAGTGTGGGGCGGGGTGTATTCAGGCTGGGGTTTGTTGCTGGGGTAATCTCCTCCTTTCTCAATAATACCGCTGTCGTTGCAACCTTGATGGGCGGACTTCGTCGCCAGTCGGGGCTGGCATTATCGCGATATTTGCTACCACTATCCTATGCATCAATTGCTGGCGGTATGATGACTCTGGTAGGAACCAGCACTAACCTGATTGTGAATAGCTTTGTAGAAGAAGCGGGCGAGGTTCCACTTGGCTTCTTCGACTTTACCTTGATTGGTGCTCCCGTATTTGTTGCTACTCTCCTGGCAATATCGTTGGTTTCTCATAGGCTGCTGCCAGATCACAAGGTTGTTAGTGAGTCTCAGGAGCGTCGCCAGTATCTCTTTGAACGTGTCGTTTCTGCGGATTCGGGCATGGTCGGGAAGACGGTTTCTGAAAATGCCCTGAGGCGATTGGAGAGCATGTTTCTCGCAGAGCTGGTTCGCGGAGATAAGGTATTTTCTCCTGTTGACCCTGATTTCATTCTGCAGGCTGGAGATGTGCTTGTCTTTTCGGGAGACCCACGATACGAGCACATTCTTTCTGAGTTCAATGGATTGTCTGGGCGGGATTACGACGATGGATTTCGCTCAGGTGCCGATTCTTTGGTGGAGGTCGTGGTTTCGCCGACGTCTTCAATGATTGGTGCGAGTCTCAAGTCCTGTGAGTTCAGGTCGAGATTTGGGGCGGCTGTTATCGCTATTCGACGGGGTAGTAAGAATATTCGCGGCAACTTGGGTAATCACGTCCTGCAGGCAGGCGATTCGTTACTTCTCACGACAGGGGATAAATTTATAAGTAGTAAGCATGAATCCCGCAGAGACTTTGTCACGATCTCTGGTATCGAGAGACGCCAATCATTGAGCGCTCTCTCTAGTGTTCTGGTAATGGGGGGCTTCGGACTTGCCATCGCTTTGTCAGTCATGGGAGTAATCCCCTTACTTAAGGGAATTCTTTTGCTGTTGGGGGCATGCCTGGCTTTCAGGTTAGTGTCTCTCGACGAACTTAAAAACCGGTTTCCCTTTGAGTTGATCATCGTGATTGGCGGAGCCCTGGGCTTGTCGCAGGCGATGTTTGAGGTTGGTCTTGCGAGTATGTTGGCTGCTGGGGTTGAGCACTCTGTGGGAGCGCTTGGCCCGTATGCCGCTCTTGTTCTGGTGTATATAGTCACATGGCTGGTAACCGAGCTTGTGACGAACAATGCGGCGGCTGCGCTGATGTTTCCGGTAGCTTATGCAAGCGCGGAGGCGCTGGGTGTTAGCCCGTATCCGTTTTTTATGGCATTGGCTTTTGCCGCGAGTGCCAGTTTTCTGTCGCCATACGGCTATCAAACGAATCTGATGGTATACGGTGCCGGGAATTACTGCCTCACAGACTATATTCGAGCAGGGCTCGCTCCGCTGATTGCTTACTCCGTTGCCGCGCTGGCTCTCATCCCGGTAGCGTTTCCGTTTTGGCCTACTTAAGAATGTTTCATATTTCTGACATAGTGGCCGCGATAAGCTTTCTTAACGAGTGAGGCGTGTTAACATTCCGCCAAGTTTCATCTAAAGATTCAGGATTGATCAAATATGAAAATCGCTATTGCCGGTACCGGCTATGTTGGCCTTTCTAACGCGATGCTGCTGGCACAGCATAATGAAGTGGTTGCTGTCGATATCGTGCCCGAGAAGGTCGAGATGCTGAATAACAAGCAATCACCTATTGTGGATGCTGAGATTTCTGACTTTCTGGCGAACCGCGATATAAATTTCCGGGCGACCCTGGATAAGAGCGAAGCATACTCTGGTGCTCGATTTGTTGTGATCGCTACACCGACTGACTATGACCCGGTAACAAACTACTTCAACACCCGCTCGGTTGAGAGCGTGATTGCTGATGTAACGGCAGTGAACCCGGATGCCGTGATGGTGATTAAGTCGACGATTCCGGTGGGCTACACCCAGAAGCTGAAAGAAGAGACGGGTTGTGAGAACCTGATTTTCTCGCCTGAGTTTCTGCGTGAAGGTAAGGCGCTGTACGATAACCTGTATCCAAGCCGTATTATCGTTGGTGAGCAGTCTGAGCGTGCTAAAGAGTTTGCTGACCTTCTGTTGCAGGGTGCGGTTAAGCAGGATGTTCCTGTACTGTTTACTGATGCGACTGAAGCTGAAGCCGTTAAGCTGTTTTCGAACACGTATCTTGCGATGCGTGTGGCGTATTTTAATGAGCTGGACTCGTACGCAGAGACTCATGGCCTGAATACTCGCCAGATTATCGAGGGTGTTGGTCTCGATCCGCGTATTGGTAACCACTACAACAACCCGTCGTTTGGGTATGGTGGTTACTGCTTGCCGAAAGATACCAAGCAGTTGCTGGCGAACTTTGAAGACGTACCGAGTAATATCGTGCGCGCCATTGTGGATGCCAACAGCACCCGTAAAGACTTTATTGCGGATTCTGTGATTCGTAAGAACCCGAAGGTGGTGGGTATCTATCGTCTGGTGATGAAGTCGGGGTCTGATAACTTCCGTGCTTCGGCAATTCAGGGTGTGATGAAGCGCATCAAGGCGAAGGGCATTGAGGTTATTGTGTATGAGCCAGTGCTGGAAGAAGAGGATTTCTTCAATTCGCGGGTGGTGAATGACCTTGAAGCATTTAAGGCCGAGTCGGATGTGATTATCGCTAACCGTTTGTCGGATGATATTCGCGATGTCGAAAGCAAAGTGTATACGCGGGATCTGTTCGGGGCGGATTGATTTGTGGGAGCTATTCAGCCAGCTTGCCTGGCTAATAGCGATAGGCTTCGCGAATAGCCTTCGGCTGATTCGCTCCCACATTGGTGGAGCAAGCTGGCTGATTCCCTCTTAAAGGTTATAAGGGCTGTTCGCCCTCTAAAAACACATATCAAGGACGATATATGTACAAAATCTCTCACCATGGCGCGGTTGATGGCGTCACGGGTTCTTGCCACCGGCTGACGCTGGATTCTGGCGATGCCATTCTTATTGATTGCGGTATGTTTCAGGGCGCTGAGGGCGAGGCCATTTCTGAAGGTCTGGCCAGGGGCGAGTCGCCCATCGATTTCGATATATCGAGGGTTAGGGCGTTAGTCGTCACTCACTGTCACATTGATCACGTCGGGCGTATTCCTTATCTGATGGCGGCGGGTTTTTCTGGCCCTATCTACGCCACCGAAGCAACGGCTCAATTGTTGCCGTTGGTACTTGAAGACGCCTTAAAGGTCGGTGTTACCCGTGACGAGTCTCTGATTAATAATTTCTTGCGCTTGCTGGATAAGCAGTTGGTCGCTGTGCCTTTCAAGGAGTGGTTTAAACCTGCTGATATTGCTGGGCTGCAACTCAAGTTTCAGCGCGCAGGGCATATTCTTGGTTCTGCGTATGTTGAATGCGCTGTGGGCGAGAAGTTGCGCGGCTCAAAACGTGTCGTGTTTTCGGGGGATCTCGGGGCGCCGTATTCGCCACTACTGCCCGCGCCTAAGTCGCCGTATCGTTGCGATGATCTGGTGATTGAGAGTACTTACGGTGATAAGTGCCACGAGGGCAGGAGAACCCGTCGACAACGTTTGCAGAAGACGATCGAGCGCTGCCTCAAGAATCGGGGTACGGTTCTGATTCCGGCATTTTCGATTGGGCGCACGCAGGAGCTGCTGTATGAGATCGAGGAGATCATTCACCGGGCAACGCATAAGTCGACAAATGACGAGCAAGCAGCTCTGTGGGAGTCACTCGATATCATTGTCGATTCTCCATTAGCTGCTGAATTCACGGCACATTATCGTTCGTTAAAGAAGCTTTGGGATGCCGAGGCAAGGCAGCGTCTTCGGTCTGGCCGCCATCCTTTGTCGTTTGAGCAGCTGACGACCATCGAATCTCACCGGGAGCACATGCAGACCGTTGAGTATCTGGCTAACACGGGAAAACCAGCCATCGTGATTGCAGCGAGTGGTATGTGTGCAGGCGGTCGAATGATGAATTATCTGAAGGCCTTGTTGCCTGACGAGCGCACGGATGTCGTGTTTGTGGGCTATCAGGCTCAAGGGACGCCGGGCAGGGATATTCAGAAGTACGGCCCACGGGGCGGGTATGTCTATCTCGATGGCGAGAAAACAGACATTCGGGCGGGTGTGTATACCTTGTCTGGGTACAGTGCTCATGCGGATCAGAAAGATTTACTGAACTTTATTAAGCGCATACGTCACGGCCCTGAAATTGTACGCATTGTACATGGAGACGATGAGGCCAAGCGTGAACTCAAGGTGCGGCTTATGAAAGAATTCCCGGATATCAGGGTGTTGATTCCGTTTAAATAAATTTGTCACACCTATGTGGTAGCGTAAGCGGGCTGACAAACTGTTCAAATGTTCAGTAAATCACGAGATCATTGCTGTCACTTACACTGAGTCGGCTAGACAGCTCTGTGATAGGCGTCACATAATAATGGTTCTGGAGTCGCCGTATTGGTACCATGGCGCACTTGGTGTTATCACCATCAGGGACAGTCCAAATGAATGGCTTAGGGGTAGGGTATGACTAAACAAGGAATGATTCGGTCGAATGAGAATGCTTTCGGGGTTGTATACCGGCTCATTGATCTGGCGATCATTCTTGTTACTCTCATCCTGTGCTCTACTCTGTACGGTATTAATCTAGGCCCTCATTATCTAACCGCGGCCCTTCTGGGTGGCTTGGGGTATCTGCTGGTTGCTGAGTCTCTTGAGGTGTATCGCTCCTGGAGAGCGACCTCCGCGGTGAGAATGGTCACGATAACGTCTGCGGCCTGGGTTCTCGTTGCTACCTCTCTACTGGTTATCGCTTTCTTCGCGAAAGTCTCAGAAGACTACTCACGTTTAGTGATGGGTAGTTGGATGCTGGGGTCGCTGTTGCTTCTTAGTACCTGGCGGTTGATATTCCGTCAGTTTCTGAGATCTATCAGGTTGCGAGGGTACAATACCCGGCGGGTTGCTATTGTTGGCGTTAACGAGGCTGCTCTGGAAATGCGCAAGCAAATCGATCGTAGTCCTGAATTGGGGTATCAGTTCTGGGGGTTCTTCGATGATCGTTGCGATGAGCGGATCTTGGCAGAGCACGATGACGTTGAGTTGATGGGCACTATTGATGAACTTATTCAGCTCACGCAGTCTGGGAAGTTTGAAGTTATCTTTATTGCTTTGCCTCTGAAGGCGCAGGCTCGTATTGCTGAAATTCTGCAAAAATGTGGTGACACCACGGCGTCGGTCCATTTGATTCCCGACTTCTTCACATTCAACCTGCTACACGCTCGTCTTAGTGAAGTTGGCCATATGCAAACGTTGAGTGTTTATGACTCCCCGATATTTGGCATCAATGATGTGCTTAAGAGAATGTTTGATATCTTATTTTCTATCGGCGTTCTCACGGTGATCGCTTTGCCTATGCTAGTTATAGCGGGGGCGGTTAAGTTTACGTCTCGCGGGCCTGTTATTTTCAAACAGTATCGGTATGGCTTAGATGGCCGACCTATCGAGGTTTGGAAGTTTCGCAGTATGACCACTATGGATAATGGCGATAAAGTGGTTCAGGCAAAAAAAGGTGACGCCCGAATAACCCCGGTGGGTGCTTTCATCCGCAGGACGTCCCTGGATGAGTTACCACAGTTTATTAATGTTCTTCAGGGGAGTATGTCCGTTGTGGGCCCTCGTCCTCATGCCGTTGCGCATAATGAGGAGTATCGTAAGTTGATTCCATATTACATGTTGCGGCATAAGGTGAAGCCGGGCATCACTGGCTGGGCGCAGATCAATGGGTATCGGGGAGAGACAGATACTCTGGACAAAATGGAAGGCAGGGTCGAGTACGATTTAGATTACATCAGGAACTGGTCCCTGTGGATGGATGTCAAGATTGTATTGCTGACATTCTTCAAAGGTTTCATTGGTGGTCACGTTCATTAGATTGGATAGAGAAAGGAAAAAGCGTATAGCTCTCTTGAGCGTATTCTTTGCATACTCCATGTTTTTGGGGGGGCTTAGTCTGTTTAAGAGTCTGGGGCTTCAGCTTGAACAGATATACGCTTTAGAGGAATGGTTGGGGGGTGATAAATGGGCGCATTTTCAACTAGCTGCCGTTCTTGCCGTTTTAGGTTGTTTTGCATTTGACCGAGTGTTAGATTTGCGTCCTTATTGGAGTGTAGTCCCCGTAGTCGTTGTTCTGGCCCTTGCACTAGCGATCGATGAAACCTTGCAGTACGCGTTGGCTTCACGACGATTCGAAGTGCTCGACTTTGCTTGTGGGCTTGCGGGGCTCGCGTCAGGATGTTTTGTGTATGTTTTTGGCGCAGAAAGACTGAAAATTTTTGGTTTCAACCCAAGAAAGAAAGAGGTTGAAATGTGATGTGTGAGGATAAACTATGAAAGCTTGGATGCTGCCTGCAGGTGCTGTAGCAACAATGTTGAGCACAGGGGCTTTTGCCGTTGAGAGAGACGGGATTCCGCTAGGGTCTGGTGTTTCGGTGTACCCTGCAGTGGGACTCGAAGTCACAGATAACGACAACGTATATCTTCAGCCTGAAGAGACTCAAACCTCTTCTACTATCACGAAAGTCACTCCTGCCTTGGGTGTAGAAGCCGATATGGGCCAAACAGTCCTCCGTGCCGCTCTATTCGCGGAGAAGGGCTCTTACTCTGAAGATGAAAATGATGATTATACCGATACAGGTATAATTCTGGGGGGCGATTTCGAACTCAACTCCAGACATCAGGTGGCGGCTGAGGCTCAATTCAGAAATGAGCATGATGCTCGCGGCGCGGGCACCGTTGAAGGTGCAGAAGCGCTTGGTTTACGCGACCCGGATAGATATGACGAGACCATTTATGATGGCTCATACACATATGGAAGCTCATCAGCGCTTTTCAACATAACTGCTGGCTTGAATCGCTACCAGAAGTCGTACAAAAACAACTTTGTTAATGGTACACGCGACCGAGAACATGTCCGTAACCGTGTAAGCCTGGAAACTGATGTTTATATCAGTCCATCCACCGACTTGTTGTTCGATGTAAGCGCTACAGACATCGATTACACCAACGACTCAGTCATTGCTGAAAGCCGTGAAGGTAATCTTTATCGCGCGCTGGCGGGTTTTAGCTATGAGTTGACTGGTAAGTTAACCAGTCGCGCCAAAGTCGGTGTTAGCGAACGTACATTTGAGCTTTCGGACGTAGAGTCCGATAGCTCCTTTACTTGGGAAGGTTCTTTGACGTGGAATCCACGTACTTATTCAACAATCACGTTGTTTACTGCTCAGGCTGCCAATGAAACACCAAGTGCGAGCAGTAATTATGTTGATGCAACCTTTTCTCGCGTTACCTGGACTCACGAGTTCTCGACGTTCTTCTCATTGAGAGCGCATGCGAGCTTCGCTGAAGACATATACTATGACGGTGATTCCGGTGAAGCTGATCGTGAGGATGACATTATAAGTTATGGCTTACGCGGTACATATTCTCCAACGACCTCGTTAGACGTATACGCAAGTGTCGAGCAGTCTGAACGCGACTCAACTGAAGACGGTTTGGATTATGACCAGCAGTTGATAACGTTCGGTGTAGCTGTCGGAATTTAAACCGTACTCCGGCACCGGGGGCATTCTGAGTGCTTCCGGTATTCTTTTCTCTTGCGGGTTGTTAGATGTTCAGGTTTTTGTCTCTAGCCGTATTGATGGCTTTGCTATCTTCCTTCACGAATGCTGATGAGGGCATTTATCTGTTGGGTCCTGGCGACCTTATTTCTATCAGTGTTTATGACGAACCAGATCTGAGCCTGAAAGAGCTTCGCATCGGTCTCTCTGGACAAATATCCTATCCCCTCCTCGGCGATATTCAGGTTGAAGGTTTGAGCCCTAAAGAGCTCGAGATTCGATTGACTGAGCGCTTAAAAGGTCCATATCTGGTCGACCCCAGCGTTACCGTAAGTATTATCAATTATCGGCCTTTTTATGTGACAGGGGAGGTTAAGAAGCCGGGAAGTTATTCTTTCCATCCAGGTCTTACAATAGACCGGGCAATATCAATTGCTGGAGGTTTTACCGAGCGGGCGTCCAAGAGCAAAATATATGTCGTGCACGACGATGACGATAGCTCTGACAAGACTCGAACCAAGCTTGCTGATGTTGTTCGTCCCGGTGATGTGATCACAGTTGAACAGAGCTTTTTCTAAAATGGAAGGTCGCAATACGGGTATGGGAAAATTTGACGTGGGCACTGTTGAAGTTATCGATCTCGCTCACTACTGGCAGGTCATTCGCCGGCAGCTCAGTAAGATCCTGATTTTAAGTGTCATCATAACCATTATTGCGGCACTGGCCTCGATGGTTATGACTCCTGTTTATCGTGCGACGGCTACTCTTCTGATTGAGTCGCAGGAAGCTAAAGTCCTGTCAATTGAGGAGGTCTACGGTATAGGTAAGGCATCAGACGAGTATTACCTGACGCAGTTTGAGATTCTCAAATCCCGGGAGTTGGCGAAGCGCGTCGTGCTGGCGCTTAATCTGGTTGATGTTCCTGAGTTCAATCCGCACCATGAAGCAAATGCTAAGTCATTTTCCATCCGAGGTACCATCAACAATATCTTGGGGGTAGAAAAGGAACCGCCCACTGACGAGCAAATTCTTGAGTCAACTGTCGGGCGATTTGCAAAAGCAGTAGATATCTCCCCTGTACGTAGTACTCAGCTTGTTAAGGTCTCCGTCGAAAGTGAGTCGCCGAGTATGGCTGTCACCGCAGCGAATGAGTTGGCAGATCAGTTTATTGAAAGTCAGCTGGATGCAAAGGTCGAAGTTACTCAGAAAGCAGCCACCTGGCTCAGTGACCGTCTTGGAGGGCTAAAGCAAAAGCTCGAAGAGTCCGAGAAGAAGTTGCAGGAGTTCAGGGAAGCCAATAACCTCGTAGATGTTCAGGGTGTAAATACCTTGGTAGCTAAGCAAATTGATGAGATCACTCGAAAGCTTGTCGAGGCGCGTTCTCAGAGAGTTGAACTACAAGGAACGTATCAGCAGCTCAGAAGTCTTGGATCTCTTACATACGAGAACCTGTCTAGTTTACCTTCAATTCTTGCCAGCCCGGTTGTTAGTCGTCTCCGTGAGAATGAAACTACGGCTGAATTAAAGGTCTCTGAATTGCGTAAGCGCTATGGTCCCTTGCACCCGAAAATGATCGCTGCAGAGTCTGATCTGGATGCTGTAAGGGAGTCTGTTCTGACTCAGATGAAACGCATCGCGACCTCTTTAGAAAGTAATTACCTCGTCGCGAAAAGCAAAGAGGAGTCACTGCAAAAGGCACTTCAAGAGGTTAAGTCTGATGCGCAAGGGCTTAATCGAACCGAATTTACGCTTAATGAGTATGTGCGGGAAGTAAATACAAACCGGCAGCTCTACGATGCGTTCTTTAATCGCGTGAGTGAAACTTCGGCGACCGGAGACCTCCAGACAGCCAATGCTCGCGTCGTAGACCCTGCTATAAAACCAGGCATTCCAATAGCTCCCAATAAGAAGTTGATAGTAGCAGCAGCTCTGTTCTTAAGCGTCATGTTTGGTGTTGCTCTGGCATTTTTGTACGACGTTCTGGATTCTACGGTTAAGAATCCTGATGACGTTGACCGCAAACTAGGTGTTCCTATGCTGGGACTACTTCCTTTTGTTGGGTCAAAGAAGGAGCCGGCCGAAACAGAACAGTTGGTGAGGGCTTTTGTTGATGATCAGCAGAGTGGCTTTAAGGAATCAGTCAGGACCCTACGTACAAGCCTGACTCTGGCGAGTATGGAGCAGAGTGCTCAGGTAATACTTGTGACTTCTTCTATTCCCGGTGAGGGGAAGACGACTACATCCAGTAATGTAGCCGAAGCTTTCGGGCAAATGGAAAAAACGTTGCTGATTGATTGTGATATGCGTCGACCATCGGTTGCGAAGAAGTTTAGTTTACCTCACGGTAAGCCGGGCCTTTCTAATGCAGTAGCGTATCCAGATACTCTTGATAGCTGCATTCAGAGTGTACCTTCACTAGGCATTGATGTTATTGCCGCAGGGCCAATTCCTCCGAATCCGCTGGAGTTATTAGCTTCAAAAAACTTCAAGGCCATTCTTGATACGCTTCGGGACAGATATCAACGTATCATCATCGACTCGGCTCCGATGCAGGCAGTGAGCGATGCACTGTACCTCTCATCATTAGCTGATGGAGTGGTATATGTGGTAAAAGCAGATCACACGAAAGACAAGCTTGCTCTTTCTGGTATTTCTCGTCTAGACGATAACAATGCTAGGTTGCTTGGTGTTGTGTTGAACCAGGTGAACGTTGAGCGTGAAGCCAAATATACCGATTCGCATGCAGGTTATTATGACTCGTATGGCTATACAACGGACTCGTATCAAAGCTAATGAATTCAGGTAGAAAGGGGGCATTTAAGATAGGGCCTAACTTTTTAGCTATATCAGTGTTCTGCTTGTTAGCTGTGATATTTATGTATTTTACAGTTGTAAATGCCTTGATCGCACATGGACGAATGGCGGATGAAGTATCAAGCTACAATTCATCGCTTCATTGGGCCACTACTCTTGCTCCTTGGAGCGCAGATGCTGAAATAGCTTACGCAGCTTATTTACGAGACTACGCTGTAACAGCTTCTATACCTGAGAAAGATAAAACGTTACCGGTAATCCATGAGTTGGTTGATTCTGCTATCGCAAAGAGACCTCTATGGCCGTATTACCAACTCGCAAAGTATGATGCTGAGGTACTCTCTGGTGCTCCAGCAGATGCACTTCAAGCTCGCTTCGATGGTATTAGGTCTCTAGCTCCGAACGAAAGGGGCGTTGACCTCAGCCTGATTCAGACTTCGTTATATGTTTGGGATTCGCTTAAAGAATCTCAACAAAGCTGGATTGGAGTACAGATGTTAGGGATGCAACGTGAGAAGCGTGATGAGCTGTTACTTCAGATCTCTAGCCTCAAAACCTACAACCCCCGTCTGTGTACCCAGCTCCCCTGGAAGCTCGTAAAGCGCGCCTGCCAGTAATCCGATAGACATGGCACACTGATTGCTGAATCTCATGGATATGAGTTAAAGCGTCAGGAGTTTGACTATGTTCGATGGGAAAAGCATTCTGGTCACGGGTGGCACTGGGTCATTTGGCCATGCTTTTGTTCCGATGACGCTTGAGAAGTACAACCCGCGTCGCATCATTGTGTTTTCTCGTGATGAGATGAAGCAGTGGGAGATGGCGAAGCTTTTCGAGGGTGACCCCAGGGTTCGTTTCTTCATTGGCGATGTACGCGACAAAGACCGTTTGTACCGAGCCTTAGACGGCGTTGATTATGTGGTGCATGCGGCGGCGACTAAGATCGTTCCGATCGCTGAGTACAATCCGTTCGAGTGTGTAAAAACCAACATCAATGGCGCTATGAATGTCATCGATGCCTGTATCGATCACGGTATCGAAAGCTGTGTGGCTCTCTCTACGGATAAGGCCAGTTCTCCTGTAAATCTCTACGGCGCGACGAAGCTCGCTTCTGATAAGTTGTTCGTATCGGGTAATGCGTATTCGGGCGAGCATGGTACGAACTTCTCTGTCGTTCGCTACGGTAATGTGATGGGCTCGCGTGGGTCTGTGATTCCTTTCTTCCAGTCGATCAAAGAGTCGGGTGTTCTGCCGATTACCGATGATCGTATGACACGTTTTATGATTTCACTTGAAGATGCTGTGAAGCTGGTCTGGCATGCCTTTGAAGACATGGTGGGCGGTGAAATCTACGTTAAGAAGATTCCGTCGATGAAGGTGACGGACCTTGCGCGTGTTGTGGCCCCCGAAGCTGAGCAGAAGATCGTAGGCATTCGCCCGGGTGAGAAACTGCACGAGCAGATGATTGGCAGTGAAGACTCTTATCATACTTATGAATACGACGAGCACTTCAAAATTCTGCCAAGCATTAATGGCTGGGATCATTGCGCTGAGCGTATAAAAGACGGCAAGCTGGTTGCTGAAGGCTTTACCTACTCGAGTGATAACAACACGGAGTGGATGACGGATGCTGAACTTCAGCATTGGATTGACCACAACCGGGACAGAATCGGGAAGATTTAATGATGATCCCTTACGGGCGCCAGAACATTACGAGTGAGGATATCAAGGCGGTTACTGAAGTACTTCAGTCTGACTTCCTTACCCAGGGGCCCGCTGTACCAGCCTTTGAGTCGGCGGTTTGCGATGCTGTCGGCGCTGCTTATGGCGTAGCTGTGAACAGTGCGACTTCTGCACTTCATATTGCTTGCCTGGCGTTAGGCGTCGGCCGGGGAAGTCGGGTCTGGACTAGCCCCGTGACTTTCGTTGCGTCTGCGAACTGTGCTCTCTATTGTGATGCCGACGTCGATTTTGTCGATATCGATCGCCAGACCTATAACATCTGTATTGAAGCACTGACTGAGAAGCTGATAGCTGCAGAGCAGGCGGGTGCCTTACCTGATGTGTTGATTCCCGTTCATTTAGCAGGTCAGTCGTGCGATATGAAAGCCATTGCTGATCTTGCGGGACGTTTTAATTTTAAAGTCATTGAAGACGCTTCTCATGCGATAGGGGCAGATTATGCCGGCTTGCCGGTAGGAAATTGCCGTTATTCTGATATTACGGTCTTCAGTTTTCATCCGGTGAAAATTATTACGACGGGTGAAGGCGGAATGGCGGTGACTCAGGATGAGGTACTGGCGAATACCATGGCACGCTTGCGTTCGCATGGTATTACCCGTGATCCGGCTCTGATGACTCACGAGCCTGATGGCGATTGGTACTATCAGCAGCGCGAGCTCGGGTTTAACTACCGCATGACGGATCTTCAGGCAGCTTTGGGTGTTAGTCAGATGCAGCGCTTGAATCAATTTATTGAGCAGCGGCGTGCGTTGGCTGACCGGTATTTTTCATTATTGAGTCGTCTACCGGTCGAGTTGCCATACCAGGCAGAGTGGTCAGCATCGGCCTGGCACCTGTACATCCTGCGGATCAAGCCTGATCTGATCGAGAAGTCCCAGAAGCAGGTATTCAAAGAACTCCGCGAATCGGGCATTGGCGTTAATCTGCATTATATTCCTGTGCATCTGCAGCCGTATTATGCGGCTCGCGGATTTGCGATGGGGGATTTTCCGGTTGCAGAAAAATATTACACCGAAGCCATCAGTATTCCTCTATTTCACGGAATGACAGAAGAACAACAGAACACGGTGGCTGCCGTTATGGAGGACGTTCTGGTATGAGTCGGATTGCAGTGATCCCTGCTCGCGGTGGCAGTAAGCGGATACCACGAAAGAACATTAAGCATTTCGCCGGTAAACCTATGATCGCCTGGTCGATCGATGCTGCGATTCAATGTGGTTTGTTCGACCGTATTATTGTTTCAACTGACGATGGAGAGATTGCCGAAATCGCCCGGACGCTGGGCGCTGAAGTCCCGTTTATGCGTCCGGCGTATCTCTCTGATGACCATACTGCAACGATTCCGGTTATTGCCCATGCCATTGATGCTCTGATCGACGAAGGTGAAGCTCCGGTCGATGTCTGTTGTATTTATGCAACCGCACCGTTTATTTCTATCGACGACCTTGAAGCATCCTATAAGCAGTTTAAGCGCACTGACAGCATGTATTGTTTTACTGCGACTGAGTTTGCGGCGCCTGTTTTCCGGTCTTTTAAAGTTGAGGATGATCATTCCGTCGAGATGTTCTGGCCAGAAAACTTTGAAAAACGTAGTCAGGATCTTCCGGTGGCTTATCACGATGCGGGGCAGTTTTATTGGGGCCACGCCAAGGCCTGGATGGATGGTGATCTGATCTTTGCGCCGCATTCGCAGGCGTTTGTGATTCCTCGATGGCGGGTTCAGGATATTGATACTCCGGACGACTGGGCCAGAGCGGAGTTAATTGCCCCAGCTATTCTGGGATAGTCCCATGAAGATCGCGTTTCGTTGTGATGCGTCAGAAACCATAGGTACAGGGCATGTTATGCGGTGCCTGACTCTGGCTCGCGCAGCGCGGACGCTTGGCCATCAGGTTTTCTTCTTTGTTTCTGATATCGATGCTGTTCTTGAACAGCGAATCGCGGCGAATGGTATCCGGATTATCAAGCTTCCAGATCACACTCATGATGTTCGGAATATGCCGCCTACCATCGAAGAAGAATATGAGCCTTACGAGCAAAAAATCGAAGCCGGTTACTTCTTAAACGCTGCAGCCTACTACCAGCCGGACTGGATAGTGGTAGATCATTACGCCTATGGTGATTTTTGGGTTTCTGACGTTAAGCGAGCTGGCTACCCTGTACTATTAATTGAAGACTGGCCGCACCGGACAGTCAGTGCTGACTTACTTCTTGATCCGCGACCAGGGGCCGTTGCTTCAGATTACGAAGAGTATATTGGTTCGGAAAAGGTACTCTCTGGCTCTGATTTCAATCTTATCCGTGAGGAATTTTTTGCTGAGCCTTGCAGTTCTGCCAGGAAAGTCCAGCGGGTTTTACTTAACCTGGGTGGTTATGACCACCGTGGTCTAAGTGCTGACATTCTCAATCAATTAGCGAAAGAGTCTCTTTTTAGAGAGATGAGTTTTACCGTGCTGTTAAGTCAGTCATCCCCAGCGTTTACTAAGATTCAGAGCAATGAGTATCCGTTCTCTGTGCATCTATTTGATCGATGCGATGATATGGCGGAGCTGTATCGTTCTCATGATGTGTGTATTGGTGCTTCGGGTGGTTCGCTGTGGGAGCGGGTCGCTATGAGATTGCCGACGGCTCTGGTAATTGTTGCTGATAATCAGAAACCTCAGGCCAGTTATGCTGAAGATAATGGCTTAGTAAAAGTGGTCGCAGACTACTCTGGCACAGCTGGTAGTTTTGATGTCTCTGCGTTCAGAAGTTTTGTTGAGTCTGATGAGGTGCGTCAGAGTATGCAGGATCACTCTTCTGATCTGCTGAGAGGCAGTGGAAGTGAGCGTGTTATTAAGGCCATG
Source organism: Thalassolituus maritimus (assembly GCA_913019975.1). Lineage (GTDB taxonomy): Bacteria > Pseudomonadota > Gammaproteobacteria > Pseudomonadales > Oceanobacteraceae > Thalassolituus. The sequence continues at coordinate 20,770 of CAJWBH010000010.1, read as the reverse complement.
GGAAACACAAAGCTGGAAGGCCTGACTCTGCGTTCAGCGATAATGAGTGACATGCGGGATTTCTATGGTTGGCAGAAGCAGCCCGGAGCCCGGCGCTTCTTTCGTAACCCTGACCTTCCGCGTTGGACGAAGCATAATAGCTGGTATCTAGGTGTGCTGTCAGACCCTTCGGTTAGCATGTATATCGTTCTGTTCAATGGAGAAAAGGCGGGCTATGTAAGAGTGGATGGCGTTGTTAGTAGTTCTGTAGGTGTCTCTTTAGGTAGCTCAGAAGTTTCTATCCTTATCAGCCGCAACTTTCGTGGGCGGAAGCTTGCTGTTAACGCTTTAAAAGCGCTTATGAGCCGTTATCCCGAAACTCGCTTTTGCGCCGATGTTGCTCCCGGTAATTTTGCCTCACGGAGAGTATTCAAACGCGCGGGCTTCAGGAAAACAGGGACGCGTCGCTATGAATACTGATGTAATGTCTGCTTATATTATTGCGAGCAATAAAGAGTGGCACCGAACCTCGTTCGAAACTTTGAGGACAGAATGTGAAGGCGACTGGTACTGGGTGTCGACGCCTGATGAGTTACTCGAAGCTGTCACGAAAGTCGGGGCTCCGCGTTATATATTTTTCTTACACTGGAGTCATCATGTGCCAGAAAGCGTATGGGCTGAGCATGAGTGTGTCTGCTTCCACATGACTGATCTACCTTATGGGCGGGGTGGTAGCCCATTACAGAACCTGATTCTTCGAGGTCATAAAGAAACGGTTCTTACGGCGTTCCGTATGGTCGAGGCTATGGATGCGGGGCCGGTTTATGCGAAGGAATGTTTATCCCTGGCGGGCACGGCAGAACAGATCTATAGAAGAGCAGGAGAGCTATCGACGGAGATGATTCGTTCGATGATTACTGAGCAACCTGAACCTGAAGAGCAGACGGGCGAGGTGGTTGTGTTTAAGCGCCGTACACCGGACCAGAGTGAGCTTCCTGACGGTGCTTCTCCTGAGATACTTTATGATTTTATACGCATGCTGGATGCCGATGGTTACCCCCATGCGTTCAGTCGTTCTGGCCAGTACATCCTGACCTATACGAATGCCGAGTTAAACGACGGTGAGCTGAAAGCGAGCGTTGCTATTTCCTTAGCAGATTCAGGAGCGGCGCTCGGAGTAATACAGAGAGAGAAATCATGACGTTTTCTATATCGGGCAGAAAGATAGGTGCGTCTTTTAAGCCGTATATTATTGCTGAAGTATCTGCCAACCATAACGGCGATCTCGCAAAGGCACTGCAGACGATTGATGCTGCGGCTGATGCAGGAGCCAGTGCGGTCAAAATTCAGACCTACACCGCAGATACCATGACCATCGACTGTGATTTACCCGACTTTCAGATTCACGGTGGCTTATGGGATGGTTACAAGCTTTACGACCTCTACAAATGGGCCGAAACGCCTTATGAATGGCATAAGGCCATGTTTGATCATGCAAAGGCGCGCGGTATTACTTTGTTTTCTACGCCGTTCGATGAGTCGGCAGTAGAGCTTCTGGAGTCGCTGAATACGCCCGCGTACAAAGTCGCATCGTTTGAGTTGACTGATATTCCATTAATTCGCTGCATTGCAGCCACCGGCAAACCTATGATTATGTCGACGGGAATGGCGAGCCTGGAAGAAGTGAAAGAGGCGGTGGAGGCTGCGCGGGATTCTGGTTGCAATGATCTGGTGTTGTTGCATTGCATCAGTAGTTATCCAGCACCGATGGAGCAAGCGAATATTCGCCAGATGGCCAGCCTTGAGAACGAATTTGGTGTTACCGTTGGTTTGTCTGACCATACGTTAGGTACCGTTGCTTCCGTGGCTGCTGTTTCCTTAGGTGCGTGTGTAATCGAGAAACATTTTACCTTGAGCCGTGAAGATAAGGGCCCCGACAGCGAGTTCTCTATTGAGCCGCACGAGCTGAAGCAGTTGGTCGAAGACGCAAATAGCGCCTGGGCAGCACTGGGCAGTGAGGCTTATACCCGGCAAAAAGCCGAAGAGCCAAACCGTCGATTCCGCCGATCTTTGTATTTTGTGAAAGACCTGCCCGCAGGGCATATCATCAACGAAAACGATATTCGTCGTATACGCCCAGGCTTTGGTCTGGCGCCTAAATATTACGATGATGTCATAGGTCGCACGCTCAGTGATTCAGTGAGCCGGGGTACACCAGTGCAATGGGAGGCGTTTGATGAGTGAGATTGTGTTGGTCGTGGCTGCTCATCCGGATGATGAAGCGCTTGGTTGTGGCGGCACTATTGCAAGGCATGTTGCTGCGGGTGATCAGGTTCATGTTTTGTTTATGGCGGATGGCGAAGCCTCTCGTGAAGAGGCTGATATTACGCAACGCCGTTTGGCCGCAAACAATTGCGCCGATGCGCTCGGAATATCAGAACGGATCTTTTTAGACTGGCCTGATAATAAATTGGATTCTGTGCCACTACTGGATGTTGTGCAGAGTCTTGAACCACATATCCGTCGCTTAAACCCTTCAATTATTTATACCCACTTTTCGGGCGATTTGAATATCGATCATCGAGTGACTACTCAGGCGGTCATGACCGCATGTCGTCCCCAGCCAGGAACATTGCCTGCGTTAAAGCGCATTCTTTCTTTCGAGGTGCTTTCCAGTACCGAATGGTCGATGAATGAAGTCTTTGCACCGAATTATTGGATAGATATAAGCGACACCCTTGAGAAAAAAATGTTGGCACTCGCACCGTACGACTCAGAGATGCGTGAGTACCCACATACCCGCTCATACCAGAATATACGTCAGTTAGCCGGCCTTCGGGGCGCATCTGTTGGTGTGGAGTATGCGGAAGCCTTTATGTTGTTGCGGGCGGTAGAGAAGGCCGTATGACGAAGCCGCTGTCTGTCCTTATTGTTGGATGTGGAAGAATCGCAGGCGGGTTCGATGAAAAGCGCGCGCCGGAAGAGTTCGCACTGTCGCATGCCGGTGCTTACAGTAAGCGAACGGATGTTGTACTCGCGGCTTGCGTCGATCCTGATATTGAGATTGCCGAGAGGTTTGCAGAACGTTGGTCTGTCAGTGAAGCGTACTCGGAATGCGAAGAAATACCTGCTGAATGTGAATTCGACATTGTCAGTATCTGTACTCCAACCGCCGTGCACAGTAGCTCGGTTGAGGATGTTTTTCGCTTCAGACCGAAAGTCATATTCCTTGAAAAGCCTGTGTCGACCTCTGCTGAAACCAGTCAGAGATTACTGGATAAATGCAGGCAGCATAATATCGCCTTGATTGTTAATTACAGCCGCCGTTGGGATTCAGTGCTGGCTGAGCTTAAAAATGGTCTGGAAACCAAGAGTGCAGGATGGCCGGGTTCGCTTAAAGCGGTTACCGCGGTGTATAACAAGGGCATACGCAATAACGGCTCTCACCTTCTGGACTTGTTGGCGGGTATGGTCGGCGTGCTGAGCCCAGAGTGGGCTGCGGTTCGCCCTGGCAACGTACGTAAGGATGATCCTGATATCGATATGGTCCTGATGTCTGATCGTGGAATACGCTGTTCTCTGAATAGTACGGACTCGGATGATTTCGCTCAGTTTGAGCTGACGTTTCTGACTGATAAAGGCGAATTCCGTATGCTTGATGGTGGACTTCGCTGGAGCGAACGCAGGGTTGAAGAAAGCCCGGAGTTTGCCGGCTATAAGCGTTTGGGTAAAGAAATCGCATGCTCCGGTGGATATCTTCCAGTGATGGAAAAAGCCATATCTGAAGTGATAGATCTCGCACTGCTCAGTCAGTCTGGCTCTTTTGATTATCGGGCTGCGGAGCAGGCGGTAGAAACGGAACGTTTGATAGAACAGATTCTGGAACGAGTAGATGACTAATACAAACGAATTACTGGATGCCATGCGTTCAGAAACCCTTGCTCTTGAAGGTGGCGCGCCTGTTATTACGCATGAGTTTCCGCGTTATAACAGCCTTGGCAAAGAAGAGCAGGATGCTGTGCAGAAGGTTATGGAAAGTGGTGTTCTGTCTCAGTTTCTGGGTTGCTGGCACGACGATTTTTATGGCGGCAGCAAGGTACAGGCGTTCGAGGCACAGTGCGCTGACTACTTTGGTGTTAAGCACGCTATTACGGTCAACTCCTGGACCTCAGGTCTGATCGCTGCGGTGGGTGCTCTTGATATCGAACCGGGTGATGAAATTATCGTAACGCCATGGACTATGTGTGCCAGTGCGACGGCCATCCTACATTGGAATGCCATCCCGGTGTTTGCAGATATCGATCCGCAAACATTTAATCTTGATCCAGAATCGGTGCGCAGAAATATTTCGGAAAAAACCCGGGCTATCATGGCCGTCGATATTTTCGGCCAGTCGGCCGATATGGATGCGCTACGAGCCATTGCTGATGAGTTTAATCTGAAAATTATCTCCGATACCGCGCAGGCACCCGCCGCGAAGTACAAAGGCAAATGGGCGGGCACCCTGGGGGATATTGGTGGTTATAGCCTGAATTACCACAAACATATTCATACCGGTGAGGGCGGCGTGGTTGTTACCAACGATGATGCACTCGCTGAACGTGTCCGCTTGATACGCAATCATGCAGAGGCCGTGTTGCCTGACCGCGAGGCCATGCCGATTAATAACATGCTCGGTTATAACTTCCGCTTGGGTGAGATTGAGTGTGCGATTGGTATTGAGCAATTGAAGAAGCTCAATGGGCTGGTTGAGTCTCGCCGCGCTCTGGCCGAACGGTTGGCAGAAGGCATTCGTGACCTCGCTGGTTTATCTGTCCCTTATGTCGCCGATGGAAATACCCATGTGTATTACGTCTTTCCACTTCTGGTCGATCCGGATATCACGGGTGTCAGTAAATTTGAGATTGCTGAGGCATTGAAGGCAGAAGGGGTGATTCTGGCGACTCAGTATCAGAACCTGCATCTTTTGCCTATGTATCAGCAGAAAACTGCTTACGGCAGCAGCGGGTTCCCGTGGAGTGCTGATTTCACCCGGCAGGATATATCCTACGAGAAGGGGATATGCCCGGTCGCAGAGGATATGAATGACCGTACGTATCTGGGGTTCGGTATGTGCACTTATGATCTGACCGAATCGGATGTTGATCTGATTATCCAGGCATTCCATAAAGTGTGGGCTCACAAAGTCGAGATGAGTCGGTAAGGCGTAACCATGTTCAGTAATGATTTCAAATCCATACTGCCGATTGAAAAGGATGACTTAAGAGTCTGTCTTTTTACTCTGGATGATATTTCAGAGCGGTATATTGGTTGGTTGAACAATAAGGAACTGGTCAGGTTCAGTAATCAGAGATTTATGAATCATGATGAAGCCAGTTGTCGTGAGTTCTTTGATTCTGTAAGCCGGAGTAACTCAGTATTTCTTGCTGTGAAGCATAATGTTCACGGCCATATCGGCACGATGACGGTTCATTTCAATCAACGTCATGGCACGGCTGATATGGGAATCCTGATTGGTGAAACGTCGGTTCCCGGTGCTGGTTCTACGGCCTGGTTGATGGTGATGGATAAGGTACTTTCGTTGTCTGGGGTGCGTAAGATAACCGCTGGTACCCTGAGTTGTAATAAGGCGATGCTAGGGCTTATTCGTAAGAGTGATATGGTCCCGGATGGTATTCGAGTACAGCAAGAATTAGTCGAGGGCGTTGCTTTCGATATGCTTCATTTTGCCCGATTCTCTTATGACTGATTTTCCTACGGGGCGTTGTGGCATTGTCGCTCACGATGCGGGTGCGGCGAACCAGATTCTGCATTGGATTACGGCGGGCGATTTTTCTGGTATTGATATCACGCTGTCATTACATGGTCCTGCCCAAACTATTGCAGAACGCCTTGGACTACTGAGTCTTTTCGATAGTATCGATGATGTCGAAACCCTGATTCAGAAGGCGGATTGGGTTATTTGTGGTACAGGCTGGGCAACGCAGATTGAGAAGAGCGCGATGTGTCTCGCTCGACAATATGCAGTCCCTGTATTCGCTGTACTGGATCACTGGGTGAATTATCGCCCGAGATTGAATTATCAGGCTGACGATACAGCTGATGTTGATGAACTATGGGTTGTAGATGAGGAAGCACGTTCCTTAGCTGCTACGGAGTTTCCGGGTACCTGTATACGCGCTATGCCCGGAAGGTATCTTGAGAGTCAGATCGCCGATATTGGTTTGCCCTCAACGCCTGAACAGGTTCTGTTTTTGATGGAGCCCGTGCGAGAGCAATGGGGCGATATGCATACGGGTCAGTCTGCTTCTCTTAAGCCGGGTGAATTTTCAGCCTTCGAGTTTTTTCTTACCGCTCTTAAAAAGACTGATGCTAACGTCGGCGATATTGTGATTCGCCCTCATCCTTCTGACCCACCTGGTAAGTACGACGCTCTTACTGAGTGTGTAGATTTCAGAGTTTCTGTAAAAACGGAAGAGTCATTATCGCATGCGATCTCAGAGGCGACCTATGTTGTCGGATTAAACAGCTATGCGATGGTGGTGGCGTTAGCCGCAGGACGCAAGGTCTACTGTGCTTTGCCACCGATTGCGCCTGCATGTGTGTTACCACATGCAGGCATTATTGACCTTCGAAACGAATCATTCAGCGTATAGATGCTCGTTAGAAACGATATCGTTGCGAACCCAAGGGTCTTCAGAGTCAGGGTATTGCTTTGACGTAATACTGTCGTAATGGGCGGGAAGATCTTGAAGAAATTTCCCGAAGTTATTTTTCCATTCTGTAATGAATTTATCGCGACTGGCCTTATTCTCTATCGACAGTGAGTGGGCACAGCCGATATTAAGGTAGTGCCAGATTGACCCGCGTATAAAGTAAGCAGTCAGGCCATATTTCGGAAAGACCTGTTGTAGAAGATTGAGGTTAATCGTGTGGCACACACGGAATACGTCTTCAGGTTCAGTAGATTTCAGAGAGTTTAAACACACGCTGAATGATCGGCTGATTTCTGTCAGGAAAGCACCGAGCTCGTCGATTTTCTTACGCATCTGTTTTTGAGTGAAGGGCGTTCCTTTCAAAGACTTAAGAAAGTCAGTAGAGGCGATTTCTTCACGTGTAGCGAAGAAGTCATCGACAGCATCCGGTGTCAGATATTCTGTGTTGGCGATCTTTGCACCTTCGGAGCAGGCATAGCTCTGTGTGTGCTGGTGGATCGTGCGGTGCTTTGTGAGCTGCTCAATACTCATTCTCGAGGTGTTGTACATCGGAAAGGTGTACATAGGATCGCCATGAACGGATTCGGTTTCGACCAGCTTCTCCAGGTTGCGCTTCACCCCTTCTTTGATGGAGTCACTCATTTTATCGCTGAAGTAGATGCTGTTTTTCGAGTGATGCTGATTCTTCTCCGGGAAGCCGAAGTCCATGCCGTACAGGAAGACGCTCTTAAGTTTAAGGTGGGTTGCTACGGCCACGCCGGTATTGGTACAGGTCGGTGTCGCTCTGTGTACGATTTCATCTTCGGTTCCAAACATACTGGCTAGCGCCGTTGAGTCTTTAAGGAAGTAGTAACCATGTTTGAACAGGTTGAACACCTGAGGAGGCAGCTGTAGGGCGCCGACCAGCAAGGTATTCTCAAAGAACTCCGGCTGATCGATTTTCGAAAGATGATCGTACGTTAGCATGTGAGACTCAATTTCGACGTGAATATCGGGCATGAGTCCAGCAGCAATAATGCTGTGCACCGATGTTCCGCACGAGATCAGTAACACTTTATCGCGATGGCGTTTGATTTCTTCTACCCGCATATCAAACGAAGGTCCGCCGCCGACAATCACCGCGGGCATGTCGGTATCGATCTGGTTGTAAGACATGGGTGGTACGCCTGCACCGATATTATGCAGGGCATTATTAAACTGATTTATTTCGTCGTCGTAGTAACCCCACTGATTCAGGAAGAAGTGCATATCCCCCTGTATACGCTTGACGATAGGATTATAGGGCTCACTGCTGATGTGGTTATAAAACAGAGCACACAGCGGGAAGCTCGGGCCGTAGTTAATCAGGAGGTTCCAGAGGGCGGGGGAGGACACTTCTGGTGGTGCAACTCCGCCACTAGAGACAAGTATATCGATTTTGTTGCCTTTTCTTTCAAACTCTCTGAAGAGGCTTTCCCAGTCTGTGACATAGAGGCTGGCGAAGAAGTACTCAGGATCTGGCTCGAAAATGACGACGTTGAGAATTCTGTTCTCCCGGATCATCTTTTCGATATGAATTCCCAGCCCGCAGCCAAAGAATACGATCATGGGGTAGAAATCAGGAATGGTATAGTTCTGAGTCAGGTCTGCGTCGTCCGGAATCTGATCCGTAAGGGCGTGCATACGTTTGGAGAAAAACCGGTGGAACCCTATTGCTCCGGGCCTTGGCGGCAATATGGTGGCGATCGAGCTTCCTGGTCCGAAGTTTTCCTTGTACGCAGCCACCTCGTTATCGGCAAACGCATGTGCATCACCTTGATACAGACTTTGCTTGTTGTGCCAAAGATCGACCTTACCTGTATCGCCATCGATATTCAGCGTCAGTCGACTGAAGCTTTCCTGCAACGCAGTCTGATATAGAGCAGGGTGCTTCTTTTTAAAATACGCCAGATTTTTGTCTTTCAGCGCCATAGCACCGGCGGCTCGTGGGTGTGTCATGCCATTTCTCCTTATTGAATAGAGAAAGTAGCAGAGATCATGCCACTTGAAGGGGGGGGCAGGCATGTAAGAAAAGCATTGGAAAACATTTCGTAACAATCTTTTTTAATGCCAGGTTTGGTGAGTGTCAAAAATAATTTTCTTTGTATATCAGTGGGTTACTGAGGCTGTTGTGAGGGTGTCAAAAGTGCGTCGCAGATGCCAGTCACTTTGTTGAAAAAAACTTCTAAAGAACTCTACAGGGGCGCCGTTAAACCCTATGACAAAGTCAGGCGGAGCCGAAAAGCGTCGAAGGTGATGCCGGTTCCAATAGAAGTAGGTACAGGAGAAACACCATGCCTCAAGTTATTAATACCAACATTGCCTCGCTGAACGCTCAGCGTAACCTGGACAAATCCCAGTCGGCGAACCAGCAGGCCTTGCAGCGCCTGTCTTCTGGTCTCCGTATCAACAGCGCTAAAGATGACGCTGCTGGTCTGGCGATTTCTACCCGTTTTACCTCTCAGATCAAAGGTCTGGATGTAGCCGTACGTAACGCCGGTGACGGTATTGCTCTGGCACAGACTGCTGAAGGTGCACTGGGTTCTATTAACGAATCTCTGCAGCGTATTCGTGAGCTGGCGGTTCAGTCTGCTAACGCCACGAACTCTGACGTTGACCGTGAAGCTCTTCAGGCTGAGGTTGATCAGCTGGTTTCTGAGATTTCACGTACTGCAGAAGAAACTGACTTCAACGGCCGTAAGCTGCTTGATGGTTCTTTCTCTGCAACTTTCCAGGTCGGTGCGAATGCCGGTCAGACGGTTGATATCTCTATCGGTGAGCTGACCGCTGACAAACTGGGTTCTTCTTCTCAGTCAGGTCTTTCAGCGCGTGGTACTGACTTCGCTCTGGAAAACGGTGACCTGGTGCTCAACGGTGTTGCAATCGCCGCTTCTCGTGCAGAGGACGATACTTCTTCTGTTTCTAACAATGCCGCTTCTGCGATTTCTAAAGCAGCAGCGATTAACCGTTACAGCGACGAAACTGGCGTTACCGCTCAGGTAAATGAAAACGTGGCTGGTGGTAGTGAGATGAGCGGCACCGCGGGTTCCGGTACTTTCACTCTGAACGGTGTAGACATTTCTTTCTCTACTACGACCGATACGGCTCAGTCCCGTGCAGCGATCACTCAGGCGATCAATGCAGTTTCTGAACAGACTGGTGTACGTGCGGTGGACACTGAGAACGGTTCGACGGGTGTAAACCTTGTCGCTGAAGACGGCCGTAACATCACTCTGACCTTCGATACCACTGAACTGAATGGCCTCGACCAGGATACCTTTGCTGCGGCAACCGGTCTTGCTGGCGGTGCGACAGTGCAGTCTGGTACTACGTACAGCAACACTTATGAAGGCGGTTACACTCTGATTGCTGACGGCGATCAGAAAACCATTGAAGTATCGGGTGGTAACGGCACTGGTCGTGGCGACCTTTCAAATGCGGGTCTGACTGCGGGTACCTACGACCGCGCTGAAGCAGTATCTGTGTCTTCTAAAGTGGCTGACGATACTAAAGCTTCTACCGTTGGCGGGGGTTCGCTGGCGAACACTCTGCAGCGTGCTGACTCGGGCGGTACCTTTATTTCTCAGGCTGGTGGTAGTGTTACCACGTCTGTTACCACGGGTGGTACAAGCGGACAGATCACAGATAGCGGCGCCTCTGTAACCATCGTTCAGGGAACAACCGCAGTGACCTACTCGAATGCCGGTGACCAAGCCATCGCTGCATACGCAGATGCTGCTGAAACTGTGGCAACCACCGCGGGTATCGATGTTAACTTCTACGAGCAGGGCACCATGACGCTTTCCGGTCTGGATGCGGGTGACTCGTTCGACATTGGCGGCGTGACCGTGAATGTTTCTGGAACGTCTGCGATCCTTCGCGCTGAAAGCGTGGTAGATCAGCTGAATGCCGGTAACTTCAATGCTGCTCTGGGTACTTCAGGCTTCCTGAATGCTGAGCTGGACGGTACTGGCGGTGACGTGACCTTCACCTTCCGTAATGAGACAGCGACTCAGTTGAGTGCTGACAGAACAACTGCTGGTTCAGTCAGCATCAATGGTACTGCCATTTCTACCACGGCAAATGGAACCGTTCTGAATGGTGAGCTGGCCTTTGCATCAACGTCTGCAACCGGTGAAGCGGTTGACGTGACTTTGACTGACGCAGGTTCTGAACTGCTGGCTGCTCCGGGTACAGTGACAGACAGCTCTTCGGCGGGCGATGTTCTGACAACGACGTCTGAAACTAACCTTTCAGTGAGTGTTGGCGGTGTTGATGTATCACCTTCTGCCCCTCTGCAGGCAGGTTCTACGGTTGCTGAGCTGGCAAGCGCCATCGACGGTGTGAGTGGTGTGAGCGCCTACGAAGAAATCAACCTGACCATTACAGACTCGGCTCTTGAGTCTGGTGAGCAACTGCGTTTCTCGGCGGGCGGTGTCAATATCGATGTGACGGCTACCCCAGACAGCGCTGGTAACTTCACGCTGCAAGGTCTGGCTGATGACATTAACGGTACAGACTTCTCTACAGCCAATATGGATGTATCAGCAACTTACGACGCAGACAGCGGCGAAGTATCACTGACCATCCGTAACTACAGCGCTGACACGGTTAGCCTGGAAACTGAGAACGCCAGTGGCCAGACTATTACAGTCGCTGAAGGCGGTACTACAGATATCGGCGAAAACGCTCTGAACCTGTCGGGTGAACTGAAGTTCTACTCTGACGATGGTCAGGATGTGAATGTCACTCTGTCTGATCCAACTACGGGTGGCGAGCTGTTCAGTGGTACAAGTGCTTCGGAAGACTACACAGGTGTTAACGGCCTGGAAGACGGTGACCTGCTGATCAACGGCGTTACCATCGGTGGTGCGGATGTGAATGCGGATACTGCTTCTGCAACCGTATCGTCAGATGGTTCTAAGATCCTGTCTTCTGAGAAGTCTCAGTCAGCGATCGCGATTGCAGCAGCAATCAACAAAGTATCTGACGAGACCGGCGTATCTGCTGAAGTTAACGCGACCGAAGTGGTTGGTGGCGACGGCACTAACGTTGACCTGACTCAGTTCGAAGAGGGTGATCAGGCTGGTATCTACATCAATGGTGTAGAAGTCGGTACGGTAACCCTGCAGACTGATGGTGGCGGTAACCTGGACTCTGACCGTGCACGTGCTGACGCACTGAACCTGATTAACCAGAACTCTGGTAAAACAGGTGTGGTAGCAGAAGACAACGGTGTGTCTCTGACGCTGACTGCAGCGGATGGTCGTAACGTCTCTATCGCAATCGACGATAAGTCTGGCTCAAGCGCCTCGATCGGTGCAGTGCTGGGTCTGGATGCTGGTGTCGACGGTATCGGTGAAGCAACCTTCGGTGAGGGCTCTGTAGCAGGCGGTGGTACTTCTGCTGAAGCTGCGGCTTACGAGACCACTTACGGTTCGATCTCACTGTCTTCTGCGAAAGAGTTCACTCTGGAAGGTGGTGCGAACGGTAACTCTGAGCTGGATGCAATCGGTCTGGCGACAGGTACCTACGGCGGCGGTGAAGATGGTCAGTTCCTGGCTGATATCGACATCTCTACCTTCGAAGGCGCTCAGGAAGCTATCACCGCGATCGACAATGCGATCGGTCAGGTGGCGAGCCAGCGAGCCGACCTTGGTGCGATTCAGAACCGTCTCGAATCCACAGTGAGCAACCTGCAGGTGACCTCTGAGAACCTGAATGCTGCGAACTCACGGATTCAGGATGCGGACTTTGCGGCCGAAACCGCCGAGCTGTCACGTACTCAGGTACTGCAGCAGGCTGGTATCTCGGTACTGGCTCAGGCCAACGCCGCAGGTCAGCAGGTTCTGTCTCTGCTGGGATAAGGTAAAGGGTAAGATGGGCTGGTTGACCAGCCCACTTTTACTGACTCAGATACTGATTCAGATACCATAGAGGTGAATTATGAACGAGCTGAGAAATAACATGATGGATAAGTCCGCTGCGGCGTCCACTGTCAGCGTCACCCAGGGTCAGTCTGCTAAGGTCAACGTCAGCGCTAATATCAGCGCTACCAGCGGCAAGGAATTGCCGCAGGGTGCCGAAGCCCGGGCAGAAGTGAGTTCAGACAAAGTGCGTGACGCTGTTTCCCGTATCAATGAATACGTACAACAGACAGAGCGGACTCTGGACTTCAAACTGGATGAAAACAGCGGTAAGACGGTTATCAGCGTCTATGATAAATCATCTGCGGAACTGATTCGTCAGATCCCCAGTGAGCTGGCCCTGGAGCTGGCGCAGAAATTGAATGATGAAGAGCCATCTTTATTGTTCAGTGCGCAAGTGTAACGGTTAAGTAAACCGCTCTAAAAAGAGACCCGCACTGGCCGATAAGGTAAGTGTGGGTTTTTTTATGGCTGCAAATCAGCAGTGAGAGGATTGTATGGCATCGATAGAATCGTTAGGTCTGGGCTCAGGTGTACTGACTACCGACCTCGTCGAGCAGATCATTGGCGCTGAGAGGGAAGTCAGTGAACTTCGTCTTGATCGTCGTCAGGAACTGATCGAGGCCAAGATCACTGCCTATGGCGAAATCAAATCTCTGATGTCGACCATGCAGTCGTCTGTTAACAACCTCGCATCACCGAGTGCGGCAGGTGCGACACTCGCTACTTCCAGCAACGAAGATATTCTGACCGTTACTACCTCAACGACTGCTGATCCAGGTAACTACAGTGTCGAGGTTCTCAACACGGCAAAGTCTCACTCGTTGGCAACGGGTACGTTTAACAGTTTTGACGAAATCGTTGGCACAGGTGAGCTGACGTTCAGCTTTGGTACCAATAATTATGATGCCGTCACTGGCGACATTACTGGCCAGGACGTGAATACCGATCGGCCGACCCGTACCATCACGATTGACGAATCTAATCGCACCCTGAGCGGTATTCGTGATGCGATCAATAACGCTAATATGGGCGTCTCAGCCTCAATCATTAACGATGGCAGTGGTTACCGTCTGCTGATGACGAGCGACGATACGGGTTCCAGCAACGCCATGCGGATTGAAGCACGCGACGAGGGCGGTAACCTACTGACCAATGGCCTGGCGTCGATGGCGTTTAATGAGCTTCAGGCTGGCCCTGATAATCTTGAACAGACAAGCCGCGGCGAAAATGCGCAGCTCAGAGTGAACGGCCTTACGATCACCCGAGAAAGCAACAGTGTTGATGAGGTGATTAAAGGCGTGACCATCAACCTGAAAAGTGCCGATGTCGGTACTCAGGTAAGCATTGGTGTGACACCAGATACCGATACGCTGAGCGAAAACATTCAGGGCTTTGTTGATGCCTACAACAATCTGAAGCAGTTTGTTGACGACCTGTCATCCTACGATACAGACAGTCAGCAGGCGGGTCTGCTTTTGGGTGATTCGACCATTCGGACCATGCAAAGCCAGATCCGATCGCTGATTTCTGAGCCTATTGCAGGGCTGAATGGTGAATACCGCTCGTTAACTGAGCTGGGTGTGAATACAGATCGAAATAATGACTACCTGCTTGAGTACGACCCATCGGTGTTCCGCAAGGCCATCAACGAGGAGCGGTCTTCAATTGTTGGTATCCTGGCTAAGTCAGGTGTGACGGACGACAGTCAGATCACTTATGTGAACGACTCGATCAATACCAAATCAGGCTCTTATGGCGTAGAAATTACGCAGTTGGCGACGCAGGCAAAATACACATCAGCATCTCTTGGCCTGCTGGATTTTGCGTCTCCTGTCACTGTCGACAGCAGTAACGATACATTTACGATTAATGTGAATGGCAAAGATGCGACCGTAAATCTGACGCATGGAGATTACACCTCGGGCGATGATCTGGCGGCCGAGCTGGCGTTACAGATAAACAGTAACGATACCCTGGTTCAGTTTGGTCACTCGGTATCGGTGGATTTCAATACCAGCAGTAATAACTTTTCTATCACGTCGAATAAGTATGGGGCTGATTCTCAGGTTTATATTAAGTCGGTGAGTGGCAATACTGCTAACACCCTTGGCTTCAGTGCGCTGGGTAGCGGTACTTACGAAGGTGGAGAACTGACGACCTTAAATGCGGCGGCGTTTGCAGGGCGGGGCGCGACAACCGACGCGGGAAGCCGCTTTCTCAATCCCGAAACCGGTATTAACTTTCAGGCAAATAATGCGACTTTCAGCCTTGATGTGGATGGCTCCGGCCCGATCGCTGTCACCGTCGATCAGAATGCTCAGGGACAGGACCTGAATGGTGACGGCACCTTCGGTGATCGCAATGATACCTTGCAGGCTATTCAGACGGCGATTGATTCGACTGCTCTCAATGGTCAGGTGCTGGCCACGTTCGATAATAATGGTTATCTGAAGTTCGAAACGACATCGGTCGGTGCGGCAAGCTCAATTGAAATTGCGTCTGTTGGCGCATCGGTTACTGATACTCAGCTCGGGCTTGATGCGACGCAGGGCGCTCAGACCAATGGTAAAGATCCCGGCCTTGATTTCCAGGCTGCGGTTAATTTTAAAGTGCAGGTGGATGGCATCGATTCTGATGGCTTTGTTTCTATTCCCGCGGGGACGTATCTGACCGGTGCTGACCTGGCGACGGAAATACAGAACCAGTTGGGCGCCACTTTAAGCACAGATCCTAATTTTGCTGGCGTTGTACGCGGCGGCGAGACAGCGACCGGTTCGCGTGACATCAGTGCCAATATCGACTTCAGCACAACAAACGCTGGGTTCCGCCTGAATGTGTCGGGCGTAGAGCAGGACATTCTTGTTAATACCGATTCCGGTGACAATGTTGCTGACGTGCAAGCAGCGCTTGATGCTGCCTATGGTGCAGGCGTAGTGACTGCATCCCTGGACGGCACCGGGCTGAAACTCAGCACGGTAGCGACCGGGCATGAGGAGTTTATTGAAGTCGTCAGTGACGGCCGTGGTGCTCAGACATCGGCTTTTGGTGATATTTCTACTGGCTTCGATTTCTCGGCACCAGGCCAGAACGCCAGCTTTACACTGACCGTCGGTGGCACTGCCATTAATGTCGACGTGACAGGCGATGGTACGTCTGGCAGTAACGATAGCCAGTCGAACCTGGTTGCGACCCAGAGTGCCTTGGATGAAGCTTTGATCGCCACAGGTGAATACCAGGCGGGCGACGTAATAGCCGCGGTCGATGGTTCTGGTCAGTTGTACTTTGAGACGAACTCGAAAGAGGGTGTAAAAACGTCAGCCACGTTCGGTTCTGCAGCCAGCATTGAGGTGAGTAACCTCGGCGGTACGGCAGCGACGTCACTGGGATTATCTGCCGAGGCTAGCACCAACGGTTTCGACGGTTTGGGTATGAGCAGCGGTCGTGAGTTCGGTTATGATCTTGATCCGGTTGTCAGCTACAACTACGACCCTGACAGCGACCTTGGCTCATTCAATATTCAGATTGGTGGTGAAGGTACTCGTGTTGGGTTCACTGAACTGGATGCGGATGCCATCGCTTTCCTTGGCCTGCAGGATGTCAGTATCTACAGTCAGGAGATTGCGAAAGGCCAGAACGTCGCTGGCAAAATTAATGGTGTTGAAGCTTCTGGTAACGGGCAGTTCCTGCGCGCCGTTGATGGCAACGTTAAGGCTTCGCCTGGTTTCTATATTGGCAACGAGTCGGCAGGCTTTGATACGCCGGTTGTGCTTGATGCTGACAACAGTAGCTTCACCATCGAAGTGGATGGGGTAGAGGCCGAAATTCAACTGAACTTCCCGGCGACCTACATCAGCGGATCTGCACTGGCATCGGCCATGCAAACGGCGATCAATGACAACGCCACGCTGAAAGCAGAGGGCGTTTCTGTGAAGGTTGAATACATAGATGACACCTCGTCGTTCGCCTTTAACAAGTTCGGTATTATTTCTAATCGTACTGGTGCCGATTCGTCGGTGGAGATCAAAGACCTGCCAAACGACGCAGCCGATTTATTTGGTTTTGTCAGGGGTGTTGGTGATGGTGAACGCGGAAAAGACGCCGATGGCGAAATCGATGATGCGTCGGGTATTCGTCTGAAAGTCACTGGTGGGGATATCGGTGATCGCGGAGATATCACCTACATCACCGGCTTCGGCGATCAGTTGAAAGATATTCTTCTGAACTTCCTCGATAACAGCAGTGGTACCATTACTAACAAGCTGTCGGCACTGGATCAGGACATTACCACGGTTGAAGAAGATCGCGCGGATCTTGAGGCCCGTATGGATGCTCAGGAAGCGCGTCTGAAGGCCAAATTCCTGTATAACGACTCTTTGATTCAGACGCTGAACACAACGTTGGACTATGTGAAACAGCAGTTTGATGCGCTCAATGGCAATAACAAGGATTAATTCTTCGCGAATAGCCTCCGGCTGATTCGCTCCCACCCAGAGTCAAAGTGTTTGTGGGAGCTATTCAGTCAGCTTGCCTGACTAATAGCGAAGCGGAATATCGCATATAGCCTCCGGCTGAGTCGCTCCCACAATGTGTGGTCGGGGATAAGATCCCCTTCTACATCTGACTCTGATGTATCACTTATCCCTGTGGGAGCTATTCAGTCAGCTTGCCTGACTAATAGCGAAGAGGATGATCGCGCATAGCCTCCGGCTGATTCGCTCCCACAATGTGTGGTCGGGGATAAGATCCCCTTCTACATCTGACTCTGATGTATCACTCATCCCTGTGGGAGCTATTCAGTCAGCTTGCCTGACTAATAGCGAAGAGGGTTATCGCGAATAGCCTCCGGCTGATTCACTCCCACCCAGAGTCAAAGTGTTTGTGGGAGCTATTCAGTCAGCTTGCCTGACTAATAGCGAAGAGGAATATCGCAGATAGTCTCCGGCTGAGTCGCTCCCACCCAGAGTCAACGTGTTTGTGGGAGCTATTCAGTCAGCTTGCCTGACTAATAGCGAAGAGGATGATCGCGAATAGCCTCCGGCTGATTCGCTCCCACTCAGAGCCAAAGTGTTTGTGGGAGCTATTCAGTCAGCTTGCCTGACTAATAGCGAAGAGGAATATCGCAGATAGCCTCCGGCTGAGTCGCTCCCACAAGGAATCACTGTGTGGTTCTATGCCACACAGGATGAAACCCCGCTGTCTTTCCTGTAAAATGCCGCGTCATTTTCATACGTTAGACAGCGACAGGGGTACCCACCTTGGAAATCAATCCAATCGTCGAACAGATTAAAGACCTTCAGGCACGCACCGACGTGCTTAGGGGGTATCTTTGACTACGCCAACAAGGTTGAGCGTCTCGAAGAAGTAGAACACGAACTGGCTCAGGGCGATGTCTGGGATGACCCGGACCGCGCGCAGGAGCTGGGTCGCGAACGGTCTTCTCTGGAAGCCGTTGTTAAGACCATCGATACCCTGGATAGCGGCCTCAGCGATGCCAAAGATCTGCTTGATATGGCGGTCGAAGAAGACGATGAAGATGCCGTCGACGAAGTTAAAAGCGAATTGGATGGCCTTCAGTCAGAGCTGGAAGTTCTGGAGTTCCGTCGTATGTTCTCGGGCGAGATGGACGAGAACAACTGCTACGTCGAAATTCAGGCAGGTTCAGGTGGTACAGAAGCTCAGGACTGGGCCAACATGCTGTTGCGTATGTACCTGCGCTGGATCGAAGCGCATGGCTTCAAAGGCGAGCTGATGGAAGTCTCCGAAGGTGAAGTTGCAGGTATCAAAGGCGCGACGATTCACGTTCAGGGCGAATACGCTTATGGTTGGCTGCGTACAGAAACCGGTGTACACCGTCTGGTACGTAAGAGCCCGTTTGACTCGGGTAACCGCCGTCATACCTCGTTTTCGTCTGTGTTCGTATCGCCAGAAGTTGATGACAATATTGAAATCGATATTAACCCGGCTGATCTCCGTATCGACGTATACCGTGCCTCAGGTGCGGGTGGTCAGCACGTAAACCGGACAGAGTCCGCGGTACGTATTACGCACTTGCCGACCAATACCGTGACTCAGTGTCAGAATGATCGCTCTCAGCACAAGAACAAAGATCAGGCAATGAAGCAGATGAAAGCCAAGCTCTATGAGCTGGAGCTGCAGAAGCGCAGTGCTGAATCTCAGGCGCTGGAAGACAGCAAAGCGGATATCGGCTGGGGCAGCCAGATCCGTTCGTACGTGCTGGATGACGCGCGTATTAAAGATCTGCGCACCGGCGTTGAAACGCGTAATACGCAGGCTGTTCTGGATGGAGATCTGGACCAGTTTATTGAAGCGAGCCTGAAATCCGGGCTCTGACCTTTTTCGCGCATAGCCAGGCGAGCTGGCTGAAGCGCTCCTACGGTAAAAGAATCCTGTAGGAGCGCAACGCGAAGCTTGCGCGATGTATTTCAGAATTTGTAGGAGGGGAGCATCTCCCCGATACGACACCAAACAGAATTTAACATTGATCCCTAGAATACCGGGTGCCAAATGACAGATCAGAATCAAACCGTTCAGGACGAAAATAAGCTCATCGCCGAGCGTCGTGCCAAACTCGAAACGCTGCGTGAAAACAGCAAATCTAATGGCCACCCGAACGACTTCCGTCGGGAACATCTGGCGGCTGATCTGAAAGCTGAACACGGTGAAAAAAGCAAAGAGCAGCTTGCTGAAGAAGGTCACCGTGTAGCGGTAGCTGGTCGTGTTATGCGCCGTGGCGGTCCGTTCATCGGTATTCAGGATGTCACGGGGTCCCTGCAGGTTTACATGGCGAAGCCGCTGCAGAAAGAAAGCACCGCGTGGCAGTCACTGGATATCGGTGACATTGTTGCGGCAACCGGCACACTGAGCCTGTCTGGTAAAGGCGAGCTGTACGTTGATGTGGGTGATCTGAGCAACTTCCAGATTCTGACTAAGTCACTGCGCCCACTGCCGGATAAATTCCACGGCCTTGCGGATCAGGAACTGAAATATCGCCAGCGTTATGTTGATCTGATCATCAACGAAGAAACGCGTAATAATTTCCTGATGCGTTCAAAAATCATCGAAGGCATTCGCTTCTATCTGTCGCAGCGCGGCTTTATGGAAGTCGAAACGCCAATGCTGCAAACCATTCCGGGCGGTGCAACGGCGAAGCCATTTGAAACCCACCACAACGCGCTGGATATCGACATGTTCCTGCGTATTGCGCCTGAGCTGTATCTGAAGCGCCTGGTCGTCGGTGGTTTTGAGCGTGTGTTCGAAATTAACCGTAACTTCCGTAATGAAGGTCTGAGTACTCGCCATAACCCAGAATTCACCATGATTGAGTTCTATCAGGCCTACGCCGATTACCGAGACATGATGGACCTGACCGAAGGTATGCTGCGTTTTGTTGCTGAAAACGTCGTTGGTAGCACCACCATTAAATACGGTGAGTCGGAATACGATTTTGCACAGCCATTCCAGCGTATGACTATGGTCGATGCAATCCTGAAGTACAACCCGGATATGGATGCCAATGTACTGAATAATCCGGAAGAAAATATCGACACGCTGAAAGAGTACGCGAAAAAAGTCGGTATTCCTCAGTCTGAGAAACAATCTGCGTGGGGCCCGGGTAAGTACATCTGCGAAATCTTTGAAGAAACCGCTGAAGAAAAACTCGATCAGCCGACCTTTATTACCGAATATCCATGGGAAGTGTCGCCGCTGGCACGCCGAAACGACGACAATCCATTTGTGACTGATCGTTTCGAATTCTTCGTCGGTGGCCGTGAGCTGGCAAATGGCTTCTCAGAGCTTAACGACGCCGAAGATCAGGCTGCTCGTTTCCGTAAGCAGGTTGAAGAAAAAGACGCCGGTGACGACGAAGCAATGCACTACGATGCAGATTATGTTCGTGCGCTGGAGTACGGTATGCCACCAACTGCGGGTGAGGGTATCGGTATTGATCGTCTGGTAATGCTGTTTACCGATTCCCACACTATTAAAGATGTGATTCTTTTCCCGCATATGAAGCCACTCTGAGGCTAGCTGTGTTGTCCTGACTTGACTGTGTTGTAGGAAATGAGATGGACCCGTCCCCCTTGTGCCATGATGAGATTGCACAAC
>CAJWBH010000009.1 GCA_913019975.1 Thalassolituus maritimus | reverse complement strand
GCGCTGACCGCCAGTGCCGATGTCTTCCTGAAAGTGGACAACCTGTTCGATGAACGGCAAATTGTTGCACGTTTGCCCGATGGCGCCATGGCTAACCTGCCGCGCACCGCTTCACTGGGGATCAGCGTTAATTTCTGATCAACAACCCAAGGCCAACTGATCGGCGGCGAGTTCGCCTTTGCATTCCCTCTCTGTCATAGCCCCGGTTTCCAACCGGGGTTTTCTGGCTATGAGAGACCTAACAACCTAATCCCGACAGACTGCCAGACGACTCCACGTGCGCGTCGGTGCGCCCCTTTTTCAGGAATTGATTATTGCCAGATAGCTATGTACACAGAAACTTCAGATGAACTCTATTCAGGGCGGGGCAGAATCGAGTAGGAGGGGGAGTCGCCTCCCCCGTCCTCTCACACCACCGGGCAAACGGATCCGTACCACGGCGGTTCCTGTCCCCCATTATCGGGCTGAGCTTCGTTCCGCTGAATTCGCTCGCCTGTGTGCTCTGAGCGCTTCGACAGTCTTTGGGCTTCCGGCCCGCCATACAGTTATCGAGAGCCCTCCGGGGAGGCTTCTGCTCGTACACATCAGAGAGTGGTCAACTATCCACTCGTGACAGGTTCAGCCCTTCAGCTCTTGGTTAGAGAGCCTAATATGGCCTCTGCTGACTCCTGTTCGCCCATCCCGACACCTCACGGTGCTTCAAGTGTGGTTATGTAGGGCCTATCAACCAGTTAATCCGTTGTGAGTTTTGCTTGTCGCCCACCTTTCAATTTCGCATAGCAACCAGATAATCCGGATACCCTAAAATAAAAAGCCCGACTGCCATCCGACAGCCGGGCTTCTTATTCGCTAACGTTTATCGGATATCCTGAAAAGCGATTGAGTAAACGGTCGTCGTACCGCTGACTTCATTACCGACTGCAATGAAGTGCTTTCCTTCACGAGTAAAGTACTCAATAGACTCAGGGCCAAGATCACCCGCATCAACACTGTAAGTGTCGTTGTCGCACTCTGTACCATCGACCACAGTGCAGACAGGTGCATCAAAGTCGCGGTTGTTCAGATAGCTCTGATACACAGGCTCAGTTGGGTCAGTAATGTCGAACACCATTACGCCACCCTGACGCTCCAGACCAACGAACGCAAAGAAACGATCACCAATCTGCGCAACTTCGATCGCTTCTGGTTCAGTACCTTTGTCATCAGATCGGTTGTCGCCTGAGTCGTTCTCGTCGTTCGTCGAGTTAAAGTCCTCTGGATCTGTATCGAATACTTTTTGGGCAATCACATCACCACTGTCATAAACGAGGTCGCCTGCTGCGTCCCAGATCGAGAATGAACGGGCACCGAAGGTCACGATGTCATCACCGGCTGCGTATTCCGCCTGATCCATCGTTACTTTGATACGCTTCAGTTGATCATTGTCATCCAGAGCCGCCTTAAGAGGATGTGCTTCTGCAACCAGCTCTTCGATATCACCACCACGGGCTTCATCAATCCACGAGATGCAATCGTCTTCTTCGTTGGCGTAGGCATCAGCGTCTTCATCTTCACCACCCGGTGCGAAGTCATCGCCATCCCACTCATGACCAGCAGCATCACAGGCCTGCTGAGTCGTCTCGTAGATGTACTCACGACCGTCGCCTTCGTTAGCGGTAAGGATGTAGGTCGCGCCGTCGATCTCTACGCTGACGATGGTGTCTGGCATATACAGGCCCACCAGCTGCTCGTAGCTGGCGAACTCACCCGTGCCGTCGTCTTTGTTAGATGCATCCAGCTCATTGCCCGACGCTGAATTCCAGGACTTTTTACCCAGCCCCTTCATTCCCTCAACACGAGCGTCAGCCACATCAATAATGGCGACCGCGTTGTTTTCCTGCATAGCTACCCAGGCAATAGAAGCATCGGCGTTTAATGCCAGATACTCAGGCTCCAGATCCTGTGCAACTGTGGTGCCCGCAGGCCCAGGCAGACGTACACTTGCAGGGACTTCATCGGCACGGCTACCACCGACATTAAAGTCTGCAAAGCTGACCTGAGAGACAACGGCGTCATCCGGGCCAAAACCGTTCTGCAGATCAACGATAGTGACAGAACCTTCAGGGTCATTGGTGTAATCACCGCTTGGCTCACCTTCGTTAGCGGTCAGGATGTAACGTGCATCCTCAGAGAGGGTCACCATATCTGGGAGAGCACCCGCCGTGTAAGTACCAATCAATTCCAGAGTATCGGAGCGGTACAGAGCAATCAGGCCAGCGTCCTGCTTAGTTGCCGCTTCGATGGCCACGGCTACCAGACCCTGTTTCGCCGACACACTGTTAGCCGCGCCAATTTCTATACCCGCCGCAGTGGCTGCAGCAGAAAGGTTGATCGTGCCGTGCTTACTTGGCGCGCTTGTGGTCTGCGCCAGAGAGAGGACGTCAACGGTCGCGTCTTCTGCGTTCACGACATACAGTTTGTCGGAGCACTTGTCGTACGAAACGATCTCAGCAGACGCCGTATCGAACTCATTGCCAGACACATAGGTATCAACCACTGACAGCTCAAGAGTGCCCGCCACGGAGGTATCGGTTGCCGTCGTAACGGTTTCACACTCGATTCCAAGATCCGCCAGCTTAGGGCTGTTATTGGTTTCGCTACCTGCATCTGTGTTCGTGTCGGTATTGGTATCCGTATTTGCGTTGTTATTACTGTTGTTACTATCGTCGCCGCCGCACGCTGCCAGAGTCGCTGCGAGAATCGCAGGCACAATGATCTTCAATGCGGGCGCTGTCAGAGATGTTTTCATCGTCTTCCCCAGAGTCACATATTTATCAGTGACGCAGGATGACCGAGAATTATTTCAGCTTAGTGACAACTCCCTCACAGGAATCGGTGGCTATGGACACCCACAAAAAACGGGAGCCGAAGCTCCCGTTTCTAACCTACTAACTAGCCAATCATCTGTCCAACATACGGCTTATTCAAATGAACCGTTGTGGTAGATTTCCTGAACGTCTTCGAGGTCATTAATTAACCCTGCGAAACGCTCAAACTGTTCAACGTCATCCCCTGCTATCGGGTGTTCCATCGTTGGCAGATAAGTAATTTCTTCAACTTCGAAGTCGATATCCGGGTTCATTTCCTGCAGAGCCGTCTTGGTTTTAAAGAACTCGGTCGGTGGAACAAGAACAGTGATCATGCCATCTTCGCACTCGATGTCAGACACATCGACGTCGGCCATCATCAGGGCTTCGAGTGCCGCTTCTTCGTCGTCACCGGCAAATACGAACATGGCACGGTGGTCGAACATGTGCGACACAGAGCCTTGTGTACCCAGCTTGGCCTTACACTTCGAGAACACACCACGGATCTCACCGAAGGTACGGTTGGCGTTATCGGTCAGTGCGCTGATCAGCACCATGGCACCGCCCGGAGCAATACCCTCATAAAGAGCCGGCTGGAAGTCTTCGCCGGTTCCGCCACTGGCTTTATCCAGTGCTTTCTCGATCACGTGGCTTGGCACCTGATCTTTCTTCGCGCGGTCAATCAATGAACGCAGAGCCAGGTTACCTGAAGGGTCTGTACCACCGGCTTTGGCCGTTACATAAATCTCACGGCCATACTTGGAGTAGACTTTGGTTTTTGCAGCGGCCGTTTTGGCCATTGATTCTTTACGGTTCTGATACGCGCGGCCCATAGGAATTGCTTCTTGTGGCTGATTTAAAAAAGCCGATTGTACCCGCAGGCGTCGGGATTGTCAGTTTTCTGAAGACGGAGCTGAATCGCTCTTCTCATTAGCAGGGAATTTATTCGAGCGCCCTGCCAGATAATTCTCCCGGAAGACATCAAAATACGCCTGTAAACGACGCGCTGCCTCCCGGTGACCAAGGCGTTCCAGCAAGGGGATTGCAACTTCGGCAGTTCCCAATTGATGATCGCGCACCGCAACACGCAGGCGATACTCAGACAGAGCTTCTGGCTCTACGGCTATCACCGGCAACGATTCGAGCCAGGGACTTCTGTACATCTTACGCGCTTCGCGCCAGGTGCCATCGAGAAAAATCAGAAGCGGCGTTCGTCCATCAATGTACTCTGCCAAAGTTCGCTCTTCGCGCAGCTGGCGCTCTACCTCAACGTACTCATACGGAAAAACAATCACGGGGGCGTATGCCGGATCAGAGAGCAGCGCCAACATATCTTTGTCTGGCTCAG
Organism: Thalassolituus maritimus; assembly: GCA_913019975.1. Lineage (GTDB taxonomy): Bacteria > Pseudomonadota > Gammaproteobacteria > Pseudomonadales > Oceanobacteraceae > Thalassolituus. The sequence goes on along the minus strand of CAJWBH010000009.1, from coordinate 163,643 downwards.
TTCTCGTCCATTGAAAGGCATGGTTGTCTTCGAGCACATCTGCAATCAACCGCCCCGTATTGCTCGGCTTGAAGACCTCACCCTGATAGTAGATAAGGCAAACGGCAATACCGGCAACTGACTCCGGTCGCTGTCCACAGACACACAGGCGCACTGACAACAGGCAGTCGTCACACCGGGAAAGTTTACTACCACGGGCCAGGAATTCGCGGCGTGAAAGCGCCTTCTGTCGGGCTCTCAAACGAGTAACGCTGGTTTCTTTCATTTATCTCGCCATTTGCCCTGCCATACAAACATACACCCACCACCTGGAAAGAAGCGCGATATCCGGAGCGGGATTCTGTGTGAATCAATACAGCAATGCCAGCCAGTGAAAGAAATTGGAACAAATTTCTTATCTGCCACTCACACCATGTACAACACTTGTCTAGCTTTTTGCTAAGGAGTCTCTCATGGCCGCATTAGATCAACTTCAGAATGACCCAAAAGCCGCACTGTGGAACGCACTTTCCGAGGAAACCGCAGTCATGCTGGGAATAGATGGCGTTACTGACTTTATGAAGCCTATGGCCGCCAAACCAGACCTTGATAGCGAAACCATCTGGTTCTTTACTGATAAACGAAGCGAAACATTTGGCCGCCTGTCGGGTGAGCCCGCTGCACGCATCTGCATCAGCGATTCAACCGAACATTTCTGGGCCGACATCAAGGGACGTATTAAGGTCGTCAATGACTCAGAAGTCGTTGCTAATAAATGGTCTGTCGATATTGAAGCCTGGTACGACAAAGGCAAGCGTGACGACAACCTTCAATTAATGGCGTTCTCACCAGAAAAGGCCGAACTGTCTGCCTCTACGGCTAACCCGATCAGTTTCAGCTGGCAAACCGCGAAAGCCATTCTGGGTAATCAGGATCGCCCAGACATCAGTAAACAGAAACAAATCACCTTCTCATAAAGATGAAAAAGGCAGGGCGCGGACGCCCTGCCTGACCGAATAACAGCACCCTATCCGTACACAGGAAACGTCCATGTCATCCCCCGTTACATACCAGGAATAACTAGAAAACTATCATCCTCATGCCGAGGAATTTCATCAGGCGGTGAAAGAAGTCTGTGACGACATTGCCGAAGAATATGAAAGCAGTGATGACTATGCCGAGTGGAATATCATCGAGCGCCTGATTGAGCCAGACCGGATTATTAAATTCCGCGTCAGCTGGGAAGATGATAAAGGGAAAGTGCATGTTAACCGCGCATGGCGCGTGCAGTTTCATAATCTGCTTGGCGCCTACAAAGGCGGCTTACGATTTCACCCGACAGTGAATGAGAGTGTTCTTAAATTTCTGGGTTTTGAGCAGTGTTTTAAAAATGCACTCACCGGCTTACCCATGGGCGGAGCCAAAGGTGGATCTGACTTTAACCCTAAAGGAAAAAGTCAGCGTGAAATTATGCGCTTCTGCCAATCCTTTATGCGGGAGCTGTATCGACACATAGGCCCGGATACCGATGTGCCTGCGGGTGACATTAACGTCAGCAGTAATGAGATCGGCTTTATGTTTGGCGAATACCTTCGTATCAATAACCGTTGGGAAGGTGTACTCACAGGCAAAACCCCAGGGTTCGGCGGCAGCTGTGGCCGCGAAGAAGCAACAGGTTACGGTGTTATTTATTTTCTACGCGAAATGCTGCAAGCCCATGATGACTCGCTGGATAACAAACGTATCTTAATTTCAGGCTCAGGCAATGTTGCGCTTCATGCCGCCGAGAAAGCCATCGCTGAAGGCGCTGTTGTTCTTACTGTTTCGGATTCGAGTGGCACTCTGTATTTCAAAGACGGAATGACAGAAAAAGAGCTCAACGCCATAAAGTCACTGAAACTCGACGATAAAGGCCGGCTTAAAGAAGCCTCCGTTGGTGATTACCAGGAGGATAAGAAACCCTGGGGCATAGAAAATGCTGACATCGCGCTGCCTTGCGCTACACAGAATGAACTGGATGATAAAGACGCAGAAACCTTACTCGGCAATGAGGTTCGTATTCTGTGCGAAGGCGCAAACATGCCACTAACAGACGGAGCACGTAAACAATTCCTCAACGCCTACGCGTTATACGGCCCTGCGAAAGCAGCTAACGCTGGCGGCGTTGCTGTATCGGGCCTTGAGCGGTCTCAGAATGCTGAGCTAACGACCTGGCCAATTTCCCGCGTTGATGAAGAACTGAACCGCATCATGAAAGAAATCCATGAGCGGTGCATTCAGCATGTAAAGAAAAAGGATGGCGTTTATCCATACAGCCGCGGGGCGAACATCTATGGTTTCAAGAAACTCGCGGGGGCAATGATTACTCACGGGATTGGCTGATTGCAGCATCCAGCCCTACAGTGTCGAGTAGCGGCCCGTCTAATGGCACTTCCAATATAAGCTGCCAGCAGACGGTGCCCTGTTCGTCGTGGGGTTTTACCGAAATTTCTGCGCCAAGCGCTTGTGCTCTGGCGCGCATACTTTCCTGCCCTAAGCCCTGATCAATGCGCGGCAGGTCTGGTGAATCCGATGATTTACAGTAATTTATCATGGTGACGACCAGAGCCGGGCCTTTCACAGAAGCGCTTACCTCAATGCTGTTACTACCTGCTCGCAGGGCATTACTGAGAGCTTCGCGGAGAATACGCTCAAGGTGGTAATAACCGTTTCTGGTGAGCGTGAGATCTGGAACATCTTGCGTCCACACAAGCGGCACATCATAGTCCTGGCAACGCGCCTGTGCCTCATCCTTCATTGACACACATAAAGCCTCCAGTCCATCGGGCGCATCGAAACTGTGATTAAGCAGGTTGCGTAAATCCGAAATGGCGGAACGCACCAATGCCTGCTCCTCTTCTGCACTGCGGCGAAGAATGGTCAGCAGCTTTGCCCCAATATCATCGTGCAGGTCGCGCCGGATTCGTTGGCGCTCCGACTGCACACCTTCCTCATGCGCACCATGAGTCCGGTCGATCAGATCATCCAACGCTCGAATTAAATCAGCGGTTCTGAAATCATTTTCTGTCAGGTTTCTTGCGCCTTGAAAAGGATGCAACAACTCGAGAAATCTCGCTTCGCCTGAGGCATCTGGCGCCGTCAGTTGCAGAACGTTTTTCTGAGGATGTGAGCCGGTATAGATTCTGATATCCAGGGGAGAGAATACGGTTCTGAACGCGTCGGTTAAACGCTCCTCACGGCTCAGGTATCGATCATTTACTAACCCGGGCAACGAATCCCTGAGCCAATGATCAAGCTCCCCACGGTGAGCTGGAAGCAGCCTCGCAAGAAAGAACTGACGCACCGGAAAGTACAGCCAGCCGACCAAGGCCAGAGAAATTGCTAAGGTTTCAGGGCCACTGCGCGACAGCAGATACGTCAGCAAAATATCGATCATCAGGATGGCCATACCACCCGCGATCCAGCCCCAGACTTTTAAGTACCAGGGATCAAGATCAAACACCCTGTGCCGGATCACAGCAAACAACATCCCGAAGTACATAAAGACAAACGTCACCAGCACCATGGACTGAGAGGCCAGAGGTGGACGCCCCATCAGCATAGGAACAATAGCGGTTATTGCGAAAATACCCGTTCCTGCCACGACCGATATAAAAATCCAACGTACTTTTATTCTTTCTTCACTCCCCGGCGCACTCTTCATCCACTGCACAAACAAACCAATAAGAGCGGCGATCAAAGAAATACCGTAAGGCAGATAAAACATAACGGCTGTCTCGGGGTGCACGGGAAAGAACTGCGCACTCAATGTCGAAATCAGTGGCAGACTGAATACGCACCAGGCTAAGCGCGAGCCAAACAGTATTGCGGGGTAATTCCACAGAAAAGCAATCAGACCAGTAGCAAACAACGAAGAGCCAAGATGGTTCATCAACGAGGCTGCAAAAAACAGATCCCCCTGAATAAACAAATCGCGGGTACTGTAAATGGCTGCAAACAGGCTCGATAACGCAAAGCCGACGCCTGTAATCACAAATGCTATCCGGCCGGAGCGTTCACTTTTATCAGAACTGAGTAGCAACACCAGGAAACAGATAAGAGCGGCAAGAAAGCCACTGAAGGCCTGAATCCAGAAATCAAACCTGAGATCCGCCAGCGTTCTCGACCGCGGATCAACGTCAATCAGGCGACCGTCGTCCAGTGCCAATGAGAGCTGATCATCCAGCAACCAGGATGAAACCAGACCCACCTCATCCATGACTCTGCGATAGTCTTCAATCAGAGGCAGACTGTCCGGTTCTTCAATAAAGAGTTCAGGCGTCGCCACTATACGCTGCTCTTGCGCTGTGCGATTCACAAAAGCAATTACCCGGTCAGTTTGGATCTCGCTCCTCGGATCGGTCTCAAGGTCAGAGTAGAAAACATGGCCGTCAGAGGTATTAAAAGTGCCATCAGCCTCAGGCAGCGACAGCGAAGTCAGTGCAATAAGCGCCAGAAAAATAACAGGAACCAGAACCGAAAGCATGGCCTGAGAGCGGAGATTCATAGACAGTATCCGTGCAAGGGAGTGGCCGACTTTAAATGGGAGTTGCCTGAAATAACACGTCGAAACAGGTCATGTGCTATCTATTGCCTGAATTGTTCAAAAGGTCAGAAAAAAGGGCCCGAAGGCCCTGAAAAGAACGAAGAGGTTACTCTCCGGAGGTGAAGGCTTTCAGAACTTCGTCATTAGTCAGGTCGATGGCCTGAAGTACACCACGCGCATAAATGACAGGATCAGCATTCACAGTGACTTCAGTGGTATCAGATGAACCACCGCTGACCATACCTAACAGTCCGCTGAATGCATTCGCCGCTTTCTGAGCACCTGAGGTGGTATCTTCAGTTTCGCCGTACGCGCCACCAATAATGACCGGCGTTTCAAGTTGGGCGTAGCCTGATTTGTTACTGAATGTCCCGGACACCCCACGCAGGAATGAAATGCCGGAATTTGGCTGTACGTTAATCGCCTGACCAAAGGAAACTTCTGCGCTGTAGGTACGTTCACCCGTGTTGTAATCCATTGAGCGGTCCGTCTGGCCCGACAGGTTGGCGAAGTGAACACGGTAATCGGCCATGATCACCGGGTAGTCCAGATCTCCAGCCAGTTTCGCTAAGTCATAAACCATGGGCACGCCAGGTACCGCGGGATACGACTTGTAGTAAAGGAGATCCATTCCTTCTGGAGTAAAGGTCAGGGTTTTTCCTTTATCACCTTTAAAGAAAGAGCCAACAGAAGAGGGCTGATACGGGGTTTCCAACGTATCAATTTTTTCCCAGTCTTTGTTGGCCGTAAGTTCTTTATAACTGCGGATAACGTAACCGTCTGCCTCCAGTTTAGCGACGAAGTTCTTGTAAGCTTCCTCCGTAATGGCTTGCATAGTTTCTTGCGGAATGCCTTTCAGTTCAGATTTAAGAATGGCTTTTGCGTATGCCCGGTCTTTGCTGAACATGCCACTTTCGGAAGTCGCCGAGGCCTTATCTTTGGTAACAAAGGTTACGGAAAACTGCCCGAGGTAAACTTCTTTGCTTCCCTGTACTTTCTCGAGATTGTCTGTAACTACTTCAATTTTTTTCTCTTCGGCTTCGCCGCCTCCCATGCTGGCACATCCGCCAATAGCAAGTGTCAGAGCGATGAAAGGAACTGCTAACGTTTTCATGATTGTCTCCCTTTAAATAACTTCCGAAGTCTAGTAAGAAGTGCGTTTTCAAAAACCCCATATTCATGGGGTCAGAGTCCTTTTATGGGTCAATCAGGCCCATATTGACGGCCTTTACTGCAGCCTCGGCCCGATTCGAAACCTGCAATTTCTGATACAGAATTTTCATATAGCCCGAGACTGTATTGGGCTTCAGCCCTAGAGCATCAGCCGCCTGCTTTACGCTCAAACCATTAGCAATCAGGTGCAGAACATCACGCTCCCGGTTTGTCAGCTCGACTTTTTCACTGTGGCCAGGACGAAAATAATTCAGAACCTGTAAAGCTATTGATGACGACAGCGGTGGACGCCCATCCATGATTCCGCGGAGCGAGGCAGTAAATTCATCGTTCGTTTCATCCTTGAGCAGATAACCATCTGCGCCCGCCCGCAATGCAGGAAAAAGATGTTCTGAGTCATCGAAGATGGTCGTAACCACACACAGAGTTTCGGGCTTTCTTTCTTTGATATGACGGATGATGCTCTCACCGCGCCCATCGGGTAATCCGAGATCAATTAAGGCAAGGTCAATGGACGGAAGCACCAGGTGACGCAGTGCCTCGGTAACCGATTCGGCCTGATGTACAGCGACGCCCGGAAAGATGTCTTCCGCCCGTTCCGTCAGCCATTCGGCAACGTCGGGAAGGTCTTCAACAATCAATACTGTTTTTATCATTCAGATAGCGCTCCTGTGCCCTCAGTCATAAAAACTGACAGGTCTGTTCAGGAAACGGATGATATCTATACCCTTTTCATTAGGGTAGCCACACTTTAGGACCCCCCTGAACATGGGTGCCCTGCCTCCCCTCCTCAGAGTTAACGTTTCGGGCTGATAAAACCCCCTTTTCTGAGGCCACGTTTATGGAACGTATTAAGATGGAACGCATTGCGCTCGCAGGGATATTTGCGGGTTCATTGTTGCTGAGCGGCTGCGGCAGCTCGTCCGGGTCGAGCTCCTCCGATGCTCAACCCACACCCGGTAACCCCACTACGCCAGAGGCTCCGGTTACGACACAAACGGTATCGGGTACCGCAGCGATTGGCGCAGCCATTACTGACGGAACTGTGACAGCGGTCTGCTCTGACGGCAGCAGCTTTACTGAAAGTGTGACCACCGACGCTAACGGTAACTGGTCAGGCGAAGTCGCCGATGGTGCGATGCCCTGTGCTCTGCAGGTTACAGGTGGCAACCCGCCTGTGACCTTACACAGTTATGCGACGGCCGCAGGCACGGTGAATATCACACCGCTTACCGACCTGATTATGGCCAAAGCGACCGGCCAGAGCCCCGCCGACTGGTTTGCGAACTTCAACGGAACCGCGGTGGATACCTCAACAGCGTCCACTGATCTGCTGAATTCGTTTGCTGACAAAGGATTCACTATCCCAGCAACAGGCAACCCCCTGACCACGCCGTTTGCAGCCGACGGCTCGGGCTGGGATGGCCTGCTTGATGACATCGGTGACGCCATCGACAACGATCCGGCCATTGCCGATTACGACGCTCTGGTCACCCTGGTGAAAGACGGCAATCTAGCGAATCTCCCTGCACCACCGCCGCCTGAGATGTTCAGTATTGCAGGCACCATTTCAGGGGCGACCGGCACCGTGATCTGGGAAACTCTCGTCGCTGGCAGTATTGTTCAGGACGGCGGAAACACGAACGGCGCTGTGACCTTCTCACCTCTTGCTGGCATTGCTGAAGACAGCAACTGGAGTGTGGTCATTAATACAGCTCCGTCTGGCCAGACCTGTTCTGTGACCAATGGCAGCGGCGCTCTGACGGCCGACGTCACCAACGTCTCCATCACCTGTAGCGATGAAGTGGTTGCTCCCACCACGTACAGCATCAGCGGCACGGTCTCAGGTGCTTCTGGCAGCGTGATCTGGGAACTGCGCAAAGACGGCGTATTTTTCAATGATGGCGGTAGTGGCAATGGCGATGTGTCCTTTACCTCTGCAATGGACGCCGGCAGTGACTGGTCCGTGGTGATTGAATCCGCGCCTTCCGGTCAGACCTGTGCGATCAACAATGGCAACGGCTCCCTGACCGCCAATGTGACGACTGTCTCTATCACCTGTTCGGACATCGTTGTCGGCCCCACCACGTACAGCATCAGCGGCACGGTCTCAGGCGCTTCTGGCAGCATGATCTGGGAACTGTACAAAGACGGTGTATTCTTCAACGATGGCGGTGCGACTAACGGTGCAGTGACCTTCACTGATGCCATGGCCAGTGGCAGCGCCTGGACACTCAGCATCAACTCGGCGCCATCGGGCCAGACCTGCACCATAAGCAACGGCAGTGGCACATTAACCGGCAATGTCAGCAACGTCGCCATCACCTGCGAAGACGAAGTAGTGACGCCACCACCGACTCCAGGCGAGGCACTCTACGATTTTTCTGGCCTGAATCTCGACCCTGAACTGCCCGCAGGCTTCACGCCCATTGCTCCACAGGCATCGCCGATTGATCCATCAAGCAATATTGCCAGCTTGTATGCTCAGCTGGCGGCACAACAACATGACGCGATATTTGCACCGATTCCTGACGAGCTAACCCGCTCGGTAGACAATATTACGACTGGCAATAGTTACCAAATTACAGAAACAACGGCGACCCATGACTGGTTGAGAGTCACCACTGTAAGCATGGGCGCCGATGCCGTCGCCGACACCAGCGATGACTTCATCATGAGCTATACCATTTCGCCTTTTGGATACCTGGGCGTGTCGTATGGCTTTGATCATCCCGGACAGGATGGCGTGTGGTATACCGAAGACGATATCGCAGCAAGCAGCAATGGTGGCGCGGTGGTCATTTCGCAGGAAAGCCCTCTTGAATTTGAAGGCGCCAGCGAAGGCGCGATTCTGAGCCTACCGTGTCTGGACCCAGGCCAGGATGGCGTTGCCTTTACCGAAGATGACTCTCCGGGATGTATTCTTGTTTACCAGGTAATCGTTATCGATGGGGAAGGCAATCGCGGCCAGGTCGTCAACTACAAAGGCAGCGGTGCGGATGAAATATGGTTCACCAGTGATGACGTAGTGGACAGCTATGTCACCGTCACCACTGACCTTAGCATTCCTCAGACCGTCACCGCCGTATACGACGATGAGGGCGAGGATGGCATCTGGTTTACCGATGACGACGTCGTCGACACTCACGTCCAGCAGTTACTGGGCGATAACTACCAGCCGCTGTATGCAGCAAACTATACCCTAGCCGGTAGTGATGCCACCTGGTTCACTGCCGACGACTACGCCAACGGTTACAGTTACTACGGCTATAACGAAGACGGCGATCTACTGATTATTGCCAATCACAGAGGCCCGGGCTTCGATGGCGAATGGTTCACTGCGGATGACTTTGCCAGCGGCACCCTGTCACTGACCAAGGAAACCGATACCGGCACCGTCAGGATTACCGCACCAGTGAACGGTATTGGCCCGGACGGAAAATGGCTGAGCGGCGACGACAATATCTACGGTTACAGCTACCGGATGTATGACGACGCCAACAACGAGCTTGAGCGTGCGGATTTCAGCAGCAAAGGCGCGGACGGCCTCTGGTTTACCTCGGACGACCTACCGACAGCCTCGTACAACTACTTGAAGTACGAACGCGATACCGAGGGGCGTGTGCTTAAGCAGTTTTACTATGACCCCGCGCGCGATCCGAACGCCCCGGCATTCAGCGACAGTCAGATCTATCGCTACAAAGTGTATTCTGCGGATTTCTCCAACAGTCTCGACGTCGGCACAACCGCGTTCGGTAACGATGATATTCCTCTGACGGAAGACGACACTCTGGCTTGGCCATACTCTATCGCCACAGACACAGGCTACGACCAGTACAATCAACCGGGGCCGGATGCTATATGGTTTACCGACGATGACGTACGCAGTGGTTACATCATCGAGACCTATGATGGTAGTCGCCTGATCGTAAGCGAGCGCTACGACATCAATAACACCCTGCTGTTCTATATTGAGTACACCGAACTGTCATCAACGTCTTACCGCATTGAGGAATTTGTGCTCAATGATTCCGGCGCGTTCGTCCTTGCTGGCTATCGCGAGATCGACGAAGACGCCTATGGCAATCCGCTGTACACCACCTGGTTCAGTGCCGCCGGAGACATCAGCAATGTGTCCTACACCGAGCGCAATTCGGACGGCCTGATCGTGCGTGAAAGCGGTGCCTACAGCGCAGGGCCAGACGGTATCTGGAAGACCGATGATGACTTCACTTACTATTCACTAAGTGAGTACAACGCAGAAGGTGAACTGGTCATGTCAGCCAGCGAGTATCAGGGCAGCGATGGCCTGTGGGACACCGACGATGACCGCTACACCGTAAATGCCATTTATCTTCTGGATTATGGCACTGATACGCTGGCAATGAATGCAGGGTTTACTCCAAATGCATGTGCGGACCTCGTGGCTGGAAGCGGAGACATCTCCGTGATGGTGCGCGACGCCAACGGCGCAGCAATCGCAGGGGCTATCGTAATGCTGAACGACAACGATGCCACGGTCACAACGGATGCGTCTGGCATCGCTTCATTCACGGGGCTGTCGGGCACTCAGAATGTGCACGTATTCAATGACGGCTACGGCTACGAGAGCTTCTACTGCGTTGTTCCGGGGCAGGATATCACCCTGTACTCTGAGCTTGACCAGCTTGGCGTGGCGGCAGATCGCTCCTATGTGCCCTTTTATAACGACACCGGCGACAGCTATGTACTGGCGCTGCTTGACGATAACCATCAGCCAGTGAACGAAGCTGATCGCTTTCTCCTGACATCCTACGCAGCCAACTATTACTACCAAGACCTCTACTTCGACGTTCCGGTTGGCACTGAAGTCACAGGAAATCTCTGGGCCTTCAAAGTCGAGAGTGGTGTCATTACCGGTGCAGAAGATCTGGGCAGCCAGACCTTCACGACCATTCCTGCTGGAGAAAATCCGATCGTCAGTGAACGTGAGCAGCTGTCCATTTCGTTTACTGCCACGGATCTGGTTCCGGTGGCTCTGCAAGGGGCTTTCGCAGTGCCAGTCGCAGGCACTTACTACTCCAGCATCACGCTTGGTGGCTTCCTCTCTCTTGGTTTCGAGTACGACTATGCGACTCAGAACTACCCTGCGAAATTGCCGGGTATCGATATCGACCTGCCGGATGCCACTCTGGTGAGCATGGCCTACACCGAAACCTGGGAGTACTGGCAGCCTCGCAGCCTGCTGGACCGCAGCGGCGATATTGTCGAGCACTCAGTAGTGACCGGTATTGCCTATCGCCCATTGATCGAAGGTCAGGACGACAGCAGCGCGAACCCAACCATCAGTTGGACACCTGTCCGGGACCGCATCGATGGTTACAGTGATCTGACGACGCTGAAACTGGGGACGACTTCGAATAGTGGTGGCAACCAGACTGCCTGGGCAGTTCACTTGCCCGCAGGTGAATCAACGGTCACCCTGCCGTCCTTGCCTCCTGGTATGACAGATACTGTGCTGCCAGAAAGTGAGTACACACTTATGCTGGAAACAACGGCCTTCATCGATATGGATTACGACGAAGTAATGGGTACCGTCGATATCAATGATATCGACTACAGCATTGCCACTGAGCGGATGCGCACCAGTTCGCTGGAGGCGAATGCACCTAAGCTGATGCGCTGAGTACCGTTCGCGCATAACGAAAACAAAGCAACAAAAAACGGGGCCAATGGCCCCGTTTTTTGTGTCAGATTCCTCAACAATCACTCATCCGAAGTTGAGAACTGATACTCTCAGGAATACCCAATCGCCAATGGTATAAAGGCAACAATCATCAGAGCTGTCGCCATCGTCACCAGCGGCAACAGGATCTTCTCATGGCGGTACCAGAAGTTTTCGCCGATCACTTCTTCTTTCGACAACCGGACTTCTTCTTCACCGACCACCTGACGTGTTAACAGGTGGTTAAGCGCAACAGGTGGGCTCAGATAGCCAAGCTCGAAGGCCACCAGCGTCACCATCCAGAAGTGCACCGGATCAATGCCCGCCTGATAAGCGATACCTGCGATGGATACGCTCACAAGCACGACTGCGCCGTATGGGTCCATGATCATGCCGATCACCACCAGTATCGATACGAGCACTGCCATCGCCAGCCATACTGAGTTGAAGTCCACCGGAATATACGACATGAGTTCAGCGCGTTCGACAACGCCGCCAAGACTCATCGACATGCCCATCAGCATCAGCAGCGCACCGATATGAACGATTGCTTCCGTGGTCGACTCGCGCAGGGTTTTCTCCATGCTGTCGCGGCCGTGTTTCAGGTCCGCGAACGAGTTCGCCAAACGTGACTCAACGTAGTCTGCGTTCAGATTCTCACGTTTAAGAAGGCCTTTTTCCTGCGCAATACGCTCATAAGCAATAATGGCCAGCAACAGCACAGGAAGAATAATAGGTGCAGAAAATTCGTCGAGATACGCATCCAGCAGCACTGCATAGATGCCCAGAACAAGGGCAATAATGATGACGTACGGAATCAGCGGACGCAGCGATGTGAAGAACTGCGACCAGGCATCATTGCTGAAATTCGCTTTATTCGACTCGCCCTTGCGGGTAAGCAAAGCGTAGAGGGCAAACAGCGTGGTCGTCAGCAAGAAGATTTTCACCCCCCAGCCAAACAGCTGATCTGTGGTTACTTCTTTATTAAGTGCCGCAACGATAACGACCAAGAGGCATGGACGCAGCACCACACCCAGGGAGCCAGACATCGCAGTTGCCGCCAACGCCAGCTGACGACGCGTGCCTGCGCGACGCAACTCAAGATAAATCAGACCACCGACAGCGATAACGAAAATACCCGAACCACCGGTGTACGCCGTAGGCAGTGCAGCGAGAATGACGAGCACGACCGAAAAGATCTCCGGCGCCAGATTGAAAGGCCGGAATATATTGAACACCTTCTGCGCCATATCGGTCCGCTTCAGCAGCATACCGATCCACACATACAGACCGACATTCAGGAACAGTTGTGACATTTCCATCATCTGATTCAGATGGATAGCAACGCCCGCCGGATGACCACTGAGAATAAAGTAAAGGCCCGTACCAATCGCCATGCTCGCATACAAGGGCACAGATAACTGAGCACGGAGGAAGCTGCCGCCCGGCTTAGCGTCATCAGGAATGACGAAGAACTGATAGATAGAGATAAATATCGGAGCCGCGAAACCCGCTATCCACATCCAGTGCAGAACGGCGTGCTCTGTAGAAACGTCGACGCCCGCGGAGAAAACGATATCTTTGAAATTCCAGACCGAATCAAACAGGACGGCGAACGCAATGCCCTGAGCTACCGCCGCGACACGGTAGTCCATCACGGTTTCCATTGGCTTCAGAGCAATATGGTGACGACGGAACAGCGCCGTACCGCCGCAGATCAGTACCAGTACTGCAAGCAGGATACGCTCTGCCGAAAGACCAATATCCCCCAGCTTAGATACCGCCAGCTCTACTGAACGGAATACCTCAACCCCTGCAGTGATCTGATCCATATTCTCTGCATAATGCTGATGTTTCAGCTGGCAACTCGCCTTAGAAGCGGTCAGAGACTGACGAAGCACCTCTGGACCGGGAGGTGGAGCAGCAAACAGATCAAATTCATCCGCCGGTGGCGCAGCCTCTATGCGCTTCTGAACCTCAGCATCAATGTCCATCTGCGGGTCGCAGGTTGGCTCAACCGGGTCCTGGCGCAGCTGGAAATACCCTTCCCATACCGACTCGCCCAATTGCAGAAGCTGGCCATGAACGGTATGGCTGGTGTTCAGCAGGATAACGAAAACTAAAATCAGAAAAGCAGGCAGCGCCATCGACCATTCAAGCGCCGCATTAACATTGCGTTGGTTATGCATCAGAGATTGCCCCGGAAACGTCTTTTTTTCTTATAGTGAATGCTGAAACTGCTGTACTGGTCAGCATTTATACAAACGCCGGTAAGATCTGTTTTTTATAGACACATGTCAAGAAACTTTACCCAGCGACAAGCCACTGGCACGAAGTGTGCGGCTTCCAGCCCAGCACCTTGTCCTCTACGCACTCCAAAAAAAACGGGGCCAATGGCCCCGTTTCTACTGCTCAATAAGCAACTAACAACTCAGCGGCTTACCACCACTTCTTGTTGCTGTATGTCGCTGGATCACGCAGCGGCTGGCTAGGACCACGCGCTGGCGCAGTACCATCGATCAGAGACTGCATGTAGTCGTAAGCCATGTCACCGAAGTCACCACACAGTGCCAGAGACTCATCAACGGCTGCCTGGAAGTGAACACCTGCCCAAACGCGGCTCTGACCACAGTCCTGTTCGAACTCACTCCAGGTATTGAATACCAGAGTGGTATCCGCTGCTGGCGTCAGGCCTGGCTCGATACGGGAAGAACCTGCCGGATACTCAACAGGGAAGCCGAGCATGTCGTCACCCAGGAAAGCACGCGCTGACTGAGAGTGTGCTGCACAGAAGCAAGAGGATGCTGATGGGTACTCAGGGTGATCCGCTTCTTCCATGTAAGCGCGCCATTGGTTCGCTGGCAGCATCACAGTGCCTTCACCCGGGCCGCCCCAGGCTTCAACCGGCTGATCGCCGTAGATGTGCTGAATCGCAGAGAACGGACGAACACCGTCGTACTCAGCTTTTTCCTGCCATACGAAAATACCGGCATCAAACGCTGCCATGTTGGTCAGGAAGTCCAGCTGGATGAACTCAAGCAGAGACAGGCCACGAGACTGAGCCGCGAACACAGCAGAGAAACCGAGAGAGAAGATCTTGTTATCAAACAGTTCCGCTTTCAGCTTCTGCTCTTCGGTCAGGTTCGCTGACGCAACCAGAACTTCATCAGCCTGTTGCTTATACAGGTGCTTGAAAGGTGCAAAGCTGTTCGCAGGCCAAGGCACACTGAAACGCTCTGGATCATCGTAAGAATACGGCTCAACGTTCGCGTACTGAGGCGTTACGAACTGCTGCACTTTGTAGAGGCCAAGACCCTTACGCTGAACATCTGGCTGCCACTTTGAAGGACGCTTGAGATCATACGCAGTGTTCTTTGGCTCATAACCTGTGTAGTCGGCATAAGGCTGTGGGTGCACATCTTCATTGATCCAACCAGCCTGGTTCATGCCGTCATTCAGACGACCTTCTGCAACTGCTGCGCCGGCAACGTTACCGATACCGACAGGGGTAGTCAGGTCAGTACTGGTGTCATCAGGGTCCAGACCGGCTTCAACCAGCATTCCACGCCATTCTGCAGTGCGCTGTGGCAGCAGCACTTTCAGCAGCTGATAAGACGCATACAGGGTCGCAATATTGATGTTCTCGTTGTCTACGCTCTCAGACGCAGGACGATTAGGAATACGTGAATACACACCTACCGCCGTTGGGTGGTAAGGCGCCGACGCGTCGTACCAGGCATTGGTCACCTGTGCTGTCACACGCAGAACCAGGGTTGCGTCACCCGCAGTCGCTGAGATGTCCTGGAAGATTGCAGGCGCGACTTTTGAGATCACCAATTCAACTGGCGCATTTCCTGTCTGCAGGTCGTAGGCAGAAGCCTGGTTTACAGCGATGGAGAGCAGAGCAGACGCAGCGAGAGCAAGCGGACGCCCCTTAAGAAGAGGGAGTTTCATAAGATTTTCCTTATCTGTTATTTAGAGTTTGCACCCAATACCGCCGAATACTTCCGCACGGCAGATAAGAATATGCGCCATTTTCATTTCTGATTCATTGCGTTTGACGGGTATTGCCATGACATAAAAGACAGGTTCAGGCCAAATAACGACCGCTGATCTTATTTGGCATAAAACGACTCAAAGGGTGACGCAAATTAACAACAACATGAAAGACTATTCGCGCCACCAGGTGACGCAAAGTCAATTCAGGACTCAATATTAATCATAAAGCTCGATTTTTTTGCTGATCAACGGAGCGAGCAAGGGAACTTTATTGGATTCACAAAGGTGACTGATAACCTTCAGTAATCAAAACCTTCCGCCATATGCTTGTCCTTGAGTTTGACGTAGTTCTCGGCGGTATAGGTAAAGTACTTGCGCTCTTTTTCGGTGATCGGCCTCGCCTTTTTTGCAGGTGAACCCATGTAGACAAAGCCACTTTCCAGCGTTTTTCCGGGGGGCACCATAGCGCCAGCGCCAATGATGACTTCGTTCTCAACAACAGCACCGTCCATGATCATAGACTTCATACCAACGAGCACCCGGTCCCCTATCGTACAACCATGCAGCATTGCCTGATGGCCAATGGTCACATCGTCTCCTATGATCAACGGATAACCGCCTGGGTTGTAGTCGGAGGCATGAGTGATGTGCAATACGGACCCGTCCTGAACCGACGTGCGCGCACCGATACGTATATGGTGCATATCGCCACGAATGACAGCTAAGGGCCAGACCGAGCAATCATCTCCCAGATGAACATCACCAATGACAACCGCGGTGCGATCAACAAATACCCGTTCGCCTAATATCGGAGTGATGCCCTGATAAGAGCGGATGTCTCGGTGTGAACTGCTCATGCTGTCTCCTTTCTCTTGCGGCTCTGCTTGAATTCCGGCCATTTGCCCCAAATACTTACTTCATTGCTTTCGAAAGTCTATCAGTCATTGGGATATCGCCACTTATGTCCAACCCGCTTCTGCAGGCACATGCCTTACCTCCTTTTTCAGACATCAATGCTGAGCACGTACTGCCGGCGGTTGAAGAGCACCTGAACACCAACCGTACCCGCATCAGCGAGCTGCTGGGTAAGTTCGCCAGTGGTGAAGCGACACCGACCTGGGAGTCGTTAATCGAACCCATGGACGAGTGGCACGACGAGTTGAGTAAAGCCTGGTCGCCGGTCGGCCACCTCAACGGCGTACTCAACAGTGATGAGCTGCGTGAAGCCTACAACGCCTGTCTGCCACTGCTGAGCCAGTACTGGACGGAGTTTGGCCAGAACGAAGACCTGTTCAAAGCCTACGACGCGCTGAAGAACAGCCCGGAATTCGACAATCTGAGCGTGCCTCAGAAGACGGCGATCAATAACGCGCTGCGTGACTTCCGCCTATCCGGCATTGATCTGCCAGCGGATAAAAAAGCGCGTTACGCCGAGATCCAACAGCAGCTATCAAAGCTGACCAGCAAATTCAGCGAGAACGTCCTCGACGCCACCGCCGCGTGGACCAAACACATCACCGATGCATCAGAGCTCGATGGCGTACCTGAATCAGGTTTAGGCCTGCTCGCTCAGCAAGCTCAACAGCGCGAACTCGACGGCTACGTGATTACCCTCGACTTCCCGTCGTACATGCCGATCATGAGCTACTGCACCAACCGCGAATTGCGCGAAGAGCTGTACACCGCGTTTGTCACGCGTGCCTCGGACACTGGCCCGAACGCCGGCGAGTTCGACAACAGCCAGAACATGAAAGACATCATGGCGCTACGCTATGAGCTGGCGACACTGCTTGGCTTCGACAACTACGCTGAATATTCCGTCGCGACCAAGATGGCGGAATCTGGCCAAGAAGTCATCGACTTCCTCAATGATCTGGCCGCCAAAGCCAAGCCACAGGCGGAGCGTGAATTCGGAGAGTTGAAAGCCTACGCCGCCGACGAACTGGGCATGACCGACCTGAAACCCTGGGACGTGACCTTCGCGGCGGAAAAACTGCGTCAGGCTCGCTACAGCATTTCTCAGGAAGACATTCGCCCGTACCTGCCGGTGAACACCGTGATTAAAGGCATGTTCGAAGTCGTCTCACGCCTGTACGGCATTGAGTTTGAAGAACAGAACGAGTTCGATACATACCACCCGGATGCGCGTTTCTTCCACGTCACCAAAGACGGTAAGCAGATTGCTGCCTTCTATCTCGATTTATACGCCCGCTCGAAAAAGCGTGGCGGCGCCTGGATGGACGACTGCCGCGTGCGTCGCTCCACCAAAGACGGCGTGCAGCTGCCGGTTGCCTATCTGGTCTGTAACTTCAGCCCAGCGGTCGGTGACACGCCCGCCCTGCTGACCCACGACGAAATGACTACCCTGTTCCACGAGTTCGGTCACGGCCTTCACCACATGATGACCGAGATCGACGTCAGCGCGGTGAGTGGCATCAACGGTGTGGCTTGGGATGCGGTCGAGCTGCCAAGTCAGTTTATGGAAAACTGGTGTTATGAGCCGGAGGCGCTGGCCTTCCTGTCTGGTCATTATCAGACCGGCGAACCACTGCCACAGGAGCTGCTGGATAAGCTGCTCGACGCGAAAAACTTCCAGAGCGCCATGATGACCATGCGTCAGCTCGAATTTGCGCTGTTCGACTTCCGCCTGCATCGCGAGTACAGCGACAGCAACCCGGTGACGGCGGAGCAGATTCTGAATGAAGTCCGTGAAAAAGTGACCGTCGTACCCACGGTTGAATTCAACCGCTTCCAGCACAGCTTCAGCCATATCTTTGCCGGTGGCTATGCGGCCGGTTACTACAGCTATAAATGGGCCGAGGTACTGAGTGCGGATGCGTACTCACGCTTTGAAGAAGAAGGCATATTCAACCGCGATACCGGAGAAAGCTTCCTGAAAGAAATCCTCTCTCAGGGCGGTTCACGTGAAGCGGCTGAACTGTTTGAAGCCTTCCGTGGCCGCAAGCCGTCGGTGGAACCGCTGCTGCGTCATTCAGGTATTGAAATCCCGGAGGTGGCGTGAGCGACGCATCAAACGAATATCAGGCACCCAAACGTCCGCGCCGCTTTATCGCAGGTGCGGTCTGCCCCAAGTGCTCCGAAATGGACCGCACCGTAATGTACACCAACGACGACGGCGACGAAGTCCGCGAGTGCATCAGCTGTGACTACAGCCAGACCAGCAAAGAACAAGCGCAGGAGAACTCTCAGGCGGAAGGTCTGGCAACAGAATTGACTACACGAGTGACACCCGTCGATGGAAAGGCGTTGTTGGATGAAGATGTGAAGCCGCTGAGGATTATGGGCTTAGAAGATACTGACAGTAAGTAAAACCGGTGCCACATGACGTTTTACTAAAGTCTTGATGCACCTGCGGGATATTTCCCCTTAAACTGTTGTCACAACCAACAGACACAACAACAGCACCCAATATAAAGCGGGCATTGCGGCAGGAAGCCGCAATGCCCGTTTTTATACCCGTATAACTGAACAGCCCTGAAGAAGAGAGCTGATAGTTCAGAACACGTAGCTTATGCCAACACCAACTTCAGACTCATCGTCGATCTCGTCAGACGAGTTCTTTGTCGCGAAGACGTAGAGACCCACATCGTTACCCAGGTCGTAGGTTGCCCCCAGGCTCGCGCTCGTACTGCTCTCGGCCACATTATCAGATGCGCCATACTGCAGTTGCACAGCCAGCTCTGTATTGATGGGGACTTCAGCAGATGCCAGCCAACCGGTCGTCGCCTCAGACTCAGCGAGTACATCGCGATGCTCCCAGAGAGCACCTAGCGCCACAGGTCCCAGTGGGTAACGAAACACAAGACGAACAAGGTCGATGTCGTCGCCCTCGGTGTCATAGGCAATGCCTGCACAGAGGGCGCGACGGTCGCTGCAAGGCCTGCGGCGATCACGCCTGTTCTGATTGTTTTCTTCATTTCTCTAACTATTTTTAATCCAGTCACGGTTAAAGGTCAGAGGCTATTGTCCTGTGCCCAGCGATCAAACTCCGGCATCACTCGTGGCAGACCTGTCCCGGTAACCAACATATGGTCCTGGTTGAAAAGCTCGACGAACTTTCCGTGTTCGAAACGCAGCGCTGTCGTCTTACCAATAGGCGTACGAACGATACGATCATCACTCCCTGCTATGACCAGAACCGGCGTTGTAATACGTTCTGGATAGACTTTACTGGCGCGTTTCTTATCGAAGAACCACATGGCCATCTCGAAGTAAGCCTTTCCGGATTCAGCTTTCAGCTGCACAAAGGTATCACGCATTAACTGCTCACCCTGTAAGTGCCCGGTGCTCCAGAAAAAGCTTTCCCATTCAGGCATCAAAGGCTTACGCCAGAAGCCCCAGCGCGAGAAATGATGTTGGAAAGTACGCAGCATAGAAGGGTAAGCCGCAAAAATGCCGGCCGCGGGCGCAGGTGCCAGCAACATCAGACCGGCGTGTTCCACTTCCTGAGCAACAAGTTGCGCGATAAGGCCGCCCATTGACCATCCGACAATAATCGGTGGTTGGCTCAGGCCGTTGATCAGTTCAATAAAGTCGTCACGATAATCCAGCAGACTGTTGTCTTTCATCGCCAGAGCGCCTTCAAGCAGGGGCAATTCATGATGACGCAGGGGCGGCGCATGAACTTCGTAACCACGCTCCTCGAATGCTTGCTTCATATCGTCCCATACTTCGGGATAACAGTAGGTTCCGGCAATCAATACAACAGGGGCTTTTGTCTTCGACATGAAAATAATCTCTTTTTTATCTGCTGGCCATAAAGTAACAGAGCCATACTGTGCTGTCCCGGACAAATGCGTCCAATACGGGTGGCAGCTTGGCACGGGTAGGTTACACTCCTGAGTGTCGATGAAGGAGAACTGTTTTGATAGCCCGGCGACTGTTAACCCTGCTTTCAGCCCTGGTACTGGTCCAACTGGCTGGCTGCGCAACGTATGGAAGCGGTGTCGAACAGGCACTGACAGCGGTTGAAGAAGGCGACTACGCCAAGGCAGCAACACAGATACAATCCTCGTTGTCGGCGGATGGCAAAGACCGCCTGCTCTACAACCTTGAGCTCGGCGTTATTCGTCACCTTGAAGGCAACTACGCAGAGAGTAATCGCCTGCTCGAAGACGCGGCTCGTATTAGTGAGGCGCTGAAGAAGAAACAACTTCGTGACAGCCTGGTCGTCATGATGAGTAACCCGCGCAACGCTGATTATGCGGGCAACACTCATGAAGAAATGATGATCTACTACTACAAGGCCCTGAACTATCTTGCGATCGCGGGGCAGTTGCCATCCGGTAACGCTCGCCTCGATGCCGTTGAAGGCGCGCGCATTGAATCCCGTCGTCTATTACTTCGCCTGCAGGCCCTGCGCAATAACGAAGGCTCTTACAACCAGTACAAAGACAAAGAAGAACGCACCTTCTCAAAGGTCATGGACGTCTTCTCTGTGCTGGTCGGTAACTTGGTCGACACCGACGATCTCACCTACCGGGACGACGCACTAGCGCACTACCTGACGGGCGTCAGCTTCGAAATGAATGACGAGTACGACAACGCCCGGATCAGTTATCTGAAAGCCGCAGAAAGCTACGAATCCGGTTACTCAGAGCAGTTTCAACTTGGCAACGGCATGGCTCAGCAAGCCTGGCTGGATGTTGCCCGAATGATGCGCAGAACCGGGTTTTCAGACAACGAAATAACTCAGATCACCGGCGGCAAACTCTCTGAATCTCAACTGAGCCTGCTCGACAGCGTTGCTGATAAAAGCCAGTTACTGGTGGTTGAGCACAAGGGCCGCGTGCCCGAAAAGAAAGAGCTGAACCTACAACTTTCAATCAACCCGAACCTGCGGGCGCTTGAGCTACAGCCGTACTTTTTTGAGTACTCGCAAGAAGAGATCAACTGGTTCTACCTGCTCTATGCCGACAAGATGTTCTACGGCCTGGTGGCAGACTATCTAAACGCCACCCGTAACTTCCGGGTCGATTTTTTCACCAAGACCATATTCCTTGGCCCACTGTACGACACCGCCGAAAGCATGGGCCTGACCAACGCTATCGGCAGTTCTTTGAGGGTAGCTGTCCCTTATTACGGTCGCCCTGTCGATTACGGGCAAAGCCTGCTGACCATTGATCAACAGACCTGGTCTCTGGACCCGGCCGCCAGCCCACAGCTGATGGCGATTCAGGAACAGATGAAAAATGCGGGGCCAGAGATCCGTGCTGCCCTGTCCCGCGCTGCAGTGAAAGCCATCACTGCAGCCGCCATTGGCTCACAGGACTCCACTGGTCTTCTGGCCTTCGCTGGCAAACTTGCTGCTCAGCTTTCAGACGCAGCAGAAACCCGCAGCTGGTTACTGCTGCCCGGTGAAATACAGATCAGACGCTTGTTTCTTGAGCCCGGCGACCACACACTAACCCTCGACTCGCACCTGACCGACAATAGGCGGCAGCAAATCCAGAAGCAGGTATCCCTCAAACCGGGTGATATTCAACTCTGGACGGTGCGCACGACGGGAGCTAATACAACCAGTAAGGCACTGCCTGAAAAGAATGAAACTGCTCCTGAGCCGGATACCCAGGGCGGAACTCCGACGACGGACTCCGCTCCAAAAACAGATAAACCGACCCGAAGACTGCCAACGAAGGAATGAAATTATGTTAAACCCTATTGCCCGATTCGCTGCCCTGACCATGGTTGGCGCAGCTGTTCTGACCGCTGGTTGCGCGACCAAAGTCAGTCGTGTTGATCCAGCAGAAGAGATCGCTCTGTCTGATCAGTGGAATAACAAAGATTCGGAGCTGGTCGCGACCGAAATGATCAACGACATGCTCTCGTTCCCTTGGGTGTCTGACTTCGAACTGGAAAACAATGAGCGCCCGACCATTATTATCCAGCGCATCGCGAACAAGTCGCACGAACATATCGCCGTTGATACCTTCGTTAATGACATCAAGCGTGCCCTGCTGCGCTCAGGTAAAGCAGACTTTGTCGTTGCTGGTGAAGAACGTGATGCCGTCCGTGATGAGCGTCGTGATCAGGAGCTGAACTCACGTAATGCGAAAGAGATGGGCCAGGAAGATGCGGCTGACTTTGCCCTGTCAGGTTCAATCAACAGCATCGTCGATGAAGCCGGTAAGAAGCGCGTAACTTTCTATCAGGTAGACATGAAGCTCATCAATATGGAAAGCAATCGCGAAGTCTGGAATGGCCAGAAGAAAATCCAGAAGCTTCAAGAGCGTTAAGTTCTTCTGAATTTTCTTAGCTTCCAAAAAAGCCTCGCTGGTGTGACCTGAGAGGCTTTTTTAATGCATGGTCAAAAGCCACCAGAAACGTAATCAGAACAGGATGCGATATCCCGCAGTCACAGCCTGAGCATCGCCGGAGAAGCACGTGAACATCAGCTCGCCCCGCTCATCCGCCGAGACCGCGCCCTCGACGACAACTGAGTTGCTGCCCAGTGCAATATCACCGGCCGGTGAGGCCTCAAAAACACGACGATTACCGGTAGCATCTTCTATAAAAAACTCGCCTGATCGCCGGCAACGTCATCTGACACACCTATCTGCCAGTCGTTATCAGGAAAGGAAGCAGAGGAGCTTGTGTCGTCAAATAACACCAGTGGACTCGCGCTTTTCACCTTTAAGGTTTCAAAACCGAAGGTTTCGGCATCCCGCTCCAACACAGACGCTCTCCTGAACGGCCAGTTCCTGTGTAATCACCTCGTCAGCCATCGGGTGTCCCTTTCAATTAGCAGGTTGTCGTCACAAGACAAATTTTTGCGAACAATTGCTTAATAAGTCACCACCGTCAAGTAATGTCTAATCTCGGTTACTGATTGTCACTGATGTTAGCTTTTTGCGGATGTGGGATATTGCGCCGCTTTTAACGGTCAGAGAGATGACATTCTCTCTTCGTATCAGGGTACACTCTACCCAACCCGATCGAACTGCTGCTTCAAGGACCTATTCGGACTGCCAATGATGACCAGATACCTGACGACTTCACTGATCCCTCTCACCCTCGCCATCAGCCTCCTGAGTGGCTGTAGCTCGCTGTATGAGAAGGACGACTCTGACGTGGTCCCCGACGATGTCACTCAGGTTCAGAGCCTGCCTGGCTGGGTGACACAGCAGCCGTCGGATAAAACGAAGGCATACGGTGTCGGCTCGATGGAAGTGTATGGGAGCCCGGATCAGGCGTTAAAGCGCGCAGCTGATTTTGCGCGCGCTGATCTGGTCAGTCGCCTGAAGGTGACTATCTCAGCAACCAACTCAAGCCGCATTAACGAGTACACGTCTGACGGTGAAACCCGCCTGCAGAAAAACATCTCACAAGCCGTCAGCAGCACCATCCCGACAGTCACGCTGGATGAAGTCGTCATTCGCGACACGTATGTTGATGATAACTACGCCTACGCTCTTGCTGAGCTGGACCGAAGCGCGGCAGCGAGTCGTATTCAAGGACAACTACAGGAACTCGAGACCGAGCTTGAGATGATGCAAGCAGCACAGGTCACTGGCACCGGCAAGCTCGAACGCCTGCAGCAACAGTTACCTGCACTGGCTCTCTTTGCTCAACATGATCAACTGGCGGAGCAATATGCGTTTGTTGCCACCAGCAGAACCCGACCACAGGCCCCGCAGGCACTGCGCGACTACCGGGGAGATATTCTTGCTGCCGTGAAAGCGCTTGATGTCCGGCTGGTTCTGTTAGATGACGGCGCTCGCATTATGCGCGGCGGCTTATTTGAAACACTGACGAGCCAGGGGCTTCGACTAGGCGAAAGCGATAACCCAGACCTCAGCTTCGAAGTCAGCGCCAACCTCGACAGCCAGCAGCAGAATGGCAATTACTACGTATTTGCGAACGCGCGGGTGAACCTTCGAGACAGCAGCGGTAAGGTTTTAAGTTCGTTCTCAGACAGAGCACGTGGTGTGTCGGGCGTTCAGCAGAATGCCTTGAATAAAGCATCTGAGAAATTAGCAGAGCAGCTGTCAGAGGAACTGGCAGCCACTCTTACTCAGCGTCTTCGCTGACAGATCAGGCAGCCTGAGCCGCTTCAGGAGCTTGGGCAGTTACTGTGCGAGCTTCGAACTGCTCAGGCGTCATCAGGGTTGCGTTGTTTTCATCCCAGATAATGTAGCGCATCGAATGTGGAACATCTTTCAATGTCAGCCGCGTAACACTCTCAAACAACTCCCGGTTCTCTTCATGGCAATCGCGTAAACGGTAGTTAGGTATGCGCGCAGACAGATGGTGGATATGGTGATAACCAATATCTGCCGTGAACCAATGCAGGATTCGAGGCAGTTTGAGGTAGCTGGTACCTGCTAATGCCGCCTGATAGTAGTCCCAACCTTCGGTCGGTGACGCGTATGAGTTTTCAAAGTTGTGCTGAACCGTAAACAGTATAATCCCTGATGCGCCCGCCAACGAAAGAGCTACGATAAATACCAGTGCGAACTCAGCCGCACCAAATGCCATAGCCGCAAGGGTCCAGATACTCAGCAACGCAATATTGTTGCCGGTCATGTGGCGGAATTCTTTCCAGTCAGCCCAGTATCGCGTGCTGTAGTCAGAGGCCTTATTGCCTTTAAGCACATGCGCGATCAACCCGAACGTTCCCTTCAGCCAAGTGAAGCGTGGGTTAAACACGAAATAAAAGAAAGCCCGCCAGAGGCCCCATGAACAACTTACGCTGACGCGCATAGCTGCGCTTTTGTTTCGGCGTCAGTTCAGCATATTCCTGAGTCGACAACACCGTCAGCGGGCCACGGTATTTCTCCCAGTTGCCATTGGTCGAGTGGTGATAATCATGATGTCGCGACCAGACGTACTGAGGAACACCGCACACAACACCAAAGATGAAACCGGCGATTTTATTGGCACGTGGCGACTCATACAGGCAATTGTGTCCACAGTCGTGGAGCATGACAAAAGCACGAAGCAGAAAAAGCGTAAGGAGCAGGACTACGCCGGCGGTCAGCAACAGAGAGACCTCGAGTGCAGCAATACCTGCATAGGTCAACGCGAAGACTGGCAAGAGCGTGGACAGCGTCTGCTTCAATGCAATACCGTTGTTGCGGACAGCGTACCGCTTAATCAGGTCATTTTTTGTTTTTCTGAGCACCTGTGCTCCGGTATCGATCTGCGTCATACCGCTCCCCTGAGAATTATTACAGAACGGGGACAGTCTAGCAGAACGATACGTTTCTGCAGCGGAACAATGTGAGCAAGGTCAATTCAGTCTACGCATGGCCCGTTTAGCCACATCTGTTAACCACATCCTGCACACAGCGGATCAGGCTCTCAGGATCAATAGGTTTGGCGATATGGTCATTCATTCCAGCAGCCAGACACGCCATCTTATCGTCATCCATCGCATTGGCCGTCATACCAATAATTGGGATTTCAGGCATCAATTTGCGAATTTCGCGAGTAGCTGCATAGCCATCCATGACCGGCATCTGCACATCCATCAGTATAAAGTCGACCGCAGGTCTGGCCGCCATCTGATCAACGGCCTCTCGCCCGTTCTCAGCGACCAGGGTGCTGATACCGTGTTTACTGAGAAACTCCTGTACGATCATCTGGTTTACCTTGATGTCCTCAACAATCAGGGCGCACTTACCCTGAAGTTGCCCACAACTTTCCGGAGCGCCCACATCATCAGCAGCGGCATCGCCAACGGGCAGATGCAAGTACGCCAGAAATTCACTGCCCTGACCTTCTGTGCTTCGCACCAGAATATCGCCTTTCATCATGATGGCGATTCGGCGGGATATACTCAGGCCGAGGCCCGAGCCACCGTAACGGCGGCTGATCGAAGCATCCGCTTGTCCAAACGCGGCAAAGATATGCTCCATTTTATCGGCGGGAATACCGACACCGCTGTCAGTGACACGAATCTGAAGCTTCTCATCGTCTGCCTCGTAACTGATATTCAGGTCGATATGGCCCTCACGGGTAAACTTGAATGCATTGCTAAGGAGGTTGAGGGTAATCTGCTCGATTCTCAATTCATCGCCTATCAGTACTTCAGGCACGTCATTAGCCAGCTTGATTCTGAAATCCAGTGCACTCTCATCGGCAATGTGCCCAAACAAAGCTTCCATCTTCCGCGCAATACGTCGCATGCGCACAGTGGATTTTTCTAGCTCCATGTTGCCGGATTCTATTTTTGCGTAATTCAGCGTTTGATTAATCAGTCCCAGCAAGGTCACAGAAGCAAGATCCGCTTTCTGCAGGTAGTTCTTCTGTACGGGAGTTAACGCCGTATCGAGCACCAACTTGAGAAATCCATTGATCGCATTAAGGGGCGTACGTAACTCATGGCTCATGTTGGCGAGAAACGCAGATTTGGCGTCACTGGCCGCATTCGCCCGGGATACGGCGTCGCTCAGTTCTGACGTTCGCAACTCAACCTGTCGCCGGACCGTTTCAATCTGCCCAGTGGTAGTCAGCACAAAAACCAGAAACAGCGTCGCAATCACAAACCCACCGGTCAGGATGACATAGCTGGTCCAGTCATTGCGCCCGTATACGTAATTCTCAGCAGGGAATATCTCCAGATGGTACTTACGTGTACCGAAGTAAGCGTCGTAGCTATGCATTGGCAGGTTGGAGTGCGCCTGCTCCGACGCTTCATAGATTGTCAGCCGCTCGCCATCCGTGACATCGTATAAATTAAAATACAGACCCGCCTGGCGAGATTGAAAAACGCTTTCACCAAGTATGCCACTGACCTTGAGTACACCGCTGGAATAGCCGACAAGTGCTTCATCGTCTTCAAGATCAAATACCGGCATGTACAGAAGGATCGCACGCTTCTTTCCAGTTTCCTGAGCGAGAACAATTGGTGCGGTTGCCACTGGAACATGCTCTATCGCCGCTTTGTCGAGCGCCGTTTTTCGCTCAGCGTTGGCTCCCAGGTTAAGTCCAAAGGCCCGGCGATTGCGTTCAAATGGATAGATATACAAGACCGGATAGTAGGTTTCCTGATCACTGGCTTCGATCAGGCGCCCGCCCTCAGCGAGCTCGGTGAAGGTAAAACCGTCGAAACCACGCTCACGGTAGAAAGTTTCCCAGCGGGCGCGGCCGCTATTGTCGACGACCTCTGTCCACCCGACGCCAAAGAATGCATCGTCACGGGACATCACCCGTTCGGAGAACCGGGCAAATTCCTCAGGCGTAACGAATTCACTTGCACTGAATAAGGCGGCATAAGCAATCAGCTTGTTTTCTGAAATCGTCAGCCGTGCGTCAACGAGCTGTGATAACTCATCAGCAGCGGCCTGAAGATCGCTGACAATCCGCTCCCGGTTAAACCCGACCGACTTATAAAAGAGTCCGAAAACCGCAGTAAGAATCAGCAGTATGGGCACCATCACTTTAATTTTACGATCACGGCTGTAGATCTTCTCAGGAGCTGCCAACACCATGATGACAGGCGTCACCAGTAGCGCTCCGATCGCGTCGCCAGCCCACCAGGTGATCCAGTTAAACGCCAGGCGTTCTGTGACAATAAACTCGTTAACGTAGAGGGTGATATTACCAATCGTTGTACTGACCACACTGCCTAAGGCGACGACGACAAAACAGAAGCGAATCAGGTGAGACAGCTCATCCCAGCGGCTGCGACCGGGGAGATAGGTACGGTACAGCCATGCTCCGAACAACCCTTGCAACGTTGCACCGGCTCCCATCGCCACGCCAGACACAAGAGTGGTCACCGACAACTCATTCAACGCTGACGTGGTGGTGTACAGGTTGGCAAGAACAGCGCCTGTCAAAACCCCAGCGAATGCAACGGTTCGGCTGAACAGGAGAAATGAGGCCAAGGCAACGCCAGCGGCTGGCCAGACAGCGGCGGCATAGTCAGGAGGAATGGCCAGTGCCGTGCCCAGACGAGCAAAGACAAAATAGGCCAGCGCAGCAATGAAAATTCTGACGAAGAACATACCACCGTCCGGGAACATAACTTTTCAAGTATAGACAAGGATTTGAGGTTGGCCTTCTCTCGATCAGAAGCCAATGGAGCTAGTCCGTTAACAGGTGGCTGGATGAATGCCATAAATGAACTAGTCTCTGAAGAGACCCGTCGACCTGCTCAGCCAGTCACTCGGACGTCATCACTCGTGAGATTGGCGTAACTGGGTAAGGCATTTCAGGTCAAACCTGCAAGTAGTGACTTGGTACGCAACTTGTTTTGAAGTGGCGCCTGTCGTCTCATACCGCTGACCTAAGATATCCGTTATAGTTGGTTTACTCGGCGACAATAACAATAATAGGAAGCCCCGATGGCAGAAAAAGACTACATTGCCATGTGGTATCACGCGCGCAAACCATACGGCATAACCGACACGATTTATTGGGGTTGGTACGACCCCGAGACCAACAGCACTGACTGGAAGACCTGGCAACACGCGGATGCTGATGGCATGGCGGGCTTCGCCAATATCCTCCGGCCAATGGGCTACCCCTGTTATCCGCTTCCTGTCTGTAACGAAACCAAAGTTCCGGGCTGGCGAGAAATCTGCAAAGCCAAAAAAGAATTCCCAACCGAAGAAGGCAGAAAGGTCGTACGCTGGAAGAAGACTTACGAGAACACTCAGCACGACGCACTGACGCCGGAGATTTCCTGCTTTTCAGAAGAAGAAACCACAAAACTGAACCAGTGGTGCAAAGAGCACAAGGTCAGCCCGGGTAGCCTGATCTACGCCGAGCTCAGCAATATTGTTGCCGCACGCATGATTGAGGGCGACGATCCCTTTTACTGGTTTTATCCAGTCAACGTGCGCGGTGCGACAGGTATCCAGACTGAAAGCTTTAATCAGGTCTCTGGTTTTTACATGCTCACCAAGCCGACATCTTCTCCTCAGGAGTGGCAATCACAGATGCGGCAACGCTTTAAAGGCAAACAACACTGGGCAAACTGGAAACTGGCAAACATTGGTAAGTGGGTTGGTATGACCGGCGTGAAACTGATCTACCGCATGACCAGTGGCAAACAGTTTTACATGGGTAGCTGCTCTAACATGGGCAGCTGGCCCCTGCCCGGCCAGGATAATCCACCCAAGCCAGATAACCGTCGCCTGGTTGCTGTGGCTCCGGGCACGGCCAACTACCCAATCTCGGCGACAACAACAGAGTGGTACGGTCAGTTGACACTGACGTTAAAGATGCACCCTCACATCTGCCCAGATCAACAGACCATCCGGGAAATTGCTGATGCGTGGCGCGATGCACTGCTGAAGAAAATACAATAAAAAAGCCCGCGAAAGCGGGCTTTTTTATTTGCAGAGGAAACGGTTATTACTGCGAATTACCGTAGCGCTGCTGAAGTGCCTGTATGCGCACATCAAGCGGTGGGTGAGTCGCAAACAGAGCTGAGAACTTACCTTCACCACGGATACCGAATGCGACCAGCTCGCCCTTCAGTTCACTTGGCTGCTCGTAAGTCTCTTTTAAACGCATCAGCGCCGACGCCATCGCAGCAGGGCTGACCAGCTCGGCACCCGCCTGATCCGCACGGAATTCACGGCGACGACTGAACCATGCCACGATGGTCGAAGCCAGAATACCGAGAATAATCTCTGAAACGATGGTTGCCACAAAGAAACCAATGCCCGGGCCATTTTCATTCTTGAGAATGGCCTTATCGACGAAGTTACCGATAATACGGGCAAAGAACATAACAAACGCGTTCACCACACCCTGAATCAGAGCCAGCGTGACCATATCACCGTTCGCTACGTGGCCAATCTCGTGACCCAGCACCGCTTTCACTTCTTCTTTACTCATACGCTGCAGCAAGCCAGTAGAGACCGCCACCAGCGCATCATTTTTGTTCCAGCCCGTCGCGAAAGCGTTAGGCGCATCCGACTGGAAAATACCGACTTCTGGCATGCCAATGCCGGCTTTGTCTGCCAGTTCTTTTACCGTACTGACCAGCCACTGCTCTCCGGAGTTATGCGGCTGATCAATGACCTGTACGCGCATGCCTTTCTTTGCCATCCATTTGGAAATGAACAGAGATACCAGAGAACCCGCCATACCGAAGACGAGACAGAAAATCAGCAGCGACTGGAGGTTAAGATCCGTGCCGTTCTGCTGGAAATACGAGTCCACACCCAGCAGACTCAGAGTGATACTGGCGACCAGAATTACTGCAAGGTTGGTCGCCAGAAAGAGAAATATACGAAGCATCTTTGTGCTCTCCGCTAATCAAGTAAGGGTCTGACACTGGTTATGAGGGTTTTACGCCCGCATATCAATAGATAGTGAGTGTAAAAAAAGGTGATGACAGTGGTGTTGACGCTTAGTTACCATGCGCCATACCCAGGGGGAGGTTGCCGAGTGCAGCCTGAGATTAGCTTCAAGCTTAAACCCCGGAACCTGATCCGGTTAGTACCGGCGTAGGAATGGGAAGGCAGTCGATACTGCACGACAATTCATACATTGCGCGCCATGCGCAGCTACGCGACAGCCGGGTCTTTGTTTACCAGTATCGTAAGGTTTACAGGCAGACCCATGACTCATAAAACGCTCCGCACTCCACTGGCTATTGCTGTAATGACCGCCTCCTCAATGGCGCACTCAGATGTCGAACTGACTCCCATCACCGTTGAAGCAGATTTCCGCCAGACCAATGTTCAACAAATTCCTGAAGCCGTCACGGTGGTTGGCAGCGAGGATATTGAAGCGCGCAGCGCGGAACACCTGGAGCAAGTGCTGAGCTTTGCCCCGAATGTGAATTACTCTTCTGGTGCCTCCCGTGGTCGCTTCTACCAGATTCGCGGCATTGGTGAGAGAAGTCAGTTCATTGATCCGGTTAACCCATCCGTTGGTCTGGTGATCGACGGCATCGACATGACTGGATTAGGCGGTGCTGCAACCCTGTTCGACGTTAAACAGGTTGAGATTCTGCGTGGTCCTCAGGGCACACGCTTCGGTGCGAATGCACTGGCCGGCATGATCAACATCCGTTCCAATGACCCGACCAAAGAAACCGAAGGCTACCTGTCTGCCCGCGCTGGTAACTACGACAGCTATGGTCTCGGTGGTGCAGTCTCCGGCAGCCTGACTGATTCTGTTCAGGGGCGTATCGCTGTCAACGGCTATCAGTCTGACGGTTACATCGATAACACCTTCCTGAACCGTGATGACACCAACAACATCGACGAAGTCGTTGCGCGCGGTAAGCTGGCGTTTCAGGTCAGTGATGACACTGACGTTAGTCTGACCTACCTCTATGCCGATGTCGACAATGGCTACGATGCATTCAGCCTGGACAACACTCGTGAGACGTACTCAAACGCTCCTGGCGTCGACGCTCAGGATACACATGCACTCGCCCTCACTTCTGACACTCAGATCAATAGTGCATTGATTCTTCAGACCGAGCTGACTGCCAGCATGTCGGACATTGAATATAGCTACGACGAAGACTGGGCATACGGAGAATACATCTTCCTTGCGGATGAGCCTGTGTACCAGCCTGATCCATGCGATACCACGCAGGGGCCATGTCTTGCCGACTTCGATGGTTACAGTTCATTTGACCAATATCTGCGCGACTACAAGCGCCAGTCTGCTGATGTCCGCCTGATGTCAGGCACTGATGGCCGTCTATTTAATAACACTACTGACTGGGTAGCAGGCATCTACGCCATGCAGCGCAGCGAAGACCTGACCCGCAACTACACCTACGATCCAGTATTCACCAGTGAGCTGACGTCCACATCAATTGCGGCCTATGGTGAGCTTAACTCCGATCTGTCATCCACACTGCGCCTGATCACAGGTCTACGTGTTGAAAACTGGGCAAACGATTTCGAAGACAACACTGGCCTGAGTGAAGGCACCGACGAAACCTTGGTCGGCGGCCGTATTACACTGGAAGCACTGGTGAGTAACGAGCACCTGGCCTACGCAACACTGGCGCGCGGCTATAAAGCCGGTGGCGTGAACAGCGAACCCGTGCTGGATGATGAACTGCGTACCTTCGATGCCGAAATCAACCACAGCATTGAGCTGGGTCTGAAATCATCACTGCTGGCTGACAGCCTGAAAACCCGTATTGCCGCGTTCTATATCGACCGTACAGACCAGCAGATCAAGAACTCGTTCAGCTACATGGAAGATGGGGCGCCGAAGTTCAAGGATTACATCGGTAACACCAAACAAGGCAAAAACTACGGCATTGAGCTGGAATCTGACTGGGACATCACTGAGCGTCTGAACTGGGCGCTGAGCTACGGCTACCTGATCACAGAAATCGGCGAATACACCTATGAATCTGAATACTACGGTGTATTCGTTCAGGACGGTCGTCAGCAGGCACATGCTCCTCAGTACAGCGCATCTACCGCACTGACCTATGGTCTGACTGATGCTTTGTCTGTACGTCTGGAAAGCGAAGCTAAAGATGAGTTCTACTTCTCAGACAGCCATGATCTCCAGTCAGAAGCCTACGTCCTTTGGCATGCCCGTATCGCCTACGCCAAGCCAGACTATGAGGTCAGCCTGTATGGCCGTAACCTGACCGACCGTGATTACGAAGTACGCGGTTTCGGATTTGGTAACGACCCTCGCGATGGCTACGCCTCGTACGGCTATGTCCAGTACGGCGAGCCTCTGACTTACGGTGTCGAAGGTAAGCTGTATTTCTGACCTTTATGCAGGAGGGGATCTTATCCCTGAGCATCGGCAATAACGGTGTTCGGGAAGAAGTTTCCCTCCTACACATCAAACACTGGAGAACACTATGGAAATCTCAGTAGAAATCAGCAAATACCCATTAGCAGACGACTACATCCCGGCGATCAAAAGCTTTATCGACCGTCTGAATACCATCGACGGCTTAACCGTGGTCACCAACACCATGAGTACTCAGGTATTCGGCGACCACGAGCTGGTGATGAACACCCTGCGCGATGAAATGAAGCTGAGCTGGGAAACCTACGGCAAAGCGATTTTCGTCTGTAAGTTTATCGGCGTGAATCTTGACCCGGCGCTTAACCCCCACGGCTAAGACGGCGAGCAGTGCTCGCCCTTACCGCATGTAGGGTGCGCACTGCGCGCCATTCATTTTGATCAAAAACGAACACCGGGAGCCACCATGCTCAACACCATTATTTCAGGCGCGATTGAATACGCTCAGACAATGAGTCACTGGGAGACCACTGCGGTACTTCTGGGTGTTGCCTATCTGGTGCTTGCGATGCGTCAGAGTCAATGGTGCTGGTACGCGGCTTTTGGCAGCACAGCGATCTTCAGCTGGCTCTTCTTTGATGTGTCGCTGGTTATGGAGTCTGCGCTGAATGTTTACTATCTGGCGATGGCTGTTTACGGTTGGCTGGCCTGGCGTAATGGTTCTCCGGAATCACCCGACCTCCCGGTTCAACGCTGGGGAATCCAGCAGCATGGCATCGCCATTGGCGGTGTTGTGCTGATCAGTCTGATCAGTGGATGGCTGCTGACGAACAATACCAGTGCGGCTCTGCCCTATCTGGATTCATTCACCACCTGGGGAGCCGTACTCACTACCTGGATGGTAACGCGCAAGATACTAGAGAACTGGTTGTACTGGGTCGTGATCGACGCTGCCGCGATCTACCTTTACATAGACCGCGGGCTCTACCTGACGGCTGTGCTGATGGCTTTCTATGTCGTGCTCGCGGTGGGTGGTTACCTATTATGGCGCAGAGACTATCAAGCCCAACAAGCGTCACCTCAGGCTGCTTAGTGAGCTTAGATATGATTCCTGAACAGATTCTGGCTGAGTGGCATCAGTGGGGGTTAGCGTCACCACCTGACTCTATCCTGAGCATCCACGGAGGCCTGACCAACCAGAACTATCTGATCCGCAGTGAGGGAACCGAAGTGCTGCTGCGTCTGAATAATACGGCAACATCACTGGGTATTTACCGCGACGAAGAGCTGGCAATTCACCAGCATATGGCCAAAGCAGGGCTTACCCCAGCGGTGAGATATCACTCGTCTGAGCTTAATTATTGGGTACGTGATTTTATCCTCGGGACACCCCTCGCTGCCGCGCCTTCAAGCGAGGACCTTCGTGCAGTGACGGAAGTGCTTTCTACTGTCCACGCCCAGCGCCCCCGGGCCAACCTGCATACTCTCGATGTCCAGGCCGCATGCGCTCAGTATCTTGCCCAGTGCGATGGCCATTCAGAAGCTGTCATCAGACTGAAAGAAGAAGTGTCTCAGCTTGTACCTCTCCCTGCCGATGACGCCTGCTTGTGCCACCTTGACCCTTTGCCCGCGAATTGGCTGCGCGATAGCGAAGGTAAACTCTGGCTGCTGGATTGGGAATACGCAGCACTGGCCCACCCGTCTCTCGACTACGCCGCCCTTCAGCTGCAATTACCAGAGAATAAGCAGGCCTTGTTCGAATCATTCATTCCTGAGAATCTTCGTGCGGTGATGGCCGACGCGCGCGCACAGGTTCGGTTACTGGATCTCTCATGGCGACTGGCACACGCGACCGGATAAACTCCCTGCTTGGTTAGGTGACGCCATATCCAGAGCCACAATTGCCTCTGATAATTGAACGCTCGGTACTTCAGTGAACGGCCTTGATGAATATGAGCACAAAGCGATGCTATCAAAGGCTTGGGTTGCCAGGCATATCCAGAGAGGGAAGAAGGAGACGCGGACACCCGACCGACAGGCGCTTTGAAATTGTTCTGGAAGGAAGTTATCTGGGCACCAGCGTCCGCCAGCGGATCTGATCCTGCTTTAGCCAGCTTTCTTCAGGTCAGGTACTTCTCACCGGAAGTACCTTCTCTTTTCGTTATCAGTTATCACCGTAGACAATTTTATATTTTAATTTGTCGAACCACTGCGTGCTCAGAAGCACCCGCATCCACCACTGAATTTTCGCGCTGGGGCCGACCAGATAACGTGGCTTAGGTTTTTTTGCTGCCAGGGCTTCAAGCACTGTATTAACCACAACTTCTGGTTTCACAGCCTTATCGACGCTTTTGCGCACCGCGTCTTCCGAGCGTTTCGAGTCGGCTTCATAAAACTTACGTATTTCTTCAGGCTGGCGCGCTAATTTTTCATGCACCGCCGAAAATGTTTTTTCCCACAACGGGGTGGCCACTGCTCCCGGATTAATCAGAATCGTTTCAATACCAAAACGACGAAGCTCAACTCTGAGCACATCGCTCAATCCCTCGATCGCATATTTAGACGCTACGTACGCACCGGCAAAAGGCCAGGCGACTAAACCGGATGTCGAACTGACATTAATAATCCGCCCTTTGGTCTCGCGCAAAAATGGCAACAGGCTCCGGATCATGCGTGCTGTACCGATCAGGTTGGTTTCCATTTGCCACTGGAGATCGTCATCACTCTGAATTTCCAGAGGGCCAATCACTGCGACACCGGCGTTATTAATCAGGGCATCGACTTTAATATTTTCATTCCGCAGCAGCTCAACCAATGCATTAACCTGTTCAGGATTACAGACATCCAGTGCAACAGGTCGTATGTTGGCATGAGCATCCCCCAGACGATCCAGGTCTTCCTGCTTACGGGCACCTGCGAAGACGGTATACCCCTGACCAGCTAATTGCTCAGCCAGAGAAAAGCCAATACCGGTAGAAGCACCCGTGATTACAATCGCCATTATTTTTCACTCCACTTAAACTGACTGCGGAACAAAGGTCGCGGCATCACCTGCAACGCACGGGAAACCATACGAATCTGCCAAGGGAAAACATATCGCATTTTCCTGCGCTTAATTGCCCGGGCAATTTTTCGGGCAGCCCGTTCAGAGTCCATCAGGAATGGCATTTTTTCGAGATCAGGATGCGTTGCCCGCGCCAGCGGTGTATCGATGTATCCCGGCATAATCGCCGAAACCGAGATATTCTGATCGGCGTAACGGAGTGACAGGCTTTCACACAGCATGTTCACCGCCGCTTTAGAGGCACAATAGGCTGGCGTCTGACCAAAACCATTGAGGCCTGCTGCACTGGAAAGAATTGCGATTGAGCCAAATCCCTGTGCCTGCATCATCGGCAGTGCACCTTCAACGGAGTTGAGCGCGCCACGCAAATTCACATCCAGAATAAGGTTAGAGCGATCAAAATCCAGAGGACGCCCCTGAACCGGCGATCCATCATTCACGCCTGCCGCCGCAATAAGAATATCCAGCGAACCCTGAGCAAACTCACCAATAACCTGAATGCAGGATTCGCGTGAGGTCACGTCAAGTGAGTAAAATTCAACGAGTTCAGGCTGATCAGGAAAAGCACGGATAAAATCATCATGATCGCCGCCGCAGACTCCGACCCGATGACCGTATTTCAGATAGTATCTGGCCAGAGCAGCCCCGATACCCCCAGTTCCCCCGGTGATGAAGACGTTCATATGACTCCCTGCTTGTCTTTTTAATAGCGGCGCGATTTTATAACCGCCCTGAAAAACGGGCAAGGACGCCGGGACTAAACGGCACTATTCGGCGCAAAGTATCCTTTTTGGACAACTATCGGGATTAGCGAGTTTTATCCAGCATAGAGTGCACACATTTCAATTTACCGACCACCACTGGATTGATCACAAATGGGTAGGCATCCGCCAGCCCCATGCTGCGGTTCAGTGCATTCAGCTTGACACTGAACTCGCCCCAGCAGTCGATCAGCCGCTGAGGATCACAGATGCCCTCATCCTGTGGCAGAGTCAGCCCCGCGTATTGACCAAAATCGATCAGATCCCACTCCCGCGCGGTTTCAAGCGTGTCGATAATGTGCAGGTAATGAGCAAAGGTTTCGGCCCAGTCTTCCCACGGATGCATCGACGCGTAGGCACTGATAAATTGACTGCGCCAGCTCTGATCTTCCGGATCTCGGGCATAATGCTTATCCAGAGCAGCCTGATACGAGAGATCGGGATCTCCAAACACCTCGCGGAACCTGATCAGGCGAGCCTCGTCCGGCTTGACCAGTAAATCCCAGTAAAAGTGCCCGACCTCGTGGCGGAAATGCCCAAGCAAGGTCCGGTACTGCTCACCCATATCAACGCGCATGCGATGGCGGGCAACGTCATCCGCCTCTGCAAGGTTAATCGTAATATCGCCCTGTGCGTGCCCAGTGAACACGGCAGCAACATGCGTCAATGGCGTGCGGAAATGGTCACTCGCGTCTTTATCCGCCATGAAGTGAAAGCTAAGTCCTTCCGGCGACTGCCGTTTATCTGGCATCGGTAGACTGAGTGAATCCAGAGTAAACAGCAGGCGACGCTTGGCCCTTTCCAGATTGCCCCAGAGCTCAGCGTGCCCCTCGACCGTCAGGTCTGGAATATTGTCGTTAAAGTGGCAGGCAAAGCAGAGCGCGGGTTCGGCGCCTATACGATCCGCAGGAATCATGGCGTTACAGACACCGCTCGCACGATTAGCACAAGGTACATAGTCGCGGCCCTTGTAATGAAAGCCGCCGTCTTTATTCTGATCGAACACCAACATGTCGCGCTCTTCAAAACACCAACCGACCTGACGCTGGCAGCTCAGGCATTGGGTATTCTCAAAAAACAGCGCGACGGGTTTGCTGTCACCAGCAGTGCAGTCACACGAAAAATAGCGCATAAGACGTTCAGCCTTTCGATAAGGATTTAGCGCGATGCCAACGCAGGCGATCCCGATATTCCGTAGGTTGTTTATGCGCTGGGAGTTCTTCGCTGCGGCTTTTTGCCATACGCGCGGCCAACAGGCGACTCAGCCAGAAACGCAGCGCAGCACCACGCAGAACGGTATTCCACATGCCACTCTCAAACTCCGACAGCGGGCGGACACTTTGATATCCAATAAGAAGCGCCTCTAAGCGCTTTGGGTCGAGGCCGCTATCGTCAGAAGCACACCAATCGTTGGCAACAATCGCCAGGTCATACAGCCATGCACCTTCGCAAGCGTTGTAGAGATCGAGGATCGCGGTCAGCTCATCGCCATCAAAGAGCGCGTTGTCATGAAACAGATCCGCGTGAATCCAACCATGGGGCAACTGACACCACTGAGCTCGCTGAGCTTTCTGGAACGCCAGTTCGTCGGTTAGCAGCGCCTTGTCGCTCGCTTCCAGATCGGTAGATAGCTCTGGCGCGATACTCTGCCACCAGTCATAGCCGCGCTCGTCATGGCGCGGATCAGGCAGATCACTGGAGGCCAGATGAAACTCCGCCAATTCTCGACCGATAGCCTCGCATTGCTGCTCCGATAACTGATCTGGATGAGACCCGGTAAAACGTCGGCACAGTATCGCGGGTTTATTCTTCAGGCTGTGCAGCCAAACGCCCGACGCACCTTCCACCGGACTCGGGACGCACAGATCTTTCTCCCCCAGATGACGGGCCAGCCGGACAAAATTACGGACTTCATCCGGCGCATGATGCTCAAACAGAGTAAGCACATACTCACCCTGTGAGCTAGTCACTGCATAGTTGGAGTTTTCAATACCGGCACTAATCGGCGAGTGTTCCACCAGTTCACCGAGATCGAAATGTGACAGCAGATCAGATACATCTGCTGCCGTCAGAGAGGTATAAACCGCCATAGGAAATCAGATCACCAGCGAAACAGTACCCACTTCGGCACCCGCATATTCGGGGCATCCGTGCGCTCAAATTCTTCCGCTTCGCTTTGAGTTGGTGTCAGGTAATATGCTGGGCCGACTTTCGGCTGTACCTTGATCTCAACGATCTCGCCGTTTACCCGGAACTCGTAATAAGTATTGTCGCCATCGTTGCGAATGGTCACTGTTTCACCGGCAGGTTCGGCGGCCAGCGCACTCGCTGAGATTACAGCGGAGAGAACCGCAGAGATAAGGCCAACAGCCAGAGTTTTTGGCATCTTCATGGTAGACTTCCCGTCCAGTAACGTCGTTAACACCAGTGTACCTGAGAGGGCTGGTAAGCGTCAGTCTTCCTTTGATTTCAAGGCCAAACCAAGATGTCTGAGACCGCAAAACCTGTGATTCTTGTTGATGGGTCGTCGTACCTGTTCCGTGCATTTCACGCGATCCCGATGCTGACCAACTCCAAAGGTCTTCACACCAACGCCATCAAGGGCGTGATCAGTATGGTGAAGCGGCTCAACAAAGATTACCCGGAGTCTCAGGTCATCGTGATTTTCGATGCCAAAGGCAAAACCTTCCGAAACGACATCTACCCGGAATACAAAGCGCACCGCCCGCCCATGCCAGACGAACTGCGCGAGCAGATTGAACCGATTCATAACATCATCCGCGCCATGGGCCTGCCGCTGTTAATTATCGACGGCGTTGAAGCCGACGACGTGATCGGCACCCTCGCCGCGCAGGCGTTAGAACACAAACAGGACGTAATCGTATCCACCGGCGATAAAGACATGGCCCAGCTGGTGAACGAACACGTCTCCCTGATCAACACCATGAACGACGTGTTTATGGATGTAGAAGGCGTGAAAGAAAAATTCGGCGTACCGCCAGAGCACATCATCGACTACCTCGCACTTATGGGCGACAAAGTCGATAACATTCCCGGCGTGCCCAAAGTCGGTGAAAAAACCGCCGTCGGCCTGGTTGCCGGTTTAGGCTCCCTCGAAGATATCTACGCCAACCTCGATAAAGTCAAAGAGCTGAGCTTCCGTGGCGCAAAAACCCTCGCCCCAAAGCTCGAAGAACACAAAGATCAGGCCTTCCTGTCGAAAGAACTCGCGACCATTAAGTGCGACGTTGAACTTGAGCAAAGCCTGACCGAAATCAAAAGTATCGAGCCGGATCAGGAAACTCTACTGGGCTTATTCCGCGATATGGAATTCAAAGCCTGGATCGCCGAGCTGTCGGATGAAGTGGGTGACGACATAGCCTCAAAAGTAGCGGCCAAAGTCGCAGCAAGTGCTGCCAGCTCCTCGGCTAAATCTTCGGCTGCAGCTGAATCTGACGACGAAGAAAATATTCCAACGCCCGAGGTATTTTCTGGCAAAGGCGAA
Source organism: Thalassolituus maritimus (assembly GCA_913019975.1). Lineage (GTDB taxonomy): Bacteria > Pseudomonadota > Gammaproteobacteria > Pseudomonadales > Oceanobacteraceae > Thalassolituus. The sequence goes on along the minus strand of CAJWBH010000009.1, from coordinate 123,203 downwards.
TACGAAATACTTTTCGAACAGGCCGAGCTTGATCACTGGATCGATCAATTAAAATCCAGCGAATTATTCGCCTTCGATACCGAGACTACGTCGCTGAATTATAAAGACGCCGAAATTGTCGGCGTGTCTTTTTGTACTGAGGCAGGCAAAGCCGCCTACGTACCACTGGCCCACGACTATGCAGGCGCACCTGAACAACTCGACCGCGATGCCGTGCTCGCACAGTTAAAGCCGATCTTAGACGATAAAAATCTGAAAAAAGTCGGCCAGCATATGAAATACGATGCGCATGTATTAGCGAATTATGGCATCCAGTTAAAAGGCGTGGAATTCGATACCATGCTTGAATCCTATGTGCTGGATTCCGTCGCGACTAAGCATGACATGGACAGCCTGTCACTCAAGTACCTCGGCCATAAAACCGTTAAGTACGAAGACATCGCAGGCAAAGGAGCAAAACAGCTGACCTTTAACCAGATCGGCATTGAAGAAGCAGGCCCGTATGCCGCTGAAGACGCCGACATCACGCTGCGCCTGCATCAGATGCTGTGGCCGCAGCTGGCTGCCCGTAAAGCGCAATCCAAAGTCTTTAAAGACATCGAAATGCCGGTCATGCCGGTACTGTTCGAAATGGAAGAGAACGGCGCCTTAATCGACGCAGAAAAGCTCCACGAGCAAAGCGCTCAGATTGAACAACGCCTGCAGGAATTGGAGCGCGCTGCCCACGACAGCGCCGGTCAGGTATTTAACCTGGGTTCACCAAAACAGTTAGCCGAAATCCTGTTTGAGAAGCAGGGCCTGCCGGTTGTTAAAAAGACACCGAAAGGCGCGCCTTCAACCGCTGAAGAAGTGCTGCAGGAACTCGCCGAAGAATACGAGCTGCCGCGTCTTATTCTTGAAAATCGCGGACTGGCCAAACTAAAAAGTACCTACACCGACAAGCTACCATTAATGATGAACAGCAAAACCGGTCGGGTGCACACGTCTTACCATCAGGCCGTGGCAGCTACTGGTCGTTTATCGTCGACTGACCCGAATTTGCAGAATATTCCGATCCGTTCAGAAGAAGGCCGCAAGATCCGTCAGGCGTTTATTGCCCCAGAAGGCTACAAACTGGTCGCGGCCGATTACAGCCAGATTGAACTAAGAATCATGGCGCACTTATCAGGTGACCAAGGCTTAGTCAGCGCCTTTGCGGAAGACCGCGACGTTCACCGCGCGACTGCCGCCGAAGTCTTTGGCGAGAAAGAAGAAGACGTCACCGACAATCAGCGTCGCAGCGCCAAAGCGATTAACTTCGGTCTGATTTACGGCATGTCAGCCTTTGGCTTAGCCAAGCAGCTCGGCATTGCCCGTGGCGAAGCCCAGGATTACGTGAGTAAATACTTCGAGCGTTATCCGGGCGTGCGCGAATACATGGACAACACCCGCGAACAAGCGAAAGAACAGGGCTACGTTGAAACTCTCTACGGCCGCCGTCTGTACCTGCCGGATATCCGTTCATCCAACGTCCAGCGCCACCAACATGCCGAACGCACCGCGATCAACGCGCCCATGCAAGGCACCGCCGCCGACATCATTAAACGCGCAATGATCCGCGTACACGAATGGCTGCCAGCCTCAGGCTACGACGCCAAACTGCTGATGCAGGTACACGATGAACTGATCCTTGAAGTACGCGAAGATCAGGCCGAAACCTTTGCGGTAGAACTGAAAACCCAGATGCAATGCGCAGCGACGTTAGACGTGCCGCTCATTGTGGATGTGGGTATTGGGGATAACTGGGAACAGGCGCATTAAGCGCCTGTTTTTCTACAGAAAAATCTTCGCCAAATTTTCTTCAAATACAACACCACCAAGATTCTCTTTGATAGCAATATCTCTGAATTCATCACAGCACATTAAAAAACTATTATGTGCAAACCCTGGTTTAAACAATGCCTTGCCAGATATTTTTTCGGATTTCAGAGTAAGTGATGTAGGAATATGAAGAGAGTCTTCTGAATCTATCTGAAACTTAGATTGTTCAGCATCAATAGAATCGCCGCCGATACTATCGAGACAGTTAAAAAGCCAGAAACCATCTTCCAGCGGTAAAAACTCTCCAGCACCGGATAAAAGACTCTCTAGCGCTGATTTAGCTTTAGAGCTGAGCACCAAACACGAATAGTTCCAGACAGAAATATCGGGGACTTGGTTTGTCTTTGTATCAGATTCGAATATCACTGAAACTGGATTCCAATCATCTTTTAGACGATCAATAAGTGTTTCATTTTTTTGTGAAAACCATACTTTGACGCCGTCGAACTGCTTTCGCATCGCTCTGAAATCTACAAAAGCCTCATGATAACTTTTTACGTTATTCAGCAAGCGATAGGTTGTCATAGGGTTCGTTCCATTTTCCTTTAGGGAGCATTACTTCTTCTGGAAAGCTAGCATGTAAAAGATCACTACGTGTTGCTAATAAGCGTGAGCGCATAACCTGCTCACTGAACACACCGGCAAATCGGATGTTTAACCAAGCGTAATAATTATGGCGATGAATACGGCTATGAGGCACAGCTTTCGGGTATGGCTGCTGTCCTGCGTATTTCGTTCGGGAAGGTAACCAACAACCGTTATGCGCATCATCAATGCCAATCTGGAGTTCAGCAAGTAGTGCCCGTAATTGCCAAGACCGTGTATCACCGCCGGCAATAATAGCATGCGCATGCCAATAGGGGCTCGGTCTCGCAAAGCCTTCCGCCCGCATATGATCTCCCAATTTCAGGGAACAGTGCTTTTCATCCTCGAGCTCATCAACGTCTTTCGCCTGACATTCCTGGCGGTATTGCGCAAGACCTGCTTGCACCTGTGCAACCGCTTGAATACGACCACGCTCATGCTGCACGAAACGGCGCCAACGATCAGGATCTTCTTTCAATTTGATATTCTGAGCTAACCGAGCCTTGTAACCATTTAAGGCACGCTCTAACGAAGTCTGAAGCGCGTACGGCACGTCTTTTTGCGGTTCCATCCTAAATTCTTCCTAGATGCTCATCCATTAATGTTGGACGATGCCAACACGAAACCACTGCAATCATATGACCCCCCTCTGCATCTATCAAATAAATGGTGTCATTGATCCTTCGGACTGCCAATTCGTCCTTTATACTGCGCGATAGAACGACCTAAGTGCGCGGAGTTGTTTGCTGAACGCAGCAAATGTACCGTTTCCATCAGGCTGCTGTAATCATGGAGAGACATCACCACCACGACGCCTTCACCAGAGCCATTGATAACGATGGGCTCTGCGTCGTTAACAACCTGATCAAGTACGTTATTAAAATTGTCTCTCGCTTCGGTAAACGGGATTGTTTTCATAGGCCATCCGCTGATCGGTTAATCATTTGCGCTATTTTTTAGTGTTCTGCCGGTATCTCACTCGTCGTGTTCTGCCTACCCAGCACTCGCATGATCTCTACGTAGCCATTATTGATCTGATAGTAGATGCTATCCGCACCACATACGCAGCGCCGATAGCCCAACCGGACATGATCAACCATTGGGTAGGTTAATGGATTCTCTGCAATGGACTCGAATCTTCCAATCAATGCGTTGTAATACTTCTCGGCCTGAGCGTCGCCAAACTCCCGAACGCCAAACCAGTAAATCCGCGCAAGATCCATCTTCGCTTGTTTACTTATTTTATAGGTCATCCCGTCCTAATCCGTTTTTGATTTCCTGCAGTATCTCTGCCGGTGTCTGATCTGTGAAGCCGCTGCGTTCACCTTCAACAAGGCGCGCCCGAATCCACTCAACTTCCCGTTGGGCTTCCTGTTCTCTGAGCTGACGCTCACGAATCAGCTCGCGCAGCACTTCGCTTTCGTTGCCGTAATGCCCGGCACTGATCTGGGCTTTGAGCCAGGCATCCTGCTGATCGGTGACGGTAATGCTCTTTTTGACCATGGCCATAAAAAGGTTACTCCAATACTCTTTTATACTACTTAGTAGGATAATAGCGGTGACTTGATCGACGGGTCAATTGGCTGCAAACTAACCAAATCAAACGATTCGCATGGTTTGAACGATATGAACAAGATGACTGCCAATCAGGCAAAAACGCATTTCGGCGAGTTACTATTACAGAGTCAGCGGGAGCCGGTGCAGATCACCAAAAATGGCAAGCCAGCGGCAGTGGTGCTTTCGGCGGAAGATTACGCCTCGAATGAAGAACTGAAACTGCAGCTACTGCAATTGAGAGCGGTACAGGCAGAAAAAGACGTAGCGTCTGGCCTGACGACCGATGGCGATGCCTTCCTGAGCGAGTTAACGCAACAGGATTGACCCCTGCTCCCTACTCCCTACTGAAACGCTATGACTCATTACTCGCTCACGAATGCTGCTCAGGCAGACTTACACCAACTCAAGGTTTACTCAGATGAGCGCTGGGGAGTGCCTCATACGCGCGAATATCTGATGGCGTTGCGCACCAGCTTACAGACGCTCGCAGAGAATCCCGGAATAGGCAAACACCGCCCGGAGGTCAGTGCTTCAAGCTACAGTTTTCCGTTTCGTAGCCATGTGATTTATTACCTCAGCGCCGAAGCTGGGATCACGATATTTGCGGTGTTGCACAAACGGATGGTACCCGAAAAACATCTGAGGCCTGAAATCTGAGGTCTGCTGAGCTGGGCGCTTCTGGACTGGGCGCCCCTCAAGAGAAGCGCCCAATATTACTCAGCTGATCTGCGGAATAATCTCTTCCATCATGCGCTCGGCGTTGGCGGCAATGGTCAAGGCCGGGTTAGCCGAGCCGCTAGAGCCAGGAATCGCTGCGCCGTCGACCACGAACAAACCTTCTACCCCGTAGACTTTACCACTGAGGTCACAGGCACTGCCCATGGCAACACCACCAAGCGGATGCCAGGTGCCGAACCAACCTGCTTCGTTGATCTTACCGCCACCGCTCTGCACCATTTTTTCCATGGTGTGCACGAGGGCGTTGTGGGAGTTCTCGTTAGCGTCACGATCCCAGTTGAGTTTTATCTTGTCAGTCCAGCGGTTATAGGTCACGCGGGAGCTTTCGTCTGACACCACCATGCCCATCTGTAACTGAGTAAATTCCTTTGCAACTGATGTCGGCGAGTGCATGTAGCCAGTGATCTTATATGGGTTTTCGGTATCGAAGGCCGCAATAGATGGTGGCCCACCCTGAATCGGTGCAGTCGAAGTGTTGATGTCGTTACGGCCCATCAGTTCATCACCGTTGGTACCCCACTCCGCACCGACCTGATCGTTCAGGCCCGGAATATCGCCACGTTCTTTTGCGCGCAGCAGCAGACGTGTGGTGTGCAGCGAACCTGCGCCCATGAAGAGATAGTCACACTCAATTACGTGCTTACCGGTGATTTTGCCTTTTTCGTCCAGCATGTCGCAGGTAACGCGATAGCCACCGCCACTGTTGGCGTGAATATCGGTCACAAGATGCTGCGGACTAATGGTGACGTTACCTGTCGCTTCGGCATCGACCAGATAGTTGCGGTCGAGAGTGTTTTTCGCGCCGCTGTTGCAGCCGAATACGTATTCGCCGACAGAGGCATACCGTGGTTTGGTGCCGTTAAGTTCTTCGCGGATGACATCCCAGTCAAAGCTGACGTGGCTACGCACAACTTCAAGGCCAGCGTCTTCTGCGCTTTGGATAAACTCACGCTTGGATGTGTAATTCGGGTGATTCAGTACATCGTCCGGAATCGGACCGCCACTGATGCGATCGAGCACGCGCGGATAATAGACCTGATCCATGTCGGTGTAGGACAACATGGGCAGCGCATCTTCGAAGGCTTCTCGTTTAGGCTGCAGCAATACACCACCGTATACAACAGAGCCGCCGCCTAAGCAGGCACCACAGCCCACAGCGATTGACGAATCGACGAAGTATTCCACCATGCCCATGGAGCCCGGTATCAGTGAGCTTGGGTTGGTCCAGAGTACTGTGTCGTTGATCTTCAGAGTCGAGCCAGTTTCTGCCAGCGTTGGGTAGCTCCCTTCACCTTCGTATTTCCAGTGTTTGCCACGCTCGAGCAGCATGGTCTGAATGCCCGCTTCGGCCAGGCGCAATGTGGCAACTGAGCCACCAAATCCGGAGCCGATCACCAGCGCTTTGGTCTGCGAACGAGTTGTTCTGGTAAACCAGCCTGCATTGGCTGTTGGAGCAGTTGAGGCTGCAGCAGCGACACCCGCCGCGGCTGAGCTTTGTATGAACTTACGTCGATTCATCTTGGCCATTTTTATTCTTCTTTTTAGTTTTTCTGTGTACGAACGGTGCAATAGAGTTTCCACAGTTAGCCTGCTACGCGCAGATTACCCGCGCAATACGGGTGTGTAGCATCGGCTCGAATAGACCAAGAATTTGGAGGAACATGAGAAAAAGGGATAAAAAAAGGCCCGGCAGCCATTGGGGGAAACTGTCGGGCCAACTTCGGATCATTGGGGGAAGTACCGAAGGAAAAAGAACTACCCTTCGCGTTCAAGTGACCTCAATCACACTTAATCGCAGGAGGAATATTTTAACTATAGACCCTATTTTCAATTTTGCCGTGCGATCCATCACGTTTTAAGACAGATTTGTCATTATGTCTGTCTTTTAGCTTCATTCTGGCTATATCAGGTGTTCAACAACCCTGAAATGAATAATTTAACCGATACTTGGCCATATAAGACCGTTCTTACGACCTGTCTGGCCCGAAGAATCGTATACGTGAGCCCTGGCATAAGTGAGACTGGTCTGCCACGTAACACCACACTACAAAAATAAATATGGTGACGAAATGAAGCCTATCAATACCATGCGCTCTGCTCTTGCGGTCACGATGACTGCACTGGCGTCGGTCAGCTACGCTGACGAGCTGTGTAACCCAACCTCTCTGAATACCTGTGCTTTGCCATTCCCTTCGACTTACTGGATGGAAGACGATGCAATGAGCCCAACAGGTAAGACCATCCAGGTCTCCAACGCCATGATCCGTCCAGAGATACTGGCTCAGTTGCCAGCGGATGAAGGATTTACTCCGGAAGGTATCTTTAATGGCGCCAGTGGTTTTTCCGCTGCCAGTGCCGCTGTTTTCGAGTTTAACAGTGCGCCAGATGCGGCCTCTCTGCCTGAGAATGGTGGCGCTGCCGTCGTCGCCATCGATCTGACTACCGGTAGTCAGGTTCCGGTTCGTGCCGTCATCAGTGAGTACTCACAATCCGATAAAGTGAATGGCACCGCACATGTGGTTGAGGTTTATCCTCAGTCTCGCTGGGAATACGGGCACGAAATCGTAGTGGCGATCACGACAGATCTGGATCTGGAGTCACCAGAAGCAGGCCTGGTATCGAAGATTTTATCTGGCACTGCAGATCAACGTGCCTATACACAGGATCTGATCTCCACTCTGACGGCCAACGGTGTAAATCCGTTGAGCGTACGTAACGCCACCCGCTTTCTGGTTCGCGATCGCGCCGAAGTGATCGAGCCAGTATTCAACGCCGTTGCTGACGTTCGTGATCGCGAACACCCAGTACGTAACCTCGACGTGACTTACAACTACACCAACCGTGACGTTGCCGCTCGCGTTGAAGGTGAAGTTCTGGTTTACAACTATCGTATGAAAAACGGTACGAGCAACGTGGATTACGACGCTGAGCCTATGGAACAGTGGGTTGAATTCCGCCTGACGCTGCCTGCAGCGTCGCGCGATGGTGCTGCTCCGGTTGCTTTTTATGCGCATGGTCTGGGCGCTAACAAAGAAAGTGATGGCGTGGTATCTACCATGAACGCTGAAATCGGCGTTGCCACCTTCTCAATTGGATTTCCAAACCACGGCGCGCGTGGCGATGCGGATGGTGGCTACGTGTTGGCGAACGTCAGCACCGATAAGCTGGGTATCCCGGTGGGTATGATTAACCAGAACGCGATCGACTTCGCATCAGCTCATCGTGCACTGGAAACCACTCTGGCGGACATTGATGTAGTTGGCAAGAAAAGCTGGCGCAGCTGGTACGGTAACAAAGCCGACGGTGTTGCTGACATAGACTCCACTCAGGTCATGATGCAAGGTACTTCACTCGGCGGCGTACTGGGTTCAACCTACGGCGCAGTCAGCCCTACTATCAAAGGTGGCGTGTACCATGTGACGGGTGTAGGTGTAACCAGCATTCTGGCTAACTCGATCCTATGGGTTCCTATGTTCTCGAGTCTGGTACCTTCTGAAGCCAACGGTGCAGAGGCCATTATGCTGCGTGGTGCAATTCAGCAAACCCTCGACCACGGTGACTCGATCAACTACATCGATATGTTCCGTCATCCACAGCTTGGTAATGAGGCTCGTCCTCTGATGCTGACTAACGGTGCTGGCGACACGATCGTACCGAACTCAAGCAGTGTTGCTGCCGCTAACCTGGCTGACCTGCCAATTGTTGGCGAGCCGTTGTTCGATATGCCGGATGTTCGTGTTGAGAGTGACTTTGACGAGGACGGCTATGGTATCCGCCACTACAAGCCGGTTGTTGGAACCGTCCCTCTGATCTGGGAGGGTGAATTCGCTGAAGAAGCATCCCATGCCTCTGCGCACCTGATTTTTGCTCGCGCTTCGGATCGCCCTGATCAACAGGACTTCATCAAACGCTTTATCTTTAAAGACTGACGACTGAACCGTAAAAAAGGAGGCAACAGCCTCCTTTATTTACGAAATACTAAAAAATTTACTCATTCCTGAGCAATAAACGGTGCATCCAGCCACTGAGTCAGTTTGCTCTGTAGATCACCTAACCCCTCACGGTTATGGCTTGAGAAGGTCTGGACCGTAACAAGGTCGCCCAGATCAGCAACGGCCTTTTTAACTTTTAACAACGTCGTTTTCGCAGGCCCACGCTTAAGCTTATCTGACTTAGTCAGCAAGATATGAACAGGCATACCGGCTTCTGCAGCCCAGTCGAGCATAGCGTTGTCGAAGTCTTTGAGAGGGTGGCGGATGTCCATCAGGAGAACCAGCCCGCACAGCGCCTGACGGCGATTCAGGTAGGTTTCGAGCTCTTTCTGCCACTCGTTTTTCTTATCGACCGGTACTTTTGCATAGCCATAGCCTGGCAAATCGACCAGTGCCAGCTTACTTTCCCCAAGCCGGAAGAAGTTGATCAGTTGAGTTCGACCGGGAGTTTTACTGGTGCGAGCCAGCTTCTTATTCGCCGTTAATGTATTGAGCGCACTGGATTTACCGGCGTTAGAACGCCCGGCAAAAGCCACCTCACGGATGATGTCCGTCGGGCACTGGCTCAATTTAGCGGCGCTCTTTTCGAACTCGGCGTTGGTGTAAATCAAGGTTTCCTGAGCTGACATAAGGTATTGGTAATGACCGTCCGGAAAATAATGGTATATAATGAGCGCCCTTCAGCGCAGATCCTATTCTATCATAGAGGGATAATTCTGAAGTGGTGTGTTTGTCGGAAACCTGTGGCTATAACTAAAGAGAGAGATCAGACCATGAAAAAACTGACACTACTCGCGGCCCTGACCGCCACTTTGAGCGCCAACGTGCAGGCGTTTGATGTTGAAACCAAATACACTCAGGCCTGTGCAGCCTGCCACACTATGGCAGTCGCTGGTGCACCTAAAGCGTTCGACGCTGAAGCATGGGCGCCGCGCCTTGAGAAAGGCATGGACACTCTTGTACAGAGCGTGACAAACGGCCTGAATGCGATGCCTCCACGAGGTCTCTGCATGGATTGTACTGCTGATCAGTACAAGGCTTTGATCGAATATATGTCAACGCCGAAATAATCGTACAAGTAACTAAGAACTATATCTGAAACTGGACCTGATGATGAAAAACCTGTTGATTAGCCTCATTCTGTCTGCCGGCCTCGTAACCGTCGCCCACGCGGGTGATGCAGAAGCTGGTAAAGCGAAATCTGCTACCTGTGCAGCCTGCCACGGTGCTGACGGTAACAGCATGGCGCCGACCTTCCCTAAAATCGCTGGCCAGGGAGAGCGCTACCTGATCAAACAGATCACTGACATCCGTGACGGTAATCGTCAGGCTCCAGCCATGATGCCTTTCGTAACCGGCCTGTCGGATGAGGACATCGCCGATCTGGCTGCTTACTTCACTGAGCAGGTACCCACAGCTGGCGGTGCTAAAGAAGAACTTGCCGAACTGGGTGAGCGCATCTACCGCGGCGGTATCGAAGAGAAGAACGTCCCAGCATGTCTGGCATGCCATGGCCCCTCGGGTAAAGGTGTTGAAGCGGCTGGCTTCCCACGTCTTGCGGGTCAACATGATGTTTACACTTCTATGCAGCTGACCGCGTTCAGCAACGGCGAGCGTACCAACGACGGTGACAGCAAAATGATGCGTGATATCGCATATCGCCTGCATGCCAAAGAAATCGAAGCGGTTTCTTCTTACATCCAGGGTCTGCGTTAAGCAGCACTGAGAAGAAGGTGGCCCTGGCCACCTTTTTTTATGCCTGCGTTTTCTGCTGTGCAATTCAGATTGACAGAGCTTTGCACAGCCAGTCTGGTCGTGCGGGGCCTTTCTGGGCAAAATATAAACTATCTAACATAATTAAACGGGAGCGATGATGCTTTCTTCTTTCAAGAAATGGATGGCAGCAGCCTTAGTAACAGTCGCATCTGTCGCGTCGGCGGCAGATTATGAAGCTGGTAAGCACTACCGTGTACTGGAAAATCCAGTCGCAGTCATGCAAGACGGACAGATTCACGTCGAAGAAGCTTTCTGGTATGGCTGTTCACACTGTTTCAGCCTCGAGTCTGTCATCGTTCCGTGGAAAAAGACTCTGGCGAAAGACGTGACCTTCTCACGTGTCCCGGCTATGTTTGGTCGCGCCTGGGTGGTTCATGCTCAGCTCTATTACACTGCTGATGCCTTGGGTGTGCTTGATCAGGTACACGGCGATATCTTCAATGCCATCCACCTTCAGAAAGTACGCCTTCTGACCAAAGAAGAGCAACGCGACTTTCTGATGACGAAAGCGGATGTTTCTGCGGAAGACTTTGATAAAGCATACGAGTCATTCGCCGTGCGCTCAAAAATGACCCGTGGCGACAAGCGTGTTCGCGCATTTGAGATCAGCGGCGTGCCTACTCTGATTGTTAACGGTCAGTACATCGTCGATGCCAGCAGTGCCGGCAGTCAGGAAGATATGGTTAAAGTTGTCGACTACCTGATCGAACAGGAACGCAACCGCTAAGCGGCCGTGCCTGAATTAACCTCTCTAAGGGCCTTCACAGAGCTTCCCTGCTCCCCAGAACGCCTAAGACTACTCACCTTCAATATGCAGGTCGGTATCCGCACTGGCGGATATCATCACTACCTCCTGCGCAGCTGGCAACACCTTCTTCCTTTCCAGGCCCGTGAATCGGCGTTAGATAACATCGCAGATCTGGTCCGGCCTTTTGACCTGGTTGCCTTGCAGGAAGCCGACGGAGGCAGTTGGCGCAGCGGCCGGAAAAATCAGATTCAGTGCATCGCAGAACTCGCGGGGTTCGATCACTGGCATCACCAGGTGAACCGTAATCTTGGGCGGTTCGCCCAGCACTCTAATGGCGTACTCTGCCGCAACCGCGCTTTCAGTATTGAGCGCCACCCTCTCCCTGGCTTACCCGGCCGAGGCATGATGATTCTTCGTTACGGTGACCCTGAAGACCCGCTGGTAGTCGCAGTTACTCACCTGGCTTTGCGCAAGCAAACGCAGTTCAGTCAGATCCGCTACCTGGTTGATGTGCTCGCTGATGCGCGCAAAGTCGTCATCATGGGAGACCTGAATCAGGAAAGCGAATGGCTCCTTCAGCAAAGCCCACTGAAAGGACTGAACCTGCACCCTGTTGCCGATGAACTCCCGACCTACCCCAGCTGGCAACCCGCGCGCGGGATTGACCATATTCTTGTCAGCGATAGCATCCCATTGCACCGCATTGCGGTTATTGACCACCCGCAGTCAGATCACCTCCCGGTAGCCGCAGAAATAGAGCTATAAAAGTCTGGATCTACCCAGCGGACTGTCCAATCGCGACTATACTCAGAACACAATCATCTGAGAATCGTCTTCGGGAAGTAACATGGCGGTAACAAAGCAGGGACCCTCCGATCTTCAATGGAGGGATAAGTACCTCGCCCTCAACGAAAAATACGACAAGCTTAAGCTTCAGGTAGGCACTCGCAACGAACAGTTGCGGCGTGGGCTAGTGCTGGTATCCCTGTTGGCTGAAGGGCAGTCTGATCCTCTCGACCGGACTCTGGCAGATCTTCGCGAGTCTATGCGGGGCTCAACCAGCGACCTGAACAAAACGATGAATCTGCTCAATGGCCAGATAAAAGAATACGATCTGAGCCAGGCAGAACATTCAGCCGCTCTCGCTGAGAAAATCAGTCTGATGGCTGAAAAACTGTGTCACTGCCAGATACCTAAGAAATTAGTGAACGAAGTTCGTGCGTTGCGCAAAGCTGCGCCAGATGCTCTCAATAACTGGCAAGGCTACTCCCACCAGCTTGAGGGTTGGGCTGGCGTCCTGTCGACGCTGGTAACCCTCGATGAGGGTTCGGGCGATACCGGCAAGGGCCCTTGGTGGAAAAAGGTCTTTTCAAAAGAGAATACTTCCACAGAAGCCGCTGAAAAGCCCGAGCTTCCTGAAGCAGCCATCACTGCCGATGATACCAGCGGCAGTGACGAGCCAGCAGAACCCGGCTTCTCGACGATTGCACGAGAAGTCGCCAGCGCACTGAATGGGCTGATATCACGGCTGGTCGTACCAGAGCGACTGCGCCAACGCTCTGACGAGCTACAGAAACGCCTTGATGACGGTTTGCACTGGTATGAATTTGTCAGCCTACTGGAAGATACCTCCCAGTTCCTGCTCGACTGCCTGGGCTCCGGGCAAGAGGAATTCGAGCGATTTCTTCATAGCCTGGATCAGCGCCTGCAAGCTATTCAGACCATGGTATCAGACGCCAATTCTGGGCAGACTGACCGTGAAGATGCCCGCACAAACCTCGAAACCATGGTCAGGGATCAGATTGATGACATCCGCGGCGTGGTAAACGGTCTCGGTGATCTTGGTGAGCTGGGCTCCAGCGTAAGAGAGCATCTGACCAACATCGTCCGGGCGATGGAGCACTATCAGGAAGTCGAGTCACAGCGTGAAGCGAGACTGGCAGAGCAGCTTGAAGTCCTGCAGAACCGGCTATCAGAGATGGAGGCCGAGGCATCTCAGGCTCGCCAGATCATTGAAGACCAGAAGAAACGTGCGACGCTGGATCACCTTACAGGCCTGCCAAACCGTGCTGCCTATGAAGTTCAGCTTGGCGAAGAACTGATGAAGCGCAGCCGCGGTGGCAGGTCGTTATCATTTATTATCTGTGATGTTGACCACTTCAAACAGATTAATGACAACTACGGCCATATCGCAGGGGATAAGGTGCTGCAACTGATCGCCAGCACGCTAAAGAAGAACCTACGGGAGGCAGACTTTATCGCACGCTATGGCGGTGAGGAATTTGTCATTCTGCTGCCCGGTACTCCGGCAGATGCCGCGGCTGGGGTCGCAGAAAAGCTGCGGACCAGTATCGAAGCCTGCCCATTTAATTTCCGTGGTGAACGTGTATCCATAACCATGTCGTTTGGCATCAGTGAATTTCGAGCGCTGGAATCCACTGAAATGGTCTTCGAGCGAGCAGATAAAGCCCTCTATAAGGCCAAAAAGTCGGGCCGCAACCGCGCGGTGATCGCCTGACAACCGCATGACGTCTTCGCGCAACTTTGCCAGCCCAGCAGGCATCAGATATAGTTCGCCGCTGGAATTCTGGAAGGTTTGAGTATCATGTGTGGAATCGTTGGTGCTGTTGCACAGCGCGATATTGTTGAGATCCTGCTCGAAGGTTTACGTCGCCTTGAGTACCGGGGGTACGACTCCGCAGGTGTCGCAGTCATCAATGAGTCACAGAACCTCCGGCGTGTACGCCGCATGGGAAAGGTGCAAACACTGGCAGATGCCATCGCCGAGTCGCCGACGCCTGGTGGAACAGGCATAGCCCATACCCGCTGGGCAACACACGGCGAACCCTCTGAAGATAACGCACACCCGCACATGTCGGGCGACATTGCAGTCGTTCATAACGGCATCATAGAAAACCACGAAAAACTGCGTAAAGAGCTGCAGGATCAGGGTTACACCTTTACCTCCCAGACAGACACCGAAGTCATCGCCCACCTTGTTGAGCGCGAACTGCGCGATTCAACCAGCCTGCTGAATGCGGTCATGGCGGCCCGATCACTGCTCGAGGGCGCATACGGCATGGTGGTAATTAACCGTACAGACCCTGAGCGTATGGTTGTTGCGCGTTCAGGGTCGCCTCTGGTGGTAGGGCACGGCATTGGCGAAAACTTTATCGCCTCAGATCAGTTGGCCCTGCTTCCGGTTACCCGTAAGTTCTCCTATCTGGAAGAAGGTGATGTTGCAGAGATTACCCGTACAGAAATCCGCATTTTTGATGCAGGTAACGAACCTACAACCCGCGAAGCTCATGAGTCCGACGTAGAGCACGACGCTGGCGACAAAGGTGAATTCCGCCATCACATGATGAAGGAAATATACGAACAGCCGGTTGCGATCGCGAATACTCTGGAAGGCCGCTTAGTCGGCGGGAAACTCAATCTCGAGTCCCTCGGAGATCTGAGTAATATCGACCAGGTTCAGATCATTGCCTGTGGTACCAGCTACCACGCTGGCATGACAGCCCGCTACTGGATCGAAGAGCTCGCCGGCATTGCCTGTAACGTCGAAATTGCCTCAGAGTTCCGTTACCGGAAATCAGTTGTGCGCCCTAATAGCCTGCTGGTTACCATCTCACAAAGCGGTGAAACAGCCGATACTCTGGCAGCGCTGCGACTCGCGAAAGAAACCGGCTATGACCGCACGATTACCATCTGTAATGTGCCCGGTTCCTCCCTGGTCCGCGAGTCTGATATGGCTCTGCTTACCCGGGCAGGCGCAGAAATAGGTGTGGCCTCGACCAAAGCCTTCACCACCCAGCTGACCGCACTGATGTTGCTGACAGCGGGTCTCGGACGCGCAAACGGCATGAGCAAGGAAAGTGAAGGCCGTATCGCCGAAGCCCTGCTGAAGCTGCCAGCCCTGATTGAAAAAGCCATCGGCATGGATGGTGCTATTAAAGATCTCGCCGAGCATTTCGCAGAAAAGCATCATGCCCTGTTTCTGGGACGTGGTGATCAGTATCCGATCGCTATGGAAGGCGCCCTGAAGCTGAAGGAGATCAGTTATATCCACGCCGAGGCCTATGCCGCAGGTGAGCTTAAGCACGGCCCTCTCGCACTGATTGATTCAGAAATGCCGATCATCGTTGTGGCACCCAACAATGAGCTGATCGAAAAGCTGAAGTCGAACATTGAAGAAGTTCGTGCCCGCGGTGGTGAACTGTTTGTTTTTGCCGATGAGAAACTCAGCATCAGACCAGAAAGTAATATGAAGGTTATGAGCGTGCCGCATTGCGATGACATTATCGCCCCTGTCCTCTATACATTACCGCTGCAGCTCTTAAGCTACCATGTGGCTGTTATCAAGGGCACCGACGTCGACCAGCCGCGGAACCTGGCGAAATCTGTCACAGTGGAGTGACCAGCGAAATTCTGGCCGCTTAGAATTCCCAGCTCAACTCTGTGTTGAACCGGTACTGCTGGTAATCAGCGATGACCAGATTTGATCGGTACAAATCCCGCCCCACTTGACCGTGCAATGAGAAGCCCTTGCCGAGAGGCCAGTCAACGCCGGCCTCAACCCGAAAACGGTTATCCTGCCGGCGCTCACCGATATCCTGCCAGACAGATTCATACTCGCGTACCTCCCAACTACCCTGCAGGCGATAAGCGATATCGTTGGGTCGATACTTCCAGCGGAGGCGCGTATTGAACGACTCATACCCAAATGGTGCGACGGTTGTGTCCTCGTTGCGGTAAATTGTGCGCAGCGACAGATAATTTCGTGTCCTGCTTAACAGCCAGTATAGGTTTGCTCGAGCACCGAGCTGTTTTGCATCGCGCTCAGGATAAAGCATAAAACGCTTGTCCCCGATATCCAGTTGTGCGCGCACATAGAACTTCCGGGTGAAGAAATACCCCAGAGCCGGACTTAAACGACGAATCTGCATAAATGGCTTTCCCTGAAGGTCTGCACGGGCCATCAACACAACCATGTCCGACGTATAATCTCCGCGATTCACGCCTACTCTGATGAACCCAGTGTGCAAATCGGTATCGAACTCAACCGCCTGCTGCCACCGGGTGGCGCTGTAATCATAGCGAGCCTGCCAATCGACGGGACTGCTAGAATCAGAATCCCAGCCGATATAGGCGCCCGCACCCCATGCCCAGTCACCCGAATTCTGCGTGGTGGTATCGGCTTCGGGCAGGATATTGCTGTCATATTCCGCCTGCGCGGAGGCTCCGAACTCCGGAGAGGCCATGGCATCACCACCCTGAACCAAGGCCAGAACGCAGAAAAAGACAGCCACTGATGCGACTGTCTTTATGTTGTGGCGGATGACTGTACTTTTCACCTCAGAAGCGACCTCTCATATCAGTCGTCGTCATGATCATCCTCGTGATCGTCGTATTCATGATCTTCCCCAGCCTCGCTGGCAACGATGACGCTTCCGTCGTAGATACCCTCCACTTCAAAGTAGGTGCCGGTCTGCAGAGATGCCAGGTCAATCTGACTCAGTGACGACATATCCACCGTAATTCCGAGCATGGTGACAGTCCCAGCAGCTACATCAACGGCAGTCACGGGCGCGGTGATTTTCACCTCTGTATCATCCTCTTCGCGCTCAAGCTTCAGGGCGCGGTATGTGCCATCGGCTTCTATGGTCAGGAGGACTTCAACGTAATCACCCACAGCGACTGAGCTGAGGTTGAAGTAATACTCTTCGTCACGTTCATCCCTGACCCTTGTCGAGGTATTCACGACAGCCTCAACACCCATCACCGAAATCGTACCATCGCCCACTGCCGTAACTGGTCCTTCCAGCTCAAGCTTTACAGCAGCCTCGAAGTCAATTTCAGCGGCGACCAGTGCACCATCCGCATTAAATGAACCTTCTACTTTCACTTTAGCATTCAGCGCCAGATCGGAGACCGAACCATCGTCGAAGCGGGTTGACGAGTTAAACACAACGCTGGTGCCATTCACCGTCATGGTTCCGGCCGCGGCATCGAGATCCGAGACAGCACCGTATACTTTAATTTCGCCGTCATGATCATGGTGCATGTCTTCCTGCTCGACCTTGCTGGCGACGAGAACGCCGGCCTCCAGTTCACCTTCTACCTCAACAAGCATGCCGTTCGCCAGGGCGGCATCATCAAGTTCAAGCGTCGCAACGCTGCTGTAATCGATGGTCAGGCCGCCAATGGCGAATGTCATGGCCGTATCATCAAGCCCACTGATATTTCCGCGCAACTCAATTTCAGTGCTGTCCTCCAGCTCAATAAACGACGCCAGCACACTGCCATCGCCGCTGCGTGAACCACTGACTTCAATGTATTGACCAACCGCCATGGTATCGAGGCTTGTGCCACTGAAGACGGTCATAGCGTCTGTGGTAATTGTCTGACCAAGAACCACCAGGGTGCCGGCTGCCAGGTCGATGGACTCTACCGGACCACGGATATCGGCCTCATAGCTGATGCGGCTGGCAACACCTTCACTGCCATCGTCAGAACCCTCAACAATAACCCGCTGGCCAACGCGCAGTTCGCTTTCGACACCGGAGCGGTCGTTTATTTCAAATTCGGTATTACTGCTTTCATAGTGAACGCCGTCAACAATGACACTGCCGAAACCATCGACGGTACCGACCACAGTCCGGTCCTCTGCAGCACTGCTGCCAGATGATGAAGAACCACCACTGCCGCACGCGACAAGAAGAACCGAAGATGAAAGCAGTAGCGCTGGAAAGACGATTTTGTTTTTCATGACATTACCTCGTTAAGCTGAGTCTTCAGAACAATGGCTGCACCCGAGCACACCCATGTTGTTCCGTTATCTGGTTTAACGAGCTATCCGGAGATTTATTCCCCGCTCGAGGTCATTATTTTGTCAATGTTGAGTAAGCCGAACCCAAAGGTGTCATCGAAACCCGGTTCACCGAGGTCAATTGCCGAGTCTTCGTACTGCTGAACACTGTGCCCCTGAGCCAGAACTGCACTGGCGAGTGCAGAGGCAACCGATGTTCCGTCTTTGATCGCAAATCGCTGATCCGGTGCCGCCAGACGAAGACCTACCCCTAAGGCAGAAAACTGCACATGTTGCCCGCGCACGGCGCGAGTGTAGACAGCCATGTCTGTATCGACCGCCGTGACTGCAATCACGCCTGGCTGCGCCGCGGGATAACGGGGAAAAGCAGCCGCACCATCATTGCCCACCGATGCCACAATGCGAATTCCGCGCAGTAACATCTGCTCAATGGCGGCGCTCAGCATACGGTTCGGAGGCCCGGACAACGAGAGATTTATCACGTCTGGCCGGACTCCAAGGAGCCAGTCCAGACCGCGTATCAGATCGGCTGCCGAGGCTACCACGGCACCTCGGGCGCTGCGCCCGAACACAACCGCATTGTAAACCTCACTCTGCTCAAGGATTCCGCAGGAGCGACTGAATACGGTGGCAATCGCGGTACCGTGACGATAATCAGGCCGGCTATCCGGCGGGATAAACATTCGTTGCTCAACAGGAGTGTCGGTAAAGCACTCGTGCAACTGATCTATCGAAGAATCCATCATGCCTATCCGGAGAGCCACCGGAGACGGACGGTCAATCCCCATATAAGATGCGGCTTCGAGAGGCAGAAGTCCTCCGTCGCTGTTTTTGGTGCCGTCACTGGCCGCTTTTCCGGCCTTCTCCACCGGGCCATCCAGTGTATACAGGTGGTTTAATTCAGCAGATGGTGGGCGGTCTTCGTCGCCGAAGGTCACCAGCAGCTGACCGAGGCTCTCCAGCTCCTCGACAGACTGGATATCCACGCCGGCATTGCGAAGTGTCTCAAGTTCTTCAGCATCAACAAGTTCAATGTACTCATCCGGCACGGACAATACCTCAAGGTCATCGAGACGCTCATCCAGCTCTGCTAGTTGATGGACGCTGTCCAAGCGCTCAGGAAGGCGCTGCTCCAGCCGCTCCATATTGTCTTCAAACCGATCCTCGAAGGCCTCCTCCAGTTCATCTTCAAAGTCATCATCTTGATCTTCGCGCTCACCGAACATATCTTCGAGGCGATCTTCAAGATCATCATCAATATCGTCGGAATGGCCGAATCTGGCCTCAAGACGATCCTCGAGTTCGTCTTCGGCTTCATCAAAGTCATCCTCTTCCCAATCGTCATCGTCGTCTCTTTCATCCAACTGATTTTCGACAGAATCCTCATGGTCCTCTTCGAAATCATCGTCGCTGGCATGGCACAGGCCGATGGACAGGATCAGATAAATAAAAAGCGTTAAGCAGGTTATACGTCGCAAAGCACACACCGGTTGGTTACTCTCTATTTACTATAACGAAGAAATTGAAAATTTATTTCCTCACATAGGGAATAAAAGGCAGGGAGTGTCGTTAATAACAATATGAAGGCACAGGAACACGAATTCCGTCAGCGCTTGCTGACCATGCTACCCAAGCTGCGACGCTACTGTAATGCGCTGACCGGGGACATGCACAGCGCTGATGATCTGCTGCAGTCCAGCGTGGAAAAGGCGCTGCGCCGGTGGCAGCAATACCAACCCGGCACTGAATTTGAGCGCTGGATGTATCGCCTGTGCCGTAATCACTGGATCGATACCATGCGAACAGAAAAAAACAGCGATGAGCTTACTGACGACCTGATGGTCACCAATGAAGGCGATAACCCGGAACAACAGGCTTTGACTCAGGCCGCTCTGGGGCAGATGCAGGTTCACTTCAACGCCTTAAGTGAGGGGTTAAGAATGGCGTTGTATCTCGTTGCTGTCGAAGGTCGCAGCTATCAGGAAGCCGCCGATATTCTGGATGTTCCTTCAGGTACGGTAATGAGTCGTTTAGCACGCGCGCGCAAGCATCTGGCCGAAGCCAGTCAACGTTGAGGTAATGACGATGAACAGAATCTCTGAGGAAACCTTATCTGCCTATATTGATGGTGAGCTCTCTTCGAATGAGCGTCTTGCGGTAGACCAGGCTCTGGCTGATTCACCAGACCTGCGGGCTGAACTGAACGCTCTTAAGTCTGCCGATGAGATAGCGCGGGCCGCATTCATTCCTGTCGATGAAGCCCCAATGCCCGCAGGGCTGGAAGCGCTTATCAGGAGCGACTCTGCAGAGCGGACAGACCCTGAAGACAACGTCGTGCCACTACCAACGCGCTCACTACAGCAGCCGCAACGCAACGTTATGCGGCCTGCAGCCATCGCCGCAAGTGTCGTCCTGTCTGCCGTACTTGTATGGCAGACAGGTCTGCAGTCACCAGCGCATCCCGCTCAACTGGCGGTCGCACCGGCACTTACCACAGAGGCATCGGGCTACGTCGAGCAAGGGGACGATTGGCGTATGGAAATCCTGGCTACCCGCGAGACGGCTGAAGGCGATATCTGCCGGGATCTTATGCTGCATACGCCGGAACATTCGACTGAATACAGCGCTTGTCTGCAATCTGACCAGTGGCAATGGCAGCAGCATCAGTCCACACCGGGCTACGTCACCGCCACTGCCGGCAAACCCGCAGGAGTGATGACAGCGGCCGAGGAAAAAAACTGGCTTGAGCGTCAGTGATCAATCCCGGGTCAGCAACGCCAACGTTGCCTGCTCATCGGCGGACAGTAAGCCATCCGGCTGCTCACTGAGTTGCTTACGCAGATTCCGGATCGTTCTGCCTTGCTCATAAGCTTTGATAATCGCCGGATGAATATAACTCTCCCGGCAGATGGCAGGCGTATTCCCTAACCGCTCTGCTACATTTTTTACCGCCCGGACGACTTCTGAGGTGGTGAGTTTTTCTTCGTCCTGAGGGCCTGCCTCAGCAAGCGCGACGGCCATCAGCAGCGTACCCGCCCAGGTGCGGAAGTCCTTTGAGGTAAAGTCTTCACCCATGATCCGGCCAATGTATTCATTCAGGTCTGTTGAGGTAAATTTCTGACGCTCACCATCCGGTAAGGTCACGTCAAACAACTCGTAGCCCGTCATCCCCTCTAGCTCATGCAGAAGATCGCAGACGGCCTCGTCTTCAATGATCCGACGCTGCTCCTGCCCCGACTTCCCCTGGTACTCAAAGACGATGGACTCGCCGTGGGATGTCATATGACGATTTCTCAGCGTCGTCAGGCCATGACTCTGATTCTGTTCGGTGTAACGTTGGCTCCCGGGCCTGAAGAACGCCTCATCCATCAAGCGCACCATGCCCGCCAGGACCGCATCCGCGTTTACCGGCCGCTGGTTGATATGTTGAGCCGTTACGCGCCGCATAGTTTCCAGCTGCTCACCAAAACGCAGAATTCGCTGAAACTTACGCTCCGCCGCTTCGGCTGCCCAATCCGGGTTGTAGATATATTGCTTACGTCCCTGCGCATCACGACCCGTCGCCAGTACTTTCGCATTTCTGTCGGTATTGATCTCAACCTCTTCCCAGGCTGGAGGAATGGCCAAAGACTTCACCCAGCGTTTCAGGCTGGCATTACGTACCGTCTCACCTGTTTCATCCTGATATGTGTAGGTTTTTCCGTGCGGTTTCCGATAGATATACGTTGCCATGGCCGTGCCTTTGAGGATTTATGGCATTCTATGCGCCTTGCCTGAAAAGGGCACGCGGGTAACAATGCCTGAGACCGAACTGTGGAAAATCCCATGTCAAAGATGACCAGACTGACCTCGCTTATTCTGACCTCCCTGCTGGTCAGCGTTTTTGCCAATGCTGAGCCGCGAGCGCAAACACCTGAAGAAGACGCGATCC
This sequence comes from Thalassolituus maritimus, assembly GCA_913019975.1. GTDB lineage: Bacteria > Pseudomonadota > Gammaproteobacteria > Pseudomonadales > Oceanobacteraceae > Thalassolituus. The sequence continues at coordinate 101,184 of CAJWBH010000009.1, read as the reverse complement.
CAGAGCCAGTGATCGTTCTCAGTGAACTGACCGGCAATATTATTCTGAAGAATGGCGAGTCACCCGAAACATCGCTCCAGCTGCTGATCGAGAATGAATCGGACGAAAGCTATTCCGGGGTGATAGGTTTTGCGGGTGCTGATGCTCAGGAGATCGCTATTGCGGCTGGAGAGTCGACCACCATCTCATTGCCAACATCACCGCGCCACGCAGGAAAGATCGACCAGATTCAAAAAGCTGAAGTCGACCTTTCATTACTTTTAGATAATGCACCGGCCCCGGCCATCAGCTCGGTCGATATAGATATCCAGATTCCTGAAGCCGCTTATCCGATGATCCGTTCAGAACCGCCGGCGATGGAAAAGTCAGCAGAGGAAGAGTTTCAGTACGAATATTACGCTCGCTCTCAGCAGTTACAGCCGATCAAATTCACCTATAACCCCGGCCCGGTGAACCTTCAGGTTCGTAAAACCGTATATCCGATCCCAGTAGAAACCGGGCCTGTCGAAATCAGTATCGAAGTAGTTAACCACGGCTCACAGGCCACCAGCGAACTGATTCTCAGGGATGCACTCGACGATACTGATTTCAGCGGCGCAGGCGATAACTTCACTCGTTTTGTATCTGAAGACGGCACAGAATTGATATGGGAGCGGACGCTGGAACCGCTGGCGCCCGGCGAGCGTCGCCGGATTAACTACACAGTTACGGCAAAATACGCAGTCGGCGATAAACAGCTGCCCGCAACGACCGTCATAATGGACGATGAGCTGACTGGCCTGAGTAATAAAGTCTGGCTACCGAAGTGGCATTAACACAAACATAATTTTCTCTCACGCCCCGGCTACACGTAGCAGGGGCGTTACCCCACTGTTCTGTTTTGTAGCCACCCACCAGTTACGAAACTCTTGTCGTGTTAGACAAGTCACCACGGCAACACAAATCCATACAGGCTGCTTCACTGAACATACCTCCTCCCAGCCGAGAATTTGCGTATGTTCAGACAACTCATCCCAACAGGTGCTGCGCTTGCAGCGATTTTAATCACCAGTGGCTGCTCCAGCAGTAGTGGTAATTCTGACGATCCAGACAACAGCGACGGCAGTGGAAATGTCTCACTAGAAGGTAAAGCCGCCGATGGCTACCTTGCAGGGGCACGTGTTTGCCTCGACTTAAATAATAATGCGAGCTGCGACGATGGCGAGCCGACCACGACGACCAGTGCCGGTGGTGGTTATACCCTCGAAGGTGTGACGCAGGAACAGATCGCGAATTCACCCATCGTGGTTGAAATTATCGTGGGTGAAACCATCGATGAAGATAACCCAGGTGAAACCATTGATAAGACCTATACCCTGACCGCACCCGCTGGTTCAGCGTTTGTCAGCCCGCTGACGACAATGGTGCAGAACGAAATTAAAGAAAATGGACTGAGCCCGGATGAGGCTAAAGCCAGTATTCAGGCAAGACTAGGTACTGAACTTGACCCGACTGAAGACTATGTCGCGGGCTCTGATGACGGCACCAGTGGAGAGGAGTTTCAGCGCCTGCACAAGGTTGCCCAGGTCACTCGTGCTGTCATGCAGAAGAACATTGAGCTGGTTAATACAGTGGTCAACGAAACCGGCGTGTCTCAGGAAGACCTGACCGCTCTGATTGTAGAACAGGTACTGGAAGCACTCGACGATATTCAGCAAGCGATTGAAACCGCTGGAGACGGTTTCGACGCCGATGACCTGGCAGGCTCCGATGACCTTCAGAGTACCCGTCTGGACCCAAGCAAAGTAGAAGAACAACTTGAAGAACGCCGCGACCGCCGCGCAGCTACCGCGGCAAATCTGGCCGGCTTACTGACGGATGGAGATGGCCTTAATTTCTTCGAGGCGTTTGAAGAAGAAGGCGCAATGATGTTCGGCTATGGCAATGTCCAGGCTGATGGTGAAGGGGTTATTTCCATCACTCAATATGGCTATGACACACAGGGCGACAGTTGGGTAGCCATGTCTGACGAGGGAAATCAGCAACAGGATTGTCTGCTCGGCAATGGTGAGTGGCGTTGTTTCGCACAGGATAACGAATCCGTGTCAACCGATGGTAATAACGTACGTATTCTGCGCGGTGGCCTGAGTTTCGCCGAGGAAATTATTTCTGGTGAACAGATCAACCTGGAAAATAAGCGCATTGGTGCCTATCTGGAGCATGAGTATCAGGCAGTCATTGATCCTGCAGTGACATTCGACGATACCGCCCTGGGCTATCTGCTGACCTTTACCCGCAGTCAGGATACGTATGAGCTGTACAAAGACAATGTAGAGTCAGTCGGCGACTGCTGGGATGGAGAGGTTATCGAGGGTAATACCTGGTCACCGACCGATACCTGGTGCAACAACGTCTTTGTCCACACAGGCGATGGCAATCATGAAACAGATGGCGATGCAGCAACCTCTCTCTCGCAACTGATCAGCTCAGCAGCCGCAAGTAATCCACAATATCGAGCAGACCTGGGAGGCATCGACCTGTATGGCGATGACAATCAGCACGTTGTAGAGCTGGTTTCTGGTGGCACGGCGAATCTGTATCGTATCGAACGCAGCAGCATGGGCGAATCGGAAAGCCTGATCGCTGCTGGCTCAACGAGCTGGCGCCTGTCGACGGTAGAAACAAAAGAAGTGCTGGTCATCGACCTGCCTGCGGATATTGCACTGCGCAGTGATTACGACCGCGGAGCGAAGCCCTTACTTGCAGTTGTCGATGGCTACGTACGCGCGGGTGAGATGATGCCTGCCGGCGGCCGCAGCGACAAACAATGGGTATTTAATGGGAACGCACGCGAACAAATTAAAGCAGCATTCGACTATACCCTGTTGGATGAGCTCACGGCCTGCGATATCGCTGATAACGAAGACTCTTCTTTTGCTGACTTCGACAGAGCTGCGACCGACTGCAGCGCGGTATCGTTCACCTCTGGGGATGTGGCCGGAAAGTCATTCTTCTTCGGTGATGGTGCCTTCAGCTTTACCCAGGACGGCAACGGCCTGTATCAGGGAGAAATCAATGATGGGGACTTTGTCTCACTCGGCTTCACCTGGACCATCAACGACGTCGGCTACCTCATTCTCAATACTCAACATACCGATGATGGCGTGACTCAGTACCTGAGAATGAACCTTGCCAAAGTTGAACTGAATGCTCGTCAGATCAGCGTTGTCAGCTTTGGACAGGATACTGAAGACAGCAGTGCACTCGACAGCGCAACTGGCGAGGTGAATGGAGAGGTATGGGACGTCCGCTAAAAGTGCGCTGGCAATAGCTGGTCCGACACGTCTCAGAGCCCCGGTAATACCGGGGCTTTTTAGTTTTAGAAGGGGAAAGTTCGTATCAGAACAGATTCATCAGGCTATCGAGTGTATCCTGCCCTCGTTTTTTGGATTCTTCCGGAGAGGTTTCTGACTTGCCTTCCCATTCGATATCATCAGGCGGAAGCTCATCCAGGAAACGGGAATGTGTGGTATCCGTGGCTTCGCCGTACTGTCTGCGCTTACCGGCATAGGTCAGCGTCAAAGTGCGCTTAGCGCGTGTAATACCCACGTACATCAGGCGACGTTCTTCTTCAATCGTGTCTGCTTCGATGCTGTTACGGTGTGGCATAAGCTCTTCTTCCATGCCCATGATATAGACATGCGGGAACTCCAGACCTTTCGAAGCGTGCAGTGTCATCAGTTGCACCTGATCGTTCTCGTCCTCTTCGCTCTGCTGCTCCAGCATGTCGCGCAGAATGAGCTTACCGACCGCATCTTCAATGGTGCACTCGTCGCCCAGCTCATCCGCCTTGTCGATCATTTTCTGAATCTGATCAACCAGGAAGTAAACGTTCTTCATACGTCGCTCAGCTTGGTGAGGCGTTCCGGAGTTCTGGTGCAGATAGCCTTCGTAATCGATGTCGTCGATCATTTCTTTGATGGCAGCAACAGGATCATCTGTGTAGGCATTGCGGGTGATACGCTCCAGCCAGTGACCAAAACGACGCAGGCGATCCAGAGCCTTTGGCATCAGTACCTGCTCCAGCCCCATTTCGGTCGTTGCGGCAATCATGCTGATATTGCGCATCGCTGCATATTCGCTGAGTTTCTCGATCGTGCTGGGCCCGATTTCACGGCGCGGTGTATTCACTACACGTAAAAATGCAGCATCGTCTGTCGGGTTAATCAGCAGGCGTAAATACGCCATGATGTCTTTGATTTCATTACGCCCGAAAAATGACTGACCGCCGCTCAACTTATACGGCACCTGATAAGCCTGTAGCTTCATCTCAATCATGCGCGATTGATGATTACCACGGTACAGCACGGCAAAATCACGATAGGTGCCGCCGTAGCGCAGGCGTCGCTCGACAATTTCGGTAGCGATACGCTCTGACTCAACCTCGTCATTCTTGCACTTAAGAATTTTGATCGGATCGCCATACCCTTGATCAGACCAGAGCTTCTTCTCGAATTCGTGAGGGTTATTATCAATAACAATGTTCGCCGCGTTCAGAATGAGGCCCGTAGAGCGGTAGTTCTGTTCAAGCTTGATCAGCTTCAGTGACGGGAAATCTTTTTTCAGTAACGACAGGTTCTCCGGCCGCGCACCGCGCCAGGCATAAATCGACTGGTCATCATCGCCTACCACCGTCAGGCCATTGCGGTGACCCACCAGCAGCTTAACCAGCTCGTACTGCGAGGTGTTGGTATCCTGATATTCATCCACCAGCAGATAACGGATCCTTTTCTGCCAGCGGGTCAGAACCTCTGGGTTATCCCTGAATAAGATGGTTGGCACCATAATGAGGTCATCGAAGTCGACAGCGTTGTATGCTTTCAACATACGCTGATAAACGCTGTAGGTCTGAGCGACCAATACTTCCTGCGGGCTGGCGGCCTTATTAATTGCCTGCTCAGGCGTGATCAGGTCATTCTTCAGGTTGGATATTTCGTTCTGAACCATGTCCAGCATATCGCCGTCATCACCGTGCTCCCGGTGCATCACGTCGCGAAGAATACCTTTGCAGTCATCCTGATCGAGGATAGAAAAACCTGATTTATAACCTGTGGTAGCCAGTTCCTGACGGATAATACCCAGCCCGAGGTTATGGAAAGTCGAGACGGTAAGCCCACGAGCACCACCGCGGCCGGTAAGCTGCATTACCCGCTCTTTCATCTCTTTCGCGGCTTTATTGGTAAAGGTTACCGCCGCAATATGGTGCGATTTGATGCCACAGGCGTCGATCAGATAAGCGATCTTACGGGTGATCACACTGGTCTTGCCCGAACCCGCACCCGCGAGCACCAGCAAGGGGCCATCAATGTACTTGGCGGCTTCTCGTTGACGGGGATTGAGCTGACTTAAATCGACCACGGACATACCTCTGAAACAGGCCGCTGATTCTACCAGTATTTACCGCAAAGGAGACACCACTGCCGACAAGGGAAGAAACAAAGTCAGGGGTGAAAATAACGTGCCAATCGAGGCACATTTCCGGCCATTCATTCGCGAAGCCCTGCTCTCTCTTCTATATGTCATAGAGCGGATTAATTTTGGGGTACACCGTTTCAGGATGAGCCAGAGAATGGACACCGAGCAACCGATGCTGCTGGCGCTGGGCACTGACAGCCCAATGCCTGATTTTCTGACAGACTGGCTGTGTCAGGAGTCAGCGCAGCAGAAAAACGTGATTCGTACAGGCATGCTGGATGCGTTTATTCCCATCCCGGACGGTCATATGGTCGTGATTACCGTGCCCCATGGTGATCCGGAGCAACGCGATCGGGTTCAGGAGGTGACTCTTCAGGTGCCGACGCTACTGATCGGATTCGCAGACGAACGGGCCTTCTACCCTGATGCCTGCGTCTGGATCGACGCAGATCACCTCACACCTCACGCACTCAAACACGGATTGACTGAGCTCAGAGCCTGCGTTGCTGGTCAGCTCCGTCCATTACTGGCGCGCCAGAACTGGATGCTGCAGTGTCGCAGCCTTCTGGAACGCAATTCTGACCTGATGCTGCAGCTCGTGAGCTGTCGCTGGCGGCCTGCTGCCTCCGGCGATAGCGCTGAAATCCGCTTTGACACCCAGCAATCGTTTGAACATCAACTGCGGGCAAGCGCTCCCGCCGATGCACTAATAGGGAAGCTCCTGGACGATCAGTTTGTGATTGTCAGCCAGAATAAAAAGCATCTTTCAGAAAAGTGGGTCCGCTCTCACGATGATGATACAAGCTTTCTGTGGACGGCTTTTTTGAGTACCCCGGTACCACTTCACTCATACGATGAACTGGGAGAAGCGTTGCAGCACTGTGTTCGCGAGATTGAGCGCAGCCGCATGATGTGCAGCAGAATCGGGGGGCGCTCGCTGACAGCGGACGAATCTGTGGTCGTTAAAGACCTGATACGCGCTCTGCGAAATAAAGAATTTTACCTCGAATTCCAGCCACAATTTGATAGTCACACAGCGACGATTGTTGGCGCAGAAGCCCTGCTACGCTGGCTACATCCAGAGCTGGGTATGGTGCCGCCTACGGCATTTATACGGGATGCCGAAATGGCCGGCTTGATCCGCACCCTGGGAAGCTGGGCCCTGCGTGAAACCCTGCGCGTCTGGCATATACTCAACGACCGTGGCATCAATATCCGGATGGCGGTGAATGTTTCTTTTCCCGAGGTAGCTGACCCTGATTATGCCGACAAGGTTCTTGACCTGTTGGATGAAACCGGTGTCCCCGCTGCCAGCCTCGAACTGGAGCTCACCGAAACCGCGATGATGCTGGACGCCAGCGTATCTTTGAATAACCTGAACCGCTTAAAGCTGGCAGGAGTCCGCATTGTTCTAGACGATTTTGGTACTGGCTTCTCGTCGCTTTCTCACCTCAGCGACCTGCCAATTACCGGCATCAAACTTGACCGGGCATTTGTGACGCCACTGAACCACGACGACGAAAACTCAGCGCAACGGCATATAGTCGCAACCATGCTGGATCTTTCTAAACGCCTGAAACTGGAAACAACGGCAGAAGGGATTGAAGACCAGAGCTGCCTTGAAGTGATCCATTCACTGGGCTGTGATCGTGTGCAGGGCTACTTTTACGCTCAGCCCATGTCAGTCGACAAACTGATTGAGCGCGCCTGCGTTCAGGAGTCTGTTCTTGTCGATTACGCTTCCGGGCAGCAGAGCCTTTTTTAGCATTCCCTACCAGCCCGACTCCGTTGCAATCTGTTTACTCCTGAGGCGTTTCAGGTGGCGGTGCTGGAGTCTCTTTCGGGCCAAAGAACGCCTCTCCATCAAAAGGACTCGGCGTGCTGACATGGTAATAAGACATAGCGCCAACAAAAGCACCGATAACTAACAGAAATATGATCAGTTGTTTATTCATTCAGGTCTCCGCAATTGCTCAGTCTGTTTTATCAGTCTGGCACGTCACCGGGGTTTCGCAAGAAGACACCTTTGGGGGAAACATGGCGCAAAAAAACGGGGCTGAAGCCCCGTTTTTGTTTTGTAAAAGCAATCAGTCCGCGCGCTTGTCAGATGATAAATTAAGCGCAACCGGGGTCGTCTTACCGATTATAACGATTGAATCGACATCTCCCTCAGCTACCGTCTGATTGGTCAGCCCAGGGACAACCGCGGGCCCAGCTTTGGTAGCACCTGAATTGACGACGTGAATGTCGTATGTATCAGGAGCAAGAGTGATATAGTCAGTGTCATCGCCCTGACTCATCCCAGTGGTTTCGTATGCTTCCTGGCTACTATCAGCAGACTCATAGATATAAACATCTGCCGAATTCACATCTGTAGCGACGGATGCATTTATCAAGCGAATATCTGCGGAACCCGCCTGTGATGCCTCACGCTGATCGGTCAGGAAGATACGTATCGCGCTTGCGAAGTCATCATTGCTGCCACTCGCAACCAGCGTGTAAGACTCCCCTCTTTCAAGCTCAAGCGAGGTTGATAAGCCAGATGGGGCATCTTCCAGAGCTGCATCAGCTGCAGTAATGCTGATAGGCAGTGAACCCGCAGGAAACACAACATAGCCTGAATCCTGGGTGTAACTCATATCTTCCAACGGAGCGTACAGCTCCCCTTCGATATACACATCAATATCCTGGGTATCGATAGCGTGTACGATACGCAGCTCAGCCGTGTTGTCTTGAATAGCAGTCGCAGCAGGACCGGCCCAAACCAGCAAAGAAACGGGGGAGCGGCCTTTATCACTGTTCACAGCGACAACAATCGCATCATCACTGACGCTCAACGAGCCTGAGTCGTATATAACGTCCGTTGATCCATCCGCTGTCAGTCGCACCTGATAAGAACCATCTTCAACACCCTCGAGCAACTGGTTACTCAGGTAAGACAACGCATTCACCTGAGGCGTCTCCCCCAGCTCAGCATCGGGCTCTGATACAAACACATCGACGTCTGTTGACGAGGCTGCTGGTGCCGCGTGAAGTACACGCAAGTCAATATCACCGTCAGTGACGACGTCAGTTTCATCAAGTACCGTAATCTCAAGGTCACTCGCCTGGTTTACGGCAATCGCGGCATAGTATGCATTCGAGTTCAGGCTCGCAGCATAAGACGCAGCAACGGTATCTGTACCAGCAAGGCGCAGTTCGATATTGGCATTGCCATCAGACAATTTGAGATAACCCGTACCATCCTGAAAAGCTACATCACTAAGCTGCAGTTCGCCGTTAACGTATACATCCACAGCCTGAGCATCAGGTGAAGCATGTAAAATACGCACGTAGGCATCGCTGTCGTCGTCTGCACCACAGGCAGCGAGACCAGCAATGCTGGCGGCAATCGTCAGTTTTTTGAGCAGGCTCATAGGTTTCTCCGGATAATTATTATTCTTCAACCTGAGCACTATACCAAACTCGCCGGGTCAGGCCATCCGATAACGGTCAAGAGCCCGAAAACCAATCGCTTCCATTAAGTGTTGGCGCTGAATGCTGTCCGCGTCATTCAGATCTGCGAGCGTGCGCGCAACGGTCAACAAACGATGATACGAGCGCGCAGACAAATTCAGACGTGCGATCGTGTCCAGAAGCCATGCCTGATCACTCTCAAGCAACCGGCACACATCATCCCGCTGTTGCCCCGACAGGCAGGCATTCGCGCAGCCCTGCCTGCGCATCTGGCGATCACGCGCGGCGATCACGCGATCACGGACGGCCGTACTCGGTTCTGAGGGTGGCGCCTGCTGCAGCAGCGCTGGTGATACTGGAGGCACGTCAACATGAAGATCAATCCGATCCAGCAAGGGCCCCGATGTCTGCCCCTGATAACGACGGATCTGATCCGGTGTACACTGGCAGCGCCCGGAAGGATCGCCATAGTAACCACACGGACACGGGTTCATCGCAGCAATTAACTGGAAACTAGCCGGGTAAGTGACAGAGCGGTTGGCACGGCTGATGACGATTTCGCCACTCTCCAGAGGTTCCCGCAGAACATCGAGCACCTTGCGGCTGTACTCCGGCAACTCGTCCAGAAACAAAACCCCACCGTGCGCTAAAGATATCTCACCGGGCTTGGGGTTACCGCCACCGCCAACAAGAGCAACACCCGAGGAAGTATGGTGAGGTGCCCGGAAGGGCCTCTGCCCCCAACGGCTTTGCCAGTCGCCGCTGTGGTGACTGATGGAAGCGACAGACGCAGCGACCAAGGCCTCGTCATTGCTCATCGGCGGCAGAATTCCGGGCAAACGCGACGCCAGCATGGTTTTACCAGTCCCCGGAGGCCCGATAAAAAGTAAGTTATGCTGCCCAGCTGCGGCTATCTCAAGCGCTCGCCGAGCACCGACCTGGCCTTTTACCTCAGAAAGATCATTCGTCAGACGGGAGGTACGAACCGGTGCATCCTCAGGGCTGACTTCCGGCAGGGATTCATTATTGTGCAACCAGCTACAGACTTCGGATAAGGAACGCGCCTGTAGAATTCTGGCCTCATGACAGAGGGCTGCCTCACCGGCATTACCAGCGGGCACGATCAGCGTCTTACCCGCATGCGCCGCACGTAACGCTGTTGGGAGAATACCCGTCACCGGGCGCAGCTCGCCAGACAAGGTCAGTTCGCCAACGAATTCATAATCGGCAAGCTTATCTTTCGGTACCTGATCTGAAGACGCAAGAATGCCCAACGCAATCGCCAGATCATAGCGCCCTCCCTCTTTTGGCAGATCAGCAGGCGCGAGGTTGATAGTGATGCGCTTAGCCGGAAATTCGTAGTGACTGTTCAGAATCGCACTGCGCACGCGATCCTTGGATTCTTTAACCGCCGTCTCAGGCAAACCGACCAGACTTAAAGAAGGCAAACCGCCAGACAAGTGCACCTCAACCTGAACCAATGGCGACTCTATGCCAACTTGAGCACGGGTATAAACTGTAGAAAGTGACATCGGGCCTCCTTGCCGCTGTATCCAGCTAGACTATAGAAGTGCCTGAGTGACGACCATACGAAGAAAGACTGACACCATAACTGCCAGTCACGTATCCTTTGCATCTGAAATCCCGGCCAGGTCGTATCTGGATTTTATAGCCGAGCGAATGAGCGGGAAATGGACAACAGAATGCAGTTTGAAAGGAACGTATTGTGAACCGGCTCTCTCCCATATGTATTGCGCTGAGCCTGGTCTTAGCAGGACGTGGAGGCGCCACCAGTAGCGAAGAAGATGAAACCATGACTCCTGACATTTTAATCGATGATGAATGTAACACTCGTAATGCTACTTCGACAGTAGCCAGTTTCGCGGCTGCCCTGCTGAGCACAGCCATGCTGGCTGGCTGTTCAGACGGAGACTCAAATTCCGGACACACGGTCAGTGGTACTCTATTCACCGCCGGGCAGACAGTCATCGATTACGACATCAATGACGTTTATAGCGGCTCCCTGACCAACGACGATCCGTTCAATGGCCAGCCCCTGCCAAACGTGGTCACAGTGCAAGGCTTTGCTTCGAACACGCCAACCAACGCCACAGCGACCGGCGATGCAGAGTTTGAACGTTTCGCTAACGTAGCGGATGAAAGTGACTACTATGCAGTCTCACTTCAGGGCGGACAGCGAATCGTAATGAACGTCGTTGACTACTACGGCAATAACAATCCGGATAGCGCATACGCGGGTGATCTGGACATGTATCTGTATCTGAATACCGGCGGCGACCCCATCCGCAGTTCACAGTCAGAGACCAACCGCGAAGAATTTTCAGTGCCGGCCGATGGTGACTACATTCTTGAGGTGTTCGCCTACAGTGGTATCTCTAAGTATGTTTTACAGATCCTCCCGGCAAGTAATAGCCTGTTGCCAACCGCATCTGAGTCACAACCTGCCCGGCCATCGTTCAAGCCGGGTGAGGCCATCGTGCAATGGAAAGACACTGCGGATACCTCCGCTATTACTGCCTTCAATGTGCGGGACCATCGTGCACAAGCGATGAGCACTGCGACCGATCGCCCGGTCAAACTCAACCTTAGGAAACCGGCATCGGTTGAGCGCCTATCGGCCAGTACTGGTCAGGATCTGAGTGCTTTTAACGCTGGCCGCGACACTCTCTCAGCTATTAAGGCACTGAATCAGCGCGATGACGTTGAGTACGCCGAACCTAACTACATCCGTTATGCCACAGCCACACCGGATGATGGCTTGTATCGCCTACAGTTTCACTACGCGGATATACGTCTTCCGCAAGCTTGGGACCTTTCCACAGGCTCTTCTTCTGTGACTGTTGCCGTGATTGATAGCGGGGTATTCCTCAACCATGAGGATCTGGCCGGTAAGCTGGTATCGGGCTACGACTTCATCAGCGACTCCTCGGTAAGCCGCGATGGTGATGGCATTGATTCGAACCCTGATGATCCAGGCGACAGCAACCAACGCGGAGCCAGCTCGTGGCATGGCACTCACGTCACCGGAACAATTGCGGCAGCCACCAATAACCAACAAGGGACCGCAGGAGCTGGCTGGGATACCCGGGTTATGCCTCTCAGGGTGCTTGGCCTTAACGGTGAAGGCTCAACATACGACGTACTTCAGGCGGTTCGCTATGCTGCACGTCTGAGTAATGACAGTGGAACCCTGCCATCATCCCGGGCGGACATCATAAACCTCAGCCTTGGCTCGAGCTTCCGCAGCTCGGCGGAACAGGATGCATTTACCGCAGCCCGGAATGCCGGCGTTATTATCGTCGCCGCAGCAGGAAACAGCTCCACCGATGAACTTTTCTACCCAGCGTCATACGATGGTGTGATTTCTGTCAGTGCTACCGCCCCTGATGACAGCCTGGCCTACTACTCAAACTTTGGCAGCAAGATAGACGTTGCTGCTCCGGGCGGAGACCTACGTAACGACACAAACTCTGATGGGCAAGCGGACGGTGTACTAAGTACCTCGGTGGATGACTCCGCAGGCACTCGACAAAGTGCTTATACGCTTCAGCAAGGCACATCGATGGCGACACCGCACGTCGCCGGTGTTCTTGCGCTGATGAAAGCGGTCGACCCAACACTGACTCCGGGCGAAGTAGATTCCTTGCTGAGTAGCGGTCGGATTACCGACGACATCGGCGCTGCCGGTCGTGATAATGAGTTCGGACACGGTCTTATCAACGCGCTAAAGGCGGTTCAGGAAGCAAACAACCTCGCCGGCGGCGGCAGTGTTCCCCAGGTTCCTGTACTGGAGAGCGACCCCGACGAGCTTCAGTTCGGTTCAGGCTCTTCACTGACCCTTACCCTGAACAACGTTAATGATGAAGCTGATGACCCCGTCATCACGACAGACGTCAGCGAAGACTGGCTCACGATCAGCCCGAGTGATGTCGACAGTAATGGCTTTGGCGAATACGTAGTGACTGTCGATCGCGCCGACCTTGTAGATGGCATGTACGAAGGTCTGGTCCGCTTTACACCAGATACTGGCAACAGTCTCGATGTGACAGTAACTATGCGGGTCGGTGACATCATCACCATGACAGATTCAGCGCCTCAGTATGTACTGCTGGAGGATTCTGAAACCGCCGAAATCGTTGCAGAGACCCTCGTAAATCCAAATGGCAGCTACGCGGTCACGGATGTGCCTACCGGCAGCTATCGGATTGTCGCAGGTTCAGATATCGACGTTGATCTTTTCATCTGCCAGAACGGGGAAACCTGCGGCGGCTATCCTGACTCAGTGACTGAAGAAGTCGTCGAGGTTAACGGTGACGTAACCGACATCGACTTTGTTGTCAGCCTGGTCAGCGGCATTGATGTCAGTGATGACGGCGGACTCGGGATTCTGCGTGCTAATCCATCAGCTGACCCCGAAGAGCCTGACCTCATAGAATCTGAGCCAGCGGATAACAGCATGGAAGACGAGAGCGATAGCAAGCCTGTCCGTTCAGTAAGTCGTTAAAATACTCTCACTTCCGTTCAATTAAAAAGGGCCGCTCATGCGGCCCTTTTTAATGCGTGTGTTTCGACGATTAAGCCAACTGAACAAAATCAGCTTTGCTTTTGCAGTGACTCTTCACGACGCCGCAAATCGAATGATGCCTGCTTCACTTTCCAGCGGAACAGACCACCCAGCCAACGCTTAATAAATACCGCTTTGCGGCCAATCGGGTGCGGATTGCAGATCATCTCGCCCTTCATCAGCGACTTATAGGCGCGATCAGCCACTTCACTGGCATCCAGCTCTGACTTCTCGAACACCTTGTCGACGAACTTCAACATCGAAGGGTCAGACGTTTTCATCGTCTTATTCAGATTGGTACGGAAGAAGCCCGGGCACAGCGCCGTGACTTTGATGTTATAAGCGTGCAGCTCGTAGTACATGGTCTCAGAGAGTGCGATCACACCCGCCTTAGCAACATTGTAGGAGGCCATTGACGGCAGAATCATCAGACCGGCAAGCGAAGCAGTATTCATAATGTAGCCGCTGTTCTGCTTCTTCATTACAGGGGTAAAGGTCCGGCAGCCCAGAGCGACGCCTTTCAGATTGATATCGATGATCCATTCCCACCAGGCCCACTCGCCCGCGTCAATACGGTCGCCAGTGGCAACACCAGCATTATTAATCAGGACATCAAGGCCACCCCACCGCTCTTCAACATCAGCACGCAGTGCATTCCACTGATCTTCAGAGGTGACATCCAGATAGGCCGTCCAGCCTTTACCACCTGCTTTTTCTACCAGCTCCAGAGTTTCAGCCGAGCCCTCGCTGTTAATATCTGCGATACAGATATCGGCACCTTCTTTAGCGAAGCGTAAGGCCAGTTCGCGGCCAAGACCGCTGGCTGCACCTGTGATCAGTACTTTTTGCATGATGATAAAACCCCGTAAGTTGTTGTTATTTTTTCTTGCGGTAAATGCTGCCCTTTTTCATGTCAGGGTCAACCGTTGTCTTAAAGCGCTTGTGTAGCCACAGATACTGAGAGGGGTGCTCCCGTAACTGTGCTTCGATAAAGTCATTCGCCATTTGGGCGTCGGCTGCGTCATCGCCGCTCGGAATCGGTAAAGGATCATGCACCGTGACGGTATAGCCCGAGTTATCATCTTTACGGAAGTAAGTGATCGGCATCACCAGCGCCTTACCCGCTTTCGCGATACGGGAAGTCGCTGTAATCGTCGCCGCCGGGTGGCCAAAGAAGTTTACGAAGATGCTGTTCTTACGGCCGAAATCCTGATCCTGGGCGTACCAGAGCACGTTGCCCTGACGTAACGTACGGATGAATCCACGGATGTCTTTACGCGTCAGGCATTCATCGTACAAACGGGCGCGGTTCCGCTCCATTACATAATTCATCACCGGGTTATCCTGCGGGCGATAGCTTACGCTCACGCGTTGCACTGTACTGACCAGGCTGCCAGCGAGATCCAGCATGGAGTAATGAGCACCGAGCAACATCACACCCTGACCGTTATTCTGTGCCTCTCGCACCTTATCGAAACCTACAAAATCCGTGCGGGCGGCCAACCACTGAGGATCACGGAACCAGCCCATAAAGGTTTCCATCAAACCGATGCCATTATCGATAAAGATCTGACGTACCAGGGCATCACGCTCAGCCGGGGATTTCTCTGGAAAGCAGATTTCCATATTTACTTCGGCAATTCTGCGACGACTCCCGGCGACCTTGTGTAGCAGCAAGCCAATACCTTTGCCGATTCCCAACTGCCATGAAAAGGGCAAGCGAGTCAGAAGCGCGAGCAATCCTACGCCCAACCAGATGGGCCAGTGCTTAGGGTGGAGCGGAGCTTTGAGCTGCTCCGCGCCGCCTTTAGATACATCAGCCATTCAGCCAGTCCAGATACGCGTTAACGCCCTGTTCAACTGTGAAAAATTCGTCGGTGTAGCCAGCTGCACGCAAATTCGAGATATCCGCTTCGGTGAAGCTCTGGTATGCACCTTTCAGATGATCCGGGAACGGAATGTACTCTTTCTTGCCATCGGTACCTTTCGCGCCATGCCACGCAACGACGGCATCTGCAACGTCGTTAAAGCTCTGGCATTTACCTGTTCCCAAATTGTAAATCCCCGATGCCGCTCTCTGCTGCCAGAACCAGAGGTTCACTTTCACAACATCGCCGACATAGACGAAGTCACGGCGCTGCTCGCCAGCACCCCAGCCTTCGGTCTCGCCAAACAGCTTACAAACGCCGGTGTCCTTAATCTGGTTATTGAAGTGAAAAGCTACTGACGACATAGAGCCTTTGTGCTGCTCACGCGGGCCATACACGTTGAAATAACGGAAGCCCACAACCTGACTTGGGAAACGGTTATTCGGATAAGTGGCCTGCAACTGACGAACGTATTGGTCGAACTGCCACTTAGAGTAGCCGTACACGTTCAGAGGCTTTTCGTGAGCGCGCTCTTCTTTGAATACGTCGCTGCCGCCGTAAACCGATGCGCTGGAGGCATACAGATACGGAATACCCTGTTCGAGGCAGGCATGCAGCAGAATCTTGGAGTACTCGTAGTTGTTCTCCATCATAAACTTGCCATCCCACTCGGTAGTGGATGAGCAGGCACCTTCGTGGAAGATAGCTTCAACATCGTCCAGCAGGCCATCATCAATCTGTACGCGCTGGATAAAGTCATCCTTATCCAGATAGTCGGCAATATCGCAATCGCTGATGTTATAGAACTGGCGACCGTCGCTCAGGTCGTCCACCACGATGATGTCGGTGCGCCCCATCGCGTTCAGGGCTTTAACGATGTTGCTGCCAATAAAGCCAGCGCCGCCTGTTACGATAATCATGCTTCTGTCTCCTGAATGCGTTTAACAATGGCCGTGGTTGAGCAGTTGTCTTTAAAGCTCAGGATGATCACGTCACCACCGTTTTGCTGTACACACTGACCACCAGCAGTTTCCATCAAACCGATGCCATTATCGATAAAGATCTGACGTACCAGGGCATCACGCTCAGCCGGGGATTTCTCTGGAAAGCAGATTTCCATATTTACTTCGGCAATTCTGCGACGACTCCCGGCGACCTTGTGTAGCAGCAAGCCAATACCTTTGCCGATTCCCAACTGCCATGAAAAGGGCAAGCGAGTCAGAAGCGCGAGCAATCCTACGCCCAACCAGATGGGCCAGTGCTTAGGGTGGAGCGGAGCTTTGAGCTGCTCCGCGCCGCCTTTAGATACATCAGCCATTCAGCCAGTCCAGATACGCGTTAACGCCCTGTTCAACTGTGAAAAATTCGTCGGTGTAGCCAGCTGCACGCAAATTCGAGATATCCGCTTCGGTGAAGCTCTGGTATGCACCTTTCAGATGATCCGGGAACGGAATGTACTCTTTCTTGCCATCGGTACCTTTCGCGCCATGCCACGCAACGACGGCATCTGCAACGTCGTTAAAGCTCTGGCATTTACCTGTTCCCAAATTGTAAATCCCCGATGCCGCTCTCTGCTGCCAGAACCAGAGGTTCACTTTCACAACATCGCCGACATAGACGAAGTCACGGCGCTGCTCGCCAGCACCCCAGCCTTCGGTCTCGCCAAACAGCTTACAAACGCCGGTGTCCTTAATCTGGTTATTGAAGTGAAAAGCTACTGACGACATAGAGCCTTTGTGCTGCTCACGCGGGCCATACACGTTGAAATAACGGAAGCCCACAACCTGACTTGGGAAACGGTTATTCGGATAAGTGGCCTGCAACTGACGAACGTATTGGTCGAACTGCCACTTAGAGTAGCCGTACACGTTCAGAGGCTTTTCGTGAGCGCGCTCTTCTTTGAATACGTCGCTGCCGCCGTAAACCGATGCGCTGGAGGCATACAGATACGGAATACCCTGTTCGAGGCAGGCATGCAGCAGAATCTTGGAGTACTCGTAGTTGTTCTCCATCATAAACTTGCCATCCCACTCGGTAGTGGATGAGCAGGCACCTTCGTGGAAGATAGCTTCAACATCGTCCAGCAGGCCATCATCAATCTGTACGCGCTGGATAAAGTCATCCTTATCCAGATAGTCGGCAATATCGCAATCGCTGATGTTATAGAACTGGCGACCGTCGCTCAGGTCGTCCACCACGATGATGTCGGTGCGCCCCATCGCGTTCAGGGCTTTAACGATGTTGCTGCCAATAAAGCCAGCGCCGCCTGTTACGATAATCATGCTTCTGTCTCCTGAATGCGTTTAACAATGGCCGTGGTTGAGCAGTTGTCTTTAAAGCTCAGGATGATCACGTCACCACCGTTTTGCTGTACACACTGACCACCAGCAATCTCTTCGATGCGGTAGTCACCACCCTTCACCAGAATATCCGGCAGCACCCGACAGATCAGGCGCTCCGGGGTATCTTCGGTAAAAGGCACCACCCAGTCCACGCTTTCAAGGCCAGATAACACAGCCATTCGGTGGTCGAGTGGGTTAATTGGACGTGCCGGGCCTTTCAGGCGCGACACAGATTCGTCAGAGTTCACCGCAACCAACAGGCGGTCACCCAAGGCTTTCGCTTCTTTCAGATACTGCACATGACCGGGATGAATAATGTCGAAACAGCCATTGGTCATGACCAGAGTTTCACCACGTTCACGGGCCTCCTCGACCAGTACCATCAGCGAGTCTTCATCAAACAGGCCAGCACCCTGCTGGCTGTCCTGACGCAGCTCACGGCGCAACTCTTCGGTTGAGGCCGTTGCGGTACCCAGCTTGCCGACCACAATGCCAGCAGCAGTATTTGCCAACACAGTAGCCTCTTCAAAACCAGCACCAGCAGCCAGCGAGGCCGCCAGAACAGAAATTACGGTATCACCGGCACCGGTCACATCGTACACCTCGCGGGCGCGGGTCGGCAGATGGAAAGGCTCAGCGTCGCGACGTACCAGGGTCATGCCCTTTTCACTGCGGGTCACCAGCACGCCTTCGAGATCAAACTCTTCGACTAGCGCACGGGCTTTTGCAACCAGCGCTTCGTCCGACTGAGCCGGGCCAACCACGGCCTCAAACTCGCTGAGATTCGGTGTAATCAGGGTCGCGCCCCGATATTTCTCGAAGTCCGCACCTTTCGGGTCGACCAGAACCGGAACATTCTGCGCTTTCGCGGCTTTAATCAGAGGCTGAGGATCTGCCAGCGAGCCTTTGCCGTAATCCGACAAGATGACTACACCCGTATTTTTTAAGCGAGCTTCAAACGACGCTTTCGATGCGGAGATATCCACCGCATGAAAGGCATCTTCAAAGTCGAGACGAATCAGCTGCTGCTGACGGCTGATAATCCGCAATTTGGTGATGGTCGGATGGGTGTCGTGCCTTTGGAAATCACAAATAACGCCGGCATCCTGTAACAGACCTTCGAGCAAAGCAGCGTTGTCATCCTGACCGGTAATGCCAAGCAGGTCGACCTGACCACCGAGCACCGCAATGTTCAACGCAACGTTGCCCGCACCACCAGCACGGTTCTCTGTGTCCTGAATTTTCACCACAGGCACAGGTGCCTCGGGAGAAATACGTGACGTCGGGCCACCCCAGTAGCGGTCGAGCATAATGTCGCCGAATACCAGAACCCGGGCTTTGTGAAAATCAGGGATAGTTACATCCATCAGGGGAGTCGCCGGTAGATCAGAAAGCGCGCAGTTTAACATAGGCGACCTCTGATTTGTGCTACTATCCGGGCCCGACATTCAGTACCCGGACGCACTGTGGCACGACACATCTACACCCTGATTTACAGCCTCTTCTTACCCTTAATCGTCGCCCGACTGTGGTGGCGTGGACGCGCGAACCCGGGTTACCGCCAGCGTGTCGCTGAACGCTTCGGTTTTCTGCCCCATAGGCCACGTCCGGGCGGCCTTTGGGTGCATGCTGTATCCGTCGGTGAAACGCTCGCAGCGGCTCAGTTTGTCAAACAGTTCATGGAGCAGAACCCGAACACGCCGGTCATCATTACCAGTACGACTCCAACGGGCTCAGAGCAGGTAAAACGCATATTCGGCGAGCGCGTGTTCCACATGTACCTGCCGTATGACCTGCCGTCATTCATCAATCGTTTTATCAAGAACATCCAGCCTGGTGCCTTGGTCATTATTGAAACTGAACTCTGGCCAAACCTATTGGCATCATGCGCTAAGCATGACCTTCCAGTGGTACTGGCGAACGCCCGACTGTCCGAGAAGTCTGCTCGTGGATACGCAAAACTCCCAGCGTTGACCCGCCCAATGCTACACAGCCTGAGTGTAGTCGCAGTGCAGAATCCGACGGACGGCCAGCGCTTTATTGAATTAGGGTTACCCACCGGCCGTATGAAAGTAACCGGCAGCGTAAAGTTTGATGTCACTGTTCCGGAGGACTGCCATAAGCAGGGAGTCGCGCTTCGCGGGCAATGGGGAGCAGATCGCCCGGTACTGGCACTCGCATCCAGCCACCCGACCGAAGACGAACAACTCCTTGATATCTATCCAGCGTTAGAGAAAGCCATTCCAGGCCTCCTGCTACTACTGATTCCACGCCACCCAGAACGTTTTGAGCCAGTGACCAATGCTGCCCGTAGCCGCCACCTGCACGTCCACCGCCGCACGAATGGCAACGTCTCTGACGATATTCAGATTTATGTTGCCGATACCATGGGCGAAATGCTGAATATGCTTGCCGCAGCCGATGTCGTCGTCATGGGCGGAAGCCTTTATCCGGGCGGCGGCGGTCACAACCCAATTGAACCGGCTGCACTCGGCAAAGCCACCTTGATTGGTGCTGATCACATAAACTTCACCAGTATTGTTAATGAACTGACCGAGGCTGGCGCCATAGCCGTTTGCGAAAGCCTGCCGGCGTTGCAGGATGAGGTAATTCGCTTGCTGAGGGACAGCATTGCCCGCGAAGCGATGGGTCATAAAGGGCTGGACGTGGTAGAGAGTAATCGTGGTGCAGTAGCGCAGTTGCTGGCGTTGGTGAAAGAGCAGTTGTCGGACTGAAGCTATACCTGCCTTCTGAACACATTACTGCCCCAAATCCGAATTATGGTAAGTGACGTACTAATCGAACATGATAATATGCATTACGTTGCCTAGAGAAATCAGCGCCGTATTCAAACTCCACAGTCCACGAATAGCCATCGCGGCCTGCTTCCG
The DNA here is from genome assembly GCA_913019975.1 of Thalassolituus maritimus. Lineage (GTDB taxonomy): Bacteria > Pseudomonadota > Gammaproteobacteria > Pseudomonadales > Oceanobacteraceae > Thalassolituus. Next base: position 80,588 of record CAJWBH010000009.1, on the reverse strand, counting down.
GCGATCCCGACCAGAAACTTGATGAGGGTGTCGCCGGAAAAATTGCTAGATTAATCGCCGGATCTAAACGATCCTCCGCAACCAGGGAGCTCAATTCTTTAATATTCGGTAGGCGCCAGTCTGAATAGCCCGCAACTGATATACCTGAGGTCAACGTAAGAGCATCACTCCAAGTATAAGTTGTTGCCGCGCCGGTGCAGTTACCCGCACCACCATTAGGTTCCCAGACTTGTCCTTCTGAGCACTGCAACCACATCAAACGAGTCTCGTTGTCCGTAACCGTACCATCGTCGTGTAAGGTATAACGACTATCAGGTGTGATATTTTCAATATCGGGGTTCACTGTCTGCGCGAAAGCCAGCAAAGGCACCAGCAAAACGACGACAACTGACAAATAGTTTTTCATTCAATTTTCCTCTTTAGTGATCAATTATGCGCAGAACGAACGACCCTTACTCTAAAGTCGGCGTCACGGCTAAAGTTACCATCACCGCCAGTGTAGAAGTTCATAATCCAAGAATGACTATTACGACGAGCATTAGGTGACCCTGACCAATACCAAGTGCTAATAGTGTTAGGGAAGTAACCAATCTCAATACCGGGATTGGCACGCCCATAATGAACGATGCTGCGCAGCTCTTCTTTTTTAGGCATGCGCCAGTCGTTAGCGCCACACAGGCCGGCGGCATTGACGCGATCTACAAAGGCCTCGGTATTGCAATGCGTGGTGCTGTTAGCGTTGTCGTAGCCGTAACAGATAGCCCCATCGTCATCGGCGTAACCGACAGAGCCGCCATTGGTGGAGGAGTCGGTGTCGTACCAGTTATATCGGTCGTCGGCATCATGGAGGCTGTCGCCGACGTTACCATCAGAAGGGGTTTTGACCTCCCAGATTAAGCCGGTAACGTTGTCGCGCACGCAGGACCATTCGGTGGCGCTTTCTGGCAGATCGTTGCCGCTCGCATCGAGTTTGGTGAAGTCAAAACCAGCATCGCCAGCACCGGTTTTGGCGAGCTGGCCGTTGGCAGCTTGTGGATCGCGGCCATAGTGGGCATCCTGCCCCGAAGGTATCAGATTGCCGTCGGCATCAATACCATCTGCGGTGTGCGTCGCTCCAGTATCGGTACAGTTGAACGTTGAACTCCACTGGGCTTCATCTTCGGCATCGTAGTTACCGCACAGGGTGATGCCAGTATCATTGAGCTGCCCTTGCTCATTAAAGATGACGTCGATAGTGCAGTCGGCGGTAATATTCGTAATGTAGTCGTTGCCTGTGCGCGTACCTTCACAACCTGTGATGGCCGAGGCGTAATATCCGCTGTCTGGCGCTACCGTCAGGGTCAGGTTGTCACCGTGCAATACGGTTTGTGCCGTATCGGGCGTGACAGTACCATTGCCGCTGGCATTGATAGACACTATGTATTCAAGGCGGGCGAAGGTGGCGTTGATGGCACAATCAGCAGTGATGGCATCCACTGTAAAGGTGTTATCGGTAAGTAAGCCGCCACAACCGCTGGCCGATTCAATGCGATAGCCGGTATCTGGCGTGATGCTTACGCTGAAACCGGTGCCTTCTTCAACGGTTTGCGTACCCGTCAGACTGAGTACACCGCCGTCGGTCGCGGCAAGCGTAACGGCGTAAGTCGTTGGTTGCTCAGACGCTTGCTCGTTTTCAGAATTTTCGCTGTAACTGCCCGGATCAGCCGGTGTTTTGTCTTTGCTGCCTGAGTCGCCGCAGCCGGTCAGTGCCCCGACAACAAACAGCATAGCGAGCAAAGGTGAGTACGTTGCCTTCACGTTAGAGTCCCTGTGATTTCTTTTGGGGCACTTTATAAAGAAAGGAGCTCAGGGTCTATTGTCAAAGTACGTCGAAGGTAGCCGGTTAAGAAATAAACCTCAGGCAATAATCAAAAATTGACAATCTTTGTAGCGACTCATAATCTGAAACCAATATCCACTCAATCAGAGAGGCTCACCATGCATATCTCGCTCACTTCTGAACTCGAATCACGGGTTAAAGCCAAGGTAGAAAGCGGCCTTTATAACAATGCCAGTGAGGTTGTACGGGAAGCTCTGCGTTTTATGGAAACCCACGAAGACTGGGTTCGTGAGCTGAAACTGGCGCAGCTGCGTGAGCAGCTAAAGGTCGGAGCGGACCAGCTCAACCAGGGCGAAGGCATCAAGGTTGAATCCCGTGATGCGTTAGATAGCCTGTTTAAAGACATCACCGGCTGATTTCAGACGTGACTTTCGCACTAACCATTTCGCCCGCAGCGAATAACGATCTTAGCGATATCTACCGCTACAGTGCCCAACAATGGGGACAGAGGAAAGCGCGAGATTATCTGGATGCGATCAAAGATACATTCTGGAGGCTAGTGGAGCAGCCTCATAGTGGTGTACTGCGGCCTGAGTTACTCGATAGTTTGTTAACCGACACCCGCAGCCTGTTAGTAGAGAGCCATGTTATCTACTACCAGATACGAGCGAATTCGGTACAAATCATCCGGGTACTGCACGCCAGACAGGATCCCGGACGGCATTTTTAGGCACCAATACGAAAAACGCCCGCGCTGGTAGCAACCAACGCGGGCGTTATCGTTTCTATCATTACTTCTATCTTTGCCTTAGGGCTTCAGATGAATACCAGGCAAATGCCTTACTTCATCAGCACTTTCACGTAATTCGGCAACGCGAAGCTGGCGACGTGTACTTCAGGGTTGTAGTAACGGGTTTCAAAGCCCGCCGCATCATAGCGCGCCTGAATCTGCTCAACTGTTTGCTTGCGCAGTGACTCATCGTCTGTTGCCCATGCCAGAGACATAAAGCCGCCCGCATAAGTTGGTACCGGAGCAACGTAGAAGCTGGCTTCGTTATAAATCTTGCTCAGGCGCTGGTAAGTGTTAGTCACTTCATCGCCCTGCATAAATGGCACGCCATTCTGGGCCACCATGATGCCGCCCTCGTTCAGGCACTTTTTCTCATCGGCGTAGAAGTCAGAGGTGAACAATACTTCGCCCGGACCAATAGGATCGGTAGAGTCAGCGATAATTACATCAAACTTGTCAGTGCAGTTGGCCACGAAGTCTTTGCCGTCAGCAATGACGATATTGGCTTTCGGGTCGTCATAGGCGCCGTCAGAGTGTTTCGGAAAGTACTCTTTGCACATATCTATCACGCTCTGGTCGATCTCAACCTGAGTCACGTGCTCTACGTTCTTATGACGCAGAACTTCGCGCAGGATACCCCCGTCGCCACCACCAATAATCAGGACACGCTTTGGATTGTGGTGTGCCAGCATCGGCACATGCACCATCATCTCGTGATAGATAAATTCATCTTTCTCGGTGGTCTGTACCACGCCATCAAGCAGCATCACCCGGCCAAGAAACGGCGTCTCAAAGATCTCCAGATGCTGATGTTCGGTTTTTACTTCAAACAGCAGATCACTGACAGTGAAGGACTGGGCGTAGTCGTCATACAGACGCTCGCGGACAAAAGTTTTCTCAGTCATGGGCGGATTCCAGATGGGAGTGAGTAAAGCGCCGGATTATAGCTGCCATAGCAAATCAGGACTATGGTGAAGTAATCGTAGGGCAAACAAAAAGGCCAGCAATTGCTGGCCTTTTCTTTGGTTTAACACCGTAATTGATTACTGCTCAAGCCCCGCAATAAAGGCTTTCAGATCTTCAGCGGTCTGCTTTGGCGCTTCCAGCTGAGGCAGGTGGCCAATACCTTCCATCTTGATAGTAGTCACGTTCTGCATCAGCTGTTCGAGAACATCCGTTGCACCGACGTTAAGCACGCGATCTTCGACACCCCAAACCAGAAGCGTCGGGGTCTCGAGGCCAGTCACACGTTCTTCAACACTGTCCGATTTGATCTGAACGAAAATATCCTGTTCCAGTTCAAAGTTGTCGATGCGTTTCTTAGCCATCTGGTCCAACACGAACCCAGGGACAAACGGCGGCTCACTCATTACGATGTCGAACACATCGCGAAATTCATCTTCGGTTTTGGCTGTCAGTGGGTTCTTGCCCGTTTCTTCGATAATCTCCATGACTTCAGATTTTGGCGCAGACCAGACACCGCCCGGATCAAGCAACCAGAGGCTCTTTACCTCAGCTGGATACAGCGCGGCGTAGGTCATAGCAATATGGCCACCCATGGAGCTGCCGCCCATATGGATCTTACGATCAAGATTCAGCTCGCTGAACAACTCATGCAAACGTTTGGCCTGAGCGGTTGGTGTGTAGTCAGCTGGGTTAGGTTTCGACGATTCACCAAAACCAATATGATCAGGCACGATCAGGTGGAAGTCTTTCAGGTATGGCGCTGACTCAGTGAAGTTGTCTTTGTCAGCACCAAAGCCGTGCAACAGAACCAGCGTGTCAGCGTCGGTATTTTCTGACTCCAGGTAAACGTAGGTCAGACCACTTGGCAGTGTAATTTCTTTCTGTTCAAGGTCTCCAAGGCCGCGTTTCACATCAACCAGAAACGCTGCGGTCCCCTCTGGGGCAACCATGATAGTGCCTGTAATACCAATGACTACAACCACCACCAGCGCGGCTATCGCTTTAACTATTTTCATTATTACTCCTCTATGAGTCGTTCATTCACTTATAAGCAGGCAACATAGTAAGGTCTGGTAATCATGCCGCCCATATCTTTTCCGGCCGGATTACGAATTCAATGGCTCGTTTTGTTACATTTTTAGCCAGTCGTTTGATGGAATCAGCTCTATCCGCCGGATCATTCCAGTTAAATGGCCGATGTACTCATACACCCAAACCTCGATTTCAGAACCCTCTGCGGTTACCGCTATCACCTTACACCGACGGTATTCATGAGGCTGTGGGCAAGAGGCGGAACAACCCTCATACACATCAAGGCAGGCAAGAATGCGGTCATTAACGCAATAAATGTCTCCCTGAACATGTGAATATGACGAAGTACCCGGCAAGCTTCCGGGCGCGACCCACCCAGGATAGAGCCCCAATGAGAGCAAGTGACCAGGAACAGTCGCAGCCGTCTCATGGCGGTCTTTTGTCAGGAGTGCTCTTGCCTTATCGGAGCCCACTATGGAACTGGTAAAGCGCGCAGCCGGCCTTAAGCTGCCGTAGACAAACAGGTAATCGCCTTCCATTTCTTGATATCTGTGACAAATTTGACAGAAAGCGTACCGGAAAACGCTGGATTTGTGACTTCCTCCTCAAATTAACAGTCTTGTCATTAAGGGCCCGTTTTCATCCAGGAATGGATTGCTATGGTAGTTAACCGATTTAGTGAATACCCAGGCAAGGAGTTGTTATGAAGACCAGGCGCTCAGTTCTATCAACGATGATCCTTGCCTCACTTACCTGCATCAGTGGATGCATGAGCGATAATTCAAACGCAGACAGCTCGCGAACAGACAGCTCCCCAGCGGGGGTATGGTATGTTCAGACAACAATGAGCGATAGCATCAATGACTCAGGAAGTGATATCCGCACCCAAATGTCCGGACGACAGCTTGTCGTACTGGAAGAGACTGGCCACGGAGAATTCCGGCTACACGACTGCACCGCTAATTTCACGCCAATAACACTCAACCAACAGGCTTCACAGTTGCGCGGCGCCTATTCACTGACCGATAAGACTGCGACTTCACCTTACAGCGAATCGGGCTCTCTGAGCATCACTCTGGATGAAGGCATGATGCACGGACAATACAAGCACTTCGACAGAAATTTCGATGGCTCGTGGGACAGTGAACAAACAGCCTATTTCGAAGGACATAAGGTCACCGCGGCGGAGACCCTGGAAGCACTCAGTCAGGCTGAGATTGATGCAATACTCAGTGGCGAGGCAAACCGCTCGGCAGCGACTGTCCCTCAGGGGGCAACTTGCACCGGCATCGCAAGCGTGACGACCGATGGCACGATCAGAGCAAGACCAACATCCCAGGCCGTTGCAGATCTGTTAAGGCCGGAGCGGCAACCCGACCTTTTCGTTGCTTCAGAAGGTGGGCGCTGATTTAGTCAGCCCCCTGAACCTCCATCGAATCAACATTCTGGAAACCACGCGGTAACTTGTTACCACGGCGCCCACGCTCTCCCTGGTAATGTTCAAGATCTGAGAACTTGAGTTTCAGGTGACGCTTACCGGCATGAACCAGCAGGGTATCCCCTTCTTTGAAAGCAAGCGTGGCAACCATCAGCTCTTCTCTGGCGGCCGCCCGGGTGCCGTTGATGTTGATCATCTTGTTGCCTTTACCGCGCGCCATCTGTGGGAGATCAGCCGCAGGGAAGACCAGCATCCGCCCTTCATTACTCACCGCGGCAATCCAGCTCTTATCCGGCTCGTCGATCAGTGTTGGTGGCAACACTTTCGCGTTGGTCGGCACAGTAACCAGTGTCTTACCGGCTTTGTTCTTGCTCTGCATGTCAGCGAGCGTACCGATAAAGCCATAGCCCGCGTCGGTACTTAGCAGGTAGCGGTCATCGTCTTTGCCCATCAATGCATTCGTGAACAGACTGCCTGCCGGAGGGTTCAGCTTGCCAGTTAACGGCTCACCCTGACCCCGTGCTGAAGGCAGTGTATGCGCCTGCAAACTGTACGATCGGCCAGTGTTATCAAGGAAGATCACACTCTGATTCGATTTACCTTTGGCCGACGTGAGGAAGGCATCACCGGCTTTGTAGCTCAGGTTTGCACCATCAACGTCATGACCCTTGGCGGCGCGGACCCAACCTTTCTGCGACAGTACCACCGTAACCGGATCGGCAGACACCAGCTCGGTCTCGCTGAAGGCTCTCGCCTCGGCACGGGTAACCACCGGAGAACGACGTTCATCGCCATACTGCTCCGCATCGGCAGTGAGTTCTTTCTTAATCAGAGTTTTCATACGACGTTCAGAACCCAGAGTTTTCTCGAGCATGTCGCGCTCTTTCTCCAGCTCATCCTGTTCGCCACGGATCTTCATTTCTTCGAGCTTGGCCAGATGACGAAGCTTTAACTCAAGAATGGCTTCGGCCTGAATATCTGAAATACCAAAGCGTTCCATCAGCACCGGCTTTGGTTTGTCTTCAGTGCGGATAATATCGATCACTTCGTCGATGTTCAGGAAGGCAACCAACAAACCTTCAAGGATATGCAAACGCGCCAGTACTTTATCCAGGCGATGCTGCAAGCGACGACGCACCGTACCGGTACGGTATTCCAGCCACTCACTGAGCATGGTTTTAAGATCTTTGACCTGCGGGCGACCATCAAGACCGATCACGTTCATATTAACGCGATAGTTCTTCTCAAGGTCAGTCGTCGCAAACAGATGCGCCATCACTGCGGCGGTATCAACCCGGTTGGACTTAGGCACGATCACCAATCTAGTCGGGTTTTCGTGATCTGACTCGTCACGTAAATCCGTTACGAGCGGCAGCTTCTTAGCCTGCATCTGAGCGGCGATCTGCTCAAGAATCTTGGCGCCAGACACCTGATGCGGCAGCGCCGTAATGACGATATCACCGTCTTCAAGAGTGTAGACCGCGCGCATTTTGACGCTGCCTTTACCCGTGCGGTACATCTTCTTGAGATCTTCGCGTGGGGTAATGATCTCGGCTTCTGTCGGGAAGTCCGGCGCCATGACATGCTCACACAGAGCATCAATATCGGCTTTCGGTTCATCCAGCAGGCGAATACATGCCGAGGTCACTTCGCGGACATTATGCGGCGGAATATCCGTCGCCATGCCCACCGCGATACCGGTCGTACCGTTGAGCATCACTGTCGGCAGACGTGCTGGCAGTGTTGCAGGCTCGTCCATGGTGCCATCAAAGTTCGGCTGCCACTCGACCGTACCCTGACCAAGCTCGCTCAGAAGCACATCAGCAAACTGTGACAACTTAGCTTCGGTATAACGCATCGCAGCAAAGGACTTCGGATCGTCCGGCGCACCCCAGTTACCCTGACCATCGACCAGCGGATAACGGTATGAGAACGGCTGAGCCATCAGCACCATGGCTTCATAACAGGCGCTGTCGCCATGTGGGTGATACTTACCCAACACGTCACCGACAGTACGGGCCGATTTTTTGTACTTAGCCGTAGACTTCAGGCCAAGTTCGCTCATGGCATAAATGATCCGGCGCTGTACCGGCTTCATACCATCGCCCACATGAGGCAGTGCGCGATCAAGAATGACGTACATGGAGTAATTCAGGTACGCATTCTCGGTGTATTGTTTGAGTGACTGACGTTCAACGCCATCATCGGTATAACTGATCTGATCCGTCATAGTATCCGGTTGTCTGCTCGAGGCCCGTCACAGGGCCGTGTTTAAAATATTCTGCTTCTGACTTAACAATTAAACTGCGTTTAGGACTACGTTTCGGAATAGTGCCTGAGGAAATCGTCCGCCGCCATAGGCCGGCCGTACAGGTATCCTTGCAACCATTCGCAGCCAAGGTGTCTCAGGGTCTCGCCCTGCTCTTCATTTTCAACGCCCTCAGCCACCACTTCAATGTTCAGGCTATCGGCCATGGCCACTATCGCGCGGGCGATCTCGTAGTCGTTTTCCTGATCGTGAATGTTACGCACGAACGACCGGTCGATTTTCAACACACTGACGGGCATCTCTTTTAGCTTGCTCAACGAAGAGTATCCGGTACCAAAATCATCAATTGAAAACTCGACACCCAGCGCCCGAAGCTGGTGAATCTGGTTGTTCACCTCGGTCATGCCCGACATCATTAACGATTCGGTCACTTCGAGCTCCAGCCAAGCGGGCTCGAAACCGGTTTCTTTCATAATGGTTTCAACCGTTTCGGCGAAGCGACTGTTGATCTGCATGGCCGACACATTGACGGCAATTTTCTCAAGTTTCATTCCCTGCTGACGCCAACTCATGAACTCAGCGCATGCGCGTCGTAACACCCAGAAACCGAGTTCCCGGATCAGGCCACTGCTTTCTGCCAATGGAATAAATTCATGCGGAGAAACCTGGCCGCGTAATTCATGAGGCCAGCGGATCAGTGTTTCGACCCGGCGAGGGACTCGCTCTCCGGGCCGGAACTGCCCCTGAAACTCGAGGCTGAACTCTTCATTCTCAACCGCATCTCTCAAGTCCTGCTCCAGCGACAACTGACTGCTCTTATGAGCCGACAGTTCCTGTGAATAGATGCAGCTGCGATTGCGCCCGAGCGCTTTTGCGTGATGCAGTGCGGCATCAGCATGTACTAGCAGAATATCACTGTTGTCCCCATGCTCAGGGGCCAGTGCAATCCCTGCGCTGGCATTGATACTGAGCAAATGGCCCTGCAACTGATATGCACGTGCTAAAGCTTCGAGAAGCTGTGTGCACTTGCTCTCAACGTAGGCTTTATCCGCCTGCGTCAGTACGACGACAAATTCATCGCCACTCAAGCGGGCGCAGATATCACTATCTCGCAGATTACTGCTCAAGCGGTGAGCAACGTCACGTAGCAGCAGATCACCGACCGTATGGCCCAGCGCATCGTTCACTTCACGGAAACGGTCAAGGTCGATGAAAATTACCGCCAGCGACTCATCATTGCGCTTTGCCATCTGCAGCGCAAAGGTCAGTTTTTCATGCAGCAGCGCTCTGTTGGCAAGCCCGGTCAGAATGTCATGACGCGCCTGATACTCAAGTTTCTTCTGCTTTTCGCGGGTTTCCGTAATGTCACGGCATGTAAGAAGCACACCGACACACTCCTGAGTGTCACTGAACAGCGGCTGGCGGTTTATCTCGAGCAGTACCTGTTCACCATCCGGCCCAAGCAACCATTCTTCTGAGCGTATCGCACTGCGTCGCTCAATGGCTTCAACATCGCGCTGGCGCATCCGCTTAGCACTCTGCACATCGAAGAAGTCGGTATCACGCTGACCTTTAATTTCATCAGCCGGACGACCAAGAAAACGACTACCCGGCCCATTACACAGGCGATAGACGCCGCGCCGGTCTTTGTAGAACACCATCTCAGGCAGCGCCCCGAAAATGTTGCCGAACAAGGCGGTATGCGCACCCAGCTGACGATCACTGCGCGCGCGTAGCTGGCGCTGCTGAAGCAACAGCAGCACAGTGAATACTGAAATCATGGCCAGCAGTAATACGGCCAGAATCAGATCAAACGGCTCAGCAGCAATCCCATCAGCCATAGCAGGCAAGGGTGCCAGCAGCGCACTGCCGGCTATTGTGCTGGAAACAGTGGAGCGGTGAAAAATCAGAGAATCTCAACCTCGTTGCCGTGCGTCTCTAACCATTCCTTACGGTCAGAGGAGCGCTTCTTCGCCAACAGCATATCCATCATTTCATTGGTGCCATCCCCCGGCTCCAGCGACAGCTGGACGAGACGTCGGGTATTCGGGTCCATCGTGGTTTCACGTAACTGCATCGGGTTCATTTCACCCAGACCTTTAAAGCGCTGGACGTTCACTTTGCCACGCTTATTTTCGGCTTTAATGCGTTCAAGAACGCCCTGCTTTTCACCTTCGTCTAACGCGTAGTAGACATCTTTACCGACGTCGATCCGGTACAGCGGCGGCATCGCGACATAGACGTGGCCATCCGCCACCAGCTTGCGGAAGTGACGCACAAACAACGCGCACAGCAGGGTCGCGATATGCAGACCATCGGAGTCTGCGTCGGCGAGAATACAGATCTTGCCGTAACGCAGGCCATCAAGGTTATCTGATGCTGGGTCAATCCCAAGAGCAACGGCGATATCGTGTACTTCCTGCGATGCCAGAATTTCTCCTGACTCCACTTCCCAGGTATTCAGAATCTTACCGCGCAGCGGCATGATGGCCTGAAACTCGCGATCACGGGCCTGCTTGGCAGAACCACCCGCCGAATCACCTTCCACCAGAAAGAGTTCCGTACGTTCGCTGTCCTGACCGGTACAGTCGGCCAGCTTGCCCGGCAAAGCTGGACCCTGAGTAATTTTCTTACGTGCGACTTTCTTGGATTTGCGCAAACGCGACTGCGCACTGGAAATCGCCAGCTCAGCCAGACGTTCGGCATCCGCGGTATTTTCATTCAGCCAAAGCGCGAAGGCATCTTTCACTACGCCCGAGATAAAAGCTGAGGCTTCACGAGAAGACAGGCGCTCTTTGGTCTGACCCGCAAACTGAGGGTCGGCTAACTTGGCAGACAAAACATATGAGCAGCGCTCCCAGAGATCATCTGGTGTCAGCTTGATCCCGCGCGGCAACAGGTTGCGGAATTCGCAGAACTCACGCAACGCGTCGAGCAAGCCAGAACGGAAGCCATTCACATGAGTACCGCCCTGCGCGGTCGGGATCAGGTTAACGTAACTTTCCTGCAACAGCTCTCCGCCTTCAGGCAGCCAGAGCACGGCCCAGTCGACACCTTCAGTATCGCCGCTCATTGCGCCTGTGAAGGGCTCTTCGGGGATCGCTTCCCAGCCAGTTGTCGATACTTTGAGGTAATCTTTCAGACCATCTTCGTAATACCACTCAGCACTGTCTTCAGCGTTCGGGGCATTGAACTTGATACGCAGTCCCGGGCAGAGAACCGCTTTAGCACGCAGGTTGTGCTTGAGTCGTGCGACAGAAAACTTGGGAGTATCAAAGTATTGAGGGTCCGGTAAAAAGCGAACGCTGGTACCGGTGCGTTTCTTACCACAGGTGTCGACCACCTGAAGATCAATCGCTTTATAACCGTCTTTAAAGCCAATGCGCTGGACCTGACCGTCGCGCCAGATGGTTACTTCGAGCACCTGCGACAGGGCATTCACGACAGAAACACCGACACCGTGCAGACCACCGGAGAACTGGTAATTGTCATTACTGAACTTACCCCCGGCATGTAACTGGGTAAGAATCAGTTCAACGCCCGAAATACCATGTTCAGGGTGAATATCCGTTGGCATACCACGACCGTCATCAAGCACAGTCATTGAGCCATCTTCGTGCAGCGTCACTTCGATCTTGCTGGCGTGACCTGCGAGAGCTTCGTCCACCGAGTTATCAATCACTTCCTGCGCCAGGTGATTCGGGCGGGTAGTTTCGGTGTACATGCCCGGACGCTTACGGACCGGGTCCAGACCACTCAGGACTTCAATCGATGAGGCGGTGTATTGCTTTGACATCTGTTCCCCTGTCAAACCATGAATTGCAGTAATGTCCGGAGTATACCGGGGCGTGGGGGAGTCTGCCTACCAGAGGCGACTCAAGTGCCCCAGCATCTGAGGTACCCGATCAATAAAATGCTGGAAACTATGATCACCGCCGCCTTCCAGCCAGGCCGGGCATTCGCGATACAGCTCAGCAGCATGCCGGTAATCGAGAGTTTCATCGCCTGTCTGCAATAGCAGCAGCAGATTCTGAGGATTCTGAACAACTGGCGTATTGAGCGCTTCAAGCTGATGCAGGTGCGCTTGTTCGAGTAGCAGCGTTTCGCCCGTATGGTAGTGAGTGTGCTCGCCGAGGTAATGCCTGAACAATTCGAACGGCCTGACCGCGGGGTTGATCAATACGGCAGGAACATCGTGCTTTTCGGCTAAAAAGGTCGCGTAAAAGCCACCCAACGAACTGCCGACAATCCAGACCCGGTCATGCTTCTCACGCAATTCCGCCAAGGCCTGCTCGGCGAGTGCAATGGCATCCTGAGGAGCGAAGTGGATAAAAGGGGCATTAATGGAACCGAGTTCGGGATGTTCACGGAACAGAGCCATCATCTGCTGGGCCTTCTCAGATGCAGGTGAGCTGAGAAAACCGTGGAGATAAAGGCAGCCGCTGTTTTGCACAGAGGCTGGAATCAGCATATCAATATCCTGTCTGGGTACGATCTACCGCAAAGGATACATTGCTCAGGCGTTCAACGCCCGTGCTGATGCGCCCATCTTTGTGCAGCTCTAACCAGCGGAAACCCGGTGCAGCTTCATCAAGACTGAAGCCACTGGTCTGCGGCTCAAACTGTATACAGGTTGAGGGCGTGGACATCAGGCGCACGCCATTCACGTAACCATCGCAGCTCTGATGCACGTGGCCCCAGAGCACACCTTTCGCGTTGTCATGAGTACTGAGAATATCCATCAGCGCCTGACGGTTGCGCAAACCGATGTTGTCCATCCACTCGCTGTTCATCGGGATCGGATGATGATGCAGACAAACGAGCGAATGCAGGTCATCCCGCTCCGTCAGAGCACGTTCGAGCATATCCAACTCCTCCTGCCTGAGCTGGCCAAACACAGCACCTTCCACCTGAGAGTCGAGCATCACAATCTGCCAGTGTTCGCTGCGGATCACCTTATGCAGATGATCCCGCTCGCGTCCGACTTTCTCCAGATTACGGGGTTCGTCATGATTTCCGGGAAGCCAGAAGACAGGGGCACCGAAGCGGGCCATGGCATCGTCCAGCAGGCGGTAGGATTGTTCGCTGCCATCCTGAGACAGGTCGCCTGTGACAAGCATGGCATCAGCCTGAAACGGAAACGCATCCAACTGAGACAAAACGGCGTGCATACTGTCGTACGTGGGTACGCCCAGCAGCTTACCACCGATATCCCCGAAGAGATGGGTATCGGTCACCTGCACGATGCGCAATGTCTCGGCGGATGTCAGTTGGAACACGTTGGCCTCAGTGTGAATTTCAGTGGGCTGAGACTATATACTAGACGTCTGTCGAAGCCCCGAACGGAAACCCATCACATATCGGAATATACGGGCCAATATACGAAAAAAGTACCAGCCCAGGCCAGAGTGGCCCGGCTCAACACACTTAATTAAAAGGTCGGCGTAAAACTGAAAGGCTGCTCGACATGCCCGTGCTGCAGACAGTGCTCGAGCCAGTCGGCAAGAAACTTATTCAGCTGAATTTTTTCATCGGGCATGCGCATCTGAGGATTGGGGTATTGATACCGCCCCTCAAATTTATGCTGGTTCTGGTAACTCAGCACCTCGGCCATGCTGGCGTCGTGGTACAGGCGCACATTCATGGAAGGAGGAGTGACCCACTCCGGGCTCAAGCCCTCCTGCTGTACGGTCAGCATCGTGGTGTATGGCTGCACCTCGTCGATCCTGATCCGCACCCGGGCACTCTGATCACCCATCCCTGTGATCGCAAACGTGCGCTCACCGCCTTCGTCGGTCTCAGGCAGCAAGCGAAGGAATCGCAGGTAATTCGACTCGGCAACGGAAGCCATTTCCTGCAGGTCAGGGACGTAGCGTTTACGGCGCAAGCGTTCTCTCCGGAGTAAATATCAAAGACACAACACCTTAGCAGGACGCATGAAGATTTTCCTGATCAGCGCCACTACCGGCAATGTCAGACATGACTGAAGACGCCCTCAAAAGAGCGCATGTGTCGTCCTGAACGCTGCCTTTAAGCAGTCACTGAGGCGTGATTAATCTTCAGCCATTGTAACGCCATAATGGTCGCCGCGTTGTTGATGGTGCCATCCTCCACACCGCGATAGGCATCGTCAAACGGCACCACAAATGCACGGATGTCTTCATGTTCGTCATCAAGACCATGCAGCCCGCCCATGCCTTCACTGTCGATCAGTCCACAGAAAATCGCGACCTTTTCGCTGGTACCGCCTGGGGACACCCAGTAATTGCACACAGGAATCAGGCGGGTGGGCACGGTGCCAGCCTCTTCTTCGGATTCACGCAAGGCGACGTCCTCAGGCGTTTCGCCCTCTTCCACCATGCCCGCGACCAGCTCAATCAGCCAGGGAGAACGTTCATCCTCAAGCGCCCCGACGCGAAACTGCTCAAGCAGCACCACTGCATCTTTTTTGGGATCAAACAGCAGGACACAGACCGCCTGCCCGCGCTCGAAAAGCTCACGAGTGAACGGCCCCATCCATTCGCCGTTAAAGCGTTTATGGCGAAGGGTGAGCTTTTCCATGCGGAAGAACCCCTGATATGCGACTTCTTTTGCCTCCACGACGACATCGGCGGCTGTCATGGGCGATGGGAAAACGGACATGCTTGACCTATCTATATATCTATACAAGAATATTCGAATAAACACCGGCAATACTGACTGTTCGCTCAGTAGCAACAAAGGTGAAACTGAAAGCCGGATAATTTCTGTTAGACTTGGTGCACCTCCGGAAATTCCAGGGGCACCTGAGAGCATTTTATACCTTCTCCTGGGAAAGGCACCTTTATGAAAAAACTGCTTACTCTGACATCTGCAATCCTGTTGCCATCGGCCGTTATTGCTGCAGATCTCAGCACCATATACGACATGGCCGCCAGCAACGACCCACAAATTGCTGCTGCCCGCGCCAGTCGCGAAGCAGATGCATACAACGTCATGATCGCCCGCGGCGCTCTGCTGCCACAGGCAGAAGCCAGCTACACGCACACTAATGTCGAAATCGAAATCGACGGTGTAAACGGACTGGTCACTGATTACGAACTCGGCGCATTCTCGGTTACCGCCGGAATGTCACTGTTCAACCTGAACAGCTGGTACACCTACAAGGCAGCTCGCGCTGGTAACGACAACGGCATTTACGAGCTGCAAATGGCCGAACAGCAACTGCTGCTTCGTACGGCGGAAGCCTACTTCAACGTCCTGCGTGCCGAAGACAACCTGTCGACTGCCGATGCTGAACTGAAAGCCGTGCAACGCTCACTGGAGCAAACTAAGCAGCGCTATGACGTCGGCCTGACTGCGATTACCGATGTTCATTCGGCGCAAGCCGCTTACGATCTGAGTTATGCCAACCTGCTGGGCCAGCAGGCAAACCGCCAGATTCAGTACGAAACGCTTGAGCAGCTGACAGGCCAGACCATCAGTGATGTTGCCGCGTTGAAAGGCTCGGTGGACATGAATCGTCCAGAGCCTGCCGACCCGAACGCCTGGGTTACTTCCGGCATGGATAAATTCCCGGGCCTGCGCATGGTGGACTCACAACTTGAAGCCGCTCGCCTGCAACGCAACGCCGCACGTGCAGCGCACCTGCCTACCGTAGAAGTTTTTGCTAACTATGAAGACGGCGATCAGGCCACAACCATCACCGAAGATCCTGCTAGCGCCACCCGAACCGCTTATGGCATCAAGGTATCAGTACCTCTGCTGGCCGGTGGTTCTCTGTATGCTCAGACCAAACAGGCTGCTCTGAATTACGCTGCCGCTGACTATCTGCTTGAGAACGAACGACGCACAGTTCGTCAGAATATCCGTACTCTGTACCTGCAGGTCCAGAATGATGTTCTGAACATCAAGGCACGCCAGCAGTCGATCCGCTCTGCACGTAGTGCACTGGATGCGACCCAGACAGGGTACAAAGTCGGTACCCGCAATATTGTTGAAGTGCTCGACGCACAGCAGCAGCTGTACGGTGCAGAGCGTGACTACGCAAACGCGCGTTATGACTACATCATCAACCTGCTGACCCTGAAGTACTACGCAGGCACGCTGAACGAAGGCGACATCAATATGCTGAATGGCTGGCTGCAAGGCTGAACAGCTTTCAGCAAAACACCAATCAGCGTGAAAAAAGGGGCCTTGGCCCCTTTTTTTGTGTCCGTTTACTTTCCCCAATGAAGACGGGGCGTCTGCCCCCTGTTATCCCGCGCCGCCACTGCTATAATCGCCAGTCTTTGAATTCGCGCAAACCACAGGAATTATCACCGTGAGTGAGAGCCGCCATAACATCAAAACCTTCCAGGGCCTTATCGCTGCCCTGCAGGAATACTGGTCCGAGCAGGGCTGTGTGATCAATCAACCGCTCGATATGGAAGTCGGTGCCGGTACCTTCCACACCGCTACCTTCCTGCGTGCTATTGGCCCTGAAAACTGGGCATCTGCCTATGTTCAGCCAAGCCGCCGCCCGACCGATGGCCGTTATGGTGAGAACCCGAACCGTCTGCAGCACTACTACCAGTTCCAGGTGGTTCTGAAACCTAATCCGGTAAACATTCAGGAACTCTACCTCGATTCGCTGCGTGCAATGGGCGTTGATCCTCTGGTGCACGACATCCGCTTCGTTGAAGACAACTGGGAATCTCCAACGCTGGGCGCCTGGGGTCTGGGTTGGGAAGTCTGGCTGAACGGTATGGAAGTCACTCAGTTCACGTACTTCCAGCAAGTGGGCGGCCTTGAGTGCTTCCCGGTGACTGGCGAAATCACCTATGGTCTTGAGCGTATCGCCATGTACCTGCAGGAAGTCGATTCTGTTTACGATCTGGTCTGGACCTACGGCCCGGACGGCAAAGCCGTGACTTACGGCGATGTATTCCACCAGAACGAAGTCGAGCAGTCGGCGTACAACTTTGAACACGCGGACGTAGACTTTTTGTTCACTGCGTTTGATCAGTACGAAAAAGACTGCGCTCGCCTGATTGATGCTGGCTTGCCTCTGCCAGCCTACGAGCAGGTTCTGAAGGCATCACATACCTTCAACCTCCTCGATGCCCGTGGCGCCATCTCTGTGACCGAGCGTCAGGGCTATATCCTCCGCGTCCGCACTCTGGCGCGCTCAGTTGCACAGGCGTACTTCAACAGCCGTGCAGAACTGGGCTTCCCGCTGGCTGAAGAAGCCAACCGTGCTGATGTGCTCGCCAAGTATCAGGCCGAAAAAGCCGACCGCGAAGCAAAAGCTGCCGCTCAGGAGGAGAAGTAAAATGAGCCAGTCTAATAAAGATTTTCTGGTAGAGCTCGGTACCGAAGAGCTGCCACCAACGGCGTTAAAGTCGCTGTCTGACGCTTTCACTACTGGTGTTGAAGCCGGCCTGAAAGAAGCTGGCCTGAGCCACGGAAACGTCGTCAGCTACGCTGCTCCACGTCGCCTCGCCATCACGATTGAAGCACTCCAGTGCGAACAGGCCGATAAAGAAGAAACTCTCTACGGCCCTCCGGCGAACATTGCCTTTGATGCCGACGGTAACCCAACAAAAGCGGCTGTAGGCTTTGCCTCACGGGCAGGCGCTGATGCCTCTGAACTTCAGACGGCACCCGAGTCACACGGCAAAAATGCCGGTAAGCTGATGCTGCAACGCACCATCAAAGGCCAGCAGACTACCGAACTTCTCGCCGGCATCATTCAGACCAGTCTCGATAAGCTGCCAATTCCTAAGCGTATGCGCTGGGGTGCATCACGTGTTGAATTCGTACGTCCGGTACAGTGGCTGGTCATGCTGCTGGGTGATGCGGTAGTTGATGGCGAAGTGCTGGGCCTGAAAGCCGGTAATACCAGCCGTGGCCACCGTTTCCATGCACCGGGCGAGATCGTGATTGCCAACCCAATGGCGTATCAGGAAACCTTGCGTAGCGCCTATGTGATGGCCAGCTTTGCAGAGCGCTCAGCCCTGATCAAAGAACAGGTCACAGCTGAAGGAAAAAACCTCGGTGGCGAAGCCATTATTGATGAGGACCTGCTCGACGAAGTGACCGCACTCAACGAGTGGCCTGTCGCTCTGGCTGGCTCATTCGACGAAGACTTCCTGCGCGTTCCGCCAGAAGCACTGGTGTCTTCTATGAAAGAGCATCAAAAATACTTCCACGTGATGAAAGATGGCAAACTGCTGCCTAACTTCATCACGGTATCAAACATCGAGTCGAAAGACCCTGCGCAGGTGATCTCAGGTAACGAGAAAGTGATCCGTCCACGTCTGGCCGATGCTGCCTTCTTCTGGGATACCGACCGTAAGCAGAAACTGGAAAGCCGTTTCGCCAAGCTCGAGAACGTCGTCTGGGTAAACAAACTCGGTTCCGTTGCTGATAAAGCCCGCCGCATTGGCGCACTGGCAGCCCGCATCGCTGGCGAAACCGGTGGCGATAAAGCACTGGTTGAGCGTGCAGCGCAGCTGTGTAAGAACGACCTCGTATCCAACATGGTGTTTGAGTTCACCGACCTGCAAGGTCTCGCCGGTAAATACTACGCGGAACACGATGGCGAGCACGCCGATGTTGCAGCCGCCATGGTTGAACAGTACATGCCTGCGTTTGCGGGTGATGAACTGCCGGCAACACAGACCGGTACTCTGATTGCACTGGCCGACCGTCTCGACAGCCTTGTCGGTCTGTTTGGCTTAGGTCAGATCCCAACGGGCTCCAAAGACCCGTTCGCACTGCGTCGTGCGTCTCTGGGTGTGCTGCGTATTCTGGTTGAGAAAGAGATCAATATTGATCTGGCGACTCTGATTGATTACGCACTTGAAGGCGACTGGAAAACGGCACCGAAGGCCGATACCAAAGCCACCCTGATCGAATACATGCTGGATCGTTTCAGCGCCTGGTACGCGGATGAGAACATCCCGACTGGCGTATTCCAGGCAGTACGCGCTCTGGGCGTTACCAATGCACTGGATGTGAACCGTCGCGTTAAGGCCGTGTTCGAATTCAGCAAGCTCGATGCTGCCGAATCACTGGCTGCCGCGAACAAGCGTGTATCCAACATCCTCGCCAAGAACGGCGGCGATGCCGTCGAAGCCAAAGTTAACGGCGAGCTGCTTTCACAGAACGAAGAGCAGGTACTGGCCCGCGAAATCGCAGCCAAGCATCAGGCGCTCGAGCCCCTGATGGCCAAAGGCGATTACGCCGCCGCCCTGAACGAACTGGCTGGCCTGCGTACCGCAGTGGATGCTTTCTTCGATAACGTTATGGTCATGGCCGATGACGAAGCCGTGAAAAACAACCGTCTCGCACTGCTGAAGCAACTGCAAGGGCTGTTTATCGGTATCGCGGATATTTCGGTGTTGTAAGGCTGATACCTTGACCAAGAAAAGCCCGCCAGGCATGTCTGCTCGGCGGGCTTTTTTGTTTATTAAACAGACATATGTCACAGCTTGACTATGGTTTGGTACGGCTCAGATTGTTACACTCAGGTCAATTCAGGATCACTTGCAATGGACTATGTTTAAGCGCCTCTTTGCCTCTCATAAAAATCCCTACGTTCCCGGTCTGGACAATCCAGAGCGCGTGTCTGTATCCATTGCTGGCTGCAAGCTGGATATCACGCTGCCACCGCACTATTCCTCAGCCGGTTTCGACGCTGATGTCGAGCCGAAGGATATTCCTAATATCTACGAACGCTCCATTTACGACTACGGCCACGAATACGAAGATAATAAGTTCAGCTACGCCAACTGTATTCGTCGGAATTGGGAGTTTTTCGGCCCAATCTGGAAGTTTGATTCCATTGGAATGACTGATTTTCAGGTCACATCATTAAGAGTTGATTGCCTTCCAGAAGGAATGAGCTGTTTCAATCCAGCTACTTTAGAGCAAGTAGTCATGCGCTATTTGTATGAAACAGGCCCAGCAATGCCTGATTTCGGGCGGAAGCTTGCGCCTGTAAACTGGCGGGTCGAGAGCAAACAGGGCAACCCATGGATCTTGTTTGAGCAGCACAAAGACCTCCCGGCAGACAAGCCTGAAGAGCACGAAGACTCTAATTTTAAAGCCTTCGCAGTGACTGCCCTGGATGATCATTACATCTTATTTTTACGCTTTATTAATTTTGGAAGCATGCCGGTTGCAGAATCAATAGAGGCTGCGAGCAAAGTCCGGGATCTGGTTGTCGGTAGCATTCACTGGCAACTGAGTGATCACGCCGAAAAGCGAAAGCAGGAGGTCAGGTCCAAGTACCCCAATGCCTCTATTAGCCCGGAGCGCCAGCCTGCAACCTGGAAGTATCCCGCCAAATGGCGTGAAGGGGTTGCAAGCCAGGGCGAAACACGCGCCATCATTCTAGAACCAGGCGACCCAGCACCCGAATTCCATATTTAACCATTACACGGAGAGTAGTTATGTCAGTTACTAAAGCAGGATACGCTCAGATATTCAGCAGCCATGAATCTGGAATCGCACACAATGTGCATATTCCGGAAAGTCAGAAAGCATCGTGGGAGACAATCAAGAACTCCCACGTCGGTAACTACTATGAAACCACATTACTAAGGGCGGTATTGCGCCTTGCCGTTGGCGATAAAACGGTCGCTCCCAAAGCGAGCATAGGTGCATTCAGCTTCTCGTATACGACCAGTGCTGATCGGAAAGATATATTCATCAACCTGATCAGCTTTAAAAACGACGCTCATATTTCAGCCAGAACCCCGGGTATTTACAAGCCAAGATGGGAGGGTGATAGCTGGGAAGTTTCTGAAAGTTCAAGCCCATCTACCGCGATGGATTTAGATCACGCTTGGTCAAATAATGCTCATGTTGCTGCTATTTCAGGAGAGTTCGAAAACAAAGAGCGGGCTGGGCGAATGATGGGTGTTCATATTGAAAAAGCCTACATAAAAGGCAGTAACGCACTCTCAGATGCTCGCCAGCGAGGCAACCATTATTCCCTGTTCTGGCTGAACAACGAATTCACCAGCAAAGAGCATGTTCAAAGCCTTGTATCAATGATCCAGCAAGCGCAAAAGCAGAGCAAGAGTATGAAGTGGCTGATTCATGGGGAAGGCTGTGGCACATTCGTACAGGCACTACGCTTTATCAAAGCGAACCCGGTTGCCAGCGATATCATCACTGCGCAGAAAGGCATGGCCAATCAGGATGTTTTCTTTTCCAATCCTCGTGGACGTCACACCAGTAAAAAAGATCTGGAAGCTATCTGTAAGTCCGTCGGTATGAGTTTTGTCGATGTAAACCTCAATAAGAACGACGTTTTACATAATCCAGATGCTCGCAATGATGCTCTGAAAGAAATTGGCAAAGCGGCAGGTGCGGTTGCTTTCACCGGTGCTGGCGCTCACTTTGCGGGTGAAGCCGGTGTCGAAAGTGTGCAGAAACTTGTCGAGCTGGCGGCTTCAAGCCCAGCAGGCTTAGGTTCTGCACTGGCTATTGCCGGTGGCGTCGTCGTTATTGCTGGTAAAGCCGCCAGCCTATGCGGAATGGCACGCAACCTCAAAGGTGCAATGTCCTCGACCTTCGGTTCTGGCAACCAGAATTGGGCTTCCTGAATGATCACAATAAAAAAGCCCGGCCATTAACAATGGCCGGGCTTTTTTGTTTACAACGTACTTAAATTATTCCGCTTTATGCCCGACTCCAGCTGGGTAACCGCGTCGGATTTCTTTCATATGAATGCGTCCCTCAATTGGATCATCGCTGTGATCCTGCCATTGCATCCACTGCGTCAGCGAAATAGAAAGCTGCAATGAATAATCCAGTGAAATCCAGCTGCTGCGTCCGCTGTCATAAGCCGGTACGCCATCGCCCATCACGTTAACTGGGCCAGAGCCTGTTTCAACCGTCATATTAAATGGCTCAGCTGCTGGCGTATTGGCGAAGTAAATACTGTCTATTTCAGCAAAGCCGATACCGTTATTCACTGTTGCATCAGCACCACTGCGATCTTTACCAATAGCCGGGTTAGCCGCATTTGGCGTGACACATTCTTTGGTCAGAGATGAGAACTGCGAGAGAAGTGGCGGTGTCACCAGATTTTTGTCTGGTACAGAAGCCGTTCCATGACAGGACATACATGAGCTGTTGGCATTATCCGCAGGGCCATTTAAGCGATAATTACAGCCCAGATGCCCCATTTGCTTCATGACGTCATCACCACCGTATTTATTCAGCTCATCAACGGTATCCCAAAAAATAACTTCCTGTTTAAAGCCATTTTTCTTCACGTCGACCGGATGGTTATACGCAAGCTGACCTTCTGGTGGTGTGTCGTTACCCCACATAACACCCAGCAGAGCAATACGCTGCCACGGGTCTGCTACATCCGCCTTACGCTGACCGTCAGCAACGAAGGTACCGAACACCCACTCAGTACCTTTGGCACGACTGTCTTTTACAGCAAAGTCGAATTGCAGCAAGGTCACGTCACCCCACTCGGTAGTACTGCGAGGGCACTGCTCGCTCTCTTCAATCAACGTACACTCTTTACCGTTAGCAGGTGTGCAACTGCAGAACGTTGGATCTGAGATATTGGCATTCCAGCTCGGAAGATTCTCCATCACTGGCAGCACATCAGGGCTGAGCGTATTGAAAAGCGGCTTACCGATTACCGCGCCTTCGTCAAAGCTGACGTCGTCCTGCGGAATTTTCGCGGTGCCGTCGGCCTGCCACACTGTTCCCAATGTATAAGCTGCCGTGGCATTGAAGAAACCCACCGCCCACATGGTGCTTTGCTTATCGCCTTGGGGTGTTGAGAACGTTACCGGCGCCTCTCGTGTCAGGCCGTGTGTGAACTCGCGTCCGCTCATGGCATCGTAGGTCTGGAATGGAATGTTGTACCAGGGACGAACCTTGTTATTACACACGTCCCAGTCTTCCGCATCTTTCTGGTTAACGTTGCCCTCCTGAATATATTTCATCACCAGCCAACCGTAGTCGTACGCCAGCTTAGCTTTCTCTTCCTGAGACGTACCTTCGTCGAATAGCGCATCAAATTTGCTGTCACGCCATTTCTGACTTGCCGCATCGTCCACCGGGGAGCGCGGGAAATCATCCGACAGCTGATACACAGGGCCTGTCCAGTCAGCCGGGGGAACGTTGCTGGTTTTCTGACCGACCCATTGATCCTGAAATGCCGGGTCCTGCCAGTAACTTGGGTAAGTGCCTGTACAGGTTCCATTCCTGGTTGAATCGGTGGTTGCTACGCTTTCTTTCGGGGATTCTCCGCAAGCTGCCAGCATCAATGCTGAGCCACATACGGTCGCTGCCATAAGCCGTTTTATCATTGTTATATCCATATCCATCGTCCTTAATTGTGATGGGAAGTGTTGGGAAACCCAGATTAGCAGAGGTGTCTTGATGGATACCTGAGATTTCAGGCATGTCAGGTGTCGGGATATGACAGTGGCGACAGTAGTACGCCCCTCCCTCCCGTGTGGCCGCCAGTGTCTAATGCCACCGAAGCCTGACGACTTCCGTTATACTCGGGCTTTATTTTCCAACAGCCCGGAGCCCCTCTATGCAACTCATCATCCTCGACCGCGATGGCGTTCTGAATCAGGATTCCGATGCGTACGTTAAGTCCGTTGATGAGTGGCTGCCGATCCCGGGCAGCGCAGAAGCCGTAGGTAAACTCTGCAAGGCCGACTTCACTGTTGCTGTCGCAACGAACCAGAGTGGTCTGGCACGCGGCTATTTTTCTCAGGCTGATCTTGATGCCATGCACGACAAAATGACGGGGCTCGCTGCGGCTGAGGGCGGTGAGTTTGCTCATATCGCGTTTTGCCCGCATGGCCCGGACGATGGCTGCGACTGCCGCAAGCCACTGCCTGGTTTAATTCATCAGATCGAAGATGCGCTTAAGGTCTCGGCAGAAGGTGCCTGGATAGTCGGTGACTCGATACGCGATCTGGAGGCTGGAGCTGCAGCAGGATGCAAAACTGCGCTTGTAAGAACCGGCAAAGGCGAGAAAAGTGAGTACAAACTCACCTCTCACCCCACGTTGGCTGATGCCCCCGTATTTGAGGACCTGGCCACGTTTGTTGATTGGCTTATCGCCCAGCAACCTTAGTTGCTCACCGGCTCCCACGGTAAGGTGCCGGGCGCAGCCTCGATAAAGTTTAGGTACTGCTCAAGGTGATCCACCAGGTCGCGGATGACTTCCTCTTTGCTGCACCCAAACAAATCGTAACCCAGCGAACCATGACTCAGGTGAACATCGGCACGCCAGAAGGTCGCCGACTTTGCGCCCGCTGGCCGATAATCCGGCGCGTCATGCTCGGTGGCTTTGACCTGATAAAAGAACTCATCAACGCCCTCTCTCACGAGAGACATGGAGACTTCCCCCGTCGCGCCACTGACACGCACATCCCAACCGTGAGAACGTAGCTCTTCACTGACTTCTTCCAGCGCGGGCGTAACAACGCCCTCAATGTATTTCTCGACTTTGTTAGCACCGGGGAATTTCATCATACCATTCAGGCGCTTGCGCCAGTCTCCGCCATTGCTGTGCGGGCGAACTGGGGTAATCGCATTGATAGAGCCCTCACGATGACCTTCGATGACCAATGCCCGCCAGAGCCCGGCAACGGCCAGCAGCATGATGATCCCGAATGGTAATGCACTCACGATGGTCATGGTCTGCAATGCACTTAAACCGCCAGCCAACAACAAGGCCGCCGCTATGCCCCCTTCAAGGAAAGCCCAGAACACTCGTTGCCAGACCGGAGTCTCTAGTAAACCACCCGACGCCAGTGAGTCGACCACCAGAGAACCCGAGTCGGATGAGGTGACAAAGAAGGTAATGATCAGGAAGACGGTGATGATCGAAAGGAAAAACGACATCGGCAGGCGATCATAAAACTCAAACAGTGCCACCGCATGATTGGACTGAACCTCGCCGATTAACGCCTCTTTGCCCTGCTCCATAATCAGGTGCAATGCCGTATCGCCAAAGATAGCGAACCACAGGAATGTAAACAGCGTCGGTACCGCCAGGACACCAAACACGAACTGACGAATCGTACGTCCGCGGCTGATCTTAGCGATAAAGAGGCCGACAAAAGGCGCCCAGGCAATCGTCCAGGCGAAGATAAACAGCGTCCAGTTACCAATCCAGTCACTGTGTGTGTAGGCCTGCATGTTAAAGGTGCGCTCGACAACGCCGCCCAGATAGGCACCGGTGTTCTGCAACAGGGTATTAAGAATATGAACGCTCGGACCTACGGCGAAAACAACGGCCATAAGAAAAACTGCCAGCCCCATGTTCAGCATCGACAGGTTCTTAATGCCCTTATCCATACCCGCAACCACCGAAGCCGTCGCAGCCAGAGTAATCACAGCAATGGCGATCACCTGAACAGTCGTGCTCACCGGTATCGCTGGCCAGAGATAATTGATGCCTGCATTGATCTGAGATACCGACAGCCCCAGCGTCGTTGCCAGGCCAAACATAGTCCCCAGCACCGCGAACGTATCGACGATATGCCCGGCCCAGCCATGAATGCGATCACCAATGAGTGGGTACAACGCTGAACGCACAGATAAGGGAAGGCCATGCCTGTAGGCGAAGTAAGCCAGCACTAACCCCATCAGGCCGTAGATCCCCCAGATATGGAGACCCCAGTGGAAATAGGCAATCTGCATGGCTTCTTTTGCCGCGGGCACAGTCTCTGCGGCACCGGCCGGAGGCGTCGAATAATGAAGTACGGGCTCAGCCACACCAAAGAACAGCAGTGCGATACCGTAGCCTGCTGAGAACAACATTGCGAACCAGGCCGGAAACGAATACTCGGGTTCCGCATGATCAGAACCCAATCGGATGTTGCCCCAACTGCTGAAGCCAACCACAAGAATAAAAATCAGAAAGATCGCCACCGCTAACATGTAGAACCAGCCAAACGTCTGGGTAATCCAGCCCAGCATACTGCTGAACAGATTGCCCGCTGCTTCTGGGTTACTGACCGTGCCGATAATCAACAGAGCCGCGGCAATAATGGTGGGGACAGCAACAGGCATAAGTAACGTTGCCTGAAGGCCTTTTCGTTCGAGATTCATTCAACACTCCGGTTTGTATGGTCCAGCGCACCCCGTCTCAGCGCGGCGTGCCTCTATAACCCTGACAAAGCCAGAGCCAGATAGCAAATCGCTACTTTTCAGAAGGCGGCTTTCGCCGTACTCTGAATACAGTGCTAGTCACACTCCGAAGGGGTAAACGATTGCCTGAGACCACCGCTCGCTCTACATCACTCGCCGCCTGCCGCACCATCGTTTTTATGGCCTGGATGACCTTCCTCACCCTGATCTGGATTCTTCCCGCTCTGATTATTTCGCCATTAATGGACCTGCCTGCCCGGCACCGTCTTATTGGCCGACCTTTCTGCATCGCCTGCGTCTGGTCTGCACGCCTGATTCTGGGCCTGCGTTGGAACGTCATCTACGAGGGCGAACTCCCCGCCCGGCCTTCGATTATTATGGCTAAGCACCAAAGCAGTTGGGAAACCTTTATGCTGCCCGCACTATTGCCGCCGCAGGTTCAGGTCATCAAAAAAGAGCTGACGCGTATTCCGATCTTTGGCTGGTACCTCGCCATGATGGGCCCTATTACGATCGACCGGACACAACGCACGACAGCGCTCAAAGATCTCGTTAAGCAGGGAACACAACGCCTGAACAATGGCGTTCATGTACTGATATTCCCCGAAGGAAGCCGTGTCCCCGCAGGCGCACGCAAAGCGTTTTCTAAGGGGGGCAGTATGCTCGCCAGCCGCGTCAAGGCACCCGTGATTCCGGTTGCCCATAACGCCGGAGACTTCTGGCCGAACCACCACTGGATACGCTACCCAGGCACAATTACTGTCGTTATAGGTGCTCCGCTCGATAGTAAAGACTTACCAACTAAGTTTCTTCATCAGCAATGTGAAGAGTGGATCAATAATCGCGTCGACGAGATTTCTGCAACGCCTTTTCAGGGTACTGTGATTACTGAACTCACCAGCGGAAAACGATTCTGATAACTGCAACACTCTGCATGATATGATCATTGCCGCTATTACCGGGGGATTCACAGGGGGGACACTATGGTGATTGAAGTGGGTGGTATTTTTGGCATTCTGATTCTGGTTGGCGATATCTACGCCATCCTTAACACCGTGCAGGCACGCACCACATTGGGCGTAAAAGCGGCCTGGATTGCAGCAATCCTGCTACTGCCTGTCGCAGGCCTGATTGCATGGTATTTCTTTGGTCCTCGTGAACCCAAGGTCAGCTGACCAACTCAGGGTTCTGTTAAGGTTTTTACACAGACAGCGGCTTAACTATCGCCGCTGTCTGAGCTGGAGCTGGCACTTGGTGTACCCGAGCCGCCTGCATCCTTAAGTGCGCGCTCTTTACCCGCAGCTTCTTCAGCACGTTTTTCCACTTCCTCGACCAAGCGAACATTGGCGTTCGGTGCCTTGCCCTGCTTGTCTTCACCAAAGTAAATAGTCTGGTGTGGGAATGGAATCTCGATATTCCGCTCATCAAAGGCAATCTTCATCCGGCGGTTAAACTCACGGCCTACGTTCCATTGCTGGATCGGCTTAGTCTTGATCCGCGCCTTAATCATCACGGCACTGTCAGCAAACTGGTCGACACCCAGCACCTCAAGGGGCTCAAGAATCAGATCTTCGAAGTCTTTGTCTGAACGCAGGTCTTCATCAACCTCGCGCATAATCGCAACGACTTCGTCTGTATTCTCACGATACGCTACGCCCACATCCATCAGGTAGTAGCTGAAGTCTTTGGTCAGGTTCGAGATGATCGATACTTCACCGAATGGAATCGTGTGCACAGTACCGTCCAGGTCACGCATCTGAATCTTGCGCAGCGTGATCTTTTCTACCAGACCAAAATGATCATTGATCTTGATGACGTCACCAATTTGCAGCAGATCCTCAAACACCACTGTCAGCCCGGTCAGGAAATCCTTCACCAGAGTCTGAGCACCAAAGCCCACAGCAATACCCAGAACACCAGCACCAGCCAGTAACGGCATAATGTTGATACCTATTTCAGAGAGAATCACCATCACCGAGAGAAGCGACAGCGTGATTAGCAGAATATTGCGAATGATTGGAGTGATAGTCTGGAAGCGCGAGCTGTTCAGTCGTTCGTGACGGAACATCAACGACTCCAATAAGGCATTGGTACCCTCCCAGATGGAAGCAAACACCAGCCCGGCAACTGAAACCGACAGCACGGTGCCCAACAGACTCCCCAGCCCTGTCATGCTCTCCTCACCAAAGTACACAGCTGCGACATCGAGAGCCGCATAGCCAACAAGAATCAGGCCCACGGCATAACCGATAGCTCGTTGTATCGTGAAGATTGAGCTGAAGCGCTCTTTATCCCAATGTAAACGTCTACGCAGACGGCTCATGCGTTTATCTAAGAACCGGCTCAGATACCCGTTCAGGAAGATACCCAGAAGAACCAGCAACGTCGTCACACCAAACGCCAGCACATCGCCCACAATGTTCTCAGGCAGGCCATAGCTATCTGTCAGCGCCATAAATTCACTCAGCACGCCTGAACCTGTATCGTCCAGACCAAAAACTGAAGCCAGCTCGGGCTCTGGCTCTGGTTCTGCCTGTAACATCAGTTCCAGCTTCTGAATCAGATCCTGCCGCTCTGTTTCACTCTCCAGCGTGCCAATCAGATTCTTAACGGCCTCACGATCAACCGCCTGACCATCGCTCGTGCCCCCGGATGATGCAGGAGAAGCAGGTACACTCCAGACCAAAGATGACGACAGTAATAACAGGCACGCAGCCAGTAAACGCATAGTTTTCTCCAACAAAATTATGAAGTTATCGACCAGAAAATCCGCGCTGGGTTCAGCCTGAGTGGCCATATTGCCGCTAGTCTCAGGCTATTAAGTCATTGTGGCACTGCTGCCATCTTGGCTATAACTGGTACGAGACTTTAACTATCTGCGCAGGAGAAGGCCATGAGTACCACCGCCGATATCAGCATGTCCCAGACAGAATCGACCAATGGCATTGAAGTCCGCCGCATGGACTTCAGCTTTGATCAGGTCGACACCATGGACTGGTACCGTGGCAATCCGATCCTTACTGCCTTCATAGCGGTACTCTCAGGTACCTTCCCGCCGGGCGAGCAGATGTTTATAGAGTCTGTGCGCAACTACAAAGACCGTGTGACTGATCCGCAGCTATTAGAGAACGTCAAAGACTTCACCCGCCAGGAAGCCCACCACACGAATCAGCACAAACTCGCCAATGAGAAGCTGGAATCGCTGGGCTGGAAAGCGCAGAAGATCGAAAAGCGTGTCGAAAAGGCCATCGCATTACTCAATGCCAAACGTTCAAAACGGGAACGTCTGGCGGCGACAGTGTGCCTTGAGCACATCACTGCAATTGTGGCTGAGTATGTACTTACTCACCCCAAACAGCTTGAGGGGATGCACCCTTCCATTAAATATATGATGATCTGGCACGCCATCGAAGAGATCGAACATAAGTCCGTCGCGTTTGATGTGTACATGGCCACCGGCGGTCAGCGTAAGACTCTGCTGCGTATCATGCGCGCCATTGCGGTACTGTTTCCCACCCTCACCATTGGCCGCACCATCTACCTTCTGTGGGCCGCTCGACGGATGCCCAGCTGGGTTCAGATCAAGGAAGCCTGGGGCATGCTCTTTGGTGAAGACGGCATGTTCACCTGCATCAAAGCGCCATTCAAAGATTTCTATCGCGAAGACTTCCACCCTGAAGACCACGACAATCGTGCATTGGTCGAAAAGTGGAAAGCCGAAATTGAAGCGTACCGGGCTGGCTAAGCACGGGTTAACAGTCAGGCCAGCCAGACGACAGCCGAGCTTATTCCAGAAAGAACTTCGCCCGCTGCAGGTACGCCTGCCGATCAGAGAGGCCGTTATAGCCGCCGTTGACCCTGCGGGTAATACCCAACAGATCATCCTGATCGGCCTTTTCCTGCAGGTGCCGGGTTTCCCAGAACCAGAGACTCACCTTTAACGCATGCTCAGGGGTGGACAGTAATTCTGGCCAATCCGGCTGCGACGTATCTATCCCAGCGTACTCTGCGTACTGCTCGTAGTTATAACGTCCTGTCAGCTGAATTAACCCACGACCCTTAAAGCGAACACCGTCACCGGGTTGGGTATTGCCCAGATCAGAGCGCCCTTCGTAAGCCTGTCCAGAAGCCAGCTCTTCGGTATAGAAGAGCGACAGACTCTCGTGTCCGATCTGAGCGAGAAAGTGCGCCAGGCGGCGAGCACCAGAAACACACCCTGTCTGTTCAGCGGCAGTCTGCATCAGCGGAAAATAGGTTTCGATCTTTGATAAAGGTGCGGTCGGCATAACTGCTGCCAGGCAATCACTGGAAAACGCCTTCGGCTGCAGGCCTTTCAAAGTACGTAACGTGCGACCGTTAGGGTCGACCCGTCCATCAGGGCGATTAAGCCCCACTGCCCCACGCTGAAAAGCATCAATCACACTGATGGTTGCCGGGCCAATCAGGCCGTCAACTACTAAAGGATTCTCCGGGCTGAGAGCCTGATTCAACGCCGCCTGCACGATACGTACATCAGACTTCATATTTACGCCGCCAGCGCCAACACTGCACTGAATGCACATACGACAACTCCTTTGCTTTAAAAACCCGTTCAGCGGCCATACAGGCCCGCCTGCTTGCCTTCATCATTACTGAGGACGGCGATTTTCTCAATGGCTGAGGCATGTCCTCACGCGCCACTGCGGACGTTGTGGGTTCATCTTATTTCCTGAATATACCTCGGAGCATGACAATGAGCCGAATAGGCTCTATTATTCGGCTCATACTATGAGCCGAATAAAGTATATAATCAGCTCATCGGCAAGTATTGATACAACAGTGAGCAGGCAATGAATCAACGCTGGATATGGCAGAACAGCCAATGGACCGAATTCTACTGGGACAACGATGTTCTTCAGCCGCTGCTGCGCGAGTGCCACAAACGCATTGGTCTGCTACAAGGCAAACAAAGTGTCAGCAGTAACTCCGAAGACCAGGCATTGGACACACTGCTGCAGAACCTTCTGGCATCATCTGCCATCGAGGGCGAAGAGCTGAATGCAAGCTCCGTGCGTTCCTCGCTGGCACGACATCTTGGTATCAGCGAAGCGGAGCCCTACCCCGTCAGTGATCGCTCGGAAGGGTTGGCTGAACTATTAATAGATGCGCTCACGAATCTGGATTCACCCCTCACGCAGGAACGTCTGTGTTACTGGCAGAAACTTCTCTTCCCTGAGTCCGTGTTATCAATCACTCAGAAAATCAGAGTCGGACAGCTAAGAGGCCCGGAACCTATGCAAGTTGTCAGCGGCCGCCTTGATCGCCAGAAAGTGCATTTCGAAGCGCCGCCCAGAGATGGCCTTGAGTCACAACTCCAACACTTTTGTGACTGGTTTAACCAAGGCGCTGATTGTCAGGACACTGACCCGCTTCTGCGAGCTGCCACTGCACACCTCTGGTTTGTCACCCTGCACCCATTCGACGACGGCAACGGCCGCCTGACCCGCGCTATTACCGATATGGCCTTGGCTCAGTCAGATTCACAGAGCGTTCGCTTGTTCGCGATGTCGGTAGCAATACTTGATATGCGCTCAGAATATTACAACGCTCTTGAGACGGCTCAATGGCACCGCGACGACGAACGGGGATCAGACATCACCGAATGGTGTCAGTGGTTCCTCAAAACCTTACTGACCTCAGTCAACAACGCCATAAACCAGATTGACCGCACAATCGTCAAAGCCAGGTTCTGGCAGACTTTTCGTGATATGCCACTGTCTGCCGAACAACGTAGGGTGCTGAACCGCCTGTTAGATGGCGGGCCCAAAGGATTCGAACATGGTATCAGTGCGGCTCAGTACCAGAAAGTCGCCAAGGTAAGTAAAGCCACTGCCACCAGGCATCTTGCTGACCTTGTGGCAAAAGGGTGTATTCAGAGGTTACCCGAGGGCGGGAGGAGTACGAGATATCAAATAGCCGTATCACTTTCGTAGAGATCGATAGGACACTACTGGGGAAAGATATAGCTGTATCAATAGGAATACCGAAATGAACAGCAACATCCCAATAAAACCTCCGACGTTTAATACAAAGAAAAGACCGGCCCAGCATAGCCAGTAAATAGCCCCGATAGGGAAAGGCAAGTCGTACCCAGAGGCATAAGCAAGTTTACAGTGAGGGCACCTGACTCCCCCGCCTTGCTTCCAGCGGAAGTTCAGCGCTCCAATTCTATTACGCATGCTGTGTTTGCAGCGGACGCATCTCCCGAAACTTATTTCCATTTTTTATACTTTCCTTACTGAACAAAAAGCCCCGACTGACACATATCAGCCGGGGCTTTTTTAGAGGTTTTTATCGTATCGACTTTCCCTGTGTTCCACGTGGAACACAAAGGGACAGAGCGGATCAGAAGTCCAGGTTGGCTACGTTCAAGGCGTTCGCTTCGATAAAGGCTCGACGTGGCTCTACATCATCGCCCATCAGTGTCGTGAACATCTTGTCAGCGCCAATGGCATCTTCGATGCTGACCTGAAGCATGCGACGGGTCTCTGGGTCCATGGTGGTTTCCCAAAGCTGCTCAGGGTTCATCTCACCCAGACCTTTATAGCGCTGGATGTTGAAGCCTTTCTGAGCCTCATGAAGTAGCCACTTAACCGCGTCCCAGAAGTCATTGATCATGTGAACGCGCTCGCCACGCTGGATGTAGGCACCCTCTTCCAGGGTCTCAGCCAGCTTCTCGCTCATGCTCGCGAGCTTGTTGTAACCATTGCCACCAAAGAAGTCGACATCGAGGATGTAGTCACGTGCCATACCGTGGGTGATCACTTTTACGTCGACGTTGTAGTTGTCACGCTCTGGATCTTTAACCGTCGCAACTTCGAAGTGTGAGCCACTACGGCCTGCATCCGGGAGCTGTTCACGCAGCTTACCAACCCATTCATTCATGGCAGCTTCGCTGGTCATCATATCGGTGGTAACACGTGGCAGAGTCAGCATCAGGTGCAGAATCTCTTTACGCACAACGTTCGACATACGATCGACCGTCTCTTGTGCAGAGCGATACTGATCAACGATCTGGGCAAACGCCTCGTCAGAGATCGCTGGGGCGCCCTCAGAAGGGTGCAGAGCGGCTTTCTCGAGTGCTATATGAGTGAGATAGCTCTCCATCGCTTCTTCGTCTTTTATGTACTGCTCCTGCTTACCACGCTTAATCTTGTACAGTGGCGGCTGAGCGATGTAGACGTGACCACGCTCAATGATTTCAGGCATCTGACGGAAGAAGAAGGTCAACAGCAGCGTACGGATGTGCGCACCATCGACGTCAGCATCCGTCATGATAATAATACGGTGATAGCGCAACTTATCCGGATCAAACTCTTCACGACCGATACCACAGCCCAGTGCAGTAATCAGTGTGCCGACTTCGGCAGAAGACAGCATCTTGTCGAAGCGGGCTTTTTCTACGTTAAGGATCTTACCTTTGAGTGGCAAAATAGCTTGAGTCCGGCGGTCACGGCCCTGCTTTGCAGAACCACCCGCAGAGTCACCCTCCACCAGGTACACTTCGGAGAGTGCCGGGTCTTTTTCCTGACAGTCTGCCAGCTTACCCGGCAGACCTGCGATATCGAGCGCGCCCTTACGACGGGTCATCTCACGAGCTTTACGCGCCGCTTCACGTGCGCGGGCCGCGTCAATCATTTTGCCAACAAGCTCTTTCGCCTGTTGCGGGTTTTCCAGAAGGAAGTCCTGGAACTGACGCCCCATTTCCTGCTCAACGGCAGGCTTAACTTCACTGGAGACCAGCTTATCTTTGGTCTGTGAACTGAACTTAGGATCAGGCACTTTCACCGAAATAATCGCCGTGAGACCCTCACGAGCGTCATCACCTGTGGTCGATACCTTGGCTTTCTTATCCAGGCCTTCCTGAGTGATATAAGAGTTCAGAGAGCGTGTCAGCGCGGCGCGGAAGCCCGCGAGGTGCGTACCACCGTCACGCTGTGGAATATTGTTGGTATAGCAGTGAATGCTTTCCTGGAAACCGTCGTTCCACTGCATTGCAACTTCGACACCGATGCCATCGTCGCGCTGCTCAGTTAAAAAGTGGAAGACTTCGCTGACGGGTGTTTTGCCTTCGTTCAGGAAGCCAACAAACGAGCCCAGACCACCTTCAAATTCAAAAATATCTTCTTTATCAGAGCGCTCATCCTTCATATGGATCCGCACACCTGAGTTCAAAAACGACAGTTCACGCAGGCGCTTTGCCAAATAGTCGTAGCTGAATTCGGTCTTGGTGAAGGTCTCTTTCGACGGCAGGAAGGTAATCGCTGTACCCGTAGTGTCAGATACACCGACTTCTTTCAATGGGTAATCAGGCACACCATGCGTGTATTCCTGCTCGTACAGCTTACCGCCGCGTCGAATGGTCAACTTCAGCTTCTCAGACAGCGCGTTTACTACCGAGACACCTACACCGTGCAGGCCGCCGGATACCTTGTAGGAGTTGTCATCGAACTTACCGCCCGCGTGGAGTACCGTCAGAATAACCTCTGCAGCCGATACGCCCTCTTCCGGGTGAAGCTCGGTAGGAATACCACGACCGTTATCGGAGACCGTGATTGAGTTGTCCTGATGGATAACAACCTCAACTGTGTCACAGTGACCAGCCAACGCCTCGTCAATGGAGTTATCGACCACCTCGAACACCATATGGTGGAGGCCGGTACCGTCATCGGTATCGCCGATATACATCCCTGGACGCTTCCGTACCGCATCGAGGCCTTTAAGAACCTTAATACTGGACGAATCGTAACTCTGATCACTCATTCGGTGCATTCCTCTAATTTGCCATGTTCCACGTGGAACACTTTACTGGCGACTGGCTGCCAGACATCGGTTAGTTTTTCTTTGTCGATGCTGGTTATAAAGACCTGACATTTTAAATC
This sequence comes from Thalassolituus maritimus, assembly GCA_913019975.1. Lineage (GTDB taxonomy): Bacteria > Pseudomonadota > Gammaproteobacteria > Pseudomonadales > Oceanobacteraceae > Thalassolituus. Next base: position 45,230 of record CAJWBH010000009.1, on the reverse strand, counting down.
TTCCAGCAGCTTGCATAAAGCAAAACGGTGCTTTTCGTCGAGCTCTGACGCAAGATCATCCACAAGATAGATAGTCCGGCGCCCACTCTCCTGCTGGAAGAGCGATCCCTGCGCAATCTTAAGCGCTGAGACCACTGTTTTCTGTTGCCCCCGAGACAAAATCTCAGAAGCCGGTTGTTTGTCGCACTTAATGCGAAGCTCGGCCCTGTGAGGACCTGACTGGGTATATCCGAGCGTCATATCACGCTCTTGCTGACGGCTCAAAACGTCCGCCAGGCGAGAGTCTTTCTCCCACCCCGGATAGTAAGCCAGTGTGACAGATATTGAAGGATCTAGCTCGTTCAATATTCGCTCAAATTCTGGCTTAAAGCGCTTAAGGTACGCCTGGCGTTCATTATCGATGTGCTCAGCGGCCTCAATAAAGCCAGCGTTCCAGACATCCAGCCACTCTTCTTCCTTCTGCTTCAGTACGGCGTTTCTCTGTTTGAGATGCTTTCTGAAGGTTTTCCACTGTTCCATGAAACTTTGTTCCACGTGGAACACACCCCAATCAATAAACGCCCTGCGCTCTTCCGGCGAACCCGAAAGCAACTTAAAGGTATTCGGCTCAATGATCTGAACCGGCAACCAATGCGCTGCTTCAGCCTGGCTTGTCAGAACAGAACCATTCAACTTAAGAAGATGGTCCCCTGCCTTCAAACGCAGAGATTCCATTTCGCATGCACCCATATCCGGATCTTCAATAGAAAAACGCATTTCCATCCGATCATTATCGTGGGCAAGCACATGCTTAAGCTGATTAGTACGGAATGACTTACCGGAGGCCATTACAGCAATTCCTTCAAGAATGCTGGTTTTGCCGGAGCCGTTATCTCCGTAAATGAAATTGACGTGGGGATGGGGATCAAAGATCAGTGGCTGCAGATTACGCACACCACTGATCCTGAGATGCCTGACTGGCATAAATCAGAAACGCCTGAGACTACAGACGCATCGGCATAACAACGTACATAGCGTCAGAGCTGTCTGGCTCTTCAATCAATGCGCTGCTGTTTGCATCCGACAGTGTGAACTTAACCTGTTCGGTTGAAATAACGCCAAGAACATCCTGAAGGTAAGAAACGTTGAAGCCGATCTCAAGCGCATCGCCCTGATACTCAACCGCTGTCGTCTCTTCGGCTTCTTCCTGCTCTGGGTTATTCGCGAATACCTGAAGCGTATCGGTACCCAGCACCAGGCGAACACCACGATACTTTTCATTAGAAAGAATCGCAGTACGGTTAAACACCTGACGCAGATCTGTACGATCAGCCAGAACCACGTTATTACCGCCCTTAGGAATCACACGGCTGTAATCCGGGAACTTACCGTCGACCAGTTTCGAAGTGAAGGTAAACTCTTCAGTCTGAGCACGCAGATGGTTGGCACTCAGCGACAGGCTTACGCTGGCTTCTGGATCAGTCAGCAGTTTCGCCATCTCCAGAACACCTTTACGCGGCAGAATGATCTGACGTGTTTCAGACAGACCAGAGACTTCTGTAACACAGGTCGCCAGACGGTGGCCGTCGGTAGCAACAGCGCGCAGACTGTCAGCGGTAACTTCCATCAGCATACCGTTCAGGTAGTAACGAACGTCCTGCTGCGCCATGGCAAAGCTTGAGCGATCAATAATATGACGCAGGCTGGCTTGTGGCAGAGAGAAAGACTGCTCGTCGGCAATCGCATCCACGTTCGGGAATTCCGTCGCAGGCAGAGTAGAAAGCGTGAAGCGCGAACGACCTGAGCGAACATTAACGCGCGCTTCATCCTGTTCGATCTCAATCTGAGCGCCATCCGGCAGAGAGCGACAGATATCCATCAGCTTTTTCGCTGGAACCGTAATCGAACCTTCCTGGCCGACTTCATCAAGAGTGACCCGGCCTACCAGCTCAACTTCAAGGTCGGTACCTGTGAGCGACAGCTGCTGACCTTCAATTTCAAGCAGTACGTTTGAAAGTACTGGCAGAGTCTGACGCTTTTCTACAACACCTGCTACCAATTGCAGTGGGCGCAGAAGGGCTTCCCTGGATATTACGAATTTCATGGTTCTCCACTCGGTCCGGAGCCTGAGCTAACAGGCGTTAGGTTGTCAGTAAGCGCAGCAGGTTCTTATAATCTTCCCGCACATCAGCACTGGATTCCTGCAATTCTTTAATCTTGCGGCACGCATGCAAGACCGTTGTATGGTCCCGGCCGCCAAACAATTCGCCTATCTCAGGCAAACTGTGATTTGTCAGTTCTTTGCTCAATGCCATGGCGACCTGACGAGGTCGCGCGATCGAGCGTGTACGGCGCTTAGATAATAAATCAGACATCTTGATTTTGTAATACTCTGCGACCGTACGTTGAATATTTTCAATGCTGACCTGTTTATCCTGGAGCGCTAACAAGTCTTTCAGCGACTCCTTAATAAAAGGTAGAGTGATTTCACTGCCAGTGAACTGAGCATTTGCAGCGACACGCTTCAGTGCCCCTTCCAGCTCACGCACATTAGAACGAATTTTCTGAGCAATAAAGAAAGCAGCATCATCCGGAAGATTCATCCCTGTCTGCTCGGCCTTCTTCATCAGAATCGCCACACGCGTTTCAAGTTCAGGTGGTTCAACCGCTACCGTCAGACCCCAGCCGAAACGTGACTTCAGACGTTCTTCCAGACCCGCGATCTCTTTCGGATACCGATCACAGGTCAGAATCATCTGCTGACCACCTTCTAATAAGGCATTAAAGGTATGGAAGAACTCTTCCTGCGAGCGCTCTTTGCCTGCAAAGAACTGAATATCATCAATCAGCAAGGCATCGAGGCTACGGTAAAAACGCTTAAATTCGTTAATCGCACCCAACTGGAGTGCTTTCACCATATCCTGAACAAAACGCTCTGAGTGCACGTAAAGTACACGGGCGTTCTTGTTCTTGGTTTGTAAGTAGTTACCAACCGCGTGCATCAAGTGGGTCTTACCCAGACCAACACCACCATATATAAAGAGTGGGTTGTACGAGCCACCAGGATTATCAGACACCTGCTTCGCAGCGGCATGCGCCAGCTGGTTCGACTTACCTTCTACAAAGGTATCGAAAGTGAAGTTCTGATTAAGAAAGCTCTGATGCTGCAAGCCACCTTCAACCTGCACCTTTCTTTTAGGTGGCGGAGTCGGTGCAACCGGCGCGGGCTCAGTTACCGGATCAACCACCGCAAGTTCAGCAGCTGACGGGCCAGGATCTTCAGCAAACGCCATAGGTTCAGCACTGTAAGAGCCGCCCAATGGCGCAGTTTCTATCTTAGATGCGGGTTCTCGCGGCGCGGCAAAGCTCATCGTATCGTCTTTTATAGAACGAGGCTCTGGGCGAGGCGGCGGTGTCGTCGGACGCTGAAACATAGGACGGGACTCACCCGCGACTATATTAACGTGCGTGAGCAAGCCGCCATTAAGATCTGAGATGATTTCCTGAATACGTTGAAGGTACTTATCTCTTACCCAGTCTTTTACAAACCGGTTAGGCGCACTCAGGACGAGCTGTCCATTATCAGCGCTGGCGGTCAGAGGACGAATCCATGTGTTGTATTGCTGTGCGGGTAACTCGTGCTGCAGATACCCCAGGCAGTCTTCCCACAAACCCGTCACATGCACCTCTGAATCCTGACGTCGAAATGAATAGCTATAAAGAAGACGGACATACTACCCGAGGAAGTGCTGGTTATCCACAGAAATACGTCATTCTGATGAACAAAGTTACCACCTGACCTGTGGATAAGTCTCTTAACAGCTTGTCTTTTAAGGGGTGAATGAAATTGTGAACAACTCGCGATCCGGTCATCACTGTGTATAACCCATGGTTTCGTCCACCAGATGAACCCAACTTCCGGACAGTCTTTACCTCGTTTATCCGCAGACTTATTTCTAGTCTAATCCATTGAAAATAATAGAGTTTTTTGAGTTATCAACAGAATTAAGCGCTCGTTTTAATAATAACTTCAGATTTCTTCTCTTCTTCATCAAACATCATCAGTACTTAAAACATAAATATTCATCAGAATGACCGGTCTTCACGTTTTTCAGAAAGTTCATAAACAAAGCGATCTCAGCGTTGCGTTAAGTGTTTCTTTTGCATACAATTCCCGGCCCTAAAAATTGCCCTGATTATCTGGGCCTGTTCACACTGACTGGGTGATGATATGAAACGTACATTTCAACCAAGCGTACTGAAGCGCAAGCGTACTCATGGTTTCCGTGCCCGCATGGCAACCAAAAACGGCCGTCAGGTTCTGGCACGTCGTCGCGCTAAAGGCCGTCACAGCCTCGCTGCTTAATTGCTGTAACTTATCTGCGCAGAGAGAAGTATGCCGGACCATTGCTTCCGTAAAGACTTACGGCTGCTGAGACCGGCAGAATTCAAACGTGTTTTCGATAACACAGCTCTGCGCGGTAGCACGCCTCACCTTCTGGTACTGGCTGCTCCCAACGAACTGAACCGACCTCGTGTCGGTTTTGTTCTGGCGAAAAAACAGCTCAAGCTAGCGGTAGATCGCAACCGGGTTAAACGCCTGGTACGCGAATCTTTCCGACAGCATCAGCATGATCTCGCCAGCCATGACTTTGTCATTTTGGCACGTTCGGGAATCGTTCAGCTGGACAATCAGCAGATTCGTGAGATGATCGACAGCCTCTGGTTCAGACTGAAGAAACCCCATGGCAAACACCAAGGCAGAAAACGCAAACCGCGGCGTTAATCCTGTAGCCAGGATAGCCCTGACGCTGATTTCTGTATATCGGTATGCCATCAGTCCGATGCTTCCCAGTCGTTGTCGATACTACCCCACTTGTTCCTCATACGCTGAAGAAGCCATCCGTCGTTACGGAATCCTTCGTGGAGGCTGGTTAGCACTTCGTCGTATTGGCCGTTGTCACCCATGGGGTGGTCACGGTGTCGATCTGGTACCAGATCTGGAAACACACACTCATTCAACTCATTGTTGCCAACGGAAACCCTGATCATGGATATCCGCCGTTTAGTCATTTATGCAGGACTTGCGATCTCCTCTTATATGCTGATTCTTGCCTGGAATCAGGATTACGGAACTGAGAACGTTACGACCCCAGTTGCTGAAACCAGCAACGAATCAGCACCAGATTTTGGTTCTGATACCCCAGACACTTCCGATGCCGTAGATGCAGACGTACCGGATGTCAGTGATCAACCAGCGGTCAGCGCAGCTGATATGCCTGAAGTTGCCCCACCGACGGGTGACGTCATCACAGTGCAGACCGATGTTCTCAACGTAGAGATCAATCCTAAGGGCGGTCAGGTTGTTTCGGTTCGTTTACCTCAGTATTCAAAGTCGATTAAACAAAAAGACGTTCCATTTACCTTGCTTGAAAACAGCAACAGTCGTCTCTTTATCGCACAAAGCGGCCTGGTTGGACGTGACGGCATCGACAAAAACAACGGTGCGCTGTACAGCACGGAAAATACTGAATACACGCTGAACGAAGGCGAAGACACACTCGAAGTTGTGCTGACTCACCAGTCTGAAAAAGCGTACGTAGAAAAAATCTTCACCTTCACGCGCGGTGAATACCTGATGGATGTGCGCTACAAAGTACGCAACATCTCGCAGGAGCCATGGCAGGGTGCGTTTTATGCACAGCTGAAGCGCGACGGTTCTGATGACCCTTCTCAGTCAAGCAGCATGGGTATGCAGGCGTATCTGGGTGCCGCATTGACCACCAGTGAAGAGCGTTACCAGAAAGTAGGTTTTGATGACCTCGAAGAAGGCAAATTCAAAAGTGTTGAAGAAGGTGGCTGGGCTGCCATTCTGCAACACTACTTCGTATCTGCGTGGATTCCTGCACAGGATCAGCAGCACACCTACAACGGTCGTTACGTGAAAGGAAACTACATCTTTGGTTTCTACGATAACTCCGTTAGCGTGGCTCCGGGTGAAACCGCGACCATGGGTGCTCAGCTCTATACAGGCCCTAAGATTCAGGATCGTCTGGAAGAAATCGCACCAAACCTGAGCCTGGTGATCGACTACGGCATCCTCTGGTGGGTAGCGCAGCCGCTGTTCTGGTTGCTGGATAACATCCACGACTTCGTTGGTAACTGGGGTGTTGCCATTATCCTGCTGACTGTTCTGATTAAACTTGTGTTCTTCAAGCTGTCGGCGATGTCGTACCGTTCAATGGCGAATATGCGCAAAGTTGCACCGAAAATGGCGGAAATCAAAGAGCGCTACGGTGATAACCGCGAGAAACTTGGTCAGGAGATGATGAAGCTCTACAAGACCGAGAAGATCAATCCACTCAGTGGTTGTTTGCCGATCCTGGTTCAGATGCCAGTATTCATCGCGCTGTATTGGGTGCTGATGGAATCGGTAGAACTGCGTCAGGCGCCTTTCTTCCTCTGGATTGAAGACTTGTCGATCAAAGATCCGCTGTTCATCCTGCCATTACTGATGGGCGCATCTATGTTCATCCAGTTCAAGCTGAACCCAACACCGCCAGACCCGATGCAGGCGCGTGTTATGCAGCTGATGCCAGTGATCTTCACAGTATTCTTCCTGTGGTTCCCTGCAGGTCTGGTACTGTACTGGGTAGTGAACAACGTACTCTCGATTGCACAGCAGTACGTCATTACCAAACAGATTGAGAAGAGCTGACGCTCTGACCAATCTTAAAAAGGCGCTGCGGCGCCTTTTTTGTTGCCTTAAAATGGGCGCATTTACACACGACACTCCGATGTCATGATGGTCTTAGAGAGATAAGGACTATCAAGAAACAAAAGGCCAGACCATGACCCAGGTACACCAGGACACCATTACAGCCATCGCAACTGCCCCGGGGCGCGGCGGTGTCGGCATTATTCGCGTGTCAGGTGAAAAGGCCAGGTATGTGGCAAGCGCCATTCTGGGTTATGAACCAAAACCCCGTTACGCACATTACGGACCCTTTAAGGCCGCTGATGGCACTGTGCTTGATGAAGGTATCGCCCTCTTCTTCCCGAATCCGAATTCCTTTACTGGCGAAGATGTGCTCGAACTTCAGGGCCACGGTGGGCCTGTGGTGCTCGATCTGCTCTTGAAGGAAGTCGTGGCACTTGGGTGTCGGATGGCCCGCCCCGGCGAATTTTCAGAGCGCGCTTTCTTAAACGATAAACTGGATCTGGCTCAGGCTGAAGCCATCGCCGACCTGATCGACTCAGCGTCTGAGCAAGCGGCACGTTGTGCGCTGCGCTCTATGCAGGGTGAATTCTCAAAGAAAGTACATGAACTGCTCGATCAACTGATACACCTGCGGATGTATACCGAAGCCGCGATCGATTTCCCTGAAGAAGAAATCGACTTTCTCAGTGATGGCAAAGTCGAAGCCATGCTTACTGACGTCGAACAGGCGTTAGAAAAAGTACTGCGCGAGGCAAATCAGGGTGCCATTCTTCGTGAAGGCATGAACGTCGTGATCGCTGGGCGCCCGAACGCTGGTAAATCTTCTCTGCTGAATGCATTGGCTGGCCAGGAACGCGCCATCGTGACCGACATCGCTGGTACCACCCGCGATGTACTGAAAGAACATATCCATATCGACGGTATGCCGCTGCACATCATCGACACCGCAGGTTTGCGTGATGCACCCGATGAAGTTGAACGCATAGGTATTCAGCGTGCCTGGGACGAGATCAGCAAGGCGGATCGCATTCTGCTGATGATCGACTCAACCACAGACGAAACCGACCCTGAGAAGCTCCTGCACGCCCTCTACGATGAACGCGGACTCGAACAGCAGACTGATGACCTGCTCGCCAGCGGACGCGTTACCGTGATCCGCAACAAAGCCGATCTCTCGACTGAGAACATTGGCCTGGATACGACCGAAGGCTCAAACGCCAACTATCCAACCATCACGCTTTCTGCAAAACAGAACGCCGGCGTAGATACCTTGCGCGAACACCTCAAAGACGTGATGGGCTACAACGCAGCCAACGAAGGTGGCTTTCTTGCCCGCCGTCGCCACATCGACGCCCTTAATCGCGCCAAAGACGCCCTAGCCTACGGTCGCCAGCAACTTGAAGGTATGGGCGCAGGCGAACTGCTCGCTGAAGATCTGCGCATGGCCCAGAATGCGCTGAATGAAATCACTGGCGCGTTTACCGCTGATGATTTGTTGGGTGAGATTTTTGGAAGCTTCTGTATTGGGAAGTGATTAGGAATAGGATCAAGGAAGATGAGAAAAAACTGGACAGATAGCGATCAAATCCTAGCGTTGAATCTGTATCACATGCTTCCCTTCGGTAGGCTTAGTGAAACGACTGCAGAGATAAAGGCATTAGCAGCCCAAATGGATAGGACTCCGGGGTCTGTTTCTATGAAGCTTTGTAACTTCGCAAGCCTTGACCCTGTAATCTATGAGTCTGGTCGTAAAGGCTTGTCCAATGTTTCTAAAAAAGATCGAGAAATTTGGGCTTGGCATATAGAAAACCCGAAAGAATTTCAGGAAAAATCTCAGAAATTACTGGATGAAATTTCTGACGAGGATGTTCTAAGTTCGGATGATATTAAAACTCAAAATAGAGCAACAAAAACCGAACGAAAATCAGTTGTTAAAATTCGAATTGGACAATCTATTTTTAGAAAAATGGTTCTCGAAAATTATCAAGGTAAGTGCTGTTTTTCTGGTGTAGATATTCCACAGTTACTTGTTGCAAGTCACATTGTTCCGTGGGCTGATCGTGAAGATATACGTCTAAATCCGCGAAATGGGTTATGTCTTTCATCTATCCATGATCGAGCCTTTGATCAAGGCTTTTGGACCCTCTCCGACCACGGTGAAATCTTGATTTGCGATTTCTTGAAGAAAAGTGGCTCGACCTTTGTTATGGAGAAATTCCTAGAATATGAAGGCCGTTCTTTGTCTCTACCCAAAGAGCACTACCCCGATGTGGAGTTCATTCAGCATCACCGAAAAGAGATATTTCAAAGCTCTTAACCTTAAAGTTCTCTTTAAGGTTAAGGTCATTTCATCTACCAGAACCGAGGTGATCGAAATGAACTTATTTACCGAACTCAAGTTGCCAAATGGCAGTGCTATTCCTAACCGTATCGCGAAAGCCGCTATGTAGAATACTGCCGTATCACGAAGTCGTATGAAGTTTGATGAGAAGTTGCGACACCTGATAAAGCTTGTCTTGAAGTATCAGTTCTTCTGGTGAGGCAAGATTACGAGAAGCGATGATGCCGAAGTTGAAGGGTCGACCTTCTAGCTTCTCAGCAGGATCTATCCCATTTCTTGCGTGGAGAATTATAAAATCAAGCTGTTTAAGGACCGATAGAGCCCATGGAAAACTTTCTTTATCGCGAAGGTAATTTTTAAGCTCATCGACGGCGAACTGTGCAGAAATATGGATGGCCTGGTGATGCTTTGAAGTCATAAAAATCTACTACATAAGATGCAGAAAGCTAATTTCATTAGGATTGCGGGGAGAAGTACTTTCCGCCGTTCTCAGTGATTAAGAGTATGCCAATGTTCTCCGGTGTCATTTTTTGAAGCTCACTAAACTCTATTTCAAATACAGAGAAGTTCTTGAAATTGACTCTGCTTGGTTCAGTAGATGCAGTAATACAAAATTCATCTTTTCCTTTCGCCTTGGTCAGAACTGGAGAAAAAGTACTCTCATCTTGATTCACTATATAAACAGTAAAATTTTCCATGTCATCTGCTCAACTACTTCTATACTTCCCAGTTACTAGATAGCTTAAGAGCTGATCTTTATTAGCTCATCAGCCTTCATGTAGAAAAAATAATTATGTTTTACTTTAGAAACCCAGCGCTGAGGTATTCCCTGTTCACCATAATATGCCCCACCAATCTGACCAAATATTGCACCTGTTGTATCGGCATCTTCACCAAGGTTGACAGCTTTTAGCAGGCCTTCCTCAAAAGTGTCCGTTGTTGAAAAGGCCCATAAAACTGCTTCAAGCGAGTGCATGACATACCCAGACCCGCGAACCTCTGATGCTGATTTATATTTATAATTTTCGTTGCGGATAAGATCAGCCACGGAGTCGCACAAAGGCTTTTTATCCCAATAACCGGGAACAGGAGTATAAAGGTCATCCAGCAATTCATCTTTAGATGCACCATTGAGTGCTCCCCATATTAATCCTCCAAAGTAGCGGCAGGCATCTACCGCCTCAGTAGCACGATGGGTAGTTAAAGAGCTCTTTCCTGAATAATATACAGCTTCTTCAAAGTTGCTATGAAAGAAGACGGGGATCGGAGCCAGTCGCATAAGAGAACCATTTCCTGCACTGTAGGGGTCGTCAGGGCCAGCTTCTGGATTACCTGTTTGTTGATATTCCTGTAACGCAGACTGGACCGTCATGCCGATATCAAAGCAGCTGGCTGTAACGCTAAATGCGCCTTCTTTCCACCATTTTACATACAAATCAATCTGATCTTTTAGATCAAACGTACCCTTTCGCGTCAGGCTGTGTGCGAGACATAGCATCATACTGGAGTCGTCAGTCCATTCGCCAGATTTTAATTTGAAGGGGCCTCCGCCAGTAATTTCGGTAACTGGTTCAAAGGTACCTGGTGTAGAAAATTCAATAGTTGTGCCGAGAGCATCCCCGACGGCTGTACCAATCAGAGCACCACGTGCACGATCAGAAATAGAGTGCTTAAGTGAACTGCCGGGGAGGTTATTTAGACGATTTTCATCGATTAGGCCTCGGTCAAACCCCTTTCTGGCGTTAATATAAGTTTGAATTTCAGTGACTTCGGGCTCGACAGCAACGCCAGACATTTTTTCTGAGCTGTTGGGAAACCAAAGGCCTTGGCTAGCGAGGTTTGATATCTTTAAAGAAAATTCTTGGATACTTTTATTATTCATAGCAAGCCAAACCAAAATAGAATTGATGTTACCTAGCCGGAAAAAATTTTTCCATTATATATACAGATAAACCTACCCGGCTGAAATTCTCCGAGAGAGAATATGTATAAATTTTCTTCTTCATTTGGAGCAAAGTAATATAGATCGGTACCCTTTTTGGTCCCTCTGTATAGTGTTTCATTATCGAAGGACATTACTCGGCCCCCTACAACCACTGTAACATCGTCAGGTCTAAATTTCACTAGCCTAGAGAGAGGAGCAAGAGAACTAGGAGATATTTTCAATGAATCTGAAATATTCATCTTGTAATTTTCTGAAAAAAATTCCTGTTCTGAACCGTCAAATAACTTCTGGTTAGATTTCGTATATGACTGACTCATTTTATTACCGTCTGGAGTTAGCTGTTGAGTATCAATATCGTCAAAGTCCAAGTACTCTTCATCACCATTCAAAAAATAACTCACTGAAAATGAAATTACATCTTCTGCAGGCCTCTCAATATCAACAACTGCTTCATCCCAATCATTGTGAATGGCATTGACAATATTTTTTGCTATCGAAAGATATAAATCGTCAATAGACATACTTATTTAACCTACAGGCTGATTTTTAAAGTTGGTAAGATTTGGCCTGCCTGTTCCTATGCGATATATAACTTCGAACGATGATGGTCGGGAAGCGAAAAATGAAACATTTTTCCCGACTTTACTCAGGAGTTGGCTTCTATTTCATCAGCTAAGCTCTGATCCCACTCAAAGTCTGTAGTAAAATCTCCAGATGGCATTAGTGTGAATTTTGCTCGGTTCCATTTGTTATTTGGATTTTCTTGAGTGATGTCGTAGATTTCTTCAAAAAGATCAAATGCTTCATCTGCAACTTCAAACGATTGTGATTCATTGTTTTTTATGAATTCGCCTTCGAAGCTTCCATAGTCTCCCAGAAACTCAACGTCTATACAGGCCTGATCCCAGTTTTCATCAATTTGGTCAGAAATTCCTTTAGCTATTTCTAGGCAAATGTCATCGATTGTTCTACTCATAACTATCCACCAGGTTTATTTTTAAATATCTTCTTCGAGGTTTTCACATCGATTGTTTCTCTAACAATGAAATTATCTGGCCTTTTGCTTCCGTCAGTATAAACTGCTTTTTGGACTTATAGGCACCACGATTGAGATTTGATTTCTGAGGAAATAGGTTCTTTTCGCCTTGGTCTGACATGAACCTATGACCAACAATATGGCCACCATCATCATCTGCCAAGCGAGCTGCAGCACCTTCAGAACCCTGAGCCTTTCTTTATACCGGTGAGAGTTTGCCTGAGTGCACAGTCTAACTTAGCTTCAAAAAGTCTGCGCTTTTCTTCATCTAAATAGGTTTGGTACCAGCGATGTCATCGTACTTCCATGCGGCGCGAAGTGTTCTGGAGAAGTGGTGCATTCTTACGAATGTGTTGGCGAGGTCGCTGAGTGAGTAGATGAGATAACCGGGAGAGAGGGCAAAACGAAGTATTTTGCCCGAATTTACTCAGGAGTTGGCTTCGACTTCATCAGCTATGCTCTGATCCCACTCAAAGTCTATAGTGAAATCTCCGGATGGCATCAGCGTGTATTTTGCTCGGTTCCAGTTACTTTTATCATTTTGCGTCGTGATAGAGTGTATCTCATGGAAGTCTGAAAATATTCGACGATCAAAATTTCTGAATTTAAAAGTATGGAACTCATTAGAATTATCGATAAATCCACCTTTAACACCGATTGCATCTTCTGCATCACGTTCCACATTTAAGGTAGCTTCCTTCCAGTCATCCGGAACATTCCCTAAAATATTATCTGCTATGCTTAGATATAGCTCATCAATTGATTTTGTCATATTCTATATTCCCCCATGAGAATTTGTGAAAGATTTAGCATACTCTTCGCCATCGATTTCGTAAAATATATCGAATGCTTCAGGTCTTTTTGATCCATTCTCATATACAATGTTAATTTCAACTTCAACAACTTCAGGAGGGTCTGCCTTTAAAGCATCTGCCCACTGATTCTCCATCCGCTTCCACGCACCTTTGTTTAGATTGCCATCCATTGCAGCATAATTAACCTGCTCGCCAGGGCCGTTGAATATGGATGCAATCAGGTGGCCACCCTCATCCTTGTCGAGGCCATCTTTAATTCCCGCAGTTTTGCCAGCCTTCCCTTGTTGGTACTTATTTCGATCACGCTTAGTTAAGTCCAGTTTACCGCTGACTTTAGTTACACGGCCTTCGCTATCTGTTTCATACAGATATTCACCAACTTTGTATTTATGGTTCGGTTTTAGTTCACCATTGAGCGCTTTATTCCAGCTACCTTTTTCTCCGGGTTCTAGTTCCGTTGTATTGTCGGGTGTTTTTGCGGGTTCAGGCTTACTCACCTCTCCCGTCTCAGCCCCATGCGCATCGGTTTTCTTAGAGTCTTGGACAGTCGTCCTAAGAGTCTAAGAAGAATGCCTGATTTTCTATGCCAAAGCCAAGGAAGCAGCTGGTTTCTATGGAAGCTACGCCCTACTACCACTGTGTTGCCCGTTGCGTACGCCGCGCATTTCTATGCGGAACCGACTCTGAAGGACGCTCATTCGAGCATCGTCGTGGTTGGATTGAGAAACTCATCCTGGATCAGTCACAAATTTTCTGTATTGATATCGCCGCTTATGCAGTGATGTCGAACCACTTCCATGTGATTCTCCATGTCAGCCAACAGCGCGCCAGAAGCCTAACCAGCCTGGAGGTCGTTCAACGCTGGCACCAGCTATATCAAGGAACGTTACTGTCAAAGAAATTCGAGCGAGGCGAAGACCTGTCGGCATCACAGCAAGCCATACTGGATGAACGTATTGATGAATGGCGAGAACGCCTGATGAGTATCAGCTGGTTCATGCGACGCTTGAACGAAACGGTAGCTAGGCTTGCCAACGAAGAAGATCAGTGTACCGGCCATTTCTGGGAAGGCCGGTTTAAGTCTCAAGCGTTACTGGATGAAAAGGCGCTAGCGGCCTGCATGGCCTATGTCGATCTGAATCCCGTACGTGCTGCGATGGCTAAAACTCCGGAAGAATCAGAGCACACTTCTGTTAAAAAACGCGCTCAGAAAGCGAAAGAAACCTATTCACCAAATCACCTCAAACAGCAAGCATATGGATTACTTCCCTTTGCTGGGAACCCTCGCCAAGACATGCCTGAAGGTATACAGATGCGTCTGACAGACTACCTGGAGCTCGTAGACTGGACAGGACGACAGATCAGAGAAAATAAACGAGGATCAATCTCTGAGGCTGAACCGGCAATCATGGATCGCTTGGGTATTGATGCTGAACACTGGCTATACATCACCCAAAACTTCGAATCGGAGTTCAAAGGTATTGTAGGTGCCGCGCACGAAGTAAAATCAAAACTCAGCCAATTCTGGGATGATCAGCGGGAGCGAAGGCGGGCTGCTGGCATTGCCGCCTGTAAATTGCGCCTTTCCTGAAGTAACTCCTCACAACGTAAGATCATCAGAGAACTCTGGGACATTCACTCGCTTCCAATTCGCGATTTCTGCCTAATAAGACACAAAAATTTTCCAGCAGGCTAGCTGTCCACAACCTTTTTTCTATCGGTAAGTTTTACGCCTCGGAAACCAGCTACTCTCTCTAACCGTGACTGTCTTAGTAGTAGTCTTACTAGTAGTAAGCGGGATAATCAGGGGGATGTAGGTGCCAGGGCCGAATCATCCCTTGACACCGCGTGATCGTCTATATATGTCCAATGGAGTGGTCACTAACTCAAAGATCATGATTTCTAAGATCAACCGAAATAGTATTTGATATCAAATGCTCGAGTTCATTAGCTATCGGATTAAAATTAAATCCATCGTACTTCACAGACACAATTCGACCATCAGGAATGAGGAAGTTTTTTGATAAATCTAGACTTGATCTAAAGCTTTCATTCGGACCGATTTCCACGTAACCATCAGGGTAATCTGAGGCAACCATCTTAAATTTTCTAACTCTCTGTATGACACTTTCGCCAGATGTAACCTCCAGACAATCGGTTCGGTATTTCCCATCAACAAAAGCGAGGTTCTTATCCAAAAAGTAGGTAGAACTCCCTACATTATGGTAATTAATATCAAGCAACCCCGTAATCGAATTGTATTCAATATCAATACGCATAGAAACCTCACTCACCTCTGCTATCGCTTTCAATGAAATACTGATAATTGTCAGCATTATCAAGAGCCTTATCAGAACTCTGATCTGCCAATCTGATTGCGCCCACTTGGCCATAAACATGATCATCGGTTCCTCCGACATCGTTGAAATGAGATATTTCATGCGCCAAAGTACCAGCTGTCGAATCATAACCAGAAACTGGAGCATGCCCAAACTCTTGCCCAAGATATATTTTCGAATTGTCATTTGGATAAACATAAGCATACAAACCAGGTTCATCCTCTCCGGGTTCAGCTCTTAAAAAGTTATCTAGAGTTAACTTATCAGCTTTCTCTTTAGTCTTTTTAAGCCTTTCTGCAATCAAGTCTCTTGCTTCATCACTGTCTGTTCCAAACCATGTTTTAAAGTTTGATTTAGCTTTATCATCCCATGCAGTTAAGCTTTCTATCTTTCGATCAATCAAAGTTTTCAATTTTGCGATCGAGTCAAGAATCTTTTTATTTGCTCGTTCTGCAGTTAGCCCTGTTATTTTAGAGTCACAATCTTCCTTACAACTCAACCCCAACGGATCCACCCAAGTAACCGGGTTCGGCACATACAGGTAGTTATTATCCCCACCCAATAACCCAATCGGGTCCTGGTTTATAAACCGGCCGCATTCCGGGTCGTAGTAACGGTGGCGGTTGTAGTGCAGGCCACTTTCTTCGTCGTAGTACTGCCCCTGGAATCTGAGATTGTTCTCGACCTGCTGAACAGCGGCAAGCGCTAACGAGCCGTAGGCTTTGTATTGTGCGGTCCAGACCAGTTCGCCATTGGCGTTGGTGATTTCCTGTGGTGTGCCCAGGTGGTCAAGGTGGTAGTGGTTGATCTCACTGCCTTGAACAAACGCCAGTGGCTTAAAGGTGCCCGGCTCGAAAACGTACACCTTGCTGTTGCCTTGCTGCTCAGCGGTGATGCCTGCCGGTTGTTCGCTCAGGAGTACGTCGTCATTCCAGTAGAATTCAGTACCGCCGATGACGTTGCCTGATTCGTCTTTATTTACCTTACGGATACGGCGGCCCAGTGCGTCGTACTGATATTCAGTAATGCGCATGGTGTCGCCAATGGTTTTAGCGACGCCGGTTAGTCGGTTCTGATAATCGTAGCGGTAACGCGTGGTCTGGCGTCCGTCTTTACCACGGCGTTCTTCAACGCGGTTACCCTGGTCGTCGTAGCTATAATGACGGTCGCCCTGGAAGTTAAGGCGGTTACCGGTGACTTGCCCGCTGCGGCTCTGGCCATTTACTTCGTCCGGTGAGCCAAGCAGGTTGCCCGCAGGATCATGTACAAATTGTTCTGGCTGCGGGCCGCTGACCTGTATCAGGCGATCTATCTGGTCGTAATGATATTGGGTGCTGCCGCGCAGTTGGTCGTCGATCTGGCTGATCTGCCCTGCTGCACTGTAGTGGTAGCTACGTTTGTTCAGTGGTTGCTGGTGACCGTCGGTGGCACCGGCTTTCATCAGGGTCTGCTGTTGTAAACGCCCCTGCGGATCAAAACTCTGAGTTTGCTGTAAGCCATTACCTAACTGACGCAGCGCTTCGCGGCCCGCATCGTCGTGAGTGAAGCTTGCGATCAGCTGGTCGTTCCAGTGAACCGATGCGGTCTGACCTAACGGATTAAAGCCGTAATGGATGGCATCACCACCCGGCAATTGCGTCGCACTGCGACGACCGGAGCTGTCGTAATTATGAATCAGCTCGTGCTTGTCCTGCATCGCACTGATCACCTGCCCCGTCGGGCTGTAGGCCCAGCTAAGCTGGCGGTGCGGATTATTGGCACTGAGCAGTCGGCCTACCGGGTCGTAATCGTATTCGGCAATCAGTTGATTTACAGCCTGACCACGGCCCAGTTCCTGCCATTGAGACAGCAATTTACCTTCGGCATCACGACGGTAGGCAATACGGGTTACCGGCAGAATTTCGCTGTTTATGTAGCGGTATTCTTCGCTCTGAATCAGATGGCCCGCAATATCGTACTGGTAGCGCTGTACCCGGCCGTCGAAGCCAATTTCTTCAATCAGGCGCTCGTTGCCATCGTATTTCAGCTGGTAACGTTCGCCATTTTCGTTGGTTAAACCAACAAGGTTCCGCTCAGCATCGTAGTGGTAATTAAACGCCTGGCCACTGGCGTCTACACGACGGCTGACCTGAGATAGCCAGTCGTATTCGTAGCGGGTGGTTCGACCCGTATGATCTGACACAGCCGCGAGCTGGCCGTGTGGTGTGTACTGGTAATTGGTCTGGCTGCCGTCGCTGTTAGTTACCGCAATGCACTGACCTGCATCGTTATATTCAAAGTTCTGCGATTGCTGGTTCGGGTAAACCACCCGCGTAACCTGTCCACGTTCGTTGTAGGAGTAACGGGTATGCGAACCCAATGGATTGCGCACGGCAGTAATACGGCGGTGGTTATCCCAGACATAACTGGTTTTGTTGCCGTCAGCATCTGTGACACCCGCAAGAAGCCCTTCTGGGGTGTAATCCATTCGCACGGAGCGCCCGGCTGGATCAGCGGTACTGATCAGACGGCCTTGCGCGTCGTATTTACGCTGCCATGTTGCTCCGGTCGGATCTTTGGCTTCGATTAATTGGCCAGTACCATTAACGCGGAAATTCTGCGTGTAACCCAGTTTATTGGTGTGACTGATCAGGTGACCATTGTGGTTGTACTGGAACAGCTCTGTGTTGCCGGCCGGATCAGTCAGTTTGATCAGGTTACCGCTGCGGTCGTATTCGTAACGTGTTTCGTCGCCTTCTGGCTGACGAATCCAGACAGGCAGACCCAAGCGGTTAAATTTGTAAGAAAGGCGGCCACCACGGGAGTCGGTCGCATGGCTGGTGCGGTTATCCAGATCCCACTCGAATTTATAGTCGTAGACGTGCTCGCCATTAATTTTGTCGCCCCAGTTACGCAGGCAGCGTGCATCCGGACCGATATGCGTCCATTCGAAGTAATAACTGAAGCCAGACTTAAGCGTACGCTGTTGAATCAGGTGCTGCTCGTAGCGGAAGTGCTGGGTATGCCCCATTTCATCAAATGAGGTAATCAGATCTGAGCTTTCATTAAACTCATAGGCAACCTGACGGCTCACATATTGTGGGCGGCTTTCAGGGCGGAATACGCGATCTACGGCCGTTACATGACCTTTGTTATCGTGAGTCAGCTGTAACTCTTCGCCTTCAGAGGTCGTGATGCGCTTAACCAGATTATTCTGGTATTCAAAATTCACCTGATGGCCGCTGTTATCCGTCCAGCGCGTCATACGATAGGTAGCGCGCGCAGCGCCTGAGGAAAAATGGTATGTAATGCCCTGGCCGTTGGCATTGGCCACCTGATATTCATCTTCTGCTGTGCGGGTCAGGATTAACTTTTCAGTTCTGTTGCGACAACTGCCGCCGACATTTACCGGGTTGAAATTAATAGATCGACCCTGGTCATCGAAGTACTGAATATCCTGTTGGCCTACAAATAAGCGGCGATTTAATGGTGAGCTCCAGCCATAGCCGAGGCCATTATTCTGTTTGAGATTGCTGCTGCGGTAGACACGTTTCCAGGTGAAAGGAATCGGGCCTGCCATTTCGAAGTCGACCAGTTCCAGTAATTCTTCACCATTAACCATGCTGATCGGACAACCATTGGTGCAGGTTTTACTGGCTTCAGTGTGACTTGCGCCTTCGGCATCCGGGGATGACTTAGCCGCTTCGGCATCAGCGTGGCTGCTATTTCCGCTTTCCGCCCCATGCGCATCGGTCTTCTTCACCGAACCATCGACGGATTCCAGCTTGCCTGGGCCGGTGTTCTTTCCATTGAACGCTTTTTTATGGTTCTTAATGCGTTTGGTTGCTTTCGCAAAATCAGCTAACAGGTCACCGACTTTGTTGAACTTACGCACCAGGTGCATCTTGCTGCCAACGGCGGCAACCACACCTGCACCACCGGTGACGGCAGCAACGATGATGGTCAGGATTAATTCAAAGGCGCCGGAGCCTGCGACTTCGGTGATTTCGATAGCGTGTTGGGCTTCGGCGTAGTCTTTGACGAAGCGATATAAAATGTCGCGCAGGGCTTCGTCGTTGAGCACCAGATCGGTCATGGCGATGGCTTCGTCGATCTGTTGCTGGGTGATCTGGCTTGGGTCGAAGCCGATGGCTTCAACGAGTTCGCGTTTTTCGCCGCTCAGATAAGTTTCGGCGTAGGTATCTGCGAAGTCATCTGACTCCCATGCGGCACGAAGTGCTTTGGCATGGTGTTCCATTTTCTTAAATGGGTTGATGACGTCGCTGAGCTCTTTTACCTGTACTGCGAGGCCCCAGGCGGATGAGCCGATGCCAGTCATGAAGGCGCCTGTGTAGATCAGGCCTTTCATTACGGTGGATTCTTTATCCATCTGGCGCTGGTGCATGGCGGCTTCACGGCGTTCGCCTTCGACGATCTGACGCAGGGCGTTTTCTATCTGCACACGCAGGAATGGACGATCATCGGGTACTTCGTCGTCGACTGCGCGAGCGGTATCGATTTTTTCGAGCGTCAGGTAGTTGGCCGCGATGGCTTTGGTCAGCGCTTGCCGCGGGCATGACGGACGGTCATCCAACTTTGACAGTACGTCAAAATAGAAGTGATTAAAGCTGTCGTCGATATTGCTTGTGCTGAAGTGGCCAAGCAGACGTTCGGCATCAAAGTTGCCACCCGTGCAGAGGTTCTCTGGGTGGTACAGACCGGGGCCTGAGCCGCGTCGGAGTCGGTAACGGTTGCCCTGAAGGTCTTCTAGTTCGAAATCGGCCATGACGCTGGGATATCCATACTTCCATGTGAGGTGCCGGGTTCTGGCCCGGTTGCAGCGAGTCTAAAACGGGTGTCTGGTAAAGGCAAATAAGGTAAGACATTGACGGCCACTTTGAGGTAGCCGCCGAATTGATTTACACCGCTTTGTAGTTGTCGTGCTCGGCTTCCCAGCCTTCGAGCAGTTCGCGGTTGTCGTGCTCCCATGGGTGGAAGTCGCGACGGTAGTAGTCTTTGTATTCTTTCCAGATGGTCGGGATCAGCGCAGGCGTTTTCCAGTAGAAGCGGAACGCGGATTTCCATGTCGACCATTTGAACAGCTGCTTATCTTTCCACAGGAAGTACGCCTGTACTGTGCTGAGGCGCATGACGAAGGTCATGGTGATGGTGGCCATGTGGAAAACCCGCTTCCAGTAGCCTCCGCCAATGGCTTCATACACGTCGAAGCAGACGCCTTTGTGCTCGGTCTCTTCGATGGCGTGCCACTTCCACATTTCGCGGATGCGAGGGTCCATCTCGTCGGTCAGCTCATTGTTGGTGAGCATCTGATGCGCCAGCATGGCGGTGAAGTGTTCTACCGCACAGGTAATGGCCAGCCGGTCTTTCGCCGGGACGTGTTTTTTGAGGAAGAGTCTTACTGCGCGTTCCTGAGCCTCTACCTTTGTCGCCGGATAGCCGAGCGTGTCGAGGTATTCGCTGAGCATATGGTGCTCGTGACCGTGAATCGCTTCCTGTTTGATGAAATTCTTCACCTGCTTCTGCAGGCGTTCGTCTTTCACCAGGTGTTCGTTGTCACGGACTGCATCGATAAACAGGCGCTCGCCCTCCAGAAACAGGCACGAAAGCGCGTTCATCAGGGTGCTTTTAAAGGCGTCATTGCCGAACCAGTAACGCGGCAGATCTTCGAATTCGAATCCGAAGTCCATTTTACGGCCATGAAATTCAATGCCCGCACTCACATTGCGGGCGGTCGCTTGTTTATCAGTCATAGTTTTATACAGTCTTATAATTATCGTGGCCCGCCTGCCATTCACCCAGCAGCTCACGGTTGTCGTGATCCCATGGGTGAAAGTCGCGGCGGTAGTAATCTTTGTAGTCGCTCCAGATGCTCGGGATCAGCCCGGGCTTCTTCCAGAAGAAGTTGAAGCCTGATTTCCAGGTAGACGGTTTAAACAGCTTGCCGTCTTTCCACAGGAAGATGCCTTGCACAATGGCTGTGCGGAGCAGGAACATCCAGGTGACGTTAAACATGGCAAAGACGCGCAGCCAGTAGCCGCCGCCGGTTTGTTCGTAAACGTCGTAGCATACACCTTTGTGCTCGGTTTCTTCGATGGCGTGCCATGTCCACATTTCTTTGAAGCGTGGGTCCATGCCTTCAGTGGCTTCCGGATTGGTCAGTACCTGATGCGCCAGAATGGCGGTGAAGTGCTCAACGGCACAGGTAATCGCCAGTCGACGGCGCGCAGGCATGTATTTGCGCATGAGCTTCTTCTCTTTGCGCTCAAAGTCTTCCACTTTGGTCGCCGGATAGCCCATGGAGTCCAGATATTCACTGAATTTGTGGTGCTCATGTCCGTGAATGGCTTCTTGTTTGATGAAGCTTTTCACCTGAGACAGGAGCTTTTCATCTTTGACGAGATGCTGGCTGTCGCGCACCGCATCGATGAACATACGCTCGCCTTCCAGAAACAGACAGGACAGCGCGTTCATAAAATGCGTTTTGAATGCGTCGTTATCGTTCCAGTAACGAGGCAAGTCTTTAAAGTCGAAGCCAAAGTCCATTTTGCGGCCAGGAAACTCAATATCAGCGCTGATTTCGCGTGCTGTCTTAGTCATGATTTACCTGCCTTACTGCGGTTAGCTCAGTGATTATCTGTGCATTTGTTAACCACGATAGTCGCTGTATAAGGCTTGTGACAGGTGGACTTCGGACAAAGTTGCCCTGTTTTATGTGTCGTTTCGGGCCACGAAAAGTGCCAGAAAGAGTCAGTAGCTGCTGAGTGAGGCAATCCAGCTGCGTGCAGCGTGGAGGTGTCGTGGATTATCACTCAGGCGGTCGAAGAGTAGTGAGCCCTCGAGTGCTGAAACGATAACGCAGGCGAGCTCGTCTTTTGGGATGGGCAACAGGCTGGCTTTCTGCAGGGCGTCTTCGACCCAGCGCTCCATGTGCTCCAGGAAGGTATTCACAGCGCCAAGGCTGGCGTCGCTGAGCTCATGAGGTGACGCGGCGTAGGCCAGGCTCATGCATTGGCGACGGTGTTTATGATAGCTCTCGAACACGTCTATCAGTGCGCCCAGACGCTGGCGCGGGCGATGCGTACTTGCAGTGGCAGCATCCAATTCGCTGAAGAACTTGAGGTCGTAATCCTGCAGTAGCTCAGTGAGGAGTCGCTCGCGGCTCTGAAAGTGGTAGTGCACAGAGCTGGACTTGATGCCCGCTGCCTTGCCGAGTTCACGAAAGCTGGCTGCCGCCAGATTCGCCTGTTGAATCTGGTCGATAGCGATATGTTTCAGCTGGGCGCGCGTCTCGGACATGGTGCCTCCCTGTCTCCCGTTCTTTACCGGAAAAATCCGGCAGATGAACTAAGCTTTGGTGAGATTGACTCGATCAGGACTGACCATGTTACGCGTGCTTATTTTCATACTGCTACCTCTGTTTGCGACTGGCTGCCTGGAGGAAGAGGAATCGGACGACATTGTTAACGATCAGGGCGATAGCGTCTCTGATCCGACATTGAGGCTGAACGGTTTGTGGAATGGTCAGCTTGATCAGGCCGGGGCATTGAGGATGCTGATGTATAACGGCAATGTGTTCGGCTTTGATGAAACCATCGCATTTTACGGCACAGTGGCACTCGATAACGATAGTGCTACAGCGACAATGACCTTGAGTGGTTACTCCTACACCACCAGTGACACTGCAGCGAACCAGTTTGTTGCAGGGGGCGCGCCGGAAGATTTCACGCTTTCTGGCCTGCTTTATCCGACGACGACAACCGATGACACGCTTGTTGGTGACTATGATAGCGACACGGCTCCGGGCGGCTTTACACTGAGTAACGACGGTACCTGGGATACGAACTCGCGGCTGGCGACCTTGCGTGGCAAGTGGATGTCGACCGGCTATGAGCTTTACCTGACAGAGGTGGGCGATGAGCTTTCATTCCGTGAGGTCAGTGTTGCAACCCCGGCAACCGGTTGCACGACGCGTGGGACGATCCGGATTCTCAATGAAGAGGTTAACCTCTACACCGTTCAGTTGTCAGAGCGTAAGAATTGTCCCGGTTTTAACGTCACCAACGCGCCGGGCTATGCCTCGGTTAACGCCAATGGCGAGCTGGAGTTGTTCATACGCAAAGAAGAAGAGCTTCTGTATGCGCGCTACACCTCGGCAACAGCGACTACCGATACCACGACTGATACGGCAACGGATGAAACAACCGACGAGACAGCTGAACCCACCGAGTAGCTGTGAATAAGTCTGTAGAAAACCTGAATAAAGTTTCAGGAAAAGATGTTTAATCTTCTGGATAACTAAAATATCTGATAAATCATTCAATAAATATCCACATTAATGTACAGGATTATCCACATTGATAACCCTTGCTATTGCTGGGTTTTGTCAAATTATTCCTGACCTGTGGAAATCCTTATCCCGTTCTATACAGCGGTATTGTACGGTGTGAATAAACTCTTTGGTTAAAATTCAAACAGTATCTATCGGCTGGTGTGTAGTGGTGTTACAATGCGCGCCCTTTTTCATCTGCCCGGCAGATGTGAACAACTGAATTGAGGTGTGTTGTGGATTATCCCGTTCGTTATGACGTGATTGTTGTTGGTGGTGGCCATGCAGGTACGGAGGCGGCGCTGGCGTCGGCGCGTACCGGCGCGAAGACACTGCTGCTGACCCACAACACCGACACCGTGGGTGTGATGTCCTGCAACCCGGCCATTGGCGGCATCGGCAAAAGCCACCTGGTGAAAGAAATTGATGCTCTGGGTGGTGCCATGGCGCGTGCTACCGACAAAGCCGGTATTCAGTTCCGTACACTTAACAGCCGCAAAGGCCCGGCCGTGCGTGCTACTCGTGCCCAGGCTGACCGCGCACTGTATCGCAGTGCGATCCGCCATATTGTGGAAAACCAGCCGAACCTGGATATCTTCCAGGCCGCCTGTGACGACCTGATTATGCAGGGTGACGGTGTGGGTTCGACCGTGGCGGGTGTGGTCACCAATACCAATATGCGTATTCATGCGACCAGCGTTGTTCTGACTGCGGGTACCTTCCTTGGCGGACTTATCCACATTGGTATGGAAAACCACTCAGGTGGCCGTGCCGGTGATCCGCCCGCGATTGCGCTGGCAAAACGTCTGCGTGAAATGCCGTTTAATGTGGGTCGCCTGAAAACCGGCACGCCTGCGCGCATTGATCGTCGCTCTGTGGATTTCTCTGTGATGCAGGAGCAGCCGGGCGATACACCGCTGCCAGTGATGTCTTTTATGGGCTCTGTGGATGAACACCCAGAACAGGTGAGCTGCTACATCACGCACACCAACGAGCGTACCCACGACATTATCCGCGCGAATCTGGACCGTTCGCCCATGTTTGCGGGCGTGATTGAAGGCGTCGGCCCACGTTACTGCCCGTCGATTGAAGATAAAGTTACGCGCTTTGCGGATAAAACCAGTCATCAGATTTTTGTTGAGCCCGAAGGCCTGAACAGCAACGAGCTGTACCCGAACGGTATTTCGACGTCATTGCCCTTTGACGTGCAGTTGGATCTTATCCACAGCATGGCGGGCTTCGAGAATGCGCACATTACCCGTCCGGGTTACGCCATTGAATATGATTATTTCGACCCTCAGGATCTCAAACACAGCCTTGAAACCAAGTTTGTGAATAACCTCTATTTTGCGGGCCAGATTAACGGCACCACGGGTTATGAAGAGGCCGGTGCGCAAGGCTTGCTGGCCGGTGCTAATGCGGCACTGCGCGCACTCGAGAAAGACGCCTGGGTACCGCGTCGTGACCAGTCTTACATCGGTGTCTTGGTCGACGACCTGATCACTATGGGTACCAAAGAGCCGTATCGCATGTTCACCTCCCGCGCTGAATATCGTCTGGTGCTGCGTGAAGATAATGCTGATCTGCGTCTAACCGAAATTGGCCGTGATCTCGGTCTTGTGGATGATGAGCGCTGGGCGGCGTTCACTGCCAAGCGTGAAGCCATCGAAACCGAGGCTCAGCGTTTAAAAACCACCTGGGTTCAGCCAAAGACAGAAGAAGCTACTGCGCTGGAAGGCATGGGCGAAGCGGCCATCAGCCGCGAATACAATCTGCACGATCTGCTCAAGCGTCCGGGCCTGACTTATTCACAGGTCGCGCCTCTTAAGGGTGACGCCGTTGCTGACCCTCAGGTCGCAGAACAGGTTGAGATTCAGGCTAAATACGACGGTTATATCAACCGGCAGCTGGAAGAAATCGAGCAGCTGCGTCGCTACGAAAACACCCTGCTGCCAGAAGACCTCGACTATGAAGCTATCGGTGGTCTCTCGAACGAAGTGAAGCAGAAGCTGGCGACCGTGCGCCCCGCTACGTTGGGCGTGGCATCACGTATCTCGGGCATTACGCCTGCAGCGATCAGCCAGATTCTGATTCATCTGAAGAAGCGTAATCTCGCAGGCAAAATGAGCGCCTGACCGGGCGCTTAGCTTGCACCTCTCTTTCGTATCCTCCGGTGTTAATCGCCTGCGACTTCAGCGGGTGGGTTAACTCCGGTGTTGCTTTGTGGATTAACCTTCACGCGACTTATGATACTTGGATCGTGGAGCATCAGGATGCTCCTGCGGTTCAGCTGTTCTGTTGATCAGTTTCGACGTCTTCTCCTATGTGTGGGAAGGAGAATATGCTGGGATGACACAGTGCATAAGTATGGTGAGCACTATAATTCACATTATCTGCGCCTAATGGACCAAATGAGTCATATATTGCACATTTAATGCTGGTTCTGTATTAATAGTGCATTATCATGCTCATTGTGGATAGGTGAAATATGTCGCAACTAACAGTTCAGACCTATCTGAGTGGTGCCTGGCAGGATGCGTGCGAACTCTATTTTAGTGATCCGGAGGCTGGCCGTCATGGTGCGGTTACGTTGGAATACGACGCCGGATATGTTGCACGATTTCAGGGAAACCCTGCTGCACTGGTTAGCGCCCGTTTTCCGCTCGACTTCTTCCCGCATGAGACATCCCATTGGCCCGCGTTTCTGCTGGATATTATACCTATGGGAGCCGCCCGCCGTTATTGGGGGCAGCAGCTCAACCTGCCGGACATCCAGCAGCCCGGATATGATTTTCAGTTATTAGCCAACTGTACCCGCGCCCCAGTCGGCAATCTGCGTATTAAAGAAAGCGTGACCGACACTTCTGATTTTCAACTGATCGGATTTCCTATGTCTGAAGTGCTTGAGCAGGCAACAGAATTTCTTGATTACGCCAGGTCGTATGGAGCAGCGGTGGGTGGAGCTACCGGTGCCGGCGGTGATGCGCCTAAATACCAGCTGACTCTCGCTAGTGACGGTCTTTATTATCCCGATGGTTCACTGCCGGATGAGCAGGCTCGAGAGCATTTTCTTGTAAAATTCCCGCGCCGCAGTTCAAGGCAGGGGAATTCTCTGGAAAGCGACCGCCTGATTCTGGAGACCGAACATGCTTACTATCAAGTGGCTGGACGGTTAGGATTCGATGTTATCTCGTCGGATTTATATGTTGAATCGGGTCGACTTCAGAGCAAAACAGCGAGCCTGTGGATGCCGAGATTTGATCGGGTTGTAGGCCACGATGGAATGGAAAGATGTGCGGTGGAATCTCTTTATTCTATCGCCGGCGTAATTGAGCCGGGCGCGACAGTGGCGCACTCGACCTACCTGAAGCAGCTTGCGCATCTGTGGAATGAGTACGATCAGACGGATGAAGTAGAGAGCATGGTGCAGGAATACCTGCGCAGAGACCTGCTCAATGTGGTTTTGGGCAATAGTGATAACCACGGTCGCAATACGTCTGTGCTACGGCAGAATTCCGGGGTCTACCTTGCTCCGGTATACGATCTTGCGCCTATGGTACTTGATGAAGCAGGTATTACCCGTACCAGCCGTTGGCATGTGGACAATGAAGTGGGTGGTAATTTTCGCTGGCGGGAAATCTGCGACGAAGCAGCCGCTGCAACCAATCTCAACGCAGCACGATTATGGGCTGGTTTGCGAGATTTTGCCTTAACACTCTTCGATTTGCCTGTGTATGCCAGTGAATCAGGAGTGCCTGCAGAGGTGATGAACATTGAGCGACACGCCCTCAATCTGAATGCGGTGCCTGACCGCCTGAAGCGCTGGGGACTGCTATGAGAACTTTTTTGTCATGACAAAAAATATTCCCGATTTTAAAACGATGTCACGTACAGAGGTTCTGAACTGGGTTGAAACCTCGGTTGGTGCTGGTGAATTGTCGCTGGGCGGCGCAATACGGGTGCTACGCCGCAATATTGCAAAGCAGAATCAAGCAGAATTCGCGAAGCTATGTGGTCTTTCCAGGCGAACCCTTGTTGCGATTGAGTCCGATGAAGCCAATCCGACGATTCAGACGGTTAACCAATTATTGAAACTGTTTGGGCTGCAGTTGGGGTTAGCGAGGCTGCACCGGAACTCTGAGCATAAGCAATAATGCCCACACACAGGCGCCCAGGCCCCAGATAAAGGTCGACGATAAGGTCGCTCCCATATGAATCCCCGCTTCGGCAACGATAGGCCCGAGCAGCTGAGCAACGCCATACAGTGCAATCAGGGCAGCGCTCAATCGTGGCCCCTGATGTGGGTGCATTGCACGGGCCAGTCGTTGGGTCAGGAAGACGGCGCCGAGGAAGCTGCCCCCCATTAATGCGGCGCATAGCCAGAGGCCCATTTCACTCGCAGGCAGGATAAAAATCGCCATAATCGACGCGGCCTGAACTGCGTAATTGAGGATCAGGGCGTTACGGTCGCCCAGGCGATTGCCCAGAGAATTCCAGATAAAGATCGATGGCACGGATGCGATCGCGGCGATCAGCCAGGGGCTGGGCGTCACGTCGATACTCCACTCCTGAGCAACCGCAGGCAGGAAGGTCATCGGTAATATGTAGCCCAGACCCGCACCAAAGTAGGATAAAAACAATGGCGTACTCTGTTTATCCCATAAAGCAGAGTGATCATCGCGGCTGACAGGTGCATCGCCTGAGCTGAGGCGGAACAGGTAAATACCGGACCAGAGCGCCAGCGGAATACTGATCATCGCGGCGGGTATCCAGCGGTCGTTGCCTTGTAGCCAGATAGCGGTACTTTCAACGATCTGGTTACTGAGCAACAGGCCTGCGCCAACACCCAGGTACATGAGACCACTTAACGTCGCCTTGTTGCGCACCGCCAGCCATTCCAGCACCAGTGCCGGCGCGAGTACAAAAACAATTCCGTTAGTGATGCCGTTGAAGAGGCGGAGGCCCGCCATATATGGGAAGTAATCGCCGCCGACCTGCAGCAGTGTAATGACTGCGTTGCCGAGCACGCCGGTAAGCAGGGCGCTCCGTCCCCAACCACTCTGATACGCAAAAAGTGCGACCATGGCGCCCGCGAGGTAGCCGACATAGTTCCAGGTAGCCAGCTGTGCTGCCTGCTGAAGAGTAAGTAAACCATCACTTACTAACAGTGGGATCAAAGGGGTATAAATAAAACGACCAAACCCATGAACGACGATCAGGGTGGTGGCGGCGGCGACAAGAGGCCAGAAGGGGCTGCGGGCTGACATGGCGGTCCTCATTACTAAGGCCGACAGTATATAGATGCGCCCTGGGCTGAGCATCCCGACTTTGGATGAACACACTGTTCATTATTCAACTTACCAGCGGCGTAATTCGTCTCAGGATTACGGCATATCGATGCGATTGGCGCATTTGTGTCATCGGAGAGTAAGTATCCCTGTGCTAAACAGGGTTTTTCGTAGCGGGTCACATTTTTTCGGCAGGGCCACTGCTATAACATCGGGCGGTTAACAGGAACTGGGCGCACGCCTCGCGGAACACGATATGAATCTCCTAAAATTATTGGCAGTCGGGGTGGCGATTCTCTGGCTGGCCGGGTGCGATAAAAACTACAGCGGTGAACTTGCCGATGATGGCTACAACGCCGCCGGGCATGCACACTATCAGCAGATGTGTGCGTCCTGTCACGGGCTGGATGGTAACGGTACCTCTGTCGGCCCCTCTCTGGTCGGCTGCGCGACCTGCTCTTCTTTTTCGGTGTTAACGGATGAAATCAGCCGTACGATGCCTATTGGTGATGTCGAAGCGTGCGTCGATGACTGTGCTTCGGACACCGCCGAATACATCCTGTACGCTTTCAATGGCCAGAATCTCGCGGATGCGCTGGCCACCATTCAGGGTGTGGAAAACCAGTCTGCTGCACTGACTTTGCGCAAAGCATCACTTCAGTTGGTGGGGCGTTTGCCTACTGGAACTGAGTTAGCTCAGGTTGCAGAGAGTGCAGATACCGGTCTCAGTACCTCGTTAGACGCTATGCAGCTGGAGCCTGGTTTTTACGACAACCTGATGGGCTTTTTTAATGAGCAGCTTCTCACTGACAAGTACCTTTCCAGTAATCTGAATGAAGGCGGCATCAACCTGCTCGACAGCGACGATTACCCGAACCGTAAATGGTACAACGATGTGTATGCCGCGGACGAGCAGAGCAGTATCCGTCGCTGCGTGCGCAATGTGACCAACGATTCCGTGGCTCGCGAACCTCTGGAGCTTATCCGATACGCAGCGATGAATGACCTTCCTCATACTCTCTATATGACCGCCGATTTCATGATGGTGAACTGGTACAGTCAGCAGGTGTATGAAGCAGAGCTGGTTGAGTCCGGCGAATTCCGTCAGCTGGCTGAGCCCGTGTGTGATGAAGATGGCGTGCAGATTTACTATGACCCGAGTGACTTCCGCCCTGCTCGTGTTACAAAGCAGCTTGAATACGAGTTAGGGGGGATTCCTCATGCCGGTGTTCTCACCTCTCCAATGTTTCTGAACCGCTACCCGACGACGCGAACCAACCGAAACCGTCATCGCGCGCGTATCGTGTTCGATTACTTCCTGGATACCGACATTCTGGCCATCGAGGGGGATCGCCCTGAGGACGGTATTGGTTCTGGCGTCAGCAACCCGACTCTCCTCGATCCGGCGTGTTACGCCTGCCATCAGGTTATGGACCCCGTGTCTTCTTCATTCCAGCATTGGACAGACCGTGGGCGATATATCGTAACGGGCAGCTCTTCGGTGAATGACTGGGATGGTTCGGATATTGAGCCACCGGGGCTGGGTGGCAAACAGGCACCACTCTCAGGGTCAGAAGGCCAGTTCCGCACTTTACTGCAATGGCTGGGCAATGAGATTGCAGCCGATCCCAGATTTGCCCGCGCAACGGTACGCACGCTCTATGAAGGCATGATTGGCCAGGAGGTGCTCCCCGCACCGTCGGCCGATGCGTCCGACGATGAAAAGCTGGCGTATAACAGTCAGCGCGCCATTCTCAATAGTGTGGCGGATGCCATGGTCGCGGATGGTTGGGATATCAAGGCCGCAGTAAAAGCCCTGATCATGAGCCCTTACTACCGTGCCGCGAGCGTTAATGCGGAAGAGCTGGCGGTGAACGATCATATTGGTGCCAGTCAGTTCATCAGTCCGGAACAGATGCAGACCAAATTGCAGGCGATCTTTGGTTTTGGCTGGGACGAACTGCGCTGGGAAGATAACCGCATTATGTACGGTGGTATGGACTCGGACAGCGTGACGGAGCGGATTCGTGAGCCGGGCGGCCTGATTATCGCGATTCAGAATCGTATGGCGACCGAGATGGCGTGCCGCTCAACGGCGTATGATTTCCTTAATGCGTCCTCGCAACGCCGTCTCTTTCCGCATGTAGAAATTGAGACGCTGCCTTTCGACCTCGAGGGAGCGGCTAACCCCTCAGCCGTTGATCGCATCAAAGAAAACATCCGCTATCTGCATTGGGTGCTACTGGGTGAAGACATCAGTGCGGGAAGTGTTGAAGAACAGGCGACTTACGACCTGTTCCTGGCGGTACTGAATGAAGGTCAGGCCATGCTGGCCAACCGGGAGCAGTATGATCCGCAACCGAGTGACTGGCTTGAATGGGAGTGTCGGGCGCGTTGGCTTCGTCAGGCTGACGGGCGTACAGATGGCGACCTGTCATCAGAAGAACGCATTGAGCAGGATGAGCACTACAGCATCCGTGCCTGGATGGCGGTGCTGACCTATCTCATGTCTGACTACCGTTTCGTGTACGAATAAGGAGGCCGCTATGAAACGTCGTAATTTTCTGCAGATGATGGCGGCCGCGGGCCTGACTGCACAGGCACCTTTGTGGGCACCCAAAGTACAGGCGGCGGCGCCTGATCGTTTTCTGATTGTGGTGAATGCCAGCGGTGGCTGGGACCCGACATCGATATGCGACCCCAAGGGGCTTAATCAAGCCTATCAGGATCGCTCAGACCGCTACGAAGGCTCAACCAATTCGGTTGATCTCGACAGTAATAAAACCTTCGGGAATATTCAGTGGAGCGCCATTCCTGAAGGGGTCTCTAATGATGAACTGGTGCGTCAGCGCATCAATGATCAGTTCGACGATTTTTTCACCACGCATGGCGATAAGCTGACGGTGATTAACGGCATCGATACCGGTACCAACAATCACGATACGGGCAACCGTTTCGTCTGGTCGGGTAACGATGAGACCGGCTACCCCAGCCTGGCCGCGTATTTCGCGGCATCGGTCGCACCGACGCTGCCGATGGCTTATATCAGTAACGGTGGGTATGACTTTACAGACTCACTGGTTGCACGAGCCCGTGCCAGTAGCGCCGGGTTTGTCAGTGAAGTTGCTGACCCGAACAGCTACTACGATGACCGCGGCTTTCACTTCCGTACCGCTAACCGTGGGGTGGATCAGTATTCCCATATTGAGGCAGCACAGCGGGCACGCATACAGCGTCAGCTGGATAGCGAGCCACTGCCATTACGACGTAAACAGCTACAGCAGCTGTTTGGTATCCGTAATACTGACAGCAATCTCGGTGAGCTGACGGTGCGTCTGGATGATCTTCAGGCGAATGTCCTGCGCGATGATCACTGGAACACTAACCGCGCCAACAGTCTCAAGAGCCAGGCCGAGGTGGTCGTTGCCTCAATGGCTGCGGGTCTGACTGCCAGTGCCAACCTGAACTTTGGTGGTTTTGACACGCACGGAAACCACGATGCCAATGCCTACCCAGACCTCGGTGACCTGCTCGAAGGCATTCACTTTATGATGGTGGCATTGCAGTACGCCGGTATTGCCGATCGCACGACGGTCGTTGTCGGCTCTGACTTTGGCCGGACGCCCTATTACAACTCAGGTAACGGGAAGGATCACTGGCCAGTGACCAGTATGCTGGTTCTGCGGCCTGAATCGAGCGGCGGCCGTGTGTTTGGTGCATCAACCACCGAGTTTTTGTCTCAGCCGGTGAATCTTACGACGGGGCAGCCGGATGCCGCAGGCGAGATTCTCACGCCGCAGCATGTTAACCGTGCCATACGAAATCTGATGGGCGTGGGCAGCTCCTCGTTGGCTGACAATTACCCACTTAACGTACCTGACTTCAGGATATTTGGATGAAGCCGCTGTTGTTTACAGGTCTGCTGTCTATGTTGTTACCTGTTCTTTCGGGCTGCTCTGCCGTTGAGCCCTGGGATCGCGGGCGCCTCGCGCACGATGTGATGGCCTGGGATGCCGACCCGCTGAAAGCCTCACTCGATAATCACATTCACCATTCTAAGGAAGGCTCGTCCGGCGGGGGCGCAGCGGCAGGAGGCGGCTGCGGCTGTAACTGATGAAGAAAACTATGAATTCTCTGGCGGCCCTGGCAGCGGCAGCGGCGCCACTTGCAGGACAGGCCGAGCCAGTACCTACAGAGCAGGCAGTAAGTTATCGGTTCAGCCAGTATCAGGAAGTCGATATACCTGAGTCGCGAACCTTTTCTGATGAAACGGCGCGGTACAGTATTGATATTCACCAGCTCGGCTACCGCCGGCCATTAGCCGGTCAGTGGTATCTGAACAGCGAGCTGCAGTATGAGACGATGTCAGGCGCATCGCCCATGCAGACCTACAAAAACTCGGAAGGCCAGAGTGCTGTGTTGATGAGCGGTGCCAGCATTGATGAGAGTAGGATTGACCTGAAGCTCGCTCCTACCCGCTACTTCGAAGATAGTGTTGATGGCACCCTGGGGGGCTTACTGGCGATCTCGACTGAGAATGACTACGACTCGGTGGCCGTTGGCGCAGAAGGCTCCCTCAATCTGATGAACAAACACACGACTCTGATGGGTTCACTGACCTTGTCGTATGACGTACTGGCACCGACGGATGAGTTTCTGTCAGAAGCCAGACGCAGAGCCGATGGCCGGGTGAAACGTAGCGTTTCTCTTTACGAGGGCGTATCTCAGGTGATCAATAAGAATCTGGCTTTACAGGTTGGCGCTGGATTCACCCGACTCTCCGGATATCTGTCAGATCCTTATAAGCTGGACGATCACCGCCCGGGTGAGCGCTCTCAGTATCTGATTGATGCGCGTGCGCGGCATTACTTTGCGGTGGGGGGCGGTGCTGCTTTGCATCTTGATTATCGCTTTTACACCGACAGCTGGGGCATTTATTCCAACACGCTGGAAACCCGCTGGGCGCAGGCACTGAACGCCGGGCGCTTCAGTTTTAAACTGATCCCTTCGTTACGCTACTACCGGCAAACGCAGGCCAGTTTTTATCGGCTGACGCCCGCTGAAGCCGGTGAATACAGTAGTTCGGATTATCGATTGTCTTCCTACGGCGCATTTAACGTCGGTCTTGCAGCGAGTGTGGGTTATGGGCGCTGGCAGATCAGTGGCGACATTCAGCAATACATGTCATCCGAAGATATGATGTTGCTGCAGACGCCTGACGACGAAGCGCCGGCGCTGGTGGACTATTCAATAGTGAGCCTTGGGATTGAGTACAAAACACTCTGACGCCAGAGCGACCTATCTGGCACATGAGTTTCGTGCCATGGCGTCGCCCTGCTGCTTCCATCTCCCGGCCGGCACACCAACTGATGTGATCAACGCCATGGAGGCAGAGGTCCGTCGTATCGAAGCCAAATACAGTCGCTATCGCGATGACAGCGTTCTTTCGGAGATTAACCAGCGCGCAGGCCAGACAGTGGGCCTGGATAACGAAACGCTCTGGTTGATTAACTATGCCTGTGCCTGCTTCGAGCAGAGTGATGGCCTGTTTGATATTTCTTCTGGGGTTCTGCGTCAGGCCTGGGATTTCCGCGCAGGGCAGTTACCTTCAGAGGCCACGCTGGCGCGGTTACTCCCGCGGATCGGACTAAGCCGCATTGAAATATCAGAGGCGCACCTGACGATGCCGCCTGATATGGAGCTGGATCTTGGCGGTATCGGTAAAGAGTACGCAGTCGATGCCGCAGCCGCGATCGCTCGCGAGGCAGGCATTAACCGCGGTGTGGTCGATCTGGGTGGCGATCTTTGCGTTCTCGGGCCGCATGCAGATGGCAGCCCCTGGCAGTTGGGCGTGCGTCATCCGCGTGACACGGAAAACGCGATCGCATCTTTGCCCGTATATCAGGGCGGTATGGCAAGTAGCGGCGACTACGAGCGCTTCTTCGAAAAAGACGGCAAGCGCTATTGTCACCTTCTTAATCCTGAAAGTGGGTTTCCGGTGGATTACTGGGCATCTGTGACTGTGGTTGCGCCGTCCTGCCTGCTGGCGGGTACACTCTCGACCATCGCCATGTTGAAGGAAGAAGCCGGAGAGGAGTGGCTGCGTGCACAGCAAGTAAGCGCATTGCTCATTCGTCCGGATTTATCATTGCTCAGTCTGACTGATCGCTAACCTGTGATAAACTCGCGCCCTTTCTTCCTTGCTGAATAAACCGGTCATGAGTACATCTGAACAGCAGCTCCGTGCTGGCGCTGACGCGCTCGGCATTGCCGTAACCGATGCAGAGTTCACTGCCCTGCTCGGCTATTTGTCGCTTCTGCAAAAGTGGAACAAAGCCTACAACCTGACCGCCATCCGCGATGAGTCCGGCATGGTGGCGCTGCATCTGCTCGACAGTCTGGCGGTCCATCCGGCGGTTCAGGATGCGGATAACATTATTGATGTAGGCACCGGCCCGGGCCTTCCGGGTATCGTTCTGGCGATTATGAATCCGCAGAAACGGTTTACCCTGCTCGACAGCAACGGCAAAAAGACGCGCTTCCTGTTTCAGGCAAAGACCTCTCTGTCACTCGAAAATGTCACTATCGTCAATGACAGAGTCGAGGCATATCATCCCCCTGAACCTTTCGATATGATTGTCAGCCGTGCTTTTGCTTCACTCGCTGATATGACCGGCTGGTGTAAGCATCTGCGTGCTGACCATGGTTGTTTTCTGGCCATGAAAGGACAATATCCACAGCAGGAAATAGATGACCTGAAAGGCCAGTTTGAGGTTACTCAGGTCACCGAACTTCGAATACCGGGCGTGGACGGCGAGCGTCATCTGCTGCGCCTGCTACCGGTTGTCTCATAAGGATCAACAGCGTGACTCACATTTTTGCTATTGCTAACCAGAAAGGTGGTGTTGGTAAAACGACGACGGCGGTCAACCTGGCAGCGTCGCTGGCGGCGACTAAGCGCCGGGTGTTGCTGATTGATCTCGATCCGCAGGGAAATGCCACCATGGGTTGTGGTGTGGATAAGTACGAAATCGAACGTTCCATGTACGACGTTCTGGTGTCTAACTGCAGTGCTGGGCAGGCATTAACCTCGGCGCCAGAAGCCAATTTCGATGTGCTCCCTGCGAATGGCGACCTGACGGCGGCAGAAGTTGAGCTGATGGAAGTGACTGGACGAGAGCAGAAGTTGAATAACGCGCTCAAGGCGCTGCTTCCAGAGTACGACTATATCCTGATCGACTGCCCGCCTTCACTGAATATGCTGACGCTGAATGCGCTTGTCGCCGCGCAGGGCATTCTGATTCCGATGCAGTGTGAGTATTACGCACTGGAAGGACTGAGCGCACTGATGCAGACCATTACCTCGATTCAGTCTGGTCCAAATCCGCAGCTCGAGATTACCGGTCTGATCCGCACCATGTACGATCCGCGCAACAGCCTGACCAAAGATGTATCTGATCAGCTGACAGAACACTTTGGCGATAAGCTCTTTACCTCCGTTATTCCGCGCAATGTGCGCCTTGCGGAAGCGCCGAGTCATGGTCTGCCGGTGTTGATGTACGATAAGGCATCAAAAGGCGCTCTGGCCTATCTGGCTTTGGCGGGTGAACTTAACCGGCGTATGACCGCGAGCAAATAATTACCGCCCTCAGGGCAGATGGAAACGATAGATGGCAACAAAGAAAAAACGTGGCTTAGGCCGTGGTCTCGATGCACTGCTGGCAAGCTCCAACAGTGCGGCAGTCCCTGTCAGTGACTCGGTAGAAGCAGACGAGCAGGTCGGCACAGCTGAAAACAGCGAAGCCAGCTCACCAACGGGCAGCTCTTCTGCTCAGAGTGAGTTGCGCCACCTTCCGGTCGAGTGGATTCAGCCGGGCCGCTATCAGCCACGCCGTGATATCCAGCCAGAAGCACTGGAAGAGCTGGCCGCTTCTATTAAGGCGCAGGGCCTTATGCAACCGATCGTTGTGCGCCCGCTGCCTGGGCAGACTGATCGTTTCGAAATTATCGCCGGTGAACGTCGCTGGCGCGCGAGTCAGCTGGCGCAGTTGGATAGGGTTCCGGCGCTGATCCGTGACGTACCCGATGAAGCAGCCATCGCCATGGCGCTTATTGAGAACATCCAGCGTGAAAACCTCAATCCGATGGAAGAGGCTATGGCGTTGCATCGCCTGCAGCATGAGTTTGAACTGACTCAGATGGAAGTGGCAGAAGCCGTGGGCAAAAACCGCGCGACAGTGGCCAACCTGCTGCGCCTGATGAATCTTAACGACGACGTCAAAGTATTACTTGAGCACGGCGATATCGAAATGGGTCACGCCCGAGCGCTGCTTGGTTTGCCCGTTGAGCAACAGAGCAGCGCTGCAGCCGATGTTGTGGCCCGTGCTCTGACTGTACGCCAGACCGAAGCTCTGGTGCGTAATCTGTTGGATGGCAAAGACCAGAAAGCCGACGGTAAGCAGCTGGTGAATCCGGATATTCAGCGCCTCGAACGTATGTTAGGCGAACGCCTTGGGGCAAAAGTGGCAATTCAGCACTCAGCGAAAGGCAAAGGTAAGCTGGTCATTAACTACACCAGCCTTGATGAGCTGGACGGTATTCTCGATCACATTCAGTAAACGCCACGGTCGGCCTTAAATGCCGTGCCTTAACTGACACTTCCCTGCAGGCGAGCCTCTGCTTACTAAACTTGTTAGTAACAGAGGACTTGCCTATGAAAATTCTGATGTGCAGCGCCCTGCTGCTTTCGGCGACCGCGGTGGCGACACCACGCCCCATGATGATGCTCGATGATTCGTCTCTGGGTAACACCCGGGTCGACTACCTTACCGGTCTGGAACAACAGAGAACGAATGAAGAAACCGGTAAAGAAGAGTCGGAAACCGGCGCAGCGCCGAAGCCAGATGTGCGCAGTGAGCTTCCGGTAGTGACTCCGGGATCTATTCCTACCTCAATGCCCTTACCGTCGAAAGGGGTTTCTGTGCAGATCACCCCTCGTTAACTGCGGTTATAGGGGTTGATTTCAGCAGTCAGCCCATCATCTGCGGCCATGTCGGCCCTGTCTTACAAATATCTCATTGAATCGGCCTGCTTGCTGTTGATGCGCGGGGCCGTAGCCCCTATAATCCTCGCGCCCTGAAAATGGGTTGCTCAAACAGAGCGTTGCAAATTCAGCATCAAAGAAGTGGAGCACAGGTTGTCTTCGATACCGCGTCCACCGGTTTACAGGATCATTATTTTACAGCTGGTCCTGACCCTGATAGCTGCAGCTCTGGCCTGGATTCACAGCGATGTGGCCGCCAAATCGGCATTGCTCGGAGGACTGACATGCGCCCTCCCGAATGCCTACTTTATCTGGCGAGCGTTCCGCTACACCGGTGCAAGGGCAGCCACTCAGGTGGTGCAATCGTTTTACCAGGGTGAATCCTGGAAGTTTGTGCTCACAGCGTTGTGTTTTGGTGTCATCTTCCAACGCGTTGAGCCTCTGAATGTTCTGGCACTGTTTGCTGGTTTCATAACAGTGCAGCTGGGGCACATCGCCTCAGCAAGAATCGCCAATTTATAAACCTTAAAATCTGAGAGTGTACGATGGCTGGTAACTCCCAAGAGTATATTTCGCACCACCTTACGAACCTGACCTATGGCAAGCTGCCAGCAGGCTATGTTCGTGAAAACGAAGACGGCACAACCACTGAGCTGACTGAAGCAACCTGGACTTTCGCTCACGGCGGCGCTGAAGCGTCTGCAATGGGTTTCAATGCGGTTCACGTTGATTCACTGGGTTGGTCTTTTGGTCTGGGCGCCCTGATTATGTTCCTGTTCTGGCGTATGGCTAAGAAAGCGACCACAGGCGTGCCAAGCGGCTTCCTGAACTTCGTTGAAATGATTGTTGAATTCATCGACAACACCGTAAAAGAATCTTTCCACGGCCGCAGCGCGCTCGTCGCACCGCTGGCTCTGACCATCTTTACCTGGGTCTTCA
The DNA here is from genome assembly GCA_913019975.1 of Thalassolituus maritimus. Taxonomy (GTDB): domain Bacteria; phylum Pseudomonadota; class Gammaproteobacteria; order Pseudomonadales; family Oceanobacteraceae; genus Thalassolituus. The sequence continues at coordinate 6,458 of CAJWBH010000009.1, read as the reverse complement.
TGATGAACTTCATGGACCTTATCCCGGTTGACGTTCTGCCTACTCTGGCCATGGCCGTGGGTATCGATTACATGAAGGTCGTACCGTCAACTGACGTTAACGTCACGCTGGGTATGGCAATCTTCGTATTCGCTCTGATGATCTTCTACTCGATCAAGATCAAGGGCATCGGCGGCTTTGTTGCTGAGCTGACGCTGCAGCCATTCAGCGCTAAAAATCCTGTCGTTCAGGCCATCTTCATCCCAGTGAACTTCTTCCTGGAGATCGTTGCCCTGATCGCTAAGCCTATCTCTCTGGGTCTGCGTCTGTTCGGAAACATGTACGCCGGCGAGATGATCTTTATTCTTATCGCACTGATGTTCTCTGCGGGTATTGCACTGGGCCTGATGGCTGGTGTTCTGCAGTGGGCCTGGGCGGTATTCCACATTTTGGTGATCACACTGCAAGCGTTCATTTTCATGATGTTGACCATCGTGTATCTGAGCATGGCGCACGAAGATCATTAATTTTTAAACCTTAAATTCACTTAACTAACTTAACTTCTATTTGGAGAAAATTATGGAACAAGGTCTGGTATTCCTGGCTGCGGCTCTGATGATTGGTCTGGGTGCTCTGGGTACAGCTATCGGTTTTGGTCTGCTGGGTGGTCGTCTGCTGGAAGGTACTGCTCGCCAGCCTGAACTGGGTCCAATGCTTCAGGGTAAAATGTTCCTGATCGCTGGTCTGCTTGACGCCGTACCTATGATCGGCGTTGGTCTGGGCCTGTACCTGATGTTCGCAGCTTAAGGGTTCATTTCTTAACGAACTTCCTTAATCAACGAACATGAGGGCTCTGGCGTGAACTTAAATTTGACTCTGATCGGCCAGATCATCACTTTTGGCGTCTTCGTGTGGTTCTGCATGAAGTTTGTATGGCCTCACCTGCTGACGGCTATGCAAGAACGCGAAAAGAAAATTGCCGATGGTCTGGACGCAGCTAACCGCGCTGCACGTGATCTGGAACTGGCTCAGAAAGAAGCCGCGGACCAGCTGCGTGAAGCAAAAGAGAAAGCTGCTGAAATCATCGAACAGGCGAACAAACGTGCGAACCAGATCGTGGACGAAGCAAAAGATAATGCTCGTTCCGAAGGTGAGCGCATCGTAGCTGCTGCTCAAGCTGAAGTTGAGCAAGAGGCAAACCGCGCTAAAGAAGCTCTGCGTAAGCAGGTGTCTGAACTGGCAGTAGCCGGTGCAGCGAAAATCCTTGGCAAATCAGTAGATGCAACAGCTCACGATGAGCTGCTGGATTCACTGGCCAAAGAACTCTAAGCGAGGTTTTCCATGGCTGAATTAACAACTCTCGCTCGGCCATACGCAAAGGCAGTGTTTGCTGAAGCAAGTGAGAAGAGTGCACTGGACGCCTGGTCTGATGACCTGGCAACCCTGTCGGCTTTCGCAGCCGACGCCGATCTGGCGAAGGTACTGGTGCATCCTTCCCTGACGTCTGAACAGCAGGCACAGGCACTTATTGACGTATGTGGCGACAAGCTGAACGAAGCAGCCAAAAACCTGGTGGCCGTATTGGCCGAAAACAAGCGTTTGGCATTACTGCCTGAAATCGCTGAACTCTATGAAGAACTGAAGGCAAAACTGCAGAACGCAGTAGATGTTGTCGTCACTTCAGCATACGAGCTGAGCGATGCCCAGGCAGAGAAACTGGCAGCTGCCTTAAAAGCCAAATTGCAATGTGACGTACGGGTAACCAGCGAAGTCGATGAGTCTCTCATCGGTGGCGCCATTATCCGTGCCGGGGACTTGGTTATAGACGGTAGCTTAACTGGCAAACTGTCAAAGTTAGCCGAAGCGATGAAATCCTAGTTTGAGGGACGATTCATGCAGCAACTGAATCCATCTGAGATCAGTGAAGTAATCAAGAAGCGTATTGAAAGCCTTGATGTTACTTCTCAAGCCCAGAACGAGGGCACCGTCGTATCTGTATCCGACGGTATCGTTCGAATCCACGGTCTTGCCGACGCTATGTACGGTGAGATGATTGAATTTGAAGGCGGCGTATTCGGCCTGGCAATGAACCTGGAGCGTGACTCTGTTGGTGCTGTTGTACTGGGTGACTACAAAGGTCTGGCTGAAGGTCAGACTGCGAAGTGTACTGGCCGTATTCTTGAAGTACCTACTGGCAAAGCATTGCTGGGTCGTGTGGTTGACGCACTGGGTAACCCAATCGATGGTAAAGGTCCTATTGAGACTGATACCACCGCTCCTGTTGAGCGCGTTGCACCAGGCGTAATTGCACGTCAGGGTGTTGATCAGCCTCTGCAGACTGGTTACAAAGCTGTTGACTCCATGGTTCCGGTTGGCCGTGGTCAGCGTGAGCTGATCATTGGTGACCGTCAGACTGGTAAAACGGCGATGGCGATCGATGCCATCATCAACCAGAAAGGTACTGGCGTTAAATGTATCTACGTTGCCGTAGGTCAGAAGCAGTCTTCTATCGCTAACGTTGTACGTAAGCTGGAAGAACACGGTGCCCTGGAGCACACCATCATCGTAGCCGCTGGCGCCGCTGATCCTGCAGCAATGCAGTTCCTGGCTCCATACGGTGGTTGTGCGATGGGTGAGTACTTCCTGGACAACGGTGAAGATGCTCTGATCGTATACGATGACCTGACGAAACAAGCTTGGGCTTATCGTCAGATCTCCCTGTTGCTGAAGCGCCCACCGGGCCGTGAAGCATACCCAGGTGACGTTTTCTACCTGCACTCACGTCTGCTTGAGCGCGCATGTCGCGTAAACGCTGACTACGTTAAGCAGGTCAGCGGTGTTGAAGGTAAGACTGGCTCACTGACGGCTCTGCCGATCATTGAGACTCAGGGTGGTGACGTATCTGCGTTCGTACCTACGAACGTGATCTCCATTACCGATGGTCAGATCTTCCTGGAAACCAACCTGTTCAACTCCGGTATCCGTCCGGCGATGAACGCGGGTATCTCTGTATCCCGTGTAGGTGGTGCTGCACAGACCAAGATCATCAAGAAGCTCGGCGGTGGTATCCGTCTGGCACTGGCTCAGTACCGTGAACTGGCGGCATTCGCACAGTTTGCATCTGACCTTGATGAAGCTACCCGTAAGCAGCTGGAGCACGGTAAAGCCGTTACTGAACTGATGAAACAGGGTCAGTACGCTCCAATGTCTACTGCGGACATGGGTCTGTCGATCTTTGCTGCTACTGAAGGCTTCCTTGAAGACGTAGAAGTGACCAAGATTCAGGCATTCGAAGCTGCTCTGCTGAGCTACGCCAACAGCGAATACGCTGAACTGATGGCGAAGATCAACGTGAAGGGCGACTTCAATGACGAGATCGCGGCAGGTCTGAAAGAGTGTATTGAGAAATTCAAGAGCACTCAGACCTGGTAAGTCCGGTGCTGGCGGTTCTATGAATCGCCAGCTGGATTCACTCAGTTAACAAGGTTGCATTATGGCAGTCGGTAAAGAAATTAAAGAGCAGATTTCGAGCGTACAAAGCACGCAGAAAATTACCTCAGCAATGGAAAAAGTTGCTGTGAGTAAGATGCGTCGTGCTCAGCAGCGCATGGAACAGAGCCGTCCATATGCGGATAAAATCCGTGATGTGATCGGTCACCTGGCCAATGCGACTTCTGAATACCGTCATCGTTATCTGCAGGACCGCGACGTCAAGCGTGTTGGCTATATCGTGGTGTCTTCCGACCGTGGCCTGTGTGGTGGCCTGAACAACAACATGTTCAAGCGCCTCGCCCAGCAAGCCGGAGAGTGGAAAGAAAAGGGTGTTGAAGTTGATTACTGTGCAATCGGCTCAAAAGCATCTCTGTTCTTCAACAGCTTCGGTGGCAATGTTGTCGCCTCCCAGTCTCACTTGGGTGACGCTCCAGAGCTGGCCAGCCTGATCGGTGCGGTGAAGGTAATGTTGGAAGCGTTCGATGAAGGTAAGATCGATCGTCTCTACATCATCTACAACCGTTTCGTGAACACCATGACCCAATCGCCTGAAGCGGTGCAGTTATTGCCACTCAAGGCACAAAAGGACGAAGAACTGAAAGGTCACTGGGATTACATCTACGAACCAGACGCCAAAGAGATCCTCGAAGGTCTGCTGGTGCGTTACGTAGAATCTCAGGTCTATCAGGGTGTAGTAGAAAACAATGCCTGTGAACAGGCTGCGCGTATGCTGGCGATGAAAAACGCCACCGATAACGCCGGCAACATGATCACCGAGCTGAACTTGCTGTATAACAAGGCTCGTCAGGCGGCTATTACCCAGGAAATTTCAGAAATCGTCAGCGGTGCCGCGGCAGTATAAGCCGGGCAGCGAACAGGTTTTAAGTTAAGAGGAACCGAAAATGAGCGGACGTATCGTACAGATCATCGGTGCCGTCATCGACGTGGAATACCCACGCGAAGATGTACCTAAGGTCTACGACGCCCTGACCGTAGATGGTACTGAGACCACCCTCGAAGTTCAGCAGCAGCTGGGCGACGGTGTTGTCCGTACTATTGCGATGGGCTCCACTGAAGGTCTTAAGCGTGGCCTTCCAGTAACTAGCACTGGCGCACCTATCCGTGTACCAGTTGGTAATGCAACTCTGGGTCGTATCATGGACGTTCTCGGTCGCCCGATCGATGAATGTGGTGAGATCGGCGAAGAAGAGCGTTACGAAATTCACCGTGATGCTCCATCTTTTGATGAGCAGGCGAACAGCACTGACCTGCTGGAAACCGGCATCAAGGTTATTGACCTCATCTGCCCATTCGCTAAGGGTGGTAAAGTTGGTCTGTTCGGTGGTGCCGGTGTTGGTAAAACCGTAAACATGATGGAGCTGATCAACAACATTGCGAAGGCACACTCCGGTCTGTCTGTATTCGCAGGTGTTGGTGAGCGTACTCGTGAAGGTAACGACTTCTACTACGAGATGGCTGAGTCTGGTGTTGTAAACCTGGACGACAAAGCACAGTCTAAAGTAGCCATGGTATACGGCCAGATGAATGAGCCACCAGGCAACCGTCTGCGTGTAGCACTGACTGGTCTGACCATGGCTGAGAAGTTCCGTGACGAAGGCAAAGACGTACTGCTGTTCGTTGATAACATCTATCGTTACACCCTTGCTGGTACTGAGGTATCTGCACTGTTGGGTCGTATGCCATCTGCGGTAGGTTACCAGCCTACACTGGCAGAAGAGATGGGTGTTCTTCAGGAGCGTATTACTTCTACTAAGACTGGTTCGATCACCTCGATCCAGGCGGTATACGTACCTGCGGATGACTTGACTGACCCGTCTCCAGCGACCACCTTCGCGCACCTTGACTCTACTGTTGTACTGTCACGTGATATCGCGTCTAAAGGTATTTACCCAGCGATCGACCCACTGGATTCCACCTCTCGTCAGCTGGACCCACTGGTTATCGGTAACGAACACTACGACATCGCTCGTGGCGTTCAGGGTGTTCTGCAGCGCTACAAAGAGCTGAAAGACATCATCGCGATTCTGGGTATGGACGAACTGTCCGACGAAGATAAGCAGCTGGTTGCCCGTGCACGTAAGATCGAGCGCTTCCTGTCTCAGCCATTCCATGTGGCAGAGATCTTCACAGGCGCGCCTGGTAAGTACGTGTCTCTGAAAGAAACCATCCGTGGTTTCCAGGGCATTCTGAATGGCGACTACGATAACCTGCCAGAACAAGCGTTCTATATGGTCGGTACTATCGACGAAGCCATCGAGAAAGCCAACAACATGTAATGGGCGGGCAGGCGCTGTACTTGTGCAGCGCTCTGCCTCCTCTGAACAGAGGAATAGAACATGGCAATGACCGTCCACTGCGATATCGTCAGCGCTGAAGAGAAGCTCTTCTCTGGTCTGGTCGAGCGAGTAATCGCGGCTGGTGCTTTGGGTGACCTGGGTATTGAGCCTGGCCACGCAGCCCTGCTGACTCCGCTCAAGCCGGGTCCTGTCCGCATTGTTAAGCAAGGCGGCGAGGAAGAGATTGTCTACGTCTCTGGCGGCTATCTCGAAGTACAGCCAAATTCAGTGTCCATCCTGGCCGACACCGCTGTTCGTGCAAACGACATCGATGAAGCCGCGGCACTGGAGGCGAAGAAACACGCTGAACAGGCGATGGAAAATCAGGGTGCAGACTTTGATTACTCCCGCGCAATGTCTCAGCTTGCTGAAGCGGCAGCACAGCTGCGTACGATTCAGCAGATCCGCGAGAAGCTTGGTAAACACTGAGTTTTATCGGATCACAAAGAACCCGCTCCGGCGGGTTTTTTTATGTCTGCTGAAACGCAGCTGAGCTGCGACCGGCGTACAGTGGTCATCAGATCCGTGAGAAGCTTGGTAAGCACTGAGTTTATCCGACTATAAAAGCCGTAACGGCGGCACTGCTGTCCCACAGTTTTGGGACAGCAAATGAAAAAGCCTGACTCCGAG
>CAJWBH010000008.1 GCA_913019975.1 Thalassolituus maritimus | reverse complement strand
CACTCGGAGTCAGGCTTTTTCATTTGCTGTCCCAAAACTGTGGGACAGCAGTGCCCGCCAGCAGGATGTGGTTGAGGCCAACGTCGAGCTGATTCGCCTTGAAGATCGTCTTGCCGAACTCAGGCAAGCATTAGCGGTTACCCGTCAACAACTGGGCGAGTGGCTGAGTGAGTCCGGGGAGGTTTTTGAGTCAGGGCAATTTGTCGGGTTATCCAAAGGGCCGACACCAGATCAGCTCCCCACCGCAGAAACCGTCATCCAGCATCCACAGGTACTGGCATTTGAACGTCGTATCCAGTCGAGTGAAACTGGAGAGGCCCTCGCGCGTCAGTCTTATCGCCCAGCCTGGGGGCTGACAGCAAAATACGGGTACCGTGATGATGATCTGATGGGCAATAACCGTGCGGATCTGATGTCGGTCGGAGTGACTTTCGATCTGCCATTATTTACCGGTAACCGTCAGGACCGGGAAGTTAGTGCTGCAGTAGCTGATACGGAAGCGCTGCGCACGGAGAAGGTCTTGCTGTTACGCCGCATGCGAAGTGCACTGTCGGCGGCGATCACTGAATACGCTTATCTGTATGAACGCAAAACCTTTTATCAGCAGCAGTTATTGCCGCAGGTGCAGGAACAGGCATCTGCTGCGTTGTCTGCGTATCACTCTGATCGTGGTGATTTTCCCTCTGTAGTGAAAGCACGCACATCTGTACTTAATACACGCCTCGCCCGATTAAAAATAGAAACCAGCCTGCACCGCACACTGGCGAATATTCGTTATTTATCTGCGACGGCCCTGTCATCAACCGAATCGCCGACGTCAGGCTCTATATCAGCAAGGGAAATTAACAATGAAAAATAATTCAGTGATATTTGCTGCGGGGATTGCCTTCGGTCTTTTCGTTTTCTGGAGTGCTGGTCAGTTTTCAGGTGGTCACTCTGACGGCGGTGGCAATGCTCAAAAAAATAACGAGCCGCTGTACTGGGTTGCTCCGATGGACCCGGACTATCGCCGCGATGGGCCGGGCAAGTCGCCTATGGGAATGGATCTGGTACCTGTCTATGAGGAGGACGCTAAGGAAGACGCTGCCGGCACCGTTCGTGTTGCTCCTGCACTCGAGCACAGTTTTGGTGTGCGTACGGCCGGGGTCAGGACTGGAATGCTCAATCCGGTGATTCGTTCGGCAGGCTATGTCGAATATAACGATGACTTTGTCGTTCATATGCATCCACGCACCGAAGGCTGGATCGAAAAACTGCATGTGCGATCTGAAGGGGAGCCGGTAGAAAAAGGCGCGCCCCTTTACGACATTTATTCGCCCACGCTGGTTAATGCACAGGAAGAATATCTGCTTGCCCTGCGTCGCGGAAATCAACAACTCGCATCGGCATCTCGCTTACGACTGCAGGCGTTGCAGGTGCCTGATGACATTATCCGGCAGATCGAAAATACCCGTCGCGTCAGTCAGACATTAACTATGCGGGCACCGCAATCAGGTATCGTAGATCAGTTAAATGTCCGTCAGGGTATGTACGTCGTGCCGGGGACAGAAATCATGACATTGGCGCAGGCGTCGCAGGTCTGGATAACCACCGATGTCTTCAGTGACGATCTGAGTTTTATTAAAGGTGGCGAATCCGTTGAGGTAACCAGCCAGGCGTCTCCGGGGAATGTATGGACTGGCGTTGTCGATTATATCTATCCCGCTATGGATACAGCGACCCGCACAGCTCAGGTTCGTATTCGCCTGACCAGCCCTACAGATATGCTGAGGCCGGGAATGTACGCCAGCGTGGTGATAAAAGCTTCGGCAAGCGAAACCTTGCTCATCCCGCGTGATGCCGTTATCCGCGTCGCTGAGGGCACTCGTGTGGTGTTAAAAACAGGAGCCGGAAAATACCGCTCAGTCCCGGTAGAAACCGGTCGTTCAGATGCTGACTCTGTTGAAATACATCGTGGTCTGGAAGTGGGTGATGAAGTCGTTATTTCTGCACACTTTATGATCGATTCTGAATCAGCCAAAAAAGCTGATTTAAGTCGTTTCGAACATGAAATGGTGATGTCTGAGCACAAGGCTCCGTCAACTACAGAGGCATCCAGTGCCATGGCTGATGGTGTCATTAACCGTCTTGATAAGGAGGCGCGGGTTGCCAACATCAGTCGCGGGCCGATTAAAAAATGGAATCGGCCGGCCGCCACTATGGATTTCAGTTTGTCCGACCAGCTTGATCTTTCTGGTTTGAATGCTGGTGACAGTATCCATTTTGTATTTGAAGTCTCGAATGGTGAATTTGCCGTCACCGAGATTTACCCAGCCTCAAGCGACGACATGAGCAAAGAAACGGATAGGAGTCACGCTGCGGAAACTCACGAAGGAGCTGACCATGATTGAGGCTGTCATTCGTTGGTCTGTCCATAATCGCCTGATGGTGCTGTTGGTGACTGTGATACTGGCCGGAGCCGGGCTATGGTCAGTAAAAAATACGCCCGTTGATGCGATCCCTGATTTATCTGATGTTCAGGTCATTATTAAAACCAGTTATCCCGGCCAGTCTCCTGAGGTTGTTGAAAACCAGGTCACCTACCCATTGAGTACCGCCATGATGTCGGTGCCGGGCGCAACGACCGTCCGTGGTTTTTCATTCTTCGGTGACTCTTATGTTTATGTCATTTTTGATGATGACACTGATATGTACTGGGCGCGTTCCCGCGTGTTGGAATACTTGTCGCAAATAGCACCCGAACTGCCTGAGCAGGCAAAGCCACAGCTTGGCCCGGACGCCACCGGTGTTGGTTGGGTGTATATCTATGCTCTGACAGACCCGACGGGCAATCTCGACCTCAGCCAGCTACGCACACTTCAGGACTGGTTTCTGAAATACGAGTTGCAGTCGGTTGAAGGCGTCTCAGAAGTAGCCAGCCTTGGCGGCATGGTGCGCCAGTATCAGATCGTTATTGATCCAGAAGCCTTGCGTGCGTTTGACCTTCCTCTCGCGCATGTCCGTAATGCGGTAAAACGCGCAAATCAGGAAAGCGGTGCCTCGGTGATCGAAATGGCCGAGGCCGAATACATGATCCGTGTAACCGGTTATCTTGAGAGTCGTGAAGACATCGAGCAGATTCCGCTGGGTTTATCAGAGTCCGGTACACCGCTGCTTCTGAAAGACGTTGCTCGGGTTGAACTGGGCCCGCAGATGCGTCGTGGTATTGCTGAACTGAATGGCCAGGGTGAAGTGGTCGGTGGCATCGTGGTCATGCGCTACGGTGAAAATGCTGCAGATACCATTAATGCCGTGAAGGCACGGCTGAATGAATTAGCGCCCGGATTACCGGATGGTGTCGAGGTTATTCCTGTGTATGACCGCTCTGAGTTAATTAACCGCGCGGTGGATAATCTCTGGGAAAAACTCGCCGAAGAATTCATCGTTGTTATTCTGGTCTGCCTGTTATTCCTTTTCCACATCCGCTCGGGATTTGTAGCATTAATCAGTTTGCCGGTGGGCATTCTGGCTGCATTTCTGGTGATGAAATTACAGGGACTGAACGCGAATATTATGTCGCTAGGCGGTATCGCGATTGCCATTGGTGCCATGATAGATGGTGCTATCGTCATGATTGAAAACATGCATAAGCATATGGAGCGTACGAAAGTCACTGCGGCTAACCGCTGGGAGATTGTTATTCGCTCGGCTTCTGAAGTCGGCCCGGCATTATTTTTCAGCCTGTTAATTATTACTGTCAGTTTTATCCCCGTGTTTACCCTGGAGGCACAGGAAGGTCGGATGTTCTCGCCACTGGCATTCACTAAAACCTACGCCATGGCTGCCAGTGCCGCGCTTGCGATTACGCTGGTCCCGGTGCTGATGGGGTACTTCGTGCGCGGAAAAATCCGCAGTGAATCGAGCAATCCGGTGAACCGTTTTCTCGTGGGGATGTACCAACCCTTACTGAAAGGTGTGCTGCGTTATCCGCTAGCTGTCATTGTGTCGGCATTCATCATCGTACTGGCGACACTCTGGCCGGCGCATAAACTGGGCAGCGAGTTTATGCCGGAGCTGGATGAAGGCGATCTGATGTATATGCCGACGACCTATGCAGGAATCTCAGTGGGTAAAGCCCGGGAGCTGTTACAGCAAACGGACAAACTGATCGCTACCCTACCTGAGGTGAAAAGCGTATTCGGAAAAATCGGTCGCGCAGAGACGGCAACAGATCCGGCCCCGTTAACCATGATTGAAACCTTTATCCAGCTTCATCCCAAAAGTGAGTGGCGCGACGGCATGACTACCGACAAGCTCAAAGCGGAACTGGATGCGCTGGTGAAATTTCCCGGCCTGACCAATGCCTGGGTGATGCCCATTAAAACCCGGATCGATATGTTATCCACGGGGATTAAAACGCCTTTAGGCATTAAAGTATCTGGCCCGGATCTCAATCAGATTGAGTCGATCGGTAGGGCGCTTGAGGAAATACTGGGCGAGCTTGAAGGTACCCGCTCGGTGTACTCAGAGCGCGTGTCCGCCGGTCGGTATATTACGATTGAGCCGGATCGTTGGGCTGCAGCCCGTTACGGTCTGAATATGGCAGATGTGCATGACATTATTGCGTCGTCTGTGGGCGGCCAGACGCTGACGACGACCGTAGAAGGGCTGGAGCGTTATCCAGTGAATGTGCGTTATCCGCAATCCTACCGGGATTCACCCGAAGCATTGCAGAAGCTGCTGGTTGTGACCGAATCAGGTGCTCATATCCAGCTAGGGGATATTGCCGATATACGTGTGGAGAGCGGCCCTCCTGTCATCAAAAGCGAAAATGGTCGCCCCAGTGGCTGGACATACATTGACGTCGGCGACGTTGATTTTGCCACTTACATCGAACGAGCCAGAAACCGACTGAATTCAGAGCTTGATATGCCACCCGGGTATTCCCTGACGTGGGCCGGGCAATACGAATATATGCAGCGGGCGAAAGAAAAGCTGACTTATATTGTCCCTTTGACTCTGGCAATGATCGTTCTGTTACTGGCCATGAACTTCCGTCGTTTTTCAGACGTCGCGATTATTATTGCCAGCCTTCCATTAGCATTAGTCGGTTCCGTCTGGCTTATGTACTTGCTTGGATATCACATGTCGGTTGCTGCTGGTGTTGGGTTTATCGCACTGGCGGGTGTCGCGACAGAATTATCCGTGATCATGCTGGTATTTCTGAATCAGTGCTTAGAGCAACGTAGGGCGCTGGCAGATAAGGCAGGCAGAGAGCTGTCAGTTGAGGATCTTCGTCAGGCTGTTATGGAAGGGGGAGCCCTGCGGGTGCGGCCCAAAGCCATGACGGCCGCCGCTATCATCGTTGGTCTACTGCCTGTGTTGGTGGGAACTGGCACCGGCTCAGAGATTATGAGCCGTATCGCTGCACCTATGGTTGGCGGCATGGTCAGTGCCCTGGTGCTCACTTTGTTGGTCGTTCCTGCGGTGTACTATCTGGTTCATAAACGAAGCCTGCACTAAATAGCGTAGACGTGCGGATCACAACTGACGGCGTGCGTACAAATGTGGTCAGTTATGGATCTGTGCTGTTGCTCACATAACGACTAAAAGCACACACTTTTATATGCAATATCACCGGAAGTTAACAGAACTTCACAGGATGCTCAGGAAATTTTACATACACTGAGAGCTGTAAAATTGAGGAGCGGCCAATGCGGGGACTCATTGCGCTTTTGTTATCTAGTGTTTCATTTCAGGGTGCTGCTTTTATGTCGGCAGTGCTTCTGAGCGTCTCGGCGCTGGGCACAGAAGCAGGGCTGCACGAGCACAGGCTATCACCAGGTTTTGGCCGCATAGTACCTGAGGTCTCTTACTTTCTCGATGAACAGGGTAACTACGGTCTCGAGGATGTAGTGACTCAGTCGTTCGAGAAAGTGCGGGAGTACCCACCTCAGTTTGGCTATACCGATGCGGCCGTCTGGCTAACCTTTCGCTACAGCAACCCGGGCGATGCCGTCTGGTTGAGTGTTAATTATCCCATGCTCGACGATGTGCAGGTTTTTATTCTTGATGAACATCAGAACCTGCTCTCTGCTTATCCTTTGGGGGATCGACTCAGCTTTGTTGAGCGTGTTTTGTTGAGGCCGGAGTTTACCGTACCTCTGCCTTCATCAGTTTTATCTGGATCTGTGTATCTGAGAGTTCAGTCAGGATCATCTCTTGAAGTCCCGATGACCATTTCTGAAGACGCTGTACTCAGGCAAACAATGGAAAACAGTGCCTGGATTCAAGGGTTGTTTTTCGGTGCTGTGGTTATGCTAGGGCTTTATCACGCACTGATTTTTCTATCATCCGGGGATCGTAGTTATCTCTATTTCAGTGGCCTGTCATTGGCTATGGCGCTTATCCAGGCCACACTGTGGGGGCGAAGTTACCAGTTTCTGTGGCCTGAGTCGCCGGCCTGGAACAACATTGCGGTCAGCACTCTGATTAATACTTCGAACGTATTTGGTGCACTCTATATTTCTAAAGTTGTGAAGATCTGCGAGAGCCACCGCTGGATATACCTGGCGGCGACGGCTTTGGCGGCGACGTCGACGGTAATGGTTGTTCTGAGTCTCAACATGCCATATGCCGAGGTGATATACCCGACACTGCTCCTCTCCATGATGACGTTTCTTGTTTGCGCGACCATGGTCGTTGTGAGGATGCGTCGTGGATACCCGCCGGCGTTTGCAGTCTTCGTTGCCGGACTCATGTACACGCTGGGGAGTGCATCGTACATTCTCGGCAAGCTTGGGGTCTTTAATAATAGTCTGCTACTGGATAATGCTCTGGCCCTGGGACAGCTGTTGCAGGTATTGCTCTTCGCGTTTGCTCTATCCGTGCGAATGGCTATGGAGAAGGAGCTTCGAGAACGGGCACAGCGGGATACTGCTCATGCTCAGGCCTTGTTACTCGAAACTGAACGAGAACAGAATATGCGCCTGGACCAGGAGGTTAAAGCACGGACACAAGAGTTAAGGGAGGCAAATGCTCGCCTGGAGAAAATCAGTACAACCGACTCTCTGACGGGGTTGTACAACAGGCGTCACTTTGATGAAGTTCTGGAGCGAGAATATGATCGCGGCGCGAGAGAGGGTAAGTCCCTCTCCTTGATTATGCTGGACCTCGACTACTTTAAAAATCTTAATGACTCTCAGGGACACGCGTTCGGCGATGAGGCACTGCGTCAGACAGCGTTACGGATACAGGATGTGCTGAACCGTCCGGCGGATATGGCATTCCGGTATGGTGGCGAGGAGTTTGTTATTTTGCTGCCAGATACAGAAGCCTCAGCGGCTCATATACTGTCGCGTCAGATATGGACTGCCATGCGTTCAGAGCCTATTGTGATGAAAGACCAAACAGTGAGACTGACGATAAGCATCGGCATTGCCGTTACCATGCCGGATAAAGATAATTCGTATTACACACTACTGAAACGTGCTGACGAAAAACTGTATCAAGCCAAAAATGAGGGCCGTGACCGCATCTGTATCTGATACGGTACAGCCCAGCTGAAAGGTACGTTATTGTTTTTCTACCGCAGGCGCTTGCCATTCCGCATTCAGTATCTGCTCTCCCGGATCATAGAAACGTAGCGTTAACTGAAAATAATCAGTAGGCACCGGAAGCCAGTTACTCAATGGAACGCCTTGTGGTGGCTGAGATGAAATATAAAGAGTGGTATCACCATTTTCATCCAGCTCTAAAGGCGTATTACTACTCAGTGCATAACGCTCGATTCCTAGAGAAGATGCGTGCGTGTTGTCTTTCAGGAATCCATCATCACCGTACGCGGTAATCGACCAGAAGGCCCCGACATCTGGCATATCATCCGCCTTCAGGGTAAAGGTGTAATCATTATTGCCGTGCATTTTCTGCAACTGGCTATCTCTTTCAGCATTCTGGTAGACAGCGTATTTATTCTGATTGGCCCCAAACCCGACCTGGGCAACCACTGCTCTTATAAAATATCGCTTACCGTAATCTCCTAGCGGAATCAGTTTTGGGTTCGGCCCCCATCCACCAATACCGAGAAGCTTTTTCGCACCGTCGATGCTGCCTTGCCCAAGGCGGATACCTTCATCAAGCGCGCGTTTTTTATGTTGTGGTAAATCTTCGACGTCACCTTTTGCATAGCGCCCTGTGTTTATCTGCCCTAGTAACCATTCCATGCCTTTCTGGTCGGCGGGAGGTGGGTTTTCCAGCATCAGACTGGATAGCCGCGTGAAGAACTCTTCACCATTCATTTTGAGAACGACATCGATGGGGGGCTCTTTCTCGTCGTCTTTCAGGCAATCTACAGTCTGGTTGTGATCGCTGCCACGTCGGCTGCGGTAAGTCTTCAAACGATACTGTCGCTGAATTCGGTTGACCGCCTCGATATCGTTGTCTGCCAGTAGCTCGGTCCGGCCAATGATCCATACAAGATCGGTAGGTGCTGATATATGAGTCATATTATGCGGAATCTGGCCGCGCCACTGAGGGCCGGTAATCACGTACTGGCCAGCGAGTGTGTTATCGCCAGTTGTATCTATTCCGGCAAAGTTATTCGACCATGCATCCAGAAGGGCCATCAGTACGTATCTGTCTGTAACCTCTGGAAGAGTCAGAATAACCGGACTTTCTGAGAGGTCCAGCATGGCAGAAGAATAAAGAGTATCGACGTTGGGTCGGACGACGGCTTTGAAGTCGGGATCGGGCAGCTCGAAGACGTGCTTGAAGGTATTAATGTCTGCGCCGAAGGTGCAGGAACGCTCAGGACCTGTCATTCCTTTGCGGGTTTCGTCCATCAAAACGATAGGGAAACCGTATATATAGCCTTCCATTGCGATGGCAGTGGTCGTCGTTGCCTTTGCGTACTGGCTAGTAGCAATTAATACAAACAACAGAGCGGATTTAAGTGCGTTGGTCAGCTTAACGCGCCGTTTGTCGGAATATGATGTGTTCATCGGACACCTGTGATTATTGTTAGTTGGTGAATGAGTGGTGCTGTTCAGCCTAGCGCTCAAACACGGGCGATCCGTATAACGAATTGAGACAAACTGAATTCAGGTGCGGGATAGTCAGGCTAGTTTTGTAACGCTTTGTAGAGAACGTAGCGGATAAAGCCATCACAGCAGACGGTGGCTTTTTAAGAGACATAAGAGGATTTCAACATGGAAACAGAAGCGAGCTATCAATCAGTGCAGGACATGCCAATGGCCGCCCTCCGACCTGAAAAACCTGTCTTTGCTGTCGAACCGACCGTTGCTGCAGATACCGTTGTTTCCCATTTGCAAGCGCTTGAGGATTTTCTCGAGAGTGTAAACAGAGAGAGCGAGTATCTTGCCGTAAAACGTATGGTAGAAGGATTAATGGATTCCTTTGCCGGGCAGTGCAGAGTCTCGGCGGAGTCTGTCGGACGTAACCTGGATCTTATTTCGGACTGGTTAGGTGAGGATGCTCTTGGATTACGTCTTGGGCCATTCTCAAGCCGTAAACACCCTCGCCTGGAATTCTTTTTCAAACAGAATCATCTGACTCTGTTTGATTATTGCTGCATGTTAAAGCGCTACCTGACCATTACAACAGATGTTTTTAGCGTGGGGGTTGAGCGCGGCGCCGATGAGATAACACTTACTTTTCATCCTCACCCTGATATTTATGTCAGCCGTCATCAGATAGAAGGCGTTGTCTCATCCGCATGCGATGCCATCCTAGACTGCTATGGACTGACACCTTCAGCGGTACGTTTTACAAACTCAAATGCACTACCTGCTGAAGAGTATCAACGCATGCTTGGTTGTTGCCCAGAATTTGGAGAGCCGTTCACCCAGGTGACCTTTACCAGCACGAACGAAATTCGTGATTTTGATGCATCGCCATCGTTAAGTGAGCAGGCCTTTCGTGATATTCAGGCACTTGAAGTAATTCATCGTCAGCAGGTGAGCGAAGAGAGCTGGAGTCAGCGTTGCCGGTTATTACTTGAGCTTCTTCTGAGCTATGGCGAGCCAACAAAAATACTGTTAGCTGAGATTCTTGCAGTAACGCCCAGAACGCTGCAGCGTCGTCTGGCAGATGAAGGCACGAGCTGCCGGGAGTTGCTGGCCGATGTGAGATTAACCAAAGCAAAAGAATATCTACTGGCCGATGAGTTAACCCTCGACGATATTGCTTTTTTACTAGGATTTAAGGATACCGCCGTTTTCTATCGTGCCTTTAAACAGTGGACGCGTATGACACCGGGCGAATTCAGAGCCATGCGCTCAGAGCATTATCGCTGAGAGTATAAAAGGAGTGGATGAAATTCTTCAGCCACTCCTTTTCTATTACCTATTTATTCAGGCTTTATCGAGTGCCTGAAAGACGTCGGAAATAATGTCGTCGACGTGTTCTATACCCGCCGAAATGCGAGTAGGGTCATCACTCTCCCCCGTCAGTGGGAGTTATTCCTCATTTAACTGACGATGTGCCTTCGAAGCTCGCAGGTGCTGACAATACTGTCACCTGACTCGAATATAGACTGCAGGGCGGTACTTGCCTCAATTGAAGCCCCTGTAGTGGATCTCTTGATTAGTCTCATTGTTATGTTATAAGGTAACATTAGCTATCAAGACATATACTGGACGTCGTCCCTGACGTGACCGAGAGATGAGGCCTCCTATGCAAGTTTCCCCCGCAGAAAAACTTCCCGTCACCGTGCTTTCAGGTTTTCTGGGAGCAGGCAAAACAACGATTCTCAGTCATATCCTGAATAATCGTGAAGGGCGACGTGTTGCGGTTATCGTCAATGACATGAGTGAAATCAATATCGATTCCAACATCGTCCGTAACGAGGTGACGTTGAATCGCAGCGAAGAAAAGCTCGTGGAAATGAGCAATGGCTGTATCTGCTGTACATTACGTGAAGACCTGCTGGTCGAAGTTGGAAAGCTGGCTAAAGAAGGTCGGTTCGATTACCTGGTGATTGAATCCACTGGTATATCAGAGCCTTTGCCTGTCGCCGAAACCTTTACTTTCGCTGATGAAGACGGCACATCACTTTCTGATGTTGCGACTCTGGATACTATGGTGACTGTTGTGGATGCGGTTAACTTTATACGCGACTACGACGAGGCCAAAGCCCTGGCCGAAACGGGCGAGTCGCTGGGCGAAGAGGACGAACGTAGCGTCAGTGATTTGCTGGTCGATCAGGTGGAGTTTGCTGACGTTATCCTGATCAGTAAAACCGACCTTGCGCCTGCGGAAGACGTTGAGCGTTTGAAGGCGATCATCAGAACGCTTAACACAAGTGCGCGCATCGTACCCATCCAGCATGGCGATATTAATGTGGGGGAAGTACTCGGCACCGGTAGTTTTGACTTTGACCGGGCACAGCAGGCGCCGGGCTGGTTAAAGGAAATGCGCGGTGAGCACATCCCAGAAACGGAAGAGTATGGGATCTCAAGTTTTACTTATACTGCCCGACGCCCGTTTCACCCTGAGAAGTTTCACCATTTCCTGCACAACACCAAAGAGTACGGAAAACTGATCCGCTCGAAAGGGTATTTCTGGCTGGCGACGCGACCGGAGTTTGCAGGGCAATGGAGTCAGGCGGGGGGTATTGCCCGGTACGGCTTCGCCGGAATGTTCTGGAAAGCGGTACCTGAAGAGTACTGGCCAACCGACCCGGAATACCTTGAGTCGATTAAGGCGCAGTGGGTTGAGCCGTTTGGCGATATGCGTCAGGAACTGGTGTTTATTGGTCAGAATCTGGATCAGGAAAGCGTTACAGAGGCACTTGATCGCTGCCTGCTGACCGATGACGAGCTACTGGAAGGTAAGAGCTACTGGCAAACCTTACCTGATCCATTTCCATCGTGGGACCGAAGCGGTGATAATGAGCAGAACGCTGAGGCATCGCCGGAACCCGAAACGGAGAATGTATGACATTGAAACGACCTGTTAAACACGCGATTCATAATTATGCACTGTTTCCTGCGGTGCGTGTTTCTTCCTCCGTAGCATTGATGGTTGCATCAATGCTGACGGTCATGAGTGCAGGCGTCGCAGCCGCCGAATCGCATGATCACCATGAAGAGCATGAGCATCATGAAAGCCATGACCATGATGAACACCCTGACCATCAGGAGAGCGATCATCAGGGGCATGATCACCACGGTGGAGAGCACCATGGTGCCCATATTCATGGTGTAGGCCACCTGAATGTTGCCGTAGAAGGCAGTATGGTGACGGTTTATCTACAGACGCCAGCGGCGGATATTATTGGTTTTGAGCATGTCGCTGAAAACAAAGAAGAGCGTACTAAGGTTGCCGCAGCGCACAAGAAGTTGAATGATGCCAGTTCGCTGTTCCAGTTTACTGGTGCCGACTGTACGGTCGTTGCGGGCTCAGGAGTTGAAGTTCCGCAGTCTGATAGCGAAGCATCGGATGTTATTGCAGAGTATACCTTCGAGTGCGAAGACGGGCAGTTGCCTGAATCTATGGCAGTTGAACTATCGACCGAGTTTCCTGACCTGAAGGTCCTGAAAGCGGTCTGGTTGACCGAGGACAGCACCGGCACGAAAGAACTGACAGCAAAAGATCATACTATCCATTTCTGATTGTGCTCTGAGCCTTACTCGTAGTAAGGCTCTATATGATGGAGTCGCATACGATAGGCCGACTTCGCTGTCGTGTTTTCAATAATGCCGGTATCCAGAGTGCCGTAAAGCCAGAATGGATCGTATAACGCATCGACCTGAATACCATCAGGGTGTGAGATATAGATGATCTGATTAGGTGGCGGGGGCGGCAAATGGAGACAGGCGCCAAAGTAAGGAACCAGAAAAAATTCGGTGATGGTCTGATCATCATCGAAATCCAGAGGCACGATAAAGCCGGGCAGCTTGATGTGCTTTCCCTGCATCTCACTTACTGTATTTGTTGAAACGAGTGCACGTTGAAATGCAGAGTCCGCGAGGTCCTCATTATCTCCATACACGCCGCTGCCTTCATTATTATTAAGCTTTCCGCCGATGACATCTTCTTCCGATCCATCTTCGATATTCATCAAGGCTTCAGGTGGATTTTTTAATGCCATCAGATCCATTTCAGGGATAAGGTCCGTCCAGTCAACCGATGTAAAAGACTCTTTGGGGAGCACGGGCAGAGGTTCTGGGGCCCTGATGGGTTGTTCCTGTTCGACACCGGCTACTTCTGTCTTCTGTTGACTGACATCGGCAGTACTGTCATTGGTACCGGCTGGATCGGCGTTCTCTGTACAGGCGCTGAAAATGAGGCCGAAGGCGGTTAGCCCTAGCAGTCTGAATAATGGATTCATCGTAAAAACCTGAATTGAATTAGCTGATGCTGTACAGCATCACAACTGACATTGAGCTTAAATATACTTGTGTTATGTTATAGCAACGTTGCACCTGGCATCCACCTCTTGGTTGCTTTCTACAGGATCGTCCCATGTCTGTTGTTCTGCAAGACCTCATATTTTCTTATCATGATCACGATATTTTGCTGAACATCCCCCGGTGGGAAGTGGCTGCAGGCGAGAAGGTATTTTTACAGGGGGAGTCAGGTTCAGGAAAATCGACCTTGTTAAATCTGATTGCTGGAATTCTCCCGGCGACCTCGGGCCAGATTACACTTCTGGACGAGCGGGTTGATCAGTTAAACCAGCGTCAGCGTGATCGTTTCCGTGCCGGGAATATTGGTTATATTTTTCAGCAGTTCAATCTGATTCCTTATCTTAATGCGGTTGATAACATCCTGTTGGCAAACGAATTCAGTAAAAAGGTTAAGCGCAATGGGATCGGCCGTGCTCAGGAGCTGTTAGAGCAGCTGCAGCTCCCGGATTCTGTCTGGCGGTTACCGGGACAGAGCCTGAGTATTGGTCAGCAGCAGCGGGTCGCTATTGCGCGGGCATTATTTAACTCTCCACGCCTTATTATCGCGGATGAGCCAACGTCTGCTCTGGATCAGAAGAACCGTACAGCCTTTATGGCAACGCTTATGGACCTTTGCGATGCCTACCAAAGTACGCTTATTTTTGTCAGCCATGACCCGACACTCGCCTGCGATTTTGACCGCACCGATGTGTTAGCCGATATTAACCGGGCAGGAGCGAAGTCATGTTTCTGAAAATTGCCTACAAGAGTCTGATCGATAGAAAAACGTCCGTTGTTATGACGTTGCTGGCTCTGATTGTCAGCATCAGCGTGTTGATCAGCGTTGAACATATCCGTGTGCAGACCAAAGAGAGTTTTGCCAGCACAGTCTCCGGAGCCGATCTGATTATTGGTGCTCGCACCGGCAGCCTGAATCTTTTGTTGTATTCGGTATTTCGTGTGGGGGCGCCGACCAATAATATTTCGTGGTCCACTTATGAAGATATTTCTGCGTCTGACGAAATAAAATGGTCGATTCCACTTTCGCTAGGGGATTCTCACAAAGGCTATCGGGTACTCGGAACTAATCAGGATTATTTTCGCTACTTCAGCTACGGTGCTAAGCATCCACTGATTTTTGCCGATGGTCGGGAATTTTCTGACGCATTTGAAGTGGTTCTCGGGTCTGCCGTCGCTCGCGAGCTTGGCTATTCACCCGGATCGGAAATACTACTGTCGCATGGAATTTCATCGGCTGATTTTAATTTACATAAAGGCTCACCTTTTACGGTAACCGGCGTTTTAGAGCCCACCGGCACGCCAGTAGATCAGACTGTGCATGTTAGCCTGCAAGGCCTGAAGGCGATTCATAACAGTGCTCAGTACACGGGTGACCCCGAGAGCATTACCGCCTTTATGGTTGCGCTGAAGTCCCGTATCGGCGTTTTTTCACTGCAGCGGACAGTCAATAATTATAAGGCCGAACCTGTAATGGCAATTCTGCCAGGCGTCGCATTGAGCGAATTATGGCAGATGATGGGCATTCTGGAGCAGACACTGCGTTTTATTGGTGTGCTGGTTCTCTTATCCGCCTTGTTGGGGCTCAGTGCTATGCTCCTCAGTTCGGTGCGCGAACGTCGCCACGAAATTCAGTTATTAAGGATGGCGGGGGCGTCTCCTTTTTATCTGTTTTTACTGAGTGAGCTGGAGGTACTGCTGATAACCTTAGCCGGTCTTTGTGCGTCTTTGCTATTTGTCTGGCTGGCGTTTGCGTTAGGGCAGGGCTATCTGGCGGGTGCTTTCGGAATTAATATCAGCGCTGATATCTTCACACTGAATACGCTGGTACTGTCTTTGATCGTCGTAGGCAGTGCTCTGTTGACCGGAGCACTCCCGGCGTTGGCGATGTACATCAGGGCACGGCGTCCGTGACCTGATGTCAGAATCGAATGTATCAGAATGCCCAGCGGACGCCGAAGCGGATGTCACGCCCGGGTAGTGGTGCTGCGCGCTTGAGATACGATACATGATTAACCGCATACTGGTCGGTCAGGTTGCGTCCATCGAGTCTCAGCGTCAGCTCAGAGTTATTGAGCAGAAACTGATAACCCACAGACGCATTAAGCATCAGATATCCGTCAGACGTGGTTTCATTGTCAGCGGTGTTTGATTGCTCAGCAACGGCGCGTAATTCAGTGCGTGCTTCCCAACTCTGATTTCCCCACTCAAGACCGGCCAGAAAACTCGCTGGTGGTGTACGTGGAAGGTGCCGGCCATCGTCAAGTTTTGCGTTAACGACATCAGCACTTAAATCAAACGACCAGTTCATGGTTACTATATGTGACCAGCTGGCTTCTGCGCCTGTGAAGCTGGCGTCCTCCTGTTCATGGCGGTACACATCATTACCGTGAAAAGGATCAGTCTCTGATTTCAGATCGTTATAGATGTAGTCATCGAACTGATAGTAATAAGTGGCCAGGCGGATTTCATTGTTATCCGACTTCCAGATCCAGTTCAGGTCGATGGTATGCGCGGTTTCAATGTCGAGGTCAGGGTTGTCGAGCTGGAAAGCAAAGGTGGCGTGGTGATCACCGTTCCAGAATAATTCCGGCGCTTCCGGTGCTCGTTGCGCGCGTGCGAGGCTCAAACCGATACGCTGATAATCATCCAGTAACCAGGTGCTGGCCGCAGACAAAGTGACTGGCGTAAAGGTGTAGTCATCGTAATAACTGTCAGCCTGACGCCATACAGGATCAATCGAAGAAGGATCGGAAGAGATCGTAACCTGATCTATCCGTGCCCCTAACTCCAGTGAGCCAAATCCAGTATCACGGTGCTCAACGAGGAAGATACCTACCTGCTCTGTGCGGGTGATTGGCATTGGTGTGTCGTGGCCGTAGAGGTCTCCACCACGCTCGCTATTCGCCAGGTTAAACCCGATTGCATCGTCACCTGATTCGTCAAATGAAGGGATACCTTCGCAGCCGCCGTGATCATGACAAAGTTCCAGATCCTGCTGGTTGTATTGAATTCCAGCATGACCATGCCAGCCGGCAATTTCCGAATGCTTGATGCGGGTAACAAACTCCCAGGTTTCTTTATCAAATAAACCGATATCTACAAAGGGTGCACTAGTATCGTCATTACGATGACCAGTTTCGGCATGCTCGTAGTCATTAAAGGTAATTTCGGTGCGCCACTCTTCGATGATGCCTGTCATGGGTGTCCAGGCACCTTTAAGGTCATAGCGGATCTGTTCTGGTGTGACCCGGAAGCTCTCTTCATCCAGGTTTGGCACTGCGTAGTCGTATTCGAGAGTACTGACAGACCCGCCTATAAAACCATATTGGCTATCGACCCAGCTCAAACCAATGGCACCACCACTGCCTGAGGTGTCGCTGTTTTCAATCTCGCCTGAATTATTGCCGGTGGGAATATCGCCTTGCTCGCCGCTGGAGTAGTCAGAAGCATCCCGACTAAAACCATCGAGATGCAGATTCCAGTTACCTTTGCCGAGGTCGAGCATACCTTCGAGATGCTGGCCCTCATCGACAGAAGAGTATTTCGCTGAAACCTGACCGCGAATGCCCGGAACAATAATTTCGTGGATGCGACCATCGATCACGTTAACCACGCCACCAATCGCACCGCCACCGTATAGCAGCGTCGATGGCCCATATACAATTTCAATTTGTTCACCTGCGCTCGGCTCAGCCATGGGGCTGTGGTCTGAACTCATGGCCGATAAATCCGAAGTGTCGGTGCCGTTCTGCAGGATTTTTACGCGACTGCCGCTCATGCCGCGGATCACCGGACGTCCGACTCCAGCGCCAAAAGAGGCGTTGGCAACGCCCGGCAGAGACTCCAGCAGGGTGCCTAAATTGTCACCAGCATTTTTATGAATATCGTCGGTATCTAACACAGAAACAGGCTGTGCCGTATCATATACGGAGCGGTCACCACCGCCCGTAACCACGATCGTATCCAGCGTTTTTTCATTGGCAGGGGCTGCATAGGAGGTGGCTGCAAGCAGACTCAGAGTCACAACAGAAAGACGAAAATTCATACCGGAACCTATAAAAATCAGACGCGCATAATATCAGAAAACAAAGAAAGCCCGGGCACCTGAGGGCCGGGCTTCCATGCGAGGGAGTGGGCTCAGTGATCAGTGGTCGTGGTCTGATTCACCGTCTTCCTCATCATGGTCGTGCTCATCGTCATGGTCTTCATCATGATCGTGATCGTCCTGCGCATGAGCGAGCACCGCACTTGCAAGTGCACTCAGGTCAGAGCTGCCCTCCGCGCTGGAGTGGAGGTGGTAGCTTTCTCCGTCATGGCCATCAATGAAGAACAATGTGTTGCCAGCAAGATTCACTGCGATAAAGGCCTCGGAATCAGCGAGTAAAAGATCCGATGCGGACCAGCTGATTGACGTGTCGAGATCGAATTTACTGCTGCCTTCAATCGTCAGCTCTTCGCCTTCGGCGTGATAGAAAAGAGCAAGAAAGCGACCGCTGGTACCGAGCACGCCAAGTGCTTCTGATTCGTCACTGCTTGGTGCTGCAACGGTAATAATGCCATCCGCCACTAATTCTGAAGAGATATCTGCGGTATCGACATGGTCACTGTGTGCTTTGGATAGCACCAGCTTATTGGCCTCAGTGCTCCAGCCAGCAATAACGTCGTAGGTCGAGAAGGTCGCCGTTAAGTTGGTCAGGTCAGCGACGGTTGTGCTGGTATCTGTTGTGATCGTGAAGCTGGTATCGGTCTCGCCTTCGGCAGCGATAACTGAAAGCAACGAATCATTACTGCATAAAATCTGAGTCAGATGCTCTGTCTGAGCGGTTGCTGTGATATCACCATTACAGGTAGCGCTGACAGGGGCGGTCAGGGATTCACCATCAGCCTCCTTAACTTCGATGGTTATACTGCCGTCGATATCGGTGAACGTAAGATAGTGGCCACCGGCCAGTGCCAGTGTTGGGTAATCAACAGACGTCCAGGTGGTTACGACAGCCCCATCTTCTGCATTCAGGACAGTGCTTGTGCTGCCGTCATAGGCAGAGAAGTATTCGTGAGTCGTGATGACTGTAGTGATTCCCGACGTCAGAGTGGTTGCGGCCGATGAAACGTCGTGTGTATGACCGTCCTCATCCACCAGGTGTTCGAGACCTGAATCGACAATAGAAACAGCACCACCGTCTAACAGAGCAGCAGTCAGACCGCTCTTAGCCAGCACCAGAGTGGAGCCGGATGTAGAAGTTGCAATTACGTCGGTCGAATACGCATCATCAGACTCTACGGTCTGGTCGTACATATTCAGGCCAGAATCGTCAGAAACTGAGTAAATCAGGCGACCTCCTGCATGCTCTTCTTCTGAGTGGTCATCGTCGTCGTGGTCACTATCTGAGCTACTGCCTGAGCCACCACCACAAGCCGCCAGGGTGCCTGCCATTGCCAGCACTAATAGTGATTTGCTCAGCTCACTTTCATAAAACGAAGCCATGGTCATAAATCCTTCATCCGTAAGTGTCATGGTCACAGACGTATACTGCACCACCAGTAAATTATGTGGTTACAATATAACATATCAACAAGTGAGTGTGGCAAGTTAAATGTTGAGATACTGTTGGTATTGAGGAGGGCGAGGTTCGGTCATTGAGCCCCTTCCTGTTACAGAAGAGGCTGGTGGTGTCTGAGTAAGCGCTATTGTTGTGGGTAAGTAGTACTTACATTGCTCACATCACCGTTTCTGAGTACCTTTACATAGACCTTGTCTTCGCTTTCAGCTTTGGTCACTTCAATGATATAAAAGCCTTCGCCAGTCTCTCTAACGGCAACCTGAGACTCGCTGATATTGCGCCATTCCGGTGCCAGCTGACCCGCCTTAAATCCGAAGTCACGTACCGTCATTTTCTGAACCATACGAGCTGCAGCCATTTTTGCGCCATCAGCATCCACGACGCCATGAGAGCCATGTGACAGAGCCTGACCTGAGTACACGGCCAGCGACATTGCGGCGGTAATAAGTAACGATTTCATATCCATATCTCCTGTATTGGGTTTACATCATTTTTGGATTTTTATATTGGCCTTCATAAAACAGCTGCACTGTGACTTCAGCGTTACTGTCATTACGGAAGTACCAACCATGTGTGCCTTCAAAAGCGGCGGTGAAGCTGCCTTTCATTTCATTGGTGGTGGTCACAGCATAGCTTTTAAAATAGCCGGTAGGATCATCAAATGGTTCGCCGTGCATATCCACATATACGACATCTCCGTCGGTGATCCATTCAAAATCGACCTGTTCACCGGCGGTCATTTCCAGTTTAAATTCTTTACCGCTCGCAGGCGGTAGAACTACCGTCGCCATACCATCCATTGCTTTAGCGGAAGCCTTAGCTGCTTCTGTCTCCGCTTCGGCAAGTTTTTCAGGCGACAGCGCGGTCAGGCCCAATGCGGACCCGACACCCGTAGGGTCAATGTTGTATTCCGCAGGCATAATCACCAGCACCAGTGTAACAAGACCAATCACAAACGCCGCAGCGGTCGCCAGCCAAAGTTGTTTGGCCGAGGTCTGAAGTTGTGTGCTTTGCGTTGTCATAGAAAACCGTCCTCAGGAAGAAAAATAGCCAGTGAGCTGATAACCCGTCAGCATCACTCCGCAGGCCATTAAAAGCGTGTTGGTCAGCACAGCGAAACGCCCGAACGTCGCTGAGTGACGCCACGCGGATATCAGAATCAGAATCAGCCCCAGTGCCGCAAACTGACCGAGTTCGACGCCAATATTGAAAGCGATCAGATTGGTCAGCAGGCCGTCTTCCGGGATATGAAACTCCTGCAGTTTCGTCGCCAGACCAAAGCCATGAAATAACCCGAAGATCAGCACTGCCAGACGGGTGTCCGGCTGAAAGCCCAGTAACTGTTTGAAGCCACCCAGGTTATCAAAGCCCTTATACAGCACTGACAAACCGATAATGGCGTCGATCAGGTAAGCATTCACCTGAATATTGGCCAGCACCCCGGACATCAGCGTAATGCTGTGCCCAAGGGTAAACAGGCTGACATACAGCAGTACTTCGCGGCTGCGATAAAGAAAGAAAATCACCCCGACCAGAAACAACAGATGATCGTAACCCGTGATCATGTGCTTGGCCCCAATGTACAGGAACGGCACAAACTGAACGCCGGTGTTCTGCTGTAAGAAGATGCGGGTGTTGTCGTCAACGCCATGGGCCACAGCGAAGGACGCTGTGGTTAACATGGCGAGTAAAAGTACAAGACGTGTTATAGACAATTTCATGCATTCCCTCGTTTTTCACTACGATGCACCAGACGGTATAGTGCCGGAATCACAAACAAGGTCAGAATCGTAGAAGAAATAACACCACCAATCACGACGGTTGCCAGTGGTCGTTGTACTTCTGAACCGATACCTGTGTTCAGTGCCATCGGGACAAAACCCAGTGACGCTACCAGTGCAGTGGTAATCACCGGACGCAGACGCGTCAGTGCACCTTCAACGATAGCCTGCTCAAGACTTTGCCCAGAGCGCTGTAATTCCCGGATAAACGACACCATCACTAATGCGTTCAGAATGGCGATACCCGACAGGGCAATAAATCCTACGGCCGCAGAAATCGAAAAGGGAATATCACGCACGGTCAGCGCCAGTACGCCGCCGGTTAAGGCCAGTGGAACACCGGTAAAAATGACCAGTGCGTCGCGCACAGAATTCAGTGCCAGTACCAGCAAACCAACGATCATCAGCAAAGTTACTGGCACAACAATCATCAGTCTTTGTGACGCGGACTGCAGCTTCTGATAGGTACCGCCATATTCCACCCAGTAGCCTGCGGGAATATCCAGTTCATCACCAACAGCATTGCGCACGGCTTCCACAAAACTGCCAAGATCGCGACCGCGAACGTTGGCGGTGACCACCAGACGGCGTTTACCATTTTCGCGGTTTACCTGATTAACACCGATGTTTTCACTGAGTGTGATCAGCTCCTGCAGTGGAACAACCTGCCCGTGTGCAACGGTCACCGGTAAATAGTTCAGGCCGTCGATATCAGCGCGTACGGTTTCAGGCAGGCGTACGGTTATATCTGCCCGGCGATCTCCTTCAAACAGGGTACCTGCGACTTCTCCGCCCAGAGCGGTGGCCAGCTGATCCTGCAGCTGTTGGCGGCTGATACCGTGACGGCGTAATGCGTCAGCATCCGGAATAAATTCCAGCAGTGGCAAGCCGGTCACCTGCTCAGTCTGAATGTCCACCGCTCCATCGACACCAGCAACAATTTTCTCAAGCGACGCGCCAAGGCCAGTTAACACATCCAGATCGTCACCGAAAATCTTGATAGCAACTTCGGCGCGTACACCAGCGAGTAATTCGTTAAAGCGCATCTGAATGGGCTGTAAAAACTCATAACGATTACCAGGGATTTCACTGACTAGGGCTTCCAGTTCGGCGATCACCTGCTGCTTGGGCTTATTCGGATCTGGCCACTGGTCACGTGGTTTCAGAATAATAAAGTTATCGGCCACACTCGGCGGCACAGCATCGGTGGCGACGTCAGCGGTACCGATTTTGGCAAATACCCGCTCAACTTCCGGCAGGGCTTTGATGCGTTCTTCCAGTGTTTCCTGCAGGGCAATGGCCTGACTGAGAGACGTACCTGGGATGCGCAGTGCATGCATGGCAATATCACCTTCATCCAGATTCGGGGCAAACTCGCTGCCTAACCTGGTGGCTTGCCAGATGCTCAGTAAAACCAGCACTGCCGCCAGCCCAATGATGGGCGCTCTAGCTTGCAGGGCCAGCGCCAATAATGGCTGATACATGCGCATGAGTGCCGACACCAGAGGGTTGCGCTTTTCCGTAACCGGACCTTTGAACAGCAAGGCCACTGCAGCTGGAACAAAGGTGACTGACAGCAGAATCGCACTCAGCAGAGCAATCACAACGGTGATGGCCATCGGGTGGAACATTTTGCCTTCGACCCCTTCGAGGGCGAAAATCGGTGCGTACACGGCGGTGATAATAAATACACCAAATAATGCCGGGCGGATGACTTCCCGAGTGGCTTCAAACACCAGTTGCAGACGTTCTTTTAATGCAAGCGGACCTGTCTGCTGGCTCAGACGACGCAGGCAGTTTTCGACAATGATGATGGCACCATCGACCAGCAGACCAAAATCAAGCGCGCCCAGACTCATCAGGTTGGCGCTGACGCGAGTCTGTACCATACCGGTAAAGGTCATCAGCATTGCCAGAGGAATAACCAGCGCGGTAAGGATGGCCGCGCGGATATTGCCCAGCATCAGGAACAAAATAACAATCACCAGCAAAGCACCTTCCACCAGATTGGTGGTGACGGTACTCAGGGTTTTCTCTACCAGTCCGGTGCGGTCGTAGGCAGCCGTTGCCACAATGCCTTCAGGCAGAGACGCATTAATCTCGGCCAGTTTTTTACCGACATTACTTGCCACTGTGCGGCTGTTTTCACCAACCAGCATAAACACCGTACTCATCACCACTTCCCGGCCATTCTGGGTCGCGGCGCCGGTGCGCAGGCCGTGGCCAATGCTCACCTCGGCCACGTCGCTGATATGCACCGTTTTTCCATTGTCAGAGGTAATGGTAATTGCCGCTATATCGTCGGCCTGCATTGCCTGCCCCGGAATCCGCATCAGCCATTGCGCACCATTTCGCTCAACAAATCCGGCGCCACGGTTTTCATTGTTGGCGCGGATAGCGGCCACAATATCGGCACTGCTGATACCAGCAGCCAGCATGCGTTGCGGTTGCATCTGCACCACGACTTCCCGCTCGTAGCCACCGATGGGGTTTACTTCCACCACGCCCGGCACCTGCATCAGCTGCGGGCGGATAATCCAGTCGTGCACACTGCGCAGATCCATGGGTGTGACGGCAGACCCATCGGCATTTACCGCGCCAGGCTCGGCATCCACGGTGAACATAAAGATTTCACCCAGACCAGTAGCGATAGGGCCCATTTCTGGCTGTAAGCCACCAGGCAGACGACTACTGGCAGATGCCATGCGTTCGCCGACCAATTGGCGGGCGAAATAAATATCGGTGTCATCGCTGAAAATAGCGATCACCTGCGACAGGCCGTAGCGCGATACCGAACGGGTGTATTCCAGCCCAGGTAATCCGGCCAGTGCGGTTTCCAGCGGATAAGTAATACGCTGCTCTACTTCCAGTGGAGTAAAGCCGGGCGCTTCGGTATTGATCATCACCTGCACATTAGTGATGTCGGGCACGGCATCAATCGGCAGCCGGTTAAAGTTCCATAGACCCAGAAGGGCAACGATGGCGACAACGACCATCACCAGATTCCGCCGGGCAATGGCCAGTTTTATCAGTAAATCCAACATGGCGATTTCCCGTATCAGTGGTCGTGTGACGCGCCGGACTTCTCGATGTCGGCTTTGATGATGTAACTGTTTTCGCTGACGTATTCTGTGCCGGGTTCAAGACCACCGAGCACTTCAACCCACTCACCGGCGGCCTGGCCAAGCTCCAGCATGCGCACTTCGTATTCGTCGCCGACTTTGGCGTAGACCACTGTAAAGTCGCGAAACGCCTGTAAGCCAGAGCGTTTGACGGCCAGAGCTACGTCACGGGTTTCGGTTTCAATGCGGGCATTGATTTTCATTCCGGCCGCCAACAAACCTTCGGCGTTATCAAGGGTGGCCAGCCATAGACGTGACTGATCGGACTGAACAGAGGGGTACGCATGTTTAAGCACAGTCTGAGCCTGCAATTCTGTGCCGGGTACCTTGATGGTGACGGGGGCTCCGGCGTTTACACGACTCCAGTCTTTCGGGTACACGGCAAGTTCAGCCTGCAATGTACGGTTGTCTTGCAGTGTCAGCAGAGTACGTCCTGCACTTTGTTCTCCGGCAGCGGCATAAATCCGGCTGACAATGCCAGAGGCTGGTGCGCGTACGCTGTAGCTTTTCAGGCTCTCGTTGCTGTCGATGGTGAGCAATTCGCTGCCGGCCTCAACCATCTGTCCCTCGCGCACATGTACGGTGCGGATTTCGCCATCAAAACGCGCGCTGATATTGCGTTCACTACCCGGCACTGACGTCAGATTTCCCCAGACGGGGGTCTGAATATGCAGAGTGGCAGGCCCCGCGACTTCGGTGGTAATTCCCATGGCATCGGCAATCGGCGCGGCAATATTCGTACGTCCCTCAAAGTTGTCGTAACGCCACTGGTATTGCTGGCCAGCATGCTGAACCTGAATATCGACAATAAAAGAATGAGGCTCGTAAATTTCCATGTCGCCACGCAGGTAATCGCCTTCAGCGCGGAAACCGATATTATCGACAACGTCGCCAAGACGAATAAGACGTACGCTCAGCTGCACATCCTGTGGTGCAATTGGCTGGCCGGATAATGTGGTCCAGACCCGGAACTCCGGCGGTACACCGGTTTCGAAAATAGCCAGCTCCAGAGCAAAATCACCATCGCGCAGCATGCGTCCGCGGTGAGGTCCTTTCTCCGGTTCCGCTTCGGCTGTTTCCGCCGACTGGGCATAAACCATTTGTGTTGGCAGAGCGCTGCCTGCGAATAACGGCAAAGCCAGTAACAGGTGCGAAAATATTTTACGGGGTGTCATAACTTAGCCTCAGAAATAAATGGTCTGGCCGGTCAGGCGCTGTAATTCAATCCACTGCTGATGCAGTGCTTCCGCTTCGTCTAGTAAACGCTTGCGGGCATTCAGCCATTGCTGGCGGGTGTTATCCCACTGCACATAATCCAGCTGCCCGTTTTCATAGGCTTTAAGCGCCTGCTGACGACCGTTATTGAGAGTCGGCAGAATGGTTTCTGTCAGGGTATTGATAACGTGCTGGCTGTGTTCCAGTTCCATCAGCAGTGTGCGGGTTTGGATGGTCAGTTGTTGCAAATGCGCCTGTGCTGAAAGTGTCTTCTGTTCTTCACGGACATTGACCGAGCGCTGAAGAGCGGCGTAGCGCTGATTCGCGCCCAGTGGAATGCTGAACTGGGCGACCAGGGCATAGTCATCTGTATTTTCGAAACGGCGCAGGCCTGCGCCAGCCGACCACGGGGTTGCCGCTTCTTCACTCGCGAGTTTTCCTTCCGCACTGAACAGTTCTGCTTCCGCTTTTATCTGGTTCAGTGACGGGGTTTCCTGCAATTTGTTCATGGCAGCTTCGGCTTTTGCCAACGGCAGAAATAGCAGCAGGTTTCCCGCGGCATAAAGCTGGGTTTCTGCCGCTCCCCACTGCGCAGACAATCGCAGTGACGCCGACTGCAGCCGGTGCCCGAATTCTTCCACTGCCAACTCCTGCTCTGTCAAACGGGTACGTGCCAGTATCAGGTCGGTATTTTGGGCGCGACCGGCATTCACACGGCGCTGAATGATCGCCAGAATTTCTTTTTCATCGGCTAACGCTTCCTGTGCCAGTTGCAGCCGCTCCTGATCGGCGAGTAACGAAATAAAGAGTGTTGAAGTATGTGCGGTTATATCGGCTAGCTGCACTCGCTGTTTCGTTGTCAGCAAGCGCTGCTGAGCGGCTGCGTGTTCTGTTCTGGCGCTGATCTGATCACCTTCTAACAGCCAGCGGGCACTCAAGGTCGTCTGCATGGCATCGGTACCTTCATACTGGTCAGTACCGAATGCATCTTCGACGCTCAGTTCCAGCTGAGCAGGTTGCCGGCTTCCAGCCGCTTCTATTTCAGCCTGTATGCCCTGCTGCCGATAAGACCAGATGGCAATCTGTGGATGCCCCTTTAACGCCCGCTCGACGACTTCAGACAGCCTCACTGTATTTTCGGCGTAAGCGCTTTCGTAGAAGGGTATGAACAGGGTCAAGCATATTAAAAACCGATTGATAATCGGTTTTTTGGATGCAGAAATAACGTGGTTAACAAGCTTCATTTCAGCTCCGTTAATGGACGAGGAAAATATCAAAAAAGTGGTGTAAAGCATCGGTGGCAGAAAGCACCGCTGTGGCTGTAAGCATAATAGCCAGTGGTAACAGGCTGAGTTTCAGAGCGGACGGACGAGATGGGGTAAGCAGCTCGCAGACCCGTTCGCGCAGCTGCTCTACAGCGACAAACGCTGCCTGATCTGGCTTGTTGAGGTGGTGGCGTAAGCGCGCGATTTTCACCAGCGTTTCTGCGATGTCGGCGGCTTCGGCGTTGCGGGTAACCCGGCGATCGGCGAGCTGCTCGGTCACTAATGTGAAGCAGTTCAGAATGGGGGTGCGAACAAAGCCTGGCAGTGGGCAAATAAACAGCATCAATAACCAGCGACTCAGGTTATCGAACTGGCGGATATGCGCCTGCTCATGAGCAATGATGATTGCCTGCTGGTCTGGCGTTGTTTGATTGAGCAAACCTTGCGACAGGTAAATATCAGCGCGGAAATATCCGGCTGCCATGGCGACAACGTCGCGGGTCGGCAAAATGCGGATCGTGGAGCCGGAAGTCGCCACTGCCTGCTCACGCAGAAGTTTCAGTTGCTGCTTTACACGCCATTGCTGATACGCAAATTGCCCCATACGCAACGTCAGCCATAAACCGACCGCACTCAGAAACCAGCTGTGCCAGGCGCTGATCACAAACTCATCGGCATGGTGCCAGTGAATAAGTCCCAGAGCGCCATGCACTGTGTTGTGGTCGTCTGGTAAGGCGATTCCGCCCTCAACAAACAGCAACAGAGTCATTGTCCAGGGTAAAACGGCCCAGCTTAAAATGAGCCATTTTTGCTCCAACGGGTCAACACGGTTTTTTGCCCGGATAATCAGAGGAGCCGTTAATAACTGAAAGACAGCTGAGGCCAGTCCGAGCAATGCAGCCATACTCAGCAGGTTCAGAATAAACCCCCAGCTTCCGCTGATCATGGCTGCAGTTTGCTCTTGCGACGGTGATTCTGAATCATAGCCTCCAGGCGATCGAGCTCGTCGGCGCCCAGATCGGCAGACAAGGAAACAAATGCCGCCATCAGCGACTGGCTGTCATGGCTGACAAGGTCGCTGGTGATATTACGGATCAGCTGAGCGATCAGGTCTTCCCGATCAACCCGGGTGCGGTAGACAAAGGCATGTCCTTGTTTACTTCGGCTGAGCAGCTGCTTTTTGTATAAACGATCCAGTGTGCTCTGAATGGTGTTCAGGGAACTGCTGCGCCCGGCACTGAAGGCGGCATGGATCTGTTTGGCATCAGCTTCACCCGCTGACCAAAGATGGTTCAGAACCTGCTTTTCTAACTCACCGAGAATCATAGTCTTTCCAACGTTCAGGATGAGGCATACACTGCCACAGTAAAAACCGACCGGCAATCGGTTTTTGTCAGTCAACGTCAACCGCAGAGGTTTCCATGCTGAGCATTCTCCGTCACCGCGTGTACCGCCATTTGTTTGCGGCGCAGGTTATTTCGTTGCTGGGCACAGGCATGGCGACGGTTGCCCTGAGTCTGATGGCGTTTGAGCTGGCGGGAGGCAATGCAGGCACTGTGCTGGCAACGGCACTGACCATCAAAATGCTGGCCTATGTGTTTGTGTCACCGCTACTGGCGGCGTTGTTTCAGGGGCGCCCACGCAAGCCTGTGTTGGTGCTGCTGGATATTATCCGTGCGCTGACGGCGCTTTCGCTGCCGTTCCTCACCGAGGTCTGGCACATATATGTCGTTATTTTTGTTCTGCAAAGCAGTTCCTCCGGATTTACGCCGTTATTTCAGGCAACGATTCCTGATGTGCTGCCGGATGAGCGTGAATACACCAAGGCCTTGTCTTTATCCCGGCTGGCTTATGACATGGAAAGCCTGATCAGTCCCATGCTGGCGGCGGCATTGCTACTGATTACCTCCTGGCATGGATTATTTTTCGGCACCATGCTGGGATTCGTGGCATCTGCACTGCTGGTGCTTTCCGTTATCCTCCCGAAAGCCCAGGCTTCTGCGGCGAATACCTGGACAGATAGACTTACTAAAGGTGGTCGTATTTACCTGCTGACCCCGCGGTTGAGAGGGCTGTTGTTACTGAGCTTTACCACCGCCCTTGGGGGCGCCATGGTGTTCGTTAACACCGTGGTTCTGGTGCAGGGGAATTTTGCTCTGAGTGGCCAGCAAACCGCATTTGCCCTGGCCGCTTTCGGCTTTGGCTCCATGCTCACGGCACTGAAATTACCGACACTTTTGGAGAAAGTCACCGAGCGCAGAGTAATGCTTACAGGTCTTGGGTTGATGATTGTTGCACAATTATTCGGCACACTGATCACAGGTTATGTCACCTTACTGATAATCTGGTTCGTGCTGGGAGCGGGTTGCTCTCTGGTGCAGACCCCAACCAGCAAGGTGCTGGTTCGTTCAGCCAGTATCGCGGACCGGCCAGCGCTGTTCGCAGCACATTTTTCACTCTCCCACGCAGGCTGGATGATGGCCTATCCGTTCGCTGGCTGGCTATTAACCGTGCTGGATGTGAATTCGGCGTTTTTATTATTGGCCGGGCTTTCCGTTATCGGCTTGGCATTGGCGTCTAAACTTTGGCCGGTAAATGAAAATAGTGCGATATCGCACAGGCACGATGATCTTGAAGCTGGTCATGAGCATCTGGAGGCATTTGGCTATGGAGAGGAGCACGGCCACCTGTATGTTATAGATTCACTGCATTCGAAGTGGCCGAGGTAATTATCATAAATATTGTAAAGTTCAGGATCATACAATTTTTCAGGATCTCAGATTTATACCTGATGATGAAACCCTCCCAAAAAACTGGGCCTTCCCCGACCTTAACCGGCAGGCGTTCCTGCAGCAGGCGTTCCTGTGGGGACTAACGATGATGAGTAGAGGCACTTAGGAAGTAAAATGGTGTGCCTTCCCAGACTTGCGGCAGGGGCCTGTGGAGCTAAAGAGTTGAGTCGGATGCTAGCATCCTTAAGGGAGTCGAAGTAAAAATGGTGGGCCTTCCCAGACTTGAACTGGGGACCTGTGGAGCTAAAGAGTGGAGTCGGATGCTCGCATCCTCGGAGGTGTCGAAGTAAAAATGGTGGGCCTTCCCAGAGTTAACCGGCAGGCGCCCCTGTGGGGACTAACGATGATGAGCAGAGGGTATAAAGAAGTAAAAATGGTGGGCCTTCCCAGACTTGAACTGGGGACCTGCCGATTATGAGTCGGATGCTCTAACCAACTGAGCTAAAGGCCCATTTACTTCGCCTGCATCGCTTTGACTGCGTTGTTCCTCGATTATCTCAGTCATGTAGGCTCGCTACACTCCTTCGATAATCTGCGGTACGCCTTGTCAGCACTCGCAGGGCTCGTAAATACTTCGTCTGCATCGCTTTGACTGCGTTGTTCCGGCCCAAACCGGTACGTCTTGTCAGCACTTGCAGAGCGTGTCGGGGATAAGATCCCCTCCTACAAAGACAGCGGTATGTTAACCGCTTGGGGGTGTGATCCCCCACCTACATTGAGCTCGGTGCGGTGCTCATGTAGATCAGTCATCTGATATGACTAGCGCAGCATTATAAGCACCATTACTGATGAGTGCCAGTGCTTTGATTTTTCTGGAAATTTGAGCAAAAAATAACCCGGCATTGGCCGGGTTATTCTGATCGCAGAGTAGGTTTACCTTACTCGTCGATAAAGCTACGCAGGTGCTCTGAGCGAGTCGGGTGACGAAGCTTACGCAGTGCTTTAGCTTCGATCTGACGGATACGCTCACGGGTAACGTCGAACTGCTTACCCACTTCCTCAAGGGTGTGGTCAGTGTTCATGTCGATACCAAAGCGCATACGCAGTACTTTTGACTCACGAGCGGTCAGGCCAGACAGCACTGAACGGGTGGCTTCTGTGAGGCCGTCGTTGGTGGCTGTATCCAGTGGCGATGAAGACTGGGTGTCTTCAATGAAGTCACCGAGGTGTGAATCTTCATCGTCACCGATTGGCGTTTCCATGGAGATCGGCTCTTTAGCGATCTTCAGGACTTTACGGATTTTGTCTTCTGGCATTTCCATACGTTCTGCCAGTTCTTCAGGCGTCGGCTCACGGCCCATTTCCTGAAGCATCTGACGGGAAATACGGTTCAGTTTGTTGATGGTTTCAATCATGTGAACCGGAATACGTATGGTGCGTGCCTGGTCTGCAATCGAACGCGTAATCGCCTGACGAATCCACCAGGTGGCGTAGGTCGAGAACTTATAACCACGGCGGTATTCGAACTTATCTACGGCTTTCATCAGACCGATGTTGCCTTCCTGAATCAGATCAAGGAACTGCAGGCCACGGTTGGTGTACTTTTTAGCGATCGAGATAACCAGACGCAGGTTAGCTTCTACCATTTCTTTCTTAGCGCGGCGGGCACGTGCTTCACCGATAGAAACGCGACGGTTAACTTCTTTAATTTCCGGAATGCTCAGGCCGACGCTATCGGCGACAGCTTTGATCTTCTTCTGACAACGGAAGATTTCGAGCTTGTAGGTGTCGAGTTTGTCTGAATAAGGTTTGCCGGCTGCAATCAGCTCTTCAACCCATTCGTTGTTGACTTCGTTACCTGGGAATCCACCGATGAATTCTTTGCGGTTCATGCCGCTTTTGCGGGTCATAAGAACCATGATCTGACGTTCCTGAGCACGGATGGCATCCAGTGCTGCACGCGCATCGCTGACGAGTACGTCGAAGTGTTTAGGCGTCAGCTTGATCGGTGCGAACAGTTCAGCCAGAGCAGCAATCGCTTTTTCTGCTTGCTTGCTGGCACGGCCATGCTTCTCGATGGCTTTGTTTACAGCGATATTAGCGTCGTTGATTTCGGTGAAGCGGCGTACCACTTCAGCCATGTCGATGCCGCTGTCTTCTTCAGAATCATCGTCATCATCGCTGTCTTCTTTAGCTTCTTCTTTCTGAGCTGCAGATGGGCCAGGAGGGGTGATCTCACCGTCTGGTGTCGGGTCGATGAAACCACTGAAAATATCTCCAACGCGGTTCGGGTCTTCTTCGGCTTCTTGGAAGGCCGTCATGATGCGCTGTACCGCACCTGGGAAATACGCCAGTGCAGACATCACTTCGCGGATGCCTTCTTCGATGCGTTTGGCGATAACGATTTCGCCTTCACGGGTCAGAAGTTCAACGGTACCCATTTCACGCATGTACATGCGCACTGGGTCAGTTGTGCGGCCCACATCGGATTCAACAGATGCCAGAGCAGCGGCAGCTTCTTCGGCAGCAGCGTCGTCGGCTGTCTCAGACATGAACAGGGACTCGCCATCCGGGGCAACTTCTGACACAGGAATACCGATGTCATTAATCATACGGATGATATCTTCAACCTGATCCGGGTTTGCAATATCGTCTGGCAGGTGGTCATTCACCTGTGCATAGGTGAGGTAACCCTGCTCTTTACCTTTGGCGATAAGTTCTTTGAGACGGGATTGTTGCGTACTGGTCGACATAGAAGCCCTGTGTTCCGAATTTTAAGGCGGAAGAAAACCGCGAATTATACCGCTTAACCTCTGCTTAAGCCAGTGATTAGACGACTGTTTAGGCCAGACTTGGCAGAGATTGTTCCCCCGTGGCTGGCGGACCGGAGCGGGGTGACTGCGTAGTTGGTAAGTTTGGGTTGAAGCGGGTAATTTTCAAGTCAGTGACGATGATATATACCCGTGCGTTTGTGGTTTCTTTGTTTCCGCTGTTTCTTGAGTTCGTGCAGTTGAGATCGTTCTTCCGGGGTCAGCTTTTCGCCACGGTGAAATTTAGCCTCAAGTTCTTCAAGGGCGCGGTCGTCTTTGCGGGCCGTCATCCGTTCAAGCACCACTCTTACGTCGGCAGCAACCGGGCGTATCTGGTCGCTTTCCGGGTGATCTGCGAGCGCTTTCAGTTCAGGTTCGTAGGGGCTGCCTATCCATTGAATCAACAGACCAATGCTTTCCTGCTGTGGAGACTGGTGTAACCGCTTGAGGATTTCAAACAACAACCGCTCGTATTCAGTTTCGGCTTCGGTCTCGGGAATGCTCAGCTCCTGTGCCAGCCCTGGAAATCGCACCAGACTGGAAATCGCTCTGTGCACCATAGGCGCGAGAGGGTCTTCGGTATCTGGTGCATGACTTGGCGGAACCGGCTCAGTAATGATGTCTGGCATGGAGACGCCGTCGTCAATCTCGGGTTCTGGCTCCGGGGCGGTTTCATTCACCGCGGCCATCGCAGCGCTGCGTGTCCCTATCATGTCTTCAAGACGTTTTTCCATCAGGCTTCTCAGTGTGCCTTTTGGAAGTTTGCCGATCAGTGGCGCCGCCATTTTGTCGAGGCGGGCCTTGCCATCTAAAGTATCAAAATCGACTTGTTGCTTGAGCTGCTCGAACAGAAACTCAGGGAGGTGCAGAGACTCATTGAGACGTTTCTCAAAGCCATCCCGCCCTTCCTGCCTGACCAGGGTATCCGGGTCTTCACCATCGGGAAGGAACAGGAACCTTGCCTGGACGCCGTCGCTGAGAACGGGCAGGGCTGTTTCCATGGCACGCGCTGCAGCGGTGCGCCCCGCGTCGTCGCCGTCAAAACAGAAGATAACTTCAGGGACGATCTTAAACAGCCGGCGCAGGTGATGCTCGCTGGTAGCCGTGCCCAGTGTCGCGACGGCGTAGTGAATGCCGAACTCGGCCAATGCAACGACGTCCATATAGCCTTCAACGATCACGAAACGAGTCAGTTTCTGACGTATTTTTCGCGCTTCGTAGAGACCATAAAGTTCGCGGTTTTTCTGGAAGATCGGCGTTTCTGGAGAGTTCAGGTATTTCGGTTTTTCGTCACCTAATACGCGTCCACCAAAGGCAATGTAGCGTCCGCGGGCATCCCGGATCGGGAACATAATACGATCACGGAAGCGGTCGTACGTGCGACCGTCGTCTTTTTCAATCAGCATACCGCTGGTGACTAATTCACGTACCGCAGTTTTGTCTGTGCCCAGGGCTTCCTGCAGATTATCCCAGCCGGGTGGGGCATAGCCGATACCAAAAAACTTAGCAGCCTTACCTGAAAGACCACGGCCTTTCAGGTATTGAATGGCTCGGTCGCGCTTATCATGTTCGCGCAGCTGTCGCTCAAAAAACTGGCTGGCAGCTTCCATCCGCTTAAACAGTGACTGGTGTTCTTGCTCCTGCTGGACTT
Source organism: Thalassolituus maritimus (assembly GCA_913019975.1). Lineage (GTDB taxonomy): Bacteria > Pseudomonadota > Gammaproteobacteria > Pseudomonadales > Oceanobacteraceae > Thalassolituus. Next base: position 141,258 of record CAJWBH010000008.1, on the reverse strand, counting down.
CCCGCTGGCTGGCAGCTTCACGGGGCACGGCCATGTTCATCTGGTCGGCGAGTTTTTCAACAGCATCTGGAAAACTCAGGCCATCGAATTCCATAACGAAACGCAAAGCTGTCCCGGAAGCACCACAGCCGAAGCAATAATAAAACTGCTTGTCTGGGCTGACCGTGAACGAGGGTGTGTTTTCGTTGTGGAAAGGGCAGCAGGCGGAGTAGTTCTTGCCGGTCTTTTTCAGCTTCACACGACTGTGGACCACGTCGATAACATCGACGCGGGCGAGAAGTTCATCAATAAAGCTCTGGGGTATCCGGCCGGCCATTCGGGTGTGTATCCGCAATCAGTCTCAAAGTTATTATCTTCAGAAACGCGAAAAGCGCCAGTAGCATGGGCTATTGGCGCTTTGCTGTATCAACGCGTGTGCGATGAATCAGAACTGGGACTTCACCATCTGGCTGACCTTGCCCATGTCGGCACGGCCCTGCACTTTGGGTTTGAGGATGCCCATCACTTTACCCATGTCCTGCATGCCTGCAGCACCGGACTGTGCAATTGCATCTGAGACCATCTGGGACAGCTCTTCATCACTGATCGCTTCTGGCAGAAATTCGCTGATAACATCGATTTCTGCCTGTTCAACAGCGGCCAGCTCGTCACGACCAGCATCCTGATACTGCTTGATGCTGTCGCGGCGTTGCTTACACATTTTGTCGAGAATCTGTAAAGCTCGTGCGTCATCAACTTCGATGCGCTCGTCGACTTCAACCTTTTTAAATTCTGCGGTGATCAGACGAAGTGCGCTGAGGCGCTCTTTTTCTTTCGCACGCATTGCTGCTTTCACAGCATCTTTAACGGTTGCGGTCAGGCTCATGTGTCAGTCCTCAACAGATGTCGCGTGTATCAGTACAGGCGAGTCATCTTGCGCTGTTCGCGCTGAACCTTCTTCAGGTGGCGCTTAACAGCAGCAGCGGCTTTACGCTTACGAACCCAGGTTGGCTTCTCGTAGTGCTCACGACGACGTACTTCAGACAGTACGCCTGCTTTTTCACATGAACGCTTGAAGCGACGCAGTGCAACGTCAAACGGCTCGTTTTCTTTAACTTTTACAGCTGGCATCCAATCACCTACATGTTTGTCAATTCGGTATAGTGGGGACACAGTAGTCCCAGTCAGAGGGCGGGCATTCTATAGACTTTGCCTGAGGAATGCAAAGGGGTTTTTACTGTCGATTCTGAGAGCGTCATGATGAGTGAGTGGCGCGCGAGTGGCGTGTGTTGTTAGGTAGCAGTATCATGCGCGGTTTAGGGTCGGAACAGGCAGTCTGCCTGAGCCTTCAGAGAGCGGAACAGAGGTTAGTTATGCTGGTATTGGGGTTAGAAACCTCCTGTGATGAGACCGGAGTCGCGTTGTATGACACCGAACGCGGGCTGTTGGCGCACAGAGTGTATTCACAGATCGCTGTCCATGCTGAGTACGGTGGTGTTGTTCCTGAACTCGCTTCCCGTGACCACGTAAGAAAAGGTCTGCCATTGATTCGTGAGGTCATGGAAGAGGCCGGGCATACCCTGCAGGATCTGGAAGGCATAGCGTACACCAGTGGACCCGGTCTGGTAGGTGCGCTGCTTGTCGGTGCCTGTCTGGGGCGTTCTCTGGCCTGGTCTCTGGGTATTCCAGCCGTAGGTGTTCATCATATGGAAGGTCACCTGCTCGCGCCCATGTTAGAAGACGACGTCCCCGAGTTTCCTTTTATTGCTCTGCTGGTTTCCGGTGGCCACACTCAGCTCGTTAAAGTAGAAGGGATTGGTGAGTACGAGTTGTTGGGTGAATCGCTCGATGACGCGGCCGGTGAAGCCTTTGATAAAGCCGCTAAGATGATGGGGCTGCCGTATCCGGGTGGACCGGCCCTGAGTAAGCTGGCCGATGAGGGTGATGCAGGCCGTTTCAGTTTTCCGCGCCCAATGACAGACCGCCCGGGTCTGGATTTCAGTTTCAGTGGCCTGAAAACCTTTACCCGTACGACCATCCTTAATTGTGCCGTTGATGGTGTTCTTGCTGAGCAGGATAAAAAAGACATCGCCGCGGGCTTTCAGGCCGCAGTGGTCGACACTCTGGCTATTAAGTGTAAGCGCGCAATGAAGCAGACCGGTGTGAATCGCCTGATTATCGCTGGCGGTGTTGGTGCAAACCGCATGTTGCGTGAACAGTTAAAGGTGACTGCTGAGCAGCTGAAAGGGCGCGTGTACTATCCACGGCCTGCACTCTGTACAGACAACGGCGCCATGATTGCGTACGCCGGTGCTCAGCGTCTGAATGCGGGGGAAGTATCGGATATCGCTGTGTCGTGTGTCCCGCGTTGGCCAATGACAGAACTTAAACCTCTGGCGTCAGGTAATTAAGGAGCTGGTTATGGATAAAGTCTTTATCAGCGAATTAAAGGTCGACGCTGTGATTGGTGTGTACGACTGGGAAAAACAGGTACGTCAGCCATTGGTATTTGATCTTGAGATGGCCTGGGATATTCGGGTGGCTGCTCAGACCGATGATTTAATGCACGCGCTGGACTACCAGGCGGTGACAGAATATATCGAACGCTTTGTACGAGAGCAGCACTTTCAGTTATTGGAATCCTTGCTTGAACGTCTGGCCGATGGTTTGCTGCAGGAATTTGGCATGCCGTGGTTAAGTATTCGTGTAGAGAAGCCTGCGGTGGTGCCACAGGCACGTGCTGTGGGGCTGGTTATCGAGCGTGGTATCAGCTGATGGCGCATGTGTTTTTAGGGGTTGGAGCTAACCTGTCGCCCGAGCAGAATATTCCCCTGGGCCTGAAGCGTCTGGCCGATGACGTTAATATCGTTGCTGTCTCTCCCTGCTATCGTTCTGAGGCTGTCGGCTTCAGTGGCCCGGCTTTTATTAATCTGGTGGTAGAAGCGCATACCGATTGTACGGTGGCGGAATTAAATACCCGATTAAAAGCCATTGAAACAGAATTCGGACGACAGCCCGACGCCAAGAAATATTCAGACCGTGCATTGGATATCGATATTTTGGTGGTAGACGAGCTGAGTGGCGATATCGATGGTATATCGCTTCCGCGCATTGATGTCTGGCGTTACGCGTTTGTACTGCGCCCATTATTGGATTTATGGCCAACCGGACTCTGCCCGAAAAATAAGACACCACTAAAAGATTACTGGTCACACGTGAGTGATCAGCCACTCGAAAAAGTGGTTGTTGAGGGAGCGACGCTGGCTGACGTTAAATCGACAGAGTCGACTTCCAGTCTTTAAGGTGGTCTGCACGAGCTTTGGCCAGAGCCGGACGAATTTCCGCCCCCTGTATGCCCGTTGCAATAATATCCTGCGCCGTTATTGTCAGCGCTTCTTTTAACGCTTTACGGCAGTATTCGGCTTGCGGGTAATCGCATTCTTCCAGCCCGGTTCTGCCGCGCGCGTCAGAAACACAGACCAATAGAAAATCCTCAAATCGTTCGGGCCGACGCCAGGCGTCGACCTGATCGAATAATTTCAGCAGAGTGTCTGGTCGCAATTCTAGGGCGCGGTGAACATGCGTATGAAATTCGCTGCTTAGCAGTGCCAATGTTTTAGCGTCGTTCGGAGCTTTCAGGCGATTGCAGAGTTGATTGACCGGTGAAAGTCCTTTTTTCTCGTGACCAAAATGGCGTGGCCATTCGCTTTCTGGAGTGCGGCCTTTACCCAGGTCATGAATCAGAGCAGCCCAGCGCACAGCAGTAGAGTCGCTGAGTTTCTGTGCGGCTTGTAAGCAGAGTAGCGCATGCTCGCCGGTATCAATTTCCGGATGATGCTTTTCAGGTTGAGGAACCCCAAAAAGAGCATCGAGTTCTTCAAACCATACTTTCAGAGCACTGCATTCGCGCAGTACACGGAAATACGTATCAGGACTGTTTTCGCCCAGTGATCGCTGGGTCTCAGTCCAGACCCGTTCAGCGACCAGATGATCAAGTTCGTTGTCATCGACCATCTGCTTCATCAGGTCCATGGTTTCGTCGGCAATACGAAAGCCCAGAGCAGCAAAGCGAGCCGCAAAGCGTGCGACACGTAGTACGCGTAGAGGGTCTTCCTGAAAGGCGGGAGAAACATGACGCAGTATCCGGTTATGCAGGTCTGTCTGGCCGTTATAAGGGTCGATGATTTTGCCGTCGTTGTCCTGGGCCATGGCATTGATGGTCAGATCGCGGCGCAGTAAGTCTTCTTCGAGTGTTACGGCCGATGAAAAGTCACAGACAAAACCCTGATAACCTTTTCCGCTTTTCCGCTCGGTGCGTGCGAGTGCGTATTCTTCTTTTGTATCAGGATGCAGAAATACCGGAAAATCGGCGCCAACCTGTTCGTAACCCTTGCTGATCATTTCTTCGGGTGTTGCACCAACCACCACCCAGTCGTTGTCTTTTACCGGGCGATTGAGAAGATGATCGCGGACTGCGCCGCCAACAAGATAGGTCTGCATAAGGTACTCAGAAAATAAAAAAGGCCATCGGATAGGATGGCCTTTGAGTGTACCGGGATGTCGCTGGCGTTAGAAGTAGAAGCCAGTTTCCAGAGCCAGGCCCAGTTCTTTTTCTGGATCAGAAATGTCCATCATCGCTGCCAGGTCAAAGTGAACACCGAAAGGTGATACACCCGCGCCCAGTGAAACAACATTGCTCTCACCTGCGAGGTTAGTTCGTAAACCAGCACGCAGTTGAGCCCAGCCCGCCAGATCGACTTCACCACCGACTGACAGGTACTGTGTTGGATCTTCAAATGCCAGAGCTTCGTTTTCGGTAAGGTCGAGGTCTGCGGCTAGATTGTACCAATCACGGGTATAGGCAACACCGGCGCGCAGTTTCGGTTTCAGGCTTACTTTACCGCCGGCGGCGACTTCGCCGTCCGCATCACCGTCTACTGCAACTTCTGCGTATTCGAAGTCTTTGCTGATCAGGTCCTGAATAACGATACCGACACGCAGGCGCTCCTGTGGATCGACGTAGAAGGAGGTACCGATGTCCAGGTTGATGTGGTTAGACGTGCGCTCAGAATCTTCGAGTTCAACGTCAGGTGCGTTGTCTTCTTCGTCCACCTGACCAACGTAGTGGTAAGTCGCTACCTGTTGCAGCTTAGGTGTAATACCAATGGCCACAGGCTTGTCGGCGATCATAAACTCACGAGACAGGCTCAGGCCCACTTCGGCAATGCCAATGGCTACGATTTCATACTGTGAATCAAACGATGGATCGGATGCTGCGTTCGAGATCTCACCGTTTTCAAAAATACTGATATTACCGCCAGCAGTCTGCACTGGGTCGGAGGTATAGGTGTTTACCTCATCAACGGCACTCTTTGTGTTATTCAGATCTGCAGTAGTTGCGGTGCCGCCTTCTACTTCGTCGGCCAGGTCGTCAACACTGTCAGTAATACCATTAGAGGCTTCGAGATAACCGGATGCAGCAGGCACATAGGCACCCAGCAGGTTGGCGTCATTGCCACTGAACAGAATGCGAGCTGAGGCGTTAACGTCGGCCTTAAAGCTGACAGCCGCTGCCAGTTTTTTACCCGGAATCGCGACTGCGCCACCAATACCCAAGCGCCCGCGTAGAGGGTCACCGGAGATAGTACGTAAGCTGTCGATCATGTCATCAGTGGCAGACTCAACTTCCTGAAGCTCGGTGTTCGTTGCCGAAATACTGTCACCAAACGCCTGGTTGTCGGCGCGTAGGTCGGCCGCTTTTTCAGCGTTGGTACGACCATCAACATCATCCATTGATTCGATCTGAACACCCAGCTGTTCTGCAGCCGCGGTCATATTTTCAACGGCTTTGTTGAAGTTCACCGGATCGCTGGCACCGCGCTCTTCGAAGGCGGCGTCAATGCGTGGGATGATGTCGTCATCGAGTCGGGTTGCTTCATCCTCGAGGCCTGCTTCGTCCGCCAGGTTCACCCCGATCTGCGGGAAAATAAGCGCGAAGTCATCGCTGCTTTCTGCCTGCGATAACAGTGATGGGTTGTAGGCAGGCGCGTGCGCTAATTTTGCGCTGGCAACACCTGTGTTACCCATGGCCAGACCTCGGGCATCCATCGGCATAAAAGGGGTGGCTGTGGCGTAGCTGCTTGCGAGCAGCACAGCACTGCCAAGAAGAGAGCGTTTTAACATGTGAGCATCCTCAGGAATACGTGAGTACGGATGCAATTAATACTAGATGCAATTTCAGAAATCGGTTGCGAATCGTAAAAGTCGTGCGTAATCTTTCGTAACAGCAATTTAATTTTTCGGAATCACTCTGTGTTTTCACAACTGACACATTTCTCAGCGAAGATGTTCGCGGCGCCAGCAGCGCTGCGAATGGTCGTGCGCGTGTGTCGTATTGCCCGTTGTGACAATAGTGGGGCCGGAGAATGATTGACTGTTAATGGATTATTCTCAAAGGGCCGCACTTGATGCGGCCTTTTTTGTTTCTGGTCGCTGTGTTGCCAAAACACACCCAGGGTTCATGGTAGAGCCCGGTAGGCTATAGGTGACTTATGAAAATTATAGTGGCGTATCTTCTGGTGGTACTGATCTGGTCCACCACGCCAGTGGCAATTCAATTCAGCCAGAACGGGCTCGATTTTTTTACGGCCGTCAGTCTGCGTATGTGGGTCAGTGCCTTACTGTCCCTGCCTCTGGTCTGGTTGATGCGCCAGCGCCTCGTCTTCAATAAACAGGCATTGCAGAGTTATCTGGGCGGCAGTCTTGGGATCTATGGCGCGATGATGTCGGTGTACTGGGGGGCTGCACATATTCCATCGGGATTGATTTCAGTGATTTATGGGCTTTCCCCCATGCTGTCGGGTGCCTTGGCTTATGTTGTTCTGCGTGAGCGTGAACTCACCCCTGTACGTTCGTTTGCTCTGGTAATGGCGCTGGCGGGACTGGCGCTGGTGGTGTCGGCACGCATTTCTATGGACGGTCTGGCCTGGCGCGGCATTGTAGGCAGTGTGGTGTCGGTATTGTGTTTCGCTGGTAGCGCGGTCTGGGTGAAGCAGGTTGGAGCAGGGATTCATCCTATGGTTCAGACGAGCGGCACGCTTTGGGTGTCGGGGTTGCTGTATCTCTGTACGGTCCCCTTCTTCGGTGTGCATATTCCGCAAGAAAAGGATGTCATTTCTTTTGCTGCGCTGGGCTATCTGATTACCTGTGGTTCGCTGCTCGCCTTTGTACTCTACTTTTATATTCTGCGGCAGCTCCCGACTTCAAGAGTGACGCTGATCACGCTGGTTGCACCTGTCCTCGCTATTTTCTGGGGTTATCTGTTGCGGGGTGAACGCTTGCAGTGGGAGAGCTTTGCCGGTGCCGCCATACTGCTCGCATCGCTGGCTGTGTACCAATGGCATCGCTCACCGGACCGGTGGTTAAGAGCACTGGTCGCTGGTCGTTATCCTGCGGTTACAAAGTCAGTACAAAAAAGTGAGCGTCAATCGTCTTAACTTTTCTTCATATCGGCCGATAGCCGTCTTATAGCAAAACAAGTCAGGGGTGGATGGTGATCCACCTGCTGCTGGTATGGAGTCAGATATGAAGCTGAAATGTGTAACCGCAGGCGCCCTGGTGCTCTCTGCAGGATTGTTAACCGCCTGTGCCGGACCGGTTCTGGATCAGGGCAATGCCAGTGCACCACCTGAGCAATTCTTTAAGCCCGTCGAACAGGAAATTGACCCTGTTGCGCCTATGGTGCTCCGGGTTGTCGGCTACGGCGCTATTGATGACGCCGCTAAGCAGTCGTCGGTTCAGAAGCGCCTGATGGCCATTCGTGCGTCCAAAATGGATGCCTACAGGGCCATGGCCGAGCGGGTATACGGTACCTCGGTTCAGGGCAGCACTACCGTGCGCGATATGGTCGTACAGAACGACAGGTTTCGCAGCTATGTAGAAACCTATATGCATGGTGCGCGGGTAGTTTCTACTGACCTGATGCCAGATGGCAGTGCAGAAACCGTACTTGAGATGATCATCGATCAGGGCTTCCGTAACTGCCTGCAGACGATGGACAACCAACGCTTTAACGTGGATTGCAGGGTGCCTCTTGGTGGGCGAGATGCTCAGCAGTTTGCTGCGAGCCAGCGTAACCGTGTTCAGGGCGAAGCCTCTGTGCCTGAAAGCGGCTTCTACTTCATCGAGTAAGGGATTTTGTTATGAAACGCTTCCGTTTATCTTCGTTACTTGTCGGACTGCTGGCACTCCCGTTTGGTCATACTCAGGCCGAAGTAGTGCAGGTGACTGGTCGTGCTCCGGTTGAAGGAGCACTGTCGTATGCACGAGAGCAGGCGATGGAAGATGCGCTGCATCAGGCCAGTTTACAGGCAGGCGCACAGATCAGCGGAATGCAGTTGATGGAGAAAGGCGTCGTCAGTACAGACACTGTACGCGTATCGACCCGCTCGCAGGTCAGTGATGTTGAGATCCTGCGTGAAGACACAGTGAACGGCATGTACGAAGTCACAATTCGTGCGGACGTCGACGAAGCGGCCTTGTGTCCTGCATCCGTACAGAGTTACCGGAAAGCCGTGGCCGTTGCCGGTTTCGGACTGGCGCAGCCACAGCAGGCTACGTTGGGGCGATTAGAAAATATTGAACAGGGCTTGCCGCGTTGGCTTGCTGCGGAGCTCAATTCAGGTGGTGGCGTGCACGCGCTCGACGCAACCCGGATCAGCCTCTATCAGGATCCTCGGCGTGCGCCGTCAGCAGAAACCGCTCAGCAGCGTCTGACAACCTCTGTGGCGCTGGCGACGCAGCTTGGTGCTCAATATGTGGTGTCCGGTGTGATTCGTGATCTGGCATTGCATACACCACAGAAAAGCGGATTTGCCAGTCGGTTGATGGGGTTTCCTACTGCGCCGACGCGTGATTTTGTCATGGATGTGTTTGTTCATGACGGGCTCAGTGGCGCCATGTTGTTCCAGCGCTCATACCGCACAGAAGGTGAGTGGGAAGCGCCGCGAAATGAGAAAACCGGCTTTGCTACGCCGCAGTTCTGGGCGACGTCTTACGGCACTGAAGTGGCTGATATTCTCAAGCGAGCAGCCGGTGATGTTGACGAAATGTTGCGTTGCCAGCCTTTTATGGCCCGGATAGTCAGGGCGCGCGGCAATCGTCTACACATAGAAGCAAGTGCTGCCGCTGGTTTACGGCCGGGGGATACATTAAAAGTGTATCGCACAGGAACTCTGTACAACCTGGATCTGGAGCCGCGCACTGAACTGACTGATATGGCCGCCGAAGCCGTGGTTAAGCAAGTGCAGCCACAGTTTGTTATTGCTGAGCTGGGCGGCCCTGCAGAGCGCTTAGCGATTCAGCGTGATGATATGGTGATTGCCTGGTAGGTGATGGTCCCGGCTGTTGAGTCAGTGCAATAAATCAAAGTTCTACTGATATCGACGGACAGCTCATCCGTTTCAGCATCTTATCGCCATCCCAGCTTTCCAGATGAACATCAAAGCCCCAGAGCAGGTGAATATGCTTCAGCACTTCGTACGTATCTCCGGCGAGTGGCATTCCATCCTGCTGCGTGTGCCTCAGGGTGATTGAGCGGTCGCCTTCAATATCAACGTTTGTGATCTGAATATTCGGTTCCCGCACTGACAGGTCGTACTGGCGTGCGAGGGTTTCTCTTAACCGGCGGAAACCGCTGTCGTTATGAATCGCATCAACGCGATAGTGATCTGCCGCTTCATCGTCGTAAATAGAGAACAAGTGAAAGTCGCGCATCAGCTTGGGTGACAGGAATTGCTGAATAAAACTCTCATCTTTAAAGTCACGCATGGCAAAGTGCAGAGTATCCAGCCAGTCTTTTCCTGCAATATCCGGGAACCACTCGCGGTCTTCATCGGTAGGGTCTTCGCATATACGCTTAATGTCCTGGAACATATTAAAGCCCAGTGCGTAGGGGTTAATACCGCTGAAATAGGGTGAATCAAATCCAGGCTGATACACCACGTTGGTATGTGAAGTAAGAAACTCCATCATAAAACCATCGTTAACTTTTCCCTCGTCGTAAAGATGGTTCAGCAGTGTGTAGTGCCAGAAAGTAGCCCAGCCTTCGTTCATGACCTGAGTCTGACGTTGTGGGTAAAAGTACTGAGATATTTTACGAACGATACGCACCAGCTCACGCTGCCATGGCTGTAATAAAGGCGCATTTTTTTCAATAAAGTACAGAATATTTTCTTGCGGCTCTGACGGGAATTTTCGTTTCTTCTGGGCTGCATCTCCGTTCTGTTTTTTGGTTGGAAGGGTGCGCCAGAGATCGTTCAGTTGCTGCTGGCGGATTTCTTCACGCTCTTCCTGACGCATCCGTTCTTCGGCCGCAGAAATTGGCTTGGGGCGGCGGTAGCGATCGACACCGTAATTCTGCAGAGCATGGCAGGCATCAAGAACCTGCTCAACTTCATCCTGACCGTAGCGCTCTTCGCATTTTCGTACATAATTTTTGGCGAACACCAGGTAATCAATGATGGAGCCCGCATCCGTCCAGGTGCGGAAGAGGTAGTTATTTTTAAAGAATGAGTTGTGCCCATAACAGGCGTGAGCAATCACCAGTGCCTGCATCGGCAGAGTGTTTTCTTCCATCAGGTAGGCAATACAGGGATTGGAGTTAATGACGATCTCATACGCCAACCCCATCTGACCGCGTTGATAACCTTTCTGAGTAGCAAGAAACTGCTTACCGTAGGACCAGTGGTTGTAGCCGATTGGCATACCGACCGACGAGTAAGCGTCCATCATCTGCTCTGCACTGATAACTTCGATCTGATTCGGATAAGTATCGAGCCGATAGTGGGCCGCGACGCGCGCTATTTCGCTGTCGTATTCTTCGAGGAGTGCAAAGGTCCAGTCCGAATCGGTGGATATGTAGTTACTCATATTGCCTCCTCATACTGTTCTTTTGAGAACAGCTCGCGGAATACCGGGAATATATCCTCAGGACCGCGGATCTGAGCCATCGCAAAGTTCTTTTTAAACTCACTGCCGACCTGCTGGTAGGCTTCCCAAAGCGCCTGATGGTTGTGCGGCGTAATCTCAATGTATGAGAAGTACTGAACTACTGGCAGAAGTTCGTTTCGCAGGATTTCAGCGCACTGAGGGGAGTCATCATCCCAGTTATCGCCATCCGATGCCTGAGCTGCGTAGATATTCCACTCATTTTCGTCGTAGCGTGATTTTACGATCTCATTCATCAGTTTCAGGGCACTGGAAACGATGGTGCCGCCTGTCTCCCGCGAATAGAAAAACTCTTCTTCGGTTACCTCTTTGGCACTGGTGTGGTGGCGGATAAATACAATCTCAATCTGTTCGTAATTGCGCTCCAGAAAAAGATACAGCAGCAGATAGAAACGCTTAGCCATGTCTTTGACGTCCTGCGTCATTGAGCCCGAGACATCCATCAGACAGAACATCACGGCTTTGCTGGTAGGCATGGGCACTTTGACCTGGTTGCGATAGCGCAGGTCAATATCGTCAAGGAAAGGGATCTTCTTGAGGCGACGCTGAAGATCAGCGATGTCGGCTTTCAGTGTTGCAACCGCACCTGAGTCGCCACGGTTTTCTGCATCAGCCAATGCAGCCTCAAGTTCTTTTAACTTGCGACGCTTACCAGCGCCCATTCCGATGCGGCGGGCATGGGCGTTGCGCATCGACTTTACCACCGAGAGGTTGTTTGGTGTGCCTTCAGAGACAAAGCCAGCGCGACGGGTCTTGAAGTTTTTAGTGCGCGCAAGAGACTGCTTCACCATGTTAGGCAGTGCCAGATCATCAAACAGATAATTCAGGAATTCTTCTCGGGTAATGGCGAATGTGAAGTCTTCTTCGCCTTCGCCCTGATTACTGGCCTGTCCGCTACCCTGGCCACCGCCTCCACCTCGTGGCTTCTCCAGTTCATCGCCGGTATTGAACTCTTTATTGCCTGGGTATACGCGGTGTTGTCGGCCCCCCTGTCCATGGCCGATGCGCGGTTCGTGCGTATTTTTGGTGGGAATACTGATCTGCTCGCCGCGATCCATATCTGTGATGGAACGGCGGTTTACGGCATCCTGCACTGCGTCTTTGATATGGCCGCGATAGCGCCGTAGGAAACGCTGGCGGTTGACCATACTTTTATTCTTTCCGTTCAAGCGTCGGTCAATAATATATGACATTCAACCCTCTCTCAGCGGGCACCCAGCGAACAGGTGCCCGCAGACAATTACTGTGACTTACGAACGCGCAGATACCACTCAGAAAGCAGGCGAACCTGCTTCTCGGTGTAGCCGCGCTCGGTCATACGCGCGACGAAGTCGTCGTGCTTCTTCTGATCTTCGTTCGAAGATTTTGCGGAGAAGGATATGACCGGCAGAAGATCCTCAGTATTCGAGAACATTTTCTTCTCGATAACGGAGCGCATCTTCTCGTAGGACTGCCAGCTGGGGTTATTGCCATTATTGTTGGCACGTGCACGCAGTACGAAGTTCACGATTTCATTGCGGAAATCTTTCGGGTTACTGATGCCTGCGGATTTTTCGATTTTCTCGAGTTCTTCATTGATCGATACTCGGTCGAGCATTTCACCGGTTTCCGGGTCTCGATATTCCTGATCCTGAATCCAGAAATCGGCATAGGTGACGTAACGATCAAAGATATTCTGACCATATTCGGCATACGACTCGAGGTACGCGGTCTGAATTTCTTTACCGATAAAGTTCACATACTCGGTGGCCAGGTATTCCTTCAGGTAGTTCAGATAGCGATTCTGCGTTTCCTCAGGGAATTGTTCCTGTTCAATCGCCTGCTCAAGGACATACATCAGGTGCACTGGGTTGGCGGCTACCTCGGTTGAGTCGAAATTGAATACCTTGGAGAGAATTTTGAAAGCAAAGCGGGTGGAGATGCCGCTCATACCCTCATCGACGCCAGCTCCATCTTTGTATTCCTGAATCGACTTGGCTTTCGGGTCCGTGTCTTTCAGATTCTCGCCGTTATAGATTCGCATCTTTGAGTAGACGCTGGAATTCTCGGGGACTTTTAAGCGCGAAAGTACAGTGAACTGGGCCAACATCGACAGGGTGTCAGGTGCGCATGGCGATTCAGCCAGTGACGAATGCTCCAGCAGTTTTTTGTAGATGTTTATTTCTTCATCAACGCGCAGGCAGTAGGGGACCTTCACAATATAAACACGGTCGAGGAAAGCCTCGTTGTTTTTATTGTTCCGGAATGCCTGCCACTCGGATTCGTTTGAGTGAGCGAGGATGACGCCCTCGAAAGGAATCGCTCCCATGCCTTCGGTGCCGTTATAGTTGCCTTCCTGGGTCGCTGTCAGCAATGGGTGGAGCACCTTAATAGGCGCCTTGAACATCTCGACAAACTCCATCAGCCCCTGGTTGGCACGACAGAGTGCGCCTGAATAGGCGTAAGCATCCGGGTCATCCTGGGCATAGTCTTCCAGCTTGCGGATATCGACTTTACCGACCAGGGATGAAATGTCCTGGTTGTTTTCGTCACCGGGTTCGGTTTTGGCCACACCAGTCTGATCGAGAATGGACGGGTAAAGTTTTACGACTTCAAACTTACTGATGTCACCGCCTAATTCGTGGAGGCGTTTGACGGCCCACGGAGACATAACCTTGCCAAGATAGCGGCGTGGAATGCCGTAGTCTTCCTCCAGAATCGCCCCATCTTCGTTGGGGTCAAACAGCCCCATGGGCGACTCAAAAACAGGTGAACCTTTAATGGCGTAGAAAGGAATACGTTGAATTAATTCTTTCAGCCGTTCGGCGAGAGATGATTTACCGCCACCGACCGGGCCTAACAGATACAGGATCTGCTTACGCTCTTCGAGCCCCTGCGCAGCGTGACGGAAATAGGAGACAATGTTCTCGACGGCGTCTTCCATACCGTAAAACTCAGAGAAGGCTGGGTAGCGCTTGATGACTTTGTTGGAAAATATCCGGCTCAGACGAAGATCCCGGGAGGTGTCGATGATTTCTGGCTCACCAATGGCCATTAGCATTCTTTCTGCCGCGGAGGCATAAACGGTGGGATCCTGTTTGCACAGTTCAAGGTAGTCCTGAAGGCTCATTACCTCTTCCTGCGTGTCGCGATAGCGCTCCTGGAAACGACTGAATACGCTCATGGTTCACCCCTTATCGGTCTGTCCGAATATGTGTTTCCGTTACATAAAACCCTGTAAAAAAATTGCTATGTCTGGGACCAGTATGTCCCTTATTCGTTGTTGTTGGCCAGAGAATTTATATTTCTTTGACGTCGTATATTCAGTATGCACAGCTTGTGCCGGCATGCAGCATTATTGGTCGACCAATGTGATCAAAGACACGATTTGACAGAAAAGCCAGATAAAAGCACACAAGATCAGAAAAACAGCCTACCTCTTCTGCTGTGTGTTCCTGGGATATTTACCGGATGGGAAAAGCGGGAGAGATGCGCTCAACGAGCGCACAATTCAGGAACGGCCATTTTCCACATTTCAAAACCACCATCGAGGCTGAATACGCGGGTGTAGCCCTGAGCAGCAAAGAACTGAGCGGCGCCCTGGCTTGAGTTGCCGTGGTAACAGCATACGATCAGGGGAGCGTCTTTCGGTGTGTTCTGCATGAACTCTGGCAGGTTGTCGTTATCGACGTTTACTGCGCCCTTAATGTGATTATCATTGAAGCTATGGGCATCGCGGATGTCGGCAATCCGCACATCAGGCTCGTCGAGTAGAGATTTGGCTTCCGCGATATTAATTCGTTCAAAGTTCATTGGGGTCTCTCTTAGTTGTCAGCCTGCGCGGGCACGCTGAATCGTAGTTGATCCTCAAGGCGCAATGCCGTGAGGGAGCCACCCCAGACACAGCCTGTGTCCAGAGCCCATACATTGCGCACATCGGCATTTCCCTCCAGAGCGGCCCAGTGCCCGAATACCAGCCGGGTATCCGCTGATTTTCTCTGCGGATGTCTGAACCAGGGGATAAACCCCTGGGGTGAACTCCCGGCACCTTCTTTGGTTTTCAGATCGAGGCGGCCTTCCTGGTCAATGAAGCGCATACGTGTTAAGTAATTGATGATCAGGCGTATTCTGTCAATGCCTGTCAGACTTTTGTCCCACAGGTCTGGCTGGTTGCCATACATGCCCTGAAAGAAGTTTTTGCAGTCGTTCTGAAGAATGTATTCAACTTCCTGTGAAAGACGGCGGGCTTTGCGTGCTGACCACATAGGTGGCAGCCCCGCGTGGCTCATGCACCAATTGCGCGCAGCATCGTAATGAACCAGAGGCTGATGCCGCAGCCAGTCCATCAGAAAACCGGCATCCGGTGCCTCGAATACGTGTTTCAGTGTATCGCCGCCCTTGGTTTTACGATCACTGTAGTAGCAGGCCAGCATGTGCAGGTCGTGGTTGCCGAGTACGACGGTGGCTCTGTGCCCTAACTGCTGAATAAAGCGCAGGCACTCCAGCGACTCCGGGCCACGGTTAACCAGATCGCCTGCAAACCACAGGTGGTCGTTATTACGGTCGAAACGTATTTCGCTGAGCAGTCTTTGTAGCGGCTCGAAACAGCCCTGCAGATCGCCAATCGCGTAGGTAGCCATCAGTTCAGTGCGTTGGGTAGAGCCAGGGTGAATACAGGGATGGTCGCATGAAACAGGGTGCCGTCGTCCGCTTCCATCACATAGTAGCCGCGCATGCTACCGACGCGTGTCTGCAGGACTGATCCTGATGAGTAGCGATAGGTCTCACCGGGCTCAATGGTAGGCTGTTCGCCAATAACGCCTTCACCTTTTACTTCCTGAACATCGGCATTGCCGTCGGCGATGAACCAATGGCGCGTCCGCAGTGTTGCTCCCTGATCACCGCGGTTGGTGATGCTGATGTGGTAAGCGAATACAAAGCGGTCATCTTCTGGCAGTGACTGCTCTTCGAGGTATTCGGTTTCCACCTCAACATTGACGGTGTCTTCAAGCTTCATCGGATGACTCCTTCAGTAGCTCTGCAACCTTGTCTGCAATGGTGACGTATTGCTCCAGTGTCAGATTCTCTGGGCGCAGGCCAGTATCAATACCAATACTTTCAAGGGTGGCGGCATCAATGAGATTTTTCAATGTATTGCGGATAGTTTTGCGTCGCATACTGAAGGCTTCACGCACTACGCGCTCAAGTATCTTGTGGTTTTTTGCCGGAAACGGCAGCTCTTCGTATGGCTCCATGCGCACAATGGCAGATTCGACCTTAGGTGGCGGGTTAAATGCGCCCGGCCCGACAATAAACAGAGGTTCTACTTTGCAGTAGTACTGCGCCATGATGCTCAGGCGACCGTAGTCACCGTTGCCCGGCACTGCGCCTAGTCGCTCGACGACTTCTTTCTGCAGCATGAAGTGCATGTCCTGAACCATTTTATGGTGGCTCAGGAAATGAAAAATCAGCGGCGTCGAAATGTTATAGGGCAGGTTGCCCACAATACGCAGGCGTTGGCCCGGCTCCAGAATTGTATTGAAGTCGAACTTAAGGGCGTCGCCTTCGTGGATACGAAAATCCGGATAATTAAAGAACTTAGTACGCAGAATCGGAATCAGATCGCGGTCGAGCTCGACCACGTCCAGCTTGCCAGAGGTTTCCAGCAGCGGCTCAGTCAGTGCGCCCATCCCTGGCCCGATTTCTACCAGACAATCCGTCGGTTTCGGGCTGATCGCTTTTACGATTTTTCCGATTACGTGCTGATCGTGCAGAAAGTTCTGGCCAAAGCGCTTCCGGGCCTTGTGGCCATGGGCTTTGGGTGTGTGTTTACTCATTGGGTTATTTCCTTTCTGCGGTTGGCTGCCATCTGAGTGGCGACCTGAATAGCGGTGTGCAGGCTACCGCTGTCAGCCTTACCTGTGCCAGCAAGATCTAACGCGGTGCCGTGATCAACAGAGGTACGGACGATGGGCAGCCCCAAGGTGATATTGGCAGCCCGGCCAAAGCCGTGAAATTTAAGAACAGGCAGCCCCTGATCGTGATACATCGCCAGCGCCGCGTCGGCGTTATCCAGATACTTGGGGGTAAACAGAGTGTCTGCAGGCAGAGGGCCTGTCAGGTTGAGCCCTTCTTCCCGCAGTGCATTCAGGGCAGGAATGATGGTATCGATTTCTTCGCGACCCAGGTGGCCGTCTTCACCCGCGTGCGGGTTCAGGCCTGCTACCAGAATATGCGGTGCAGCCACACCAAAGAATTGCTGCAGGTCGTTGTTGAGAATCCGGCTGACACGTTGAATGCGATCACCAGTGCAGGCATCGGCGACATCTTTTAACGGTAGATGGGTGGTAACAAGAGCGACCCGTAGGTCTTCTGTGGCGAGCATCATAACGACTTCTTCAACGCCGCAGTAATCACGGAAATACTCAGTATGGCCACTGAAAAGAACGCCGGATTCGTTAATAACCCCTTTGTGAACCGGTGCTGTCACTATGCCATCCCAGCGACCATCAAGGCATCCTTCCGCTGCGATGCGCAGGGTTTCTAGCACGAAGGCACCATTCTTTTTGTTGAGAACGCCTGCGCTGACTGGTGCATTGACCGTGACAGGAAAGACGGTCAGGTGACCATTACCCGACTGCGCTCCGGCATCACCAAAGGTATGCAGAGTCAGGGGCAGACCCAGCGAATCTGCGCGGTCGGCCAGTACGGCCGGGTCTGTGATAACGACAAGATCGGTCGACAGCTTAGCCTGGGCAATCTGAACACAGAGGTCCGGCCCGATACCGGCCGGCTCTCCCGCCGTTACGGCAAGGCGCAGACTCACGGCTGTTCCTTGATATCGACGTAGGCTTCTGAGCGGATTTTACGCAGCCAGATAGGAAGTTCTTCTTCGAAGCGGCGCCCATAGAGCATCTGGCGCACCTGGTTACGCTGCACTTCTTCACCGATGTCGGCTTCACGACGGTCGGTCACCTGAAGCACATGCCAGCCAAACTGACTGCGCACTGGCGTACTTAACTCACCGGTTGGTGTTACGTCCATCGCTTGCTCAAATTCCGGCACCATGTCGCCGGGAGAGACCCAACCAAGGTCACCGCCACTGGCACCGCTGCCGGGGTCATCACTGTATTCACGAGCCAGCTCTGCGAAATCTGCACCGGCCTTCAGGCGCTCATAAATCTGATTAATAAGTTCACGGGCCTGATCCTGATCGCGCACTTCATTCGGGGTAATCAGAATATGTCTTACTTCAGCCTGTTGAATCAGCTGAGAGTTGCCGCCGCGCTTGTCTTCAAGCTTGATAATGTGGAAACCACTGGCGGTGCGGATTGGATCTGAGATATCGCCGACGCTCATTTCAGGCGCGATGTCCGCGAAAATGGATGGTAGCTGAGCGTCTTTACGCCAGCCCATGTCGCCGCCATTCAAGGCTGTACGTCCCTGGGATTCGGCCATGGCAGTTTTGCCGAAATCAGCGCCATCGCGTAGCGCTGCCACAAGCTTGTCTGCTTTGCTTTCAGCTTCTTTGTATTCCTGTGGTGCGGCACCAGAACGAACTGAAATCAGAATGTGGCGAAGTTTGTATTCTGCGGCCGAGGCGATACGACCGATATCAGAGGCCAGAAAGTAATCTATGTCCTGATCTGTAATCTGGATGCGCTCACCCACCTGATACTGCTGTACCCGGCTGATGCGCATTTCATTGCGGATCTGTTCACGGGCATAGGCGAAAGATACGCCTTCGCTGGTCATGGCCTGTTGAAACTCGGCCAGGCTCATACCGTTCTGCGCTGCGATGCGTCCCATCGCGTCATCCAGCTGCGACTCACTGATGCGGATGCCGGCACGATCCGCCACCTGCAATTGCACGCTTTCGGTGATCATGCGCTCGAGTACCTGTTCGCGCAGGGTGTCTGCTTCTGGTAATTCGTTCTGATTACTCTGAACACCCACCGTTTTGATGCGTTGTTCTAGCTCGCTTTCCATGATGATGTCGTCATCGACAACAGCCACCACTCGATCGATCAACTGAGGCTCTGCATGGAGTAAGGCGCTGACAGTCATTGCCAGAAGAGAAAAAATCAGGTGCTTAATAGTCATGGTATTGGCGTCTTGAGTATCCATAAATGCTTTCAGACAAGAGGCTGTCGGTGCCGCTGCCCAGTGTGGTAAGACCTTTTAACTGAATGCTCAGCATAAAGCCGTAACGTTTTTCGGTTGAGAACTCCCCTGAGCTGCGGGGTGAACTTTCCCGATAGGTGAATTGTGCTCGCCAGCAACAATTCTGATATTCGAATCCGGCCAGAGACTCCAGAACCGGGTCTTCCGGGCGACGTTCTCCCGTCTCATAGTGTTTCAGATCACGAAGCTGCCTTGCAAATAGCGCCCAACGATCGTTCAGAGACCAGAACGCACTGGCATCAAGTTGGTGCGTATTGTAGCTAGTTTCAGTGTCAGGGTCGCGGCTCTCGGTGCGTGTATTGCTGAGGCTTAACATATGATTCGCTTCATCACGGAAGCGGACACCGTAGCGTTGCTGACGGAAGTAGTCCTGATGCGAATCCCACTCGAGAAAAGAGAAGACTGTCCAGTCGTTGTTTGGGTTCCATTCCGCTTCGCCCAGGGTGCTGGATGTATGGCGCTCAAGGTAGTCGCTTTCGGTCTCGTTGATGTTCACTTCACGATCGCGGAAATACCAGATCTGACCTACGCCAGCCCTGAACTGCTCCAGACCATCGTCGCGTATATAGCGTGTTGTGACACCGGTGCTGATCTGATTCAGGTCGGCCAGGCGGTCACCGCCAGTAAAGCGGTCGCCGTTGAATAAACTTGAGTAGGTGACGCTGGTGGCTTTGGTATCGAAGGCCGGAATATCTTCCTGACCGCCCCGGTAGGGGCTGTACGCATACAGCACGCGAGGTTCCAGAGTCTGAATGTAGTCAGTGTTGAAGGCGCTGGTTTCACGTTCAAAGAAGAGGCCGCCGTCGAGGGTCACGCGCGGTGCTCCGAACGTTGGCGTTTCATCGTCGTCGGTAGGCTCTGCATCGTAAAGCCGGTAGCTGCGATAGCGGTAATCCAGTGCAGGCGTTAAGAAACCGTATGGCTGTGTCATCGGGTAGGCGATGCGGGTGTCCGACAGAAAACGATCACCGTTAAGAGCGGCGCGACCACTGAGCGTCTGCTGATTACCGTCGATCACGGCGGAGCTTTCACGGTTAAAGCGGGTGGCCTGCACGGTTTGCTTCAGCGTCCAACCTGACTCTAGTGTTGGCGTGAGTGTCAGGCCGACCTGAGGCAGGCGGCGATACGGACGGTTGCTGAGCGAGATGTCTTCGTCCGTCGTCTGGAAGCTCTCAGCCAGGAAAGTCGCCTTTACCGGTGTTGTATCGTAGCGAACCAGGCCCCTTCTAGGCAGGTGGGAAGCCCGGTACACAGAGGCACTCGGGTTCATGTCGGAGAAGTAGTCCTCATCGCTGACATTATTGTAGAGAAATTCGTGGCTCCAGTGACGGCCCCAGCGACCCGTTTGTGAGTAATTCACCAGAGAACGTTCTTCGCCGGTTTCTTCGTCGTCTGCGAGGATGCCGTAATTCAGCTCGCCATCACCGAAAAGCGCCGTTTTGTGTCGTAGTTGGTTCTCCCACAACAAACCATGGTCAAGCACGTGGTGGGCGGTGATGGTGGCATCCAGATTGGGTGCGATATTGAGATAAAAAGGAATCTGAATATCTTCCGCCTGACCCATGCCGTTCACAGACAGTGACGGGTCGAGGAAGCCGGTGAGGCGCCGGTCATCAATCGGGAAGCGATAATACGGTATGTACAGAATCGGTACCTCGGCGACCCTGAGTCGAGTGTGCCACGCCGTACCAAATCCTTCGTTCTGATCCAGTCGCAGTTCGCTGGCTGCGATGTCCCAGTCGTTGTGGCCGGGTTCGCAGAAGGTCAGAGTCGCCCCTTTCATTTCCAGTACCTGATCCTGGGGGGATCCCAGTTGTTCAGCGGTTCCTCGCAGGTGACGGTCGGCAATGACCCAGGCGCTGTGGTTCAGTTCTATGTCGCCCTGTGCGTCGTCGATACGAGCGTTGTCGCCGCCTAGCGTCATGCCCGGTGAGGTAATGGACACATTGCCCGTGAAATTAGCCACCTGTTGCTCAGGAAACCAATGCGCGTAGTCAGCTTTGAGAAGCTGATCGCGTCGCTGAAATACAACATCGCCGTTCAGTTCAATTTCACCGGCACGGGTTAAAGTACCCTGATCGGCTTCTGCTTCAATCCGGTCGGTATCGAGAGCCACAGGTGTGGTGACAACGTAGGCACCTGTGCAGAACTCCGGGAGCGCTTCAGCCTGTTCCGCCGGGAGCTGCGATCTTGGAGTCCAGCCGAGGGCTTCATAGTTGAACTGCCCAGCAGAGTCGGCCAATGCGTGGTGGCTCAGGCCGGTGGCGAGCGCAGGTAGCAATAGATACAGGCACGGGAGATGCAAGCGCGGGCGCAGGTACAGGCGAAAGTACAGGAGTAGATACTGAGATGTTCGGTTCAGGTCAGTCATGTAGGGCAGCAGGCGCGATTCCGGAATGAAGTGTGTTATCTTTAGCGGCTTATCAGGGCGCCAATTCTGGGGTCCAATTCTAGAACGACTGACACCGAGAGGCCAGCATGGATCAGCGAAGGGACAACCTTGCGCATTGGGCAGTAAATCAGATTCAGCAACTTACCGGTGAAGATCTGACCGCAGAATTGTCAGTAGTTTCGGGCGATGCCAGTTTTCGTCGATATTTTCGACTGACGGGCGCCGATTCCAGCTGGATCTGTGTGGATGCACCTCCAGAGAAAGAAGATAACCCTAAGTTTATTGCGATCGCTCGCAGCTGGTCAGAGCAGGGTGTGAATGTGCCCGCAGTTTTAGGCGAAGATATCGCTCAGGGATTCATGTTACTACAGGACTTCGGCGATAAACTGCTTTGGCCGGCGCTTCACGATGGTGCCGACCATGAACGCGTACTTGCGTTGTACAAACTCGCTATCGATGAGCTGATCAACATCCAGAAACTCAAGGCCGGTGAGTTGCCAGTATATGATGCCGCACTGCTGCGTCAGGAGATTTCTCTGTTCACCGACTGGCTGTGCGAACGTCAGATTTCGCTGTCTCTGTCGGCCGATGAACACAGACTGATGGCTGATGTTACGGATATTCTGGTTGATTCAGCGCTGGCTCAGCCGCAGGTGGTCGTGCATCGTGATTACCACTCACGGAATCTGATGCTTTGTGCAGATGGTGCCCTGGGTGTTATCGACTTTCAGGATGCTGTTCAGGGGGCTGTCACCTACGATCTCGTGTCGCTATTACGTGACTGCTATGTGCGTTGGCCACACCAGATCGTTGACGAGTTGACCGCCTACTACTACGAGAAAGCCTCATTGGCGGGCGTGCTGGATATGCCGTACGACGCCTTCTCCAGAGCGTTTGACCTTATGGGTATGCAGAGACACCTCAAAGCTGCGGGTATCTTTGCCCGCCTTAATATTCGTGATGGTAAGGCAGGTTATCTGGCGGATATCCCTAATACCTGCGTGTATCTGCGCGAAGTCGCAGGGCGGTATTATGAATTCTCGGCTTTCTGTCAGTGGCTCGACGAACGATTTCTGCCAGCGATGGAGAAAGGCCTGTCATGAAGGCAATGATTCTGGCGGCAGGTCGAGGTACCAGAATGGCCCCGCTTACGGACACATGTCCTAAGCCGCTTATTCCTCTGTGTGGTAAACCCCTGATCGTGCACCATCTTGAGAAGCTTGCTGCGGCAGGTATTAAAGAGGTGGTGATTAATCACGCCTGGTTGGGAGAACAGATTGAACAGCACCTGGGGGATGGCAGCGCGTGGGGGCTGACTATTCGCTACTCCGCAGAAGCCGACGCACTCGAAACCGGTGGTGGTGTCTATCAGGCATTACCGCTTCTTGGCGCAGCGCCTTTTCTGCTTATTAATGGTGATGTCTGGACCGACTGGGATTACACCGAGGCTGCTCAGTATGAGCTGAATGAAACTGACCTTGGTTGCCTCTGGCTGGTCAATAACCCGGATCATAATCCGAAGGGCGATTTTGCGTTGCAGGCCGGGCGGGTGGTCAATGAGCAGCAACTGACGTTCAGTGGGGTCAGCGTCCTCAAACCTGAATTATGGGCATCCGCGTCGGCGGGCGCCTATCCACTAGCACCCATGTTGCGAGAGGCCATGACGACGGACCGGCTTGCAGGTCAGTTGATGAATGGCCGATGGGTCGATGTCGGCACCCCCGAGCGACTGAAGACTTTGGAGAACGATTTACTTAACCAAGACGGTGGTGACGATTGAAACCGTTGGCGAATAGCAATCGTATCTGGGTAGGAAAAGCGTCGGGTGCAGCCATTGGTTTGTTGTCTGGCGGACCGTTCGGGCTGGTGATTGGTGCGATTGCCGGACACCTGTTAGACAGGTTGGCTGAAAAGGCGCG
This sequence comes from Thalassolituus maritimus, assembly GCA_913019975.1. Classification (GTDB taxonomy): domain Bacteria; phylum Pseudomonadota; class Gammaproteobacteria; order Pseudomonadales; family Oceanobacteraceae; genus Thalassolituus. The sequence goes on along the minus strand of CAJWBH010000008.1, from coordinate 117,798 downwards.
CAGTGGTCCGGCAGGCCCAATGGCTCAGGAGCATATGAGTGCTCTGTTCCGTGTGATGGGGCATCTTGCTAAAGCGGATGGTCGCATCAGCGAAAAAGAAATTGCCGCCGCCGAAGCCGTGATCGAAGCCTTGGGAATGACCGGTGACCGTCGTGCATTGGCCATTCGTTTGTTTGGTGAGGGTAAGCAGAGCAGTTATCGACTGGAGCGTGATCTGAAAGCGCTGGAAGCTGGATTACCGCCGAACCAGCACGAGGTCTTCTTCTCGTTACTGGTCAAGGTAGCGCGTGCAGATGGCCGGGTAAAACGTGCGCAGCGCAAGGTACTGAAGCAGGTTGGCAGAGCGTTTGGCATTCCCCCGTTCCGTTTTTACTGGTGGTTGAGCCGGGGCGAGGGTTCGACAGACTGGGAGAAAAAAGCGCGGCCTCAGGAGCGCGCGCAACAGACATCTCAACCGCGTCGTCCTGAATTGATGATGAGTCGTGAGGTACGGCGTGCATTCAATGTACTCGGATTAGCGCCGGATGTTTCTGACGAAGAATTGAAGCAGACGTTCCGCCGCCTGATGAGTGAGTACCACCCTGATAAGCTTGTCGCTCGTGGAGTATCGGCGGCAGAGCTTGAGCGTGCTAAGTCGAAAGCGCAGGAGATCCAGAGCGCCTATGCGATTATTCGTAAGCACCGGCGAGCCAGTAAGTAATGGCAGCCTGCGGGGCTATTGCTGAACTCTGCTACTGAACCCTGCTACTGAACCCTGCTACTGAACCCTGCTACTGAACCCTGCTACTGAACCCTGCTACTGAACTTTGCCGCGCAAGGCTTTGACCTGGCCACGTTGAACTTTCTGATCGACTCTCCGGCGTTGCGACGCACGCGTTGGTCGTGTTGCTACTCTGGGCTTATCTTTCTGAAGAGCAAAGCGAATCAGCTGCTGTAACCGTTGCAGGGCATCTTCCCGATTTTTCTCCTGTGTTCTGAAACGCTGCGCTTTGATGATGATAGTACCGTCCTGTGTCAGGCGCTGGTCATCCAGTTTGAGCACTTCTTCTTTCACATCCTCAGGTAGCGACGAGCGTCGCACATCAAAACGAAGATGAATGGCCGAAGCCACTTTATTCACGTTCTGACCGCCCGCTCCCTGTGCCCGTATAGCTTTCAGGGTGACTTCAGCCCAGGGGATGGTAATTCTGTGGTTGATGTAGAGTCCGTTCGCGTTCATACGCCAGCCCCTACCGGGACATGAGACAGGTGGAAGGCGATGGCCCAGAAGTGGCAGAAAGCGCCAGCCATGACGAAGATATGCCAGATTTCGTGGAATCCGACCCAGCGTGGCCATGGGTCAGGCCAGCGCAGCGCATAGACGATGGCGCCTACAGAGTAGGCGATGCCACCGAAGAGCAGCCACCATAAAGCACCTTCGGGTACGCGCGTCATTGCTGGCTCAAACGCGAACACGACCAGCCAGCCCATACCGACATAGATCAGAGTTGATAGCCAGCGTGGCGCTGAAATCCAGAATAGCTTCAGAGCGATGCCTGCAAGCGCTAAGCTCCAGACGGCAACAAGTAAGATCAGGCCGGTATTGCCGTACAAAGGGATCAGGCAGAAAGGGGTGTAGGTGCCGGCAATTAACAGAAAGATCGCAATATGATCGATGCGTTTGAGCCAGAGAATCACCTGCTCTGACGCGTGAATCAGATGGTACAGAGCGCTGGCTGCAAACATCAGAAACAGTGTTGCGCCGAAAACTGCGAATGAGACAATATGTACGACTTCGCCGTACATCGCGGCTCTTGCCATCAGAATACCGAGTGCAACAATGGCAAAAACAGCCCCGGCCAGATGGGTAAGGCCACTGATAGGATCACGGAAAACAGAATGCATGCGGTTGTCCGGTAAAAACTTATGAGTTGCGGCACACCATACGGTAAAGCGGTGGCAGAGAAAACAACGATGGATCAAGTCGGTAGCGTCGACGAAACCGACCTCTGGTATCTGTACCTGATAGAAACCGCCAGCGGGCATCTCTACTGCGGGATCACGCTGGATGTAAGCCGTCGCTTCAAAGAGCATTGCAGTAATGGTCGCCGCACCGCGCGTTTTCTGAGGGGCAAAGGGCCACTGGCTTTGCGTTTCGTCGCGGTCGCTGGTGCGCATGGAGATGCGCTGCGGGCTGAGAGACAGGTGAAGAAACTGTCCCGCCCTCAGAAGCTGCGGCTGATCAGTGGTGATCGTGCCTTCTCCCTTAAGCTCAAACTAACCCCCGAGGCTGAACTGATCGGGGGCTCCTGAAGCCGGATCAAAAAAGACATTTTTGTTACACGGCTGTCATAAAACCCTGTTAACCTGCTCTTATTGTGTCTGAATACACAGGCTGGTTGACCATTATTTACGCCATCTGTTTGAAGTCAGGTTAAATTTACATCCCCTGCTGGTAGAATGTCCGACCGGAAACAAGGACAGAATAAAAATTATGCTGCGTGCCGTATGGTCAGCAAAGTGGTACATACTGCTTGGTTTGCTGGCTTTCATCCTGATAGTGGTTGCTACCACACCTATCCACTTCCTTTGGAAATACGCCGAGCCCTACGCCCGGGACTTGCCTGTGCGGATTCAGAATCCGACTGGCACATTGTGGCAGGGGCGGGCAGACGTTGGTGTTCCTCAAGCTGGCACGATTGCCGCTGACTGGGAATTAAGCCCGCTGTCGCTGCTGCTCGGCAACGCAGACCTGGCTATCAACGCCGAAGGCGAAAACATTCGCCTGACAGGTGCAGCACTGGCAACAGGGTTATACGCAGGCTTGCCTGAACGCGTCATTATTGAAGATCTGAATGGTTATCTGGATTCGTCGGCACTGGCGCCTCTGTTAATGCAGGCACGGGCGAATCTTGATGGCAGCTTTGAATTGAGCCGCCTCAATGCAGATATCTCCATTGCCGATCAGGGCATCAACGATATTTCCGGACAGCTGGTGTATTCGGGCGGTCAGCTTCGTGCACGCGTAGAGCGCCAGTCAATTGATACTGAACTCCCGATGCTGGTGGCGAACATCGTTATGGACGGGCCTAAAGTGACTGTGCCTGTGGCGACAGCCGATGGTGAACCTCTTGGGCAGCTATTTCTTCAGGAAGACGGTTGGGGGGGCATGACAGTACTGCGTCGTGCCGTGGATATTGCAGGTCAGAGCTGGCCTGACAAACAAGCAGATGCAGACACGGTTATTTTTGAAGTGTCGCAGAAGTTTCTATAACCTGAGCGCTTTGATAAACGATGGTCGCTGTAGTGAATCAGTCAGTTGAATTGACCCCGTGGCAACGCTGGGCGAAGCGCCTTGCGTACGTTGTGCTCACCTTGTTGACGGCCTGGCTACTGGCGAAGATCTTCTGGATGGTGCTGGCGCCCGAGCCACTTATACTGAAGGCACCTGTGGCAGGGCAGTCCTCTGCCGCTAAAACTCCTCAGGTGAGTGCTGCGCAATACCACTTATTTGGTGAAGTCGGTGCCGAGCCCGTCGTGGCGGTAAAAGAAGTGGATGCACCGGATACCCGCCTACGCCTCGAACTTCTGGGTGTCATGCAATCGAGCACGGCCGAAATGTCGAGTGCGATCATTGCTCAGAAAAGCGGGAAGGGTGACTTCTACCGTGTGGGTGATGTGGTTCAGGGCCGAACCAAACTGGCAGGTGTGTATCCCGATAAAGTGATTCTTGATACCGCGGGTAAGCTGGAGACTCTCAAGTTCGAAGAATTCTCAGCGCGTGGTGTTGGTGTTTCTGCCCGTGCACCGGAACCAGCGCCGCGTCAGGTCCGTGAAGAACGCGCATCTCAGCTTCGTGATCGTTTCAGCCGTATCCGTCGCCCATCAGACTTTATGGGTATCGCCAGCGAAGCGGCAACGGAGTCACCAGAAGCCGTTATTGAGGGGCTGGGGCTTGAATCTGTGGGCGTTGGTGAAGGTTATCGCGTTGATAACAGCTCAATATTATTGAAAGCCGGTATGAAACCCGGCGATGTGCTGCTCTCTATTAACGGGCAGCAGTTGGGAGACGCGTCGTCTGATCAGGCGTTACTTGATCAGGTGATGCAGGAAGGCCGTGCGCAGATTGAAGTTCAGCGCGGTAATAGTCGTTTTATGATTAATCAGAGTTTTGGAGCTCGGAACTGATGTTGCTCAGACGTTGGCTGATAGCCGTGTTGCTGATGGCAGGCATGGCTATGCCGCTGCAAGCAGAGGAAAGCTGGCAGATTAACCTGAAGGATGCCGATATTGAGGCATTCATCAGTCAGGTTGCTGATATTACTGGTAAGAGCTTTGTTCTTGATCCACGGGTTAAGGGCAAAGTCAGTGTGCTCTCCAGCGAGCCAATGAATCAGGAAGGCGTGTATGAGCTTTTCTTATCCGTGTTGCAGATCCATGGCCTCGCTGCTGTTCCTGCGGGCGATGTCACTCTGGTCATTCAGCAGAATGATGTGAAGCAGGCCGGCCGCAGCCTTGAAGAACGTGCGGCGGTCGACAGTCAGGAGCTGCTGACCAAAGTCATTATGATCAAGAATACGCCGGCGCTGGATCTGGTGCCTATTCTGCGTCCATTGGTGGCCAAGTACGGTCACCTTGCTGGCGTGAAATCCGCGAATGCACTGATCATCTCTGACCATGCGATCAACATTAACCGCATCGAAGAAATTATTGACCGACTGGACCGTTCCGGCTCAGAAGAACTGGAAGTGGTTCAACTGAAAGAAGCCTGGGTGGGCAATGTCGTTACCATGCTGCAGAGCCTTGATCCTTCTAAGGTGTCGCAGGGCACGACGGATAACAACAATACAGCAGGCAGCATTCGTGTTGTTGCCGATGAGCGCAGTAACCGCCTGATTATCAAGGGCGAGAAAACGGCGCGTGAACGTATTCGTGGTCTGATCGAACAGCTTGACCAGCCGTCATATTTCAGCGGCAGCGCTCAGGTGATCCGCCTGCAATATGCCGACGCAACCAAGCTGGCGGAAATGCTGAAGAACCTGATGGGTGAAGCGTCAGGTTCTGGTGACGAAGCGAAAGTTAAAGGTGATATTGGTATTCATGCCGACGAAGACCTGAACGCTCTGGTTGTCCGTGCTGAGCCTTCCATCCTGAAAGAAGTACAGGAGCTGGTAAATTCCCTTGATGTGCGTCGTGCACAAGTGCTGATCGAATCGGCAATTATTGAAGTAACTGGCGATACCAGCGATGCTCTTGGTGTTCAGTGGGTACGTGGTGATCTGGATTCTCCGGTTGCAGGCACGAATTTCAACAACGCTGGACCGGGCCTTGCGACCATTGCTACCGGTGTGGCCACAGGTGACTATGCTTCTGCCGTTGGGCAAGGCCTGACCATTGGTGGCTTTAAAGAGTCGGGTGGTGATATTGATTTTGGTGTGATTATTCAGGCGCTGAAGAGTAACTCTTCAACCAATCTGCTCTCAACGCCGAGCATCATGACACTGGATAACCAGGAAGCTGAGATTGTTGTCGGTCAGAACGTTCCGTTCGTGACTGGCCAGACGGCATCAAGCACCAACACAAACCCGTTCACGACCATTGACCGCCAGGATGTGGGTGTGACGTTGAAAGTGATTCCTCACATTCATGATGGTGAAGCGATTCGTCTGGAAGTTGAAGCAACTGCGGAGTCGGTTTCAAACACGACCGTCGCGGGCAGTGCCGACCTGATCACGAATAAGCGCTCAATCAAAACCATGATTCTGTCTGATGATGGCGAAACCATCGTGCTGGGTGGGTTGATTCGTGATGACGTACGCGAAGTTGTCAGCAAGGTGCCGCTGCTGGGCGATATTCCTTTGCTGGGTTGGTTGTTCCGCTCGAAGAGCGTGAATCAGGTGAAGAGTAATCTGATGGTGTTCCTGCGCCCAACGATCGTTGGTGATGGCGGTAAAGCGAAAGACCTTACTCGCGAGAAATTTAACGGCATCTGGGAGTTTACCGTTTCTGAAGAACTCGGTATCGATGAAGCCGACATGCAACTGCAGCGCCTGTTTAAAGGCCTGCCGATGCAGAACAAGTGATCCATGCTGGCGGGTGGAGGCTCAGGCCTCCGCTAATGCCAGTGGCTCTAAACCTGCCTGACGCATTAATTCACACAGGCCTATCATAGGCAGCCCGATCAGGGCGTTCATATCCCGTCCTTCCAGCGCTGAAAAGAGCGCGATCCCTAATCCTTCGACTTTGAAACTACCGGCACAGTCTAACGGCTGTTCGATACTGATGTAGCGTTTCAGGGCTTCATCCGAAAGATCATTGAAGTGCACGTGAAAAGGCTCCGTCAGCGTGTATTCATCGCCCGCTGGTGACAGCAGGCAGAGGCCTGTCAGAAAAGTGATCTTCTGGCCTTTAACACGCTTTAACTGCCCAAGTGCTTTTTCTTCTGTACCTGCCTTGCCCACCGGCTGGCCGTCGATTACACAGGTCTGATCGCTGCCGATAATCCAGCTGTCTGGATGACGGGTGTGTAATGCTCGTGCTTTTTCCTTAGCCAGACGCAACACATACTCCTGGGGTGTTTCGTCTGCAAGTGGCGTCTCATCAATGTCTGGAGATGCTTGACTGAATGGAATATGCAGACGCTTAAGAAGCTCTGCCCGATACGGTGAGCTGGAAGCTAGCAGCAGATTAAAAGACATGATTAGTTTCCTTGGAGGGCAGACACAAAAAAAGGGAGCATAGCTCCCTTTTTATTCTGGCACTGAATTACTTAGCGAAGTTTTCGTTCGCGAAGTCCCAGTTAACCAGCGCCCAGAAACCTTTCAGGTAATCAGGACGAACGTTGCGGTAGTCGATGTAGTAAGCGTGTTCCCACAGGTCAACAGTGATCAGTGGAGTCAGGCCTTCAGTGATCGGCGTGCCAGCGTTAGAGGTGTTTACGATGTCCAGAGAACCGTCAGCTTTCTTCACCAGCCAAGTCCAGCTTGAACCGAAGTTGTTCACAGCCATATCGTTGAATTTAGCTTTGAAGTCTTCGAAAGAACCGAAAGCTGCATTGATGGCATCAGCAACTGCGCCAGTTGGCTCGCCGCCACCGTTAGGGCTCAGGCTGTTCCAGTAGAAAGTGTGGTTCCAGATTTGAGCTGCGTTGTTGAAAACGCCACCTGAAGAAGTCTTGATGATGTCTTCCAGGCTTTTGCCTTCGAGATCAGTACCTTCAACCAGACCGTTCAGCTTCTGAACGTAGGTGTTGTGGTGCTTGCCGTAGTGGAAGTCCAGAGTCTCAGATGAAATGTGTGGCTCCAGTGCATTTTTTTCGTAAGGCAGTGCAGGAAGTTCGAACGCCATGGTCTCTCTCCATTTTCAGGTTGATTGCCGGATCTCTTGAAATGTCCGTTACGACCTACATGGGGTCGAAAAGTATCTTTTCAATAGCCCGTCTTTTATATTCCTCAAAATAATAACACCGGCCCTTATTACCGGCTACGTCGTTATAACCCCTTGTTTATAGAGGTCTTCTTGATCAATTCTTTACAAATTGCCAACTGGTAGACATTCATGGACACTACATGTTCCCAGCTGGCGTGGGTTTGAGGTATGTTGAGGCGCGCAAGTGCGCCGGAAACAGGGAGCCGTTGCCAGGGCGATGGAAATATCTGTTGCACAAACTGAGCAAACTTTTCCGGTTAGCCGGGCGCATGTTTGTCCGGCTTCGATGGTGCTGTGGGGAAGCAGTAGTAAGCCAATAACAATAAAGGTAGAAAAAATGAAACCGACTGAGGAAGAAATCGCGCTGCGCCAACAACAGTTGCGGCGCCAGGCTCAGCAACGCCTTGCGCAAGCGGGAGCTGCGAAGCGAAGCGCTCCGGCAGATGCTGCAGCAGCGACACCGCCACCTCCACCTGCCGCCGCGTCAAAAGCATCGGGCTCATCAGCCTCCTCAGGGCTGGCTGCGGCAGGTCTTGTGATTGCACTGGGTGCACTAGGCGCCGCGGGTTATATGTACACGCTTCTGCAGAAGTCTGATCAGAAGTACGCAGCCGCTCAGGAAATTCTTCTCCAGCAGGGCAGTAAGATTGAGGCATTGGAAAACCGTCTCTCAGCATCGGGTGAGAATGCCAATTTGTCGGTGGATGCCCTTAAGGTTGTACTGCGCGAACAGGATAATGAAATTCGTAAACTCTGGGACCTCGCCAGTAAGCGGAACCGGGCTGACATCGATGCCAATACGGCAAAACTGGGCAACCTGAATACTGCAATGAACAGCGCATCTGGCGCCAGTGCTTCGGATCTGAAAGCTCTCCGTTCTAAAGTGACTGAACTTGAGAATGCTGTGGCAGCCTTGCCATCCGGTCTGGAAATTTCCATAGCTCAGAATAAAGAGAACATCGAAATGCTGGGTTCCAGTATCAAAAGCCTGCGCAGCGATGTTGCGAATATGGAGAGCAGACCTTCATCTGGCGGCTCTGTTGGTTATGATGACCTGACCAATATGAAACTCGAGATTGAGGATATTCAGATTCGCCTCGATCGTATTCAGAACGCGATGACTGGTGGTTAATCTGTATGTTGCCTGAGCTCTGGGTGCGGGCGTTAGAAATGCCCGCACTCTCAGTGACGACGCCATATACGTTGAGGATCAACCTGGCTCGGTTACTTCGTACTGCCTCACCTGCTGAGGCAGCCATTATTGCCGGACTACGCTCCGACATTCCAGCTTCTGCTTTTCTCTCTGCCTATCAGATTGCCATGAGGGCCGTAGACCCTGCCTTGCCACCGGAGCAGTGGGCCTGCCTTTGTGTGTCAGAAAAAGGATTGCGCTCACTTTCCGAAATGGAAACTTCTATAGAGGCGGGTGCTGTCAGCGGTCGGAAAAGTCATGCCATGCTCGCAATGGACGGTATCGACTGGCTGTATGTGATTGCGCGATCCGCGTCAGGCCTCATTTGTCAGCGCGTCTCTGCGAAAGCAGATGGGGTTTCTCCTCATCCTGCTAAACCGGGTCAGCCGGTCATTCCTGAACTGCCTCACCATGTGGTCGATTTTACCGCGAGTCCGGTAGATTCAGGGTACCTTGCAGAGGATGCTCACCAGTGCATTAACAAACCCTTTCGCTACCACGAAGACGTCATGGTATTGCTTGCCTTTGCGGGCTGGGTTTTGCGGGTATCTGAAGCTTATCATGATCACCAGAGTCTGATTCAGTGCATGAAGGTTTTAGCGGACGGCTATCGTACGGGCGCGACGGGGTATGATAGGTCTCAGCTGGATGCGTTTGATGCGCTTATTGAAGAACTATTGCAAATTTCCCTTCCAGCCAAATTTCAGCAGACCTGGCACAGAGATCGTCAGTTGTTGCTCATGGGTAAGAAGGCAAGAGATATCATTCGTAGTCGCCTGGCCTGACTGAAGGCCGGCGACTCCGCGACTAGCGCTGGTTAACCCGCACAGAGATGCCTGATGACGGCAGAGAGACTGCTGCCGCGGGAGCGGCATTGATTGGAGCTGCGCTCGACAGTTTTTCATTCTGACTGATGAAATCCACGGCTCGGACATCGTCCTGAGCTCCGTCTGCAGAATCTATCTGCCCGGCTTCTGTCGTGTTGCCTGCACTGGTAGGTGCGAGCGACGCTGTCTCTATGCGCTGTTGTTCCAGCTCGTTATTCCGCATTCGCGAAAAACGGATACTTTGAGAGGTTGTCCGCTCGTAACGAAACTCGCTGCTGTAATCATAGTGATGAGTGCGCTCGCGAGCCTCGGTGATTGCAGCATCGAGGTCATTCGCGTAGTAGTCATCCTGGGCTTTGCGGAAGTCTTCCGAGGTGGCTGATTTGCCACCTGCAGATACATGACATGCAATCACAGACAACATAAGTGCTGTAATAGAGAGACGCATCGACACGAGACGTTTCCTCAGCGGGCTGTCGCTGTCACTGTCCCGACGGAGCGGGTCTGGCGCGTGATCATCTCGCCGGTGCGGTTAACGGCACGCGATTCATTGATCAAGACTTCACGTGGCAACTTAACGTCTGCCCGGGGTGAAGGCTGGAGGTTGCCATCGGTTTCGATAACTTCTTCGTCTTCATTGCTCTGCCCAAGTGCGACACGTCTGACAGGGCGGGTCGCATCTTCAGCCGCTGCAACACCGGCAGCAGTTGGCCCCATCGCGCCTTCAACGATCAGCTCGTTCATTTCAGTATTGAGCATTTTCGGCAGAGGAAAACTTTTGCTTGTGGTGCGGTTATACCATTCATAACCCACATACTCGGTCTGCACCGGAAAACGACGTGCAGCTTCTACCGCCACTTCGATCTCTGGCGAGGTGTAGGCTTGTTTGGCGCTTTCCTGTTCCGGGCTGTCAGCGGCCATGACTGGCATCGCCGCCAGAAGCGACAGGAGGGGAAGTGTGTACAGACTACTCTTCATGTTTGCTTTCCCTTTGTGGCTGTTTCTTTTTGTTATTATGTGTAGAATGCAATATAGCACGACGGTTTACTTTCTGTACAGTTGGTAACACTACGCCATAGGTGTAGGGTGGCTGTCAGATGTTAAACCTCCCGACCCGATGCAGATGCAATAGCCGGTAACAGGGCATAATAATGATAAAAACAGCAATCAGAATTCTTTCTGCCGCCGCCGTAAGCGCAATGATCGCCGGTTGCAGCAGTGTTCACATTACAACCTTCGACAACTTTGGTTCATACCCTAAGTGGCTTTTTTCGCCGAAAGGGCAGTACTACAAATCCGTTGGTTATCGTTGGGATTATGAAAAGTACGCGCTTGTGTATATCTATCGCCCAGCGACTGAATGGTCGATGGATGAAGTCGAAGCGCCGAGCCTCAACGTTAACGGCGAGCGCCTGTTTAACTTCAAAGGCGGCGGCTACACCTGGTACGAAATGGAACCAGGCACCTACGACTTTGTTGTTCGCCGCGGTATTTTCGGCTTCGAAGGCGTCGGTAATCTGGTATTCCGTACCTACAGTGATTTCGACCTGAACCTTGAGGCGGGTAAGGTGTATTACCTGCGTTATTCAGAAGTTGATCCTCAGAACATGGTGATGCTGGAAGATGGCTCATTGGGCGGCGATGGTCCCCTGCAGCTGGTTGGTCATGACCTCGCAGTCAGTGAAATGAACGACACACGCCTGCACCACCATGGTCGTGAGTTGATCCGTGCAAAAGCACGTGATGAAGACGCGCAGGATGAAACTGTCGTAGCCAGCAAGTCAGCTCCTAAAGTTCAGGAAACTGAGCAGCAGGAAGAGCCGCAGACCTTCTTTATAGAAGAAAACAACAATGAGACGGACGCCCCTGAAGGTATTCGTGCGAAGCCTCGTTCAACCGAAGAAGAATGGTGGCCGTTTTAAGCGCCGCGGATTCAAGAGTGGCCCGGCTTAGGCTACAATAAGCCCATCAGTAAACGCCCACTGACCAGTGGGCGTTTTTACGACTGCCGTTTGCAACTCCAGAGAGAGACCTCCCGATGACTGTGATCAAGCAAGAAGATCTGATTCAGAGCGTTGCTGATGCTCTGCAATACATTTCTTACTACCACCCGAAAGACTTTATCGATGCTGTACATCAGGCGTATGAGCGCGAAGAATCAAAAGCCGCAAAAGATGCGATGGCTCAGATTCTGATTAACTCGCGCATGTGTGCCATGGGTAAGCGCCCGATCTGTCAGGACACAGGTATCGTGACGGTTTTCCTGACCATCGGTATGGACGTTAAGTTCGAAGGCGACATGAGTGTCGAAGATATGTGTAACGAAGGTGTTCGTCGCGCATACACCCACCCTGACAACGTTCTGCGTGCTTCTGTTCTGGCTGATCCGGACGGTAAGCGTGCAAACACCAAAGACAACACACCAGCCATCATCCACATGAAGTTAGTACCGGGTAACACGGTGGATGTGCACGTGGCTGCGAAAGGTGGTGGTTCTGAAGCGAAGTCTAAGTTTGCCATGCTCAACCCCTCTGACTCTATTGTTGACTGGGTGCTGGAGCAGGTGCCGAAGATGGGCGCAGGTTGGTGCCCACCGGGTATGCTGGGGATTGGTATTGGCGGTACTGCAGAGAAAGCGATGCAGATTGCGAAAGAAGCCCTGCTTGAGCCGGTAAATATTCAGGAACTGCAGGAGCGCGGTGCCCAGACCCGTTCTGAAGAGTTGCGTCTTGAACTGTATGAGAAAGTGAACAAGCTGGGTATTGGCGCTCAGGGCCTCGGCGGTCTGACCACTGTGCTCGACATCAAAGTAGCTGACTACCCAACGCACGCTGCGAATAAACCAGTGGCTATCATTCCTAACTGTGCAGCGACCCGTCACACCCATTTTGAACTGGACGGTTCTGGCCCTGCTTCTCTGAAGGCGCCGAAACTGGAAGACTGGCCAGAAATCAGCTGGGAAGTCGGTGACAGCGTTCGTCGCGTCAACCTCGACACCGTCACTCCAGAAGATGTGAAAGAGTGGCAGCCGGGTGAAACCGTACTGCTGTCTGGCAAAATGCTCACTGGCCGTGATGCTGCGCACAAGCGCATGGTAGACATGATCTCCAAAGGTGAAGAACTGCCGGTTGATCTGAAGGGTCGCTTTATCTACTACGTGGGCCCGGTTGATCCGGTGCGCGAAGAGGTTGTTGGTCCGGCTGGCCCGACTACAGCAACCCGTATGGATAAGTTCACCCGTACCGTTCTGGAAGAAACCGGTCTGCTGGGCATGATCGGTAAAGCCGAACGTGGTCCAATTGCGATTGAAGCGATTAAAGACAACGAAGCCGTTTACCTGATGGCCGTGGGTGGCGCTGCTTATCTGGTGTCTCAGGCGATTAAAGGCGCGAAAGTTGTCGGCTTTGATGACCTGGGTATGGAAGCGATCTACGAGTTCGAAGTGGAAGATATGCCAGTGACTGTTGCGGTCGATAGCAAAGGCGAATCGGTACACAACACCGGACCAAAAGAGTGGTTTGCGCGCATTAACGCCACTGAAGTCTGATTTGATTCCAGTCAAAGCTGACACTTGTGTGTCAGCGGCCACTGACTGGCAAATTCGTGCGTAAAGAAGGGAGCAATTGCTCCCTTTTTTTGTCTCAGTGAGTTAACACAATCGATACGTCAAAGGAGTTCGTATGACCGATGTCCTCACTGAAGAAGAACTTAAGTCTCACCTTATTCGCTATCCGGAATGGCACCGTGAATCTGTCGGCGGTGTTGCCTGTGTCCGCAGGATCTGGACCTTCGATAATTTTATCGATGCTTTCCGGTTTGCCGGGCGCGTTGCTGATCTCGCAGAGAAATATAATCACCACCCCCAAATAACGGTTTCCTGGGGGGAGCTTGCTGTGGCCTGGTGGAGTCATGATGCTGGCGGCGTAACGCAGGCCGATCTGGAAATGGTCGCGCTTTGTGACCATCTGTCTACCTGAGGTCCATCTTCCGCCCAACAATTTGTTACCAATGAAAACAGGGTGACGAAGTTCTGACCTTCGTTACCCTGATCGATGTGAATGTTCTGACATCCACATCAGTCTGTCGGGAAACTGAGCCGTGATGGATTACAAAAGTCGGAGCACCGGCGGAAAAGCCGGTTGTCTCCGTCATATTCTGGTCGTATTTATTTGTCTTATTAGAAAAACATTTGTTTATCAAACACTTGGATAAGTTACATTTCATGTGAAAAAAGGGAACTGAACTAAGCTGACTGTATTCGTTTTACGCTACTTTTACAGGACGCATCTGATGTTCCGACGGTCACTTTCTCCACTGATATCTGTATTGATATTCTGCCTGCCATTTATGGTGTCGGCTCAGGAGTCACTTCCGGGGCTTGAGCCACCTGAAATGCGCTCATCACTGTATACCGGCTTTACCCAGTTACTTGATGACGATAAGACACTCGTTAAAGAAGAGCTGATTGATCTGCCCGAAGAGATCAATCGTGTAGCCCTGTACCACAATGGTGACAGGATGCATCGTAAGGTGCCGAAGCAAGTGCACCTGATGATCGAAAATAAACTGATGAAGCGTATGCTGGACAGCGGGCGCTTCGAGATTATTCAGTGCCTTGAATGCCGCACTACGCAAGTCGCTATGCGTGCAGACCGTCTTGAGATCAGCCATGCTGCTACAGACAATCAGGCATTACGTAAGCTCGGGCAGCATGTCCGGGCAGACGCATTTCTTTTCTGGAACGCTTCCGTTCAGGACAACAAGTTCACCATTAATTTACGCATGGTGGATGCCCGCGATAACAAGCTTCTGTGGCTGAAAGAATACTCCAAGAAAACCACACTCGAAGAGGAAGTGCAGGGCTTCGATAGCGTAAACTACGAACTGCTTGTCGGCGCCTGGGGTATCTCCGCAGAACGTGATCATCTCTCCAGTGCAGACTCTGAAGATGTGAAAGGTCTGACTGTCTTTGGTATTCGCCGTCGTGAAACCACCAGTCTGGATGACCAGCTTCAATACACCCTGGCCTTTGAATATTTCCGCAACTTCTCTAACCGCGAAAACTTCGATATTTCGGGGATCAATCTGGAAGGACGGATTATTGCCGATATTCCAAGCATGGACGATCTGATTGATACCAAAGTGTACCTGGGTATGGGGCAGGCATTCTTTAATGATACCAATGCCATCGTCTTCCGTTTTGGTTTTGAATTTCCGTTCTTTAAAGATGGGTTCATCGATTATGGCGTGACCTACATTCCTGAAAGCACGGCGAAGTGGAGTGAAGTCTCGGGTCTTGAAGATACCGGGAAAATCGGTGGCGCAAGCTACGACCTTTCTCTTGGCCTGAGATTTTAGGAGTCAGTATGAAAGCAGGAATTATTGCAGCAGTGCTTCTGGTCTCTCTGGGGCTTCAGGGGTGCTCTCACGAACGCTCTAACCGTCTGGTGAAAGGGTTTAACCCGAGCCCATGGGTTGATCCGGGTAAACCGGTTGAGGCCGAGAAGAAAACAGAAGAGGAAGTCATTGTTGAGGAAATTTCTCAACTTGAAAAAATCTCTGACAAGGCAAAGAAACAACATGGCCTGATGCATATTCATCGTTATGGAGCTGGGTACGATGTTCTTATGACCATTGATGCTGGCGACTCTGACGTTAAATTCATCATGGAATTACCGCAAAGCGCTGAAGAAAAATCTGCCGGTAGCGATGGACTATCGGATGAAGCTGCCGAAGATCGTGCCGCTGAAAACCACACTGATGTCGACGGAAAAATCAGCGAGCAGGAGTCTGAAAAACTGCGCCGCAGCGAAACAATGACGAAACACATTCTCTCGGCTCAGAGTCTTTTCTATAAAAAAGAATATTGGGAAGCCCTGGATCAGACGAATGCAGCGTTAGAAGTGATTCCTGATTCAGCCCAGGCGCACGCCTTGAAAGGCAGTATCTACTACAAGATGGGGCTGATACCCGAGGCCAGAGCGAGCTGGGAGCAGGCATTAGAACTTGATCCTGAGCTGGATCAGGTACGCGCTAGTCTGGCTCGTGTGCGATGAAAGGGGCTGTGACGATGAAAGAATTAATGACGTGGCTGGTAACCATTGCTCTTTTTGCGGCTTTACCTGTTCTTGCTCAGGACACGTTTGAGGTTCCGGTTAAAAAGGACGAGGTAGAAGAAGCACGTTTCCGAAGTGACCTGGAGGCGCGCCTTCGTCAGGATATTGAATCTTATCTCGGCAATAACCGGTTTATCATTCAGGTCGATGCAGTCATCGAACGAGCGCGCACCGTCGTTCGTGAGAACTCTGAAGGTCAACAGCAAGCAGCAGCGCCACAGTTGCCCGCAGAGCCTCGGGTAAGCGGCACTCTCTCTCTTCCTGATATTGACGCTACTGGCATGGATGAGCTTGAAGAACTGCCGGGCCTGCCCGTCAGCGAAATGCCGTTGCTTAAAGAAAATAATGAAAAGCTAAGGGCGCTGCGTAGTCAGCTACAACAACTTGAGAAAGAGCGTCAGGAGATCATTACTTACGCCGACAAGTTGAAGAACGTAGCGCAGCAAAGTCAGAGTCAGTCTGGCGGTGGCAAGCCTTCAGAAAAGACGATTGGCTATCGCAATATTATCAAGAAGCTTGAAATTACCTTGGTCGTCGACAATGCACTGAAAGATGAACAGATAGAATTTCTTAAAAATCTGGTCACGCGTAAAGCCCAGATTAATGAACTTCGTGGCGATACGCTGAACATCGTCAAAACGGCATTCAGTCACCTGAAGAAAGAAGAAACGCCACTCACGTTCTGGGAGTCTTACAGCCCCTGGATCTGGCTGGTGACCTTGCTGGTTGTTGGCTTGCTGTTAGTGCTGGCGTTTGCGGCACTGTGGCGTCGGCTTAATCAGCCTGTGTCCACAGCACCGGTAAATGCAGCTAGCGGAACCGAATCTGTCAGCCAACACTTCGTAGCACGTCAGTCAGAGGGTGAGGCGGCGGCACTCAGGTACCGGATTAACGAGTCTCGCCAGCGCTTAGTCAGTCAGGGGTTGTCTCAGCCACACCGTTTTCAGCAGGCGGTGTCCCAGGCGCTTGTCAGTGCCCAGGCCTTTGAAGTTGCCTCCTTGTCGGCCACGATGGGGAAAAGTCTTTTTGCCAGTCTGGCGCCGCATTTGACGCCTGCGGACTGGAAGCAGATTGACGAATTGCTGCAGGAAGGAGAGTGGAGTGAAGAGCAACTCTCTGAAGGCATGGAGCAGTTTTCTCAGCGGCTTGAGCGTCAGCAGGATGATGCGTCTAATACCCAGCCGTTTGCTTTCCTGAACAAGCTGAACGACTCGCAGGTACTGTACCTCATCAAGGATGAAGATATCCGCATTAAAGCTCTGGTGATGTCACAGCTACCAGCGCAGCGCTCTGCAGATATTATTCTACGTCTCGACGAGCGGGAGCTCGCTGCCATTGCTTTCGAGCTTGGGCAGTTTGAAAGCTTGCCTGTATCGGCGTTTAAAGATGTTGCCGATCGTTTGGCTAAAGCCTCTCTCACTGTTCCGTCATTCGAGAATATCACTGCCGATGGCCTGTCTGTTCTTATCGGTATGCTTGACCGTATGACGACCAGTGAAGAGACGCGGATGCTCAAAACACTGAAATCCGAGAAGCCCGAAACCTATTATAGGCTGCGTCAGGTTTACTTTACTTACGCTGACCTGTCGCGCACGCCAGATCGTATTATCTCGAACGAGTTACGATCTATCGATGCCGGTGTTCTGACCGCCTCCTTATGCAATACATCCATTGAGTTTAAGCGTCACGTATTGGCTGCGCTGCCAGCGAAATTACGGGCGGGGATTATTAACGAACTGAAAGTATCAGAGTCTGAAACTGTACAGGATCAGATCGAGTCAGCGCGTCGCCAGGTGGTTCAGAAAATGCGGGAAATCATCCGTGAAGGTCGTTTTTCTATGGACGAGCTGGCGGATGTTAAGCCAGCACAGTAATCGATTCAGAAGTCTGCAGATTAAGAGACAACAACAGGGGCAAAGTCAGTGTTTCGATTTTCATTCAGTACGCTCATTGGTTTCTGCGCAGGTATCGGCCTGTTGGCATTTGCGGTTGCCAGTGCCACTGACAATCACGTTATTTTCATCAGCCTGTCAAGCTTCGGGCTTGTGTTTGGTAGCACCATGGCGGCCGCACTGATCAGTTACTCCACTGCTGATGTGCTACATGCGATGCGCAGTATGCTCTATACCTTTTTTCATCCGCCGACGTCGCAGAAGCACCTTAAGCAAGTGACGAGACGCTTTGTTGAGTGGAGCAGTATCTATCGTCAGGGAGGCATTGTTGCGCTAGAACAATCGCTGACGAAGCAGGAAAACAATGACGAATTTATTCGTGCAGGTATCGATCTGATGGGCGCCGGATACGCGAACCATGACGTCCGGACCATGCTGACTGACCAGATGGACGCAACCTGGCAGCGTCACACCCTGGAAGGCAAAGTGCTCAATACCATGGCTGTTTACTCTCCCGGTTTTGGGATGGTCGGTACGATTGTCGGCCTGATTATCATGCTCGATAACCTGAACGGCGATATGGCGGGGTTAGGCAAGGGGTTAGCGCTTGCGCTGATTACGACCTTGTATGGTGTGCTGTTGTCGAATTTATTCTTTAAGCCTGCAGCGAATCAGGTCACTGAGAAACAGGAAACCATGTACTTCCGTCATCAGCTGATTTCTGAGGGCTTTGTCCTGCTGAGTGAAAAGAGAACGGCGCTCTATATGCAGGATCGCCTGAACGCCTTTATCAAACCTTCCGTGCGTGATCAGGCACTCTCGGGAGAGCTGTAATGAGTCACGCCAGCCGCCAGCGGGGGTTGCGCCGGCGCCGCCCTAACTTTGACGATTCATCCAGCTCCTGGCTGGTGACCTATTCCGATGCGATTACCTTGTTGCTGGCGTTCTTCGTCATGATTCTGGCGGTATCCGATCTTAATGAAGGAAAGATCGAATCCCTTAAAGAAGGATTAGCCGAAGTTATCTCATCAGAAACTACCACGACTCCCTTTACCGACATTCGCCAAGGCATTGATGATTATATTGAGCAGAATGGTCTACAGGATCAGGTGTCGGTTACGCTCGACCCTCGTGGTGTGCAGGTAGAGTTTGCGAATGTTGCGTTATACGACTCCGGCGCAGCATCATTAAAGCCTGCGGCAACACCACTGCTGCAGGAGCTGAGTCGTGTAATCCGTGATGTCAGCCATGGTTCACACATGATCGAAGTCGAAGGGCACACCGACGATTTGCCTATCTCGAATGAGCAGTTTCCCTCTAACTGGGAGCTATCCTCCGCCCGTGCGACCGGAGTTGTGAAGTACCTGCTTGAGAGCGGTATCGAAAAGGAGCGACTGAAAGCATCCGGATATGCTGACAGTCGCCCAAAGGAGGGGCTGGATGACCTGCCACTGAACGAACAGCGGAAGGCCAACCGGCGTGTGGTGGTCTCAATAAGACGCTATTGACCAATTACTTATTAATGTCCTGTTTGTCGTTCAGCTGGGGTCATGGACCGTCAAGAACAGTCGAGGCGTTTCAGGTTGTTTGCTGCGAGCCCCGTGATCTCTGGCCTGGTTGAAAAAAGTCTGACCATGTAACTGATTATGACAGCGTAAGAAATCTGTAGTCTTTATCTGTTATGGTTACTGTAATGGTATAACATTCCTACTTGTGAATGACATTTATTCGTAAAAAAAACGTCATTTACGCTCCCTAAGCTCACCTCGCTTTTAATTTTCGGATAGCCCGATTTGAACTTGAGAACAGGTGAGTTATGACCACTAAAATGAAACTACTTGCTGCTGTAATTGCTGCTTCCGCAGTCAGCTCAGTAGCCCAGGCGGCGCCCGCAGTGCCTGCGCATCAGGCTGAAAATGCCTGGTTCACCGATGCAGAAACCTCTGTAATGAATAAATCTGCCATGGAGCTGCCCGCTGCCAACGCCAAGAACGTGATCCTTTTCGTGGGTGACGGCATGGGTATTTCTACACTGACTGCTGCCCGTATTCTTAAGGGTCAGAAACAAGGTCAGGACGGAGAGGAAGGCTACCTCTCGTTTGAAAGTTTCCCATATTCTGCGCTTGTTAAAACCTACAACGTCGATGCACAAACGCCTGATTCTGCCGGAACCATGACGGCTATGGTGTCCGGTGTTAAGACTGACGTCGGCACAATTGGTGTTGACGAAGACGTCATCCGCAGCGATTGCTACAGCGTTGCTGGAAACGAAGTTGTGACCGCGCTGGAACTTGCTGAAATTAAAGGTCTGTCTACCGGCGTTGTCTCAACAGCCCGCATTACACACGCCACTCCAGCGGCGACCTATGCTCACGCGGCGGATCGAAATTGGGAAGATAATTCAGATATGCCATCTGCGGCTTTCGCCTGCGAGGATATTGCATCGCAGCTGGTGAATTTTGAAGACAACCTCGAAGAGCGCTACCCGGGCGTCGATGTCGATGGTATCGAAGTCGCCATGGGCGGTGGACGTCGCCACTTCTTGCCCAAAGATGCTGCATTCAATTCAGCTGACGCAGTCAGTTCGACGGAAGGTGATCGTACTGATGGTCGTGATCTGACAGCTGAATGGCAGGATGCTTACCCGAACGGTACATACGTAATCGATCAGTCCGGTTTTGACGCGCTTGATACTGAATCTACAGAGCGTGTTCTTGGCTTGTTCAATGAATCTCACATGCAATACGAAGCAGACCGCGAGAACGATATTGCTGGTGAACCATCAATTGCTGAGATGACAGAAGCTGCTATCAATATTTTAGATAACAACGATAAAGGATTCTTCCTGATGGTTGAGTCTGGTCGCATTGACCATGCACACCACGCAGGAAATGCGGCTGGTGCTCTCGAAGATACGCTGGCGTTCGCTGATGCTGTTCAGGCCGCGGTTGACAGCACTGATCCAGAAGAAACTTTGATTCTCGTTACTGCTGACCACAGCCATGTATTCACTATTGCAGGCTATCCAAAACGCGGTAACCCAATTCTGGGCAAAGTCGTACCGGTAGGTGGTGAATCCCCCGCGCTGGCATCTGATGGACTCCCATACACAACGCTCGGCTACACCAATGGTCGCGGCATGATGGATCTGGGGCAGGAAACTGATTCGGACGCGGGTTACAGCGAAGCGATCAATGCGGGTCGTCAGGATCTGAGCGCAATCGATACAACAACGCCGGGTTATCACCAGGAAGCTCTGGTTCCAATGTCTTCTGAGACTCACGCTGGTGAAGATATTACATTGCACGCGACAGGCCCAGGCTCTCATCTGGTGCAGGGCGTTGTTGAACAGAATCTGGTCTTCCAGATTATTGGCCGCTCTTTGAATCTGCTGGCTGACTGAGACTGAGGAGAAAATGATGAAACTTAATTTATTACATACAGCGATCGTTGCCGCAGTAATGACGCTTGTTGGTTGTGCCGGTGAAGATGGAAATGACGGTCGTGATGGTGTCGACGGTCAGAATGGCGTGAATGGTTCAAATGGTGTTGATGGTGCACCGGGTGCAGATGGAGCCCCTGGTCTGGTGGAAGATTTGCCATTTAAACTTTCCGATGTTCTTGCAAATACCAAAAATAATGACTGGTATATTCAGGCGTCTCAGAAAGTAGCAAGCACTCAGAGTGCGGTGAATACAATTATCGAAGAGGCGGGTGAAGCGAAAAATATTATTCTCTTCGTTGGTGACGGTATGGGCGTTTCAACCGTCACTGCATCCCGGATTCTGGAAGGACAGATGAAAGGAATGTCGGGTGAAGAAAACAGCCTGAGCTTCGGTAATTTTCCGTTCAGTGGTTTGTCCAAAACTTATAACGTCGACGCTCAGACTCCAGACTCCGCAGGTACGATGACTGCAATGATGTCGGGTGCAAAAACGGATGTTGGTACCATCGGTGTAGACGAAGATATCGCACGTGGTGATTGCTCATCTGTTGCAGGTAATGAGCTGGCGACGGCACTTGAGCTGGCCGAGATTGCAGGTATGTCGACCGGGATTATTTCTACCGCTCGTATTACGCATGCAACACCTGCTGCGACATACGCAAAGTCTGCAGACCGCAATTGGGAAGATAACTCTGATATGCCAGAGACGGGCGCAGAGGGTTGCGCCGATATCGCTCTGCAGCTGGTCGAGTTTGAAGAAAACCTGGAAACGCGTCACGCTGATTCTATGCTCGATATTGATGGTATCGAAGTTGTAATGGGTGGTGGTCGTCGTCACTTCCTACCAAAACAAGCCGAGGCTAACAGCCCGGATGCAGTCAGCGCAGTTGAAGGCGATCGTACTGATGGTCGCAACCTGACGAATGAGTGGTCTGCTCAGTATAACGCTCCGGGGGATTTCTACGTTTATGATCAGGCTGGCTTTGACTCTATCGACCCTGAACTAACTACCCACCTTTTTGGTTTGTTCAACGAGTCGCATATGCAGTATGAAGCAGACCGTGCAAACGACGTCGCTGGCGAGCCATCTTTGGCAGAGATGACCGAGAAAGCCATTAAAATCCTGGATAATAACGAAGAAGGCTTTTTCCTGATGGTTGAGTCGGGTCGTATTGACCACGCTCATCACGCAGGCAACGCCTACAACGCACTTCAGGATACGATTGAGCTGTCTGAAGCGGTGGCTATCGCAGATGAGCTGACCAGTAATCGCGATACGCTGATTATTGTCACTGCCGACCACGGCCATGTATTTACTATTGCAGGCTATCCGAAACGTGGTAACCCAATTCTGGGTAAAGTAGTCGCCGTTGGTGCTGACGAGCCAAGCCTCGCATCTGATGACATGCCATATACCACTCTGAACTATATGAATGGTCGCGGTCACGTTGCTGTTGATCCATCTGAAACGGATGCGGATGCGGGGTACGGTGCTGCCATTAACACAGGTCGTGTCGACCTGTCTGGTGTTGATACAACTGCTCCAGGCTTCCACCAGGAAGCTCTGATTCCAATGAGTTCAGAAACGCATTCAGGTGAAGATGTCGGTATCTATGCGAAAGGACCTGGTGCTCACCTGGTTTCAGGTACGAATGAGCAGAGCATTATTTTTCACGTGATGAACTTCGCTGGAGATCTGGCCAATCGTGCCGATGCTGTTGTAAATCAGCCTTAATACTGCTCGATAGTTCAAGGGGCCTTACTGGCCCCTTTTTCCGTTTAAATAAATACAGATTGAAGATTATGAAAACACTTATTACTTTGAGTCTCGCGGCCATAGCCGCTTCGGCTTCAGCTGCAGTTAGTGCAAGCGACTGTGTTTCTCCAGTTTCGTTGGAATATCAGGTAACGTCACAAGGAAATACTAAAGAGATCGCTATTCACAGAGCTGGCAGGGAAGTTGTCCGTGAAGATCTGACAACCGGCGTTGTTGAGTATTGGTATCACTCCCCTGCAGGCCGCCTTAAGTTGATTCGCTACGTTGATTCTGAAAAGCATGGTATTGAATATCAGGCCGAAGACTTCAGAGGGAATGAGGATCGGGTCTGGCAGGAAATATCTCTGGCAGTACCTGCGGATGTTCGTGACAGCATGACACTGGTATCCAAGCAGGGCAGCGGTTGTGAGCTGGTAGAAACTTGGGAATCAGAGGCGCAGAAAGAAAAGCTTGTCTGGCTACCTGCCCAGCAGATCGTTGTAAGCTATGAAAATCCGGTTCTCGCATGGTCGTTGACTGAGCAAGGTGATTCTGGGCTTCAGCAGCGTTTGGTTTCGAGAGACGATTACACTCTCATAGATTTTGCTGATATCGGTGACTCTGAGGAGAATCCATTTGTGAAGAAGATGATCAATTGGGGCTTTGTGGAACATGGTGCCAGTGGGTTCTACGACGAGCACGGTCATGCAATTGAAGGGCATGGTCACGCTCACTGATTATACTGGAGAGAAGAAAAGGCGTGCTGTAGCGTCCGGATACGCTACAGCACGCAAACTGATTACGAGAACTCAGTAATGATTACTGACGAGCTCATTCATATCTGAAGACGCTCCCCAATTCAGACGTATGTCATAGCTATACCGGAAATCATTTTCGAGCGGAGCTATTTCGGCATCAATATTCTCGATAACGTTGCTGGCCGGTGAGAGCACAACATCGCGACCAAAGATGTAGCTCTGTTCTTCAACAATACGCTTATAGACTTTATTCAGAGCCAGCGCCCGGTCGCGACTCGGAGTGATCAGCTCATACACTGAATCTGCCGACTTAACTTTTTCCTTGTTAACCGTTCCGTTCTCAAAGTATTTCTTCTGCATCTCTTTGTTCTGTCGGAATTCATCACCACCGCCCACACGTTCAAAGTAGGTCAGGTACTCACCCTGAGTTTCATTGATGGTAGGGACATCTTTCATCGCTTTCAGGTCGATGTAACCCCAGCCGTCTTCGCCTTCCACTTTACGGGCAAAAGAGAATGTCTGATCAATCGTACTACCGACCGTTTTATGGCAGCCATTGCAGAATGCCATTTCCTGTTTGTTCTGCTTACGGAGTTCACCATGTTGATCTTCGATGTAGGCATTCAGTGTCCAGCCAAAGCGGTTATCTATGCCTCGTTCACCAATGTGAACGGTCAGCGGAAGGTTACCCAGGTGCTTTTCCTTGGCTTCGAGAAAGTAAGCACTGCGGAGCGCAACAGCAGACTTGAGTTGATGCTTCTTCATGTAGCGTACTTCTTTCATACGCTTGGGTACGAAGATATCACCATCATTGTTTACACCGACATAACGAACAGTGTGCAGAAACTCTGTTCCTTCAGGGTAAAGCATATCTTCGACCGGAATATCTGAGGCATCACCGAGATAGTTACCTGAACGAACCAACTCAGAGACATTCTCGGTCAGAACACCGTCGCCATTAACATCAGAGCCGATGTCACGTTCGTTCACCGTAGGAATTGAAATACCACTGAGCCGTTTCATTGTCAGCTCCAGAAGTGATAGGTTCGCGAAGTACAGAGCCTCAGAGTATTTTCCGTCTATTTCGCGGAATTCTGCGGGTAAACGAATCATGACATCGTCAGTAGAACCATTTGTTGGCCAGAAGGCGCTAGGGAATGGTTTGTAGTTAAATGCGATCCAGTGACTACCGTCGCGAGCGACCCCTCGTTCATCAAATGCTTTCACCGGATCTGCCAGGTTCTCCAGGAACATAGGGGGAGCAGCAGACTCTTCGCGCTGACTCTCGCGCTCTATCCAATCAGAGTAGTTGTCTGTATTTACCCAATTGAGAATCTGATCATCGGGAATATTTTTGATTTCTTCGCTTCTGTCTTTAAAGAGATTCTTCCAGCTGTTTGTCATCCCCGCATCTGAGAAATCGTAAAGGCCTTGCAGATAAACGTCTTTCATTACATTCGGACGATCATCGGTGTACGTCTGGTGACAGACATAACAAGGGTTATTCTTACCATCGGTACGGGTATAGCACTGAGGTGGGATGACGGCCTCAGGGTTATAAATTTCATCGTGCTCAATGTACGCCGTTGCAGGGATGTCATCCCCAGGCTGATAGGCAGGCTGAACTTCGTCTGATAAAGCTGTTTCAGATTTTTTTATTGTTTTGGTATCTGAATGGGCTTTGAAATGAGTATCTACGTCTTGATTACACGCGCTTAGTAATGGCAGTAGTACCAGGATTCTAATCAGGTTTTTCATACTTACATCCGGAAAGAAAATAGGGGGAGAAAGCTCTCCCCCTGAAAGGTCTTACATATTTGTACTAATACTTTGTCTTACTTATGGTGTGGCTCGTACATCCACAGAGTGTTGTTTTCCTGGAAGCCATCTTCACCGATCAGAATACGACCGTCCTGCATAACGATAACGTTGTCAGGTTGAGACAGGTTGTCCACATCACAACGCTCTGCACCATCCAGTGAACTGCGGTAGGTCGCACCCATCACAACTGGTTCAATACGGCTCAGGCTGTAATCTGAATCGATCAATGCACGGAATACACCACCACAATCTTTCACGCGACCAGAAAGTTGGATGTCGCCTTCTCCGTCGATCATGGTGTTATCAATATCAGCGATACCCATGTACATGTATGCGTTCTCGACTTCTTCACCCGGAATCAGGTCGATGCCTTCAATGGCTTCCTGAACTCGACCAGCATGAATGCTGATACCTTCCAGCTTGCGCCATTCTGCCGTTGCACCCAATTGCTTAGCGGCCTGACGTGATTCGAGGAAGGCTGCACGGTCATCCATTGGCTGACCCGCAGTGACTTTGCCGCCACCGTTTTCTACGGTTGGGTAAGTAGTGTTCGCAGGGCGACCTGAAACTACCCAGGCTGCCCAGGCTTCAACGTCTGCAACCGTCATATAGCTGGTTTCGCCATCGACATAGTCTTCAGTGCTGATACCATCAAACTCATCAACCCAAGCTTCGATGGTTGAGTTGTCAGAAGTCGCAAGCTCTACCCAGTCAACATCAAAGCCTGTAACCGCTGGATCATTTACGCCCGCATCCTGAGTCAGCTTAGCGCCGTATAGCGTACCAGAGCTCAAGTCTTCAGCTGTGTCAGCAACGAACTTAAATAGAACGCCACCCGTGTCATCCTGTGAAGAGTAAACAGTGCGACGGTCTGGCATAACGACCGAGTTTTCATGCTCGTAGCGGCCAATGGTGAAGTGTTTAACCGGTACAGGCGTTGGTGAAACAGCGTTGGTGATCTCAACGATGTAGCCGTAATCGTACGGGTTAACAGGCTCATCCATCAGCTGCCAGAAGCGATTCAGACGATCGTTGTTGGCCACTTCTTCAGGGTCGTTCCAGCTAGCGTAAGTGGTCGAGTTAACATCAGAGTTCACGATCCACTCTTCAGATGTCAGTGGTGTATTCCAAGGTGAAACAGAGCCGAAACAGTTAGCACCCGTACCTTTTACGTTTGCAAAGTTCACCATCATGGCATCTTCTACAGACCATTCGCCAGAAGCGGATTTGCTCAGCCCGATACGGCTCATACCACCCGGATACTCTTCCCAGTTAGTGAAGAGGTAGCCAGTGTTTGCACCTGTAGATACGAAGCCATTGAAGTCTGGCATGTCGTTTTCAAGGATCAGAGCGTCACCAGCGAGATTATAAATATGACCCAGCCCTTCGCTGAGCTCACCCTCGTATTGGTCGCCAGTCTGACCAATAACACGGTAAGAACCGTAAGCTGTCTGAATCGTCTGGCGCTCGTAGTCAGACTCAGGAACCGCTACTGAAATCAGTGTGTTTGGCAGATTATTAAAGCTAACACCCTCTATCACACCAACGGTACCTGTGTTGTAAGCGACACCGTTGTTATCAGTTTCCATGTTGCTACCTGCTGGGTGTTGCGCATTGAAGAACAGATCACCGTCTTCGGTCAGAAACAGCCCCGTTACTTCAGCACCGGAAGGTACAGTCGCGATGCGCGTCAGAGTACCTGCACCGGCGTCAGCATTCGCACCATCTTTACCGTCGGCGCCATCCTGGCCATCTTCACCGTTGGCACCATCTGAGCCTGGTGCGCCCGGAGCTGCGTCAGGCGAAACTCCGTTCTGGCCATTCAGTCCATTCAGACCGTCGCGACCATCGTCACCATCTTCTCCACCACAAGCAGTCAGCAGTGACGCTGATGCTACAGCGATTGCTAATAATTTCAGTTTCATCACGGTTCCCCAATATTGCTTCGTTATAGGTTTCAGGAGCGCTCGGGCTAAGTGTGGTCTGTGACAGAAATGTTTAACTTCTGTAACCCAGGTGGTGAATTATTTATTACAAAAAATGCGGATAAAAAGGCATGGGTATTAATAAATATGTAAAATCCAAAGGTTAATGTTCTAAGGTTTTTAGTAATGGAAATAACGATGCGCAGTGTTTACGTTGGTACTCTAATCTCTCTTGTTATTTCAATGACTGGGTGTCTCTATGAGACTAAAAACGAAGCACCACTGGACTTCTTACCTCAGGATAACGCCTGGTTTGTCGAGGGGCGGTCTGCCATAAAAAGTAAACGCGAAGTTTTACGAGAGACTACACCTGCCAAGAACGTGATCTTGTTTGTTGGTGACGGCATGGGAATATCAACAGTCACAGCCGCCCGAATCTACGCCGGACAGCAGCAGGGCATGAGTGGTGAGGAGAATCTGCTCAGTTTTGAGAAATTTCCTTTTACTGGTTTAAGTAAAACCTACAATGTTGATGCTCAGACTCCTGATTCAGCAGGCACTATGACCGCAATGATGTCTGGTGTTAAGACGGACGCCGGTGTTATTGGTCTGGCTGAGAGCGCAGAACGTGGTCTTTGTCACCGTGTGGAGGATGAAGTCCCTTCGGCTCTGCTTCTCGCTGAGTTAGCCGGTAAGAAAACTGGGATAGTCACGACAGCTCGCTTAACCCATGCGACTCCGGCGGCTACTTACGCATATTCTTCTGAACGCAACTGGGAAGATATTTCGGATATGCCGGAAGCTGCAGTTGAAGCAGGCTGCGAGGATATTGCTTCGCAGTTTCTGAGTTTCAGGCAACGTACTTTGCAAGACTATGGTGTCGCGGTAGATGGCATCGAACTCGCTTTTGGTGGCGGTCGTCGACATTTTCTTCCTGATGATGTTCAGTCTAATACCCCCGATGCCAGAAGTACGGTAGAAGGTGATCGTACTGATGGCCGTAATCTGATGGAAGAATGGAAAGCCCAGAATCCGCAAGGTCAACTGGTTATCGATGAAGAGGGGTTTAATCAGTTGAGCAGTACTCCTGTGTTGGGGTTGTTTGAAGAGGCGCATATGCGGTTTGAGGCAGATCGCAACCAGGACACATTAGGGGAGCCATCACTTAGCCAGATGACAGAAAAAGCGATTAAGTTGTTGTCAGGCAGTGAGGAGGGGTTCTTTCTCATGGTGGAATCCGGTCGTATTGACCATGCGCACCACGCCGGAAATGCGTTTAATGCGCTCAATGAGACCCGAGAGTTTTCTGATGCTGTTGCTCTCGCCGAGTCTATGACTTCTCCGGAAGATACTTTGATTATCGTTACTGCTGATCACAGTCATGTATTTACCATTGCAGGGTATCCTAAGCGCGGTAATCCTATTCTTGGTAAAGTCGTTGCGCCCGGTGAGACAGAACCCACCATGGCCGGTGATGGCCTGCCGTATACTACGTTGGGTTATATGAACGGTCGCGGACATCATCACCTGGGTGGTGAAACAGACGCCGAACTTGTATACGAAGAGCCAATTAATGCAGGACGTAAAGATATTACCGGTATGAATACGGAGGCCGCTGGTTATCATCAGGAGGCTCTGATTCCACGTGATTCAGAAACGCATGGCGGTGAAGATGTGGCGATTTATGCAACAGGTCCGGGGGCCGCAATGGTGTCTGGCGTGAACGAGCAGAACGTCATTTTCCATGTCATGGATCGTGCTGCCAACCTATCCGGAAAGGCAGCAGCACGCCTCAGCGCAAAACAATAACCTTCAGGATTTTACGATCCGGTAGCACGGATCATATTTTCCACTGATTTTCATTCGGCCATGGTCAACCATGGCTCGCAGTAAACGGTCCATACCGTCGAGAATATCTGCGTCGCCGTGAATTTCATAAGGCCCATGCTTACGCACCAGCTTAACGCCATCGGCCTTCACGTTACCGGCCACGATACCTGAAAATGCTCTGCGCAGATCTGCGGCCAGCTCATGGAACGGAGCATCGTGCGTTAAACGAAGGGTTTTCATGTTGGCGTGGGTCGGTTCAAAAGGCACCTGAAAATCATGATCGATTTTTAAGGTCCAGTTGAAAAAGTAGGCGTCGTTGTTATCACGGCGATACTGTCGAACGGCTTCCATACCGGCTTTCATTTTTCTCGCAACCGTCACCGGATCATTAATCACCAGTTCATAACGCGCCTGAGCTTCTTTTCCGAGCGTATCGCCGATGAAGCGATTAATGTCTTCGAGATATGCCCGGGTTTCTTCTGGGCCGGTAATTATCAGAGGGAAGGGAATATCCTTATTTGCCGGGTGCGACAAAACACCGAGGATATATAAGATCTCTTCGGCGGTACCCGGGCCACCAGGGAAAATAATAATTCCGTGCGCCATGCGAACGAAGGCTTCCAGCCTCTTTTCGATATCCGGCAGGATCACCAACTCGTTGACGATTGGGTTGGGTGATTCGGCAGCAATAATACCGGGCTCGGTAATACCGATGTAGCGACCGTTTCGGATATGCTGCTTAGCATGGCCAATGGTTGCGCCTTTCATCGGTCCTTTCATGGCACCTGGACCACAGCCCGTACCGATATCAAGGCCTCGAAGCCCCAGTTCATAGCCGACTTCCTTGGTGTATTGATATTCGTTAGGCGGAATGGAATGCCCACCCCAACAGACGACTAGTTTAGGTTCTACGTCTGGCTTTAGCAGGTTTGCATTGCGCAGAATATGGAATACCGCATTGGTAATATCTTCGCTTTTATCTAAATCAAAACGATGGGCTTTCAGGATATTTTCTTCCGCATAGAGGATGTCCCGCAGCACAGAAAAAAGCTGCTCGCGTACACCCCGGATAATTTCATCGTCAACAAATGCACCGCTTGGCGCACCGCTGAGTTGCAATACAATGCCGCGCTCTTCCTGCTCGACAGTGATATTGAAGTTCTTGTAGCTCTCTTCCAGTCGGGTGTAGTCATCCTCCAGGCTTCCGGCAGAGAGGACTGCGAATGAGCAGCGACGGAGCAGTTCGTGAGCACCGCTGCTGACATTTTTAAGCTGCTGAATTTCATACTGCGAAAGCACGCGTAGATGTGTCTTCGGGTGAATTAACTCATATTGTTTAGCCAAAATCATTCTCCTTAATGCCCACCTAAGGGCATGTCAGGCCCACAATTCCAGCGGGCCATATTCACTGAGCAGGTGCAGTAAATCACTGCGGGTGATGATACCTGTCAGTTGTTCTTTGTTATTAAGCACAGGGAGGGCACCGATGTGATATTCCGTAAGTAGTCTTGCTGTCTGTCGTATGTCGGTGCTCTCTGCTGTGCAATAGACTGGTCTGACGGCAACCGTCATGACGGAGTCATGTTCTATAGAACGTTGCTCGGCCAGTGCTCTTAATATGCGCCGGTCTGAAATTAACGCCTGAAGATTATCGTGTTCGTCGATGATCGGCAGATGGTGAATGTCGTGCTCCCGCATGAGCTGGTAGGCGTCCCGGATTGTTGTTTCCTGGCGAATGGTAATGACATTACGCGTCATGATGTCGGCGGCGAAGGCAACCGTCTGTGGAGCATGCTCCTGACGTTCGGTGGTACCTTCTGGGGAGTAAATCAGATCGTCGGATGATAGTGCCTGATCAGGCTCGTTTTCGATATTGGAAACCGCAGAAGTTCGCTCTACCGGCGACACGCGCCGGCGTGGGCTGTTTACGGGCGTTTCTACTCTGCGCCCCATGTCGAAAACAATTAAACCCATCGGCTACTTTTTCTGGCTGCTGAGCGTTAAGTATAGCGCGTCCGACGGCTAAAACCTCTTACGCAGCTCTCAGATGTGATGAGCAACCTCATCAAGACGTCCAAGAATACCGTCGGCATAGCGCATCACCAGAAACGGAACAAGGCGCGCATTGGTATCGGTTGCCGCTGTTTCGATAAACAGCCACTGGCTATGAATCTTGCTGAGCTGGCGCTGAGCTTCACTTGCCGTGACGCGGCTCTTCATATCGGCAATACCGCGCTCAAACTGCTGGCATAGTACTCGGATGTCGACGTTATCAATGGTCAGGGGAGCTCCCATAGAGGACGCCGCACGTTCGATGTAACGTTCAACCACTTCAAGGAGCAGGTTTTTCTGCTGACGCTGCCAGACAGTGAGTTCTGACAGAGTAAGCTCGTTTTCTGCCAGTATCTGGTCAGAAAGTAATTCTAATTCCTGCAACATAGCTCGCTGCGCTTTGCGCATCAGAGTGACGACTTGCAGTTCAGGGTAATTGCTTTCGCGGATTTCAGCGATGTTCTCATCGAGCAGGCTATTAAATTCGTCCCAGTGGGTCTGGATCCCTTGAGTTCTCGCAGGAAAATTAGCTCCAAGATCCTCGAGCAGAAGACTTTTCTGAAGACTGACTTCTTCGCGATGGCGCAGAACTTCCTCGACGAGTTGAGGATTTCCCTCATCCGCCTGGACGTGGTAGTACTTTAGAAGCAAAATCTTAACACTGGTACTCAGCTTAAAAACGCTAAGCTCTTCTGCCAGAGTTGATGCATGCGCAGGCAAGCTGAAAAAAAGGCTGAGTAAGAGTGTCCTTAGGAGTAACATAGATCCGTCTCTGTTTTAGTTCTGAACAGTCATTAGAGCGTCAAAGAGTTGACCATGAAAGGTTTCTGGATGCAAGCTGGTGGCTATCGTTATTGAGTGATGTATCACATTATGGAAAGAGTATTCAGGCTGACTATCTCCTGTCCTGACAGGGTCGGCATCGTGGCTAAAATTGGCCAGTTTTTTTCGGGGCACGGTGGCTGGATTGTTCAGGCAAACCACTATTCAGACCCGGTTAGCGGACGCTTTTTTATGCGTCATTGTATCCGCGCAGACTCCCTGCCATTTGATGCTGATGGGCTGAAGGCAGCTTTTGCGCCGATTGCCGACGAATTCGAGATGGACTGGCAGCTCAGCGACAGTGGTTCACCTAAGAAGGTCATCCTGATGGCGAGTAAGCAGAGCCACTGCCTGGTTGATCTTCTGCACCGCTGGCACAGTGGGGAGCTTGAGTGTGATATCCCATGCGTGATCTCAAATCACGACGACTTGCGCTCGCTGGTGGAATGGCACGGTATTCCGTACTTTCATGTACCGGTTGATAAAGATAACAAGGCCGAACACTTCCGCCGGGTGACAGAGATTGTCGAAGAACACAAGGCCGATACCATCGTACTCGCGCGCTATATGCAGATTCTGCCGCCAGAAATCTGTGAGCAATACGTTGGGCAAGTGATCAATATTCATCACAGCTTCCTGCCATCGTTTGTAGGGGCCAAGCCATATCACCAGGCCGCAGAACGCGGTGTAAAACTGATCGGTGCTACCTGCCACTACGTGACCCAGGAGCTGGATGCCGGGCCTATCATTGATCAGGACGTAATCCGCATCAGTCATAACGATACGGTCGAAGACATGGTGCGTTTAGGCAAAGACGTTGAGAAGTCAGTGCTGGCGAGAGGGGTGCGGAGTCATTTGGAAGATAGGGTGTTGCTCCACGGTAACAAAACAATCGTGTTTTAAAGCTAGCTGCGTTGTCACAGCGTTGTTAAAAACCTTCTCGAAATGCTCATTTACTAAAGTAAACTCCGCTTTCTCGAATGTTTTTGCCTTGCTGTGACCGCCTCGCTGACGCTTTAACTGATATAAACGCTCCGTATCTTTGGCCGATGTTTGCCGCGCTATGACTTCTTCGCCGACGGCTCAGTTTTATAACTAGCTCCGCTTTCTCGAAGATTTTTGCCTTGCTGTGACGACTTCACAGACGCTTTAACTCTCTAAGTAAGCTCGCTATGTGCGAGGCACAAAAAAGCCGGCGTTAAGCCGGCTTCTTTCGTTAGCGCTGCAATCAGATCATCTCGATTGCAACGGCAACTGCTTCACCACCACCGATACACAGAGCAGCAATACCTTTCTTGCCGCCGGTGTTTTTCAGGGCGTTCATCAGAGTCACAATCAGACGCGAGCCAGTAGAGCCAACCGGGTGGCCCTGTGCGCAGGCGCCGCCATAGATGTTTACTTTCTCAGCATCCAGTCCGAATGCGTCGATAGGCATCATAGCGACCATGGCGAAAGCTTCGTTGATTTCCCACAGATCAACGTCGTCTTTGTTCCAGCCGGTTTTTGCCAGTAGGGTTTCGATAGCACCACAAGGTGCGGCCGTGAACTCAGAAGGGTGTTGAGAGTGAGTGCTGTGTGCCACGATACGGGCAACCGGCGTCAGACCTTTTTCAGCGGCAACGGATTCGCGTGCCAGTACCAGTGCCGAAGCGCCATCAGAGATAGATGAAGCGTTAGCAGCTGTGATAGTGCCGTCTTTCGCAAATGCCGGGCGCAGAGATGGGATTTTTTCGATGTTGGCGTTGAATGGTTGCTCGTCCTGTTCAACGACAGTCTCACCACGGCGGCTCTTTACAGTAACCGGTACGATTTCAGCGGTGTTCAGACCTTTCTCAATCGCGTCTTTAGCACGATTCAGGGAGCGGATCGCGTATTCGTCCATCTGCTCGCGGGTGTATTCCTTCTTATCTGACATGTCCTGAGCGAAAGCACCCATCAGTTTGCCAGTCTCTGCATCTTCAAGACCATCGAAGAACATGTGGTCTTTGGCCTGATCGCCGTGGCCCATGCGATAGCCACCGCGTGCGTTTTCCAGGATGTAAGGGGCTTTTGACATGGACTCCATGCCGCCGGATACCGCGATATCAACAGAACCGGCTTTGATTGCATCATGAGCCATCATGGTGGCTTTCATGCCAGAGCCACAAAGTTTGTTGATGGTGGTTGCGCCAGTGTTATCCGGCAGACCTGCCTTGCGCATCGCCTGACGTGCAGGACCCTGACGCAGACCAGCAGACAGTACGTTACCCATGATAACTTCCTGAACATCAGCTGGTTGCAGGCCAGAGCGCTTCACTGCTTCTTCAATTGCGATAGCACCAAGCTCGGGTGCAGAGACTGAACTGAGGCTGCCCATAAAGCCGCCCATTGGGGTACGGGCACCAGCAACAATTACAACGGAATCCTGATTGGACGACATAGGGATCTCCTGTTCGGGAATGAGGGTTGGTTTAAAAGGGCGCCTATTCTATGACAAAGGGGTGCGTAAATCCTATCCCCCGGTTTGGTAGGTTGGCCGATCTGGACTATGGTTGATTACGATCAGATACAAAATGCCCCGGTTTAAGGAGGCGAATCATACTTTCGAGTGATGAGGGTATGAGTCGACGGGATTATAGTCAGGTGATTGCTGATATCCGCAAGGGATGTGTGTACCAGCGCATTTGAATAACCATAACAACACATTACAGGTACATGTATGGTGAAGAAGACTTTACTCAGTCTGGCCATCGCAGCCACAGCCGCAGGTCTTGCGGGCTGTAAGACTGGCGGTGATTATAAAGTTGATACCGGGGCGGTGACTGCCGGTTCTCCGGGTTCGGAGGTGTCGCGCGTTTCTCCTATTTTTTCTGCGGGCGGCGCAACCCTTCCTTTAGCAAACGATTTCCTATTTGCGGATGCCGGTGATACCGACGGCACTGCGAACACGAGTGACACCACTCCGCCAGTAACTACCGCACTGAACAAACTCGATGGTTTTTCTACATCTGCAGCCATTTACGTTAAGTTCAATGCTGAATTGGACGCAGACACTGTCGCAGCAGGTCAGACTGTTTTGCTGGTAAAACTGAAAAATAGTGAAGACAACGCTGCGATTGATCCGTTGGATATCAGTACCATCGTTGAGAATGAGGGTGATAACCCGTTTGCAGCAGATCAGCCTGTCGCTGGTACAGACTACGAAGCAAGATTCATCACAATGGACGGAGGTTCTACACCGGCCATTCAGATTCTCCCTAAAACCCCTCTTGATCCAAAAACCAAGTATCTGGTGGTTTTGACTGATGCACTCGAGTCAGCGAGCGGTGTGGAAGTTGGGCCGTCAGCTGAATATGACCTTGTTACAAGTGATCTGGAACTACCGGCGCCTACGTTGCAGCCGGTTCGTGATGCGGTTCAGGCATGGGAATCTCTGGCGGGTGCTTTCCTGAATGGGGCGACCTCCGGCCAGGTGACCCAGGACAACATCATCCTCAGTTACGCATTCACAACGACTGGTACGACGGATGTGTTACACGCAATGGCAGCTCCTGCAACCTTCCTGACTACTCAAATTACCAGCATTGACGCAGCTGAAGCGACGATATCCGCGTCTGTAATCGCGACCGCGATTGCTGGAGGAGCTGACCAGGCGACAGCTGAGGCAACTGCAGAGGGAACGTTACTGACAATTGCACAGGGTGTTGCTGCGGCGATCAATGCGCAGGCAGGAACCACGGTCGTTCCTGTTGATAGCACGACTCGCGATGTGCTGAAGGCGAGCGAGACCTTCTCTCCGAATTACTATCAGGGCCTCATTACCACAATCGCTGATGGTAGCGGAGCAGGCGTAGATACGATTGTTGATAAGCCTGCGTCCCGTACTTATACGCCGATTACGGCGGATGGTTCTACAGCGGTAGAGATCTCTTACGATGCTTTCCTTACAGTGGCACTGCGCCCGGGCGTTGAAGAAGCGAACCCGGACGCAGATGAGTCAACTGTTGACGCTATTGTCGCAGGTCAGGTGTCAGCAATTTCATCTGGCGGCTCGATTCTTCAGGGTGGTCTGACGATACCTAACTTCCTGCCTCTTCCTGAAGCAGGTACAGCGGATGCGGACCTTGGTAGCTGGTCTGGTAGCAACAATGCTGCCCTGGCACTTGGGCTCGAAAGTGCTCCTGCCGACGCCGACGGTAGCATCAACGTTACCTGGCGTTTCCCGTACGCAGACAAACAGGGCGATGTGACTGTCCCTGTATTGGCTATGATACCAGATGCTTCCTGTGATCCTGATGGTCCGGGGCCGGCTTCTGGTAAGCCTGCTGATGGCTGGCCAGTAGTTATCTATCAGCACGGCATTACCGTTGACCGTACTGCAGGTCTTCTGGTGGGTAACGCTCTGGCTTCGGCATGTATCGCTACCATCGCGATTGACCACGTAATGCACGGTATTGCTCCACTGAACGACGGTGAGGCGAACAGCCTGCGTCTGTTTAACGTCGAGCAGGTTGCTGCATCTGATGCCGCCACCAATAGCCCATTTGCTGCAGCACGTGCAGGTGTTATCCAGGCGGTTGGCGCTGAAAACGTTCCTGGCCTCGCTGCTCTGGCTGAGCGTCACAATAACGTAGGTAAGGCCGCCGATCAGAGTAATGTAAGCATGGTTTTCCAGGGTGCTCTGGACGCTCAGGGTAACCCAGTGACTGCAGCCTCGGTCGGTGAATCCGGTGACCTGTATATCAACCTGAACGAATTTGCGCGTACCCGCGATGCAATTCGTCAGACGGTGCTGGACATGCTGAATGTTGCCGCATCCATTGACGATATGGATGTGAACTCAGATGGTACAGCGGATGATCTTGATCCTGCCAATGTGTACTTCGTAGGTCACTCTCTGGGCGGTATTGTCGGTGCGACCTTCCTGTCTGTTGCTAACGACACTAGCGTTCGTGCGTACAACTCAAACATTCCGCAGATCAAAGCGGCTGCTCTGGGTAATCCAGGTGGTGGTGTCGTGAAGTTGCTGGAAAACAGTGCTCAGATTGGTCCACGTATCATTGCTGGTCTGGCAGCTAGTGGTGTTGAGCAGGGTTCGGACAGCATCGAAAGCTTCTTTGGGGTTTTCCAGGCCATGCTGGACTCAGCTGATCCGATTAACTTCGCTGCCGGTACTGCAGATGTGCCAGTGCTTGTTTATGAAGACGTAGGTGTAACGGGTGATGCTGATGAACCGTCGGATCAGGTTGTGCCGAATAATGCAGAAACAGCGACGCTTGCAACCTCAGTATCCTTCCTGGCTGGTACAGATCCTCTGGTAGCTGAGATGGGTATCGACACTCTTATTACGAAGGAAGAGGCGGAAACCGGAAGTGTGATCAGTCCTGATCCTCAGTACTACTACCCAAGCACTACTAACGACGCAATCGTTAGGGCGAATGTACGTGTTGCTCAAGGTACACACGCGACTTTCTCTTCGGCAGACCCTCAGGCGGTATTTGCTGAGATCTATCAACAGATCGGATCTTTCTTTGACCCTTATGGCGCGACCAAACTATCTGGTCTTGCGGGTGATCAGCAAGGTCTGATCATTGAAAATACGGCTGTCCTTGAAAGCACCGGTAATTGAGTTGCGGAGAATAAAAATCATGAATAAAGCAATTTATCAGATGTTTAAAAAGACTCCGCTGGCTCTGGCCATGGCGGGAGCAGTCACGTCAGCTCAAGCAATTGAGTACAACGTTGGCGAGTTAAATATTCAGCTGGCAAACACAGTGTCCTATGGTATTGGCTGGCGTGTTGATGAGCGTGACCGCTCTCAGATTATGCCAGGTAATGGGAATGCGATTGGAGAGAACACCTCCGGTGCATCGTACAACTACGACGACGGTACGCTTAACTACGATCAGGGAGACATTTATACAAATGTCTTCAAGTGGAGCGGCGATCTCGAAATGAGCTACCGCAACTACGGTGGTTTCTTCCGTGCCCGTGCTTACTATGATCACGCGATTATGGATCAGGACACTGAGTTCAAACAGTTGAACGAAGAAACTGAAAACGCCGCCGGTCGTGGTGCTGAACTTTTGGATGCTTTTGTCTGGGCAGACTATGACATCAACTACGTGCCTGTGACCTTCCGTCTTGGTCGTCAGGTTCTTAGCTGGGGTGAAAGTACCTTCATTCAGGGTGGCATCAACAGCGTTAACCCAGTGGATGCCTCCGCATTCCGTAAGCCGGGTGCCGAGCTGAAAGAGGGACTTCTTCCGGTCAACATGTTCTATACCTCGATTGGCCTGACGGGTGAGATCACTCTGGAAGCTTTCTATCAGTTGGAGTGGGATCACACACGCAGTGACCCGTGCGGTACATTCTTCTCAACGGTTGATTTCGTAGCCGACGGTTGTGGCCCGGTTATTCTGGGTGGTACGGCTGATGAACGCGATATCCTCGCGTTGCGCGATCTGGAAGTGGACACGGGTGTGCCGCTGGCAAACCGCGTGGCACCAGTAACAGAGCGGATCGAAGATGAAGAACCGAGCGACAGTGGTCAGTACGGTATGGCTGTTCGTTGGTATTCAGAAGCGCTGGGTGATACCGAATTCGGTTTCTACTACATGAACATTCATAGCCGCCTTCCATACATCAACGGTGTTATCACGAACCAGGACCGCCTTGGTGTTCTGACCGGTACGCCGGATATGGAAGTGAATGAAGATGCTTCATATAACACGTATCGTCCGCTGTATCAGATCGCTTATCCAGAAGACATCAAAATTGCGGGTGTCTCGTTTGCGCGTAGTACCGCAAGTGGTGCATCTATCTCGGGTGAGATCAGTTATAAGCCAGATATGCCAGTTCAGTGGAACGCATTTGAGCTGATTCTGGCGGGTAACGGTGCTCCGTGGAGTCGCCTGTATCAGCAACGTGCTGAAGAAGCAGGTAATGCTGCTGACCTGTACGGTGAAGTTGGTAAGGGCTACGACGAGTTTGATATCTGGCAGGCACAGTCAACCTACATCATGTTCTTTGATCGTGTGTTAGGTGCAGACCGTCTGGCGCTCGTTGGTGAAGTCGGCGCGACCTACATCCCGGATCTTCCGGACACTGATGATGCCCGTTATGGCCGCTCAGGTGCCTACGGTATTGGTAACAACGATGGGGTCTATGAACCTGGCGGTGATACTAACTATTGTATCTTTGGTGGCACGTCAGCAAACGTGAACTCGGACTACTGTACCGACGATGGTTACACCACCAAGCTGTCAGGTGGTATCCGTCTGCGCTCTGGCCTGACGTACAACAACGCCTTCGCGGGTGTAAATATGACGCCTAACCTGTCGATTGCTTACGACAAGGGTTACGGTCCAGAGCCAGGTTCTCAGTTTATTGATGATCGTCTGACCGTAGGTCTGGGTGTGTCATTCCTGTATCTGAACCAGACATCCGTAGACGTGTCATACACTAACTTCTCGGGTGGCAAA
This sequence comes from Thalassolituus maritimus, assembly GCA_913019975.1. Classification (GTDB taxonomy): domain Bacteria; phylum Pseudomonadota; class Gammaproteobacteria; order Pseudomonadales; family Oceanobacteraceae; genus Thalassolituus. The sequence continues at coordinate 78,492 of CAJWBH010000008.1, read as the reverse complement.
TATAACCAGTTGAAAGACCGCGACAACATCAGTCTTTCTGCTAAATATTCATTCTGAGCAGTTGAACAAGTTACACAGAGGTTCCGAATATGTTGAAGAAACAATTTAAAACCTGGGGAGCGGCTGCGGCCCTCTCCATGCTGGTGGGTTCTGCACACGCAGGTGTGAGCGCTGATCAGGCTGCCAAGCTGGGTACAGAACTGACTCCAGTGGGCGCAGTGAAAGAAGCTCAGGGTAATATCCCTGCATGGACGGGCGGTCTGGCAACAGACGCAGCCAGCGTTGATAAGAATGGTCGTCTTGGTAACCCATTTGCGGGAGACAAGCCGGAGTTCGTGATCACCGCAGAGAACTACAAAGACTACGCCGCAAATCTGACCGACGGTCAGAAAGCGATGTTCGAGAAGTATCCTGATACCTACCGTATGCCCGTGTACAAAACTGTGCGTTCAGCGGCTTACCCTCAGGACGTCTACGACGAGACTAAGAAGAACGCAGTGAACACCTCTCTGCTGAATGACGGTAATGGTATCGCGAACTTCACGTTCGGCGTGCCTTTCCCATTCCCGCAGACAGGTGTTGAAGTGATCTGGAACCACATTACGCGATATCGCGGTGGTTCGGTCAGCCGTATCATCGGTCAGGTGACGCCGCAGGTGAACGGTGATTACACCGTCGTTCGTTTTAAAGACGAGTTCACCTTCCGTAATAACCTGGTCGATTTCCAGGCGGATAAAGATGACAACGTTCTCTTTTACTTTAAGCAGGATGTTCTGTCTCCAGCGCGTCTGGCGGGTAACGTTCTTTTGGTTCACGAAACACTGGACCAGGTAAAAGAGCCACGTAAGGCATGGGTATATAACGCTGGTCAGCGTCGTGTACGTCGTGCGCCGCAGGTTGCTTACGACGGCCCAGGTACCGCGTCTGACGGTCTGCGTACTGCAGATAACTTCGATATGTTCAACGGCTCTCCGGACCGCTACGAGTGGAAGTTAGAAGGTAAGCAGGAAGTGTACATTCCGTACAACTCATATCAGCTGAAAGACACCAGCCTGAAGTATGACGACATCGTCAAAGCTGGTCACATTAATCAGGATCTGACTCGTTACGAACTGCACCGTGTGTGGAAAGTAACAGCGACTCTGAAAGATGGTCAGCGTCATGTATACGCTAAGCGTGTTTTCTACATCGATGAAGATACCTGGCAGGCGACTGAGATCGATCATTACGACGGCCGTGGCGAACTGTGGCGTGTGGCTGAATCACACAACATGTTCTACTTCGACCGTAAAGTGCCTTGGTATGCCATCGAGACACTGTACGACCTGAACTCAGGACGCTACCTGGCTCTGGGTCTGGATAACGAAGAAGAGTCAGGTTACCAGTACGAATTTGAGCGTACTTATTCTGACTACACTCCAGCGGCCCTGCGCCGTGGCGGTGTTCGCTGATACTCTGACTGCGAACCTGATGGGGAGGTTTATCTCCCTGATCTAAGAGAGCTCCTCATCCATTTAGGGTGGGGAGCTTTTTTAATCCACTTTATGCATAAAAATGCCCGGCACTGAGTTGTATTTCAGGCCGGGCATTTTTATTTATCCTGACTCAGATTATTAATCAGGTCATTAGTCAGGATCAGATTACTAGTCAGGTAATGAACTTAGAAATGAAACAAGGCGCCAACCTGATAAACAGAGGATGCATCTTTATTAATAAATTCTGCGCGAAGCCCGACCTGTTCGTTTACTTTAAATCCGGCACCTGCGCCGAGAAAAATACCGTCGTCGTCACCCAGGTCCAGGCCACCGCGACCAATAACGCTTAAGCGTGGGTCAATTTCCGGCAGGTACTTTTCTGCAACCGCAGCGACCCAGACACCATTGATATCCTCGTCACCGTTACCATTGCTGTTGTAAAAATCGCCCGTGTCACTGTATCCAAACTCAACTGCTGTCATCAGGTCGGCAACCGAGTTGTCGAACTTATACCCCCCAAACAGCGAGTAGCCATTGGCGTCCAACTCGTCGCCGCCGAACGGTGAATCAATGACGTTGTGATTAACGGCACCGCCGAGATAAAGCGCATTACGCAGGTTATTTTCCTCCGCAGAAACGGTCGTAATAGTTGCGGCAGAAATGGCGGTAGCGATCAGGTACTTTTTCATAACATCCTCTTTAAAATACAGGTAATGCCAGTGGTTCTTCTTGCAGTGCGGACAGTTGCTCACGCAGTGCCAGTAAATGTTCTGACCAGTAGCGGTGTGATGCAAACCACGGGAATGCCACCGGAAATGCCGGGTCGTCCCAGCGCTGGCTCAGCCAGGCGGCATGTCGAACAATTCGTCGTGTACACAGGGTCTCTATCAGAGGGAGTTCCTCTGCAGGAAATCTGCGAAACATGCTGTAGCCTTCTGCTATGACCATGATTTGTTGGCGATGTTCCTCTCGGCTGCCACTGAGTAACATCCAGATATCCTGCATTGCAGGACCCTGAGCGCAGTCATCGAAGTCGACGAGGTAGAGGTTCTCGTCCCGGATAATCAGATTGCCCGTGTGCATGTCACCATGCAGACGAATCTGTGAATGATTCGACAGCTTGATCTGATCTGTATGTGCGCAGATGTCTCTGATGAGTGACGTGTACGCCGCATGATAATCCTCAGGCATTAAACCGCTGGCAAGTACGGTATCTGCTGCTGCGGAAATATCTTCACTGCCATTGATATGCGGCCGGTGAATAAACGGTGTGGTCTCACCAATGTTATGCAGGCGAGCAAGCCAGCGCCCAATCAGTTCCAGGTCGTCGTCATTACTCAGTTCGGGAGCGTGACCACCGCGGCGAGGAAAAAGTGCAAAACGGAAACCGCCATAGGTGAATAAAGTTTCGTTATTTATCTCTATCGGAGCAATGACGGGCACATCTTCTGTGGCCAGCGAAAGCAGAAACTGGTGCTCCTCACGGATGCTCTCATCAGTCCAGCGAGTCGGGCGATAGAACTTGGCGATTAAAGGTTGTTCATCTTCAATGCCTACCTGAAATACACGGTTTTCATAGCTGTTTAATGCCATTACGCGGGCATCGCAGAGGTATCCGAGCGATTCAATTGCGTCCATGACCAGGTCGTGGCTTAAATCGGCGTAGGCGTGCATAGCGGAATCCGGAACATGAGTGTGGTGGACATTATGCCTGAAGGTGAGCTGGGTTTATCGGGTTTTCGGTGTTCTGGCAAAACACCAGGCGCCGACCTTCTGCGCATTGGATTCTTTCAGAAGTGCTGCAGCGGTGTGAAGCGTGCTGCCGGTAGTCATGACATCATCAACGATAAGAATGTGTTTGCCAGCAAGGTTGAGATTGGTTTCTACGCGCATATCGGTTTGACTACTGGCTCGCTGTCTGGCGGAACGTCCACGTTGCTCTTGGTGTTTCGTTTTCTTCAGAAGACGATGGAATGGCAGGCCGAGATCATGGGCGACTGCGCGGGCCAATTCTTCACTCAGGTTAAAACCGCGCCAGAGTCGTCGTCGGTGGCTGGTGGGTATGCAGGTAACCATATCTGGGTAGTTTTCAGGCTGGTCATCTAAGGCAGGACGTGCCATCAGCATGAGCGTCTGCATCCGGCTGATTTGCCTGGTATCGCGTTTGTCCTTACAGCGATGCAGCCAGTGAGGAAGCGGGTGTTCGTAACTGAGAGAGCAATAGCTGTAGTCGTACGCTGGTGGCGTTCGCTGGCAGCGACCGCACAACCCCTCCGTCGAAACACTTTCGCTGCACTGCGGGCAGGCAAGTCCCATGTAGGGTAAGCGGTTCAGGCACTCCTCGCAGATTCCTGTACTGCTGCCATCGGGCTCAAGGCAGAGCTCACACTCGAAGAGTTGATCAAAAAACGTACTGAGGTTACCCCGGATTTTCATCAGGGTTGACCAGTTATGCCTCATCTTTATCATCCGTGATACTGACACCAAACTGAGGGTACCATGATGAGCACTGTTCGCCACGACTGGACTGTTGAAGAAGTCGAGCAGCTACTGAACACGCCGTTTAATGATCTGCTTTTTCAGGCTCAGACCGTGCACCGTGAGTATCATGACCCGAACGCCGTACAGGTAAGTACCTTACTGTCCATTAAGACGGGTGCATGCCCGGAAGATTGTGCGTACTGCCCTCAGAGTGCCCGCTACGACACCGGACTGGAGCGTGAACGCCTGATGGAAGTTGAGGCGGTTATTGAGAAGGCCAAGGCGGCTAAGGCTGCGGGTTCGGATCGTTTTTGTATGGGCGCTGCGTGGCGTTCGCCGCGCGACAAAGATATGCCTTACGTACTCGCGATGGTTAAGGGCGTGAAAGAGTTGGGCCTCGAAACCTGCATGACGCTCGGCATGCTGGATGATAAGAAGGCGGATGCCCTCGCTGAAGCGGGCCTCGATTACTACAACCACAATCTTGATACGTCGCCTGAGTTTTATGGTGAAATTATCACGACGCGCACGTATTCAGATCGCCTGAATACTCTGGCCAATGTGCGTAACGCCGGCATGAAAGTATGCTCCGGTGGCATTCTGGGGATGGGCGAGTCCCATAAAGACCGTGCGGGTCTTCTGGCTCAGTTGGCTAATCTTCCGGTACATCCCGATTCAGTACCGATTAACCAGTTGGTGAAAGTGGCGGGCACGCCGCTTGAGACTCAGGGCGATCTTGATCCTCTGGATTTCATCCGCACCATTGCAGCAGCCCGCATTATGATGCCAGCGTCTCATGTTCGTCTGAGTGCTGGGCGAGAGGAAATGTCGGAAGAAATGCAGGCAATGTGCTTCTTTGCTGGGGCTAATTCCATTTTCTATGGTGAGTGCTTACTGACGACTCCTAACCCGGCTGCTAACAAGGACCAGGATCTGTTCCGTAAACTGGGAATCAACTCAGAACATCGGGTTACCAAGGCCCCACAGGAGCTTGACGAGATATTGGCGCAACCTGAGCAGAATGCTGATCTTTTTTATGACGCTTCTCAGCAGTCAGCACAAACTCACTGATTTATATAAGAAATCAGTCTAAACGCCATCCTGTCCGGGATGGCGTTTTTGTTTTTGATTTGATTAAATAATGATCAGGAACATTTGTTCAGTAGAGGTCGTTATGAATATAGGATCAACAGCAGGTTCGACGTTCGCCACCGCAGCATATGGTGTCAGTCAGGGAACCGAGCAGGTTGCCAAGGCTGCCCAGACCGTCGTTGAAACTACAACCGAGCGTCCCGTTGAGGGGACCGGAGATCTTGCGTCTGCGATGACAGACATGAAGCAGGGTCAGCAGGCTACTGACGCAAACGCGAAAGTACTGCAGGCAGCCGACCGTCAGCTGGGTTCTCTTATCGATACGCAGGCGTAATCCCCTGAGGGCGTTATATGCAGATAGCGTCAGGTGTACTCTTCACCGCTCCTGAGCCCGCTTATTCTTCGCGGGCTGAGAGAAGCCCCCAAAATACCAACATAGGCACTGATGCAACGACAGACGTCGGTGCCGACTCCCCGGTAAATGCCGCTCCCGAAGCGGGGAAGACCCTTGATGGCGCCTCTTCATCCGTCCGCCAGCCTGACGCTGACATGCGTAATCAGCAGGAGGATGCTGACCTCGTACGGCAACTACAGAGCCGGGATATTGAAGTTCGGAACCATGAAAGAGCCCATCAGGCAATTGGTGGGCAGCTGGCAAGCGCACCGACGTACAGCTTTACGAAAGGCCCGGATGGTCAGCGGTATGCGGTATCGGGGGAAGTCAGTATTGATGTCTCGGACGTGCCGGGAGATCCCTCCGCGACTTACGAGAAGATGGCGCGTGTCCGGCGGGCAGCGCTGGCACCTGCGGAACCATCTGCTCAGGACCGTCAGGTCGCTGCCATGGCGGCACAGAAAATGGCCGAAGCTCAGGCCGATATTGCTCAGCAGCAACGCGAAGACCTGAGCGCAGAGGCTGAGCTAAGAGATCAGAAACGTGATGATATGCGTGCAGAGATCGAAGCGGCGCGACAGGCTCAGTCAGGCTCCGATGAAGACGAAGACGAAGGTTTCGTCTCCGTCGCTGAGCGCTTCGCTGAATACAACGCCAGACTTCGTCAGATCAACGAAACATTGCTGCGCATAAGTTCTCCGAGCCTTCCAACCTCCGGGACTCTCTTCGACGAAGAAGCCTGATTGGCTTAATCGGTCATAACCCTTTCTTTTCAATTTCTATGCGATCAATCCCCGATGTTGCATCCCTCTCAGGCTTGACAATTCCATTGTGCGAACGTATGTTTCAAACACTTGTTTGAATCTGGATTGTATATCCTGATCGAAATTGCGCCCTGCCAGGCTTTTGGTCTGCGGGAAAATAATCAGGCAGCCTAGCTGCGCTAACAAATAACGGCAACGAGGTCATCCCTATGCCAGAGTATAAAGCTCCCCTCCGTGACATTCAGTTTGTAATGAACGAACTGCTGGATATGCCAGGTCATTACGCAAACATCCCAGCTTATGCTGAGGTTGCAACGCCTGACATGATCGACGCCATTCTGACTGAAGGTGCAAAATTCTGTGAGCAGGAGCTGGCTCCTCTGAATCGTACTGGTGACATCGAAGGTTGTACCCGCCACGATGACGGCTCCGTAACCACGCCAACTGGCTTTAAAGAAGCTTACGCTAAGTACGTTGAAGGCGGCTGGCCTTCACTGGCGCACGAAGAAGACCATGGCGGTCAGGGCCTGCCAGAATCTCTGGGTACTGTTATCTCTGAGATGGTGGGTTCATCTAACTGGTCATGGGGCATGTACCCGGGTCTGTCTCACGGTGCGATGAACACTCTGGACTTGCACGGTACGCCAGAACAGAAACACACCTACCTGAGCAAGCTGGTGTCAGGTGAGTGGACTGGTACCATGTGTCTGACCGAATCACACTGTGGTTCTGACCTCGGTATCCTGAAGACCAAAGCGGAAGCAAACGCTGACGGTTCTTACGCCATCACTGGTTCTAAAATCTTTATCTCTGCTGGCGAACACGACATGGCAGAGAACATCGTACACATTGTACTGGCTCGTCTCCCAGGCGCTCCAGAAGGTACCAAGGGTATCTCTCTGTTCATCGTTCCTAAGTTCCTGCCAAACGAAGATGGCACTCCGGGCGAGCGCAACGGTGTTGTATGTGGTTCTATCGAACACAAAATGGGTATCCACGGCAACGCGACCTGTGTGATGAACTTCGACGGTGCTAAAGGCTGGCTGATCGGACCTGAAAACAAAGGTCTGAACTGCATGTTCACCTTCATGAACACTGCCCGTATCGGTACTGCTCTGCAGGGTGCATCTGCGGCTGAAGCGTCTTTCCAGGGCGCACTGGCGTACGCGAAAGATCGTCTGGCTATGCGTTCTCTGACTGGTGCTAAAGCGCCTGAGAAAGCAGCTGACCCAATCATCGTTCACCCAGACGTACGTCGCATGCTGCTGACTCAGAAGTGTTTCGCAGAAGGTGGCCGTGCACTGGTTTATCTGGCGGCACAGCAGAACGACATCGTTAAGAAAGCGGAAAGCGAAGAAGAGCGTAAAGCTGCAGACGAACTGCTGGGCTTCCTGACTCCAATTGCGAAAGCTTTCCTGACTGAAGCTGGCTACGAAGCAACTAACCTGGGTGTTCAGGTATTCGGTGGTCACGGCTTCATCGCTGAGTGGGGTATGGAGCAGCTGGTACGTGATACTAAGATCGCTTGTATCTATGAAGGTACTACTGGCATTCAGGCACTCGACCTGCTGGGCCGTAAAGTACTGATGACTCAGGGTGCGTCTCTGCGTAACTTCACTAAGATCGTTCACAAGTTCTGTCAGTCTGTTGAAGGTGACGAACAGATGGCTCAGTTCGCAGCGCCTCTGGCTGAAGTGAACAAAGAGTGGGGCGACCTGACCATGAAGATCGGTATGACCGCTATGAAGAACCGCGAAGAAGTGGGTGCTGCATCGGTTGATTACCTGATGTACTCTGGCTACGCGACTCTGGCTTTCCTGTGGGCTCGTATGGCTAAGGTTGCTCAGGACGCTCTGGCGGCTGGCACCAGTGAAGAAGACTTCTATAAAGCGAAAATTCAGACCGCTAAGTTCTACTTCGCACGCGTACTGCCACGCGCTAAAGGTCACGCTGCAGCCATGGTTGCCGGCGCTGACAGCATGATGGATCTGGACGCTGAACACTTCGCGTTCTGATGTGTCTGACTAAGAAGAACCGCGCCACGGCGCGGTTTTTCTGCGTTATATATAAAGCTATTTTGATTGAATTTCTGAACGCTCCGGATGTGCGTTCTGTACCAATATAAATGAGGTGAGTCATGCCAGAATATAAAGCTCCGTTACGCGATATGCGCTTTGTTCTGAATGAAGTTTTTGATGCGGGTTCAATGTGGGAATCCCTTGCTGGTCTGCAGGGTGCTGTGGACATGGAAACCGCGGAAGCCATCCTGGAAGAGTGTGGGAAAATCGCAAGCCAGGTTCTGGCACCGATCAACCGTGACGGTGATGAGAACTCATCTACCTGGGAAAACGGTGAAGTGACTGCCGCTCCAGGCTTCAAAGACGCCTACCAGACTTACGTTGAAGCGGGACTGAACGGTCTGGGTGGTAACCCTGACTTTGGCGGTATGGGCATGCCTAAAACTCTGGTTGCTCAGGTTGAAGAGATGGTTCAGGGCTCGAACATGGCGTTCGGTCTGGCGCCTATGCTGACTGCTGGCGCATGCCTGTCTCTGAACGCTCACGGTTCTCAGGAACTGAAAGAGAAGTACCTGCCAAACATGTACTCAGGCGTATGGTCTGGTGCGATGGACCTGACCGAACCTCACGCCGGTACTGACCTGGGTATTATCCGTACCAAGGCTGAGCCAAACGCTGACGGTTCTTACGATATTACTGGCACCAAGATCTTTATCACTTGGGGTGAGCACGACATGGCGGAAAACATCATCCACCTCGTGCTGGCGAAGCTGCCGGATGCTCCAGCTGGCCCTAAAGGTATCTCTCTGTTCCTGGTACCTAAGTTCATGGTGAACGAAGATGGTTCTCTGGGCGAGCGTAACGCTGCTTCTTGTGGTTCGATTGAGCACAAGATGGGTATTAAAGGTTCGGCGACCTGTGTAATGAACTACGACGGTGCGAAAGGTTGGCTCGTAGGCGAAGAAAACAAAGGTCTGGCGTGCATGTTCACCATGATGAACTATGAGCGTCTGGGTGTGGGTATCCAAGGTCTGGGCGTTGCCGAGAACTCTTACCAGAACGCCGTGGCGTATGCTCGTGACCGTATTCAGAGCCGTGCTCCAACTGGTGCTGTGGCAAAAGACAAAGCCGCTGACCCGATCATCGTACACCCTGATGTTCGTCGCATGCTGATGACCATGCGTGCCTTCAACGAAGCGGGGCGTGCGTTTTCTACTTACGTAGGTGCGTGGCTGGATACTTCTAAGTACAGCGACAATGCAGATCAGGCGAAGCACGCTGAGCAGATGGTTGCTCTGCTGACGCCAGTTGCGAAAGCGTTCATGACAGACGTAGCTCTGGAGAGCGCGATTGCGGGTCAGCAAATCTTCGGTGGTCACGGCTTCATCCGTGAGTGGGGTCAGGAGCAGCACGTTCGTGACCTGCGTATCACTCAGATCTACGAAGGTACAAACGGCATTCAGGCGCTTGACCTGATGGGTCGTAAGATTGTCGGTACTAATGGCTCTCTGTATAAAGTGTTTGAGCAGGACGTTAACGATTTCGTTGCCTCTCAGGCAGGTAACGAAGCGGCGGCTGAGTTCATCGAGCCTCTGAAGGCAGCGATGGAAAATCTGTCTGACCTGACCCAGTGGGTTATCGATCAGGCTCAGAGCAATCCGAACGAGATCGGTGCGGCGTCTGTTGAATACCTGCACGTCTTTGGCTACGCGGCGTACGCTTACATGTGGGCGAAGATGGCGGTTGTTGCTCTGCCTAAGCAGGACGACAGCTTCTATAAGGCGAAAGTGGAGACTGCACGTTTCTACGTTAAGCGTCTGCTGCCTCGTTACATTGGTCTGTCTGCAACCGTTAAGGGTGGCGCTGAGTCACTTTATGGTCTGGACGACGAAATGTTCGAGACTGCCTGATACTGACATTGTCAGTATGAGCGTAAAGAAACCGCCTTCGGGCGGTTTTTTTGTGCCCGAAGTGTCAGGCCATCTTCTTCCCATTGATAAGTTCATGTACACTTGCGCCAATCTGTATATTTATAAGAAAAACTCACCAATCTGTAGGGGGCGCTGTGGCCGCTGCGAAGGAACTGGATAAACGGGTAGAACGATCTCGCCGCCTGTTAGTTAATACATTGCTTAAGCTGATGGCAGAGAAACCATACTCGAAGCTATCGGTAGCAAACATCTGTGAGCACTCAGGTGTAGCCCGGCCGACATTCTATCTGCACTTCCGCTCGAAGGACGATTTGCTGCGTTATTACATTGAGCAGATGTTTCTTGAGTTCGCTGAACAGATTGACCCGATTCTGACCCGCTCTCCGAACGTCGACCCTGAGATCGCGGTGCTGATGTTCCGTCAATGGCAGTTGCACTCTGAAGTAGCCAAGCTCTTGGTGGCTGAAGATGTCGAAGCGATCCTGTTGAACGAGTTCAAAACCTATGTGGGTCGTACTATCGAACGCTACATTGAGGCACACAAGCTCAATATTGCCAGCAACAGTCGTATTCACTACGTTATCGATTATCTGGCGGGTGCGTCATTTGCGGTTATTGTCCGCTGGATTCGTGAAGACTTTAACGAAAGCCCGGAAGAACTGGCATCTCTGTATGCCGACCTGTCACGGCCGGGTCTGCTTCAGGTACTGCTTAGCGGTAAGCTGTAAAAGGACGGCTGGTGAAACAAAAAGGGGCCGTGAGGCCCCTTTTTAGTTGGCGAATTAATGAATCCTGCGCTTGTTATCGATGCGCTTATTGTGAATCTTGCCGATTTTTCTCTGCGCTTTATCAAAGGCATCACGCAGTGCAACATACATATTTTCGTGTTCGGACTTGTCATGATGGTCGTGAGTGATAGCGACGGTTTCACCCGGCAGTCCGACCTCGAGGGAGATGTGGGCTATATTCCCTTTGTGGCTATGATTGTGGGGTAAGCCAACAACGGCTCGAATTCCTGTAATTTCATCGTAGCGGGATGCCAGCTTGCTGGCTTTTTCGCGGATCTGGTACTCAATAGCGTCAGAGTGCTCGATATCACGGAAAGAAATTTCCAAACCTTTCATAGTCGCTCCTTTTCACAGTGGCGAGACGTCGCTTTAATGCTCCGTCTTGATTAAGGATGGACTATTTACACTACGCCTGTGGTGATTCAGGTCAATCCTCGAAACGTGGCAAAATTTAATTTGTCACATTTATGAAGTCTCTCTGTGATGGCGCCTTTACAATCGGGACACTATGGTCATCCCGGCCGTGTGGTAGTCTGTAGGTCAGAGGAGGACAGAATGAAGGTTTATGATGTCCCGGTCGTATTCTTTGACCTTGATGACAGCCTGATAAATAAAGACGCCAACAGCTTGTGGATTCGCTGGCGCTTCCGCCGCGACCGCTGGGCTATGGTCGAAGGCGTTCAGGCATTGCTATCTTTGTATCGTGCCTACAAAAAAGGCCGCGTCACTCATACCCGCCTGTCTAATTACTATCGTACCCGCACCCGCGGAATGACCCTTGCCGATTACCAGTCGTCTGTCGAACGTTTCTTCAATGAGCGCGGCCAGCTTCATATTTACCCGCAGGCGGCCTCTCTGTTATTTGCCTATCAACGTCAGGGAACCCGGATCGTGATGATCACCGGCGCTGATGAGGTTGTCGCAGAGGCTTACGGCCGCGAGCTGGGCATTGGAGATGTCATCAGCAATCGTCTGGATGTCGCCGAAACTCAGATCAAGGGGCTGCAGAAACCCTTGTGTTACGGGATTGGCAAAGTAGATATGGCGCGACGTTTTTTGAGTGGTTCGGGCTATGGCCTGGATCAGGCAGCCTTCTATTCTGACAGCCATGCTGACCTGCCATTGCTTGAGCAGGTCGGGTTTCCGGTGGTTCTGAATCCGACTCAAATTCTTGCCGATGTCGCACAGGAGCGTAGCTGGCCGGTACTGGATTGGCGTGAGACCGTTTCATAGTACGCAAATTCAGGAGAGGTCTTGCTCCTGCGGCGACCAGCCGTTATATTCAGCCGTATCTCTCAATTATTCTCCGGAGCAAGCGGTGTTCTTCCAATACAGCCGCCCACAACAACAGGGTCAGCACCTGACCCGTCGATGGTGTTAAGCGCCAGAACTTCTTACGTCTTTTATTTTTTACGCGCTTAACAATCTGAAGGTTTTATATGACTCCGCAATCTTTTGCTGCTCTGGCTGAACAGGGCTATAACCGTATTCCGGTCGCACGCCAGGTACTGGCTGATCTTGATACTCCTCTGTCTACTTATCTCAAGCTGGCTGATCAGCCATATACCTACTTATTCGAGTCGGTGCAGGGCGGCGAGAAATGGGGGCGTTACTCCATGATCGGCCTCCCAGCCCGTGAAGTCATCCGGGTAAGTGGTTACACCGTGCAGCACCTGCGGGACGGCGAAATCATTGAAGAGCAGGAGGTTAATGATCCTCTGGCATTCATCGAGGAATTTCAGGGGCGCTTCCGGGTGCCAGATCTGGAAGGCCTGCCGAAGTTTGACGGTGGGCTGGTGGGGTACTTTGGCTACGACACGATCCGCTATATCGAACCGCGACTGAAAGACAGTTGTCCTGAAGATGAAATCGGTACGCCGGACATACTCCTGATGGTCTCCGAAGAGGTCGTCGTTTTCGACAACCTCAGCGGCAAACTGCACCTGATTGTGATGGCCGACCCGTCTGTGGAGCAGGCTTTCGAAAAAGCCGAACAGCGCCTGGGTGAACTGCGCGAAACTCTGCGTGCGCCTTATCAGGGCGAAGTTGGTCAGCTTCGTACGGCAACGGAAATTACCGAAGAGGATTTTCGCTCGTGTTTTGGTGAGCAGAAATTCATGGATGCCGTCGATCAGATTAAAGAATACGTACTGTCTGGCGACATCATGCAGTGCGTGATTTCTCAGCGCATGCGCATTCCTTTTGACGGTAACCCTGTTGATGTATACCGGGCTCTGCGTACGTTAAATCCATCGCCATATATGTATTGCCTGAACCTTGGTGATTTTCATGTAGTGGGATCTTCACCAGAAATTCTCGCCCGACTTGAAGATGGTGAAGTGACCGTGCGCCCGATCGCTGGCACGCGCAAGCGGGGTTATACCGAGGAAGAAGACAAGGCCTTCGAAGATGAGCTTCTTGCTGACCCGAAAGAAATTGCCGAACACCTGATGCTGATCGATTTAGGCCGCAATGATGTGGGCCGAATTGCAAAATCCGGTCAGGTGAAAGTCACTGATCAGATGGTCGTTGAGCGTTACAGTCATGTCATGCACATCGTGTCTAATGTGACTGGTAAAGTAAAAGACGGCATTACGGCAATGGATGTGTTACGGGCAGCCCATCCTGCCGGTACCTTGAGCGGTGCTCCGAAAATTCGTGCAATGGAAATCATCGATGAATTCGAATCCACCAAACGCGGTGTTTATGGCGGAGCAGTGGGCTATCTGAGCTGGAATGGCAACATGGATACCGCTATTGCTATCCGCACGGCTGTGATTAAAGACGGTACCCTTAACATTCAGGCTGGCGCCGGTGTTGTTGCTGATTCTGTGCCGCGACTTGAATGGAAAGAGACGATGAACAAAGGCCGTGCCGTATTCCGTGCAGTCGCAATGGCGGCTGCAGGGCTGGATCAGTAAAGGAGAAATAGCATGCTGGTAATGATCGATAATTATGACTCCTTTACCTACAACGTAGTCCAGTATTTCACTGAACTCGGAGCCGAAGTAAAGGTATTCCGCAATGATGAAATTACCGTCGAAGAAATCGAAGCGCTGAAACCCGAGCGCCTGGTTATTTCACCGGGGCCCTGCACGCCGAATGAAGCGGGCATATCTATGGAAGCGATCCGCTATTTTGCCGGAAAAATTCCAGTGCTGGGTATTTGCCTCGGGCACCAGAGCATCGGCCAGGTTTATGGCGGTGACATCATTCGTGCCGGGCAAGTTATGCACGGCAAAACCTCTGATGTTTATCATGCGGGTCAGGGTGTTTTTTCAGGGTTACCCAACCCTTATAAAGCGACCCGCTACCATTCTCTGGTGATAGATAAACAGAATCTTCCGGACTGCCTGGAAATAACTGCATGGACTCAGAATCCTGACGGCAGTATCGAAGAAATTATGGGTGTTCGACATAAAGAGCTGGCCGTCGAAGGTGTTCAGTTTCATCCGGAATCTATTCTGACGGAGCATGGGCACGAATTATTAGATAACTTTTTAAAAACGACGCTTAACCGCGACTGACAGGAGAAACTCATGGAAATTAAAGAGGCACTGGCTCGCGTTGTTGAGCGTCAGGACCTGGCTACTAACGAAATGATCGACGTCATGCGTCAGATTATGACGGGTCAGTGTGACGATGCTCAGATCGGTGCTTTTCTGGTTGCGCTGCGTATGAAAAGCGAAAGTATCGATGAAATCGTGGGTGCTGTTACCGTCATGCGCGAACTGGCTACGGGCGTTTCTGTTAAGGCTGAAAATGCGGTTGATATCGTGGGTACCGGCGGTGATGGTGCGAACCTTTTTAACGTATCAACGGCGTCATCGTTTGTTGTCGCGGCGGCTGGTGGCACAGTTGCAAAACACGGTAACCGCGGGGTTTCTTCAAAATCCGGCAGTGCGGATCTGCTTGAAGCCGCAGGGGTCAACCTGACGCTTACTGCAGAGCAGGTTGCGCGTTGCATTGATGAGCTGGGTGTTGGCTTCATGTTTGCGCCATCACACCACAGTGCAATGAAGCACGCCATCGGCCCAAGAAAGTCGCTGGGCATGCGTACCATTTTTAATATCCTTGGGCCAATGACCAACCCAGCGGGTGTTGCGAATCAGGTCATTGGTGTTTTCTCACAGGCGCTTGTGCGCCCTGTTGCCGAAGTATTACAGAGAATGGGCGGTGGTCATGTATTAGTCGTGCACTCAAAAGACGGACTTGATGAAATCAGTCTGGCCACTGAGACATACGCCTGTGAATTAAAGAATGGCGAGTTGCGTGAGTTTGTTATTACTCCAGATGAGCTCGGTATTGAGTCTCAGCCACTAAAAGGACTGGACGTTGAAAGTGCTGAGGCGTCCCTGACCTTAATTAAGGATGCCTTAGGAAAGCGTGAAACAGCCGAAGGCCAACGTGCTGCAGATATGCTCGCATTAAATGCAGGCGCCGCGATCTACGTGGCTGGTCTTGCGACAAGCCTGAAAGAGGGCGTCGCCATGGCAGATGATGCTATTTGTTCTGGCCTTGCGCTGGGCAAACTCAATGAACTGGTCAGCTTCTCCGGACTGCTGGCGGAAGACAACGACCGCTGAGCGGCACGAAAGAATTGCTATGAATACTCCGACCATTCTGAAAAAAATCATCGATACCAAAGCCGTAGAAGTGGCTCAGCGCAGTGCGAACCTTCCATTGAATGAGCTCAAAGCTCAGGCACTCGATATGGACAAAGACGCACTGCGTGGTTTTTACCGCTCAATGAAGGCGAAAGTCGACGCTGGCCTGCCAGCAGTGATCGCCGAGATCAAGAAAGCATCGCCATCGAAAGGCGTACTGCGCGAAAACTTTATTCCGCAGGAAATCGCAGAATCCTACGAGAAAGCCGGCGCTGCGTGTTTGTCTGTACTGACTGACCGCGATTATTTTCAGGGCCACGAAGACTTCCTGAAGGCGGCACGCAAAGCCTGCAGCTTGCCGGTGATCCGTAAAGACTTTCTCGTTGACCCTTACCAGATCTACGAAGCTCGCGCGATTAATGCCGATTGCGTGCTGTTGATCGTTTCTGCTCTGAGCAAAATGCAGCTTCAGGACCTTGAAGGCATTGCCCACGAACTGGGTATGGATGTACTGGTTGAAGTTCACGACGGCGAAGAGCTTGAAACTGCGCTGACTATGCAGACACCTCTGGTTGGCATTAACAACCGTAACCTGCATACCTTCGACCTGACACTTGAAACCACCTTCGGCCTGCTGGACAAAGTACCATCTGATCGCCTGCTGGTTACTGAGAGCGGTATTCTTGGGCCAGAAGACGTTGCAGCCATGCGTGAGCGGGATGTTCATGCGTTTCTGGTTGGTGAAGCCTTTATGCGGGCGGATGATCCGGGCGAGGAGCTCGCCAAGCTGTTTTTCTGACCTGACGGTCGGTTTATAGCCACCTTCGGTGGGTGGGCTTCTTTGGCTGCCGCCGGGCCTTTGTTTTTTCTGCAAGGGGCAAGTCTCTTTCGGTCCTCAGAGTTTATAGCCATCTTCGGTGGACAGGCTTTTTTGGCTGCCGCCGGGCCTTTGTTTTTTCTGCAAGGGGCAGGCCCCTTCCGATCCCCTTTTCCGGCGCGATGCCCTAATCCTTGTCTCTTGATACCGATTGGGGCACGCCTGCAGCGGCCATCCATGGCCGCGGGCAGGCTTAACCGGCGTCCTGCCGGTTAGCACCCATCGTTATCTGCGATCCTGCGGGGTCATCACAAGCCGGGCTTCATCAGCGCTTCGCGGCGAGGTTGAATAATATTTATGTAGGCCTTTTGGTGGGTAGTACCCACCCTACGGTAGGGGGGGGGTATTGCGCACCATGAGAAGAGCACGGTTTCGCGGATTCAAATGCGCCTCTGGGGTCGCCGGGATTTACGCCAGCTTTGCAGGCAACGTGAGGCAGGATGCCGAACGAGGCTCCATACGGGCATGGATGCCCGCCGGAGCCGGTTGCCGGAAAAGCCAGTAAATATCGGATTCACGGCCCAGAAAGCGCGAAAGCAGGGGGATGGGCCGCCCGCCCGGGGGATGCAATCCCCCAACAAGGGCATAGGAACCTGGCGGCAGCCAAAAGCGCCTCTCTGCCGAAGGCAGCTACTGCTAACAAGGGCAATGGAACCCGGCGGCAGCCAAAAGAACCTCTCTGCCGAAGGCAGCTATAAACCTCACATACAAAAACGCCCGGTCAAAACCGGGCGCTTTCAGCAGCTGCGGTACTCAGCGAGTACCAAACACCACAATGGTTTTACCAGACACACTGATCAGCCCCTGTTCTTCCAGAGATTTGAGTACGCGGCCCGCCATCTCGCGGGAACAACCAACGATGCGGCCGATTTCCTGACGGGTGATTTTGATCTGCATGCCGTCTGGGTGGGTCATGGCGTCTGGCTGTTTGCAAAGATCCAGCAGGGTGCCTGCGACACGACCGGTTACGTCAAGGAAGGCGAGGTCGCCAGCTTTGCGGGTGGTACGGGTCAGGCGCTCGGCCATCTGGCGGAAGATACGGAATACGAGTTCAGTATCGGAGTCTGCCAGTTCACGGAAGCGGGCATATGAAATTTCAGCGACTTCGCAGGGGGTTTTGGCGCGGACGCACGCTGTGCGCGGGCTGTTTTCGTCGTCAAACAGGCCCATTTCTCCAAAGAAGTCGCCTTCGTTGAGATAAGCCATGATCATCTCACGGCCTTCGTCGTCCTCAATGGTGACGCTCACAGACCCTTTCATCAGGTAATACAGGGTGTCGCTTTCTTCACCTGCATGGATGATGGTGGTCCGGGCCGGATAGCGCTTCTTATGACAGTGCGTCAGGAAGTGTTCCAGCGGCGCGTGCATTGATGGAATACGAGGGATGATCATTTGTTATTGTCCTTAATCGAATCTCTTTTGATTATTACGCATCGCCGGCGTGAGTTGAACCCGGCATTGGGGCCATTTATGCCGTTTGCCTTTGTTTTTCAGGCTTTTATTGATTTTTCTCGCTGTCATATTATCGGTCTGGCCCGTCTGTGTTAAGCTCCGCGTTTTTACCAGCCGGAGTGAACGCAGATGAAAACGCGGGTTAAATGGGTCGATAACGCTATGTTTCTCGGGGAGTCAGGCAGCGGTCACTCGGTGGTGATGGATGGGCCTGAAGATCACGGCGGCCGTAACCTCGGTGTGCGCCCGATGGAGATGTTGCTGCTGGGGCTGGGTGGTTGCACGAGTTTTGACGTCATGAGCATTCTGCGTAAGCAGCGTCTGGATGTGACGGACTGTGTTGCCGATATCGACGCTGAGCGCGCAGATGCCGTTCCTGCTGTATTTACTAAAATCCACGTCCACTTCACTGTGACGGGGAGAAGCCTGAAGGAATCGGCTGTGGAGCGGGCAGTGAAGCTGTCCGCCGAAAAATACTGTTCTGCTTCCATTATGCTGGAACAAGGCGGTGTTGAAATTACTCATAGCTATACTGTCGCCGAAGCTGAATAAATTCTGGCTAGGCATTTGAGGTTACCGATTTGAATAATAAGCTGCGCCTGCATGGCTTTAACAATCTGACGAAGACGCTGAGCTTTAACATCTATGATGTCTGCTATACCAAGACAGAGAAAGAGCGTCTTGAGTACATTGAGTACATCGATGAGCTCTATAGTGCCGACCGATTGACCAAGATTCTGACGGAAGTTGTCGACATTATTGGTGCTCATATTCTGAATATTGCGCGTCAGGACTACGAGCCAGAGGGTGCCAGTGTCACCATGCTGATTGCTGAGCATGAGGTACCACCACCGGAGGATATGGTTGAAGAGAAGCCAGGCCCTCTGCGTGACTCCGTAGTCGCTCACCTGGATAAGTCTCATGTCACCGTGCATACCTATCCTGAAAGTCACCCGCATGGCGGTATTTCGACTTTCCGGGCAGACATTGATGTGTCTACGTGTGGGCTTATTTCACCGCTGAAGGCGTTGAACTATCTGATCCACTCACTGGATTCGGACATAGTGACCGTTGACTACCGCGTCCGTGGCTTTACCCGTGACGAGGACGGTGTGAAGCATTACATCGATCACGACATCAACTCGATTCAGAACTACATGACCGAAGACACTCGTAATGCCTACGAGATGATTGATGTTAACGTGTATCAGGAGAATCTTTTCCACACCAAGATGATCCTGAAAGATTTTGAGTTGGATAATTATCTGTTTGGAGAGCGCTCCAAAAATATGAGCGCCGAAGAGCGTGCTGAAGTAGAGGCTAAGGTGCGTAAAGAAATGCTCGAAATCTTTTACTCAAGAAATATGCCGTAACCTTGAGGTTGTTGGCCGTCAATGTAAAACGCTGAGCTATGCTCAGCGTTTTCGTATGGGGTAAACGGCGAGAATACGCCCACGGGAATCCTTAGACTGGCGTAATGCACAGGTGAGCAATCCGCCCACAATAATCACTCCGCTGAGAACGGCGTAGGTAAACAACATCGGAAACGTCTCCTGGTCCTTATGGTCAGTGTCTGTTTCAGAGTAGCTGCTTCAGTGGATTATGCGAGTAGCTCTTTCAGCCAAGGGCGTGAAACCATGGATAAGGCCGGGAAAGCTACTTCATAGGAAGTAGCGATCGTAAAAACTACGTCTGATTGGTTATTTTGGGTCAGATGCGCAAATCAGCTTAAAGCCGTTTCTCTGAACCATCACCTCAGCACTTCTGAATGCTTCAGAGGCCCACTCTTCATAGGCCAGGTGCCGGTTGGCCACAATCCACAACTGTCCGTCGCGTGTCATGTGTTGTCTGGCATCACGGAAAAGTCGTAAGGCGAACTCGTAATCGGTACGCTTTCCCTGATGAAAAGGCGGGTTACTGAATATGTAATCGAAACGCCCTTCGACACTCATTAACCCATCGCTGGCTATTGTTTCTGCACTCAGTCCGAGACGGGCGGAGTTCAGTTCTGCGCTTCTCAGTGCCATGGCATCGACGTCACTCAGTGTTATGTCGAGAGCAGGGCTACGTGATTTCATGGTTAGCCCAATGACTCCAGAGCCGCATCCCAGATCCAATATCTTGCCGTGGGCCGGAGCGGGTACATGTTCCAGCAACAAGGCTGTTCCCTGGTCGAGTTTGCCATGGCCAAATACGCCCGGCAGCGTCATAAAACTGAGGTCGCCCGCCTGAAATGAGCTGGCGAAGCGTAACCAGTTAGCTGGCGCATCAGATTTATTCAGACGCACATTCCAGAGTGAGCAGTGTCGGGCACTGTCCATTTTTGAACTTTCGCTGGCGTGATCTTTCAGGGCGTTTCCGATACTTTTACCACCCGCATCATTGGCGGCGACAACGTAGCAGCTGTCGAGCTGCTGGCTGAGCATACTGATCAGAGCCTGCCCCGCGGCTTTGGCTTTTGGCCAGAGCACAATCACCAGTCGACCTGAGAGCTCAGAAACATCGGGAACGCCGAACTGTACCTGTGGATTCTCTTTGTCAGCGTGGTAGGCCTGAGCGGTCAGCCAGTCGGCGGTGATAATCTGAACCTTGTGTTCGTTTATGTGTTCAGCCCAGCCTGATGGTAAGCGTGCTTCTGAACCAATAATCGTGGTGTTGGCCGTCAGCAGCATCGGGTGGCGCTGTAGCAGTTCGTATACGTTGCTCATTCGTTAACGCCGGTCAGTACATCTCTTACTGTGAGAGCATCCTGTTGTGGGTCGCGGTTCAGTGCCACGAGGCCGCGCTCCCGTAACGTACTCGCCTGAGAGACATTCTGCCCACTGCAGAAGATCAGCTGACCCGTTTCGGCAGCAAGGTTTCTGAGACTCTGTAACTGGCCCGGCTCCGGCGTATCAGCAACGCCAACGACTGCGCCCTGAAGCTTCTGCGTGCGGATGAGTTCGGAAATTTCCTGCGGTGTCGAAAGACCGGCGAGGCGGATAACCCGAATACCAAACTGTTTCAGCAGTATGCCCAGCAGAAGCAGCTCCAGATCATCACTGTATACCGTATTAGCCAATACCAGAGTGGCGTTGAGTGAATGCTCAGAAGATTCGCTGAGCCGCATGCATAGCCGGCCCTGCAGGAAGCCTGCGAAGAACTGTAACCGGGCGGGGCCCAGGGGTTCGGTTATCTGCTCCCGTAGCTGCTGATGAAGTGGAAGCAGCAAAAAGCGTAGGGCGATGTCGACTGGAAAGAAGCCGGTTACCTCGTCCATGACCCGCGTAATTTCAACGTCGTCGAAGTCCCGTATCGCGCTAGCGAGGCGGGCTCTGTACTGTGACCATTGTGACGGTTGACTGGTCTGCACATTAATATCGGGCTCAGGCTCACCATTTTCCAGCATCGCCTTAGCTTGAGAAATGGGAATGCCGCGCTGCAAAAGTGATACAACTTTGCGTATAAGTTGTATGTCTGCTTCGGTATACAGACGATGTCCCTTGGCGGTACGTTTCGGGGTAATGAGGCCGTAACGTCGCTCCCACGCACGCAGAGTAATCGCGTTAACACCGGTTTCGTTCGAGACTACCCGTATCGGATAGTAGGCAGCCTGAGATTCAGAGGGGGCGGACATGACGAATTTATTTCCAGAACTATACAAAGCAGTCCAAATTCTATAAGTAGTTGTACATAATGTAAAAGAAACCAAAAGGCTGATACGCTCAGTCTTGATCTGAATGATATGAAAAGCGACTCTGATCACAGTCAGAGAGTCGGCGACAGAGAGTAACAGCGGAGACGATCGATGGTCACAGACCTGAATGATGAGCAGGGCCCTATCAATCTTGAACTTCTGAAGAAGGCAGTTGATGCCTCAAACGACGGCATCGTGATTGCCGAGCAGGAAGGTGACGATAACATTCTGATTTACGTCAACAAGGCGTTTGAGCGCCTGACAGGCTATACCGCTGACGAGATCCTCTATCAGGATTGTCGCTTTCTGCAAACCGGTGACCGTGAGCAGGAGGGATTGCAGGAAGTACGTGCGGCCATCAAAGAAGGGCGCAGTACCCGGGTAGTTCTGAGAAATTATCATAAAGACGGCACAATGTTCTGGAATGAGCTGAGCTTGTCTCCTATACGCAATGATCAGGATCAGCTGACGTATTACATCGGCATCCAGAAAGATGTCACCGCACAGATCGAAGCCGAAGCCCGCGCCCGTGCGGCGGAGGAAGAACTTGCTGCGCTGAAGGCCAGCAAAGCCTGACAGTACTTATAATCAGGCAACAAAAAGGGAGCTGACAGCTCCCTTTTTTGTTCACGCCAGAATCAGGCGTTTTTATAGGCTTCGGCAGAGTCCAGGATCATCTGACGAGCTTCGTCAGCGTTACCCCAGCCTTTCACTTTCACCCATTTACCTTTCTCGAGGTCTTTGTAGTTCTCGAAGAAGTGACCGATCTGATCGCGCAGCAGCTGCGGAACGTCGTCGATGTCTTTTACATCGTTATACAGCTGGGTCAGCTTCTCGTGTGGAACAGCGACCAGTTTTGCATCTTCACCAGCTTCGTCTTCCATGTTCAGAACGCCAACTGGACGTGCACGGATCACTGAGCCAGGAGCCACTGGGTAAGGAGTTACGACGAGCACATCCAGTGGGTCGCCATCGTCAGCCAGGGTGTTTGAGATGTAACCGTAGTTCGCTGGGTAGAACATCGGCGTCGCCATGAAACGGTCTACCATCAGGCAGTCCATGTCTTTGTCGATTTCGTATTTGATTGGGGCGTGGTTCGCCGGGATTTCAATCACAACGTAAACGTCATTTGGCAGGTCTTTGCCAGCAGTAATCGCGTTATAGCTCATGGTATTTCCTGTAACGTGAGAGTTTTTAACAGATGGCGCGGATTATAGACCTATCTAATGTGTCCTGTCAGTTCCACCAATGGAGAAAGACTCTATAATCGGGACAGTAGAAAACGAGAATAACAGAGAGGGTGCAATGAAGGGCTATTTGGGCTCAATGGTCGCAATTCTGGCCACGGCAATGAATGCAGCAGTTGCAGAAGACTTATTTCTGCCTGATGCGGGTCTGGATGCGGAACTGTCCGGCTTCACTGTGGTACCGGAAGTACTGACTGCGACACGGCTGAAGCAGCCCAGGTCGGAGGTACCGGGTAGCATGACTGTGATCACAGCAGAGAATATCGAACAGTGGGGGGTGCGTACTGTTCCTGAACTGTTCAGGTTTGTCCCGGGCATGTTCGTTAAGCATGGTGATCAGGACTCTATTGCCTATCACGCGTCCAATCCTAACCTGATGCGTCGTATGCAGGTTTTGATCGACGGTCGCTCAGTATATCGCGCAGGTATCGCTTCTGTGGTCTGGGAAGATATCCCGGTTGCGCTTGAAGACATTCAACGCATTGAAGTGTTCCGTGGGCCAAACGCCTCTTCATACGGTGCCAATGCCTTTATGGCGGTGATCAACATTGTGACCTTCCACCCTGCGGACACATTGGGCTCTCGCGCGTTTGCCCGCTCTGGTTACCAGGGAGTACGTGACTACGAGGTCAGTCATTCGGCTGAACTTGGCGAGTGGGTGTATCGCGCGACCGTGTCCCGTAAGCATGATGATGGCTTCGATGGTAGTGAGCGTCTCGGCCAGGAGACTGTTCAGCCAGGGGACAACCTACATGACGGTAGCCGCGATAGCTTTATCAGCCTGAATGCAACGACTCAGTTCTCCGATCAGAGTCGGCTTCTTGTCGAAGCGGCATACAAAGATGGAAAACAGCGTATCCGCCAGCGTCGTGGGGAAGATGAGATTGCCCCGGTCGACGACAATCAGAGCGGCTTCGTGATGGCTCAGTGGCAGTATGATTTCTCCGCGAGCCACACCACCCAATTGCGAACTTATTGGCAGAGGGAGAAGCGTCGCACGGATTTCCGCAAGTGCGGTCCGGCTGTTACTTTATCTCCAACTTTGCGGGCGCTTTATCAACAGGACCCGTATTGGGCATCGGCTTTACTATCGTCAAAGTTCCCGGATGAGCAGCTCGCTCGGGTTTTCTATGGTCTTGCAGACCCTGAAGTGGTTGAGGCCGAGATAGAGGGGGTGTTTGAACGTGGTTTCGACATTTCCCAATCTGATCTTGATGAAGCGCAGGCGTTACTGGCAGAAGGTGGGGCGGATCCGCAAACTGCGGCGCAAACACTAGCGTCCACCGTTTGCGGGGACTATTTGTTGGATTTTGACGAAAGTCGGTTTGATGTAGAGTTTCAGGATACTGTCCAGTGGAATGATGTTCTGCGCACCGTTGCCGGGGTGAACTTTCGCCGAGATGAAGTAACGTCTGAAACATACTTTAATGGCACTGTGAGTAATGATCTGATGCGTGTATTTGCGAATGCTGAGATACGCCCACTGGATAAACTGATCTTCAACCTTGGTGGCATGTACGAGGACGAAGACAAGAATAGTGCTGTTTTTTCGCCTCGTGTTGCCGCTAACTTCCTGATCGCTCCCCAGCACAGTTTGCGCCTGGTGTATTCAACGGCGGTACGCTCACCCGACTTGCTCGAGCAGGAGCCGGACTACCGACTCACGCTTGATAATTTGACGGAGAACTATCTCGGGTTAGAAGAGGGTACTTATTTCGAGACTCAAAACGGCGCTTATGGAGAGCTTGATCATGAACGTATCACCAGTTGGGAATTGGGGTATTACGGTCGAGTGCCTTCTCAGAACATTGAGATGGACATCAAGTTATACCGAGACCACTTATATCAACTGATTTCAGCACCTATCAATTTGAATACCCCTGATGTCAGCTCAGATACCGAAATGAATTTATCAGGTGTTGATTGGCAGTTTACCTGGAATCCGGTACGGGCACACTCGCTTTGGTACTCGGGAGCTTATGTTGATGCTGATGTCAGGTTAGGGGATGTTTCACTTTTGTCGGTGAGAGAAGTAGAAAACCTTTTCCGTGTTGAAACTCGCCTCAGCTCAGAATTTAGTCATAACCTTAGCTGGAGTTTCGAATACCGTAGCTGGCGTCTGACGCAATCTTATTTCTGGCACCGTAGCTATGACAGTGGTAATGACGATGAGCTGAATCCATATCGTCGTTATGAGGCGCATCTGAAAAAAGGGTGGGCATTCAACAGCTTTGAGCTCGAAACCAGCGCATTTCTGCATCACTTGATTGATGATGAACCGATCGCTTATAACACTAACCGCATTGAAGATAAGTATCTCGGATTCCTTCAGGTAGGTGTTAAATTCTGATGCGCGTAGCGGGATTCTTCATCCTGCTTTTCGGCGCGGCTCTGGCCCGCGCTGATGTTCTGCTATTGTCTGAGAACCACTCGCCTGCGCTGTTAGCACTGGCCGAGGGAGTTTCCTCTGCAATCGGAAAGCCCGTACGGCAGGTTCATTCTGAAGAGCTGGTGGGAGAGGACGACCTGGTCATTCTTGCCGGTGACGCGACCGCTAAAAGCTGGCGCGGTAAGCAGAAAAGCGTGGTGGTCTGGACCCGTCGAGAGGCGATTGAGGCTAACAGTAGCAAGATTCAGAGTGCGATATTTTCTGAGCCCCCTGTGCAGCGCCAGCTTGATCTGACGAGGTTGCTGTTTCCTGACGCTCGTCTGGCGCTGATCCTGTCAGATGAAGCGCCTGACTGGGTCAGCCGTGAAATTGGATTACTGCAAGGCGATGACTTTACTGTGTTTGCCAGGAAACCAGAGGACAGCCTGAACCGGACCTTAAAAGAAGCTCTGGCTGAGCACGATGTATTGCTGGGCACCCTCGACAGGGGGGTGTACAACCCATCAACGATCAAAAATATTCTGATCACGGCTTATCGCCAGAACATCCCTCTGGTTGGCCCTCATCAGGCCTATATCCGCGCGGGTGCTATTGCCACCACTTATAGTTCTCTCGCAGATACCGTTAAGCGACTGGTCGAAATCATCGAATCAGACGTGCTCCCTCCCCCGGGGTACAACCCTTACTTCTCGGTCACCGTGAATGAGCAGGTGGCGCGTTCGCTCGATATTGTCCTGCCCGAAGACATTTCTGAAATTACCTCGCGGTTACGGTAGTCACACCTCATAATCTGAACTGCTTTCTGTTCCGATGCTCTGGTCTGGCACAGCGTTTTCAGGTCTGTCAGAGGTGAGCGATATCATTGAGTATTCATTTGTATAGATAAAAGCGTTTGTTATCAGGAAGCGCTATACTGCGCTGAGGATATCATCAAGGCAGAGATATGCGCATGGAAGCAGTTATCAGGATATGTTGGGCATTGTTGCTTTATTGCAGCATGATTGCCGCGCATGCTGATATTGCAATGATTGCACCTTCGGCGACGGCTCAGGCACAGAAATTTGCCCAGATGCTGGAGGATTCCCTCAAAGACACAGCGACCCCCGAACGCGTCGAATTGGTTGACCTGAACTCAGAGGTTAATCTTGAGAAATACCGTCTGATAGTCACTCTCAGCGGTAGTACATTACGTCAACTGATTGCCGAGGACAGGCTTCCGGGCAATATCCCTGTTGTGGCCTCCTACCTTTCCAGAGCAGAACACCGCGAATTCCGCTCTTATGTTGCTAGTGCCGTGTATTCTGAGGCTCCGTTGCAGCGTCAGTTAGCGCTTGCCGAGGCCATATTCGGTGAAAAGGAAGTGTTTGGCGCTTTGGTTGCCAGTGATGCCAGTAGCCTTGTGTCGGCCGACAACCTTCGTGTTTACCCTGTATCTGAATACGACAGTCTTAATCATGCGTTGGTTGAATTGCTTGGGTCCAGCAGAGCGCTTATCGGTGTCTATGATCCTGATCTCTATAGTGCTGAAAATATAAAAAGTATTCTGATTACCTCCTACCGGCACAACCGGCCATTAATTGGCCCGACGCAAGCCTATCTTAAGGCGGGAGCGCTGGCATCGACTTACAGTACGCCAGAAGATGTTGTGCAGCGGCTCACCGAGATAGTTAATGAAGGTCTCAGTGAGGCAGCGACCTTTCCTGAGGCTGATTACAACCCTTATTTTAGTGTCGGATTCAATCGTCAGGTCGGGCGTTCGCTTAACCTGTTGCTCCCTGATTCTGTTGACGTGGCCAAAAGGCTAAGGTCGCAGGAGTCAGATCAATGAGGATCAGTCACTGGTCTATTCGTCGTAGGGCTATTGTGCTTGCTGCGGTGCCGGCGTTCATTACTGTACTGCTGTTAACGGCAATGCACATGTCTCAGCGCTGGTCAGATGCAGGTGAGAACAGCGAATCGATTGTGCGTCTGATGGTAGAGAGTATCAGTGCCTCTGCAGAGTACCCCGTGATCTCGGGTAATTATGAGATGCTGGCGCCATTAATGGATGCTGCACTGGGAAGGCCGGAGATAGCAGCGGTTCGGGTGCTGGATCCTCTCGGTCTGCCCCTGATCGAGCGAACAGTTGAAGGTTATGACGAGCTGGAATTCGATGATCTCCGTGTTTTTCAGAAAGAGCTTAACCGCACCGTTATCGATCTGGACCCGGTTGATATGGGAGGGCTGCTGGACGAAGAAAGCTCAGAGCGAAGCGTGACATTCGCAGTGATTGAAATAGCGATGACGGATCACTACCTGCACGCCCGGGAGATGGAAATTCTCTATCAATCAGTAGTTGCTGGCGTGCTGGTGGTCTTGCTGGCGGCGCTGACTGGCCGATATATTGCTCTGATGATTGTGCGGCCGCTGGAGCGCACGGCGGCTTTTCTGTCGTCTCTTTCCGGAGGCGACTACTGGAACCGCATTGAGGAGTCGGATGGCGCTGAATTGGGGCGCGTACAGAACAGCGGTAATCGCCTCGCCGAAGCCCTTGAGCGGGCTCAGAGTGAGCAACGCGTGTTTACCGCCAGGCTGCTGGAAGAACAGAAAAAAGCTCGCAGCGCGAGTGAATCCAAAAGTCAGTTTCTGGCGATGATGAGTCATGAACTGCGAACCCCTCTGAACGGTGCTCTGGGAATGCTGGAGCTGATGCATCATGAGATGCAGAAAAGCGACTTTACGCTGCATAAAGAGCAGGCGGAGCAGAGCCTGGTTCAACTCGGTCAGCTTCTTGATGACATTATGGTCGTTGCGGATACCGACCAGAAGTCCGTGGCTGCGGCGCCGGAGTACTGCCTGCTCAGCGACTACTTTGATTCTTTCTTTGAGGTTCTGAGGTCTCGGGCGATGTCGCAAGGTCTCTCGTTTATCACCGATATTCAGGGAGAGCTGCGTGAGCAACCTATTCTTACTTATCCGGGCCTTTTGCGGCAGATACTGAGGCACCTGATTGATAACGCCCTTAAGTTTACCCTGCAGGGGGTTGTGTCCGTCAGTATCGCGCCACAGGGGGCGGGGATACGTATTACTGTTTCTGATACTGGTATTGGCA
Source organism: Thalassolituus maritimus (assembly GCA_913019975.1). Lineage (GTDB taxonomy): Bacteria > Pseudomonadota > Gammaproteobacteria > Pseudomonadales > Oceanobacteraceae > Thalassolituus. The sequence continues at coordinate 50,210 of CAJWBH010000008.1, read as the reverse complement.
TCCCGGCATCGGAGTACGCATCCATTCTTGAGCCCTTCACTCAGCTTGAGTCAGATCTTAACCGCCAATACGAGGGCGCGGGGCTGGGCTTAACGATAACGTCGCATGTAGTTAAGGCACTGGGGGGTGAGCTGACCTTCAGCCAGCACGAAAGTGGAGGCTGTATTGTCGAAGTTACCTTGCCGGAAGTGATATTGGCACCCGTTAATCAAGTGCCGGGCGCAATTCCTGATCACTCCTCGGGCACTCTATATTCTGGAGGTCGTCGGGTTTTTTCTGGGGCTGAGGGGAGTAGTGAGGACTCCCCGTCGGGCAATAAAGGAAAGCTGCTGATTGTTGAGGATAATGAGGTGAACCTCAAAGTAGCTGAAAAAATGTTAGCGCGGATTCATCCTGATCGTGACGTGATCGCCGTGATGTCTGGGGCTGCCGCGTTAGTCGCCGTCGAAGAACAATCCGTTTCATTGGTGTTGATGGACTGCCAGATGCCGGGAATGGATGGCTTTGAGACGAGTCAGAAGTTGCGTGAGGCAGGGTTTAGTGGGGCTATTATCGCTTGTACCGCGAATACAACCGATCAGGTTGAAGAGCGATGTCTTGCCAGTGGTATGAATGATTATATGGCCAAGCCGATTTCTCTTAAGGGGCTGATCCTGATGACTGAAAGGTGGCTGGAGAGTACAGCCACCTGAGTCAGACATCGAAGAGAGAACGCTGCTTACTTATGGTAGGAACAGGCTTTCTCAACTTCGTCTGCTGAACCCATAACGACAGACACACGCTGGTGGATCGCGTCAGGGGCAACGTCCATAATATCTTCAAAGGCGGTGCTGGCTTTACCGCCAGCCTGCTCGATCAACATGCTCATCGGATTGCCTTCGTACATCAAGCGGAGTTTGCCTGGCTTTGAAGGATCACGATTATCGAACGGGTACATGAATATACCGCCACGAGTCAGAATTCTGTGTATCTCAGCCACCATAGACGCAATCCAACGCATGTTGTATCGCTTACCCAGAGGGCCTTCTTCGCCTTTGAGAAGGTCGGCTACATAGTTCTGCATCTGCGGTAACCAGAAACGTTGGTTCGACATGTTGATGGCGAACTCCTGAGTTTCAGTAGGTACCTGAATGTTGTCACGTTGCAGTACGAACTCACCGATACGAGGGTCCAGGGTGAAGCTGTGGACACCTTCGCCAGTGCTGAACACAAGCAGGGTCGAAGGGCCGTACAGTACATAACCTGCAGCAACCTGCTTATTTCCAGCCTGCAGATAGGTAGCTTCGTCGCCACCATCAGCCCCAGGTGCTGCTTTCAGTACAGAAAAGATGGTACCGACAGTGACATTCACATCAATGTTGGATGATCCGTCGAGAGGGTCGAACAGAACCAGATAATCACCCTCTGGGTTACAGGCAACCGGATCTGGCTCCTCTTCACTGGCGAGACCGCGCACCGCAGGCATCGCTGCGAGACACTCTTTGATGAGGTCGTTAGAGATCACATCCAGCAACTTCTGAGATTCTCCCTGCACGTTTTCCTGTCCGGCGCTGCCAAGTACGCCTGCCAGTGCACCCAGGTGCAGGCGATGTGAAATATCCTTACAGGTAACCGTCAGACCTTCAATAATGTTGGCGACGTCTGAATCCTTACAGTGGTTGTCGAGAAAAGTGCGCAGGCGCTGCATGCTCCGAACCTCATAGTCCTGATTTAAGTAATGGGCGCATACTACCTTAATCTGTGCGGAAATTCAGTGGCTGTTGGGGAGACGGCAGTGGCCGTGTAAACTAACCGCTTTGTAAGATGACTGGTCGACGGATGAAGCTTCACATTCTGGGAATCTGCGGCACCTTTATGGGGTCGCTGGCACAGCTGGCAAAAGCCTTGGGACACGATGTGTCTGGATCCGATCACGGTGTCTATCCGCCGATGAGCGATCAGCTGGAGCAGGCGGGCATTGCGTTGACGCAAGGGTTTGATCCAGCGGGGATCCCTGAAGATGTTGATCTTGTTGTTATTGGTAATGCTATGGGACGTGGCAACGCTTCGGTAGAGTATGTGCTGGAGCGGGGTATTCCCTATACCTCAGGCCCTCAATGGTTAGGCGATCACGTGCTTCAAGGCCGCTGGGTGTTAGCGGTTGCAGGGACTCACGGCAAAACCACGACCGCCAGTATGCTGGCGTGGATTCTTGAGTTCGCGGGGATGTCTCCGGGGTATCTTATTGGCGGTGTCCCTGAGAACTTCACATCTTCTGCAACATTGGGAGATAGCCCTTTCTTTGTTATCGAAGCAGACGAGTACGATACGGCTTTTTTCGATAAGCGGTCAAAGTTCGTGCATTACCGCCCGCGAACCTTTATTGCCAATAACCTTGAGTTTGATCACGCCGATATCTTCCCTGATCTGGCGGCGATTGAACGCCAGTTTCATCATGTCATCCGTACTATTCCTCAAAGCGGGCAGGTCATTCGCCCAGCCGACTGTGAGGCAATTGATCGTGTGATGTCTATGGGCTGCTGGAGTAGTCAGACGACTTTTTCATCGGCCGGAGCTGACTGGCAATGGACGATGAGTGCGCCCGATGGCAGTCAGTTTGAAGTGACTGTCCGTGACGAGGCGTATCCCATCCATTGGAGCTTGTCTGGCGCTCACAACGTCAGTAACGCCGTGGCGGCGATGGCGGCAGCGTTTCATGTGGGCGTCAGCCCGGCTGTTGCGGCCGAGGCACTTGCTGAGTTCCAATCGGTGAAACGGCGCATGGAGCTTGTGAACCCCGAAGGCGCAATTCCTGTATATGATGATTTTGCGCACCATCCAACCGCGATCGCGACCACGCTTCAGGGGGCGAAGGCTCAGCTGACTAACACTGACGGACGTCTGCTCGCGGTTCTGGAGCCACGTTCTAACACAATGAAAGCGGGCGTTCACAAAGAGACACTGGCGGGCTCGGTAAACGATGCTGACGGCACGTATTGGTTTGAGCCTGAAAATATCAGCTGGTCATTGTCGGATGTCGTGAGGGCGTGTCGTGCCCCAGCACATTCTTATCAATCGACAGCGGAAATAGTCGATGCGGTCGTCAATGACGCGCGCCCGGGAGACCGTATCCTTGTGATGTCCAACGGAGGCTTTGATAATATGCCCCGACGTTTAGCCAAGGCTCTGGAGGAAAAGTATGGCTGATGCTGGCCGAATCCTTATTGCAGTGACAGGAGCCTCTGGCTCTGCTTATGCGTTGCGGCTTGGCCAGGCATTGATTGCTGCGGGTGTCGGTGCTGATTTTATCTTTTCAAAAGCTGCGCTGCTGGTTTTGGCAACTGAAACTGAGCTGACGCTACCGGCCAAGCCTCAGGCTCAGGCTCGTGAGTTGCAGAAATACTACGGCTGTGATGAGGATGATGTCAGGGTATACGGCCGGGAAGACTGGATGGCGCCGTGGGCATCGGGGTCAGGTCAGCCAGGCCCTGTGGTGATCTGTCCTTGCAGTACGGGTACCTTGTCAGCGGTGGCTACCGGGGCAAGCAACAATCTGACCGAGCGAGCGGCGGATGTTGCCCTTAAAGAGCGGCGTAAACTGATTCTTGTGCCTCGCGAAACGCCATTTTCTGAAATACACCTGACGAATATGCTGACCCTGACCCGCATGGGAGCGACGGTCATGCCGGCATGCCCTGGCTTCTACCATGACCCGAAAAGCATCAATGATCTGATCGACTTTATTGTCGCGCGTATACTGAATCAACTCGGCATTGACCACAAGCTGATGCCCTTGTGGGGCGAATCTCCGGAGAAATAAGCATGACTGAAAGTACACCTGAGCAATACAACGAACCGGACAAAGCGAAGTGGAGCTTTATCGGGTTTATTGTTGGTGTCATCGTTACTGTACTGGCCCTCAAACATTACGGTTATATTCAATTTCCTGACGAGAAAGACCGGGCTACTGTGGCTGAATTCAAGCTATTGTCACTGAGCCCCGAGTATTCCGTCAAAGTATCCGAAAAGTCTTCCGGCAAAGAAGCATTCTGTGAGAGTGGCTATCTGTTACTCAGACCACAGAATGATAAAGACGTTGCCGGTATTCTGGTGACTGATAAAAATCGTCCGGTTGAATGCCAGCCTGATCTGGCCAGAACACAGCCTTAGGAATAAAAAGAACTATGTGGCGTACACCACTTGCGCTGGCGATATTAGCGGCGCTGTCACTGCCTGCCCATTCGGCCCTTGATGATCTCGATAATGATGGCATCGCAGATGCTCAGGACCCGGACCGTGATGGTGATGGACTCCCGAACTTTCTCGAGGCGGCTGCCGGTTTTGACCCTGATGTCCCTGACCAGACAGACATCGATGGTGATGGTATTCCTGATTCCATTGATGATGATATGGACAATGATGGAGTGCCCAATCAGAAAGACGCCTTTCCGCAGGACCTGAACGACTGGAAGGATACGGACGCCGATGGTGTAGGCGACAATACGGATCAGGACCTCGACGGTGATGGTGTTGGCAACGAGTACGAGGAAAAGCTTGGCTTTGACCCAACGCGTGCCAGCTCCCGTCCGAAAGACCGCGACAGAGATGGTATACCAGATCTGCTTGACCCTGATATGGATAACGATGGTGTCCCTAACGTCGACGACGCCTTCCCGCTGGATAAAAACGAGTGGTCAGACCTTGACCGCGACGGAACGGGTGACAATACAGACTCCGACCGTGATGGTGATGGCGTAGCCAATAGCTTCGAAGAGGAGGCGGGTACTGATCCGGATGACCGTTTTTCAGCGCCAGCCGATACGGATCGTGACGGCATTCCTGACACCCTTGATGATGACCGTGATGGCGATGGTTTTGCTAATGATGTCGATCTCTACCCGGACAACAGTGCGGCGTGGGCGGATACCGACGGCGATGGTATCCCGGACAACGAAGATCCGGATGCTGATAACGACGGTATTCCGAACGTTTTCGAAATGCATCTTGGCACCGGCGTTCTTGATCCGGATAGCAAGCCGTCGGATGTCGATGGTGATGGCATGCCAGATTACTTCGACTCTGACCTCGATGGTGACGGCGTCGATAACAGTGTCGATGTATTCCCGTCGGATGGCGAAGAGTGGGTAGACACTGACGGTGACGGTATCGGTGATAACCGCGACCCTGACAGGGATAATGATGGCTTCAGTAATGAAGTCGAGCGGATCGCGGGTTCAGATGACTCAGATCCTGAAAGTAAACCACGTGATCTGGATAAAGACGGCATTGTTGATGTACTGGATGATGACATTGATGGTGACAGCTATCTGAATAAAGACGATGCCTTCCCTGAGGACGCCTCTGAGTGGGCGGACTTTGATGGCGATGGCCTTGGCGACAACTCAGATGAAGACATCGACAACGACGGCATCAATAACGAGTTTGAGCTTACCCTGAGCTTTGACCCTTACAATGCTGACAGCGTCCCGAACGACTTTGATGGGGACGGTATTCCGGACGAGCTGGATACCGACCTCGACGGTGACACCATTGGCAATGATATTGATCTCTTTCCGCGTGACCCGTCCGAGTGGTTTGATCTGGATGGTGACGGCATCGGCGATAATCGCGACAGAGACCGCGACGGTGATGGCATCGATAACGTCTATGAGGAACAGGCAGGGACGAATCCTGCAGATGCCAGCTCCGTACCTCGTGATGCTGATGGCGACGGAATCCCCGACGTTGTTGACCAGGACAGAGATGGTGACGGCTACCTGAACGAGGAAGACGTTTTTCCTGATAATCCCCTTGAGTGGTCTGATCTTGACGGAGACGGCGAAGGCGACAATATCGATCTCGACATCGATGGCGACGGTATCAGCAATGAATATGAGGTACGGCTGGGTACAGATCCAAAAGACCCATTAAGTGTCCCTTCAGACATGGACAGGGACGGTATTCCAGATGCCCTGGACAAAGACATTGATGGTGATGAAGTCCCGAACGGCAGCGATGTATTCCCGCTGAATCGCAAGGAATGGAGCGACACGGACGGTGATGGCACTGGCGATAACAGTGACCCGGATATTGATGGTGATGGCATCATTAATCGCTATGAGCGCGAACTATCGTATGATCCATACGACAACACCAGTACACCGCCGGACTCCGATGGTGATGGTATTCCGGATGAGCTGGATGATGACCGAGACAATGACGGTTACAGCAATGACGTGGACGCCTTTCCATCTGACCCAACGGAGTGGGCAGACTTTGATGGCGACGGCATTGGAGATAATACAGACACTGATCTCGATGGTGATGGCTTCAGTAACGATATTGAAGCGCGGGATGGTACGGACCCATGGGATAAATCGGATTACCCCGATTATGATGCTCCCGTGATTGGTGACATAGAATGGCTCGATGAGACGAAGAGGCTGTCAGGCATGGCGTATGATGATGGCCGCGGCATTGAGTCAGTCTGGCTTGAAAGTGTTATGGGGGACCGTTGCGATGGTTTTGTGTCTTACCCTGGCCACGTTATGGTGCCATGCCAGATCATTGGCAACAGTACTCGCTGGACGCTGGTTGTCGAAGATAAGTTTGGCAACCGTGCTGAGAAGTCGGTGAATTTCGAGTAGTTGCAACTGTGTAAAGGTCGGGGGTTGACCTCACCTCGCAGGCGAAACCGGGATCACTGGCTATACTCACACAAAGAAGGTCAACAACTTCTCCCGAAGGAGAGTTATGTCACTCAATTGTGTGTATTGCAAAAAGCCCGTATTCGGCACCAGTGGTGTTACGGTCCCGGGTAGCGGCCCAGCCCACCAGCATTGTTATCAGGCGCAGGCGGCATTAGCGCGTACGTTTCAGGCTCTGGATATCAGTCAGCTTACCGATGATGAGCTTCTGGACCTGCAGGATATGGTGCTTGCTGAAGTCAACGATCGGCGCCGCAGAGACGAGGGCGGCGGTGACAGCGAAATTGAGCTCTTCTGAGGGGCTTTCGGGTGGGGTACACTGGCGACTTTTAAGTCGCCATTTTTGTCTATGATTATTGAAAATTCATCTGATCTGATCCGTGCCTGGAAGCTTCTGACCCTGGTAGATGGTACGCCTGTGGCTGAGGCTGAGCTGGTCAATGGCAATGCTCTTGTCATCAGTCCACAGTCGATCGCTCTATTTCGTCGCCCGGGAGATTGCGTAGATCCCTTGGCTGGAGGCATGGTACGCAATGAAGCGCTTGCACAAGGACTAGCGTTACATTCCCCGTTTATTGAAGAGCACAGAGCCGGGTTTGTCGGCCTTACTGGAGGTCTCGCTCTACTTATCGGCCTCAACGACGTTCGCATGTATCCCAACAGAAATGATGCATTACGGAATCAGAATGTGATCTGTGAATTGTCACTGGCCGTCGATTAAATCCCGCGTGCTGTCTAAGGATTGCAGTGGTAACCTTGCTTTTTTGAACTCCATACTCGGAATACGCACTTGGCTATCAGTAGTTTTCACACCCACGTCATTGGTGCAGACCGCCCAATAGGTCGTTATCTCTGTCGCTATCTGGCAGAACAGAATCTCATTCATCGCGGCGTGTCTATTGCCAGTACTGAGCGTCCGATGTTGCAGTCCAGTGCCCGACCGGTGTACGTAATTTCGCCAGCGCTGAATGAAACTACCGATTTTGAGTCTGCTAAATTCTGGATTGGCCGGGCCCAGGAAGAGGGTGCTCTGGTGGTGTTGCTCTCCACCTTGCATCGATACCTGGGCAGCAAAGAAACAGTGAAGGAGCAGTCACCTGCCGACAATACCAGTGAATTGAGCTCAGCTTTTGCTGAGCTGGAAATACTGGTGGCCGAGAACCCTCAGCATATTATTCTTCGAGTTGGGCAGTTGCTAACGCTCGATGGCAGCGACTTTGCCAGTCGTATTCTCAGCGTCATCCGCTCAGAGCCGTCGCTGGCGTTAGATATGCAGCGTGAGTTTGAACCGACCCCCGTCGACGATGTTGCGATCGTGGTGTTGGCGATGCTTCGTCAGATTCATCTCGCAGAGGATCTCTGGGGAACTTATCATTTTTCTGGCGTTGAGCCGGTTTCATCATACACCTTTGCAGAAGCCTTGCTGGCAGAGGCGCGTCAGTTTGAGGATTTGACGGCCGTAGAACTGACTACTCAGGAGGGGGGTATGACACCGGAGGTGTGGGTACCTATTGCTGATCACACGTCTCTGTTCCACACGTTTGGGATTAAGAATAAGGCGTGGCGACAAGGGTTAGCGCGTCTGGTTCGGGCCTATTACCACGACCCATCGAAAGAAACCGCCTGAGATTTCAGACTTTTGGGTCAGCTGCCGGTGTTGAAAGTCGCAGACTTCTGGTAGAGATCCATCAGCTTATCTGTGATCAGGCTGCGGATACTTTCACGCTCCAGAGATGACAGCCCAGACAGTTCGCTCAGACGCAGACGATGCAAGTGCAGGCACGGCAGTTTGTCGTTGAACTCACGTAGGTCACCTTTCATCAATACGGGCAGGAAAGGATCGTCGCTGTTTGTTCGGCGAAGAATCTGACGCATACCTTCCTGGAACGGAATAGGCACCGAGCGAACCTTCTTATCCTTGTGAGAAATCACCAGATACAAGCCTTGCTTGCCTATCAGGTTACCCGGAATGACATGCAGGCCTGTGGCACTGACAGCATCAGGGTTCAGGTGGCTGAAGGTATCGTGAAAGGCGTAAGGATCTGGAAGAATCACCATCTGGCGGTGTGCTTCTTCCGGGAAGAAAATACTGTAATTGGTGTAAAGCTGACGTACGGAAGTTGAGAATACACAGAAGCGGTTTTCGAACTGCTTTACGAAATTCATCGCACGTTTGTGCTGATTGAGTTTCTCAAGATCCCATACGAGATCGCTGTTCTGCTGCTGGGCTACTGTGTTCATTTTAATCTCCATCAGACACGCGGTTTTGAAACCGCTTATTTTTTACCGGATTATGAATCCGGTATGACGGCACTGGCTACACTTCCGAAATCTTAATTGCCAAATTCTGTCGATATCATGACGCGTGATTAGTCGTCGTGAGCCATATGACTGGCAGAGTACAAATTCAGGCTGATTGGATCACTCAGGAGAGTATGGCAGCGGCAATCGGAAAAAAGTGTGACTGAGCTAACGGTTCTTTTCAGGTCAATGTAAAGAGTTTGTCTGCCTGACCTGATAGGATAATGACTATTTGCCCCATTTTGAGCCAAGCGTCGTCGCCGCTGCCTTTGGCGGCCAGGTCTGCTTCTGCCGCAGTGCTCAGTGCTCTGTGGAGATCTTTCATCGACAGACGTTGAAGGGCTGCTTTATAAGGGGCCTGCTGTCTTGGCCAGACGCCCTGAGACCGGAAACCCTCGGAGAGTGCTTGTGCCCCCTGACAGGGCTTTAATGCAATCAGTTGCCTGATCTTCCGGGTCAGGGCGCCCAACACCATAATCGGCTCGTGCCCCTCAGAACGCAGGTGACCCAGCATACGGTTTGCCTCGCCCAGCTTTCCCATCAGGCAGGCATCTGCCAGCCCGAACGCATCGAAGCGGGAGCTGTCGCCCGCACTCTGCATAATAAGCTCTTCGCTGACGTTAGTTTCGCCCAGCATCCGCAGTTTTTCGATTTCCTGAACTGCGGCCAGTAAGTTGCCCTCTGTCTGGTGAGCAAGTGCAGAAACGGCAGCCTGGTCAGCCTGGAGCCCTGCCATCTGGAAGCGACGTTTCAGCCAGCCAGGGTACTGATTTCGCTCGATGGGCCAGATGGGCAGTACAACACCATGTTTCTCAATCGCTTTATACCAGGCGGTTTTCTGCGTCTTAGCATCGAGTCTTGGGCAGATGATCAGCACAATATTGTCGGGCGACGGATGCTCGGCAAGATCCTTAATCGTCTCCCCTTTGTCGGAAGGCTTACCATTGGGGATGCGTAGTTCCAGCAGGCGACGACTGGAGAACAGAGACATGGCTGACGCTTCTTCTCTCAGAGTGCGCCATTCGAAACCGGCTTCCGCATGAAACAGTTCGCGCTCATCAATGCCCTGTTGTTTGACGGCTTTGCGTATATCGTCGCAAGCCTCCATGACCAGTAACGGGTCATCGCCTGAAATCAGGTAGCAGGGAGCCAGTTCTTTGGCGAGATGCGGCCCTAACTGATCCTGACGTAATTTCATTACAGGCGTTCCAGACGGCGCATCAAGCGACTGAGCAAGTCTGAATCCAGCGCATCGCGCAACTGTCGTTCTTCTTGCTGTGTGGCAACGACGTTGTTGACGTCATTACTCAGAGTGCGCCGGGATTCTGTGACAAATTGATACGTCTCTTCTCCACGGATTACGGTCACATCAAGTAATGCGTTGAACTCGTATTCAGCAATCTGGCCAACGCTATTTACTGTCAGAGTACGCCGCTCTACGGAGTATTCGTTAATTTCAATCTGAGCAGGTGCGTCGAGTGCTCGTTCGGGTACAACAACGTCATTAAAGCGAAGGCGCTGCACTAGCTGTTCACGAATGCCCTGAGGGCCACCACTTACGTGAATAATACGGAAGCCTTCTGGCAGCTCCGAAACACCCCTGAGTTGCCAGCCGCAGCTGGCGATCAGAGTGAGTGACAATAAGAAAATCAGGTGGCGCATATTAATTCCGAAAAATAGAAACCCTGAAGGCTATGTTTTTAACCGGACTCAGTGCTTCGGGAGCGTCAGCGAGGCCGCTATGGCAAGGCAAAAACCAGATTGAAAGCGCAGTTTATACGTCATAAATGAGCATTTTAATCTGGTTTTTAACACCGCCAGAGCAACGCAGCTAGCTCCATTAATTAGCAACGATGTTGACTAATTTTCCTGGCACAACGATAACTTTTCGTACGGTTTTACCGTCAATCTGGGCTTTAACGCTGTCGTCTGCCATCGCCATGGCTTCGAGTTCGTCTTTGCTCGCGGTAGCGGGCGCTTCCAGTTTGGCACGCACTTTACCGTTCACCTGAACGATCAGCAGGATACTGTCTTTTTCCAGTGCTTTTTTATCGACTACCGGCCACGGCGCATCCAGAACCAGACCGTCATTGCCAAAGGCCTCCCACAAAGACTGGGCAATGTGCGGAGCAATCGGTGACAGCATGCGCACCACGGCGTCCAGACCTTCGGTGACGACAGCACGAGCACCAGCGCTATCGAGTTTCTGCTTCTGCAGGGTGTTGATCAATTCCATCACTGCAGCAATGCCAGTATTGAAGCTGTAACGACGGCCTACATCGTCGCTCACTTTCTGAATGGTTTCATGCACTTTGCGGCGTGCGTCTTTTTCATCTTTGTTCAGTTGAGCGATGTCGCCACGATCTGCTTGTTGCAACAGCTCATAGCTTAAGCGCCATACACGCTGCAGGAAGCGCTGGGCGCCCTGAACGCCAGAGTCAGACCACTCGAGTGTTTGTTCCGGCGGCGCGGCAAACATGGTGTACAGGCGCACGGTGTCGGCACCGTACTGCTTAATGGCTTCCTGAGGGTCAACGCCGTTGTTTTTCGACTTGGACATTTTGCTCATGCCCGCTGCCGTCAGCTCCAGACCGTCTTCGGTACGTTTGGCACCGGTAACGCGGCCTTTCTCGTCACGCTCAACGGTCACGTCGAGTGGGTTAACCCATTCTTTGGCGCCGTTTTCCGTGGTGTAGGAGAAGGCTTCGGCCAGTACCATGCCTTGGGTCAGCAGGTTTTTGAACGGCTCGTCGCAGTTCACCAGACCCGCATCGCGCAGCAGCTTGTGAAAGAAACGCGCGTACAGCAGGTGCAGAATCGCGTGCTCAATACCACCAATGTACTGGTCAACCGGGAGCCAGTAGTTGGCTTCTTTCGGGTCCAGCATCTGGGTGTCGTCCTGCGGTGAGCAGTAACGCGCGTAGTACCAGGACGATTCCATAAAGGTATCGAAGGTGTCGGTTTCGCGGAATGCCGGTTGACCGTCGAGTTCGATGTTCTCGAATTCAGGATTGTTCTTGATCGGCGAATTCACGCCGTCCATCACTACGTCGGTCGGCAGAATCACCGGCTGGTGGCTCTCCGGCGCTGGAACAGTGTCGCCGTCCTGTGTACGGATCACTGGAATTGGCGCACCCCAGTAGCGCTGACGGCTGACCCCCCAGTCGCGCAGGCGGTAATTAACTTTGATTTCGCCTTTGCCTTCGCTTTTGAGTTTCTCTGCAATGGCATCAAAGGCTGATTCAAAACTCAGACCGTCGAATTCACCAGAATTGACCAGGGTGCCTTTTTCGGTAAAGGCTTCTTTGCTCAGATCAATCTCTTCACCGTTGGCAGGTTCGATGACTTGTTGGATCTCAATACCGTATTTGGTTGCAAACTCCCAGTCGCGCTGGTCGTGCGCGGGCACGGCCATTACGGCACCGGTGCCGAATTCCATCAGTACGAAGTTCGCGACCCAGACAGGGACTTCTTTGCCGGAAATTGGGTGAATGGCAGTGAAACCGGTGGCCAGACCTTTCTTCTCGGCGGTGGCAACGTCGGCTTCAGCGGTACCGGACTTGCTGCACTCGTCGATGAACGCCGCGAGCTCAGGATTGTTCTCGGCGGCTTCTTTCGCCAGAGGGTGGCCCGCCGCGACGGCAACGTAGCTCACGCCCATCAGGGTGTCCGGACGGGTAGTGTAGATCTCAAGGCTGTCTGCTCGATCTTTAAGACCAAATGTCATCTGGATGCCACGGGATTTGCCGATCCAGTTGCGTTGCATGGCCTTCACCTGATCTGGCCAGCCATCCAGCTGGTCCAGATCGTTCAGGAGCTCTTCCGCATAATCGGTAATGCGGATAAACCACTGCGGAATTTCTTTGCGCTCAACCACGGTGTCACAGCGCCAGCAGCAGCCATCGATGACCTGTTCGTTCGCCAGTACGGTCTGATCGTTCGGACACCAGTTCACGGCAGAAACTTTCTTGTACGCCAGACCCTTGTCGATCAGAGTGGTGAAGAACCACTGTTCCCAGCGGTAGTATTCAGGGTCGCAGGTGGCCAGTTCACGGTCCCAGTCGTAACCAAAACCCAGCGATTTCAGCTGACCTTTCATGTAGGCGATGTTTTCTTTGGTCCATTTTGCTGGCGCGACCTGATGTTTGATCGCGGCATTTTCAGCGGGCAGACCGAACGCATCCCAACCCATTGGCTGCATCACGTTTTTGCCTTGCATGCGCTGATAGCGCGAGATCACATCACCGATGGTGTAATTACGCACATGCCCCATGTGTAGCCGTCCGCTTGGATAAGGGAACATCGACAGGCAGTAGAATTTTTCTTTGTTGCTGTCGACTACGGCTTTAAATACCTGATTTTCTTCCCAGTGACTCTGAACGGCAGATTCAATGGTTTGGGGCTGATAAGTCTCTTGCATGGTCATGTGCTGTATTAGGCCTGATTCGTGGCGTGGATTCGCAAATTCTATGACTCAGGAGTTTACCTGATTGAACCGGTCGATGGGAGTTCTGCCGTCTGAAGAGTAAGGCTCAACCTTCGTTGCTTGGGGTAGTGCAGTACGGTGACTGTATAAAACCGACAAATGCGATTGTATACAGTAATGAAATACTCTTGTTAATAGTAATCTGTAGCATTTGCTTTTGTATTGTGCATTCGGGTATCTTTCCTGTCGCAATCGAACAACCTGATGAAATTGATGACCTTAATTTGGAGATCCCAGATGAAAAAGCTCGCTGTGCTTGGCACCGCTATCGCTCTGTCTAACATGACCTATGCGGCGGATGCTGCAACACAAGCTCAGATTGATGAACTGAAAACTCAGAATGACATCGGTGTGAACTACTGGCTGGCTGATACTGCAGTTCTGAAAGCTGATTACTTCCGTCAGGAAACCGCTGGTGAATTGAGCGCCACTGGTTACAATCTTGGTGTAGGTTTCAGCTTCTGAGGTAGACCGGTTTGTTACGCTCGCTTTTTACTTTCTTGCTAATAATAGGTTTGCCGGTGTCGGCCGGAACAACGTATTACACGCCAGCGCAGATCAGTGCTGAAGTATTCAGCGAGTCTGAACCGGAAAAATCGGCGCTCTGGATGACGCCAGAGCGCCGACAGCAAGCTGAGGCTTTGCTAGGAGACGCGCCTCGCCAGGCTCGGCTTCGCTATCTATCGGCTGGAGGGCGGTACCTCTGGACGCTGAGTGAGATCGGCAAAGAGAAGCCCATTACCTTCGGCATCGTCACCTCGTCTGGGCGCATAGAGCGTATAGAGGTTATGGTATTCAGAGAAGTACGTGGTGACGAAATTCGTCTTCCACAGTACACCCGCCAATATAAAGATATTTCACTGACAGACAGTGGAGATCTTTCTCAGCATATTGATGGCATATCAGGTGCGACCTATTCAGTGCGCACAATGAAGAAAGTCGCTAAACTGGCGCTTCTATTAGATCGCTGGGCGAACGAGGATAATGCAGTCGAACCTTAGACCGCAGCTAAGACGAAGAATCCGCTTTTTTCTGCACCGCTGGCATCGCCGCCTGGGACTGCTGGTATCTATCCTACTTATTCTTCTCGTGATTACCGGTGTTGCGTTGAATCATACTGGGCAACTTGAGCTGGACAATCATTACCCTCAGAGCCGTGTCCTGCTCTGGCCATATCAGTCGGTATTGCCGGATAACATTGGCTACCGCGGCCGCTACGGGTTGCTGTACTCTGCTAACGGCATGCTGATGCTAGACGAGGAGGTCATAGCAGATTGTGACCGATTGACGGGGGCTGCAGAGGCTCTGGATTATGTGCTCGTCAGCTGCCTTTCTGGCTGGCACTTGCTGACGGGCGATTATCAGCTGATCGAGTCTTTTGATCCTGCTTTTCTTAGTCTGGCCGACGACGCCAGGCCGGCGATTTCAGAGGGGCAGCTGGTTGCTGGATCGCCTGATCATTGGCAGAGGCTGAATACTGATGCGCTCACTCTTGAAGAAATTATGCCTCATGCCCGAATTGCCTCGTATGAGGTGCTTCCTTCCGTCAACCAGTCCATTAGCTGGCAGCGTGTGATGCAGGATATGCACAGTGGGCGCTGGTTTGGTCGTGGGGGGATATGGATAGTCGATGCCGCCGCTTTTGCAATGCTTCTTCTGGCATTCAGCGGTATCTGGATGTGGTGGTCGCGTCCTGGTAACAGAAGGTAACCAGAGCAACGTTGCCGCAGCTCGTCCGATTTGTTTCTATAGGCCCCAATAACTAATTTTGCGTCACGGATTCTGACACTGTGTTTGTACACCCCGCCAGCAATAACGAAAGCGATGTAGAGGCGCGCGTTATCGCGGTTAAGACAACCCGTCCTGAGGTGCCTGCCAGCCATATCGACCGTTCTGATATTCTCATGGCGGCCTTGGCATCTTCGCCTGTGGCAATGCTATTGGCGCCGGCGGGCTATGGGAAAACGTCGGTGATATCCTCGTCTATCTCTTTACTGCAGATGGACCACACGGTCGTATATTATCAGTGTGACCGTTTTGACGAGTCGTCGCGGTTGATGGTCCGAGCGTGTGAGAAAGAGCTGGGCCTGACCAGTAGCGGTGTTTCGTCGTCACTTTCCGACATGGAAGCGGTGGCAACTTTGCTGGAGCATGTGCGACAGCAAGACACTCAGTATGTATTTATCATCGACAACGTCGAATATCTCGATTTTGAAGAAAGCCGGGCGATTACGACTCTCCTTTTACGGTATCGACCAGCGAACCTGAAACTCGTATTCAGCGGACGTCATTTACCGTTTGCCCGCGGCAGTATTGGATTATTGCCTGATATTGCCTGGCTCACCACTCAACAACTCAGCTTCTCGATATCTGAATTCAACGCGCTGTTAGAGTGTCAACAACTGACTCTTCCCTCGGCGGAGGTGCCGTCGTTATTGCGAAAAATGCAGGGTTGGCCTGCGGGCCTGGCTCTCTGGCTCATGGCCTGGCGTTGTGCTGGCATGCCAGAGCGCTGGAGCAGTGATCTGGGTCTGTATGAGGTGTCTGATTATCTTCGTGGCGAAGTCATCCCAAATCTGGCTGTGCCGCTGAGGGATCTCATGTGTTTATGTGCAGTGCTTGGCACCTTTCATGATGATCTGGTTAAAGCTGTCGCTCCTGACCTTTATGCAGCGGGTGATATGCAGGGATTACTGGCGCTGGGTCTGTACTTACAGGAGGTTCCCGGCCGTCCTGAGTGGTTCAGAATGGATCCGATTGTAGCCCAGTGTCTATCGCGGCTACGCCCAGCCGATTGGCGAAGAGATATTCACCTGCGCGCGTTTAACTGGTTTCGGGATCGTAACGATGCGATTGCAGCGTTATTTCATGCTGGGCAGTCCGATCATGATGCGATCGACGCCGGTTGGATGGCGCAACAGTCTGACAGTATCCTCGCTAGTCTGGATACCCAAGGGCTTACTGTCTGGTTTGATCAACTGAACGAAGACCAGCTATACACGTCTCCCGATCTGATGCAGATTGCGTGCTGGACGCACCTTTTGACGAACCGACTGGATGCTGCTCAGAGCTTGATCGAGCGTCTGTCACTGATTCCGGGCATAGATGAAGCTGGCCTGATTGCTTTGAAAGGGTACATGGCAGGTTCGCGAGGCGAGTTAACCCGGGCGGAACGGCAATGCCGTCAGGCGCTGGAGATGTTACCCGCGGAACGTTTTAGTCTGAGATTTCTTACCGCCTCTATGCTGGCTCTGGTATCGCTGGCGCATAGGGATCTTGATGGCTCACGTATCTGGAATCGTTTTGCACTCGATATCGCCCGTAAATCCCGCCAGAGTGCACTCGAGGGTATGGCACATCTGGATCATGCGCGTATTGAGTTTAACCGCGGTCACGCGTCGCGCTGCTTATCTGTTCTGACTCAGGGCCATGAGGTGTTGGAAGCAAGTCCGCATGGCGGTAACAGTCTGGCGTATGCGAGGCTGCAGATACTGAAAGCAACCGTTGGCTGGATTACGGGTTACAGTGATGAGCCAACGGATACCGCTCTTACTCAGGCATTGCTGCTATGTGAAGAGCGTTCTGACCCGGCAGCAGCCTATGGGTATGCAATCCGGGCGCTTAATCTGATGGGGCAGGGGCAGTACTCCCTGGCTCTGAATGTTCTTGATGATGGCGAGCGTCGCTTACAGGAACAGCAAGTCGATTTTGTTGCGTATGCCTGGTTGCATACAGTGCGTTCGAATATCTGGATCTCACAGAAAAAATTCCGCCGGGCTCATGATTGCCTTGAGGCGTTACTGGCGGATGCTGACAGTGCGGGCGTTGCGCGTTGTGAATACAGCGCGTTGCTACCGGGGTTCAGCACCTTGACGCTCTCAAGACTTCACCTGATGGCTGGGCGCCCAGAGGTATGCCTGGAGCTGACTGATCGCTGGTTGCGTCATACTCCGGACGGTTTTATGTCTGTGTTTATCCGCATGATTCGCGCTGGGGCCTTGATGACGCTGCAACAACCGGCTGAAGCCATGCGCCAGATCGACGTTGTGAAGAAGACATTTCGTGCAGAAGGCGTAAACCAGCAATTACAAAGCTGGCTGCCCGGGCTGGTGGCTTTTCTTGATTTGCCAAAGGTAGAACTGAATCCGGCTCATGAGCCAGGGTCTGCGCTCAGTGAGCGCGAGCGTGATGTCCTCAACCTTATGGCTCAGGGATTGTCGAATCAAGCGATTGCAGATCAGCTCTACATTTCGCTGCATACCGTGAAAACACATGCTCGTAAGATAAACGTGAAACTTGGCACTGCTAGCCGGACTCAGGCGATTCATAAAGCCAAAGAGCTGATGTTAATCTGATTTCTGACACTATCTCCAGCCTTTCGGTGTGCTTGATAGTGGCTTGGATTTTCTGAATACGCCTAACAGCGAATGTAACTATTAATTTGATATAGATATCAATAGGATAGCTTTTGTAATCCAATCGTGAATCGCGTTGGTAAATTTGCGTTAACTGGACTAAACCTTGTAATACGTCTCACTAGATGCCTTAACGCCTATGGAATACAAGGTCCTCGTTGTTGGCTGCAACGATATAAAAAAGCTCGGGGAAAACCTCGGAAATCAGTTCTCGCTGTTGGCTGTTGCGACTGCGCAGGAAACATTTCACCTGCCTGACCTCGAAGAATACAAGCTTGCTATCGTGCTTGACAAAGAGGCTGACGGAACAGGCGCTCAGGCACAGGTTCGGGCACTCAAACATCACCCGGTAATTTCACCATTACCCGTGGTTGTACTGGCAACAGAAGAGCGCGATCTGGATTCCCGGCTGGGTTTCTATGATGCCGGTTGTGATGATCATATCCAGTTTGGTAACGGCGCAGAGTTACAGGTTCGCCTGATGAAAGCCATCTTTAACCGCATCGCTAACGAGCAGTTAAAACAGCAGCTGGATAAGGCTAATGAGATGGCCTTTATTGCCATGTCAGACACCTCTGATCTGGGAGTAAATATTCAGTTTCTGCTGGATATCAATCAATGTGAGAACCTCGATCAGGCGGGGATGCGACTGTTTCAGGCACTCAAAAGTTACAATATCAGTAGTTCCCTGCAGATTCGCAGTCGTTTCGGTGAAAAGAACATGGAAGCGAATGGGATGGCGAAGGACCTGGAGTCGACCTTACTGCGGGAATGCAGTGAGATGGGACGCTATGTCGACTTCGGGAAGCGCTCCATAATGAATTACGGGCGTGTTTCCTTACTGGTCAGGAACATGCCAGTAGATGACCCGAATAAATACGGTGCGATCAAGGACAATGTCTTTTCACTGCTACAGGGTTTGGATGCCAGAGTCGGCGCTTTGGATAATGTTGAGTCGCTGAAACTCGAAAGTCAGCTTGTAGTTAAGCTGACCTCACGGATGACCAGCATTATGGAAGGCATCGACAAAGGGTATCACGATGTTATGGTTCGCATTGCCGATGCGGTGGAAGACATTGCCGATGGCATTGAGCAGGAAATCCAGTTCCTGGGCATGGACGAGCAACAGGAGCGGGTAATTCAGAAGGTTCTTGAGAAGGGGATCCTCGAGACCAACCGGGTTTTCAACGAGGGCCTGAAGATGGACAAGAGTCTGACAGGCTACCTCACCGAAGTCGGCCGGGTTTTCGCTTCAGATAAAGTGAAGACCGAGGAATTAATGGCTCTGGTCGAAAAGATACCGGCGAGCGGTTGATCCGCTCGGATCAACCCTTCTTCAATCACCTATCAATGACGTTTAAGGTGGTCACTCAGGGTTTCGTCGGCGGCAAACATGTCGTCTGAGATATCACCAGACATAAGCTCATCAGTCATGGGTTTCCCTGGAATCGCGTGTCCCTCGCTTGCCCACTCGCCAAGGTCGATCAGCTTGCAGCGCTCACTGCAAAAAGGGCGGTACTTCTCTTCTGGGGTCCATTGGACCGTTTTTTCGCACGTTGGACACTTAACTTCCACGAACACCTCAGGTTAATTGCAGGTACGACTGATGAAGCGGTTCAAGCTGACTGTACAGGGCTTCAAGATTGCCTGAATTATCCACCGCATCGTCTGCTCTCTGCAACCGCTCTGAGCGAGGTATCTGTGCTGCAATAATACGGCGAATCTGTTCTTCCTCGTTGCCATCACGTGAAGAGGCTCTTTCAACCTGAATCTCTTCTGGAACATCGATCACCAGGGTGCGGGCGACCAGCTCGCTCTGACCGCTCTCAAACAAAAGTGGAGATTCCAGAATGGCGTAGGGGGAAGTCGCTGCTTTTAATTGCGCAATAATGCTATCCCGTATTCGCGGGTGGGTCTGGCTCTCCAGCCATTTGCGTTCATCAGGTTCTGCAAAGACTTTTGCGCGTAGCCAGGCACGGTTAAGCGTACCATCATCATGAAGGGCTTCAGACCCATATCGCTGTTTGATGGCGAGCAAGGCAGGTTGGCCTGGCTCAACCACTTCACGGGCGACAATATCGGCGTCGACGACGACAATCCCCTGGTTTCTGAAATACGCGCTGGCAGCGCTTTTACCACTGCCTATGCCGCCGGTAAGGCCGAGAATAAACATACTGATTGAGAGCCTGCTTCAAAAAATACTAAAAAGAAAAGAACGAACAGGCCTGAACCTTCGACCTGTAAAAGCGACTTGCAACGGCACCCCGTAAGAGCTATTCGAAGAGCCGCTTATATGACCGAGAAGTACCACTGCGTGATTTCATTACCCCACATGGCTACGATCCAACCTGCCATAGCGAGATAGGGGCCGAAAGGAATGGGAACCTGACGATCACGTCCAAGTACAATCACGCCTGCGATACCAACGACGGCACCGACAACGCTCGACATAATGATAATGGTCAACAGCGACTGAAAGCCGAACCACGCGCCAAGTGCGGCGAGAAGCTTGAAGTCACCGTAGCCCATACCATCTTTGCCCGTGAGCAATTTGAAGACCCAGAAGAATCCCCAAAGCACACCATAGCCCAGTGCCGCCCCAAGAACAGCCGACTGAAGGTCAGTAAACATTCCCTGGGTATTCAGCAGAAGGCCGAGCCAGAGCAAGCCGAGTGTTAATGTGTCCGGCAGGATCTTATGATCAATATCGATAACCGACATCGTAATCAGAAGCCAGGTGAACACCAGCATCGCCAGTAGTGGCCAACCCCATTCAAACTTGAGCAGTAAGAGGCCGCTCATTAACGCCGTAGCTATCTCGACCAAGGGATAACGCAGACCAATCCGAGTGCCACATGACGCACATTTACCACGAAGGAAAATCCAGCTGATCACCGGGATATTCATCCACGGTTTAACCGGTGCTGAACAAGAAGGGCAGTGCGAAGCTGGGGTAACGAGGTTATAGGGTTTGCTCAGGTCGTTAATGGCCGGGTGGTCCGGAAGTTCACCTTCCATCCCCTGGCATTCTTGCTTCCAGCCTCTGAACATCATGATCGGCATACGCAGAATCACGACGTTCAGGAAACTGCCGATAAGAAGTGATAGAGTTAGAACTGCTAATAGTAGAGCATCAAAGCTCCCTGATAAGTATTCGAGGACAGACATCATCCGATGACGCTGCCCATCTCAAAGATTGGTAAGTACATAGCTACAATCAAACCACCAATAACGACACCAAGGAAGATCATCATTGCCGGCTCAATCATGGCAGTGAGGTTGTCGACAGCGTTATCTACTTCCTCTTCGTAGTAATCGGCAGCTTTCGAAAGCATATCGTCAAGCGCACCTGACTCTTCACCTATACTCGCCATCTGAACGACCATATTTGGAAATACTTTAGTGGAGCGCATCGCTAGATGCATTTGCTGCCCGGACGCGACCTCGTCTTTAACCTTGTGTACTGCATCTCTATACACGGAGTTACCTACCGCGCCGGCAACAGAGTCGAGAGCATCAACGAGGGGAACCCCGGCCGCGAAGGTGGTCGATAAAACCCTTGAATATCGAGCTATCGCAGCTTTCTGAATCAAATCACCAAATACTGGTACGCCTAGAAGGAATGCTTCGAAGCGGTCTCTGAAATGCTTTGAGCGACGCAAGCTTTGTACGAAAACGACACCAATAATGACCAATGCTGATAATATATACAGATAGTAATCTTGGGTTACTTCTGAGATTGAGACTACCATCTGAGTTGGGGCTGGGAGGTCTGCACCAAAGTTATTGAACATATCCTGAAATGACGGCACTACTTTAATCAATAGAATAAGTGTGACCCCAAAAGCTACCGATAGAGTAATTGCTGGGTACATCAGGGCTTTCTTGATCTTTGCCTTGAGCGCTTCCGTTTTTTCCTTGTATATTGCAACCTTCTCTAGCATCGTCTGCAGTGTACCTGCCTGCTCGCCGGACTCAATCAAGTTACATGTAAGGTCGTCAAAGTGCTCTGGATACTTCCTTAGAGCTGCGGCAAAGTCATTACCAGAAGAAACTGAATCCCTGACATCACTGATGATATTCTTCATCTTCTGGTTATCTACGCCGTCACTGACGATATCGAAGGCTTGAACAAGCGGAACGCCCGATTTAACCATCGTAGCCATTTGTCGCGTAAAAAATGTTATATCTGCTGGCTTAACCTTTTTACCTGCCCCAGGGCCACCTATACCGAAAAGTGGCTCTGCTGCTTTTCTAACTTTACGCGGCTCGATACCTTGCTTGCGAAGCTGAGCTTTTGCGTATGCTGAACTCAAAGCGATTATCTCACCTTTTACAGACTGCCCGCGGCGATTAACGCCTTCCCAGGCGAAAGTGCTTGTTTTTTCTTGTTTTGCCATTGTTTTTTAACTCTTTTGCACTGACCTTCCCGATAGAAGGTTAATCCATGGTCACTCGGTTTGCTTCTTCGAGGCTTGTTGTACCCATAGCTACTTTTTTAAGCGCTGAAGTTCTAAGGTTTGCAAACCCTTCTCGGCGTGCCGCATCAGATATTTCAATTGAATTCCCGCCAGACATAATAATACGCGAGACCGCATCTGTAACCTTTACGACTTCATAGATGCCCACTCGGCCCTTGTATCCACCATTGCAGTGGGGGCAGCCCACCGGTGAGAAGAAGTCTCCGTGAGAAATTTGCTCTTCAGTAAACCCCTCTTCTTGCAGGGTCTCAGGCGGAATCTCTGCAGGAGTTTTGCAACTGGAGCACAAGCGACGTGCGAGACGCTGAGCAATAATCAAGGAAACAGAGGTGGCAATATTAAATGCGGGAACTCCCATGTTAGCAAGTCGCGTGAGTGTTTCTGCCGCGCTGTTGGTGTGCAGTGTGGATAAAACAAGGTGGCCTGTTTGGGCCGCTTTAATCGCAATCTGAGCGGTTTCAAGATCCCGAATCTCACCCACCATGACAACATCCGGATCCTGGCGCAGGAATGAG
Organism: Thalassolituus maritimus; assembly: GCA_913019975.1. Lineage (GTDB taxonomy): Bacteria > Pseudomonadota > Gammaproteobacteria > Pseudomonadales > Oceanobacteraceae > Thalassolituus. The sequence continues at coordinate 27,326 of CAJWBH010000008.1, read as the reverse complement.
CGCAGTGCCGAGGCAAAATCGAGGCCTACCTTATTATTCACGTTGACCTGGTTAATGCCCTCAAGATTGATCTCTACCGGGTCCTCAGCTGTAGAAATGTTTGTACCTTCTACGTTGAGAATATTCAGTCCTGTATAGAGGGAAACTGTTTTACCGGATCCCGTCGGGCCTGTTACCAGAATCATACCCTGAGGGTTTGATAGAGCTTCAAGGTAGAGCTGCTTTTGGTCTTCTTCATAGCCTAGGGCATCGATCCCCAGTTTCGCAGACGAGGGATCGAGGATACGCAATACAATCTTCTCGCCCCAGAGGGTAGGAAGCGTATTAACACGAAAATCGATGGCTTTATTTTTAGATATCTTCATCTTAATACGACCATCCTGAGGAATGCGTCGTTCAGAGATATCCATCTGCGACATTACTTTCAGGCGAGCGGCGATCTTACCTGCTAAGTTAATCGGTGGTTGGGAAACTTCCTTTAGCACACCATCTGTGCGGTAGCGAATGCGATATCTTTTCTCATAAGGTTCAAAATGAATATCGGATGCACCAATACGCACGGCATCCAACAGCATTTTATTTACGAAACGAACAATAGGAGCATCATCGCCCGGTGTAACATCTGTTTCCTGTTCTTTCGCTTTGGCTTCAGGATCCTCAAGGTCTACTTCGTCTAGGGTACCATCCAGGTCTCCAAATGCTTCTTCCAAGCTGTTATCAGAGGCATTGACAATTTTATCGAGTGTTACAGCGAGTTTATCTTCCTCTACTACTATAGCTTCAACTGCCATTCCCGTGCTGAATTTAACTTCATCAATGCCAAGTATATGAGAAGGATCGCTCTGACCTACAAATAGGCGGTTACCTCTTGTAAATAATGGGATGATTCGGTGTTTTTCGATTAGGCTGGCGCCGATCAAATCTTGTGGGATTAGCTCCGTATCAAAGGAAGCGAGGTCTAGCAGTGGAAGGCCAAATTCCTCAGATGCGATCAGGGCTACTATTTTAGAGTTGATCGCGCCAGAAGTTACCGCTTGAGTAATGAATGAAATTTTCGCTTCTTTTGCCTTTTCAGCTAGTTCTGAGGCAGTTTCTTGAGCGATCAGCCCTTTCTCGACAATACGTCTTGATAAACCAGAGAGAGTTTTGCTCATAGAGAACCCTGTTATCGAATGCTAGCTATCCAAGATACCAGATGAAGTATTGGTAAACTACAAATCAAAATGTGTGCTTGTTCACAAGCGAAAAAAAACCCGCACGTGGCGGGTTCTCTTATAGAAGAATGATTAGTTAGCTTTACAGACGCCCGTCGCTATACATCCAGATGGTGTAGAGCCATTGTTGGTCCAGCTAAGCTGTCCGTTGGTACTAATATCTGGGGTAAGAATAAATGTGTCTGTGGCAAGGATGCCATTACCTGCAACAGGGGTGACAGTAATTACGCCGTCAACTACACCTACAGATGTAACAGATGCGTTGTCAGCTGCTGTAGTTGCAGCGGCTACTACACCAGCCTCACCACCTGAAGCTGAGTCGCAGTTTGTGAGTACATTTCCAGCCTCTTGTGCGCAAAGCTCGACAGCTGTTTTTACGCCGTTAGACATGTTGATCACTTCTGTATAGCGAGCGCGTTTTGTATAGTCTTGATACGCAGGCAGTGCAACTGACGCCAGAATACCGATGATCGCAACAACGATCATCAATTCAATCAAGGTAAAACCTTGTTGTGCTTTCATGTTTTTCATAGGGCTTCTCCACTCTCTTTCGAGATTTGTTATTGGGTGACTGCTTTCCGGTCCTTTTTGGGTTGGCCCTTCCGGCGGTCTTACCTGTCATTAATCATGACTGTGGGATGGAGTTTGCCAAGCTTCTCTGAGACCAGCAAGCCCTGTTTTCGGGCTTAAGTCACATTTTTTGGCGTCATAAAAATATCTGTTCGAAAAACGCGCAAAAAGTTGGCAAAGAGTGACAATTATCGTCACTCTGGTGGGCATTTACGGGAGGTGCGGCGCAAAATGACAGAGGCGTAATGGCTTAGCCAACCATCCTCATCGACAGGTCAATCGCCTTACAGTCTTTGGTGAGTGCACCAATCGAAATATAATCTACGCCGGTTTCTGCATAGTGGCGCAAAGTGTCTTTAGTGATGCCACCTGAGGCTTCAAGTTTGATATTGCCTGCGCTTTTTTCTCGTGTGAAAGCGACAGCGACTTTCATATCGGCTGGGCTGAAGTTATCCAGCATGATGATGTCGGCACCAGCGTCGATCGCTTCTTCCAGTTGGGCCATGGTTTCCACTTCAACTTCCACTGGTTTGCCCGGAGCAATGTCATGCGCCTGACGTACAGCGTCTGAAATGCTGCCTGCTGCCATGATGTGGTTTTCTTTGATCAGAAACGCATCATAGAGACCAATGCGGTGATTAAAGCATCCGCCAACGGATACGGCGTACTTCTGTGCGATACGAAGGCCAGGAATGGTTTTACGGGTATCCAGTAGTTTTACACCAGTACCTTCGACAAGAGAGGCGTAGTGTTCACACAGTGTTGCCGTACCAGACAGGCTCTGCAGGAAGTTCAGAGCGCAGCGCTCTCCACTCAACAGTGAGCGTGACGAGCCTTTCAGTTCAAACAGTACCTGGTCAGCTTCGACCACGTCGCCGTCTTTGACTTTCCAGTCGACCTCGACTGTTGGATCAACTTGCCTGAACACTTCAGTCACCCAGGCTTGCCCAGCAATCACTGCATGTTCCCGGGAGATGATACGTGCATGGCTTTTCTGCTCTGCCGGTATTAACTGCGCGGTAATATCACCAGTGCCGATGTCTTCTTCAATGGCGCGGGTAACTGCATTGCGGATGTCTGTCTGATGCTGAGTGAGGTCCATGGCGGGGCTTCGTTCTATGAGTGGGTTCATATCATGAGGGCGCGATTCTACACGAAGTCGCGCCCCAACTGATACTGCCCGACTGGTTTACTACAGGTCTTTCTGGGAACCTTTTTGTAGATACTCCCGGGTAAGGCCGAACACGACAGGGCTGAGCAGAATCAGTGCGACCAGGTTAGGCAGGGCCATCATGGCGTTCAGAGTATCCGCGATGAGCCAGGCGACATTCAGCTCTTGTGTCGCACCAATGGGGATGGCTGCAACCCAGATAAGCCGGAATACCGGAACGGCTTTGATACCAAATAAGTACTCGGTACAGCGTTCGCCATAAAATGACCACCCGATAATGGTGGTGAAAGCAAACACTGCCAGCCCCAGCGTGACTATGTACTGGCCAATCACCGGGAGCCCGGCGTCAAAGGCAGATGCGGTCAGGCTAGCGCCTGAGGCGCCGGTTTGCCAGGCACCGGATGCAACGATCACCAGGCCAGTAATGGTGCATATGATGATAGTATCGATAAAGGTGCCCAGCATCGCGATTGTACCCTGACGCACGGGGCTGTCTGTGGTTGCTGTAGCGTGTGCAATAGGAGCGCTACCAAGGCCAGCTTCGTTTGAGAAGACTCCACGTGCGACACCGAAGCGAATCGCAGCCCAGACGGTGGCGCCTGCGAAGCCTCCCGCGGCCGAAATAGGTGTGAAGGCGTGTGTAACGATCAGCTCCAGCGCTGCCGGAATTTCATTGGCATAGATTCCCAGTAGAACGACGCCGGCGATCACGTAAGTAATCGCCATAAACGGAACCAGCTTGCCCGCGACGTCTGAGATTCTGCGGATGCCTCCGATAAGGACCAGACCCACCAAAGCAGCAACCACCAGACCCGTTACCCATTCAGGAATGCCAGTGCCGCCTGGTGAGATATGCGACATGGCGTCGGCCACCGAGTTGGCCTGTACACCGTTACCAATGCCGAATCCCGCGAGCATACCGAAGAAAGCAAAGGCGACCGCAAGCCACTTGAACTTAGGCCCAAGGCCGTTGCGGATGTAGTACATGGGCCCACCGACAAAGTGCCCTTGTTCATTCTGTTCGCGAAAACGCACAGCCAGTACGGCTTCAGAATACTTCGTGGCCATACCAACAAGAGCGATGATCCACATCCAGAAAATGGCGCCAGGGCCTCCCATAGCGACAGCCGTTGCGACCCCGGCAATGTTGCCTGTGCCGATCGTTGCCGAGAGTGAGGTCATCAGGGCATTGAAGCCAGAGATTTCTCCCTCACCGTGTTTATGTCTGCCTTGCCATAATTCGACGAATCCGGTTTTCAGATGCCGGATAGGGTAAGCCTTCAGGCCGATAGTTAAAAACAGGCCTGTAAGCGCAATTAAAGCCAGCATTGGCCAGCCCCAGACAATGCCATTGAGAGTATTCAGAAACTCCATTTTATATTCCTGTCATATTCGCTGGTCCCCGGACTATATCGGCCCGCTGTGTTTATGCCAAACTTGAAGAGCTGAAGAACAACATTGATTGCTTTGGAAAATAATGAAGATAACGAATGGTCGCCTGGATTCTGCCCAATGGATTCCATCCCCGAATTTTGGTCCTCGCCCGGACGTCGGAGATATCTCCCTGCTTGTGATTCACAACATCAGTTTGCCACCTGGGCAATTCGGCAGCGGCTGTGTGCAACGTTTTTTCTGCAATCAACTTGATGCGGGGCAACATCCCTATTTTGAGACCATCGCAGACTTGCAGGTCTCGAGTCACCTGTTTATCGAGCGCGACGGGGCGATCACTCAGTTTGTAAGTTTTGATGATCGCGCCTGGCATGCGGGGCAGTCGCAATTTTCTGGCCGCGATAATTGCAACGACTATTCTATAGGAATAGAACTGGAAGGAACCGACACTGCTCCGTACAGCGATGCTCAGTATGAGCAGCTTACGGCGGTGACTGAGTGTCTTAAGCGGCATTACCGCATGATCACGGATGAGCGGATAACCGGGCATGAAGACATTGCCTCTGGCAGGAAGACGGACCCCGGGCCTGCCTTTGACTGGACGCGTTACCGTGCCTCGCTGGTCACGGGTGACGGGTGTCCTGAGGAGTAGAAATGAAGTTTCTCGTTCTGTTTGTCGTCTTATTATGGCAGCAGCGCTTCCCTTTACCGCATCGCAGCACCAGTAGCCGCACCTTCGCCTGGTGGCTGAAGCAGGTAGAAAGGCTGCCACGCTTTATGAACTGGCATCGCCATTTCAGGTACTCGGTTGTTGTGGTTCTTCCGGTTGTCACTATTACGGCGGCGATGTTGCTGGCTGATCCCTATGCCTTTGGTCTGCTCAGTGTGTTACTGAAGATTCTTGTCTTGCTATACGTGCTGTCGCATATCAGTATCGGCAAGCACCTCGAAGCCTATCGCAGTGACTTAAAAAAGGGCGATACACAAGGGGCCTATCATTGCGCTGACCAGTACCTTGCAGTGCCGGAAGTACGTGTCAGCGATGACCTGACCACCATGAATCATCAGGTGATCCGGGCACTTCTGCACCGTTGGTTTGAGTTCTTTTTCCTGATGGTTTTCTGGTACATGGTTGCGGATATTGCCGGGATTCTGTTGGCGTGGTTTTCTCTCCAATATGCGCGGGCAACGCATTGCGATGCACAGGGCTGGCGTTACCTGCACTGGATTGAGTGGATTCCCGTTCGGCTTCTGGGGTTAACCTATGCGCTTGCCGGAGACTTTCTGCGCGCATTTCCTGTGCTTCATTCTTACCTTTGGGATCGCACGACGCACAGTGCCGATGTTCTCTACCGTGTAGCAAATGAATCTCTGGCCGGGCAGTCAGTTACTATGTCGTGCCCGGTTGATGAGAGTGCTGAAGAGGCCGCTGCCGAACTTGATCGTTGGCAGCGCCTGCATATCCGCTCGTTGTCGGTGTGGATGGTTATTATTGGCGCCGCGACTGTGGGCGGGTATCTGCTCTAACAGGCTGCTGAAAAACTATCTGCGTTGTCATTGCTTCGTTAAAAACAGGCTCATAATGCTCATTTATGACTTATAAACTCCGCTTTTCGCCTGTTTTTGCCTTGCACTGACTGCCTCGAAAACGTGTTTCAACGGCCTGTTAACAGCCGCTTAGCCGGTTAGCCTGTACTTGATTGTACCGCCTGAGCGCCCAGCCAGGCGGCACCGCGTACTCCGCTGGAGTCGCCATGAACCGATTTTCTCAACGGTGTGACCACCGAATCAGAGAATACCCACTCCTGCCAGAGCTGCGGTACCACGTCGTAAACACTGGCAATGTTCGAGACGCCACCACCAAGCACGATAACGTGAGGGTCCATCAGGTTAATTACGGCGGCGAGTGCTTTCGCCAGCCGTCGATGATGTCTGAACAACACGCCCTTAGCTTCTTCGTCACCAGCTTCTGCGGCTGCCACCCAGACTTCTGCAGGTTGGTCTTTACCGGTTTCTTCTCTGGCCTGTAAGCGAATGCCGGTGCCCGAGAGGATTGTCTCCTGACAGCCGGATAAACCGCAGTAGCAGTTCAGCACCGCATCTGAATCTTCGCGCCACGGGAGAGGGTTGTGCCCCCATTCTCCAGAAATCGCATTTGGCCCGGATACCAGGCTGCCTCTGACAACCCAGCCTCCGCCGCATCCAGTACCCACAATCACAGCAAATACAGTAGGGAAGCCGGCACCTGCGCCATCGGTAGCTTCCGACAGGGCCAGGCAATCGGCATCGTTGGCGATAACGACAGGCTGCTCAAGGGCGCGTTCTAAATCGCCTTTGAGATCTTTGCCAATCAAGCAGGTGGTATTGGCATTCTTTACCAGTCCAGTCTGATACGAAAGCGCGCCGGGGATACCCAGCCCAAGAGTGTAGGGTTGAGCAAGTTCAGATGCAGCATCATTCACCAGGCTCAGGATGTTGTTAAGGATTGCATCGTAGCAATCGCGGGGGGTAGGTTTACGGCGGCGCAGGAGTTCTTTACCGCTCGGATCTAAAGCGATGATTTCTGTCTTGGTACCACCGAGATCTATGCCAAACTGCAGCATGGCTGTCCTGTCGAGTGAGAATGTCAGGACAGTGTACGATGCTGCTCAGTCGTCGCAATAGTCCTGCATCATTGCGTCGAACATTGCGGACCCTTCGACCAGACGACAGCCGCTGCCGTAAAGACTGGGGTTCAGTTCTCTACTCCAGGCGATCTCAATGCGGCAGGGCGCGGTACGACGTTCGTTGTCCTGAAGGATGTCGACCAGGTCGACATCAAGCGTCTCGCCTTCTTTTAACGCCTGGTAGCTGGATATCATTAAGCCACTCTTTGACCAGTTGACCAGTAACCCGAGGCAGTCGCTGCCTCCTTTGCGGAACACGCTGACGGTGCTTTTCAGTTGCCAGCGTGGCTCCATACGCATTTCTGCAAATGATTGCGCGCTCATGTTCATACTCCTGAAGATGATTCGGGTAAATTTGTTACCATGTGGTCATAAGTCTAGACACTGACAGCGTCTTCGCCGGAGCCCGATAAAGAATGAGCAGTATAGTCACGTTCCTTGACGTTATTCGTCACGGTGAGCCCGAGGGTGGCGAGGTATTTCGTGGCCGCACCGATCACCGCCTGACAGACAACGGCCGTCGTCAGTTTCAGCAAAGGCTGGAGCGAAATCCCGGTGACTGGCAGCGCGTGGTGTCCTCTCCGTTGAGTCGCTGCAGTGAAAGCGCAGAGCGGGTCGCTGGGCAATCCGGTTTAACTTTGCACATCGATGAGCGCTGGGCTGAGATTGATTATGGAGCGTGGGAGAATGTTCCCATTAAAGAGATCATGTCAGCTGAGCAGACCCATGTCCGCCAACTCTGGGAAGACCCGATGAACTTCTGCGCCCCGGGAGGGGAGCCTGTAGGCAAGTTGCAATCGCGGGTACTGGAAGGATGGCAACATGTTCTTGAACAACATGCTGGCCAGCAAATATTGATCGTGACGCACGGTGGTGTGATGCGGGTACTGGCTCAGCACCTCTTGTCTCTGGCACCGGAAGCGATGAACCGGCTTGGCATTCCATACGCAGGTATGTTGCGCTTGCGCGTGGACACCGACCACGACAACAAACATTGGGTGACCATGATCGGCATGGACGGCGTCGAGCTATGAGCCTGCTTTTCGGTTCAGGGTTTTCTGAACTTAAGCGTCATACGATCGCTTTCGCCAATGGCGAGAAATTCAGCCCGGTTAATGTCGCCACCCCGTAATGTCGGCGGCAAAGACCATACGCCATGAGCATGATTCCGGGTGTCCTTCGGATTGGCGTTGATTTCAGAATGACCATCTGGAACAAAACCTGCGTTAATCGCGAGTTGAGTCACATAGGATTCAGTGACATATCCGGTTTCTACCATCTCTTCGCGGGAAAATGAGTCTGGAGCGCGGTGCTCGACAACCCCTAAAATTCCACCTTGTTTCAACACCCGGTAGGCTTCATCGAAAACCGCCTGTTCCTGGCGGTTACGCATCCAGTTATGCACGTTACGGAACGTCAGCACACGATCTGCTTCTCCGGCTTGGGCAATTGTAAGCTTCTGCGGCGGCGCCAGTTCAGTGACATAAATATTGCCATAAAGCTCAGGTTGCAGCAGGAAGCGCTTATTAAATGCGGCACGGCTTTTCTGGAAAAAACTGATTTCACTGTCAGCCGGGAAATGCGCTGCAATCAACTGACCGTTCTGTTTAAGATACGGTGCCAGTATGGCCGTATACCAGCCGCCACCCGGCCATAACTCAACAACGGTGTGAGAAGGCTCAACCTCAAAGAACATTAGGGTTTCAGCAGGGTGTCTGTACTGATCCCGAGCGAGATCTGCGGCGGAGCGCGTCGGCGCAACCTTAGGTTTTGCATCGGTATCGGCAGAAGTCGTGGTCTGCTTGGTCAGTACCTTCGCCTTGTCGGCCTCTTCCGTCTCGGTAGCCTCTGGTGAGCACGCCGCCAGCAGGGCGGCTGTGATGATGGTTGCGGTCTTACTCAGCAGAACAGTTTTCATCCCTGAACCTCGTAATTACTATTCGGAGCGTGCAATGTCGTGTCCGACTTCCCACGGTGGGGTAGGGCGGACGGATTCAATAACGAATTCTACGAAACTGCGCACCTTCGCAGAAAGGTGGCGGTTGCTTGGATAGAGTGCATGAATCGGGCTGGCTTCGAAAGGCCATTCAGGTAATACCTGAACGAGTGAGCCTGCGCGAATTGCTGGCGCTGCAATTAAAGTCGGCAGCGGAGCAATGCCTGCACCCGACAGTGCCAGGGTGTACAGGCTGGCAAAGTCATTCACCTGAATACGGGCATGTACGTTGTGACTGTGCGTCTGGCCAGACGGCCCACAGAGCTGCCAGCTCGGCCATTGTGAAAGCGTCATCAGCTCGTGCTCACCCAGTGTATCCGGGTGTTTAGGTTCGCCGTGCTTCTTCACATAATCACTGCTGACACAAAGAATTGAACGCACATCACCAAGGTGTCTGCCAATCAGCGAAGAGTCTTCGAGGGTACCGACCCGGAAGGCAACATCAATACCGTCCTGAACCAGATCGAGCTTCTGGTCGCTGAGCACCATATCCACAGTCACCTGAGGATGCTGGTCACAGTAATCTGCAATTAGTCCGGAAAGTACAGTTGAGCCGAACAGAACAGGCGCCGTAATACGAAGAGTGCCCGTTGGCGTGCTCTGCATACGCGTGACCGCGATGTTGGCTTCTTCAATTTCGCCCAGGATGCGTGCGCACTGGTTGTAATAAGCATTACCTGTGTCAGTAAGCCGCAGACTCCGCGTTGTGCGCTGAATCAGGCGTACACCGAGACGTTCTTCGAGTTGAGTAATCTTGCGGCTGACAGTCGACTTGGGTAGACCCAGGTGGCGCGCAGCGCCAGTAAAACTGCCCGCCTCCACAACATGAACGAAGATAGCCATTTCGTTAAGGTCGAATTCTTCGCGTTTACCTATCTGCATGGGCTGAGTGTTCCTTGAGTTTTAGCTTTGGACAGTATGGCCATAAAAACAGCAATTGAAAAGATATATGAGACAATTGACTGCATTTTGTATCCAATTTGCATGCTCAGAAGACCATACGAACACCAAAGGAAGCAATCGGAGGCAGGTCGTTGACCTCCTCACGCTCGCTGTAGTCGGCATTCAGGTAACGGTAGCCTACGACGTTTTCCCGGGCATAAAGGTTAATCACCTCAAAGTAGAGGTCCATACTCCAGCGACTGAACTGGTAGGCACGGTCTGCTCTGAAGTCGAGGCGGTGGTAAGCCGGAAGCCGCTCTGAGAATGGGTCGCCATAAATCGGATTGAACAGGCCGGGGGTGTCATCGTCTTCTTCAACGCCCTCAAGTGGAGTCACGAGTTGTCCGCTCTCGTAGCGCCACTTCAGGCCGAAGGTCCAGCGGTCATTCCAGCGATAATTGCCGACGGCGTTTATTACGATGGGTTTATCGTAGGAGTAGCGGAAGTTCTCATCGGTGATGTCATTACTCCGCTCAGTGCGTGAGAGAGTGAGAGAGACCCAGCCATACCAGCGGTCGCTGTAGTCCGCGTTGAGGAGAGTTTCCACTCCCCAGGACTCGCCACTGCCGTCATTGGTATAGCGCGGCAGAGCGTTATATTCCTCAGTCGTCAGGCCGGGGTAGTTATTTTGCGGGGCGCGTGACACGACAATGTCTGTAATGTCTTTGTAGTAGAGTTCGGACGTCAGGTTGAGGCCGCCTCTGATCTGATACTCGAGGCCTGTTTCGTAGTGTGTCGAACGGGTTTCGTTGATGTCTGGGTTTCCGAATTCCGGCGTGTACTGCCCGGGGTTGCCCGACAAAGCATGGTACTCGCCAAAGCCAAGCGTCCATGTCAGTGGCAGTGCAACCTGAATGCGGCTTTCCAGTCGCGGCTCTGCGTACGTGTTTTCGGTAAATTCATTATAGGAGGCGAGCACGCCGGGGGTCAGCTGCCACCAGGGAAGAATGTTCCACTGGTCAGCCAGATTGGCGTTGAATTCGCGTATTACAAAATTTCCGGAGCCCGTTAATTCCTCCGTCGCCGTAACAAGACGGCAATCGCTGGAGAACTCATCACAGGGTGGTGCGGAAAAGCGACCTTTGTAGTTGATGTTCTGTTCCGAATATTCAGCACCGAACTGAAGTTCATGAGAAAGGGAAACCGGATAAATAAACTGCGAGCGCAGACCGTAACGATTGCTTTTGGCATCAATAAAATTGCCTTGCCCGATACTGAACTCGAAGCTCTCCTCAAGTTGAGATATACCGGTTTTCATGCTCAGACCCGAAGAAAAAAAGCGCTCGTAAACAACGCCCTGACTATTAAAGTATTGTTCGGCCTCCAGCCCACCGCTGAGTGCGGGGTCCTGCTGAACAAAATCAGAGTCTTCGGGGAAATCGAAGCCGGCTTTATCCCGGGCACCAATGGCCTGGAAACGAAGCGCAGACACGGAATCCGGTCGGTATTCCCATGCGCCCTGATAGTCGTAAAATTCAGGCACCGTAGTGAATTCGAAATCCTCGTCATCGACCAGGTTTTCGAGATAGTACTGAAACAGGCTCATGCGAGCGCTCAGAAATGCGGCATTGGATTCATTGACGGGAACATCAAACAGAACCCCAGCGCGTAACAAGCTTAAGTCGACGATGGTCTGCTGGTCGTCAAAATAGGGCGAGCGGGAATCTGCGGTGATCACTGCGCCGGTGGCATTATTAAATTCCGGGCCAAAGGCCGCAGGGTAGAGCTCAAAACCTTCGACCAGAGCGTCATTGACGATGCTTGAGCCGTCGTTATGAAAGAGATAACCGACTGGCAGAAAATCGAGGTAGTAGGCGTTATCGTCGGGCGATGATCCGCGCACGGCGGGTGCGGCTTCGCGTCCATTGCCAAAGACGACACCCGGAAGCGCCTCCAAAGCTCTGAGCGGATCATTACCGGCGCCCGGGATTTTTAATAATTTTTCTGTGGTAGGTCGCGGAGATTCGACTTCCTCTCCGGTGGTGGTCACTTTATCCAGCGTGACCTCTGCGTGAAGCTGTACGGCCTGAGCGCTGATGGCAATGATCAGTGGAACTGCAAACGGACGCATCTTCCTTTCCTTTTAGTCGTCGTTTAATCCGGGTAAGTGTATCGGATTTCAGCTTTGATGCCCTCGCCGTCCTTATCTCTGATATTCGTAAGGCCACGGTAGGTCAGGAGTCGCTGAGTTTTTTCATCATAAGTCAGCTCAACTGGCTCAAGAAGCCAGGACAGGAGCCTGGAGCTCAACCGCATTTCGACTGTGAGCTTTCCCTCTTCACGCTGCAGAGGAATCAGACGGAAATTAACCCACTCCAGCCTTGAAGGTACCGCGAACGAAAACCGGACGGTTTTGTCCTCCAGCAACTTTGGCCACTCCGAGCGTACAAACTCATCGAAGCCTGCATCAATGACCGGAGTGTAATCTGGTGACCCGAGTGTCCCTTTATCTGACTCATCAGGTTCACTGTAACTGACACGCCACTTACCATTGCTGTAGGTTACCTCTTCAGAGTAGTCATAGCGTGTGTCGTTGAGGTTAAAGTTGGGTGTGGCCGGATTTTCACCGTATTGATTCTGTTTTTGTGCGAACTCTTCAGTGTTTGGTGTCTGATAGCGGGTCTCACGGGCAACAGGCCGGCCGTCTTTAGTGGTTAACTCGTGATATTCCGTATAAAGAAGTTCGCCGCCCTCCAGACTGAATGCATCACCTCGGTAAGATAGAACCGATTCTTCCGCGGTCAGCAGGCTGGATAAAGAAACTAATAAGGCCGTCGTAAGATACTTAATCACGGCTTTTCCTCTGAGTCGTGGATGATATTTCTGAAGGAAACTGATGCGAATGTGCAAGTGAGGCAATCAGCATCAGGCTGCCCCAGGACGCTGAAATGACCCAAAGGGCGTTGCTGCCAAGGACGATGGCTCCGAACTCCTGACCTGCGTAGTAGCTGATCGGGGCGGATATCGCAGCCAGAGGCACAATGAGCCAGATTCTGGAGAAGATTACGTATAGCGAATGGAATAGCGTCGAAGCAAAGGCGAGCCATAGCAGCGCGAGCCAGGCTGGAATAACCGGCATGGAGTAGTTATCAAAGCTGAAGATCCCGAGTTGATACCAGACTGTGTCCAAAGCAATACCACAGAGACTGAGTATCGAGATAAACAGCCATTCTGCTCTGGTCGCGATCTGTCGGTGCCAGATCATAAATGCCAGTACAGCAGGGAGCGCCCACAGGCTGCCTCCCAGTACACACGCAAACCAGCAAAGCTGGAACGCCACGGCATTAATGATCTTCAGCTGAGACGCAGACATCAGAGGTTACCAAGTACCGGTTCACTGCGATTGAGTGGTTTGGCGAACATCAGATGCACATCACCAATAACCCGCTCAGCGAACCCTCCCTCACAGTACGCGAAGTAGAAATCCCAGAGGCGAATAAAGTCTTCGCCATATCCCTTAGCCATGATGGCTTTCTTGTTGGCGAGGAAGCGCTTTCTCCAGGCATCAAGTGTGCGGGCATAGTGGGGCGTAATATCCTCCATGTGTGCCATTTTCATATCGGTACACTGTGTGAATGAATTCTGAATAGCGGTCACACAAGGAATAAAACTGCCAGGGAAGATGTAACGCTTAATAAAATCGACGTCTTTTTTCGCTTGCTCGTAACGTTGATCTTCAATTGTGATCGCCTGAATCAGGGCGATACCTTCAGGCTTCAGAAGTCGGCTTATAGTCGCTGTGTAGGTATCCAGATATTCCCAGCCCACGGCTTCAATCATCTCGATAGAAACAAGCTTGTCGTATTCACCTTCGAGTGCACGGTAGTCTTTTTTGAGTAGGGTAATTTTGTCTTCCAGGCCTTCCGCTTTGACCTTCTTCTCGGCCCAGGCGTATTGCTGTTCGGAAATAGTCGTTGTGGTTACCTTACAGCCGTAATGTTTCGCCGCGTGGATGGCCATGCTTCCCCAGCCGGTACCAATTTCCACCAGGTGATCTGTTGGCTGCAGGTCGAGCTTTTTGCAGATACGGTCCAGTTTATACACTGACGCTTCTTCCATAGTGGCATCTGCACTCGGGAATATACCACTGGAATACATCATGGTCGGATCAAGGAAGAGTTCAAACATATCGTTGCCGAGATCATAGTGTGCCGCGATATTGCGTCGTGAACCTTTTTCAGTGTTGCGGTTGAGTGAGTGCAGCCATTTAAGGGCAAACTTACCCAGGTTCGCCAAGCCACTGTCTATCTGATCAACGACGTCTTTATTACGGGACAGAATCCGGATCAGCATCGGGAGATCTGAGCAGGTCCAGTCACCGGTCATGTAGGATTCACCAGCGCCGACGCTGCCGTTCAGTGCAATGCTGCGGTAGGCCTCGCTGTCCAGAATCTCGATGCGTGAGTGCATGTCTGATCCGGCTTTACCGAACTGCAACGTGTTATCACCCTCGACAATTTCCAGAGATCCAGTGTGAAGTTTCTGAAGCGTATCGATCAGCCCATTACGGCAGAAACGATCAATCCAGGGCATATTTTCGGCGGTCACTGTCAGTGTTTTCATAAGTGCTCCTGTCGTGGGGCGATAGATTTTTTATGGTCCTGCTCGGGATCATTTTCAGGGTGATCGTAAAAAGGGCTTTTCTTCAGCCAGAGACGCAACGCATTGCTGTAAATTCCCCAAACCACCTTCATGGTCATAAAGGGGTACTGAAGCAAGGTTCTGCGCATCGTTTTCGATGTCATGGGCTGTCTGTTTATAGTCATCGTGGCATCGAAGTCGAGCCTGCCCTGATTCATCGTCTGCATATGAATCAGGCAGTCGTCCGTCACTTCTGGCATGCTCCAGATATACGTCATATCCAGCGGATTAAATGGCGATACATGAAAAACTTTATTGAACCGATAACGATGGCGCTGGTGGCCATCTGCATGTTGTTGAGTATGTTCTGGCTTTATTCCGCGAAATTTCTCTTCCGGGGTGGCATGCGTGGCGGTTGCATGACTGGCCGCCTGCTGGCTGAGCAGTGTGTAGTGAAACCGCTCATCCCATGGAGTATTGGTAATCTCAGAAAGAATACCCAGATGTTTGCCATCAGCATCGTAGGCGTAATAGAAGGTCACTGGGTTAATCAGATAACCGAAATAGCGCAGATTGGTCATCATACAGATCTGCTCCGGCTCCATACCTGTTTCGCGCCGGAAGGCTTCACAGACGTGCAGCTTAAGGTTATCCGCTGTTGATTGATGTGGTAGGTCAGGCAGTGAAAAGTAGTCCTCGCGACGAAAGCGCGCAAGAGAAAAGCGGGATTGCCCCCAGAGTGCAGAGCGGTGGAGCACATCGTCCGCCTCATCCAGATTCAGCCACACCATAAAAGCGCGGTAATTCAGGGCGTGTTTAACTGGATGAAAACGCCTGTGACGAACTGTGCCGGTAAATATTGCACTCTGGGTCATGCTCATGGCAGAGGAACTCCCAACGCTTCCGTCACACGCAGAGCACTTTTCACACCGTCCTCGTGGAAACCGTTAAACCAGTAAGCGCCACAAAAATGAGAGTGATTTTTGCCGCTGATTTCACTATGTCTGTGTTGTGCGGCCATACCCTCGAGAGTAAACACCGGATGTGCGTAGCGGAACTGTCGAATAATTTTATCGGGATCAATCGCTTCTGTTTTATTCAGCGTGACACAAAAATCGACCGGTGCGTCATCGAAATTCTGTAAGCGATTCATGTAGTAGGTGACGGCGACCGAATCCTGACTTTCCTCTCCAATATGATAATTCCAGGAGGCCCATGCCAATCGACGCTGGGGCAGAATGGTTTTATCTGTGTGCAGAACGACATCGTTCATCTTGTAGGGAATAGCACCGAGAATATCCTTCTCATCGCTGGTCGCGTCTTTCAGCATTCCCAGTGCCTGATCACTGTGGCAGGCAAAAATCACCTCATCAAAGTGCTCATGCCCCCGGTGACTGCTGACGATGACACCGTCTGCAGAGCGGCTGACGCCGTCAATTGGCGTATTCAGATGAACCTGATCTTCGGGCAGATCTTCGAGTATGCGTGTCACATAACTGCGCGAGCCGTTCGAAATGACCCGCCACTGCGGGCGTTCATCAACACTCAACATGCCATGGTTATTGAAAAAGCGAAGGAAAAAATAGACCGGGAATTGCATCATCATTTCTTCACTGGCTGACCAGACTGCGGCCCCCATAGGAATGATGTATTTTGTTCTGAAAGCTTCGCCGTAGCCTTTCCGCTGCAGGTAACCGCCGAGCGTTTCAGACTGATCGACTCTGTTATTAGCGAGCTCTTCCCGGGTTTCTTTATTGAATTTCAGAATGTCGCGGATCATGCCCCAGAATGAAGGCTTTAAAATATTTCTGCGTTGAGCGAACAATGTATTAAGGGTATGGCCATTGTACTCAAGCCCTGACTGCTCGCACTTTACGCTGAAACTCATGTCCGACTCTTCACTTTTAACACCGAGCAAATCCATAAGGCGGATAAAGTTCGGGTACGTCCAGTCGTTGTATACGATAAACCCGGTGTTTACTGGCCAGCTGGTGCCGTTAACCTCAACGTCTGTCGTTTGAGTATGACCACCGGCATAGTCATTTGCTTCATAAAGAGAGACATCGTACTTCTCTCTTAATAACCAGGCACAGGTTAATCCTGCGATACCTGAACCAATGATTGCGACGCGTTTATTCATGAATCAGATTCCTGTTGTTTTATCTGTCGTTTTCCCTGTTGCAGCAGCGCTTCATCAGTACGGGACATCTGAGCCGTGATCCTGTGGCGAAGAAAAGCGGGCAATTGCCCGATAAACCAAAGAATACGGGTAAACCCTTTCGGAAAGTGTATGTGCCATTGGCGCTTCTCAACGCCTTTTACGATCTCTTCTGCTGCTTGCTCAGCGCTGATGCGCATTGGCATAGGAAAGTCGTTTGCGTCTGTCAGTGGTGTTTTGACGAAGCCCGGGCTGACCAGAGACACGTCGATATCCATGGCCTTGAGATCGGCTTTCATACTTTCCAGAAAATGTGCGACTGCTGCTTTGCTCGCGCCATAAGCTTGTGCGCGTGGCATGGCAAGCATAGAGACGCTGCTACCAACGCCGACCAGATAGCCTCGTTGGCTTTTCTGAAGCAGTGGTAAAGCGGCAGCGGTGGTGTTGACCAGTCCCATCACATTGGTTTCAAAAACCCGTCGAAACAATTGCGTATCAAAATCAGTGACGTCGACGTATTCGCAAGTCCCAGCATTTGCGATCAGGGTGTCCAGATGCCCATGCGCTTTTTCAATGGTAGACGCTGCTTCATGAAGGCTGCTTTCGTCTGTGATATCAGCGGTAATAACGGTCACATTGGAATGCTTTGCCGCCAGAGGGCGCAGCTTTTCTTCAGAGCGGGCGCTGATGAAAAGCGCTTTGCAACGCGGTGCGAGTTCATCCGTCAACGCTTCTCCGATACCCGAGGATGCGCCTGTCAGCCATATCACCTGCTGACTGAGTGGAGGTGCCTGTGTCATGCCATGCGCTCCTTCAGTTTGTGGATTAGCCAGCCGAGCACTGGCAGATGTTCGTAAAGCAGGCTGCCTGCGTCGAAAATGTCCTGATGCTGGATCACCAGGTTATCTTTCCAGCGCAGCAGAGAGACGCCATCGACCTTAATATCGTGTTTGCCGGCTTTCAGTCGTGGGTGACGATAACGCATCGTCCAGTGCACTGAGCCTTCATCAGAGTCGACCCAGGCTTTGTGAAACTGAAAATCGATGTACGTGATATTTTCGTACAGGCCTTCAAAGTATTTTTCCAGCGCATCAATGCCCAGTATGCGGTGCATCGGGTCACTGAAAATGATATCCGGGTGGTAGACCTCCGCCAGGCAACGCCGTAGCTTCTGTGTCCCCGCGGTTTCTGGGCCGAGTGTGTTATAGAGCTTGTAAAAAGCAGCTAGCCGGGAGTCTGTTGTATGTGCCCCTGCTGTCTTACTCGTTGTGGCTGGAATGCGCTTGTTGTCCATTACGCCCCTCCTTCAGAACATGAGCAGGAACAGGATTGAGGCTGTGAACGATCCCGACCCAACTCATTGCTTTGAGTATCATGTAGGTGATATCGATCTCCCACCAGTAGAATCCCTGGCGGGCCGATACTGCCCAGCGGTGGTGGTTGTTGTGCCAGCCTTCGCCCAACGTCAGCAAGGCGAGGACACCGTTATTGCGGCTGTCGTCTTTGGTCTTGAAGCGACGAGAGCCCCAGATATGGCCGAGCGAATTAATGGTCACTGTCGAGTGAAAAAGAATGACGGTGGAGATAACAAAGCCCCAGACGACCATCTGGGCGCCATTGGTATTGAGGCCGGGAGCGAAGGCCGCCATCAGCTCTCCTGAGACATATAGAATCACGATCAGCAGTAATGGCGCGAAGCCGTCATAGCGGTCGAGAAATTTAAGCTCAGGGAAGCGCGCGAAATCTTTGATTCTATGCAATTGAGTTTTGAAGCTTGCATCGCAGGTGAACCAACCCATGTGACTCCACCAGAACCCGCGCTGAACAGGCGAGTGCAGGTCTTCTTCCGTATCCGAGTGCTGATGGTGCGCACGATGATGTGCTGCCCACCAGAGTGGCCCGCGCTGTGCTGACATATTGCCGAGCAAAGCAAATATAAACTGCCAGAAGCGGTTTGTTTTGTAGCTGCGATGGGCAAAGTAGCGATGATAAAACGCCGTAATAGCAAACATCCTCAGCCAGAACAGGCCGAGGCAGGTCACCAGAGCGACGGTGCTCACGCCAGTCCAGAATGCAGCAAAACAAGCCAGGTGAAGGATCAGAAACGGAATGACCCGAACCCAGTTAAATTGCGTACTGGTCATGGGCGCATCGCTGCCTGCGTAGGAATCGAACCAGCGGGCGATGTTCAGTAACCAGGATTTTTTGCGAATGCTCGTCATACCTGTTTTCACCGGGCGTTTGCCTCAGTTCTCCATGCTTTTGAATGTGTCCAGCGCGCGTTGCCGCGCTGCTTTGTGCTCTACGATTGCCTCAGGATAACCACTGGCTTTCCGGGCCTTTTCATCCGGAAAGTGTCGGGCTTTGGGCGACAGACTGTTCAGTTCTGGCAGGTAGCGGGCAATAAAGTGCCCTTGTTCATCAAACCGTTCAGATTGCGTCACAGGATTGAATATGCGGAAGTAAGGTGCACCGTCTGCGCCTGTTGACGCACTCCACTGCCAGCCACCGTTGTTTGAAGCAAGATCAGCGTCGACCAGATGCTGGCTGAAAAATTTCTCGCCTCTGTGCCAGTCAATCAGCAGGTGCTTAGTCAGGAACATTGCTGTCACCATACGTAGACGGTTGTGCATCCAGCCCTGATCCAGCAGCTGCTTCATCGCTGCATCCACGATAGGGTAGCCCGTCTCACCTTTGCACCAGCGCTCGAAATCTCCAGCGCTGTCTCTCCATGGAATATTCTCGTAATCCGGGCGGAAAGCACGGTGCTTGCATAGTTCAGGATAGGCCACGATCAGGTGACGGTAGAATTCACGCCAGACGAGTTCATTAATCCAATTGTCCAGGCCAGTTTCTCCACCACTGAGTAAACACCCGTTCTGTTGCCAGGCGGTGTAAATACACTGACGTGGCGATAGCACCCCAAGGGCAAGATAAAAAGAAAGGCGACTGGTCGCATCTAATTCTGGAATATCGCGCTGTTCGTGATACTGAAGGCCATCTTTATCCAGAAACTCTTTGAGTTGTTCGTGTGCGGCGTCTTCACTTGGGTCCCAGAGAGCGTCATTGTTGTAGTCCGGCGTCCAGCTTTTCTCCGCCCAGTAATCGCGTATGTCATGCGAAATGGTGCGCATGTCCTGCTGCGACGGAGCGGCCGAAGGTGATTCCATGTAGTCTTTCTTCAGGCGCAGCCAGGCTTTGCGGAAAGGCGAATACACACGATATGGATCATCATTCTGGGTTTTCAGATCACCCGGCGGGACGATGCACTGATCGTGGAATTTATTGACCTGCACATCATTCGCTTTGCACCACTGGCCTAGCTCTATATCCCGATGGCGCTCATTTATCTCGTACTCGAGGTTGTAGTTGAGCTCTGAGATATCAAAACGCTCCATTATCTCCAGCAGTGCTTCGCTGCTGTCCTTGAACGTTTCTTTGTTCAGGATGAGTAAAGGGATTCCAAGTCCATCAAGCGATTCCCGGAGGTTACAGGCAGCCTGTTTCATCAGGTTCGTTCTGCGATCTCCCAGATCGTGCTGCTGCCACTGCTTTTCTGTCGCAAAGTAAATAGCCAGCGTTGCTTCCTCGTCATCTCGGCGGCTGTGCATCAGTGCCGGATTGTCGAGCACACGTAAGTCGGTTCTGAACCACATGAGGCGGGTCATGAGCGGCCTCCGGCGTGTTGGATGAATGTCTGTATCTGCTTACTCATGGGTTGTTGCAGTGCCTGTGCTTCGTCTGTGTCGTCGGGGATGGCGCCCGAAAAGTAAACCGGAATCCGGCATTTCTCTGAAAGGCTTTGCCATAAAGCCTGTTCGTCATGACCCGTCGGGTGAACGTGTGCCCACACCCAGGAGAAATCCAGCATGTCTGACACTATACGTATGTCATCCGGATTCAGATTCACGCCAAAGTACTCAAGTCGGAATCCGGCGGCTCCCAGGGCATAAGATGCGGCAAGAAGATGGAGTTCTGCCTGTTCGTGGTTAGTGCACATAAGCAGCCCCGGGCCTTCCGCATGCTTTTGTTGGAGCTGTATCAGTTGTGCGAGTTTGCGCTGCAGCAAATGGGTATAGGCGTTGAGGATCAGAGTGCCGTTGCTGTCTTGTTGAAGTTCAGTAATAACAGGGACTAGACAGCGTTCGTAATAAACGGCCATCGGATAACTTGCCAGACCGTTACTCCATTCATCATCCAGCGCCCGGGAATTAAGATCACGGGCAGCGGCCAGCTGCCGTTTTTTAATGTCGTCCCACTCATCAGATGGCGACGATGGATGGGCCGGCGGCTCGTTGAGTAATAGCTTTACCTGACGAATTGGGTAACCCTGATCAAGCCAGTACAGGATCGACTTCACCTGAGTGACATGATCGTCGGTGTAATAGCGGTGACCTTTAGCCGTCCGCAAAGGCTGAATGATGCCGTAGCGGCGCTCCCATGCCCTGAGGGTGACTGGGTTGACCCCGGTCAGGCGTGCAAACTCACGTATTGGGTAGCCCACACACTCTGCAATATTCACAGCGTGTTCCTCAAACCCAGTTCATAAGGATGCGGATTCAGATAAACCTGCTGCCGTGCGTAGGCGTTCGCTTCCTGGTGGTGGTTCAGATGATGCTTCAGCAAAGTAAGCGGGACGACGAGAGGAATAATCCCGCGACGGTATTCCAGAATAATCCGCGCCAGCTCTTCTTTATCTGCTGCACTGATGAGATTTTTCAGATACCCCTGCAAGTGCATCAGTGTATTGGTGTGCGTTTTGCGACTGGCGGGCTTGGCGAGAGCCGTCATCAGGAGCGCGAAGTACTCGTCGGCAATCTGATTAATATCACCGGATAAATCACTGAGCAGACGGCCCGCATCCTTATACAGAACGGTGCTGTGCGCCATAATCAGGTACTTATACCGAGAGTGGAAATCGATCAGTCGCGCGGGGGTAACCGTCGTTTGTGTGAACAGCTGCCAATCGCGATAGGTGAACACGCGGACCATAAAGTTCTCACGTAACGCTGCATCGTTTAAGCGCCCAGCTTCCTCGATTGGCAGAAGTGGATTCAAGCGCGCAAACTCGCTGGCAAAAATACCTGACGCTTTACCTTCAGGGTGACCATTTTTCAGGTAGCGCTTTACACCGAACAACCCGCAGCTCGGACTCTTCTGCATAAATATAAAGCCGCAGAGATCTTGATTGAGATCGCTGACCTTCACGGCCTCCGAACGGAGGTCGTCAGTGACATCGATGTCAGGTGAGTCAACGCCCACAGCCCGGACACTCTCGTCTGCAGGCGTGTCACTGACCAGACGAATAGGCTCGCGAGGCGTGCCCATGCCGATCGCCACTTCAGGGCACATCGGGCGGAGGTTGAAGTATTCGCTGAGAACGTCGGTGCAGAAGCGTGATCGCTTGTGGCTACCATTAAAGCGCACAGCTTGACCAGTGAGGCAGGCACTGATGCCTACAGGGATTTTATCGTCGGATGAATAAACCATGTACAACTCCTGGGAGTTATTTGTATAAGTTCATTCTGCGCTGGGTTTCTTGTACAAGTCAATAAAAATTGTACAGGAAATCTATTTTTTGTATAACTTGAACTGCAGAGAGGTCAGCGGCGTGGTGTATTGCAGCGCTATAGCGCTGCAACATATACGCAATTACAGGTAGAGGATCATTCAGAAGAGGCCGGATCTGAGTTGACCTGCCTTATTACGATGTTACGCAGAGCATCTGTCACTTCTGGCTCCAGACCAACGGGAGGGTGCAGCTCAATGGTGACCTTCAGTCCTTGTTCGGTGAGGGTGGTCTGCAGAGCTTCGATCTGGCCGGGCACGTCCTTTCTAAGGTGGCGTCCGGCAGCGAAAAATAACGGCATGATATCAATGTGGCCGAAGCCTTCTTCAGCAAGCTTGATGATCTGTCCTTCCATGGAGGGTTCTGCGAGCTCCATGTAAGAAAGCTCTACCCGTTCACCTTGCAGGCCTTTGCGTATATTCGCCAGAAGGTTAGAGAAAGGCGCGAGCCAGTTAGCGTCGCTACTGCCATGAGCCAGTAACAGAGTGGCGGTTCTAGAGTCCGTCATGATTTGTTTCCCGTGAGAATGTTTGCGGCGGCGCGACCGCTCAGCCAAGCGCCTTCGACAGAAGGTTTGTGACACCAGTCGCCACATAACGTGAGATTATGTCGTTCGTCACGCAGGGCGCCAAGCCCCGGCGCATTGCTGGGTAATGAATATAGCCAGCGATGTAGCCAGATATCCGTAGGAGTTACAGTGCAGCCTGTCGCGATAGCGAAGGCTTCTTCCAGTTCTTTCTGAACTTCCTCGCGTGGAGCATCTTTTTTACGTTCGCTCCATTCATGATTTGCTTGAATAACCCAGGCCTCGCGGGCGTCGCGCCCGGGTTTGCTGTTGTTTCTGGCTATCCATGAAATAGGACCTGACTTCACAAAGGCAGCATCGAAAGCACAAGCCAGTGGTTCGTCGAATCCGTACAGGAGTGTCCAGCAAGGCAGCATATGAATACTGTCTACCTGCTCAATGAGCGGTGATTCTGCTGGCAGGAGTGGCAGGGCCTGTTGTGGTGGCGTGTTGATAATGAGCTCATCGAACAGTCCAAATTCTGAACCATCTTCAGCGACCAGTGACCAGTTGAGTTGGTCGCTATTAAACCGGGACTCGACAATGCGTGTTTGCGTGATGAAATCATCCGCCGATTCTAGCAGCTTCCGGCTGAGACCCGTCATACGGGGCATGCCGACATAGCGGTCAACATCATCCGGCGAGGCCGTTCTTTGCGTACCGTTGATAGACCAGGGAGTAACATCCCAGTGTGCGATCCAGCCGTCGGTTTCCCACGCCTTCAGCTGAGCCTTAAACTCTTTAGTGTGCGCGCGCATGAACTGAGCGCCCATGTCCCAACTGGATGCTCCGGATTTTTTGCTCGAGAGACGGCCGCCTGAACCTCTCGACTTGTCAAAAACAGTCACGGAGCAGTCTTGCTGCTTCAGTGCCTGGAGTGCGGTCAGTCCAGCAACGCCTGCGCCTATAATGGCGATCTTCTTCATAACTCTGATCCTGGGTAGCCCATTTAATCTGTGATCTGAAGGTGTAACCCCGCAGCTCTTAACCCGCAGCTCGTAAGTTGTACAAAGCAATCTGGGTTAAGCACTCGGTTATTGTGGCGGTATTTTATCTGTTGTACAAATTTATTCTATTGTGTATAACTGACGTATAACTATTGAATATTGAGGAAATACCATGACTTATCGTGCTCCACTCCGTGAAATGCAGTTTGTACTCTACGAGGTACTGAACGGCGACACTGTCTTGCCTGAACTTCCGGGATGCGAGGATGCAACGCGAGAAATTATGGATGCGATGCTGACTGAGGGGGCCAAACTGGCTGAGAACGTGTTAGCTCCGCTGAATACGTCTGGTGATCGCGAGGGCTGCCACTACGATACCGAAACCAAAGCGGTCAAAACCCCAGAGGGCTTCCCCGATGCTTATCGCCAGTTCGCTGAAGCTGGTTGGACAGCGCTTGCCGGCCCGGTAGAGTACGGCGGCCAGGGCCTACCACACACACTGAATACTCTGGCTGAAGAGATGGTGTGCTCTGCCAACCTATCTTTGGGCATGTATCCGGGCCTGACTCACGGCGCCGTTAATGCCCTGACATCTTATGGTTCAGACGAGCTTAAAGAAAAGTACCTGCCGAAGCTGATCAGCGGCGAATGGTCGGGCACCATGTGTCTGACTGAGCCTCAGTGCGGTACTGACCTTGGTCTGATTCGTACCAAAGCTGAACCGCAAGCGGATGGTTCTTATTCCATCACAGGCAACAAAATCTGGATCACCGGCGGCGAGCACGACCTCGTGGATAACATAGTGCATCTGGTGCTGGCGAAATTGCCCGATGCTCCGGGTGGGTCTAAAGGTATTTCTTTGTTCCTGGTGCCTAAATTCCTGGATGACGGTTCACGTAACCCGGCGTTCTGCGGTGGTCTTGAGCATAAGATGGGTATCAAAGCATCGGCTACCTGTGTGATGAACTTTGAAGATGCTAAAGGTTGGCTGATCGGCGAGCCACACAAAGGCCTGCAGGCGATGTTCGTGATGATGAACAGTGCGCGCCTGATGGTTGGTCTGCAGGGACTTGGCATTGCTGAAGCGGCTTATCAGGTGTCTCGTGATTTCGCCAAAGAGCGTCTGCAATCGCGCTCGTTAGCTGGCCCACAGGCGCCCGAGAAAGCGGCTGACCCGATTATCGTTCATCCGGATGTGCGTCGCATGTTGCTGCGTCAGAAAGCAACCATCGAGGGTGGCCGTGCACTGGCCTATTTCACGTCGATGCAGCTCGATATTGCACACAAAGCAGCGACTGAGGAAGAGCGCCAGCAGGCCGATGATATGGTGCAGCTGCTCACACCTATCGTTAAGGCATTCCTGACTGACGAGGGCTTCTTCTGCGCAAACGACGGTCTTCAGCTCATGGGTGGCTCTGGTTTTACTCAGGATTGGCCGGTAGAGCAGTTCGTGCGTGATTCGCGCATTACCCGTATCTACGAGGGCACCAATGGTATTCAGGCACTCGACCTTGTAGGCCGTAAGCTGGGTCATGCCGGTGGCCGTGCAGTGAAGAGCTTCTTCGCTATGCTGGATAGCTACATTAAGACAGAAGGGGGTGTACCTTTCGGTGAAGAGCTGAAAGCAGCAACGGGTCGCCTGCAGAAAGCAACAATGTGGCTGATGCAGAACGGTATGGGTGACCGCGAGCAGGCAGGCTCTGCTGCAACGCCATACCTGCGCCTGTTTGCACTCACGGCGATTGCTTATTTCTGGAGCCGTATGGTGGCAACCGCAGAGCAGGCACTGGCAGACGGGTCGACCGAGACCGATTTCTATGGCGCTAAGAAAGAGACTGCTGCTTTCTACATGCATAAGCTACTACCGCAGACTTTGTCATTGCTGGCTGAAATCGAAACGGGTAAAGACAGTCTGATGGGCATGACCGCTGATCAATTCTGATTGGCGGAAACGGTAAACCAGGTGGCCACTGCGGCCAGGAGGATACAGCCATGAGCAAACACATCCTGATCACAGGCGGCACCGGGTTTATTGGTTCAAAGCTGGTACCCCACTGGCTATCGTACGGACACAGAATTACCGTTCTGACCCGTAACCCGGCCAGAGGTGCAAGACTGCTCGGCAATGAAGTTAATTTTGTTAAAGACTTCTCTGAGGTGACTGACAAAATCGACTGGGTTGTTAATCTTGCCGGGGAGGGCATTGCCGATAAGCGCTGGAGTGATTCACGCAAAGCTGAGCTGAGGGCCAGCCGTGTGACCTTAACCGAAAGCCTCGTGCGCTGGGCGAAGTCTTCCGGGCAACATTTCGAGTTGGTGTTGTCCGGTTCTGCGGTTGGTTACTACGGCAGCGTTCCGGGCTCCACACCGTCGTTTAACGAGTCATCTGCGCCTGGTACCGGGTTCTCAGCCAATCTCTGCATCGACTGGGAGCAGGCCGTCGAGCCTTTGCAGGAAATTGCTGAACGGATCGTTTGGTTACGCACAGGCATCGTGCTCGGTCAGCACGGCGGCATGCTGAAAAGGATGTGGTTGCCCTTCAGTCTGGGGTTGGGCGGTGTTATCGGGTCCGGTGATCAGGTGATCTCCTGGATTCACAGGGATGACTACATCCGTGCACTGGATTTCATCACTAAGCATTCTTTGAGTGGTGCAGTGAATATGACGGCTCCATATCCCGCGACCAATCGCGAATTCACTCGCACGCTCGGCAACGCCTTGCATCGCCCGACGCTATTTCCCATGCCAGCCTTTGCAGCGGGCATGGTGTTCGGTGAAATGTCTGAGTTGTTGTTGCAGGGGCAAAAAGTCTTACCAACGGCACTGTTAACCAGTGGATTTACCTTTCAGTACCCCAATTTAAGTCAGGCATTAGAGGTCATCGCGGCGGAGTGGTAATCTCAGCCGCGTAACAGGGTGTGAATCAGAACGGATATTTGACACCTGTCATTGGTAGCATTCCTACCTTTACTTTCCCATTTGTTCTCTTCATTCATGTTGAAAACACGGAAAAATGACACCCGGAAGTTTCGTGTAGTTTTCTGTTATCCGCGATGGAAAAGGCGCTCAGCGCCAGCTAAACCTAAGACTGTACACAGACAGAACTGCTACAGGTAATAAGCATCATGAGCATCAGCCGTCAGACACTCGATCAGTACCTTTTTGAATTCGATCAGAGTTATCAGGTGAGTTACGTAAACTTTTCACGTGCATCGGATCTTGCAGATGCTCAGCTGATTCTCACATTAGAACGAGGTTGTGAACGTAAGACGTTTGCATTCTCTCAGCCCCACTTTAACGACGTCGACAAGAACCTCGTCGCGAGCAAGGGGCTGTATATTGCAGCGATTAAAAGCTCACCTCTGGCGCCTAATCGGGTCGAGGTGGGGGATATCGACGGTGGGTTCGCTTACTTCACCGCGAAGAACGTAAAGAACATCACCCCAATGGCATGATGCCGGGGTTAAGTTGGCCATGCCGCAGCACCAGAAAGCAGCCCTCCGGCCACTGCTGTCCCACAGTTTTGGGACAGCAAATGAAAAAGCCTGACTCCGA
>CAJWBH010000007.1 GCA_913019975.1 Thalassolituus maritimus | reverse complement strand
CGAAATGGCTTGCAACAACGGGACGGGTCCATATAAGGGGATCATATCCCCGACAACTGACATATCTCTAGTTCCTATAACAAGACATGCCCTTATTTCACGTTTGACCCCAACTTAAAATAAATCAAGTCGAAGTGCAGGGTCTACGATGCTTTTCCTCTAACCAGAAGAGACCCGAGACCTTCTCAAAAGAAAAACTTGTGTTCGTGGTTTTTTACGTGCAATACTCCCCGCCGCTCGAAAATTACAACAAACAGGGAGTTTTCACATGGCAACGTCTCTACTCAACGAATACACACACAAATTCCCCGCAGTGCGAGGTATGCAGGCCGGTCGACCTTGCTACATTGCTATGTGCCCGATGCGCCTGGTGCCAAAGCTATTCGTATTCGATGAAGAAGTCGTTCCGCCAGAACTGCGAGCGCAACGTCGCCTGAATGAGAGTCGGGTACCGGATATTGCACAGTACCTGGTCGAAAATCCTGACTCTTATACCCTTTCGGCAATCACAGCTTCTGTGGATGGTGCAGTTAATTTCGAACCTATGGCTGACACCGGCCCGGCGATCAACCTAGGCATGTTATCCATTGCTATGGATACTCAGATTCTGGTGAATGATGGCCAGCATCGCCGGGCAGCAATCGAACAAGCAGTCAAAGAGGCCCATGAGCTCGGGCACGACAATATCCCTGTATTGTTCTTCGTTGACGATGGTCTGGCTCGAAGCCAGCAGATGTTCGCCGACCTGAACAAACATGCTGTGCGTCCATCCGACTCATTAAGTACGCTATATGATCAGCGTGATGGAGGATCAGCCCTTGCTCGTTACGTCTTTGATTCTGTACCCTGCTTCACCGCGTTAACGGATCTTGAGAGTAACAGCCTCTCAAAACGTAGCAGCAAACTTTTCACTCTCAGCAGCATAAAGCAGGCATCCAGAGCACTACTAGGCAAAACGGCAAGAGACCGAATATCCAAGGACGAAATGGACGTTGCTGCCGAGTACTGGGATGCCGTTTGTAGTAACATGCGCGACTGGCAAGATGCCATGGCCCGCAAGGTTTCGACCTCCGAATTACGTGAGCAGTCCATACACGCACACGGTATTGGCTTAGCCGCTCTCGGGGCTGCGGGCTCTGACTTAATCCGTCAATTTCCTAACGACTGGAAGACCAAATTGTCAGGCTTGCAGGACATCGACTGGAGCCGTTCCAACGTGAAGCTCTGGCGCGGGCGCGCTATGGATAACCACGGAAAGCTAAGCAAGACACGAAGTAACACCGTACTGACCGCGAACGTCGTACGTCGCGCACTCGGAGTATCACTGGGTGCAGAAGAGCAACAAATCGAAGATCAGCTGAACTCATGAGCCAAAAAGAAACACTGTTCCCAAGCATGGATGAGATGCTCGAGGCCTCCGAATTTGCCGGACGCCCCGCACTCGACCTGATACAGGAAATCCAGAACCTGTACCTCGAGAACGACAAACCATGGGTGATCGGCTTTAGCGGCGGTAAAGACAGCACGACTGTTTTGTCACTGATCTATGTTGCTTTAACCCGTCTGCCTGAAAAACAGCGTCACAAGCACATCTACGTTATCTCGTCAGACACACTGGTCGAAACGCCGATGGTCGTCGATATGATCAGCAGCTCTATCGAAGCGATCAATGAAAACGCTCAGAAACTGGGCCTGCCGATGTCGGCCCATGTTGTATATCCTGCGTGGGGAGAAACCTTCTGGGTAAACCTGCTGGGTAAAGGCTACCCCGCACCGACCCAAAGCTTCCGCTGGTGTACCGAGCGCATGAAGATTGACCCAGTGAGCGAATTCATCAAGGACAAAATCGCCCGCTTCGGTGAGGTGATTGTTGTACTGGGTGCGCGTAGCCAGGAAAGCGCTTCCCGTGCTCAGGTCATTGCTAAACACAAGATCGAAGGCTCATCGCTGGCTCGTCACTCTTCTCTGCCCGGCGCATTTACCTACATGCCGATTGAAGACTGGACCTTTGACGAAGTCTGGATGTACCTGCTAGGCGCACCCGCACCGTGGGGCGGTGATCACTTCGAGCTGTTCGAGCTATACAAAGATTCCAGTGCTGGTGAGTGCCCTCTCGTTATCGACACCAACACCCCATCCTGTGGTAACTCACGTTTTGGTTGCTGGACCTGTACCGTTGTTACCAAAGACCGCGCAATCGAAGGCCTGATTGACTCAGGCGAAGTCTGGCTGAAAAAGCTGAAGAGCTTCCGTAATAAGCTCTACAAGACAACACTGCCAGAAAACAAAAATGAAGTACGTAACTTCAAGCGTCGCACAGGCCGAGTGTCTTACGCGCGCGGGGCTGTCGACAACGATAACATCACAGAAATTAAGACGATTCCGGGACCGTATCTTCTCGAATATCGAAAGAAGTGGCTTAAAGAACTCTTAACGATTGAGAAGAACCTGATCGAAGAAGGTCGGAAAATTCAGCTGATCCGCCCAGAGGAATTGCACACGATTCGCCGCGAGTGGATGTTCGATCCGAACGAGCCGGACTGGTCTGACGAACTGCCGAAAATCTATCGCAGTGTATACGGCAACGACCTTGATTGGGTTGAGCATGATGGCGGCGCATTCTCGCAAGCAGATGCAGACCTGATTAACGAACTGTCCGCTCAAAATGGCGTACCGGCAGAACTCGTAATGAAGTTGCTGGAACTCGAGCTCTCTATGGATGGCCTCAGCCGTCGCCAGGGCTTATTCAGCAAAATTGAAAGTCTGCTTAAAAACGACTGGGGCACACTGGAAGACATTCAGGCAGCAAAAGCCGAAGCGACTCATAGCTCCGACTTCAAAGATAAACTGAAGAACGAACTGAAAGGCGAAAGCACCGACCTGCACCTGAAGTCGGTTTATGACGAACAACTGAAAGCACTGACGAAAGAATACGAGGCGCTGAAGTAATGATTTTAAAAAGCCTCTACCTTCAGGACTTTGGTGTATTCCAGGGCAGCTTCGACGAAAACTACGTCGATCTTGAGCCGCGGGTTAAATACAACCGTAAGCGCCCTATTATTCTGTTCGGTGGTTTAAACGGTGCCGGCAAAACCACCACACTTACCGCAGTGCGCCTTGCCCTTTATGGCAAGCAGAGCCTTGGTCGCGCCGTGTCTGTTCAGGCTTACCATCAGTTCCTGATCGATTCGATTCATAAGCCGAAAGGCGAAGTGCTGACCCCGAATACCTCCGGTGTGAAACTCGATTTTAACTTCGGCCGTCAGGGTGAAGTAATCGACTATACGGTAAAGCGAGTATGGACAGTTCGTGGTAACAGCGTTTTTGAAAACGTCGAGATCTATCAGAACGGTGAATACCTGCAGAACCTGACGGATCAGCAGAAACAAGCCTTTCTGAATGAACTGATTCCTATTGGTGTTGCCGACCTGTTCTTCTTCGATGGCGAAAAAATCGCAGAACTGGCCGAAGACAATAATAACGCCGCTCTAGCCGACGCGATTAACCGCCTGCTCGGTCTCGATATCATTGATCGCTTGAAAGCTGACCTTGGTGTTTACCTGCGCGACAAGAAGCGCGACAAACTACCGTCTGACATCCGTAAAGAGATGGAGTCTCTCGAAGCCAATTACCAATCGCTGTATGCGAAGTATCAGTCACAGCTGTCTGACATTGAAATACTCAAGATTGAATCGACCGAACTTGAGGCCACTAAAGAGCGCCTGACTCAGAACATCAACGAACTCGGCGGTGCGTGGGCAAGCAATAAACAAGAAGCAGAAGCCAAAGAACAAGCGCTGCGCGCCAAGCGCAATGAACTGCAGACTCAAATCAGAAACCTGATTGCTGATGCAGCGCCTCTGGCGTTAGCGAAGACTCAGCTTGAGGCATTACTGAAGCAACTCTCCGCAGAGCAACAAACCAAGCGCCAACTCGTCGTTCAGGTTGAACTGCGTAAGCAACTCAATAAAGTGCAGCAAGCGCTGTTGAAGGCACTGGGTAAAGAACACCAGAAGACTATTGAGACGTCTATTACTGCCTCTATCGCAGACAGCTCTGCTTCAAATAACGCCGCAGACACAGAGATCATTCACGATATCTCAGACAGTAAATTCAACCGCCTGAATCACCTGATCACTAAGGTAGTGCCCGAGCAGCAAGCGCGAGTTAAGACACTGTCTAGCGAGCTGGAATCGGTTGAAGAAGAACTGGCGAATGTCGGTATCAACCTGTCACGTGCGCCTGATGAGCGTCGGATCTCTACCTTTGTTACCGAGCTGGGGGATATCGAAAATACCCTTGGCCAACGTCAGGTAGAGGTTAAGCAGAAGACTGAAGAAGCGAAAGCAATTCTTCGCGATGCGATGGATAACCTGCGCAAACTGCGAGACAAAGAGAAAGAATTCAGCAGCGTCAGCAACCTGAACCAAGCCGTGACACTGGCAGACCGCACTCGCGCAATGCTCGAAAGCTTTGCAGAGAAGACCCGGGCCAATCGCTTGCAGACGCTCGAACAGGAATTCATCAAGTCTTTCGCCAAGCTCGCTCGCAAAGACGACCTGATGATCACCGCTAAGATCAACCCGGATACATTTAACGTGTCTCTGGTTGATGGTAAAGGCAATATCATCGACAAGAAGAAGCTATCCGCCGGTGAAAAGCAGATCTACGCCATCGCCATGCTCGAAGCGCTTGGCCGTACCTCTGGCCGCAACCTGCCGATCATTATTGATACACCACTGGGCCGACTGGATTCACGTCACCGCGAAAATCTGGTGAAAAACTACTTCCCGACGGCGAGCCATCAGGTACTGATTTTATCTACGGATACCGAAGTCGATGAAGACTTCTACAAAGAGCTGTCCCCTGAGATATCGCACGCGTTTGAAGTCGCATACGACCCCGAAGCAGGAAGCTCTGCATACTACGAAGGCTACTTCTGGCGTCACTAAGCTAACCAAAGCCAAATGTGCCAGAATCACTTAAGAACTGAGAAAGAAGAAAAACGAGAAAACCATGCTGCCACAGAAAATGAAAATCTCAGAAAAAGCCTTCACCTCACTGCGTCGCCTGCAAAACAACACTGGCCTGACGGTAAACATAGGCGCTCGCCTGGCGTTTTTTGCTTCCATTGAACGTGGTTTCACCTGGGAAGGCGAAGACATCCAGCTCACTCAACGCGAACTGGATAAGTACACCTGGCTGGGTGACTACGGGGATGTGGTCGAGATGATGTTAAAACAGAAGTACCCAAACCTTGAAGCGAAGGATTACTACAAGGCTTGGGGGTGTCATGTGGATGATGGGGCATTAATTGTGGAACCATCAAAGTTAACAGCCATAACTTAGTATCTCGATGACAAATAGGCAGGCAACGATCGGATTTCCTCTAAGATCATCTTTATTTCTCGGTATGCATCGATCCAATTTGTATTCAGATGCGTTAGAAGCTTGCATAACCTATATCGGTCAACCAGCAAGTCAACCGTGAGTTCGTGTCCATGAAATAAAAACCCAGAGTAATTGCGAATATCATATGGAATGAAAAGTACACTCCTAGCCCTATCGATACCGTGTATTTTATTATTTAACTTATTAACCTCACTTTGTTTTGCAAGCCACTTTTTTCCTGTAGCACACTGCCCCAAATATATATCCATGCGATCTTTACTCACATCCGAGTGAAATGGGGTCCAAGCAACAATATCGGCACCATGATCACCGTGATCTTTTGGTGAAAACTCTCCTTTACCCTCAACATAATCAAGGCCGAGGTCACTTGCCAGTTTCTTTATTTTCTCGTTCTTGGATCCTGTATATCTTGAATCTGTCGCAGAAGACTTACCAAAAACAAAAACCTGAGATATCACTGGCAGGTATCTCTTAAAAGCTATACAACAAAGATTCTCGAACCCTGTTGTTAAGAATTTTCGCTTACCCGACTCAATAAAATTGAGATTCGATGCTAATAAGAAAAACAAATAGATCAATTTATCTCTTGATAATGTGCATCTCAATCTTATTGACTGATCACTAATTGTGTAAGGGTAATTCTTACCAAACAATAACGATCTTTCCGCCAATAAAGAAAACCAAGATTCCACCTCAGAACTCAATCTATCAATCTTACTTGAATACTCACTGGTGCCCTGCTCAATATCGCTATCAATTGCTAAGTCATCATCTTCAAGTATTTTATTTACAACATCAGTGACACTAACAACATCACCACTGGCGTCCAAAGCGAGTATTTCTATGAAATCACAGAAGTAATGTGCATTAATCTTCGACTCACCAGGAAACTGAATTAATCCGCTTCTCAACATTACCAGTCTTCTTCCTTGTTCAACATAGCCCCACGCATGGTCGACAACAAATCTCTAATTTCACGAAGGAGGTCCATATCGTATTTGCCATGAGAGTCAATTCTATGAATATAGCTATTCGCACGTTTCAAACAATCAAGAGCGATTTCAAGTTCTTCTGTAAACGTTTCTGGACTTTGAGAAATATACTTTATCGCTTCATTTATCGACCCTGTCTTTCTAAATTCCTCTAGTGCTACCTCGCTACCAAGAACATCATCTAAATCAGATAAACTACTACTATCACCTTTAACTTTGGTCTTTAGATCTCTATTTTTTTCAAAGAACCAATGCACTAACTCATTCAAGTTATCAATATTCAAGTTCTTAACAGGAAAATCTGAATTTAAGTCTACACAAAGAAACTCGCGAACATTTTCTCGACGAATAGAATCAACAAAATAGTTAAAATGAATAGTGGTTTCATTCAATCCGGGCACTCGGAAATAACCATTTTCAACGACCACTTCGTATACATCATAAGCAACTAATAGATGTCTAACGTAATCTGACCTACTACCTATTTTTCGTGCCAGATCTTTTGATAACTCTGATATATCTTCACCTTCAGAATGTCTCGCCAAGGTCTTAAGATACCTGGCTTTTGCCAAGACCCCCCAAGACTTTACGCCTGTGACATGCCTATACCCAAGGTATTGCTCAATACTTTCACGTGATTCAAAAATAATACAAGGAAGGCTTTCATCCGGATCATTTTTCGAATTCGACACTACCTCTTTTACTTTTCTTGAATGAACAATTGCTATTTCAGGATCATTAAGAAGCTTAACACTTGCTAAACGTCTATTACCTTCGATAACAACGTTTTGACCATTTTCTTTCACAACTAGTAAAGATTCACCCACAAAGAAACCATTTTCAGATATTGCAGTCATCAACTCTAATAGGGAAGCATCCTGTAACATCCAGTTTATGATTTTGGATTCATCTCTAGATTTTCTAGATAATGAGTCTGGAAGCCTAGGATTCTCTACATCCAACCTCAGATCGTCGACATGAATCCATTGAAGTTTTTGATTACTTTTCATAACACTTGCTCAATTATTTCCCAAAACGCCAAATCTTTGATCTTAGCTACTTTCTTTTTACCGTCCACACATAAGCTATGATGCTTCTCTAGCTTACGGATTTGTCCCATAAAATATTCTTCGTCGTCTTTCTTCTGGGTATTGAAGATCGCCTTGATCTCCTGGGACCTGATATTCGCCACCTGATGAATCACCCAGGAAAGGATCAGAGTCGAGTAGTCGTTATCCCCAGTTTTGAAGTGCGTCAGTTCTTGAGTCGACAAAATCGTACCTACACCAAACTCTCGCCCTTCTTTGAGAATCTTCTTCAAGCTCTCGAAGTCTTGGGACATGAAGTTGTCCGCTTCATCTACGAGGATCATTTTCGAGATCTGGCGGAAGTCGCCATCGAGCTTCGAGCTACCCTGCTGGTGCATCTGCGTATAGAAGAGGTCTAACGTCAGCGCAACCACCAGGTTCTGTATGCTTGGGTCGTACCCTGACAGGTTGATGACGGTTACACCGTCGACCAGATCATACAGTGACTTAGTTTTGCTGCTATCGGGCTCAAAGATCTGAAAACCTATCAAATCATCAAGTGCAGCATAGAGCGAGTCTTGCTCAATCTTGTCCTGTGCCTGGAATTCCGCCCATACGTCTGCCAAAGTTGGCGGCAGACGCCCCCATGTGCTCTTATCCTGCGGTGTAATGCCTGCTGCTTCGTACGCATCTATTACCAGCGTTCGTACTTTGTTCTGCTGCTTCATGCCGAGGTTAAACGCTTTAGCCGCAGTTGTCTTAAACAGGTTCGCAGTATGCATCGGTTGCATCGGCCTGTTACCGAAGATTGCCAACGGGTTAAACGGCAGTCGATACAGGTCAAATACTTTCGCACCGGTCGCTTTGACAAAATCATCTTTGATGTAATCTGCTTTGTAGTCAAAGATCAGTATGCCAATAGGCGTACCACCCACGTTGTTGTGCTGATTACGTACCAACTGAGTGATTACAGATTTGGTGAACTGAGTTTTACCCGTGCCCATCGTGCCTATGATGCCGGTATTGGTGTTGAAAAGTTTCTCGGTATTCGTCGGCTCCCAGAGTACGTCCTGATTATTGGCAACGTCAGTACCAAACTTAATCACCAGAGGCCTGGTTGGTTCAGGCGAGGCAAGCGGCACAGAGACATCATGGGTTGCCTCAGGTTCTGCCGCTTTCGGATATTCAGGCTCTGATTCCGGATATGGAGTAGTCATTCCATCATCAGATGATTGCGATTCATCATCTTTCATCGGCAGCTGAGTCACAGGCGCATCAGCGACTGAATCACCAAGAATATACTGCTCAGGTACGGCCAACAGTCGACCAGCACGCAGCTCGTCTTTTAATGCCTCGTATGGCTGATGCACAAGCCCTGCGAGCTTAGTCATTGGAATGTCGATTTCGAGGATGCCTTCAATTTCTTCGTAGCGCTCTGTTACGCACGAGTCTGTATTCAGATGTGCAACGACGATACCCGCCGGGTAGTTTTGCAATTGTGCCAGTGCGTAGCTTCCTTCGAGCCACGCTTCACGTGCTGACAGTATTTCGTCGAAATAGTCATCACTGAATACTTTGTAGAGCTGATATTTCTCTACCTGTAACAGTACCTGGCGAACGAACAAGCCGCGATACAATCTGCCAGCGAGATTATCCTGACCAAGCAGACCTTCCATATAAATTTTCAATTCACGAGCCTGTTTACGCGCCTTTTCAAAGTTAGGGCGAGCGCCCGCTTTCGACTCAACGGGTAACAGGTATAGCTTGCCGTCTTTGAAGCCAGCGAACAGTACATCGTCGGATATCGCACCTTGCTTGATTCCAAGGTTATGACGGGAGAAGTCCGAATCGCTCATTGCCAGGCCGATATTACCTGCAACCCGAATCATCTCGGCGACGGATAATGGCACCCAGCAGATATCGGATTTGGATAACATAGCTGCGACAGCTTTATACGAAGCAATGACGCCCTCTTTGCCTAGCTTCTCTTTGGTTGGATCATTGACCATCTGCAGAAGCCACTCGCCGTTGAACGCGTTGAACTCGCGAATCAGGCTCTCACCGGAGGCACCAAGAACACTGCGATACAACTGCGACTGTTTGGTAACGGTAATCGCATCGTAGCCCGCGGAGCTGGTGTATTGATCTGAATAGTGAATCAGAATGACGTCGTCTGACTTCGAGAAGAAATCCAGCGTCACTTTCGGATCAACAATCGTTACCCACACGGAGCTGTCGTAAGACTTATCCAGCAATTGCTTCACTGAATCACTGACTGCCAGACTGATCGCGGAGTGTTCGTGATAGGAATCGCTATTCAGCTTTGAAGGCCGCCACATGGCACCGAATAAACGTGCAATCTTAAGGTGCGGCTTATCGGAGTAATCGACGCCCTTCAGGCCAAACGCGGTGAAGTAAGCGTCGTTCTCGCTGCGGGATGATTCGCCATTCAATAAGCCACCACAAGCAACACCCGAGAGATGCTCGTCGATGTTGTTATCGCGGGCGTCGACCACCTGATTATTCTTAAAGAACGTCAGATGCGCGTATGTCTGCTGCTCTGTCTTGCTATTGAGGAACTTACTGAAGGTAAGACGGGTGCGTAGTACATCGACAATAGTATCCGTATTGCGCTTGGCCTTACCTTTGTCGAGATCGTATCGGTCTTTGATGTCGTCGTAGGTAGCCATCTCAGCGAAGAGGTCGAACTCGGTTTCCAGCTCTTCGTCGTCATACAGATTTACGTGGATATAACGCCCTTCTTCGAGATGCTCCATATAGTATGCAAGCAAGCCCCTAAAGAGTTCGCGGTTCTCGGCATTATTGACTGAGTTAATCAACACCGGGGCTGAGGAAACCGAATCAAACAGACGCGAAAATGTCTCGGTGAATTCTTCAATTTTGTGGCGTACCAGTTTGCTGATGTAGTCAAAACTGCTGTCTTCACGAGGTACTATTTCAAGCCAGAAGGCATTCTCATCGACGGTTTGGGTGTAACTGTATTTTTGTTCTTCATCAAACAGATGCGGAATCAGGCCGCGTGCAGTTAAGCGCTTTAACGTTACCTCCGGCAGATTGCGGAAGCTCAGGTCGTCACCGTCCACCTGAATGCTCTCAATGAGATACAGGTAGTAAGAGAGAATCAATGGATGGAACGGTGTCAGGTAGTTCTTAACCCGGTTATCTTCGGTATCGCGAATGCTGGCAGTGCCAAGCTTCATCACAAACTTAGTACCAGACGATAACGTCTTACCACGTTCGACCGATTCAAGATAAGCGAGGTATTCAGCAACATACTTCTTCGCCAGTTTAACCAGTGCCGGCCCCCATCCCTCAAGAGAAGGTAAGGTACGGCGACTACCTGTTTTGAAGTACTGGAGAAACGCGATATAGCTTTGGTGCAGATTCTGAAGTTCAGGGAATGCAGTTAAGCCAGAAGCGGGTAAGCCTTTCTCTTTAGAAGCATCCCAATACACCAGCTCTGACGCGATAATTTCCCATTCAGCGTCTAGTAGCTGCTTACGCAGGAACAGCTGCATGACTTCCTGGTTTTCAACAACGACAGTTCCCTTAGACTCTTTGTAAACGCCGTAATAGTCGTCGTTGAGCATGTTGCGGGTACGTGACGTATCCATCAGAAGTGGCAGGGTGAGCGACTCCTTAGCAGACTCTCCTTCTACCTGAACCGGGAGCTCGGTATTACCGTTTTTCAGAATGAAGCGGACTTCATCCGATTCATCATAAATCTGCTGATAGTCGAGCATGCCCACTTCATTAACGTCGATGACTTCGTCGTTTTCTTTCAGTGTGACTGACGATTCCATTGCTGGGTTTGTCACCAGTACCTGAACGTCTGACTGAATGATTAGAGATGGCGCACGATTGCCAGTCGCCTTGATCAGGTATTTGTTGATGATATCGTCAAAGCAGAACTTGCCCTCTGGCAACACCAGGCATTGAAACTTGAATTGCTCGCTGGACAGCTCACGCTTAGTACGCACGGAGAAAAACAACGGTTCAGAAGTTAGCTCACCTGAGATAGTAAACGTCGTGTTGTTACCTCTAGGCTTATGGCTCAACTCCAGTAACTTAGCCACCCTCTTTGGCTGAATCTCGAACTCGCTTTTTTCTGTTCGAGCGCCAGAAAATCTCAGATCAATTTGAAAGGTGCTTTGGTCTTCAGGAACCTGAAGAAGGACATTCTGCTCTCTCTGTCCTGCTGTCGTTTCTTTCTTACTGCGTCGCTGAAGGTTTCCTGTTAAGGCTTCAACGTCGAGAAATTCCAGCGCTTGTTTCTTCTGCTTCTGAATTTCTGTCACGAATTCGTCATAGGTACGATTCTTCCAGTCATCGCTGTCTATGAAGTTATCTTTTACAAACATCCCACCAAACTGACTTAAGCGATCTTCCAGTTCGGCTGGGTGGTGCTCTAATTCAAATTCAATCTCTGCCCGGAGTTTACGATTCTCTTCGAGTCTGCGTTCAATCTGACGCTGATTTGGAGCGGTTGTGCTACCACCCCAGGTGTCTGTGAGGTGCGGGTCATTAAATAAACCCAGCTCATCGAAGCGAAGATCTCCGTCGATCATCGACTCGTAGAGACTACGATAGCCAAAAATACTCGCACCATCCGATGCAACAATCTTAGTTTGTAGATCGAGAAGACACTTAGAGGTCTCCCGATTGGTCATACTGTTATCAATCAGACCTTCGAGCAGATTCCGGATACTTGAAACAGACCAGATAGCACCAGAGTGGGCAAGATCGAACGTACTGTTGGTAATAGTATCGAGTGAGCTATTGTGCACCATGATCAAAGCGCGCTTATCTTCTACAACACGATCTCGAAGCTTGGCCAGGTAGTTATCGGTGTAGCAGCCCTCTGCTACTGATTTTTCATCGGCATGTCCGGCAATCAGTACCTGAATGCCATTTACGTCCAGATAGCTGAGACTGGTACCTTCATCCTGAAATGTCCCGTCGGAAGCATCATGTAATGCTACAAGTAGGCGTACGGTGTTTTCTGGGTCAGTAGACCGGAACTGAAAGCGGTCGCCTGACTTAAGCCGTTGTGCTAACCAGCCTTTCAAATGGCTTACGAGAAAACTTTCAAATTGTTTTTCGGACATATACCGCATCCCCGCTGTCACTCATCCGCTCGAGATTTCCTACTCGCTCGTAAAATTCGATTAATGCTTGCTGTGATTGTTGATCAAACCATACGCCCCGGCGCTTAAACTCTTCAATCAACTGCTGATACTGAAGCTTTTCTCTGCTACCTACTGCCAGGTTCGTAAGCAGTAACAGGTAATCCTGATTCATAATCAGCACTCGCCCACCGCGCTTACGGTTCTGAATAAAATGACGGGCCACTTCAGTCTCGAATGAAGCAACCACTTTGCGATTAACCGTTAACTGGCTGGAGCGGGCCTGACTGAAAATTTCTTTCGACGTAGCCACGATGGCTTTGAAGATATCTTCAGATGTACTTAATTCATCACTCCATGGCTCACGCCCACGGGTCTCACGATAGCGTTCAAGAAATCGCTTTAAGCCCGAGTTGATTTCGCGAACCTCTTCAACAGGCAGTGTTTGGATATGTTGATAGTGCTTCCATAATGGATACCGGGTCGCCTCTTTACTCTCCGGCTGGTTCAAGTACTCAAGGGCCGACAAGACAGGGAATAGGTCTTCTACATAATCCAGAAGTGAACTTAAAGCCTCCCGCACATAGGTACGTTCGCTACTGGCACGCTCCGTATCCATGATGAAATAGAGCGGTTTGCTGCTGGGGTCTGTGCGCCAACTGCGAAGATTCATCGCCAACTGAGCACTGTATAGAAAGTTGTATAACGAGACGAAGGCTTTCAGGTTCTGCATCATGTATCCAGGATAGGAACACAGCAATGCAAGGTCTTCGGCGAATACCTCGCCCATAAATGGCAGATAGTCTTCTGTTGCGTCAGGCGGTGAGTACGGCGTGATGCTCGACTGAAGCTCAGCTAATAGCTCGGCTTCTAGAAAATTGAGATTATCAGGGCTTCCCTGAGCTACTTCCGGTCTGGAAAGCAGCATATTACCCAGTACAGTCCCGACATGGCGGGTATTGCCAGAAGATGCACTACCCGATTTGAATAGCATGAATTCAGGTGATACCTGAAAGAGACCTTTGGCATCGTTGTCGAAGTACATTTGCTGCAAAAGGCTTTCGAACTCATCATCAGCAATTTTTGCCGATAAGCGGGCCATGCAGGCTTCGGTAAACTTATCTAGCGTAGCCCCTTTCTTCAGCGCTTTTCGCCATGCGATAGAGAGCAACTCACCAGCGACCGCCATAACATCGGGATCACTGATTTTTTCCCCACGTTGCTGACGAAACGTGAGGAAATGGTTTACAAAATTCCGGTCTTTAATTTCTGCAGATGCCACTGCCTGCAGGTTTTCCTTCAGGCTCATCAGCAGGCCTCCACGACAAATTCATCATCTTCCAGAAGCAGCGACCACTCACTATTATTCCGGATGAAGTTTAACGCGCCATTCTTTGAAGCAACTCGAGTCACTTCGTCGATGACCTCTTCGAGAATCACAATTGTATTTTTATCGTGTCTGTTTGGCCGGTAGCCAGACATTATGCGTTCGGCCAACTCGAGGAATGAAATCGTCACAGGGAACGGTTTGATTGCCTCCTCGCCAACCTTAATAGCTGCATTAAAGCTATGAATCTGGCTGGACATCGGGCTAGTGAGCCCTTTGGTATCCATCAAAATCCGAACTTTAGTAGTGATGGTCACACCATTGCGTTCTGCCAGGTATATTGAATCGTTACCAAGGCCGGTAAGAAGGCGGTTGGCAAATTTTACCAGACTCGCAATCAACGTCTTATCGTAGAATTCACGTAGCTGCTTCTTGTCGTCCAGCGCCTGGTGAAGCTGCCACACATGTATGTAGTCTTCGAATAATTTACGGCGAAAATCTGCAATAAAGGTTTTATGGTAATTATTACCAATACATACGTCTTTCATTACATAGAACGCACGAATCCAGGTTGTTGGCTCCATGTTGAAGTATCCATACTTCGCCATGAATGTGAGCTTAAATTCATTAAACTCAGCATCCTCGACCTCTAGAGAACGCTGCACGACAAACTCGTCGATGCGCTGTGAACGGAGTAAGCACGGATCAAGACTGGCCATACTACCTGCCAGGCCATCACCCGGAGCTAGAAACAGATTATCAAACAGTACCGAGTCACCAGCAATCAGGTTATAGATAAAATCTAATAACGCCCGTGCTGAAAGAAACTGATCGTATTTCAGGCGCGCATGCAACAAGGTCTGCACAATCAAAGCCTGAACTTCAGGCTCTTGAAGGATACGATAGTTCTCATAGATCAGTTGTTGATGGTGCGCCTCATCTTCTGAATAAGCTCTGTAAAGGGGATTTTTTTCGTCAGCCGCAGTCACTTTTCCAAGTAATTCTGAGATAAATTCAGAGCCAACCGCGCCTTTCTCAAGCGAAAACTTAGGGTAATCTTCAAAGCTAAGGAACTGGTATTGGTCAAAAACACGTTCACCGTTGATAAATCGGCTTATCGCTTCCTTAACACCCTCATGACGTACATCACCGGTGTTCTGGAAGTTAAACAACATCCCGATGTTGATACCGACGATTAGGGGCTTATTGCTCTCTCTGTGTCGATCAAACAACTCGTTCAGCGCCTCGACTGCGTTCTGATCTGGCTTAAAGCTATGAGTCGCATCCAGATGAAACAGAAAGTCGTCTTTGTATAAGTCGTGATGCCTGCGCAGGATCTCTGACTTGCCGTCACCACTGGAACCACAAAGGAAGATGATTGATTGTGCAGAGTTTGTCGTCTTCAGGGCTTCAACGAAGCGACGTTCGATCTCAGTTTCAACGTAAAGGTAGGAGCGAAGCTCTTCTACTTCATCGGATGACTTTGAGAGCGTAGAGACTGCCTCGGCTGACGAGCGCGCCAAGGTATCAAGCAGTGTTTTGAAATCCATATCCACCGATTCTCGTAGGCCTAACGTAACGCACTTAAGGTGAAAGCACGGAAGTACAAGGCCTACAAGCATACCGATGTTGGCGCTAATCATCTAGGCAAAGGGAGATGACAATCTGTTCCATTCGAGATTGGTGTATCGGATATTTACCGCCCCACAATAAACGTCGTTCCTCGCATCACCTTTTCATCGCCTGCCGTAATTGCAAACTCAATATCACTGCGATACGCACCGCGACTCAGCGTCGCTGTGTCTACACATACCTGATACTGCTGCGTTGCGACGCCGTTCTCAGGCACCAGTAGTGTTGCAGGCCCCAACAGTTGAGCCTGTTTCAGGCCTTGTATCGCGACAGCGACACGGTGGCTGCCCGGTGCAAAGTATTCAATTTCGAGCTGGTAGCTGTTGCAGGTCTGGTCGTTCACTGTCTGATAGTAAAGCTGTTGGCGGTCGCGCTGAATGTCGACGACGATGCTATTGCGCTGGGCTATAAAGCTACCCAGAACAGCGACAGCCACACTAATCACTACGCCGTAGGCCAGAGTGCGTGTTCGCAGGATAGGGCTGTTACCTGTGCGAATTTTTTCTACCGAGTTGTAGGTAATTAATCCTCGCGGCTTTTTAATTTTATCCATAACGCTATCGCAGGCATCAATACAGGCACCACAGTCGATGCAGGCAGCCTGCAGGCCATCGCGAATGTCGATCCCCGTTGGGCATACCTGTACGCAGAGGCTGCAATCAATACAGTCGCTGCTTCGTGTTTTGTCGTAGGTAACTGTCCGGGTATTGTCATCGAACATAACGCTCTGAAAGCGCGAGTACGGGCAGGCGTGCAGGCATATTTTTTCACGCACCAGCCCAGCATTCAGGTAAGTGAGTGCTGTCATGGTGGTGAGCCAGATGCCTGTTGCGAGGCTCACCTCACCCAGTAGGGTTTCAGGCACTAATTCACGAACAGGTACAAAGTAGCCGGTGAAGGTGATGGCAGTCGCGGCGGCAAGCAGTAACCAAAGCGCATGCTTACTGACCCTGCGCAGGCGTTGCTCTGTGGTGAGGCCTTTTTCATCCATGCGCTTACGCGTCCAGGCTGGGCCTTCGGTCACTTCTTCGACGCGCAGGAACAGCCAGGTCCAGACACTCTGCAGGCACGCTGTACCACACCAGATTCTGCCCACCACAGCCGATGCCGCAAATAACGCAATGGCAGCGATAATGAGTACACCCGCAAGTACCGGGAAGTCGTGCCAGCCCCACTGGGTGCCAAAGAAATATAGCCTGCGGTCTTCAATCGAGAACAGTAACGCCTGCTGCCCATTGATGTTGACCCAGGCAAGGCCAAAGTATGCGAGCAGCAACGGCCAGCTGATCAGGCGGCGCAGTGTCTGAAAGCGGCCGGAGAATAACCTTACGTGTATCTTCTCTCCGGACTGAGCGG
The DNA here is from genome assembly GCA_913019975.1 of Thalassolituus maritimus. Lineage (GTDB taxonomy): Bacteria > Pseudomonadota > Gammaproteobacteria > Pseudomonadales > Oceanobacteraceae > Thalassolituus. The sequence goes on along the minus strand of CAJWBH010000007.1, from coordinate 159,353 downwards.
GAGTAATATCCAGTGCTGGAATTCTTTGCATACCTGTTACCTCCTCAGATTACAGCTTTCTCTCTATGCTGAGGTGAGGGTACGCGCCCCATCTGTACCACAAAAGGCACACTTTTATAAAATTTAAGTGGTACAGTTAACCTTATGAAGATTCATCAATATCAGATTCTCGAAGACTTACTGGCTGAGCAGATAGTCGAAGGCAGATTGAATGCCGGCGACAGGCTGCCTTCTGTACGAGTGTTATGCGAGAAACATAATCTTGCCAAAGGGACAGTTCTTCACGCGCTGAGCCGCCTGGAAGCCCGCGGACTGATTCTGGCGAAACCCCGCTCTGGTTATTACGTACTGCCCCGGGAAGCTCAGGCTCCCGCGATTACGCGCCCCACTGCGCCGGTCGCCGCCCGGGTCAGTCCGCTACTGATGGACTTAATGCAGCATGGTGCGGCTTTTGATTTAGTGCCCGGCGCCGGCGGAGAGAACACTCAGGGGCTGGAAATACTCAATCGTTCTATTAACCGGGTAATGCGCCGCCAGCGTGGCCAGAGCCATCTTTATTATGATGATCCTGCCGGGGCACTCGTGCTGCGTGAACAACTCTCAATCAGGCTACAACGCAGGGGCTGTCAGCTTAGCTCTGACGATCTGATGATTACTGCCGGATGCCAGAATGCATTGTTTCTTGCACTAATGGCCACCTGCAAAGCCGGTGATGTCGTTGCAGTAGAATCCCCCGGATTTTATGGCGCTCTGCAGTTGTTAGAACAACTGCAGCTGAAGGTAATAGAAATACCGTCCTCACCACTGACGGGGATGTCAGTCGATGCTTTGCAGCAGGCATCAAAGAAGTGGCCAATCAAAGCCTGCATCGTTTCTCCCTGCTTTTCGACGCCCGCCGGGGCTGTCATGCCAGAGCCCGAACGCCAGCACTTATTACAACTTGCAGAGCAGCGTGACTTTGCGGTGATTGAAGATGATATCTATGCCGATACGGCGCTTTCGTATACGCCTGATCCACTTAAGAAACTGGATCAGACTGGGCGTGTCATTCTATGTAGCTCATTCTCAAAGTCTTTATCCCGAGACCTGCGCATCGGCTGGATCAGTGGTTGCCGCTGGCAACAGGCCTTACTGCAATTAAAACTGGTTACTCAATTAGCCAGCCCTTTAAGCGTACAGAACGGGCTTGCGGAATTTATCTCCAATGGGGACTACGATTCGCATCTGAAACGACAACAAAAATGGTTACGCCAGCAAAGGGATGAACTCTCAGATCGAGTTCGGGGCTGGCCTGCTGTTAAGAATGTTGGAATTCCGGAAGGAGGTTTAACTCTCTGGGTCGAATTGCACGGAGATTGCGATACTTCAGCACTGTTCCCAGAGCTTAAAAATGAGGGCGTTTTTATTGCACCGGGTACACTATTTTCAACAAAGCATAAATTCAGAAATTACATGCGTCTGAGTTTCGCACACCCCTGGAATAGCCGCCGACAGAAAGCTCTGTCGGCGCTTGGTAAACTACTCAGCTAGCTGGTTCAGATAGCTAGCTCAGTTAAGACACTCAGTACCTGATATCAGGCGCTGCGACGACGCTCCATATCGTTGTCGTATTTTTCAGCCAGAACTTCTTTCTGGTTATCGGTCAGTTCTTTACCTGCCACCTGAAAAACTTCCTGCTCTTCTTCCTCGAGATGGTGCTCAACAAGATGCTTCAGATCTTTAAACTTTTGCAGCCACTGTGGGCTACTCATGTCGATAGTTTCCAGCTCTTCTACCAGATCATCGATGTCTTTGTGCTCTGCGACACTGTGACGTGCTTTATCCTGACTATTATCGTGCGCCATTAACTTTGAATAAAAATGGCGTTCCTCTGCGGCAGCATGTTCGGTCAATTCTTCTTTAAGTAACTTCATCTGCTCTCTTCTGGCCGACTCGTCACCTGAGGTGGAAACAATGTTATCCATCAGTTCACGTTGTACTTCATGGTCTTCACGTAGTTTTTCAAAAATCGTGCTCATGGTGTTCTCCTGAATTGATGCTTCCTGAAATTTATCGCGGTTACCTTAATTCAGTTGCGATAAAAATCAGAAAGTTCAAAAAAGGTTCATGCGCTCACAGACGATCGAAGAGTTGCGCATGAGAAAACAACAGCCTTCAGCGGCGACTACCACGGGAGTTACCACGTAAGCCATGGTGGCGGTGTCCGCGTTTATGTCCCCAGGCACTATTGCCCGGAGCTTCAGAAATCACGTTGTAACCGATGCTTTCCAGAATAATATTGGCCGCATTTTCAACTGTCGCCAGGTCTGGATGGATACCGTCACCAAGGTGAGAATATTCCGCCCAGTAATCAACTATCAGCGCTTCGGGAAGATCAGATGCAATGGTCGTCATAACGATGTTATTTAGCATCTGGTAATCGGTGGGAGAGATCGTCCATTCCAACAATGAACTCTGACGGAAGAGCTCCAGATCGATATTGCTCACGTCCGGATAAGGCGCGAATATGGGGGTCATACCCAAACCAAGTATCAACTGCCCGACTTCGACCATACGGTCGGCAGCGTCCTGCATATCTTCTTCGTCACATTGTTGCGCATCGCTTTCAGGGAGTCCAAAGGCATCTGAGTGCAGGCAGTCGTTGGGGGCCGTTACAACGACGTATTCTGCGTTGTAGCTGCCGTCGGCTAGAGAATAAACACGAGAGCTGGCACGCAACACCTGAGTCTGGTAGCTGTCAGACTGGGCGGTACTACAACCGCCACCATAGAGTGCGGTACGGCAACTTTCACGTGCAAAAGTCGTGGCTGAAGCCTGAGCTTCGTTAATGACATAGCCGCTGTGAGTGCGATTTCTGATCAGCGCATCCCCTAACGAAATGTACTGTCCGGTACCAACCGATAAGCCCAGTAAGGGCGATGACAGGTCACCATCGAAAGGGGCCTTGCCATTAGCAAACGAAGCGCCAACGATCAGCACAGGAAGTGTCTCAGGTGCTTCCTCAGCGTGAGGGTTTCCAACATTCCCACCATGATGGTGAGGGCCAGCAACGGAGGCTAGTGAGGTACCGAGCAGTAAACACGCGGTAAGCAAGTGTTTGCGCATATCAACATTCCTTGTATTTTTTGGGGGGATTGGAGTAAAAACGCCAGAAACATAATCAATGGCGACCCCCGCCACAAGGACTGAAACTGCAAAAGCCGCATGCCTGACTCACTTTGTCTTTCCTTTCAATGGTCATAGGAAGCAGAGCCAGAACGACGCATAAAAAAGCCCGGCAATGCCGGGCAAGAGAAGCTCTGAGAAAACACCCAGAGAAGGTTCATGCGAAATTCTCAACCGAGGTATTTCGCATGAAAGCGGAGATGCTCTTCTATAAAACTGGAGATGAAAAAGTAGCTGTGGTCATACCCGTCATGACGACGGAGTTTCAGTGCGTAGCCAGATTCTGCAGCGGCTGCTTCCAGCGCTTCAGGCTTCAACTGCTCGACGAGGAAGTTATCCGCAAGCCCCTGATCCACCAGCAAAGGTAATTGCTTATCAGCATGACGAACCAGATAACTGGCGTCGTGCTTCGCCCAGGCAGCCTTGTCAGCGCCAAGGTAGTTACCCAGCGCTTTTTCGCCCCAAGGGCAATCCATTGGATTACAGATCGGGCTGAAGGCAGAGATACTGGTATAGCTATCCGGATTATTCAGAGCCAATGTAATCGCACCATGACCACCCATCGAATGACCGCTGATAGCGCGTTTATCCGTCACCGGAAATTCGGCTTCAATCAGTTCAGGTAATTCTTTAACGACATAATCGTACATTTTGTAATGCTCAGACCATGGCGTTTCGGTCGCATTCACGTAGAAACCTGCGCCCAGTCCAAAATCGTAAGCGCCGTCAGGGTCGTCGGGTACGCCTTCACCGCGAGGTGATGTATCCGGCATCACAATCGCCATACCTAATTCGGCCGCCACGCGCTGTGCACCGGCTTTGTGAGTGAAGTTCTCATCGGTACAGGTGAGGCCAGATAACCAGTAGAGCACAGGTACATTTCTGACTTCAGCCTGCGGTGGCAGATAAATACCGAAGCGCATCTCACAGTTAAGCACCGCAGAGCGGTGCGTAAACTGCAGCTGACGACCGTCAAAACAACGGTTTTCGCTGACTTTTTCCATTACTTAATACCCGGTGTTCAGTAGTGAATTACGGTACGGATACTCTTGCCTTCGTGCATCAGGTGGAAGGCTTCATTAACGTCATCCAGTGGCATGGTATGCGTAATAAAATCACTCAACTTAAATTCGCCAGCGAGATAGCGTTCGACGTAATCCGGCAGCTCAGAACGGCCTTTTACACCACCAAAAGCGGAGCCTTTCCAGACGCGCCCGGTCACCAGCTGGAACGGACGGGTAGAGATTTCCTGACCGGCACCTGCAACACCGATGATCACAGACTCGCCCCAGCCTTTGTGGCAGCACTCAAGCGCAGAGCGCATAACGTCGACATTACCAATACATTCAAACGAGTAGTCGACGCCACCATCGGTCAGTTCAACAATGACTTCCTGAATCGGTTTGTCGTAGTCTTTCGGGTTAATACAATCAGTCGCGCCCAATTGTTTCGCCAGGTCGAATTTGCTTTCATTAATATCGATGGCAATGATGCGTGATGCTTTTGCCATGGTCGCACCGATAACCGCCGACAGACCAATACCACCCAGACCGAAAATAGCGACAGTCGCACCCTCTTCTACTTTGGCAGTATTCATCACGGCGCCCATACCAGTCGTGACACCACAACCGAGGAGGCAGACTTCTTCCAGAGGAGCTTCTGGATTTACTTTGGCCAGTGAGATTTCCGGCAGTACCGTGTACTCAGAGAAGGTTGAGCAACCCATGTAGTGGAAGATCGGCTTGCCGTTCTGGCTGAAGCGGCTGGTACCATCTGGCATCAGACCTTTGCCCTGAGTTTCGCGTACCGCCTGACAAAGATTGGTTTTACCGGATTTACAGAATTTGCACTCGCGGCATTCGGCGGTGTACAGCGGAATCACGTGATCGCCTACTTTTACACTGGTCACGCCTTCGCCTACGGATTCAACGATACCACCGCCTTCGTGGCCCAGAATCGCAGGGAAAATACCTTCAGGGTCATCACCAGACAGTGTGAACGCATCAGTGTGGCACACGCCAGTCGCGACGATCTTCACACGGACTTCACCCGCTTTGGGCGGTGCAACCTGAACTTCTTCAATAGACAGCGGCTCGCCGGCTTTCCACGCGATGGCAGCACGGCAGGTAATAGTCTCGGACATGAGTGATCTCCTCACTGTTGTTTAAATCTGAATTTTAATTAGGAGGCCATTGTAGTTCGTTACCAGATAGAGATAATCTAGCTTTTTATAAAATCACTATTACATATTGGTAACAATGAATCTTTGGCAAGGCGTGAACGAATTTGTCGCGGTCGCTGAATCGCAGAACTTCACCAAGGCCGGGGCTGAGCTTTCGATCTCAACCGCACAGGTGAGCCGTCAGGTCCGCATGCTGGAAGAGCGATTGGGCATCAAGCTGCTGTACCGAACGACAAGACGTGTGCACCTGACCGAAGCCGGACAGCTCTACTATCAATCCTGTCGCCCGTTAATAGAAGCTTTGCAGGGCGCGGAGCATGCGGTGCAGCAGCTTCAGAGTGTACCTCAGGGGTTAATCCGTATGACAGCGCCAGTGACCTACGGCGAGCGCCAGCTGGCGCCAGTGTTGAATGCTTTTCTGGAGCAGTATCCGGATATACGCCTGCACTGTGAGCTGACCAACCAGAAGATGGACCTGATCGCCGACGACTACGATATTGCGATCCGTCTTGGCAAAATTGATACACCGGATCTGGTCGCGCGACGGCTGGGCAGTCGTCAGTTGTTTACCTGTGCGTCGCAGGCGTATCTGGATGATGCTGGCATTCCTGAGACCCTCGACGCGCTTCGCAATCATAACTGCCTTGTCGGCACACTGGACTATTGGAGGTTCCGCGATGAACAGGGAGAGCGCATTCTGCGGGTGAATGGACGCCTGAGATGCAACAGTGGCGAAGCCCTGTGCGATGCTGCAAGACGCGGCTTAGGCATTGTGCAGCTACCGAACCATTACGTGGGTGACGCATTAAAACGAGGTGAGCTGGTTGAGGTACTGACCCCTTTCCGCCCAGAGAAAGAAAGCATCTCGGCGTTATATCCGCCGGGTCGTCAGCTATCACCGAAAGTACGGGTGTTACTGACGTATCTGACCGAGCATCTGGGGCAATAACCTCTAACGAAAATAAAAAAGCCCCGGCGTACCAGGGCTCTCTCTTTAGCAACGTATACCGGCTATTAACGGCTGATCAGAGCCAGCTCGGCGTCTTCGTTCAATACCGTCCACCAGATGTTGTCGTCGCTGTCATAACCGAGCAGCGGCTGTTCAGCACAGGCACCGTCACGCGCTGGCGGCGTGTCGACATAGCTTTCCAGCCACATACCATCGATGATGCAACTGGCATCAGCCAGAGGCTGCCAGTCTTCGCCATTGTGTTGCGCCAGAATCACACTGCCACCCGACACACCTGCTGATGCGGTAAAGGCAACGGCGTAAGGGTCAGACACAGCGTCAGAGATGTCCCAGGATTCAGTGGCTGTGGCTGGCAGTATCACGTGCAATCAGTGAGCGCTGGTACTGGTGCTCATGGCCCTGAACGTAAATCACATCGTGTTCAGAGAAGAACGCGCGAATTTCGTCAGCGACACTGTATACCCAGTCGTCATCTTTCGTGCCTTCGACAATCTGTTCACGCGTCAGACCGTATTTCGCACCGATCAGGCCGTCGTGGCTCGCGACAACAATGTGATCGACGTTTTCCCGGTTTTCTTCGACCACATTTTCGATCCACTTAATCGCCAGCGGCAGGTTGTAATAAGCGAGGCCGATGATCAGAACGTTTTCGCGGATAACGTAGTAGTTCACCCATTCGTAGCCCGGCATGTGCACCGCATCTTCCGGAATGAATTCACGCATGGCGTTAATCCAGCCGGTGGTGTACGAGTAATTGAGTTCGTGGTTACCCATTACTGGCAGAAATTCCATGCCCTGCGTTTTGTAGGGACGCGCGACGCTGGTCCACTCTTCCCATTCAACCGCAGAGCCTTTGTCTGTCAGGTCACCTACGGGTATCACCAGATCCACACCCGCTACCAGCTGATGTTTGAGCACCTCGTCCATCGGGTGCATCGCCACATGGGCCTGCCCGGTTTCATCCGAGCCGCCCTGAGTATCTGGCAGTACGCCTACCGTGAAAGCACCGAAACGCGCTTCTTCGTTGACGCCTTCATTCTGAGGCTCCTCTGTCTGTGGAGCTTCAGCCTGAGGCGCTTCAACGACTGGCGTATCGAGACTGGTATCAGGTGTTTCAGTGTTGCTGCTGTTACTGCTGTTACTGCTGTTACTGCTGTTGTTGCTATCGCCACCACAGGCTGTCAGTGCCACAGCGGCAGCCAACAGGCCAAGGTGAGCCATTACTTTAGAATTATTCATGGATTGTCCCCCAAATTTCTGGAGGACTCAGTAAGCCCACAGGCAATGTCGTTTCTGTGACAGGCCGACAGACGCTAAAATCCATACGGGCCAGATTTCCGTTGCCGTACTGCACTTAGGCGCTGATGCAATGTCATCACTGATTCGTCTTTACTGACAACAGGCTGTTGCTGTCATTTAAGCGACACAGTTAAAGCGTACTCGCGCGCGCAGGGCGTATCTCTTACATTTACTAGCCAGCACTATCCCAATTGCGGATTACTCTTTTCAGAAAATATTGAATCCTTTTTACCGCAACGGGTCTCACTGACTGTGGTTGTCCTCTGCTATCGACCTTGTGTTGTCGGCAGCATTTTTTTGAATAGAACCGCATTCCTGCTAGATTAGAGAAAAATTTCCCCGTTCTTAAAAGAGAAGTACATACATGGCATCAGAACGTCTTCATCTTGAGTTGTGCAACCTGACACTGAAGCAGTATCCCGATATTAAAGTACTCATGGATGAAGCTTATCCGGAGCTGGGCGGCTCCTGGCCAAAGCACACGATTAAGCGCCTGATCGAAGAGTTTCCAGAGGGACAGATTGGCGTCATTGATGGCGATACTCTGGTCGGTATCGCCCTGTCCGTACAGGTAGACTACAAACGCTTCTCCAACCCCCACACCTACGAGGATATTGTTGGCGCTAACGACGTTATCCGCAGCAATCCTGATGGTGATGCGCTGTACGGCCTTGATGTCGTTATTAAAAAATCTCACCGTGGCATGCGGATTGGCCGACGCCTCTATGACGCCCGGAAAGAGCTTTGCCGCCAGTACAACTTTCAGGCAATTCTTGCGGGTGGCCGTATCCCGAGTTATCACACCTATCGCAAAGAAATGTCGCCTATGGAGTTTATCCACAAGGTCGACACGAAAGAGATTTACGACCCGATTCTCTCCTTCCAGCTGTCTAATGATTTTCAGGTAAAGCGCCTGCTGAAAAAGTATCTGCCGGAAGACTCTGAGTCTGTTGGCTACGCGACGCTACTGGAATGGAATAATATTCTGTATGAGCCGACCGATACTGTTCTTGAGTTCCGCAAAACGACAGTACGCGTGGGCGCGGTTCAGTGGCAAATGCGTACCGTTCAGTCACTGGAGGAGCTGCTGAAGCAGGTCGAGTACTTTGTCGATACGGTATCGGACTATCAGTGCGACTTTATTGTGTTCCCGGAATTTTTTAACGCACCGCTGATGGGGCTTGGTCCGCAGACATCTCAGACAGAAGCCATCCGTTTTCTCGCCGATTTTACCGATCCGATCCGCGATGCCATGTCGCGCATGGCAGTAGAATACAACGCGAATATTGTTACCGGCTCGATGCCGATCATGGACGACGGAGCGATTTATAACGTCTCGTACCTGTGCCACCGCAGCGGACAGGTGGATGAGCAACGCAAAATTCATATCACGCCGCACGAGAAAAATGACTGGGTCATTAAAGGCGGCGACAAACTACAGGTATTTGAAACTGACGCAGGCCGAGTGGGTATTCAGATCTGCTATGACGTTGAGTTTCCGGAGCTGTCCCGGATCATGTCGGAGCAAGGCCTGGAAATTCTGTTTGTGCCTTTCTGGACAGACACCAAGAATAGCTATCTGCGTGTACGCCACTGCGCCCAGGCCCGAGCCATTGAAAACGAATGCTATGTCGTCATCGCAGGCAGCGTTGGCAACCTTCCAGAAGTGGAGAGCCTCGACGTACAGTATGGTCAGTCCGCGGTACTGACACCGTCGGACTTCCCATTCCCGCATGATGCGACTTTGTCTGAGGCGACAGCAAATACAGAGATGCTGCTGTTTTCGGATCTGGATATGGATAAGTTACGTATTCTGCATAACGAAGGGTCGGTCAGAAACCTGAAAGACCGTCGCAAAGACCTGTACGACGTCCTTATCAAGAAGTAAGACAGAGAGGAAAAGCCGGGATGCTGATGAACAGGCATCCCGGCAATTCTGAGACTACGCTCAGGCAGATTCCGTCGTTTTATTGGTCTCGGCCAGATATGGCTCTAACTTCAGAATGTTCTCACGAAGGCCTTCCGGGATGTCACACGGGCGGCCTTTTTTATAATCAAAAAAGACCATGGTGCTTTCACCTTTAGCGACCAGGCGTGACGTCTCATGGCTCCACACGCCGTATTCCTGAACGATGCGGCCGGAATCCAGTTTCACACTTTTTATACCAACACTAATGGTATCCGGGTACTTAAGCGGTGCCAGGAACTTAGCACTCGTGCTACCAAGAATCGGGCCCATGCCCGTCTTAGCCATATATTCTTCAATTTTGATCGCTTCGACGTATTTAACGCGCGCGCTTTCAAAATAACGGAAGTACACCGTGTTATTCACATGGTGGAAATAATCCATTTCGCCCCACGCTACGGGTATCTCAACAACAATCGGATAATCGTATAAATCCAGCATGATAATCGCCCCATTAATACTTCATTGGTGCTCGCCATCGTGGCCAGCGATAAGAAAAGGTGTCAGTCAGCGCCGACAGAAGTACTAGAGCAACGACTATGCCCGCTGAAAAAGAAAGGGTGAAAATTAATCAAATATACGAAGAAAGTACCAGTCAAAGTTGGCAAGGGAGAACTTTATAAACACGGACTAGTACTTTTTCATTAGTCATAACGGCAAGACTTATCCGGCCACGAACACGTCCTGAGAAACTTGAACCGGCTCCTTGGAAACGGGAATTAAAGAAACGTCAGAAAACAGATAAGCCACACGTCGGTTTTGATTGGTTACTGCCAAATCGTCAGCTTTTCGTCAGGCAATAAAAAACCCGCCGAGGCGGGTCTTAGGAGCATTACGAGCGAACGTCGTAATCAGAGCTCGAAGCTGTGACGAAGAACAATAGTCTCAACGCGGTCCGGGCCGGTAGAGATAATATCGATCGGCGCACCAATCGCTTCTTCTACGAAGCGGATGTAAGCGCGTGCATTCTCTGGCAGATCGTCAATGCTTTTGGCACCGAAGGTCGTTTCAGTCCAACCCGGCAGCTCTTTATAGACCGGAGTCACTTTCTCGAACTGGTCAGCAGACGCTGGTACTTTCAACGCATTGCCATTCTCGTCCTGGTAACCGATACACACTTTGATGGTGTCCAGACCATCCAGAACGTCCAGCTTGGTCAGGCAGATGGTGTTGATAGAGTTAACGCGGATTGCATGCTTAACCAGCATAGCATCGAACCAACCACAACGACGGTCACGGCCAGTGGTCGTGCCCTTCTCTTTACCGACATCTGCCAGGTGCTTACCGACGTCATCAAACAGTTCCGTCGGGAATGGGCCAGAACCAACACGGGTCGTATAAGCCTTAGTGATACCCAGAATCTGATCCAGATACAGAGGACCAACGCCAGAGCCTGTCGCCACACCACCGGCAGTGGTGTTAGACGAGGTTACGAACGGGTATGTACCGTGGTCGATGTCCAGAAGAGTGCCCTGAGCACCTTCAAACATGATGTCGCCACCGTCTTCACGCACTGTGTGCACCAGATCAACAGCATCAACAACGATGTCTTTAATCTGAGCAGCCCAGTCCATGCAGGCAGCCAGTGTCTCTTCGTAGCTGACCGGATCAACGCCATAGTAGTTCACGAGAGAGAAGTTATGGTATTCCATGACTTCTTTCAGTTTGTCAGCAAACTCTGGCTGATACATGTCATCAACACGTAGTCCACGGCGAGAAACTTTGTCTTCGTACGCCGGGCCAATACCGCGGCCTGTCGTGCCGATTTTCGCATTACCACGCTTAATTTCGCGCGCCTGATCCAGAGCGACATGGTATGGCAGAATCAGAGGACAAGCGTGAGAGATACGCAGACGATCCATCACAGGTACGCCGCGCTCTTCAAGCGCGCGGATCTCTTTCAACAGAGCATCTGGCGCCAGAACCACACCATTACCGATGACACAACGAACGCCATCACGCAGGATGCCGGACGGGATCAGGTGGAGTGCAGTTTTCTCACCGTTAATTACCAGGGTATGACCTGCATTGTGGCCACCCTGAAAACGGACGACGGCCGCTGCTTTTTCAGTCAGCAGGTCAACAATTTTACCCTTACCTTCGTCACCCCACTGGGTGCCCAGAACAACAACGCTTTTGCCCATGGCAGAATCTTTCACTCAGTCGTTAAATTTAAAAATTCAGGCGCTGACCAGTGTCCACTGGCCATCGTTTTGCTGCAGTCGCTGAGACGCCCCTGCAACATCACCATTCGCTTCGGTCACTACACGGTATCCTTTGGTCCGTAAGTCCGTGATTGCCTGCCATAACGACGGATCATCCGACGCAGGAGCGGCCACGGTTTCCTTTGCTTCAAACTGACGCTGACCGAGAGCCGCCAGTACTTTAAGGTCTGCACTGAAACCGGTTGCCGGACGTGCTCGCCCGAAATCAGCACCGGTTTCATCATAACGACCGCCCTGAGCTACAGCATCACCGTAACCCGGCACATAGGCCGCAAATACCAGACCTGTGTGGTAATCATAACCACGTAATTCTGTCAGATCACAGGTGATTGATACCTGAGGGAAACGCTGCATCAGCGCTTCAATTGCCTGTGTCATATCGCTCAGCTGCTGCGCCGCTACCGGCACCAGTTCAGCTAAACGTGCAAATTTGTCGGTCAGTGCACTGGCACTGCCCTGCATTGAAGCCACCAGGCTGAATGCTTCGGTTAAACGGCTGTCACTCAGCTCACGCTCAACCCACGCCAGTGTATCCGTCTGACACTTAAGCTTGAGCAGGTCAAACAGTTCACTCTGCTGCTCATCACTAAGTCCAGCACTGTCGGCTAACGCGCGGAATACACCGACATTACCCAGATCAAGGTGAACACCTTCGATACCGGCTTCAGACAACAGGCTGAGCATCACGCTGATGATTTCGACATCGGCACTGGTGCCAGCTACGCCATACAGCTCTGCACCAATCTGAGTTGGCGTGCGGCTGGCCAGCAGTGATGCCGGACGCGTGTGAAACACAGTACGGCAGTAACTCAGACGGCTGGTGCCTTCCGGAGCAAGGCTGTGTGCATCGATACGGGCAACCTGTGGTGTCGTATCAGCGCTCAATCCCATCAGGCGACCTGACAACTGGTCGGTCACTTTGAAAGTGCGCAGGTCCAGGTCTTTACCTGTGCCAGTCAGCAGTGAATCAAGATACTCCAGCGCCGGCGGGATAACGAAGTCATAACCGCAGTTATCGAGATAATCGAGCAGATGGCGGCGTAACTGTTCGATACGACGCGCCTGTGGCGGTAGGATTTCGTCAATGCCATCAGGCAGCAGCCAACGGTCAGCTCCAGTCATTGTCCAGCCTTCAATTGTTAAACAGGTAAAGCAGGATGAGCCCCAGCGACATGCTGAAGAGCCCGATCATTCTCATGGTGCGGTCATCTGTCTCGGCCATCCGGATCACCAGCTGGCGCCATCGTGCGGGGTAAAGAAAGGGAATAACGCCCTCAATAATCAGCACCAGACTGACGGCCACCGCCAGTGTATGCCAGGCTTCTGCGGACACTTTCTCTACCTTGATGTAAAACAGAATTGCACAAAAAAACCGGGCTACCAGCCCGGTTGCGGGATTCTACCAGAGCTGACCGGGCTTGAACATGCAAACATGTTCAGGCCCGGCTGCCATTAGTTCCCTTTGGAGTCGTTCAGGTAACGGAAGAAGTCGCTCTTAGGATCGAGCAACAGAACGTCGTTGCCTTCGAAGGTCTCAGTGTAAGCCTTCAGACTGCGGGTAAATGAGTAGAACTCAGGGTCTTTATTGAACGCCTGCGCATAGATGCGCGATGCTTCAGCATCGCCCTCACCTCGGATCTGCTCGGCTTCCCGGTAGGCTTCTGCCTCGATCACCGTTTTCTGACGATCTGCGTCTGCCTGAATACCTTCAGCCAGCTCGTTACCTTCAGAGCGGATCTCACGGGATTCACGACCACGTTCTGCCGACATACGCTGATACACGTTATTGCTCAGCTCATCTGGCAGGTCGATCGCTTTAACGCGAACATCCAGTACTTCGATACCCAGCTCGTCCTGCGTCTGCTCGTTGAGCATTGCGGTCAGTTTGGTCATCAGCTGATCACGCTCACCAGAAACAACTTCGTACAGGCTGCGCGCTGCGATTTCGTCACGCAGACCCTTGTTCACCTGGTTTTCCAGAAGAAGCGTTGCACGAGTGCGGTCACCCGATGTCGCCTGGTAGTAATTACGCACGTCTTTGATGCGCCATTTCGCGAACGAATCAACGATGACGTATTTCTTACCTGACGTCAGGAAGCGTGATGGCTGAGTATCCAGCGTCAGTACACGCGCATCGAAACGCTTGATGACATCGGCCAGTGGCATTTTAAACCCGATGCCCGGCTGAACATCGTCGTCAATCATCTCACCGAAGCGCAGCTTAATCGCACGCTCGGTTTCTTTGATGATGTAGAAGCTCTGGCTACCAATCAGGACCACCAGCGCGATAACGATCAGCGAAGTAAATGCTTTAGGTGACATTATCGACCCTCCCGACGAATAGTAGATGAACTGCCTGAAGTACGACGCGAGTTAGCCTCACGGATCACTTCATCAGTCAGGCGCTTGATGTCTTCATCACTGAGATCAGACTGACGAGCCACACCCTGAGCCTGCTGGGTCAGTTTATCGAGTGGCAGGTACATCATGTTGTTACCGCCTTCGACGTCCACCAGAACTTTACTGCTCTTGTTGTACACCTGAGTCACGGCATCAATGTAGAGACGTTCACGGGTAACGGCTGGTGCCTTGTTGTACTCGCTTAACAGCTTGGTAAAGCGATCGGCTTCACCTTCTGCACGTGCCACAACACGCTCACGGTAGGCGCGGGCTTCTTCGAGCTGACGCTGAGCGCGACCACGGGCTTCCGGAACAACCGAGTTCGCGTAGGCTTCTGCGTCGTTGATGGTGCGTTCTTTATCCTGCTTAGCACGCTGAACATCATCGAACGCTTCTTTCACCGCCGCTGGCGGGGTTGCGTCTTTAATGTTCACGTTCTGCAGAGTGATACCTGTGTTGTACTCATCCATGTAGAACTGCAGACGCTGTTTAACCGCTTCTGCCAGAACCACACGACCTGTCGTCAGGATAGGGTCCATTTCGGTGGAACCCACCTCATGACGCAGCGCACTTTCGGCGGCATCACGCAGAGTCAGTTCAGGGTCTTCAACACGCAGCGCATAAGACACAGGATCGGTGACGCGGTACTGAACGTTCAGTTTTACGTCGACGATGTTTTCGTCTTCGGTCAGCATGCTTTCACGGATTTCAGTTTCACGAACACGGGTCGCGTTAACGATGATTACGTCTTCAATCACTGGCAGTTTCCAGTTCAGACCTTCACCTTCGATGCGGTCAAACTTACCAGTACGTAATACGACGCCGCGTTCCTGAGTGTCGAGGATGTATACAGAATTCATCGCTAGCAGAATTGCCGCGATGACTGCGGCTACAACAAGAAAGCCTGTGATGCTGCCATCACCGCCGTTGTTGTTATTTCCGCCGCTTTTCTTGCCGCCGAATAAACCGTTCAGTTTATCAGTCAGCTTGCGGATCACTTCGTCCAGATCGGGTGGCTGATTACCACCACCACCGCCGTTGCCCCTGTTATTGTTACCCCAAGGGTCTTTGGGCTTGTTGCCATTACCGCCAGGCTCATTCCAGGCCATAGATCACTCCAGTCAGTGTGGCTGTTTTGTCATAAATGAATAGTACGTCCGTCATGATAACGGATTTGAGCGCAGCGGCCAGCCCATCAGGCATTGAATCGGGCAACTAACCGCCGACTTTCGCTATAACCAGGGATCTGCAGGTTGCGCGATAAAGCGCGACTCAGGAACCTCAGCTTTAGATAACGCTCGTTTAAAGTCTTGCAACTGCATGCGAATCTGCAGATGGATGTCACCATTATCGGCAAAATCCTCGCCCTGAACGCCACCGCTTTCGTAAAGAATTGCACGAAGACGTGCATCCGCAGGCGCCAGCGTGAGTCGATCTTCGAAGATCTCTTCGCCCAACAACTCAGACATCGCCTGACACAGCAGGTCAAAACCAAGTCGTTCCTGTGCCGACACCCAGACCGCAACGGGGACACCATCCTCGTTCCGGTCGATGCGCGGCTCACCAGATTCCAACAGGTCGATCTTGTTGTACACACGTAATTCAGGCAGTTCATCCGCCTGAATTTCTCCAAGTACCAGCTCAACCTGCTCGATATTGCCTTCCCGTTCATCCGAGGCACAGTCGATCACGTGCATCAACAGGTCAGCTTCTGCCGCTTCCTGAAGAGTGGCACGGAATGCCTCTACCAGTTTATGGGGCAGGTGTCGGATAAATCCAACCGTATCCGCCAGAACGATTTCACCCACGTCATCAATTTCGAGACGTCGCAAGGTCGGATCAAGCGTTGCAAACAACTGATCTGCAGCATAGACCTCAGCCTGCGTCAGTGCATTGAACAGAGTCGATTTACCCGCATTGGTGTATCCGACAATAGCAACGGTCGGTACATCTGAGCGCTTACGCGCACGGCGACTCTGGTTACGCTGTGCCCTTACTTTCTCAAGACGGGCATGAATACTTTTCACCCGCTCCCGCAGAAGACGTCGGTCAGTCTCAAGCTGAGTTTCACCCGGCCCGCGCATACCGATACCACCTTTCTGACGTTCAAGGTGAGTCCAGCCACGGACAAGACGGGTCGACTGATGCTGCAGCTGTGCCAGCTCAACCTGTAACTTACCCTCGTGGGTACGAGCGCGTTGGGCAAAGATATCGAGAATCAGGCCGGTACGGTCGAGCACCCGGCACTTAATTTCACGTTCAACGTTGCGCTCCTGACTGGGTGTCAGTGCATGGTTAAAAATCACCAGGCTCACATCGTGCATACGCACCGCTTCAGCGATTTCTTCAACCTTGCCCTTACCAACGAACGTTTTTACATGAGGTACATCCCGCTTGGTCGTTACCAGATCTACCGGGTCAGCCCCCGCAGAGATAACGAGTTCACGGAATTCACTCAGGTCCTCCCGGTTCGCTCCTTCGGGGAAGTCGACGTGTACGAGGATGGCTTCTTCACCACCACTGTCAGGACGCTCAAAAAACACAGATAGATGTACCTTTGTCGGCGATTATTCAGAATTTGGAAATCTGGTCGTACCGGATGCTTCCGATAAAAAATAGCAGATGCGAGACACAATGATGCCTCAGACGCTCAATCACAACACTGCGGCTGTTTCAGTCGGATGGTGGGAATATCAGCGGGCCCGCCCTCTTTACGGCAAAGCCCCTGATCAGGCCGGGCGATTATTCCTCGCCTTCACCCTGTTCTGCTGCTGGTGCCAGACGCACATTGCGGCTAGGAACAACAGTAGAAATTGCGTGCTTATAAACCATCTGAGACACGGTGTTCTTCAGCAGGATAACGAACTGATCGAATGATTCGATCTGCCCCTGCAGCTTAATGCCGTTAACCAGAAAGATGGAAACCTGGATACGCTCCTTACGAAGCTGGTTCAGATAAGGGTCTTGTAAAGAGTGCCCTTTTGACATAGTCGTTCTCCTAAATGAGAGAGTGCCTTCCAATCTGCGGTCGGCGAAGTAATAGTAGATTGCCCCATTGGTGGCCAGAACCTGCCCCAAAACTAACATGGAGGCCATGAAATAAACCGGTACACCTAAACCGGATCATCTGTACAGACACATATTTGGTCGTCGGGTTCAGCCCGAGAATGCCGAATTCCGCATTGTTATGGTAATTCAATACGGTCAGCAGCCGTTCTCACAGCTAAATATGGCGCTGGTGCTGAGTATTTTCAAGGTATTTCTGACAATATCCGGATCATCGGTATCCAGCCAGTGAAGATCGGGCCAGCTACGCAGCCAGGTGATCTGACGTTTGGCCAGTTGGCGCGTCGCAATAATGCCCCGTTCTATCATCTCGTCGTAGTCGTATTCACCATCCAGATAGTCCCACGCCTGACGATATCCAACGCAACGGATGGACGGCATATTCTTATCAAGATCACCACGGGCACGCAGCGCTTTTACCTCGTCGAGAAAACCATCGGCCACCATAATACGGAAACGCTCAGCGATGCGTTCGTGTAAACGCTTGCGCTCTGCCGGGCATACCGCGAGGTTCACGACATGGTAGGGCAGCGGTTCGGTCTGTTGCTCGGCCCAGTACTCCGTCAGTGTTTTGCCAGAGATCAGATACACCTCAAGCGCACGCTGAATACGCTGAGAATCCATAGGCTTCAGGCGACGTGCGGACTCAGGATCGATATCTGCCAGCCGCGCATGCATCGCCGGCCAACCTTTCTCAAGGCCTTCTTCGAGTAGCTGCTGCCGGATTGCTTCATCGGCTTTTGGCAGATCTGCAGCACCGTCGCGGAGAAATTTGAAATACATCATGGTGCCACCTACCAGCAATGGCACTTTGCCTGCGGCGGTAATGTCTG
The DNA here is from genome assembly GCA_913019975.1 of Thalassolituus maritimus. Taxonomy (GTDB): domain Bacteria; phylum Pseudomonadota; class Gammaproteobacteria; order Pseudomonadales; family Oceanobacteraceae; genus Thalassolituus. Next base: position 141,247 of record CAJWBH010000007.1, on the reverse strand, counting down.
CCATTTCGCGTAAAGCGTCTTCACGGAAATTAGCGGCGGAGTATGCCTCGGCCGGATCAATCAGATCAATCAGACGATGCGGTGCCTGCGCTTGCATACTGGCGTCCGGCTTGGCGGTACCGATGTCCATGCCTTTGTAGACCAGCGCTGAATCGACACTGATAATTTCGCAATCGTGGTTCTTAACCAACTCCAGTGCGAGTGCCGTCTTACCTGAGGCCGTCGGCCCCATCAGAAAAATCGCGGGCGGTAAACTCACAGGAGGTAAGGATTCTGACATCAGCGGCCCCGCAGAAAGAGCTTATCCAACTCTGACATCGTCATCTGAGTCCAGGTCGGTCGCCCGTGGTTGCACTGTCCGGAGCGCTCGGTGGCTTCCATATCCCGTAACAAAGCATTCATTTCAGGTAGGGTCAGTTTCCGGTTTGCCCGTACAGAACCATGGCACGCCATGGTCGACAGCAGTTCGTTGCGATGGGCAAGAATCCGGTCCGAGGCGCCATGCTCCATCAGATCACTCAGCATATCAGTGATCAGTTGCCCGACATTTGCTTGCTGCAACAATACCGGAATCTGGCGGATCATCAGACTCTCTGGCGACACTCTCGCCAGCTCAACGCCGAACTGACGGAATTCATCGGAGAACTGCTCTGCCGCATCGGCCTCACGCTCACTGACGTGCAGAGTTTCGGGCACGAGCAAAGGCTGACTCTGAACGCCCTGCTCATCCACCGCGACTTTTAAACGCTCGTAGGTAATTCGCTCGTGTGCAGCGTGCATATCCACGACCACCAGACCGTGAGCATTCTGCGCGAGTATATAAATGCCATGCAGTTGAGCGACGGCAAACCCGAGTGGCGGCAGGTCTTCTGCACTGGATTCAGGAAGTGGTTGTGGCGCTCCCTGATTCAGCTGTTCGTAACTGCGTAATTGTTCAGCCACTGCGCCCTGCCCCGGACGACTGTCAGAAAAACTCTGACCAAAAGAACCGCCAGAAAAATTCTGAGCTGTTGAGGTCGCGGCGCCGTCAGCGGTTGCAGAGAAGGGAACTCGTTCGTTAGCAGGCTGTTGCCAGTCAAGCCGATTCTGTCCCTGAAACTCTCCCGCCTCTGTACCTGTTGCCGCCGGAGCTGCACTTGGCTGCAGATTCGCGGTCGGCTGCTCCGGGCGTATGTCCGCCAGAGCGCGGTGCAGAGAACGGAAAATAAAATCATGCACCAGACGACCATCGCGGAAGCGCACTTCGTGCTTGGTCGGGTGAACGTTAACGTCCACCAGCTTCGGGTCCAACCAGAGATAAAGTACAAACGCCGGATGACGACCATGATAAAGCACATCACGGTAGGCTTGTTTAATCGCGTGCACGACCAGTTTGTCACGCACCGCCCGGCCGTTCACAAAGAAATACTGCATATCCCCCTGCGAACGCGAAAACGTCGGTAAACCCACCCAACCTTCAATTGTCAGGCCCGCACCTTCGGTTTCAATGTGCACTGCGTTATCCATAAATTGCGGATTAAGCAGTGTTGCCACCCGTTTCTCACGATCAATCGTCCGGGCCGCAGGGCGCAACGAATGAATGACGCGGTTGTTATGACGCAGCGTAAAAGCAACGTCATAGCGACTGAGTGCGAGCTTTTTCAGTGTGTCTTCAAGGTGAGAGAATTCTGTCTTTTCTGTACGCAGAAACTTACGTCGTGCTGGCGTATTAAAAAACAGGTCACGCGCTTCAACCGTGGTGCCTGTTGGGTGGGCTGCCGGGCTGACTTCCGCCTGCATATCACGCCCTTCCGCTTTCACCTGCCAGGCTTCATCTGAGCCTTTCTCTCTGGAGGTCAGAGTCAGACGCGATACCGACGAGATACTCGCCAAGGCTTCACCACGGAAACCCATTGTGCCCACGGCTTCGAGATCATCCAGCGTAGTAATTTTACTGGTGGCGTGGCGACTGAGAGACAAAGGCAGGTCGTCTTTGCCGATGCCGTGCCCGTCATCACGAACGCGAAGCAGCTTAATGCCACCCTGCTCGGCATCAACATCAATATGCTGAGCACCAGCATCCAGCGAATTTTCGACCAACTCTTTAATGATATTGGCTGGACGTTCTACAACTTCGCCCGCAGCAATCTGGTTCGCAAGACGTGGCGATAACAGGTGTATTCGGCTCATAGCTCAGACTGAAAGTTCAGGAATTTGGAATACGCAGTTTCTGGCCGACTCTCAGCGAGTTACTGCTCAGGCCATTCAGTTTGCGCAGCTCAGACATTCCCATGCCGCTGCGAACTGCCAGCTCAGAAAGAGTGTCGCCACTACGGACTGTGTATTCGATGTATTGTTGTGCTGCTTTCTTACGCGCCGCCATCAAGGTTCCGGCCGGAGGATTATTCTGAAAATAATCTTTAATGCCGTTGAAAATCGCACGCGCCATTTTCTTCTGGTAAGCGCTGGTTTTCAGCTGCCGGGCTTCGCCAGGGTTTGAAATAAATCCTGTTTCTACCAGTAGCGCCGGCATGTCCGGTGATTTCAGTACGACAAATGCGGCTTCTTCGACGTTCTTCTTGTGCAGTTTACTGATCTTGCCCATTTCCTGCAGAATTTCATCGCCAATCGAAACACTGGCGGTGCGCTTATGCGTCATCGACAGATCCAGTAACGTCATCGCCAGGTGATCCTCACGATCACCAATGCTGACACCACCAATTAAGTCGGACGAATTTTCTTTGTCGGCAAGAAAGCGTGCCGTCTCACTGGTCGCTCCCCGGTCTGACAACACAAATACCGAGCTACCGCTGGCACTGGGGTGCTTAAACGCATCGGCATGAATAGAGACAAAGAAATCGGCATTCGCTTTACGGGCTTTTTCTGAGCGCTCACGTAAGCCGATGTAGTAATCGCCGGTGCGGACCATAAAGGGGGCAAAGCCAGTTTCCTGATCCAGCAGGCGTTGCAGTTCTTTGGATATCGCCAGAACCACATGTTTTTCCATCACGCGGCCAGGGCCAAGGGCTCCGGGGTCTTCGCCGCCGTGCCCGGCATCGATGGCAATAATAATGTCACGCTGGTCGGTTTCGTAGGTTTCTGCTTTCTTAACGATATCAGGCGCACTCATAGACGCTTCTGACTGAGGACGTTCAAGATCTACGACCAGTCGATGGTGAGACACCCCTTCAGAAGGGGGTAACGGGAAGCTGCGATATTTCATCGTCGCGCGGGTTTCTACCACAAGACGCAGGTCGGTCTTGTTGCGGCGTCCACTGCGCACACGAATCACTTCGCTGGAATCGTCGGCTACCTTTTCTAACGACGACATTTTCAGCGACGCATTTTTAAGGTCAACGACGATGCGGTCCGGCCCGGTCAGCTGGAAGATTTTATGTTCGTGCGGTCCGCTGAGGTCGAGCACCAGACGGACTTTATCGGGAGACTGCCAGATGCGTACGTCGCTGACGTCTGCCCATACTGGCAGCACACAGAGTGTCACGACGAAAAACGCGATCAGCCGCTTAATTATTCCTGCCATTCTTTTACCAGCTGCTGCAGTTGCCTGCTCCACTGTGCCCCTTTATCTGTCTCTGCCTGCCAGTTGAGGATACGTGCCTCACCTACATCGTCAATATGAATCGCAAGATCGGCCTCGGGCAATACACCGCGCCCACGCTCAGGCCACTCGATCAGGCACAAAGTTCCATCCGTCAGATATTCGCGAATCCCCATGTACTCAAGCTCTTCCGGGTCTCCCAGACGATAGAGGTCAAAATGACAAACCCGGCCTTCCGGCAGATCATACTCTTCAACGAGTGTATAGGTCGGGGACTTCACCGGGCCAGTATGACCGAGCGCCTGAATCAGCCCGCGACTCAGGGTAGTTTTGCCAGCGCCCAGAGTACCTTCGAGAAATACCAAGCCACCGCCCATCAGTATTGATGACATACGGCCTGCAAAATTGACCATTTCATCTTCGCCGGTCAGGCGTATCTGGTCAGTAGTCTGTGGATTGCTCTCAGTCATCAGTTCACCAATTGTCGGATAAATGGCATCAGGTCTGTCGCAAGGAGTCCGCGCGTCCCGGACTCTGCGGCCGCGAGATCAGCAGCGGCACTATGCAGGCAGGCGCCACGAACAGCCGCCTGCCATGGCGTTAACCCCTGAGCCAGAAGCCCGGCTATCACACCCGTAAGAACATCACCCATTCCGCCGGTCGCCATGCCCGGGTTGCCATCCGTGCAGATCGCCAGCTCGCCTTCGGGAGAAGCAATGATACTGCCCTGCCCCTTGAGAATAACAACCGCATGGTATTTCTCAGCAATTGCCTGCGCCGCACCGAGGCGATCGGACTGAATATCCGCTACGGACTTGTCCAGCAACCGTGCAGCTTCGCCCGGGTGCGGAGTCATCACGACGTCACGCTCGGGAAATTCCGTCTGCCAGCCCGGAGAGGCAATAATATTCAATGCATCGGCATCCAGCACGACCGGATAGTCACTCTGAAGAACCTGCTGCAGAAGCAACTCTGCCCAACTGCTGCGCCCGAGTCCGGGGCCACAGGCCAACACTGACGCTTTTTCCATCAGGGGCTGCATTTCAAGCCCGGCATTAATCGCCGCCGCCATACACTCCGGGCGCCGACCAAGCACCACGGAGACATTGGCCGGGCGCGTCGCACAGGAGATCAGGCCTGCGCCAGTACGACAGCAGGCGTCCACGGCCATAGCAATAGCACCGCCGAAGCCGGTTTCGCCGCCAATCAGCAACGCATGGCCATGGTTTCCTTTGTTGGAGTTACCGCGTCGGGAAGGCAGTAAGGGGGCATCCTGAGTAAGCGTGTGATAACTCACTCGTTGCGCCAGTACAGAAACCGCTTGCCGCTCTGCATCGGTTAACCCGAGAGCCGCGTAGTGAAGTTCACCACAGCAGTCCGGGCCGTCGCAGGTCAACAGACCTGGCTTCATACCGATAAAGGTCATCGTCGCATCTGCCTGAACCACATGGCCCATAATCATGCCGGTACTGGCGTTCAGGCCAGAAGGAATATCAAGAGCGAATACCGGCGCCTGGTGTTCGTTCATCGCCTTAATCGCTTCGGCAAACTCACCCCGTACGACCGCATTCAGGCCTGTACCTAATAAGCCATCAACCAGAAGGTCAGCATCTGCGGGCAGATTGCCATCGAATTCACGGGCAACGACACCGGCGCTCTCGGCCATGTGCCGGGCATCGGTCGCCGATGGGCTTTGTCGGGTAACATCGCCAAGCATCAGAACAGTTACCGACAGGCCCTGCTCGACTGCTAATGCAGCGATTACCCAGCCGTCACCACCGTTATTGCCAGCACCGGCAAGAATGCACAGGTGCTGCGCTTCGGGCCAACGCTCACGCAGGCATTCAAATGCCGCTTCGCCAGCCTGTCGCATCAGACTGTAGCCATTGTCTCCCATGCGCTGAATAATCAGCCGGTCGAGCTCCCGTACGCCAGCAACGCTGTCGATGTTTCCGGGAAGATGGTCATAGCCTGTGTAAGGTCGCTTCATCGCGGTTGGGCCTGCGCTTGTGATACATTGCCGGGATTATATAAGTCCCAGGGCAGCCCGGCCAGAATGACATCCTCCAGGACAGTACTTACCCCAGAACAACTACAGAAGTTGCGTGATGATATTACGCAATGGTCGCTCGAGGCTGGCTTTCAGCAGTGTGGGTTCAGTAGCGTCGATACAGGTGAGCACGGCGATCGTTTACAACAGTGGCTGGATGCCGGTTATCACGGTGAAATGAGCTATATGGCCGATCACGTGACGGAACGGGGACCGATGCGTGCTCTGCCCGATGAGCTGCTTCCCGGCACGCTCAGTGTGATCAGCCTGCGCATGGATTATCTGGCGCCCGGTGTTGAGGTAGCTAAGCATCTGCAGGATAAAAACAATGCTTATATTTCTCGTTATGCGCTGGGGCGCGATTATCACAAGTTAATCCGCAAACGCCTGACGCAACTCGGAAAACGCATTCAGTCTGAGATTGGCGACCTTGGTTTCCGTGCCTTTGTCGACAGCGCGCCCATTCTCGAGCGGGCTCTCGCAGAACAGGCGGGAATCGGCTGGATTGGTAAAAATACGATGGTTCTGAACCGCAAGGCGGGCTCGTATTTTTTTCTGGGTGAAATTCTCACAGATCTGCCGCTCGAGCCAAATAACACTCCACTGAAGAATCATTGCGGCCGCTGTACCTCGTGTCTGGATATCTGCCCGACTCAGGCCTTTGTCGGCCCTTATGTTCTCGACGCGAGAAAGTGTATTTCTTACCTGACCATCGAACTCGATGGGCCTATCCCGCAAGAACTTCGCAGCGGCATCGGCAACCGTATTTTTGGTTGCGACGACTGCCAGATTGGCTGCCCCTGGAATCGCTTCAGTAAAAGTAGCGAAGAACCCGACTTCACCCCTCGCCACCAGCTGGACAAAGCAACATTGCTTGAACTGTTTCAGTGGGATGAAGCAACCTTTCTGAAAAAAACCGAAGGTATGCCGATCCGGCGAACCGGCTACGAGAACTGGATGCGGAATATATCGGTAGCTTTAGGAAATGCCCCACAGAGTATTGAAGTGCAGGAAGCGTTGAAAAATCAGAAAGGAAAAATTTCAGGCTTGGTTGATGAACACATCAACTGGGCCCTGCAACAGCAGGGCCATTGAAGACCATCCTTTCCAGTGGTCATCTTAACGATTACCTATCACTGGCGCAGTGCACGCAGCATCCAGGCAGTCTTCTCGTGCAGGCTCATACGAGCCGTCAGCAGGTCAGCTGTACCTTCATCGAAGACTTCATCAGTCATTTTGATAACGCTACGACAGGTGCGTACAACCTGCTCGTGTCCTTTCGTGAGGATATCGACCATCTCGTTAGCTTCAGGTACACCGTCCACTTCTTCAACAGAACTCAGACGCGCAAACTCTTTGTAAGTACCCGGCGCGGTGAACCCCAGAGTACGGATTCGCTCGGCGATATCATCCACGGCCTCGGCCAGCTCGGTGTAGTGTTCTTCAAACATCAGGTGTAATTCACGGAACTGAGGGCCAGTGACGTTCCAGTGGAAGTTGTGGGTCTGCAGGTACAGGGTGTAAGAGTCTGCCAGAACTTTGCTCAGACCTTCTGCAATCTGTTTGCGGCTTTCTTCATTGATACCAATGTCGATCGAAGTCATACGTGTACTCCTTCTGAAAATGAATCACTCCCTTTTAATGACAGGGCCTGTTTGGCTTTGTTCCCCAAATATGCTCCCCAAATATGTTCCAAAAATATGTACTGGAAACATTTGACGCTTTTCCGGAGCTCTGCCAATGTCGATGCTCTTCCGTTACTAATATTTCCTCAATATTGCCTGAACAAGAGTGCAGCATATGGCGAACACGAATCTGACGTCTGTCTTCAATAACAAACTTATCTGGATTACCGGAGCGTCTTCCGGCATTGGAGAACAACTCTGTTATGACCTGAGCAAGCTGGGCGCTCGCCTGATCCTGTCCGCCCGCCGAACAGACGAGCTTGAGCGGGTAAGAAACGCCTGTCAGAGTCCAGAAACACATACTGTTCTGCCGCTCGACATGTTGAATGAAGCCGACGTGATCAACGCCGCTGACAAGGCGGCCAACGAACTCGGCACCGTAGATTACCTGTTCAATAACGCAGGTATCACACAGCGCTCGCTGATCAATGAAACCGATGCCGATATTTATCGCAAGGTGATGGAACTGAATTATTTCTCGCAGGTGACAATTACCCGTAAAGTCCTTCCCGGCATGCTTGCTCGAGGCTCAGGGCATATCGTGACCACCTCAAGTATCGCCGGACTGATCGGCATTCCTTACCGCTCGGCTTACTGCTCATCGAAGCACGCCATTATTGGTTTTATGGATTCTTTGCGCTCTGAAGTACACGACAAAGGATTGCGGGTTACAACGCTTTGTCCGGGCTTCGTACGCACCAATATTATCGATACCGCCCGCCGTGAAGGCACGGCTCAGGAGAAGGTTGAGGACACCGTCATCAAAAACGGCATGGCCGTCGATGAGGCAGTAGCCGAAGTCTTAAATGCCGTAGCCAATGAAAAAGAACAGGTCGTTATCGCCAAAGGCAAAGAAGGTATGGGCCCCATCATTAAGCGACTTTTCCCGAGCGTGATTTATAAGATGGTTCGGAAAATGGCGTTAACCTGATTCCTCCGTGAATGAACTTGTGAACAGAAAGCAGGTCGACTTTCACAGGAGGTGAATCATGAGTAAACAAGCCGTTATATACCGTATGGTGATGGAAAAACACATCTGCCCTTTCGGTTTAAAGTCTCTCGACCTGCTAAAACGCGAAGGATTTCAGGTCGAAGACCACTGGTTAACGACCCGCGAAGAAACCGACGCGTTTAAAAAAGAACATGAGGTCGAAACGACTCCGCAAACATTTATCGATGGAAAGCGCATCGGTGGTTACGACGCCCTGAAAGATCACTTTGGTAAGTCAGGTAAGAAAGAGAAGACAACAAGCTACACCCCGATCATTGCGATTTTTTCTGTCACGCTTCTGATGGCTCTGGGCGCTTCTCACATGTTAAGTGGAAGTTTCTTTGGTGCCCGATGGTTTGAATTGTTTATCGCCTTCAGCATGTGTGTGCTGGCGATTCAGAAATTGCAGGATCTCGAAGCATTCTCTTTGCAGTTCCTCGGGTATGACCTGCTGGCCCAGAAGTACGTCCCCTATTCAAAGATCTACCCGTTCGCAGAGGCATTCGCCGGCATAGGTATGATCGCTATGGTGTGGACACCACTGGTTGCGCTTGTCGCCTTATTCATCGGTAGTATCGGCGCAGCATCCGTCTATAAAGCCGTTTATATTCAGAAACGGGAGCTGAAATGCGCCTGTGTCGGTGGCAACAGTAATGTTCCCCTTGGCGCGATATCCATGACGGAAAACCTGATGATGGTAGGAATGGCGCTCTGGATGCTTCTGTTTCGTTGATTTGATGCTTCTCTGAATCAACTTTCAACGGAAAGAAATAAAAAAGCGCCCCAGCATTTTTGCTGGCGGCGCTTTTTTCTTACACGGCTAAAAAGTGCTTACGATAGTGCTGCATTTCAGCGATGGACTCACGAATATCATCCAGCGCCTGATGCGCCCCTTTCTTCTCGAATGAAGAGACAGCTTCGGGCTTCCAGCGACGGGCTAACTCTTTCAGCGTGGATACATCGATATTGCGGTAGTGGAAATAGCGCTCAAGCTCAGGCATGTACTTCACCAGAAAACGTCGATCCTGGTGAATACTGTTGCCGCACAGTGGCGATGCACCCTCTTTAACGTGCTCTTTCAGAAAGGCGATGGTCGCCAGCTCTGCAGCACGGGCATCCTGCGTACTGTCTTTGACGCGCTGAGTAAGACCTGAGTTACCATGGGTACGGGTGTTCCATTCGTCCATCGCATCCAGCAAAACGTCTGGCTGATGCACCGCAATTACAGGCCCCTCGGCAATAACGTTGAGGTCACTGTCGGTCACGATCGTCGCGATTTCAATAATGACATCCTGCTCTGGCTCAAGACCTGTCATCTCCAGGTCCATCCAGACCAGATTATCTTTCTGACTCATGTCGCATTCTCAGTAAGTATGTTGGTGATATCAGTCTAGCAAGTTGCACCAAACCCAGCCAACCGCGACAATAGCGCCATCTCACAAATCAGAGCGGATATGGCAAAGCGCAAACTAAACCGGCGTCAGGCCTGGCGGATTGAAAAAATCCAGCAGGAAAAGGCTTCACGAGCTAAACGCAAAGAGCGTGATATTTCAGATCAGCTGAGCGCAGGCGAACTGGGTGAAGAGACGCATGGGCTGATTATCGCTCACTTCGGATCTCAGGTTGAGGTTGAAGACGAGCACCGCACCCGCTACCGCTGCTTTCTCCGCGCTAACCTCGGCTCTCTGGTCACGGGCGATCATGTCGTGTTCCGCCCGGGGCCTGAGAATAACGGTGTACTGACCGGCGTCGTCGAGATGGTGCAGGAACGTGAATCTGAGTTATCACGCCCAAACCCTTACAACGAGATCAAACCCGTCGCAGCGAATATCGACAACATTCTGCTGACCATTGCTCCCGAACCTCACGCCCACCGCAATCTGATTGACCGCTATCTGGTCGCTGCTGAGAACTGTGGTATCGAACCGATTCTGCTTCTCAATAAAATCGATCTGATTGACGAAGAGATTCAGCCGTACTTCGACGAGTTGCTCGGCGACTACGAAGTACTCGGTTACCGCTCGCTGCGGGTATGCAGCAAAGACGAAGACAGCCTGGCTGATCTGAAAACCTTCCTGAATGACCGGGTCAGTGTCTTTGTGGGTCAATCCGGGGTGGGCAAGTCGTCCCTGATTGCGACTCTGCTTCCGGGGGAAGACCTGCGCATTGGTGCCTTGTCTGAAAATACCCGTAAGGGCAAACATACAACCACGACTGCACGCCTCTATCACTTTCCTGCCGGCGGTGATCTGATTGACTCTCCAGGGATTCGTGAATTCGGGCTCTGGCATATGTCACCAGAGGAAGTGATGTATGGTTTCCGCGAGTTGAGAGGCATTGCTGGTCATTGTCGCTTCCGCGACTGCGCACATGAATCTGAACCTGGCTGCGCCATCATTGAAGCACTGGAAAACGGTGAGATCAGTGACGAACGCTTCTTCAGCTACAAACGGATTCTGAGTACGCTGACCGAACTGTAAGTCAGCGTACTACCAGAAAACTTCTTCTTTATTGGGCGGGTTATCGTAAGGATTGTCTGCCCGGTTACGTCTTTCCTGCAGCTCTTCGAGCATGGTTCCAGTGCGATTAATCGTCGGAGTTCTCGGGTCTTCTGCTCCGCCGTCACCATTTATAAATTCAATATCAGCATCACTGCCACTGCGGCCCTTGATCCCCTCATCGAGCGATTTATTAAGCAGGGTAATTGAAATGCGTCGATTGACTGTCGCTGCCGGGTCATCTGGTTTAAGTGGTGCGGTATCACCCATACCGATCACCTGAGCAATCTGTGACTTAGGTACGCCGGCTTCCATCAAGGCCCGCCGCGCAGAGTCTGCCCGTAGAGAGGAAAGCCCCCAATTTACGTCATCTTCATCACGTTGATTGGCTATCCCGGACGAATCGGTATGACCCGTGATCTGTAAACGATGATCGAGCCCGGACAACATGGGCGCCAGCTCCCATAAAATATCCTCAGAGTAGTAGCGTAAATGAGCGCTGCCCTGATCAAACATTGGCCGATTGGTCTGATCCACAATCTGCAAACGCAGACCTTCTGTCGTCAGATCCAGCAGAAGTTGATTTTTGAACGGGCTGAGCGTCGGACTGGCGGTAATCATGGCCTGAATTTTGGCCTTCATTTCCTCCATGCGCCGCTGTTCAATCGCGTCAGCAAGGCTCTCGATCTCGTCAGCCTGGAGAATTTTCTCAGGGTCAATACTCTCTGAAACGGCAATATTATCTGAGGTCGTTGGCGAGCCACCGAGGTCAATCACATACTTGGATGGCACTAGCTTGCCTTCCTCAAACGCTTTCGGGTCCTGAAAGTAGCCGGAAATGGCTTCACGCTCCTGCTCGTTCGAGGAGTTAATCACCCACAACACCAGAAACAGGGCCATCATCGCCAGCGCGAAATCGGCCATCGCGACTTTCCAGGCGCCGCCGTGCTCTTCGTGTTTGCCCTTTTTATAGCGACGGACAACGATATTCTGATGTGGGCTCAGCTTCTCCATCAGTCATCACTCATCAGCGGCTACGCACTTTGCTTTCGACTTCGTTAAAGGTCGGACGCTTATGGGTAAACAATGACTTACGACCAAACTCCACGGCCAACTGAGGTGGCAAGCCATTCAGTGACGCAATAATGCAGGCCTTGGCAGCTTCGTACAGTTTGATTTCTTCTTCAGCGATATGACGCATCACCGACGAAATAGGTCCGACCAGACCGTACGCCAGAAGCACACCACTGAAGGTACCGACAAGTGCGGCGGCGACGTGGGCACCAATCTCGTTAATGTCACCGCCTATCGCGCCCATGGTAATCACAATACCGAGTACAGCCGCCACGATACCAAAGCCCGGCAGAGCATCAGACACCTTACTGACAGCCATCCCGGGTTGTTCAAGCTCGTGCATGCGCGCTTCGATCTCCTGATCCATCAGAGACTCAAGTTCGAACGATGTCAGGTTTCCCGCAGCGATAATACGGAAGTAATCGGCAATAAAGACAGCCAGCTCATGATTCGCCTGAATGGCCGGATAACGGGCAAACAGAGCACTGGTATCAGGGTTTTCGACATCGCCTTCAATGGCCATTATGCCCTCACGCCGTGCTTTGTTAAGGATGTCATAAAGCAGGCCCAGGACATCCATATACATGGTTTTAGGAACACTGCCGCCCATGATCACCTTCGGAATCAGACGAAATGATGACCATACAACATGCCATGGATTCGATAGAAGGAAGGCACCGAAGGCGGCGCCGACAATAATCAGTATCTCGAATGGTTGCCACAATGCCAGCAGTTGACCATGCGACATCACATAGCCATACAGGACACTGCCAAAAACAATCACGACACCTGCTACAAATAGCATCCAGCCAATTTCCTCAGCGGTACTCCGCACTTAACTCAGAATGCGAACCGAAACCCTTCCGTGACAAAAAAGACACACAGATTACACGGGACGAAATACGCATCACGACTATAGTAAGTAAAGGATACAAATGACCGTTTAACAAACCGGGAACACTCTCTCCATGCAGAATTCTGCGCTCCAGACGCCCAGCGCCGCCCAATGGGAGGCCGTACTGGCGTTCCGTGACTTACCGATCCTGAAAGAAACGCGGGATGCGTTAAGGGTCGAACTTAGAAATCCGCAGGTCAGCTTTGAATCGCTGGTGCCTGTTGCGGAAAGAGACCCGGCACTCTGCTGGCACCTGCTACAGAAGGCAGTCAACCACAATCCCGGTTGCCGCGAACAGATTCACGGCGTCTACAACTGCCTGGCACTGCTTGGTATGCAGGAGCTTATTATTCTGGTGAAAAAGCTCCCGGTCATTGAAGATCATCCAAAGGATGCCTCGCAAAAGGTCTATCGACAGGCGCTATACACTGCGCACATGGCCGGTTGTCTGGCTGCACAGTGGGCCAGTGCGAAAGGCACCCCTACCAGCACAGCGTACTGGTCAGCCATGCTGGCAAACTCGATTCTATGGCCATGGCTGTTACTCGATAAATCCAGCCATAACTGGTTTCATTACCTGAGCGAAGGAGATGATCTGGGAACGGCCTCTCGCAAGGTATTCGGCAACTCGCCCGAGAACTGGAAGCGCCTTGTACGGCGGCATAATCTGCCTGAGCCCGTTGCCGATATGTTCCAGCGCGATAAGTTGCCAGAACGCAAAGACTGGCGACGTCTGCGCAAACAGGACCCGAGAGACCTGGACACCGGGCGGCAGCTGATTCACAAAAGCCAGAGCGCTTCTATGCTCGCACTTACCGCCGCTGGCACCGCATGGCACCTGCATATGAACCCGGAGGGAGAGCGAAGCCACCGCTGGCTCGCTTTGAGTAGTCATGCGCAGGGCCGGCAGTACCCAACACTGGTCAGCGAGAGCCGGAAAATACAGCTCGATGAAGCGCGCCTGAGGAAATCAGCTCTGGCCTCTGGTATCGCGTTGCTGACTACACCGAAACCTGAGGCGCTGTCTTACCCTAAATGGACGCCCGTGCCAGAAGCTGCGCCTGCAGCTGCAGCTTCGCGCGCGGACATGCCAGCTGAGGTCGTGCAGACAGGACCTGAAGTACGCTCAGAGGCCGATGCCGCTGAAGTGTCAGCGCCCGAAACCCAATCAACAGCCAAGCCTGCTCATCACGGCAGCGCATACCTTTCTAAGTTGATGGGGCAGTTATCTGAGTCTCCTGCCAGCTTCGGTGACTGGCACTACCTGATGCAGGGCGTATTAAAAGGTATCCATCTGGGCATAGGAATCGATCATGCAATAGTTATGCTGCCAGGAAAGAACCGCTCATCCTTGCGCACAGTTTACTCGGAGAATCCTGAGGGCCTGATGCCTCTGTCGAGTACCAGCATCCCGTTACAGGTTGCTCCTTTACTCCGTCAGTTGATGAAACAGTCAGCAGCTGTTCATATCACGCCAGCCACCTGTGAACGATATTTCAAAGGCATGGCGCCGGAGCTTGCGGATGCACTTCCAAAAGAGCTGATGCTTATGTCCGTTCATGCTGGTCGCGACCCTATCGGGATTGTCATTGCGGCGAACTCTGACAATAAAGAAATCACGAAGGCGCAATATCAGCGATTCCGCCAACTTTGCACAACCACCAGTCAGGGGCTGGCTTCTCTCCGACAGCTCAGTGCCCAGAAAAATAAACCCGCGGGTAAGGCCCATAAGGCCGCGCGACAGACGTCGTGACCTGACACAGGGTGGTCTCTCAGATACACTTCGTGCCAACGAAATAATTAGCTGAGTGACCCCCCCATGGCTGACCTCCCTTTGTTGCTGGAGCCAGAACAACTGGCTGACCTGTTACCGCTCGATAATGTCCTGGTCATCGACCAGAGTAAGGCAGAGACCTTCGTTGAAGGTCATATTCCGGGTGCAGTTCACCTCGACTTCAAACGTTTACAACGTCCGGGTACACCCGTCCCTGGTCTGTTACCAGAAGTCTCAGATCTTGAAGCCGTATTCAGCGAGCTGGGACTGACGCCTGACACTCACGTTATCTGCTCTGACGACGAAGGCGGTGGCTGGGCCGGGCGTCTGATCTGGGTACTCGACTGCATAGGCCATACAAAATATTCCTATATTAATGGCGGTATCGTCGCCTGGCGTCAGGCGGGCTTACCACAGGAAACCGGCACCGTTACCCCGCAGGCGTCTGACTATAAAATCACTGCGATTAACCCGGATGCCACCTTCACCAAAGCCCAGGTACTGGATAACCTCGGAAAACCGGACTTTGCCATCTGGGACGCTCGCTCAGCCGCCGAATACACGGGTGAAAAAGTGATTTCAGCCCGCGGTGGCCACATTCCGGGAGCCGTGAATTATGAGTGGACCCGTGGAATGGACAAAGACCGCGGTTTACGTATTAACGATCTGGATGCTTTCCGCACCTTACTGTCAGGCCTGGGTATCGATGAGACTAAGCGTATCGCTACGCACTGCCAGACCCACCATCGTTCCGGATATACCTACCTGGTTGGTAAAATTCTGGGATTCGATATCAGGGGTTATGCTGGCTCGTGGTCTGAGTGGGGCAATGACGAAAACACACCGGTTGTGACCGGCACTGAACCTAACTAAGAGATGACCCAATGAGTTTTAAAGACAATCTGTTTATCGCCAGCCAATACGTTGTTCCGCAGCACCTGCTCTCTCGTGCTGTGGGTGCTCTGGCTGAGACAGAAATGGAATGGGTAAAAAATCCGCTCATTAATCTGTTCATCAAAAAGTTTGGCGTCAACATGAGCGAAGCTCAGCGTCAGACGGCCTCTGAGTTCTCCTGTTTTAACGACTTTTTTACACGCGAATTAATTGATGGTGCACGCCCGATCGAAGGTGATGCCTCTGTCCTGTGCTCACCTGCTGACGGTGCCGTATCACAGCGCGGTGAAATCGTTGATGGCCGTATTTTTCAGGCGAAAGGTCAGGATTACTGCCTGACTGAGCTACTCGGTGGAGATGCCAAACGGGCAGCGCCTTTTATGGGCGGTGAATTCGCGACCATCTATCTGTCACCGAAGGATTACCACCGGGTACACATGCCGATGGCCGGCAAACTGCGTGACATGATTTATGTTCCCGGCGACCTGTTCTCTGTAAATCAGGTAACCGCCGAGAATGTACCTCGCCTGTTCGCTCGCAACGAACGGGTTGTCTGTATTTTTGATACCGACAAAGGACCGATGGCTATGGTGCTGGTCGGCGCTATGATCGTCGCTGCCGTTGAAACCGTCTGGGCTGGCCATATTGCTCCACCGCGCCGCGAACTCAAAGTCAGTGAGTATGGCGCACCTGTTGACGTATCACTGGACAAGGGCGCAGAAATGGGGCGTTTCAAACTCGGTTCGACCGTCATTCTGTGTCACCCGAAAGGCGTTGTGGACTGGAAGGATGCCTTTGAAGCGGGCTCACCGGTAAGAATGGGCGAGGCCATCGCGGACCTTTCGTGATCTGACTCAAACCCGACTTACCTCTGGCCTTGGCCTGATCCAGTCGTGATCAGGCTCTCGGCCAGTCGAAACTGAGTACATCACTGATGTGCTCAGCCTGTAGTAAATGCATCAATAAGCGATCTACGCCCATGGCTACGCCGGAGCATTCCGGCAAGCCTTGTTCAATCGCCGACAATAACTGCTCATCCAGAGGGCGCCCGTCGGCTTCTTTTTCAAAGCGACGACGCTGTTCCTCTGCATCGGTCAGTTCGTGATATCCATTAGCTAATTCAGTGCCGTTAAAGAACAATTCGAAACGTTCTGCCACCGGGTTGCCATCGGCATCGCAACTCACCTTCGCAAGCGCTGCCTGACTCGCGGGGAAGTCATAAATAAACACCAGAGTTTCTTCGGACAAAGCTGGTTCGACCCTATGACTCATAATGATATCTAACCAGCCGTCACGGCCCAGTTGCAGATCCTGCCCTGCGGCAGAAATACCGACCGCAGCGATGTCGTCATCCGATGCCTTATGGACATCGATACCAGCAAACTGCTTCAGCGCACTGGCGTAGCTCATACGCACTTCGGGCAGCTCGGCCCAGCGGGTTTGAAACAGCGCCCGCACGAGGTCCCGGACTTCGTCCATCAGACGATCCAGCGACCAACTGACCCGGTACCATTCGAGCATGGAAAACTCAGGGTTATGACGACGCCCTGCTTCCCCCGCACGAAACACCTTACATAACTGCCAGATATCTCCGCTTCCTGCACACAGCAGACGCTTCATTGCGTACTCAGGCGAGGTGTGTAACCACCGTCCTTCCCGGGTCTGCATCGGTTCAATATTGGGATCAGAAACAGGCGCGTTTCCTAACAGAGGAGTGTCGACCTCAAGCACGTCGCGTGCGTAAAAGAACTCACGAATAGTGCGGTAAAACGCAGATCGGGCAGCCAGAGCTGCCCGATCGCAAGAGGGTTGCCAGCGCGTATCAGGCACGGCCGACGTATTCGCCCGAACGGGTATCAATCTTCAGCACTTCACCGATATTGATAAACAGTGGGACTTTAACAACCGCACCGGTCGACAGAGTTGCAGGCTTACTGCCACCGTTCGCGGTATCACCTTTTACACCCGGATCAGTCTCAACTACTTCAAGCTCTACAAAGTTAGGCGGTGCAACGGTAAGAACAGCGCCATTAAACAGGATAACGGTGTACACGTCCTGCTCTTTCAGCCACTTAACGGTGTCGCCTACGGCTTCCTGAGAAGCGCCGTGCTGCTCGAAAGAACCGTCGGTAGCCATGAAGTGCCAGAATTCACCGTCGGTGTAGAGGTATTCCATGTCCACTTCCATCACGTCAGCGCCTTCCAGGCTGTCGCCTGACTTGAAGGTTTTCTCAAGAACGCGACCGTTACGCAGGTTACGGAGCTTCACGCGATTGAATGCCTGGCCTTTGCCCGGCTTAACGTACTCGTTTTCCACAATAGAGCACGGCTCATTGTCGAGCATCACTTTGAGACCCGATTTAAATTCGTTGGTAGAATAGTTAGCCATTTTGACTTCCGCTTACTGTCAGGTAATAAATTAAGGTGCGTATCATAACGCGAACAGAGCCGCCTGTAGAGATGCAGGATTGGCGACAGATTCTCGCTGACTCTTTCCGCAATGGAGAGCGCCTGCTCAGCTATCTGGATATTCCGGTAGATAAAGCTCTTAAGGCCGGCCACCCGGCCCTGACGTTCCCGTTACTGGTACCCCGACCCTTTGCTGATCAGATGGTTCGTAGTGATCTGAATGACCCTCTGTTGCGACAGGTTCTGCCCATCGCCAGCGAAACCTATGCATCAGACCTACCAGGCTACAGTATCGACCCCCTTGGTGAGCGTCAGACGAACATACGCCCTGGGATTATTCACAAATACCAGGGGCGGGTGCTGATGCTGGCAGCAACCGGCTGCGCCGTTAACTGCCGCTACTGCTTCCGCAGACACTTCGACTATGCCGACAACCGCTTGAGTCGGGAGGAAAGAAAATCGGCTCTGGACTATATCCGTGCCGACGCCAGCATCTCTGAAGTCATACTCAGCGGTGGCGACCCACTGATGCTTCAGGACACAGCCCTCGCAGAGCTGATTGAAGCCATTGATGAAATAAGCCACGTAAGACGAATCCGTATACACACCCGCCTGCCGGTGGTCATTCCTCAGCGCCTGACACCGGAACTGCAGACAGCGCTCAGTCATACCCGTACAGATAACGCCATGGTGCTCCATGTGAATCACCCGAACGAGCTGACCGCTCTCCATGCGGAACGTCTGCGTGAACTCAGAAGCAGTGGCGTAACGCTTCTCAACCAGAGCGTGCTCCTGAAGGGCGTTAATGATGACATTGTTATTTTGGCCGAATTAAGCGAGAAGCTCTTTACAATGGGGGTACTGCCCTATTACCTTCACCTTCCAGATAAAGTTGAAGGGACGCAGCATTATTTCGTCGACGACAAGGACGCCACCGCGCTCTATCTCGGTATAAGAGAACAATTGCCGGGCTACCTTGTCCCACAACTTGTGAGAGAAGTGCCCGGAGACCCCTACAAGCGTCCCCACCCCGTTCTGGCCTGATCGCACCGGTATTTTGTGATAGCGTAGCCAGTTCGTGTAAAAGAAATTCACATTTCTCTTTTGAAACGGTTAAATGTCGTGTAGTTGCTGGAAAATACACGCCATAGAGGCTATATAAATCGCTAACCCCGAAAGTTAACAGCAGGATCGCATGGACAGCCAGAGCACACCGATAACATTGCATATCCCGAATGCAACTCAAGGCGAGTTGTCGTTCTGTGGTTCGGGACTTCCGGCGTTCTCACAGTGGGCCAAAAGCCTGCCAATGGCAAATACCGGGGAAGCTTCCCGACGCCTCTATCAGGCCATCCGCGAGTTAAACGCATTAAGCTGCCCTGCGGCACAGCGATTTGAACTCCTCGAAGTTATCCGTCCTTATATACACTCGGTCTGCAAAGTCCTGAATAAGCACTTTTTGCAGTCCTCTGTATCCCTGAATGATAAGCAACTTAAGATCGCTAATCTGAGCCAGGCGTTGCAAGGGCATCTCGCGACTGGTTACAAAATGGTGGTCGCACACAGTGTTGATCTGCTTGGCGCCGGAGATCGTCCGCCCAAGCACTTTGCACCGGCTATTCACCGAGCAATTGTCGACAGCAGTCAGATTATTCTGCGGGCCTACCAGCTGTATTTTCAGCCGCCAGACAGAACCTGGCTGGACGTGAACCAGATCTACCTGATGGCAGAAGCGCGCCGTCTGGAAAACATCACTATTGAAGATCAACAAGCACGGTACGTTTACAAATCTACAATCCGTGACGCCTTCGCACGCATACACCTTTTGGGGACAGCGAAACCCAGCAACCTGCGCCAGCAGGATCTGGCACAACTGTATGAAGTATGTGAATACTGGGCACCTCACGCTGAACTGACGCCGGCTGACGATGAAAGCGCTCTGTTTATCATCAACCTTCATCGCGACCGCCCAGGCCAGTATCGCCAGCATCTGCGCGATAACCAAAAGATAAATTTCCGCAGCCTGAACACGCAAAAACTGGTTCAGGCGCTGAAGCTATATGCGTCTGCGGGCAGCGATGGCCGGATTACCGTGCCAGATAAGACCAGCGAAACGCTGATTGCCCATGCGATTCAATCCTGGGGAATCCACTGGCAGCGTTCATTCCGTCGCGTGCCTACCGATGGTCAACTAAGTGTCTGCGTCGGTCTGTCTGCATTGCACTACTACACGGCAGGGAAACGCGACTTTGATCAGGTTTCCCTGAAGATGAAACCTGTTGATCAGGGCCCTGCCGGTAAATCTGTTGATACCGGCGCCACTGTGTCTGACGATGTCTGGGCCGATGCGTTTGATGCTGGCGGTTCACGCATGCCCGATAACAAAGCGATGAATCTTGATGCTATTGAGTTTATCAACCGCCATCAGGTCGAAGAAGAAGAAAACAGCGAGCCCAAAACCCGCTACAGCAGCTATGGCGTAATTCTGATTAACACCAGCCCGGGTGGCTATTGCCTGCAATGGAAAGGTGAGCTACCCAGCGCCATTCAGGCCGGCGAGCTGATCGGCATTCAGGAGCGTGGCGTACGCCACTGGTCTGTCGGAGCAATCCGCTGGATTCGTCACCTGCGAGGTCAGGGGACTCAGCTGGGCGTTGAACTTCTGGCACCGCGTGCCGAAGTCGCTATCGCCCGCCTGCTGCAAAAAACCGGCAGCAACGGTCCGCAAATGCGCGCTCTGGTTCTGCCTGCGATTAAAGCGATCGCTCAGCCTGCCAGCGTCATACTGCCGCGGGTGCCCTTCCGTACCGGAAATAAGATTGAGTTGATGCATGAGAAACTCAGCGGACGCTATCAGTTAAGCAAAAGCCTGGCGTCTACTAATAGCTTTGGGCAATTCCAGTTCAGAGCTTCCGGAGTCTCATCCGAGCAAAAACGCCAGGTGGCCACCAGTGTTAGTGATGCTCTGATTGAAGATGATTTTGATTCTCTCTGGAATAAACTCTGATCGGGCCAACAGGTGACAAAATTTGTCACCTGTGCCGTTTTTCTTTGATTCGACAGCACCTATAATTCCGGGTTTTCTTCAACCGAGGTATGTCCACTCATGTCGCTATCCCGTGACACATTGCAACTCCTGTTACTGACGCAGACTCAGAACGACGCAGAACAGCTCGTCAGTCTGATGCGTAATTCCGGGTTCAGTACACGTGCGCGGACAGTGATTACTCATGAGCAGTTTGAGGAAGCCCTGAAGTCCGCCCAGTGGGACGTCGTTGTGGCTGACCCGGATCTGGAGAACATTGAGTTCACTGAGTTGCTGAGTCAGATTCATCGACTGAACTACGATATTCCTTTGATCCTCATACCGGCAAATTCCAGCAACGCTCTTCTCGAAAGTGCTCTGACCAAAGGCGCCAGTGCTGTAGTTGCTTTTGATGAAAGCAACATCCTGATGCAGACCATCCGACGCGAAGTCGAGCACTTGCGCAACCGCCAGGAAGTCCGGCTGTTAAAGGTTAAACTACGAGACGCAGAGAAGCGCTCGCGCATGCTGCTGGAAAGTTCACGCGACCCGATCGCCTACATTCACGATGGTATGCATGTCCATGCAAATTCTGCCTATCTTGAAATGTTCGGTTATGAATCAGTTGAAGACCTCGAGGGTATGCCGATCATGGACATGATTGCCTCGGACAGCCAGGCGAGTTTTAAGGATTTCCTGAAGCAATACCGCACCGGCATACCTGATAGCTTTGAGCTCGAAACCACGGGCGTTCTGCCGGATGGTGAGCAATTTCCGATGACCATGAGCTTCAGTGACGCCACCTACAGCGACGAGCCATGTAATCAGATTCAGATCAGTCGTCGTGATACAGAGAGCGAATTGGCTGCTGAGTTGACAGAACTGCGACACCGCGATGTGGTCACGCAGTTACACAACAAGGAATATTTCCTGGAACGCCTGACACGCGCTGTCGATCACGCCGTTCTCGAAAAACAGTACAGCACTCTGGTTTACGCGGAAATTAATGGCTTCGATACTATACGCCGCGATGTTGGTATTGAATCCAGCGATACGGTGATCCGCGAAATCAGTCAGTGCCTGAGCAGCATCGCGCATGAATACGATGTCACCGCACGCATATCAGACGATACTTTTATCTGGATGATGCCAGGTGGTGACCCAGCCAAGGCACGTCAGCAAGCCCAGAAACTGATCAGCACGGTCAATAATCTCCTCATTGATCTGGAACAGCGTACCGTACAGCCAACACTCAGCCTTGGCATAACATTGATCACAGACGCCAGCCCAGTACCGACCGAGATCCTGCAGCAGGCTCACCTTGCCTGCGATGCAGCTGCCGAAGAAAACAAACAGGCGAGCAGCAGCGCTCACCTGTTTATGCCGGAAGACAAATCGGAGGCACGACAAACGCGCTCGATGGAAAAGCAGATCACGACGGCACTGTCACGTAATCAGTTACGTTTACTGTTTCAGCCTCTGATCAGTATGCGGGGGGATGATGCCGAGCATTACGAAGTGCTGCTTCGATTACCCGGAGGAGATGCCTCAGACTCTCAGGCCGGGGCATTTATTAACAGCGCCGAGGTAAGTGATACGCTCAAACGGAAACTGGATCGCTGGGTCATCCTGCATGCTACCAAGCTTCTTTCTGAGCGTCAGAAACAAGGTAAAGACACCAAGCTCTTTATCAATATTACTGGGGCGTCTCTGCGCGATGAGAAGCTACCCGCCTGGGTTCAGGTCGCACTGAAAGCCGCCGGACTCAATCACAACGCGATCATTTTTCAGTTTTCTGAAGAAGATGCCGTACGCCATGCAGCGCCTGCCAAGCGCTTCTGTTATCTGGTACGCGCGCTTGGCATCAGCACCGCTGTCAGTCGTTTTGGCTGCGAGCTGGAGCCGATGCGCCTACTGCAACAGGTAGATATTGATTACGTAAAAGTCGACGGTTCATATATCCGCGAGATTGGTGGCGATAACGCTAACGGCAACAAAGCGTTGAAAGAGCTGCTCAGCGAGGTACACGAGGCAGGGAAAATCAGTATCGCCCCATTCATCGAAAATTCATCCACCGTGGCCAATATCTGGCACTACAGTGTTCACTTTATTCAGGGCTATTACGTTCAGGCGCCACAGGCGGATATGACGTATAACTTCTCAGAAGAATAAGCCAGAGCTTCTACATCAGTAGAAGCTCTGCTCTCTATAATGCGAGCTCGATAAAAGGACCTGGGAACTGGCTGAGCAGCACCCGCGCTTAATGAATATCGCGGTCGTGGTAACCAAGAAGATAAAGTAGCCCATCCAACCCCAGTGTTGAGATCGCATGTTTGGCGTTTTCACGTACCAGTGGCTTCGCACGGAACGCGATGCCAAGACCAGCCACCGATAACATCGGCAGATCATTCGCACCATCACCCACGGCGATGGTCTGCTCGAGGCGGATGCCCTCACGCTCGGCGAGTTCACGTAGTAGCTCAGCTTTACGCTGACCATCAACAACACGCCCGGTCACGCGCCCCGTCACGACGTTGCCTTCCATCTCAAGCTCATTCGCGTAGACGTAATCAATGCCCAGCTGAGACTGGAGATAACGCCCGAAATAGGTAAAGCCACCTGACAGAATCGCGGTTTTGTAGCCCAGCGCTTTCAGGTTACGGATCAGACGCTCAGCACCCTCTGTAACAGGCAGGCGCTCAGCAATGCCCTGCAACACGTCCCCACTCAGACCTTTCAATAGCGCAACCCGCTGTTCAAAACTCTGTGTGAAGTCGAGTTCTCCCTGCATTGCCCGCTCGGTGATTTCAGCCACCTGCTCACCTACGCCGGCGGCGTGAGCAAGTTCGTCGATCACTTCGGTTTCGATCAGGGTCGAATCCATATCGAAGCAGACAAGGCGACGGGTACGTCGGTACACATCATCTTCCTGGAAGGCGATATCAACGTTCAGATCGTTGGCGGCTTCCAGAAACTGCGCTCGCATGGCAGTCTGATTTGCTTCACCGCGAACAGAAAACTCGACACAGGCGCGGGTTGTCTCGCTTTGCTTATCCAGCGGGACACGGCCAGAAAGGCGACTGATCTGGTCAATATTGAGGTTGTGCTCGGCAGCAATAGAAGTCACGCGTGCGATAGCGTCGGCCTGAATGGTCCGCGCTAACAGCGTGATGATATGACGGGGTTTCCCCTGACCAGCGACCCAGTGCTCGTAGCTTTCAGGCGTCACCGGAGTGAACGAGACTGACAGCCCCATTTCGTGGATTCTGAAAAGTACGTCTTTCAGAACCGGAGCTGCTTCCGCCGTTGACGGGATGGCTGCCAGTATCCCTAACGAAAGCGAGTCGTGGATTTCGGCCTGACCGATATCCAGTACTGTCACTTCATACTGTGCAAGGATACTACTGATGGTCGCAGTAACACCGGGCTTGTCAGCACCGGTGATACGAATGAGCACTAATTCCGTCACGGAGGTCTCGCTTAATCTGCAGATCAGAGTTTGTCGGTGTCTGATTTCGCTGCGGCAACCACGGCACGCAGTTCTTCGATCAGTTCAACGGTCTCGTGTACAGACAGAGCACGCACGCGGTCAACACTCATCAGAAACAGACCTTTCTCAAGTTGTGCCAGTTTGTCCTGCAGAGACTGTTTCACATCACTCATGGTCATTCCTCATCTAAACTATATCTAAACTGTAATTTACTAGCTGTCATCCATCACAGAAGTCGTGTTCGGTGCTGGCGTTGCGACAAGCGCGGCATATAATACCATTAAAGTTATGGAAATTTAGAATTATCAGGACAGCCGATGCCCAATCTCCGCACATTCAGCGAAACACTCAACACCAGCCAGCGCGCTGGTCTACTGGCAGCGGTCATGGTCCTGATTGCGGGCATCGTACTGAGCGCTCTCGCCTATACCGAGGTACGCAGTTACGCCCACCAGCAACTCACTTCAGAAAACACGCGTCAGCTGCAACATCTCGGTGCATTACTGACTCCAGCATTAGTGCGGGACGACCGGATTACCCTGAACCTGACCTTGAGTGAATGGGACGCCGGTAATGCTATGCCTGCCATTCGCGTGCTTGACCGCGAAGGCAAGCCAGCAGCCAGTGCCGGGCGTATTAACGCAGAACTGACCATGATGCCCGTCGAGATCCGCCAGGACGGTACTCTTTATGGCTCACTGGAAGGTTATACAACAGATGCTCCGGCGCAGACAGCAGCGACACGAGTGGCTTCGCAAAGTCTGCTGGTCACTGCAGCCCTGAGTCTGATTGCGGGCCTGGCGGGCTGGATGCTAAGTGAGAAGTACGCACGCTACCTACGCCAGCTGCGAACGAAACTCAGCGGCTGGCGCGATGGTGAAGAGCTGACCCTACCGATGGGGCCGGGAGACCCAGACCTGCAGTCACTGCACTCCGTTCTGGGCGACATATCCAAACGTGAGCAACAACGTCGCGCGGTTGAGGTTGCTCTCGGGCAGTTCATGGGCAATGAAGACACCCCATTCCCTGACCCGATGAAGTACTACGACTGCGCCATGCTTTTTATTGAGATTCAGGACCTTGAACTACTTCAGCAACGTCTCAGCGCTGAAGAGCTGACCACCACGCTGAATCAATATCATCGCCTGCTCTCTCAAGCCGCTAAGCTCTACAACGGTAAAGTTGACCGCTACCTGGGCGACGGTGTCGTTATGCTGTTTGGCGTACCCGGCCGTGACCGCAACGCCGCCATGCACTGTCTGTATGCGGCGCGCCTGTTTACCAGCCTGGTTAATCACCTGCACGAAACGAGCTCTGGGGTACTTCCGCTTGAGTTTAACGTTGCAGCTCACTGGGGCCCGGTACTTATGGCGCCTCTTCAGGATGGCGTGTCGACTCAATACAGCCTGATTGGTGATGCTGTGCACTGGGCATACCACCTGGCGGCGCAAAGTGAAGAACGCCGGATCATTGCCAGCCAGACCTTGATAGAAATGCTTGAAGACGGCCACGATATCATCTGGAGCGAGGGTCCGAATATTCGTGACCTGCATGGTGGCGTGCAGCCAACCTACTGGCTTAACCAGCTACCAGAGAAAACAGAATCTCTGATTCAGCGCCAGATGAAACACATCACCAGTATGACTGAAAGCGCCTGACCACCAGCACCTCACTTACCGACGACGCATCTGCTCCTGCAACTCTGCCATACGTTGCAGGACACCAATCCCCTCAAGGTAGTTACCTTCAGGCGCGCACTGATGCGCCATCATCAACACAGCCTCCAGCGTACTGACGCCGCCTTCCACCTGACTGGTACGGAGATATTCAGACGGTCCGTCCGGGCTGAGCGATAATCTGGGAAGCGATAATAACCAGGGATTAAGTAACGTTAAGCGCCGGACTTTGCGCCAGGTGCCGTCGAGTACCAACACCGTATGAATGGCTTGCACATCTGCTTCGATTGAGCATTCGTCCGATGGGTAGAGGAGCGCAACACCAGCGTCTGCTGGCACCGCGAATACTTCTTCAAAGGTAAATTGATCGCCAACTTTCAGTTCGCACCCCTTGATACTGCGTTCGAGTAAGGGCGCTGTGGACAATGGATGCTTAGCTTCGTCCGGATCCTGCCAGATCACCAAACGAAACGGCAGCTCATAATGAATCAGATGGCTGCAGAGGCAGACCTTCTCTGGCCTCCCGCAGCCATCACAGACCGACCTGCTCATCGCAGCCTCATCAAAGCTTTACCCACGTTCGAGAAGAGGCTGCAGGAAGCGCCCGGTATGCGAGTGCTCCATCGCACCGATGTCTTCAGGAGTACCTTCACCGATAATCAAGCCGCCCTTCGAACCACCTTCTGGGCCCAGATCAACAATCCAGTCGGCGGTTTTGATGACATCAAGGTTATGCTCGATCACCACCACGGTATTACCATGATCACGAAGACGATGCAGAACAACTAACAGCTGTTCGATGTCATGAAAGTGAAGGCCCGTGGTCGGCTCATCAAGAATGTAGAGTGTCTTACCGGTATCCCGCTTAGACAGTTCTTTCGCTAACTTAATACGCTGCGCTTCACCACCGGACAACGTGGTCGCTGCCTGACCAAGGCGAATATAACTGAGACCGACGTCCATCAGTGTCTGAAGCTTACGTGCCACTGCCGGGATAGCATCAAAGAACTCACGCGCATCTTCGACCGTCATATCCAGCACCTCATGGATATTCTTACCCTTGTAGCGGATATCCAGAGTTTCACGGTTGTAACGCTTACCTTTACAGACATCGCACGGCACATAGATATCAGCCAGGAAGTGCATTTCGACTTTGATCACACCATCGCCCTGACAGGCCTCACAACGTCCGCCTTTCACATTGAAAGAAAAACGACCGGCTTTATAACCGCGTGAGCGCGCTTCCTGTGTTCCAGCGAATATTTCACGAACCGGAGTGAATATCCCGGTGTAAGTCGCAGGGTTGGAGCGCGGAGTACGACCAATCGGAGACTGATCAATATCCACGACTTTATCGAGCTGATTCAGCCCCGTGATACTTTTATGCTCCGAAGGCTTAAGCGTGGTTGCACCGTTCAGTGCTGTCGCAGCCAGCGGGTATAAAGTGCGGTTAATCAGGGTTGATTTACCCGAACCGGAAACCCCGGTGATACAGGTCATCAGCCCCAAAGGAATGGTCAGATCAACACTGTCCAGGTTGTTACCGTTAGCGCCTTTTAACGTCATGACTTTTTTCTTGTCATATGGCGTACGCTTTTCCGGAAGAGCGATAGCCCGTTTGCCGCTGAGGTATTCCCCCGTGACAGAGTTTTTATTCTTCATCACCTGAGCGGGTGTGCCTTGCGCAATCACTTCACCGCCATGCACACCAGCACCCGGGCCAATATCGATCAGATGATCGGCACTACGAATTGCGTCTTCATCGTGTTCGACAACGAGTACGGTATTACCAAGATCACGAAGGTGGAACAGGGTTTTAAGCAGGCGGTCATTGTCACGTTGATGCAGACCAATCGATGGTTCATCAAGAATATACATCACCCCAACAAGACCAGCACCGATCTGAGAAGCCAGGCGAATCCGCTGAGCTTCACCACCCGAGAGCGTGTCAGAGCTACGGTTAAGTGTCAGATATTCAAGACCGACATTGACCAGAAATTGCAGACGATCACGAATTTCTTTCAGAATTTTTTCAGCAATTTCACCTTTATGGCCATCCATCTGAAATTCTGAAAAATAGTTATGAGCATCTTCGACCGGCATGCTGGTGCAGGCATGAATGGTTTTATCGCCCACAAAAACGTTACGGGCCTCACGTCGCAGACGTGAACCATCACACGCAGGGCACGGCTGAATGCTCAGGTACTTAGACAATTCCTCAAGCACCATCTGAGAGTCGGTTTCGCGGTAACGCCGCTCAAGGTTTGGCAGCACCCCTTCAAACGGGTGAGATTTGCTGACGCGATCACCACGGGAATTCACGTAAATAAATTCGATTTTTTCATCACCAGAGCCACGCAGTATTGCATCGCGATGTTCAGGCTTCAGGTCTGCCAGAGCCGTATCAATATCAAAGCCATAATGATCCGCCACTGAACACAACATCTGATAGTAATAAACGCTACGACGGTCCCAGCCGCGAATCGCGCCTTCGCCCACACTCAGAGAATCATCGTGTACGACGCGGTCAGGGTCGAAATACTGTTTCACACCCAGACCATCACACGTCTGACAGGCACCGGCCGGGTTGTTAAATGAAAAGAGACGAGGCTCCAGCTCTGAAAGGCTGTAACCACAGTGCGGACAGGAAAACTGAGAAGAGAACATCATGGGTTCTTTCTCGGGCGCATCCATATCAGCGACCAGCACCAGACCACCACTGAGTTCGAGACAGGTCTCGATGGATTCTGACAGGCGCTGCTCAATACCTTCTTTGACTTTAAAACGATCTACCACGACCTCGATCGTGTGCTTTTTGCGCTTATCAAGGTCGGGAGTATCATCGAGGTCACACACAGTGCCGTCTACACGAACACGAATAAAACCCTGTGCACGCAGGCTTTCAAATACATGCAGGTGCTCACCTTTTCGATCCCGGATTACAGGCCCGAGAATCATGCATTTACTGTCTGCGGGTAGCAGCATAATTTCATCAACCATCTGGCTCACAGTCTGAGCTTCCAGAGGCACATCATGATCCGGGCAGCGCGGCGTTCCGACACGCGCAAACAGCAGACGTAGGTAATCGTAGATTTCGGTGACAGTACCAACGGTCGAGCGAGGATTATGAGAGGTCGATTTCTGTTCAATAGAAATCGCCGGAGATAAGCCTTCAATCAGATCGACGTCGGGCTTTTCCATCATCGACAGGAACTGGCGAGCATAAGTAGATAGTGACTCAACGTAGCGCCGCTGCCCTTCAGCGTACAGAGTGTCAAACGCCAGAGAGGATTTGCCCGAGCCACTGAGACCCGTGATTACCACGAGCTTATCCCGTGGAATATCAATATCGACGTTTTTGAGGTTGTGTGTACGTGCGCCGCGAACGAGAATTTTATCCATGTGGAGCTTTCACTACCTGAGTCAAAACCCCCATTGTAAAGCAAGGCGAAGACGGGTTCAGCCGCTTTTACTGTGAATTATCCTGTTGCTTCTGCTTCTTCCTTGTCATGCAGCTCGTGCATATTTTCTTTTGCCCAGTTCACCGCCTGAATTCGGTTGGTCACGCCGATTTTCCGGAACAGGTTATAAACGTGAGTTTTTACCGTATGCATGCTGACGTTGAGTTCATCAGCCACTTCAGCGTTTGTCGCCCCTGTTGCCGTCAGGCGCAGTATCTGCTTTTCACGACGAGTGAGAATACCGGCAAAGCCGGTGGCGTTTTTAGGGCGCTCGCGGGTTCTCTCAAGAAAAGCCGCCATGAGATGGCGTGGTAGCCAGAGCTCGCCGAGAAACAGACTTTCAATGCCTCGACACAACTGGCTGTGGGTCGTACCGATGTAGAATAGACCATTCAGTTTAGGCCAACTTATCAGCTGTTCGGAGGGGTGTCGTTTCGCCACATTAAATACGGCAATACCAACATCGGCTTGCAGGTCATGAAGACAATCCACCAGCTCGCGGATACGTTCTGGAGCTGCGCTCCCGGAATCAATCAAAGCAATCACTCTGTCTGCTTCGAATTCCCACTCTGCCCGCCAGTGACGAACATCTATCAGCTGACACTCAATACCTGTGTTCTGATGAACATTGCCGATCAGTATCGAGTTCTCAAGGTTTGTCTGACCAAAAAGAAGTATTCTTCGTTCGATGGCAGGTGATCTCTGGTCCATAAAGTCTCTCCATGTACTTTCGCCCAAGCTAGTCGCTTCCGTCTTGGTATATCCCTTATACCCCTAAAGGAGTTTACCGCAATCAGACTAAGATGGTAATGGGATTTGGCGTCATCAAGACTCCCCCTCCAGCGCCGACAATCTGGTAGACTAGCCGCCCTGTTTCACAGTTATCGATTGGCCGCACAGTGACCCCAGATAAAACCGAACAACGCGCCGTGATCTCCCTCGCCTCACTATACGCTCTTCGTATGTTGGGCCTGTTCATGGTTCTGCCCGTCATGATGCTCGAAGGCGAGCAACTGGAAGGTGCAACACCTCAGTTGCTGGGGCTGGCTATGGGCGTATACGGCCTGACCCAGGCGCTGTTACAGATCCCTGCCGGCGCACTCTCCGATAGGATTGGCCGCAAGCCTGTCATCATCGGCGGTTTGCTGATCTTTGCCCTGGGCAGCGTTATCGCGGCCACCTCAGACAGTGTCTGGGGAGTGATCATAGGGCGCGCATTGCAAGGCGGTGGCGCTATCGCCAGTGCGATTATGGCCCTGGTCACTGACCTGACTCGCGAAGAGCACCGGATGAAAGCCATGGCTTCCATTGGTGCCAGTATCGGCCTATCCTTCTCCGTCGCTCTCATACTCGGGCCCTGGCTGGCTTCCTTCGGTGGCCTTCACCTGATTTTTGCTGTCACCGCAGTACTGGCCATCGGCGGCGTTCTGGTTACTCTTTGGGTTATTCCTGCTCCCCCGGCCAAACAGCACAGAGACGCCAGCGCGGCACTCCCTGTCATTATCGAACAACTTAAAAATCGCCGCATGTGGCCCCTGAACCTGGGGATTTTCTTACTCCATGCTCTGATGGTCGCTATTTTCGTCGCTATCCCTGCTCAATTGGTTGAAGCAGGTCTGACGGCGGATCACCACAGCTGGCTATACCTGCCCGTACTGCTGGTCGCCTTTGTCTTGATGGTGCCACTCATCATCATTGCCGAGAAACGCCAACGCATGAAGGGTGTCGTTATTACAGGCGCACTGATCATTGCTGCCGCACTTCTGCTCATGGGCGCAGCTTCCTCACTCTGGCACTGGATCGTATTGCTGTTGTTGTACTTCTGGGGCTTCAACCTTATGGAAGCCAGCTTGCCATCCTGGCTCAGCAAGATCGCACCGGCCGGAGCCAAAGGCAGTGCGATGGGAATCTACTCCAGCATGCAGTTTCTGGGAGCCTTCTTCGGTGGCAGTATCGGGGGCTGGGTTCTCAGCCACTATGGTGCACCAATTCTGTTTGTCGGACTGGGGGCATTGGTGGTACTTTGGGCGCTGTTAATGTCTCAGACCAATGCACCGCGTCATCTGGTCAGTGTCCGCCTGCCGGGCCATCGCCATCTCGATAATTCAGCCCTGGCATCACTTGAAGCTCTGCCCGGCGTTGCTGAAGCACTTTATCTTCCGGCAGAAGACGCGGTATATCTGAAAGTCAGTGCGGATGAATTCAGCCGCGAAGACGCACTGACCTTGATCGAATCCACAGGAGAAAAACATGGCTCGCAGTGTTAATAAAGTCACTCTCATCGGCACCCTGGGTCGCGACCCTGAAGTGCGTTACCTTCCGAATGGCAATGCCGTAGCCAACCTGTCACTGGCAACAGATGAAAGTTACAACGACAAGGCAACCGGCCAGAAGGTCGAGCAGACGGAATGGCACCGCCTGACCGTCTATGGACGTCTTGCTGAAATCTGCCAGCAATACCTGAAAAAAGGTTCACGCGCCTACTTCGAAGGCAAGCTGCGTACCCGCGAATGGGAAAAAGACGGCGTAAAACGCTACACCACAGAGATCATCACCAACGAGATGATGATGCTGGATTCACGCGGCGACGCCATGAGCTCTGGTGCAGGGCAGATGCCAGGCAACATGAGTGGTGGCATGGGTAGCGGAATGGGCGGTTACCAGCAACCACCTCAGCAGCCACGCCAGGCTCCGCAGCAGCCGGCTCAACAGCCAGGCGGTTATCAACAGGCGCCACAGCGCCCGCCTCAGCCTGCACAGCAACCGGCTCAGAGCGGATATGGCAATCAAGGTGGTTATCAGCAACCTCCGCAACAGGCACCTCAGCAGCCTGCTCCGCAGCCAAGCAATAGCTTTGATGATTTTGACGACGACATCCCGTTCTAAGGGAATTGAAAACGGGGCTTCGGCCCCGTTTTTTATATCTGGCCCCAGAAACTTAAAAGACACCTGTCTGACAAAACGTCAGATTCGACGTTAACTGTATGTCTCTGAGGCCAAGTCTAATGCCGCATTAAGACTCTATAATGCTGCGCATTCACTACAGACTAATGGGCATAATAGGCCAGACACACTCCGACTCAGGTATTCAATTAAGGAAGCCTCAGATGTTAACGAAAGAGATCAAGAACCCTACTCCACCAGTCATTCAGTACATTCGTATTGCCCTCAAGAACCCAGCAAAACCGAAGCAAGAACTGGTCTGTGAAGAACGTGCACGTTTCTCCCGTAAAAACGTCAGGATCGATCCTTCCAAACTGGAAGAGTACCGTCGCCAGTGTGGCTTTGAGAAAAGTAAGTACCTGCCTTTCACTTTTCCTTTTCTGCTGACCTTCCCACTGCAGAGTGCGCTGTTTTTGTCGGATGCTTACCCTTACCCGGTCATGGGCCTGGTGCATATCCGTAATATCATCACTCAGCACAAACAGATTCCTGTCGACGCTACCCTGGATACCGATTGCACCCTGATCGGCCCGGAAAAGGTCCACAACGGTGAACTCTTCACTTTCTACACTCGCATGCACATGGACGGCGAACTCGTCTGGGAGTGCCGTAGCGTGCTCCTCAAGCGTGGAAAGAAGAACCCGGATATGGAAAAAGCGCCAACGCTGGATGTCCTTGAGAATCCTGAACGTATCGTAGACTGGGAAGTACCGGCCCTGACAGGCGTTAAGTACGCGCTTCTCGGGCGGGATATCAACCCTATTCATCTGTTCCCGTTCACGGCACGGGCATTCGGCTTCAAGCGTCCGATTGCTCATGGTATGTGGGCAAAAGCACGCGCCATGGCGTCGATCGAATCTCACCTGAAAGGGCGTCCTGCGGAAGTCACTGTAGACTTCAAGCTACCTATCTTCCTGCCGGGACAAGCGCAGCTGGGCTATAACGTCCGTAAAGACGGTGTGGACTTCGGCTTAACCGATCCAGAAGATGGCAAGCCATTCCTCGCGGGTCAGGTGAAATACATCTAAGCCCAAAGAGCAGACATAAAAAAACCGGCCAATGGCCGGTTTTTTGTTTTCGGTGGTCGGCTTATGCCATACCGAACAGCACTTCTGCGTTCAGACCGTGCTTTTCAAATACTTCGCGCAGACGCTTCAGTGCTTCTACCTGAATCTGACGCACTCGCTCACGGGTGAGTCCGATTTCGCGGCCTACATCTTCCAGTGTGCTTGGCTCATAGCCGCGCAGACCAAAACGACGGGAGAGTACTTCTCGCTGCTTTTCAGGCAGTTCTTCGATCCACTGTGACAGGTTGCTCTGTATATCGTCGTTCTGCAGCTCTGTACCCGGATCTTCCATACGCTCATCAGCGATGGTGTCGAGAATCGACTTATCAGAATTCGGGCCCAGTGGGGTATCAACCGAAGTAACACGCTCATTCAGCTTCAGCATGCGCTTAACGTCAGCGACCGGCTTATCGAGCAGTTCTGCGATGTCTTCTGCCGTCGGCTCGTGATCAAGCTTCTGAGCCAGCTCACGGGCAGCACGCAGATAGACGTTCAGTTCTTTTACTACGTGAATCGGCAGACGAATGGTGCGAGTCTGGTTCATAATTGCACGTTCGATGGTCTGACGAATCCACCAGGTTGCGTAAGTCGAGAAGCGGAAGCCACGTTCCGGATCAAACTTCTCTACTGCGCGGATCAAACCCAGGTTACCTTCTTCAATCAGATCAAGAAGAGAAAGACCACGGTTAACGTAACGACGTGAGATCTTCACCACCAGACGGAGGTTACTTTCGATCATGCGTCGGCGGCCCATTTCGTCACCTTTACGAGCCAGGCGAGCGTAGTGCACTTCCTCTTCGGCAGACAACAGCGGAGAGAAACCAATCTCATTGAGATACATCTGGGTGGCATCAAGAGTTTTCCCGGATGTGTCCGCAGCAAACCTTTCCTGGCCGCTTTCTTCAGTAGATTCATCAGCAGAGGCTGTTTCTACGTCATCGAACACTTCTTCACTAATATCGCGTTGCTGTACTGCCATGTTTAGTCCCACCTTTGGGTTGGTCATCCTGAACCTGAACCGAAACAGGTTTTGTGCCAGAACGACTGTTTACTTTTTATCCACCCCCTCTGCGCTTAGGCAGATACTTCAGTGGATTGACCGGCTTGCCGTTTTCCCGGATCTCAAAGTGAAGTTTCACTTTGTCGGTACCAGTAGATCCTTTTTCGGCAATTTTTCCGCCCGCTTTAATTTCTTGGCCTTCGCTGACGGTGATGCGGCTGGCGTGGGCGTATGCACTCAGGAACTTTTCGTTGTGCCGGATGATGACAAGGTTGCCGTATCCCCGGAGTCCGGTGCCTGCGTAGACCACTGTCCCCGCCGCTGCTGCCAAAATAGATTCCCCCATCGACCCGGCAAGATCAATCCCCTTGTTGACGGGCTTTCTGGTCGAAAATCGACCAATCATTTTGCCATCAGAGGGCCACTGCCACCCTGAAACCGGCCCGGTCGGCACCGGTTTTGGCGATATATGACCATTTTTAGGTTTCGCTACTTTCGGCTGTACCGCTGTAGGCGGTGAATTTGACGGGTTTCTGACAGTGACACGCGGCGCGCGGGCGGCTTCTGCGGCGGTATAGTCGATGTCAATTTTCTGTCCAGGGTAAATCGTGTGTGGGGAAGAAATGGAGTTAGCGTTCGCCAACTCGCGATAGTCCAGTCCATAGCGCCATGCAATGGAATATAACGTCTCACCTTCGCGAACGAGATGAAAACCTGACGCCGTTTTGTCTCTGCCGAATTTTTGATCAACTGAGACGAAGCCACCGCCAGATGTACAAGCAGTAACTATCGTTGAGGTTATGACTAATATGACAAGCCGGGCAGTTTTCATAGGTTCTGACAAGTTTACGACTTTTTGACACCCGATAGTGACGGCTTTCCGCCCATGTAACGGTTTGCAACCTTTGCAACTCAGGTGAATAAAAAACGTATTTTTTAATTCCAAAGTATTCTAAAAAATATCAGGATTTTTTTATCCGTAGCCACTGTATACAGGATTTCAAACCTGCTTTTCAAAGAAAAGAAGTGACTAAACAGACGTTCATTTTATTTTTCCGCTGAATTCCCATTTCCGAAGCGTTCAAGTCCGATAACAAGAATGGCCCCTGAGAACATCAAAAAAATTGAAACCACAACCATTTCATCAAATACGGGCAGTGCCATCTGCTGTACGAATGGCACTTCTTCTCCTTTGCTGTTGATGCGTGTCGACAGCGTTTCTTTCCATGGCCAGACTTTTACTAATGATCCGACCATAAAACCCGTCAGAAGTGCGAGTACTACGGATGCATAGTGATGCAGAAGCCAGCTGAGCAAGCGGGAGAACAACAAAAGTCCAAGGCCCGCTCCTGCTGCAAAGGTCAGTAGCACCGGAAGATCAAACCCCTTAATCGCGGCAATCACAGGGGTATAGAGGCCCATCAGTAGCAGAATAAAGCTGCCGGATATGCCGGGAAGAATCATGGCGCAGATAGCTATGCTGCCAGCGGCGAAGATAATTGGTAGCGTCACGGCAGTTTCGGTAGGTGATGCGAGGCTGATAAAGGCGGCGATGATGGCCCCAGCCACCAGCATTGCGATTTCTTTTAACCGCCATTGTGGAATCGTACGACCAATATGTACGCATGAGGCGATAATTAAACCGAAGAAAAATGACCACAGCAGAACCGGATGAGTCATGAGCAGGTGGTGAATTACCTTGGCCAGACTGATGATGGCCGTCAGAATGCCTGCGCCTAATGCCAGCAGAAAGGTTCCATCGATATGAGTCCAGGCTGATTTGAAGCCCTCGGCTCTGAGCTTCCTTAAAGCCTCCAGATTGACGCTGGAAATGGCATCCAATAAGCGGGTATAGATACCGGTGATAAATGCGATAGTGCCACCCGACACACCAGGGACAACATCCGCCGCCCCCATTGCCATACCCTTAAGAAAAATTTTCAGATGCTCCATTGTATCTCCGTTGGTGCGCAGCCCCTGCGCAAATGTCGTTGTTGTAAATCGTGTATTCGATTGAGTGACAGATAAAGAAAAGGACGCCGTAGCGCCCTCTGATTAATTCTGAACTCCGGGTAGAAAGGGCACAAAACGCACCGTTTCCAGAGTTTTTCGTGCGAAGTGATCACCGCGTCGGGTGATCAGCACCAGCTTCTGCTCTTTGCCACCGACCGGGATGACCATACGTCCACCATCAGCGAGCTGTGCCAGTAATGATTCAGGCACCTCTTCCGGCGCAGCAGCAGCAAGAATACCATCGTAAGGCCCATGCTCTGGCCACCCCCAGGTGCCATCAGATAAGGCAAGGTGCACATTGTCGTAGCCCAGGCTTTGCAGACGCTCAACGGCCCGATTGTGCAGTGGTTCGATACGTTCGACACTATATAATGTTCTGACAAGCGGGCTGAGCACGGCTGTCTGGTAACCCGAGCCGGTACCAATTTCCAGCACCCGTTCCAACGGCCCGTTCGCCAGCAGTGTTTCTGTCATGCGTGCAACGGTATAAGGCTGGCTGATGGTCTGGCCGTTGCCGATGGGCAAAGCAGTATCTTCATACGCGCGGTGCGCGAGCGCTTCGTCGACGAAAAGGTGTCTTGGAGTTGTGGCAATGACATTCAGCACTTCTTCGTTTCTGATGCCAGCTTCCTGTAAACGCTGCACCAGACGGTTGCGGGTGCGTTGCGAGGTCATTCCAATGCCAGATAAGTAGTGTTCGTTCACCTTGCTTCCTGCACTCTCACTTCTCAAAATATTCCGACATCGGAACCAACATGCTATGTAGCGTCATATCGATCTGAATCGGGGTGATCGAGACCCGCCCCTGCTCAATCGCATAAAAATCAGTACCCGGCCCGGCATCAGCAACGTCGCCCGCCGCCGAGATCCAGAATAATTCTTTGCCACGAGGGTTGGTTGTTTTAACCGGATTATCCGCTTTATTTCGGTGCCCCAGACGAGTCACCTCAACACCGGTAATGTCCTCGTAGGGTAGATCCGGAACGTTCACATTAATCACGGCGTTGCGCGGCAAGGCCAGAGATTCAAATTGCGGCAGAATATCGATCAGTACCCGGCCAGCTGTTTCAAAGTGGGTCTTTCCACATAAAGAAACCGCTATGGGTGTGCGCTTCAGAAAACGCCCTTCGGTGGCAGCGGCAACGGTACCACTATAGAGAACGTCGTCCCCCAGATTGGCGCCGCTGTTGATGCCTGCAATCACCCGTTCGCACGTGTCCGCATGAAATTCGTTGAGAGCCAGGTGCACCGCATCGGTCGGGGTGCCATCAACACTATGAAAACCGTTCTCATGGTGAATGACCTGCAGGGGCCGGTCGAGCGTCAGAGAGTTACTTGCGCCACTACGGTCACGGTCTGGCGCACTGACGCGAATATCGTAGCCCGCCGCAGACAACGTCCTGGCCAGCATCTTCAAGCCGGGCGCATGAACACCGTCATCATTGGAAAGCAGCAGAGTCATCAGGGTACATACCTTTCAGGTTCAGTTGTTTCTATGCATTCACGAATAAGTGATGTCGCATAATAACCGGCAGGCAGTGAAAATGTGAGTAGTAAATGCGACTCTTCTGGCCAGCTCCAGGTCATATTACCGGGCATTGCTGCCAACGCACGGCGATCCTGATTCAGACCAGAGAATTCAAGCCCCTCACAGAGTTCAGGATGTTGTGCAGCAATCTCCGATTCAAGCGCCAGAGCGTCATCGGTAGTTGTCAGCCGCCCTCGTCCCCACATAGGTCCTGTTGCGACACCTTCATCCGTCAGGATATCGCCAGTCAGGCTCTGCCCCCACAACCCAGAACGTATTCTGGCGGCGAGAACTTCGTTAAACAGGAAAGACCGGACCGAAGACAGATAGATGCCTTTCTTCTTTTTATTACGCACGCGAATTTCACGCTTCAGCATC
Organism: Thalassolituus maritimus; assembly: GCA_913019975.1. GTDB lineage: Bacteria > Pseudomonadota > Gammaproteobacteria > Pseudomonadales > Oceanobacteraceae > Thalassolituus. The sequence continues at coordinate 102,858 of CAJWBH010000007.1, read as the reverse complement.
GCCATGCCATTTGCCACGTTGTCCCCTGCCAGACCAAACCGCTGGGGGCCAAAATAGTTCGGGACGCCATACTGTTGAACCAACGACAGATTACGCTCGATGGCAGTACGGTCTCCTTTGACTTCACGTAAAAGTATCTGAAAACGATTACCGAGCAGGTCTCCAGGGCGCAGCTTTTTTATATGCCGAGCCTGACTTATTACACGAAACTCAGGGTGTTCGAGTGCTGTAAAGTCTGGCGCCTCTGTTTTAGGCATCCACACAGTGAACCACTGACGCGTTTCTGCGTATCGGTCTTTCAGGCCTGCATAACCCACATCCAGCTCGCGAACACCGGCGAATTCAGCAATCTGAGCGGCCACAAACTGCGTATTCGCCCCATCTTTGGCGACATCAAGCCAGACATGCTCTCCTTCGCCCGACGGCAACCCAAGAGGAATCTCTGTGACCACAAAGTCACTGTTCTCCTGCTTTAATACGGCCGTAGCTCCTGTCGCTTCGTACGCGGATGGCCACTCCGGCAATACTGAATAATCCTGCATTATTGCGTCTCACTATTCAGCAACAGAGCTACCGCGTGAACGGCAATACCCTCTTTACGACCGACATAACCGAGCTTTTCAGTTGTGGTGGCCTTCACATTAACGTCGTCGATTCTGACCTGAAGATCTGCAGCGATTACGGCGCGCATATCAGCGATATGAGGGGCCATCTTTGGTGCTTGCGCGATGATGGTGACATCAACATTACCCACGCGATAACCTTTGTCAGCAACCAGCGAAACAACATGACGCAGCAGCATGCGACTGTCAGCGCCCTTCCATTGTTCATCCGTATCCGGGAAGTGTTGGCCGATATCCCCCAGTGCCGCCGCGCCCAGCAGCGCATCAGCCAATGCATGTAATGCAACATCACCATCGGAGTGCGCTTTAAGGCCGTGCGAGTGAGGAATTTTCATACCTCCAAGCGTAATAAAATCGCCTTCATCAAAAGCGTGTACGTCAAAACCGTGTCCGATGCGCATGACCTGTTCCTGAATTAAATACGAATTAATGTTGCGATAGAAAGAGTTCTGCCAACGCCAGATCTTCCGGTCTGGTAACTTTGATATTGTCTGCCCGGCCCGAGACTAAGCGCGGACGGCCACCAGCATATTCGATTGCAGACGCCTCATCTGTCACTTCAAAACCGTCCGCTAGTGCTCGCTCGAGTGCAGTTCTTAACTCACCCAGACGAAACACTTGTGGGGTAAGCGCGTGCCAGAGCTGGTCACGCTCTACCGTATGATCAATCACCACCGAGCCATCTGCCTGAAGTGTGCCCCGTTTCATGGTATCTCGCGTTGGCGACGCCAGAATGGCCCCGCTGTCACCAAGCCCATCAAACAGAAGATCAAGATCACTGTGTCGTAGACAGGGGCGGGCAATATCATGCACGGCTACCCAGTCAGTGTCCGAAGCTATCCCCTCAAGTGCGCATAAACCGTTAAGTACCGAGTGACAACGTTCCGCTCCGCCTTCCGCCCTGATCACATCAGAATGGCTGGCAAATTGACTGTCTGGCCAATAGGGGTCGTCCTCAGAAAGCACGACCACTGCCTTTTCAATAGAAGGGTAAGAAAGTACACACTCAAGGGTATGATCGAGAAGGAAGCGGCCTTTCAGAGGAAGGTACTGTTTTGGCCGGTCAGCCTGCATGCGGCTGCCAACACCCGCGGCTGGAAGCACTGCCCATATAGAGTCGGTCATGAATCAGGTTCTGCAAATAGAATAAAGGTCTCGCCATCTTTAACCAGCCCGAGCTGTTCTCGTGCCGTTTCTTCGAGCAAGGCGTCACCACTGCGAAGATCCATCACCTGATTGAGTAACGCATGATTGTCGGCAGACTGTTTTTCGTTAGAGGTTTTCAACTGTTCTATCTGACGTTCCAGTGCACGGTTCGCAATCACGCCGCTATCGTCGAACCACAGACGGTACTGCAGCACAATCAACAGAAAGACGCCGACTGCAGTCCAGAAATGTGTAGCTCGGAATGCCATGTAAAAGGTGCTCCAGGTCGGAGAAGACCAGACGTTGAGAATGGCCACATAGTAAACCAGCGAGGCCTCCTGACCAACAGCACACGTCAAAAAGCTCCCTGAACAAGGTCTCTATACGGGGCCCTCACCGGGAGAACAGGGAATCACGGACTGGCAGTGCGTCCTCAGCGTGGGGCTACTTTCTTGCCATTATAGTATCGGGAGTGAGCATCACGGGCGTCGCTCCTAATGTGGTCGGTAATGTGGTCGGTAATGTCGTCGGTGACGTCCTCGGTGACCTCGTAGATAACCTCAAACGTATCGGGGTCAGCGCCTTCGACCTCATAGATCGTACTGTCAGGGAGATAGAAAATACGATGATGATCACGATAATAGCCCCCGTCGATTCGTTGGAAGCTCGAAGCATCAGCAGTGGTATTTACTACTTCAGTGCGATCGAAAAACTGAAGCTTATCACGCGCCAACCAGCTATTCAGTGGGGTGAATGACTCGGCATCGGCGCCCTCGACAAGCTCGCCCCCGTGATAAATATTATCCTCACAACGCGCCCAAGGCCTTTGAATTTCATCTAAAAATTCGAGTTTACTTCGAATGCATCCAGGTAAAACTGTATTCCCGTAGATGACAGTTTCACCGCTAGCGACATAGTCACGGCTCCTGCTGAGATCATTCAAAGCTTCAAGAGGCCCGCCGGGAGCTCCCTCGATAACCTCTCCACGGTAATACGTGTGTTCATTATCCCAGGCGTGGTAAGCAAAAAAGTAACTCAGGTCGCCCTTGAACGTATCAAACGACTTAGCGTCAGCTTCAACTATGGGTTTGGCATTAAAATATGCGGTGTTCTTGGCTACCGAGTAGCCCTCGTTCCGAATCCCTTGAAGAAGATTAGAAATGCTGCGGAACATGCCTGCGTTAAAGATGATAAACAGCACCAGACAGCCAATCAGAAAATAACCACTGGCCAGCCCCCAAAAAGACTTTCCAGCGAGACTCAGCAAACCAAACATCCAGATTGGATACGACATATAGACCAGAAGCTGAATCATCCAGTCCAGACGGTTAGAAGCACCCGGACCACCCATGCCCATGATAGATACGATCCAAACCATGGGCCAGAGCATGAGCGCAAAGGTAACAAGGATATTTCCTAACAGACCCATAACTTACCAGCCCCACTCACTGGATGAGCTAGCGGGTATGTCCTCTGCAACAGCATTACCTTCGCTATCAATTTCTTTTTCTTCACGCTTCGAAGGGTAGAAACCAAGTGGTGGCAGTTCAGACTCAGGAACGCCCTCGGTTGGGATGATTTGAGTAAGAGACAGATAGTCTAATAGAAATGGCAGCAGGTGTTCTTTAAGACCTTCAGGTAGCAGAGTGTCAGCTGGCCAGCAGGAAGAAACGTGGAACACTATTTTAACGATCAAGTGCTCATTCAATTCTGCAATCAATAAGAACCTATCATTGTAATAGCCGCAAATAGAGATACACCATCGACGTGAATTAATTACCACATAATCCATTTCATTTGCTGATTTTGGTCTGTGATATCCCCGCTCAGTATGATCAGGCCGTTCATAGTAGTCGTAGTGAGACAGAACACTCGTTGCCATATCAGCCTCTGAGGTCCAGCTTCGGTCTATCATCGAGATTTCGGACTTTGCCCAGATATCGACTGAAAAATCGCCCAACCAATTAGGATAGACCTTCTTTAGTTCGGAAGACACAAGAGAGAACGTCCCGTGTGGGATAAGCTGAATCTCCCCAGAATAACTGGGATTATCAATCAGAGCATTTTCATTTTTATCAAAATTGAACTGAAAATCCTGCTTCGTTCTGGCGTCATCATTGCAGGGAAAGACACACCTGATATCAGCAATTTCGCAGACGTAGATAGCAAATCCATGCGGATCTTCACTAAGAGACCGTAACTCAGGAAACTGCTTCGCTTTATCAGATTCGAGATGCACAAGAATTACCCCTTAGGCAAAGCAATGACATCTTTGAACTTCTGCCACATATCAAAAAAACTACCGTCACGATTGCTATTAATATAGTTTTCGATAATCAAGCTATTGTTTGATGCCTGTACATTTGTTGTATAGCCATTATCAAAGTTCTGATATCGCTGAGAAAGGCTACTTGAAGCAGGTTTATCATTTTCAATTTTTGCTCCGCAATCCGTCGCTAATGCTTTCATCGTCGAATAAGGGGTATGAGGAGAATTGATAATAAATTGATACTTTGTGAGTTTTATTCCCTGGGAACGCAGCTTAGATAGCGCGCCTGTCAAAACTCTTGATGCATCATCGTAGCAATAAACTTTATATTTCTGCAGATACTCGCCGTCTTGATTGTTCAAATTCATAGAAGCTTTCAAGATTTCAGCAAGTTCATCTGGACTAACGACTTTACGGCGCTCTTCCGCAGTGATGTACTTGTCGCCAGCATATTCTACCGCCACAGGGCAGTGATAAAGATTGAATGAGTCCTTATAAGTTTCCTGAGACGATGCTTTCAGCATATATTCGCTAAGAAAGGAAAGCGCGATTAAACCAGACTCATTCGAGGCCGAGCCAATTCTTAATACCGGTTGTTCAAGTACCTTACTATGACGTTCAGTAACATCCCACTTTCCTGAGTTGTACTCCGCGCTAAAGAGCCCAGGCGCAACACTACGACCATCACGAGTAAATCTCAGAATATCCCGAATATATACGCCAGAGCCCTTCGACATGGTCCGGGCTTCATCCTGAATAACACGATAGAAAACCCGTACTAAGTGCCCCCCTTCATCCCCAATATCAGTGAATCCTTCGCCCGCTGTACTCGTGGACTGGCCAGAAGTCATACCACCAGCAAGTGCTGATAGGGTTTGGACAAGGCGACCAACCAGCTGACCACCGGATGCCGACTGTGGGTCGATATGATGAGCAAACGTAGCAATCAGAAACGGGTCTATATAAATCTTTCGACCGCTGTCCTGATTTGGCATTAAAAAAAGGTAATCAGTGTAGGGCGTATCGGCCATCAAGCTTCCTTTGCAATGCAGTTCCTTTATTGGCCGACAGGATAAACGATTGGCCTGTTAAATCAATCAATACAGGCCAGACCTGAGACTTACTTCCGGGGTGGTATTGCGTAACTGCCTACTGCATGCGCGACGGGTTCCTGATCCCCTTCGGAGTAAATAGAAACCTCTCCCACCACTAAGGCCTTGCCGACTTTCATCAGAGTACATTCTGCGATGATGTCGCGGTCTGAAGCCGGTTTCCGCAAGAAGTTAAAGTTCAGGCTCGTTGTAACCGCCATCGCAACCAAGCCCAGCTCGGCCAGTATGGCGACGTACAAAGCGGCATCGGCAACCTCCATTAATACTGGCCCCGATACCGTGCCTCCCGGCCTGAGGTGTGCCTCGGTGATACGCTTTCGAATCGTGGCCGAGCGGCTGCCCAATGCTTCGATCATAAAATCCGCTTGCGGAAATTCTGTTGCAAAGAAATGCTCCAGCTCTGCCTTGCTCGCCATATATCTACCTCTCAGAACACTTTGTACCAGCATTCTTCTATGACTGGTGCCAGTTACATCATAGCTTTAGGATAGAAGGTATTGAAACCGGGAAGGCACGACCATGAGCATACTTCTGAAAGGTAAAACGAAGGATCTTGATGGCTTCAGTGTTACTCGCATCCTGCCGCATGCAGAGAAGCATATGGTCGGCCCCTTCGTATTTCTGGATCACATGGGGCCTGCGCACTTTGCCGCAGGTGAGGGCATCGACGTAAGACCTCACCCACACATCGGGCTGGCGACGCTGACCTATCTTACAGAAGGCTCGATACTTCACCGGGATAGTCTCGGCAACAACATGGAGATTCTACCGGGTGACGTAAACTGGATGACCGCTGGCCGGGGCATCGTGCACTCCGAACGTGAAACTCACGAAACGAAAGCCAGCGACCATGCGCTCAATGGGCTTCAGTGCTGGGTGGCGCTGCCTGAGAAGTTTGCTGAGATTGAACCTGCTTTCACTCACCACAAAAAATGCCAGCTACCTCAGTTCAATAAAGAAGGTGTCTTTGCCAGGCTGATCGCTGGGGATGCCATGGGCATGACCTCGCCGATCCGCACCTACTCCCCTATGTTCTTTCTGGATGTCATTTTTAGCGCCGGTAGCACTTTCAAGCGCCCGAATCCGGATCAGGAATGCGCATTGTATGTCATCGAGGGGGAGGTGCTGGTCGGCTCAGAACGCTACCAACAAGGAGACTTTGTTCTCCTGTCTCCAGACGAATCTGTCTCGAGTAACGCCTACGCCCGGACCATATTCTTAGGTGGCGAGCAATGGTCTCAACATCCACACATGTACTGGAATTTCGTGTCGTTCAGCAAAGAACGGATTGAACAGGCTAAACAAGACTGGCAGGAGCAGCGCTTCCCGGATATTCCCGGAGACAACCAGGAATTTACGCCACTGCCCTGACAAGAGGCAGGAAGGAAGTAAGAAGGATCAGGCGCTCTGCTCCCGCTCAGAGCGCAGCTTGTCTCTCACACCCATGAGCACTTTGCCGAAGTTGTTCTTTCCTCGCATATCACGGCCACTGCCCCAGAAATAATCGTAACCACTCAGCTCCGCGATTCGCAGCTCGCCCGTTTCTAACAGTTGTTCGGCAATATCACGATGAGTGCGGCACTTAATGTAGGTGCCACGGGTCATAACTACCGTGCTGGTCTTCTTCCAATCCTTGCGACGCTTTGGCTTACGGCTCTTACCTAGTTTCGCTGCCTCCTCGGCAGTCTTCGCCTGACGGATTTTCTCGCGGTGAGCCTCGTCTTCGAACTTCATTGCCTGATAATAGTGCTCAACACTCGGCCATTCTGCGCCATCCAGCTCAAAGGCAAATAAGGCATACGACGACAGCGGCTGCTGAGTATCACTACGGTTTAACGTGAAAAGTTCTTCATTTTTGTGTTCAAACAACATGTTGGAATCCGGCGACAGGCTTTCGCTCAATTTACCAGACAATTCCTTGGCGTACATCAAAGCAGCCTCCGCTATCTGTGCTTTCCGACCTCGTTACTTGGTCAAACAGGAAGCCTTAGACTAGTATTAAGTCACCTGAATAACAGACACCGCTATGACTACGGATTCGAATACATTGAAGGAACCCGGCCTGATTGCCATTTCTAACCCCATGGATTGGAAAGCCATTGACCGTTTTATCCTTCTCGCAAGCCTGGTGCTCCTCGCACCACTGTCTTTTGGTGTCAGTATGTGGGCAACCAATATCCTGGCCCCTGAGTGGTTGAACCAGACGTTGGTGATGATGCTCAGTGTTCTGTATGTGATGCATATTGCGGTTATGGGAAGCTTCATAATTACCGCTATAAAACTAAGAAAGTATACACATGACTGGCCCCTGTTTGAGAATGCCATCATAAGTAGTTTTCTGGTTACCGTGATGACCACGGGATACCTGACGGGCACTCACTTGTCTGAGGCCCTCCTGATTATATTTCTCGGTGTCATCATTACCTGCACACTCGCCGATGTGAATAAAATCAAGTTTTGCTTCTGGATCGTTGTTCCCATTCTTATCCTGATGTCGGCACTCGATTACAGCGAAGCCGTTCCTTATGCCATGCTACTTGAGCGATCACCTTACGCAGAGGATGGTCGCCCTCTTGAGGGCTGGATGATGGTAAGGATGACCGTCGCCGTCATCCTTGCACCGCTTATCTATCTCTGCATTCTGGCCATGAAGCGCTGGACCGAACGTGAAAGCCTGTATCTGGAAATGTCGACAATCGACGGCCTGACCCGACTCTCAAACCGCAACTCTCTTATCAGCAGAGGACAGGAAGAAATCCGTCGTGCCCGGGCTTCAGACGCCATGCCCCCGCTGTCATGCATCATGATCGACCTTGATCACTTTAAACAGATCAACGATACCTGGGGACACCATGCCGGTGACGAGGTGCTGGTCGCCGCATCCAAAGTGATGATGGACAGTGCCCGGCCAAATGATGAAGTCGGTCGTTATGGCGGTGAAGAGTTTGCGGTGCTTCTGCCCGGCACAACTCTTCTGCAAGCGAAGCTGATCGCTGAACGTATCCGCAAGAGGATCAGTAATATGAATGTAGAGGTTGAGGGCCAGAAGATTGATGTGACCGCAAGCTTCGGCGTCGCCTGTTACCCCTCCCCTGATGTTGAAGCGATGAGCGACCTGCTGAAAACGGCAGACAAAGCATTGTACGAAGCCAAGGAAACCGGGCGGAATAAAGTGGTTACGGCGTAAACTTCTCCCAGGTGGTATCAGCTATTACTTAGCCTGTTTAAAGCCTTGTCAGCCTCATCGAGAAAATCAATAAAGTCTGTCAGATGATTATCAAGAACGGAAATTACGATATCCAGGTTCAACTTCTGATAATCATGAACAGCAATATTGCGAAGCCCGACCATTTTCTGCATTTTCAACGATATTGCTGACGATAAATGCCCTATTTTTCAAGCAAGGCGAAGCTGTCGCGACTCGATTGTGGAACACCTAAGCGACCATGTTTAATCACTGTATTGGCAACATCAATGCAAGCTTCACAGGCTCGCTGAAGATTCAGTATCACTGAGTCCTGCTTGGTAAAGCTGCCTCGCAGAGTTGCTTCATCCGCATACTCTTCACGAATACGAGCAATACAACGTTCGACAGTTGCACGCTTATTCAAGATAACGTCATTCATTGCGTTCATATGCCTTTAAGATGTCAGCGCGGGATTCCTGAAGATGGCCATACTGAGTCATAGTGGATGCTGCAAATAGATCCGCCTCCAGCGATTCTCCGTAAAGCAGACGTCCATTCATCACTATCTGCATCTTGAGTACCGTACTCGCTTCCTTCAGGTCAACGAGATCAACATCCTGGCCAAGCTCGGCGGCTAACTCTTCGGCGATGTGCCAGCGACTGACGTTATCCAGATTAACATCCGCCAGAAAGGCGATATCCCAATCACTGTCAGGGCGGGCATCACCACTCGCCTGCGATCCGAACAGGTACAGCAAACGCAAGCCGGACAGGCGCTTGGAGCAGTATTCAAGGATATGAGATTCGGTTGGGGACATCAGACTCTCCAGTGTTACTCAGAGGGTAACGCTGGAGGGGAAGTGAGGCAAGATAGTAGTGGTCGAGTCGAAATACGACTGAGGGTTACCCCAAAAAATACAATCTCACTTTGAGAAACGCTGATTTTCCGATGGATACTTAGAAAATAAAAACGCCGCTAAAAAGCGGCGTTTTTTAACTCACTCAACCGATAAACGGTGTCGCAAGCTGGTAATCACATTGCAAGCGCAGTAGCGATTTTTAAGACCATCCGAGCGCAGCAGGTAGCAAAAGCGTCAGGAGCGATGGCTGAGCTAGGCAAAAGTGCTTGAAGAAACGGAGTGTACAAGTTGTACATGAGTATTCTGAAAGCACTTTTAACAACGCTCAGCCGAGCGCACTAGCTTTTTACTGGCCCTTAATTTCAGAACGGCCTTTATACGGCGCTTTCGCACCCAGCTGCTCTTCAATACGCAGCAGACGGTTGTACTTAGCAACACGGTCTGAACGGCACAGTGAACCCGTCTTGATCTGGCCAGCAGCAGTACCAACGGCCAGGTCAGCGATGGTCGCGTCTTCAGTTTCACCTGAACGGTGAGAGATCACAGCGGTGTAGCCTGCGTCTTTCGCCATTTTGATCGCATCCAGAGTTTCAGATAGTGAGCCGATCTGGTTGAACTTGATCAGGATAGAGTTAGCGATATCTTTTTCGATACCTTCTTTCAGGATCTTGGTGTTGGTTACGAACAGGTCGTCACCCACCAGCTGGACTTTAGCGCCCAGTTTTTCAGTCTGATATTTCCAGCCAGCCCAGTCAGATTCATCCTGACCGTCTTCGATAGAAACGATTGGGTACTGGTCACACAGTTCTGCCAGGTAGTCAGAGAATTCTTCAGCAGAGAAGACTTTGCCTTCGCCTTTCAGGTCGTACTTGCCGTCTTTGTAGAATTCAGAAGACGCACAGTCGAGAGCCAGAGTCACGTTCTTGTCCAGCTCGTAGCCAGCGTTAGACACAGCTTCTTTGATCGCTGCCAGTGCATCGGCGTTAGACGCCAGGTTTGGTGCGAAACCACCTTCGTCGCCAACGGCAGTGTTCAGGCCCTGAGAAGACAGTACTTTCTTCAGAGCGTGGAAGATTTCTGCGCCACAACGCAGAGCTTCAGCGAAGGTAGGCGCGCCAACTGGCTGTACCATGAATTCCTGAATATCAACGTTGTTGTCTGCGTGCTCACCACCATTGATGATGTTCATCATGGGTACTGGCATAGAGTAAACGCCAGAGGTGCCGTTGATGTCTGCGATGTGTTCGTACAGCTCAACGCCTTTTGCAGCCGCAGCGGCTTTGGCAGCAGCCAGTGACACAGCCAGGATGGCGTTTGCACCCATGTTAGCTTTGTTGTCAGTGCCGTCGATCTCGAGCATCTTGTTGTCGAGGGCGCGCTGATCCAGTGCGTCCATACCGATCAGGGCTGGCTTGATGGTGTCGTTGACGTTAGCAACGGCTTTCAGTACGCCTTTGCCCAGGTAACGGCTTTTATCGCCATCACGCAATTCCAGTGCTTCACGGGTACCGGTCGATGCGCCGCTTGGAGCACATGCTGTACCGAAGAAACCACCTTCCAGAGTTACGTCTGCTTCGATGGTTGGGTTGCCACGTGAATCCAGCACTTCGCGGGCTTTGATGTCGATAATCTTCGCCATTTTAATCTCCTGAAATTAACGCGGCCTTCGCTGTTTACGCGAAGGCCGATCACAAGGTTTAAATTTAAAACTTATTTATTGTTCAGAGCCGCTTTTATAAAGGCTGAGAACAAGCCATGGCCGTCGCGCGGGGTCGATGTAAATTCCGGATGGAACTGACACGCCACAAACCATGGGTGATCTGGTACTTCCACAACTTCTACCAGCTCGCCATCAACAGAGCGACCAGCAATACGCAAGCCCGCTTTCTCAAGCTCTGGAACCAGTGAAGAGTTCACTTCGAAACGATGACGATGACGTTCGGTGATGACGTCGCTGCCATATGCCTGAGCAGTCGTTGAACCTTCGGTCAGGACACATTCCTGACCACCAAGACGCATGGTACCGCCGAGGTCAGAGTTCTCGTCACGGGTTTCAACATTACCCGATGCATCCTGCCATTCGGTGATCAGGCCAATTACTGGGTGTTCGGTATCGCGACTAAACTCGGTCGACTGCGCGTCTTTCCAACCCACTACATTACGTGCGAATTCAATCACGGCGACCTGCATACCCAGACAGATACCCAGGTACGGAATTTTGTTTTCACGGGCGTGCTGAACCGTGCGGATCTTGCCCTCCACACCACGGTTACCAAAACCACCCGGAACCAGGATGGCATCGACCCCGGCGAGCACCTCGACACCTTTACGCTCAACGTCTTCGGCGTCGATGTAACGGATGTTCACTTTGGCGCGGTGGTGAATGCCAGCATGATCAATCGCTTCGATCAGAGACTTATAGGCATCCAGCAAGTCCATGTACTTACCGACCATCGCGATCGTCACTTCTTTCTCTGGGTTGAGCTTGGCGTCTGCCACGTCATCCCATTCAGACAGGTCGGCTTCTTTGCATGACAGGTCGAACTTCTCAACGATCAGATCATCGAGGCCCGCTTCGTGCAGCATGCGAGGAATCTTATAGATGGTATCCGCATCTTCGAGTGGTACGACTGCGCGCTCTTCAACGTTAGTGAAGAGTGCAATCTTACGCAGAGATGAAGCATCGATCTTGTGATCTGAGCGGCAGATCAGTACATCTGGCTGCAGACCAATGGTGCGCATCTCTTTTACAGAGTGCTGAGTTGGCTTGGTCTTAGTTTCACCCGCGGTCGCGATGTACGGCACCAGTGTCAGGTGCAGAGACAATGCGCGCTTTGAGCCCAGCTCGACTTTCATCTGACGCACAGCTTCAAGGAATGGCTGGGATTCGATATCACCCACTGTGCCACCGATCTCAACCAGCGCTACGTCAGAACCTTCTCCACCTTCCAGAACACGACGCTTAATTTCATCAGTGATATGAGGAATAACCTGAACAGTACCACCGAGATAGTCACCACGACGTTCTTTCGCCAACACGTCGGTATAGATACGACCAGTGGTAAAGTTGTTACGACGAGACATGGTCGTGCGAATGAAACGCTCATAATGTCCGAGGTCGAGGTCGGTTTCCGCGCCGTCATCGGTCACGAAGACCTCACCGTGCTGGAACGGGCTCATGGTACCCGGATCAACGTTGATGTACGGATCAAGCTTTAGCATAGTGACCTTAAGGCCACGGGCTTCCAGAATGGCAGCCAGAGATGCAGAAGCGATGCCTTTCCCCAAAGAAGAAACAACACCACCCGTGACAAAGATAAAACGTGTCATAGAAGGTCCGCGAGCAGAGATGAAAAATTTGTTACGGAGCGGGCCAGCTTCCACTGAATTCATGCAACGAATCCCGATGAAATTGGCGTTTGAAGCGCACTTGGGCCACTCACTCAAGATGGGAGGGCAGTTTACCCGAAAGCACCTCGAGGGTAAATCAATGGAGTGCTTTTCTTTACCTGTCAGCTCTGCTAATTTGAGCTTTCGTTATGTAAAGACTCTGGATTCAAAAGTCCGATGATCAACAAGCCGAAAGCTCTAGCGCATATCCGACTGTCTGCCCTGATGTGGTGGATGGCGTCTACTCGCGCAGCGCTCCGGTTCTGAGTCACACATACCGGTTTCGGCTGCGAAGAGCAGCAGAAACCTTCTTCCCGATTTCTCTCTTCTTCCGCAGCCACTGATCCACATGACACATAGGATGAATAATGATGGCTGCCAGCCTCACAAGTGCGGAAAAAAATCTCAGAGTCGGCTTAACCCTGGCGTTCACAGCTGCGTTTCTGTTTTCTACCAAGCCAATCATCATTAAGTGGCTTTACAGCCTTGGCATGTCAGCGCTTCCGCTGATGGGGCTGCGCATGGTGATTGCCCTTCCGGTATATCTGGTGATCGGTTGGGTGCTGTGGAAGCGCATGGAACAGAAGCCTGCAGGCAAGACCATACTGCGGGCCGCCGCTGTCGGATTACTGGGGTATTACCTTGCGTCCTTACTGGATCTGTCAGGCCTTGAATATGTCAGCGCCCAGCTCGAACGCCTGATGTTGTACGCCTACCCAAGTATGGTCGTGGTGATTGGCGCACTGTTCTTCGGTGCAAAGGTCAGCCGCTCGGTGATTCCTGCGCTACTGCTTACGTACGCGGGGCTCGGAGTCATGTATGGGCATGACCTTCAGATTGCCCCTCCGGGCACAAGCAATGCGGATATCACCAAAGGCACCCTACTGATTATTGGAAGTGCACTATCGTTTTCGCTGTTCATTCTGTTCAGTAAGCGCGGTATTGCTGAATTAGGGAGTCTGTTCTTCACCTGCGTGTCGATGGCCTCTGCAACACTGGCTACGCTGGTTCACTACGTCTTCACCGAAGGAGTGAGTCTTCCCGACATGGATGCAACTCGCTGGTCTGGCACTCTGCTGTTAGCACTGCTCGCAACGGTTGTTCCTTCTTTTATGGTCAGTGAGGCCATTAAAAGAATTGGCCCCGCCAAAGCCAGCGTGTCGGGCACTATTGGCCCGGTGATGACGACGATCATGGCCATCCTGTTTCTTGGGGAGCCATTCGGCTGGGCAGCCGTCGTTGGAATGACCCTGGTTATGATTGGCGTGTCCCGCCTGAAATAGGCTTTTCCGGATCGCCCTATCTTTTCAGGACAAAACGGGCGATCCTCTCCTCCCACACTGATTTTTCTATACAAACTGCTACACTTGTATAAGTCCTGCATCTGAAAAAGCAGGAATTAATAATTACCTATCTTAAACACAGCTAGCCAGGAGCTATCCATGACGAAGTCTGTTGCCTTTAAGGTATCAGCGCTGACCGCAGCCGCGATACTGTCTACCGCCGCACACGCGAGCCCTAACCTCTCTGGTGGAGTTTGGTTTAACTACCAGTACGCTCAGAATGATAAAGCACAACAGGAATCCTGGGGGGTCATCGACAGCGAAGCCCTGATTCTGTACGCCGACGGCAATGTGCCTGATACCCCGTGGACTTACTCTGCGGAGACCCGCATTGGTCCGGGCAGTTTTACAGACGCAAACAACAACAGCACCGCTAGCCAGTTTGGAATTCACAAAGCCTGGGTTGGCTACCAGTTTGAAGACGGTCCTATGATCACCATTGGTAAAAGCCAGGTGCCATTCGCCTGGAAAACCTACAACTTCTGGCCAGGCGATATGCTGCTCGCAGGATACGGCGATCAGATGGATGTCGGTGTAAAAGTATCCCAAACACTGGGCGCACTGCACTATGACGCTGCCTTGTACCTTGCGGATGACTGGTCAACCAGCACCGACACCATGGACGACAATGGCCACTGGGGCAGTAAAAGTACTTACCGCAAAGTGCAGACTTTTGTCGGTAACCTGAGCTATGCACTCAACGATATTTCTAAAGTCGGTGTTTCTGCGCAAAGCGGTGGCCTGCAGGAACTGGTCAGCGGTGACGGTGAAGTCTCTGGTGACCACAATGCTGCTGCACTTTACTACACCATTAACTTCGGTGGCCTCTGGGCAAAAGCCTCTTACATCTCTACCGAGCGTAACCTGCCGAATGAAGTCGCAGACGTTACTATTGAAAACGACCGCTACGCAGCAGAAGTCGGCCTGAACACGGGCAACTGGTCTTTCTACGCAGACCTGACGTACGCTCAGCCTGATACCGACGGTAATGATGCCGACACCATCCGTGCCTTTGCACCTGGCCTCAGCTACGACTACGGCCCAGGCTGGATGTATCTCGAATATCTCACTCAAGACGGGTACGTCGACAGAAATGGCATGGCTCTCGAAGGTGACTTCGATGCTCTTTACGCAACCATCGATTTCTACTTCTGATCCTGTACTGTGATTCACTGCTAACGCAGTAACAAAGCCCACCTTTAAGGTGGGCTTTTTTAATGGCGGGCTTTTTTGTTTTTGATTAATGCACCGGCGCTGTATGCTGGACAATAAAGCTCATGGAAGATAGAACGTGAACGTCACGCCAGCTCTCTCTGCGTTAAGCCTAATCACCTGCATCGTCGGCTGCTCAGAACCCGTACCTGACTTAGAGATACCAGATACCGGGGTGGCCATTATTGTCGAGGCCAGTCTCACGAACGGCGATACCGATGCCAGTGTCGCCGCAGCCGTTTACGACTCAGGACAACCGGCCCCTATGGTTGGTGGCAATGTGCTGGAAGTCACCTCGGAGAGCGTCGCGGCTATCCTTTCCGGTATCGATGAACGCGACAATTTCTACTCCGGACAAATAGGTATCCCGAACCCAGACACAGATACCATCAAGGTAGCGATAGTTCACCGACCTCAGGAAACCCGTCAGGAGCGCTGGTATCCGACAGAGGATATATTAGTCGACCCTGGCCCAGGTGAGTTCGAGGGCTTCGAAGCCACTCTACTGCTACCGACGGCCATCGAACTCACAGCACCACAGCCCGGTCTGACGTATTCCAGCCGCGACGACATAATTCCACTCGAATGGACAGGCTCCCCTGCCGATGACTTCAAACTCGTCACCTACAACCGCTGCCGATCCACTACCGATAGTGATGACCTTAGCTGGGTGTACACTTCGCAGATGGATGATGACCAGCAAGAAAATATCCGCATAGGCGATATTATTCCCGCCACGGGTGCGCTTGAAACGTCAGCTAACCTCGGAGGCGTAGTGACAGGCTTTGTTCAATTCTTTATCGAAGCCACCCTCAGTGCCGTGACCCTGGGTCTCTACGAACCCGCTGAAATCAACTTCGGTGAATTCGAGCTTGATTACTGCACCATTCAACTTTCACTTGTGCGTCAGCGGCAAGGTCAGATAGGCGAAGACTTCAGTGGCGGCAGTGTCACCGGTAGCCGCAGCGATAACCTTCAAGTGGAGTATCGTCCATGAAGCCTTTCTCCGTTTCTACGAAACTCATCAGTCTTGCAGCACTACTTCTCATCTGCTCTCTGGCGAACAGCGAGCCTTACCCTACAACCCAAAGCAGCCTGTTATCCCGCTTTTCTGTGACACCCCATATCGGGATCTCGCAAGCAGATATCGAAACAGACAGTGCAATAAGCACCTCAAACCAGCCCGAATTTGACTCCAATTTAAATTATGGACTGGCTCTGGAATATTCAGCTATTTCCTGGCTCAAGCTTGAAGTGGATTACACCCGTCACCGCGAATCCGAAACAAGTAAGCAGCGGGATATCGCAGGCGAGTACAAAAACAGTCTGACCTCTGACATTGTCGCGCTGGGGTTGCAGGTTGAGACCTTTCAATACAGTAAGACCAGGTTATATGTGAAAGGTGGCACGCTGATCTATCACACCCAACTAACGGTAAAAGAATACTTTGATGGCGTATACCCATCCGGTGAGGCCTCAGAAAGTGACCGCGGCCAGGGGTATTACGCTGGGGTCAGCCTGTATCACCCTCTGGATGATGACATTATGTTCATGCTATCAATCAATCATCAACGACTGAACGACGTATTCTCCGACACAAGACGAGCATTCGATATCCGCTATAACAGTCTGATGTTAGGCTTAGCATTCTGATCTTTATCAAACACAGGAAGTAAAACCATGGCCGCTGGCAGCCTACTCGCGTTACTCGATGATATTGCTACCGTATTGGACGACGTTGCTGTGATGTCCAAAGTCGCGGCAAAGAAAACCAGTGGTGTCCTGGGTGACGATTTGGCACTGAATGCGCAGCAGGTGACGGGTATTCGTGCAGAGCGGGAACTCCCCGTCGTATGGGCTGTGACCAAAGGCTCACTTTTAAACAAACTTATTCTCGTCCCTGCAGCGCTGCTGATCAGCGCATTTCTACCGCAGGCCATCGCCTGGCTTCTTATGGTTGGTGGTGCCTATTTATGCTACGAAGGTGTCGAGAAGCTGGTTCACAAATTCTTCCATAAAAAAACCGAAGAACATCAGGCAAGAGTGGAGGCCATCAACAACCCGGAAACGGACATGGTGGCGTTTGAAAAAGAAAAGATTAAAGGCGCTATCCGAACCGACTTTATTCTATCAGCAGAGATCATCGTAATTTCTCTTGGCACTATGGCCAGCGCTGCCCTCTTTACACAGATAATTGCGTTGTCACTACTCGCTATTCTATTTACCTTCTGTGTCTACGGGCTGGTCGCTGGTATCGTCAAGCTTGATGATGCTGGCCTCTGGCTAACCGAACAAAAAGAAGCCCGCCTGGGCATGTTCAAAGCTGCATTTGGGCGTTTCTTACTGGGGTTAGCACCGCGCCTGATGCGCTTTCTCTCAATTGTAGGCACCATCGCCATGTTCCTGGTTGGGGGCGGCATTATTGCCCACCATATCCCCGCGATTGAGCACCTGACGCATGATATTGCAAAATCAGCCTCTTACCTGGCCATCCCTGCCGCAGAGCTGATCTCCGGCATGACGGTGAACCTCATGACTGGCATTGCTACCGGTGTCATTCTGGTCGTGCCCATACAGCTGATAAATAAACTGCGCAGTTAACCGGCTACAAAAGAAAGATCTGGATAGTATTTAAACCGGGTTATCGATATCGATAAATACAACATCCAGATCGAACTCATCGGCGAGATACTCACCCACCGCTTTGGCGCCATAACGTTCAGTTGCATGGTGTCCGGCGCTGAAAAAATGCGTACCAGTTTCCCGCGCGAGATGAACTGCAGGCTCATTCACTTCACCAGTAATATAGGCATCAACGCCTGCATCAATAGCCTTCTGAAGATAACCTTGCGCGCCCCCAGTGCACCAGGCGACCGTTTCGATCGTATCGCCTGATTCTCCGATATGCAGAGGTTCTCTTTGCAGACACTGTGCAACCCAGGCACTCAGTTCACCGCCCGTCATAGGTCTTGGCAAGCGACCGATATTACCCGGCACGGATGGGTCAGATTCATCCAGAGGGCCATCGACCTGAATCCCCAGAACATCGGCCAGCTGAATGTTATTGCCGTAGATCGGGTGCATATCTAACGGAAGGTGGTAAGCAATCAGGTTAATATCATTCAGCAGAAGCGCTTTAATGCGCTCTTTCTTAATCCCCGTAATGCACTCATCTTCACCTTTCCAGAAGTAACCATGATGAACAAAAATCGCATCCGCCTCTTCTGCAATAGCGGCTTCTATCAGGGCCTGGTTCGCTGTCACACCCGTGACCACTTTCTGGATGGTTTCGCTACCCGATACCTGCAACCCATTTGGGCAGTAATCGCGGATTTTGCGGCTCTGTAGAATATGATCAAGATGAGAAATAAGCTCTTTACGTGTAACCGCCATAGTCGCGCCATCCAAAAGTTTGTAACATGTCAGCTCACTGATCTTAGAGAGATTGCGGAGCGCTGACAAATGTCTCCAACGCAGACATTCGCATTACGGATATTATTCCCAGCAGCCATCGGAGCCCTTATTGCCACTCTGATACTGTTGATCGCACCCGAGTGGGTATTGCCTCAGGTCGCGACTCCTGTCCAGGAACCACAACCGCAGCAACATATTGCATCGAATGTACCAGCGATGCAGGGCCCGGTAAGTTATGCGGATGCCGTTAATGCAGCTGCACCAGCCGTGGTGAATATCTATACCCGTAAGGTCGTGAAGCGCCGGACCAATCCGTTACTCAACGATCCAGCTCTACGTCGCTTCTTTGGCGAATCAGAACAACCCAGTGACCGCATGCAAAGCAGCCTCGGCTCGGGCGTGATTATGTCCAGCGAAGGCCATATCATCACCAACTTCCACGTGATCGAAGGGGCGGATGAAATCACGGTTGCACTGTTCGATGGCAGGGATGAAGAAGCCACACTGGTCGGTAGCGACCCCGAGTCCGACCTCGCGGTCTTACAGATCAACCTTCCTGACGATATTGCCCCGGCAACCATCACCAATGTTGATGGTCATGATGTCGGTGACGTTGTACTGGCTATCGGCAACCCATTTGGTGTCGGCCAGACAGTAACCATGGGGATCATCTCGGCCAAAGGCAGAAATCGCCTTGGGCTTAATACCTACGAAGACTATATCCAGACCGATGCAGCCATTAATCCAGGCAACTCGGGCGGCGCACTGATTAATGCCTATGGCGAACTCGTTGGCATCAATACCGCTATTTTCACCCAGTCTGGCGGCAGTGAAGGCATAGGCTTTGCGATACCTGCTGATATCGCCCACAGAACCATGGCTGACATTGCACGTTACGGTACAACGATCCGTGGTTGGCTGGGCATTGAAGTACAGGAAGCTTCGCCAGAATTGCTCAAATCACTGAAGCTTCCAGAGAAATTAACCGGACTTTTGGTCACGGGTGTATTTCCTGAAGGGCCAGCAGAACAGGCTGGGCTGGCAGCGGGTGATATTATCATCGGTCTAAATGGTGATAGTGCGAACAACGCCGTCGATGCCATGAACCGGATTGCCAGCCTCAGGCCCGGCGATAAAATATCTGTAGAATTTCTGCGCAGTGGAGAGCAGCTGTCGACCACAGCGTTTGCTGGTCTAAGAGACCAGCCAGAAAACTGATCTTGCGTAAACCTGAAGCTGCCTTCTCAAGCAGCCAGGACTTTCTCGAGCGCAGCATAAAGCGCAATATTCTCTTCAGGCGCTCCCACTGTAAAACGTAGCGTTTTCGCTAACAATGGGTGAGCACCATCGGTGCACTTGATCAGAATATTTTCCTGCTTTAATGCCTCAAATATATTGCGGGCTACTTTACCCTCTGGCACACGTGCCAGAATAAAATTCGCCTCTGAATCAAACGCAGAAAAGCCAAGCTCTGAGAGCTTCCCGTGCATTTTTTCACGCTCTGATTTTAATACATCACACTGCTGCATCAGTACATCGTAATGTTTTAATGCGAATGCCGCAGACGCCTGCGTGAGCACATTAATGTTGTAAGGCATGCGAATTTTATCCAGCTCTGACAACCACTCTTTACGACCAAACAGCATGCCCAAACGCAGACCAGCCAGCCCGACTTTCGACAGCGTGCGCATGACCAGCACGTTATCAAAACGGTCCAGCCAGCTCAGATGATTGCGACTGGAAAAGGGTAGATACGCTTCATCCAATACGACCAGACCTTTATGATCCGCCGTATTACTCGCCTCAATAATGGCGACCAGATCGTCTTCTGCCCATAAATTACCGGTCGGATTATTAGGTTGTGCCAGAAAAATCAGCGCCGGTTTTTTCTCGTTAATCGCCGCCAGCATGGCATCCCGATTCAGAGAAAAATCATCGTTTAATGGCACACCGCAATAATCAATACCCACAAAGGTCGCGATCATCTTATACATTACAAACCCGGGTTCAGGCGCCAGAGCACAAGCCTCCGGCTGAGCAACCGCCATCGCCAGTAGCTGAATAATTTCATCCGAGCCATTACCCAAAAGCACCTCATATTTATCCGGCACCTGCATCGCCTCACGCAGACCTGCGACAACCTCCGGGGCGACGGGGTTTGGATAACGGTTGAGGGCGCAATCGGCGAGCAGTGACTGCCACTCAGAGATCATATCCTCCGGCCAGCGAAATGGATTCTCCATAGCGTCCAGCTTAATCATGCCCTCGGCCTTACCGACGGGGTACGCCTGTAAGGCGCGGATTTCGGGGCGAATGAGTTGTTCAACTAGTGCGTTGACGGACATATTGATGGCCTTGACTGAATCAGAGAATTTAGTGAGCGCATTATACATTTATCGGCGCCGCCGAGGGTATTGGCCACCTGCGGTGGGCGAGCTTCTTTGGCTGCCGCTAGGCCTTTGTTTTTTCTGCAAGGGGCAGGCCCCTTCCGATCCTCAAGGTTTATAGCTGCCTTCGGCAGAGGCACGTGTCTGGCTTCCGCCGGGTACCTATGCCCTTGTTGGGAGTAGCTGCCTTCGGCAGGGAGACTTTTTTGGCTGCCGCCAAGCCTCTGTTTTTTCTGCAAGGGGCAGGCCCCTTCCGATCCCCTTTTCCGGCGTGATGCCCTGATCCTTGTCTCTTGATACCGATTGGGGCACGCCTGCAGCGGCCATCCATGGCCGCGGGCAGGCTTAACCGGCGTCCTGCCGGTTAGCACCCATCGATATCTGCGATCCTGCGGGGGCATCACAAGCCGGGTTATATCAGCGCTTCGCGGCGACATCGGTTTTCATATTGTGAGAGGGTTTCGCGGGATGGCAATGCGCCTCTGGGGCCGCCGGGATTTACGCCAGCTTTGTAGGCAACGTGAGGCAGGATGCCGAGCGAGGCTCCATACGGGCATGGATGCCCGCCGGAGCCGGTTGCCGGAAAAGCCAGTAAATATCGGATTCACGGCCCAGAAAGCGCGAAAGCAGGGGGATGGGCCGCCCGCCCGGGGGACAAGGTCCCCCAACAAGGGCATAGGAACTCGGCGGCAGCCAAAAAAACCTCCCTGCCGAAGGCAGCTATAAACCTTGAGGATCAACAGCAAGCCAAAACAAAAAAAAGCCCGGCATCGCCGGGCTCTTCAAAGCAAAAAAAACGTCAGTCTTTAATCCGATACTCCGCCGATCTCGCGTGAGCAGTCAAAAACTCCCCGCGCGCCAGCACAGATGCCACTTTCCCCATCTCAGACGCACCGTCTGCAGAGAATTTCACCAGCGATGAACGCTTCTGGAAGTCATAAACGCCCAGCGGTGATGAGAAGCGTGCCGTGCCTGAAGTCGGCAGTACGTGGTTTGGTCCCGCACAGTAGTCGCCAAGCGCTTCCGCCGTGTATCGTCCCATAAAGATGGCGCCTGCGTGGCGGATGCCCGGCAGCCAGCTGTCAGGATCTTCGACTGACAACTCAAGGTGTTCCGGCGCAATCCGGTTGATCAGGTTCAATGCGTCTTCTTTACCCGACGCGAGAATCATCGCGCCGCGGTCACTGAGTGATTTACGGATAATCTCTTCACGTTCCATGGTTGGCAGCAATTTTTCGATACTGGCCTGTACCTGTTCAAGGAAGTTTTCATCCATCGCAACCAGAATAGACTGTGCGTCTTCATCGTGCTCAGCCTGTGAAAACAGGTCCATTGCGATCCAGTCCGGATCGGTATCGCCATCACACACGACGAGGATTTCAGAAGGGCCCGCGATCATATCAATGCCGACCTGACCAAACACCATGCGCTTGGCAGTCGCCACAAAGATGTTCCCCGGGCCCACAATTTTATCGACGCCCGGAACAGTCTCAGTGCCGTACGCGAGTGCAGCGACAGCCTGCGCACCGCCCACGGTAAATACCCGTGACACACCAGCGGCTGCCGCAGCGGCCAGTACCAGCTGATTAAGCTGACCATCAGGGGTCGGTACCACCATGATGATTTCAGATACGCCGGCGACGTGAGCAGGAATAGCATTCATCAATACCGAGGAAGGATAAGCGGCCTTACCGCCCGGCACGTAAATGCCAACGCGATCCATCGGTGTGACCTTTTGACCCAGCACAGTGCCGTCAGCTTCGGTGTACTGCCACGAATCCTGTTTCTGCTTTTCGTGATAGTCGCGCACACGGTCGGCCGCTGTAATCAGAGCCGTGCGCTGCTTTTCGTCGAGACCGTCTAACGCCGCCTGCAACTGCTCCTGAGTCAGTTCAAGGTCAGCCATGGTGCTGGCACTGGTGCGGTCGAATTTGTTGGTGTATTCAATCAGGGCTTCGTCACCGCGACTGCGAACATCATTGACGATATTAGTCACGGCTTCCTGCACGCCTGAATCCGACACAGCTTCCCAGGCGAGAAGTTCATCCATCTGTGCTGCAAAATCTGACTGATCCGAACGGAAACGACGGATTTCAATACTCATACCTGTGCTCCTCAGGCGTTACGCTGACGCTCAACGGCGGCAGCCATCTGATCAATAATGGGTTGGATCTGGTCATATTTTACTTTCATTGAGGCACGGGATGCGACCAGTCTTGAGCTGATTGGAGCAATCAGTTCGCACGGCTCCAGGCCGTTTGCCTTGAGGGTATTACCGGTATCGACAATATCCACGATCAGATCCGCCAGCCCCATGATTGGTGCCAGCTCCATGCCACCGTAAAGCTTAATAATATCGACCTGACGACCCTGCTCGGCGAAGTAGCGCTTCGCCACGTTGACGAACTTGGTCGCTACTTTTAAGCGCCCGGCTGGCAATTCTGCGTCTTTTAAGGCGGCCGTCATCAGACGACAGGTCGCGATGTTCAGATCCAGTGGCTCACACAGGTTGGTGCTGTTGTATTCCATCAGCACGTCTTTACCGGCAACGCCCAGATCCGCCGCACCGTATTCCACGTAGGTCGGGACGTCGGTCGCACGAATGACCACGAGCTTGATGTGCTCATGATTAGTGTCGAAGATCAGCTTCCGACTTTTCTTCAGATCTTCAGCCGGATGAATACCTGCTTCCGCCAACAGGGGAAGTGTGTCATCCAGAATGCGCCCTTTTGAGAGAGCAATAGTCAAAGGCTGAGTCATGGTCTTGCTGATCCTCTTTAGTTCACTCGCGTGTCAGTCACGGCTTTCAATAGTGGCCATCAGGCCGGCAGTCGGCGGATATTCGCACCGAGCTGCTGAAATTTTTCTTCAATGCATTCGTAACCACGGTCAATGTGGTAAATCCGGTTCACATCCGTTGCGCCCTCAGCGACCAGTGCCGCAATCACCAGTGACGCCGATGCGCGCAGATCGGTCGCCATGACCGGCGCCGCACTCAGGGTATCTTTACCGACAACCACCGCGGTATTGCCTTCAACACTGATGTCTGCACCCATACGCACCAGTTCCTGGGCGTGCATAAAGCGGTTTTCAAAAATAGTTTCGATCACGGTGCCCGTACCTTCGGCTACTGCATTCAGCACAACAAATTGCGCCTGCATATCCGTGGGGAACGCGGGGTGCGGTGCCGTGCGGACATTCACGGCTTTTGGACGTTTGCCGTGCATATCCAGCTCGATCCAGTCATCACCGGTTTTGATCTCGGCGCCCGCTTCCTGCAGCTTATGCAGAACCGCTTCCAGCAGAACTGGATCAGTGTCTTTGCACAGAACACGACCGCCAGTTACGGCAGCAGCCACCAGAAAGGTGCCGGTCTCGATGCGGTCTGGCAGGACATTAAATTCACAGCCATGCAGTGTTTCGACGCCTTCGATTTCCATGGTGTCGGTGCCTGCACCGGTAATCTTAGCGCCCATGGCGTTAAGGCAGTTGGCCAGATCGACAACTTCCGGCTCGCGCGCAGCATTTTCGATGACGGTTTTACCGTCGGCGAGTACGGCGGCCATGATGATGTTCTCAGTACCGGTAACTGTCACCGTATCGAGAAAAATATTGGCGCCTTTTAAGCGGCCTTCAGGTGCCCAGGCTTTAACGTAACCTTCAAGCACTTCGACCTTAGCGCCTAAGGCTTCCATACCGCGCAAGTGCAGATCCACCGGACGGGAACCAATGGCACAACCACCAGGCAGCGATACCTCTGCTTCGCCATAACGCGCAAGCAGTGGACCAAGCACAAGAATCGATGCACGCATCGTACGCACCAGATCATAAGGCGCGACCAGACTGTTCAGCTCACCACAGACGGTTTCTACCGACATATCTTCATTAATAGCGACACTTACGCCCATACGACCAAGCAGCTCGAGCATGGTGGTGATGTCGTGCAGGTGCGGCAGGTTACCGACCTGCATCGGGCCTTCGGCCAGAAGGGTAGCCGCCAGAATAGGCAGGGCCGAGTTCTTTGCGCCGGAAATACGGACTTCGCCGTCGAGGCGGTTTCCGCCCTCGATTCTCAGTTTTTCCATTTCAGGGTCTCACGCTCAGGCTTTTTCAGCAGGCGTATAAGTCTGGATGGACACTGCATGAAGCCGACCATCAACGATATAGGGATTCAGAATTTTGTAGACGAACTGCTGACGCTTCACTGCGTTCAGGCCTTCGAAAACCTCCCCGACACCGGTGATTTCCTTTACGTAGCCGTCAACGACAGACCAGGTAACATCCGGGGCTTCAGCCTGTAACACTTCCAGGATTTCGTTCGGGGTAATATCCGAGGACATATTGTAACTACCACTCAGTTCAGAAAGCGCACAATCATAGCGGATTTAGGCGCTGAACCGAAGTACTGACTTACTCCGGCAGGTCAGAACCTGACAGGACTGGCCCGAAAACCTCATCAAGATCACAGACCTCGATAATGGCACGCAGGTCCGCCGGCGGATTTTTGATCGTTAGCGCGACCTTTTTGGCCTCGGCAGCGCGGAGCCAATTCAGGATCAGAGCAACGCCTGCACTACTGAAACGGCTCACGGCAGCAAAATCAATAATGACCCTACCATTTGCCTGAGCGATAGCGTCGTGGCCAGGCTTAATCAGGCTGGCTACGGTATGCAGCGTCAAGTCACCTTCGACCCGGATTTCTCCGCCGTCAGCGACCGATAACGAGGGCGCGGTCATTCGCCCTCTGCCTTATTGAACAGGAAGCGGCTGATCAGCTCTTCGAGTACAACAGCAGACTGCGTATCCTGAACCCAGTCACCGTCCTGCATGTAGTCAATTTCAGCACCGACGCTGAGACCAATGTACTTTTCACCCAGAAGGCCAGCCGTAAGAATCGATGCACTGGTATCGATGGGCAGTGTGTCCATCGACTTGTCTATTTCCATTTCAACCACGGCCGCATACCACTCCTGATCGAGAGTAATATTGGTTACACGGCCAATAGTGACACCTGCAAGCGAGACTTTCGCACGGTCTGTCAGGCCACCCAGATTCTCAAAGCGCGCCTTGATTGTGTAGGTTTCGCCAGCTGCATCCATGGACAGACCGCTGACCCGCAGGGCCATCAACACAAGAGCAACAATGCCCATTACCATAAAGCCGCCGACCATGAGTTCGACATTACGCATACGCATGTTTTACACGCCTCCTAACATGACCGCAGTCAATATAAAATCCAGTCCAAGAATCGCCAGTGATGAGATCACTACCGTTTGTGTTGTTGCCTTACCAATACCTTCGGATGTCGGTGCGGCGTCGTAGCCCTGATAGACAGCAATCCATGTCACCACCACACCAAATACAGCGGCTTTAATCAGCCCCTGAACAACGTCTTCGTAAAACTCCACGGTGTTTGCCATATTGCTCCAGTAGGCGCCGTCGTACAGCCCCAGCATATCGACAGCGACAAACGCTCCGCCCCAGATACCTACGGTGCTGAATAACAATGCCAGAATCGGCACACTGATAACGCCAGCCCAGAGTCGCGGAGTAATCACACGCTTGAGCGGGTCGACGCCCATCATCTCCATGGCAGACAGCTGCTCAGTGGCTTTCATCAGACCGATTTCTGCGGTCAAGGCTGAGCCTGCCCGCCCGGCAAACAACAGTGCCGCAAGCACCGGGCCGAGTTCACGCAAAAGAGTCAGAGACACCATAGTCCCAAGCGCCGAAACCGAACCAAATTTCACCAGAATGTTGTAGCCCTGCAGAGCAAGCACCATTCCTACAAAGAAACCTGCAACAATAATGATCGACAGTGAACGCACACCAACCGAGTGAATCTGTCGGATCAGATCAAGAAAACCCGCGCTGCCCGGGCCACCCCAGGTCACCGACTGAGTAAACAGCATACCGGCCCGACCGATAGACTGGATCGACTGAACGCCGACCTGTCCCAGGCTTCGAACATGCTTAAGCATTATGCCTCTCCCGCAAATAAATCAGCGCGATAGTCATCGGCCGGGTAATGGAATGGCACAGGGCCATCGGGATCACCGTTAAGGAACTGACGTACTTCGGCGTTATCGCCATTTCTGAGTTCATCTGGCGTACCAAAGCCGATGACTTTTCCGCCTGAAACGATGCACAGGTAATCGGCAATCTGACAGGACTCTTCAACGTCGTGAGACACCAGCAAACTGGTCAGCCCGAGCGCTTCATTCAAACCGCGGATCAGGCGCAGAATCATCCCCATAGAAATCGGATCGAGCCCGGTAAACGGCTCGTCATACATAATCAGCTCAGGGTCCATCGCGATAGAGCGCGCTAAGGCAACACGGCGCACCATGCCACCGGACAGCTCCGCCGGAAACAGGTCACGCGCTCCACGCAGGCCTACAGCTTCAAGTTTCATCAGAACCAGATCGCGGATCATGTCATCAGGCAGATCGGTATGGGTGCGTAGCGGGAAAGCGACGTTGTCGAACACATTGAGGTCTGTAAACAGGCCACTGGTCTGAAACAGCATACCCATTTTGTTTTTGCGCAGCTCAAACAGGTCTCCGCGACTCATGGTGCCGACATTACTGCCATCCACCAGCACTTCGCCGGAATCCGCTTTCAGCTGGCCACCAATCATGCGTAACAGTGTCGTTTTACCTGTGCCGCTGGGGCCCATGATTGCGGTGATCTTGCCGCGGGGAAAGGCGACATTCAGACCGTCATAGATCTTTCGTTTACCACGATAAAAGGTGACATCCTTCACTTCGACGTGGTTATTGCTGTTAGACATCAGGTGACCTGTATTTACCCTGTACTTTAACTGACCGCTAGCATATCGGATTGTTCTGGGCATACCAACGGCAATTCCGCCCGCCAGGCGGAACATCCTGTTGCAATTGCGCCGATTCACCGCTCCGGTACAATGAGCGGCTTAATTTCCTGAGCGTGATCTTTAGCTATGTATCCCGAAATAGGCGCAATCCTCGTTGGCCTGATTTTTCTTGTCTGGAGTGCCGACAAATTCGTTATCGGCGCCGCGGCCACTGCCCGCCACCTTGGCATGTCTCAGATGCTGGTTGGTCTGACCATTGTCTCTATCGGCACGTCCGCACCGGAGATGTTTGTCTCCGCCATGGCCTCGATCGACGGCGCCGGCAACCTGGCGATCGGTAACGCCATTGGCTCGAACATCACCAACATCGCCCTGGTACTCGGTATTACCGCGCTTGTCGCGCCGATCCCATTACAGAAGGGCCTGCTCAAGAAAGAACTCCCTCTGCTGATGATGATCACCCTGCTCGCAGGTGTCGTTCTGATCGACCTTGAGCTGAATCTGGTCGACGCCCTGATCCTGATCGCAGCCCTGATCTTCGCTCTCTTCCTGATGTTCCAGCAGTCGTCGGATAGCGGCGAATCTGTGATCGACGAAGACGAAGCGGCCGAAATTGAAAGCACACCCACCAGCAAAGCAGTGTTCTGGCTGATCGTTGGTCTGATCACTCTGATGGCCAGTTCGAAAGCTCTGGTCTGGGGCGCGACCGGTATCGCAACGGCCTTTGGTGTGTCTGATCTCGTGATCGGCCTGACCATTGTTGCGATCGGCACCAGCCTGCCCGAGCTTGCAGCGTCCGTCGCCAGTGCTTTAAAAGGCCACCATGACATTGCTATCGGTAATGTCATTGGCTCAAATATTTTCAACCTGCTCGCGGTGATGCCGATCCCGGGGATACTGGCGGTCACCGCCGTTGAACCAATGGCACTTTACCGTGACTACATAGTGATGGCTGGCGTTACCTTTGCCCTGCTGCTGTTCTTTATTATCTGTTATCGCAGAGGGACGCTGGGACGTATCCCAGGCATCATTCTTACTGCCGGCTACCTCGGCTACATGTTCACCTTATTTCTGGCAAATCAAGCATGACTGAATCAACGACTTTTAACTTTATTGACTCCGCACGCCGCACGGTAAAACTCGAACAGGAAGCGGTTGGCCTACTGAGCAACCATCTGGATGAGAATTTCACCCGCGCCTGCCAGTTGATTATTCAGTGCCGTGGTCGAGTTGTAGTAACCGGCATGGGCAAGTCTGGTCACGTTGGCAACAAGATGGCAGCGACACTGGCCAGTACCGGCACTCCTGCTTTTTTCGTTCACCCGGGCGAAGCCAGCCACGGTGACATGGGGATGATCACCGCTGCCGACGTTGTCATTGCATTATCCAACTCTGGTGAAACCAGCGAAGTGACCAGCCTGCTGCCACTGCTGAAGCGTCAGGGTACGCAGCTGATCAGCATGACAGGGAATAAAGAATCCACACTGGCGAAAGCGGCAGACAGCCACCTTTATGCGGGTGTCGATCAGGAAGCCTGCCCTCTTGATCTGGCGCCGACGTCCTCGACGACGTGTGCACTCGTGATGGGCGATGCGCTGGCGATTGCCCTACTGGAAGCAAAAGGGTTCACTGCCGAAGACTTCGCATTTTCTCACCCGGGCGGTAGCCTCGGTCGTCGTCTGCTGTTGAAAGTAGAAAACATCATGCACAGTGGCGAGCAGATTCCAGTTGTCTCTCCGGAAACCTCACTGCCTGAAGCGCTGCTGATCGCCACCTCAAAAGGGCTGGGCATGACCACAGTCGCAGACCCGGACGGCAAGCTCGCCGGTATCTTCACCGATGGTGACCTTCGTCGTGCCATCGACCATGGTGTCGATATCCGTAATGCCACCATCAAAGATGTGATGACGGTTGAATGTAAAACGACCTCACCGGGCATGCTCGCAGCAGAAGCCCTGAAAATCATGGAAGACGGCAAGATCAACGCGCTCGTCGTGCAGGACGAAGGCCGCACCGTCGGTGTTATTAACATGCACGACCTTCTGCGAGCAGGCGTCATCTGATGCGTAAGCGCTATCTACTGCTATTAGTCACCGCATTTTTCGGCGTTGCCTTTCTGGCAGTAGATCGCTACACCCGCGATATTACCGGGCAAACGACCGAACAGGTCGTTCGCGAGCCGGATTATTATGGCGAAGTACTGTTCAGTCGCCGCTACGAAAAAGACGGCTCACTGGCCGATACTTTTTACGCCGCAAAATCAGAGCACTTTCCCGAGGGCGACCTCACCGTATTCAGTGAGCCACGTCTTCTGGTCAGTTCAAAAGACGACTGGGTACTGACCGCTGACGAAGGTGTTATGCGCGGCAACGAACAGGCACTGAAATTATCAGGCAACATATTAATCAGGCCGCTCGACAGCAGTGACCCGATGCGCCTTGAAACCTCAAGGCTGACCTATCATATTGATGACAAGATCGCAGAGACTGATGAGCTGGTTACCATGACGGGTGAAAACAGCCGCATGACTGGCACCGGAATGATGTTTGACGCCACACGTCAGCGCCTCGAACTGAAAACAGGAGTCCGTACGACTTATGAACCTGTTCAATAAACTGGCCGTGATGTCGCTGTCAGTGATCGCAAGCTACACAGTCGCATTGCCGGATGACTGGCAGAAAGAAATGACGATCCTCTCGGATTCTGCAGAAATCGACCGCCGCGCAGGTACAGTTGTGTATGAAGGCAACGTCATTCTTACCCAAGGCACGCTGAAAATAGAAGCCGACCGCCTGATGATTCTGCGCAACGGCGACACCCTCGAAAAAGCCGTCGCAGAAGGCGACCGTGCCCGTTACCAACAGCAGATTGAGGTCGGTAAACCGCTCACCACAGCCCTCGGCAACCGCATCGATTACTACACCAGCGAGCGCCGCATCATTATTACTGGCGATGCTGAACTGGAACAGGAAGGCAATATTTTCAGCGGCGAACGCATCACCTACGACATGGCAACAGAGACCGTGCGTGCTGATGGCACCACCGCCGAGTCGTCGACCGACAGCACAGATGAAGACTCCGGCCGGATCAAAGTCGTTATCCAGCCGCCAAAACCTGAGTCCGAATCTGACTCAGAGTCTGACACGACAGAATCTCCGGAAGCAGCGACAGAATGAAAACACTGAAGGCAGAACATCTGGCCAAAAGTTACGGCGGCCGCGAAGTCGTTAAAGACGTGTCTATCCGCGTTGAAAGCGGCCAGATCGTTGGTTTGCTGGGCCCCAATGGCGCCGGCAAAACGACCTGTTTCTATATGATCGTCAACCTGGTGCAGGCGGATCGTGGCCGCATCATGATTGACGATGAAGACATCAGCCACCTGCCAATGCACGGCCGTGCCCGCAAAGGCATCGGTTACCTGCCGCAGGAAGCATCGATTTTCCGCAAGCTCAGTGTTGCCGACAACATCATGGCAATTCTGGAGACCCGTAAAGATCTCAATCGCCAGCAGCGCACCGAACAGCTCGAGCAGCTGCTCAACGAATTTCATATTCAACACATCCGCGACAGCGCCGGCATGGCGCTATCCGGCGGTGAGCGTCGTCGTGTCGAAATTGCCAGAGCACTGGCAGCAGAGCCCTCGTTCATTCTGCTCGACGAACCCTTCGCCGGTGTCGACCCGATCTCAGTCTCGGACATCATGGATATTATCCGTCAGCTTAAGGCGCGGGGCATCGGCGTACTGATTACCGACCACAACGTGCGTGAAACACTCGCGATCTGCGAGAAAGCCTTTATCGTTGGTGGCGGCCACATCATTGCCGAAGGCACGGCTGAAGATGTGCTTGCCAATGAGCAGGTGCGCGAAGTCTACCTTGGGGACGATTTCCGTCTTTGAAACTCTGACCGATGTCACGTACTGTAGAGTTATCTATTTACTCTGGTAAGCAAAATAGGTTCCATACACAAGGACTTTGCCTATAATGCTAGGTGCATCAAACAAAAAGATGGTTCGATTTTCAGGTCGTAATTACCGAGTTATATGAAGACATCCCTTCAGATTAAGATGGGCCAGCAGCTGACGATGACGCCTCAGCTGCAACAGGCCATCCGCCTCCTCCAGCTTTCAACGCTGGACCTTCAGCAGGAAATTCAGGAAGCGCTGGATTCCAACCCAATGCTGGAAAGCGAAGAGTTTGATGACAACAGCGACTCAGGCAACGAGTCCGACAACGATTCCCGCAGTTCTGATTCCGATAACAACGACAGAGACAGCCGCGAAGACCGTGAGAGCAGCTCTGACAATCAGGATTACGACAATTCCTACGATGACAATTCCTACGACGATCAGAGCGGCCAGGAATCTCTCGATGAGCAATGGTCGAGCGAGAAACTGCCCGATGACCTGCCTGTAGATAGCCAGTGGGAAGATACCTATCAGGTCAGCGCCGGAGTCGCATCAAGCTCCGGGCCGGTAGACGAAGACTTTGACTACGATTCCCGCTACGCCACCAGCGACAATCTGCAGGATCACCTGCTCTGGCAGCTAAACCTGACCCCAATGTCAGATGCTGACCGCGAAGTTGCGACCATGCTGATTGATGGTGTAGACGATGATGGCTACCTTCACACGACAGTTGAAGACGTCATTGAAGCGATGGACCCGTCACTCGAAATCGAAGAAGAAGAAGTGATGGCAGTTCTTCATCGCCTGCAACAATTTGATCCGGCCGGTGTTTTCTGCCGCGACCTGCGCGAATGTCTGCTTCTTCAGCTGCATCAGCTTCCACAAGGTACCCCGTGGTTAACCGAAGCTCAGCTGATCATTCGTGATCATATTGACCTGCTTGGTAGCCGTGATTATCAGTCGCTGATGCGCCGTACCAAATTAAAGGAAGACGACCTGAAATCCGTCATGCGACTGATTAAAGAGCTGAACCCTAAGCCGGGTGCCGGTATCGCTTCAGAAGAATCTGAATACGTCATTCCAGACGTCATCGTCCGCCAGATTCGTGATGAGTGGCGTGTTGAGCTGAATCCAGAAATTGCACCCAAGCTGCGCGTGAATGCCGATTATGCATCGCTGATCCGCCGCTCAGACAGCAGTGCCGACAATACCTTCCTCAAAGATCACCTGCAGGAAGCGCGCTGGTTTATCAAAAGCCTGCAAAGTCGCAATGACACTCTGCTCAAAGTCGCAACCAAAATCGTTGAATTCCAGATAGACTTCTTTGAAGAAGGTGATGAAGGGATGAAACCGCTGGTGCTTCATGACATCGCCGAAGCGGTTGGTATGCATGAGTCAACGATCTCGCGGGTGACGACTCAGAAATACATGCATACGCCGCGCGGCATTTTTGAGCTCAAGTATTTTTTCTCCAGCCACGTCAGCACCGACAGCGGCGGGGAGTGTTCATCGACGGCCATCCGGGCGATGATCAAAAAACTGATCGCGGACGAAAACACGCGGAAGCCACTCAGTGACAACAAGATAGCAACGATGCTGGGTGAGAAAGGCATCAAAGTGGCACGGCGCACGGTAGCGAAATACCGCGAGGCTATGCTGATACCACCATCGAATGAACGTAAGCAGCTGATTTAGAGTCTGTTAGTTGAGAGTCAACAGACTTTGATTCACATACCGCCAGCGACACAGGAGACTTGGCATGCAAATCAATATCAGTGGTCATCATGTAGAAGTAACAGAAGCTATGCAGGCACACGTTGAAGATAAAATGGCAAAACTGACGCGCCACAGTGACAGCATCACCACAGGGCAAGTCACACTGACTGTCGTTAAAGATCGACAGACGGCTGAAGCGACAATTCACATCACAGGTCACGACCTGCACGCCAAAGCAGAAAACGAAGATATGTATACCGCTATCGATCAGATGGTGGATAAGCTGGACCGTCAGGTTCTGAAACACAAAGAGAAGCTGGTAGCGCGCCAACACGGTCAAGGCTGAAGCATGTCTTTGAGTATTGAGGATATCCTCACACCGGAGCGGTCCGTCATTGACGTGACCGTTTCCAGTAAGAAAAAACTGTTAGAACAACTTTCATCTCTGGTTGCTGAAGAAATCGGCGACGCCTCCGCAGACGATATATACGAACGCCTGTTAGCACGCGAGCGCATGGGGAGCACAGGGATAGGAGAAGGCATCGCCATCCCACACTGCCGACTGCTGCAGTGTCAGAAAGCGTTGGGCATTCTACTAAGATTAAATACCCCGATAGACTATGATTCTATTGATGGTAATCCGGTCGACCTCGTATTTGCTTTGTTAGTCCCCGAGGAAGCGACCGACGAACACCTTCAGATATTGGCGACACTCGCCAGTAACTTTAATCAGGCGGAATATCGCGAAGCTCTACGCAACGCGCCAGACGCCAAACATCTTTTCCAGCGAGCGATCGCAGAGCGGTAGTCATCACGGAGTCGAATATGCGCCTGGTAGTTATCAGCGGAAGATCAGGATCGGGCAAATCGAGCGCTCTGCACGTTCTCGAAGATCTGGGCTTCTATTGCATCGATAACCTGCCGATCGGGCTGCTACCCGCATTGGCCAGTCAGGCAGATGCTAACGACAAGCTCACCCGGGTAGCGGTCAGTATTGACGCGCGTAACCTGTCGGCGACAGAAGAGCCTGTCGAACAACTACTGTTCGATCTGCCTAATGATCACTATCAGCTCGACGTGGTTTATCTTGATGCGTCTGAAAAGGTTCTGCTGCAACGATTCAGCGCGACACGCCGAAAGCACCCTCTCACGACCACAGAACTGTCACTGGCAGAAGCCATCGACCAGGAGAAAGACCTCCTTGATCCACTCGCCAATATGGCGGACCTGACCTTAGACACCACCCACATGTCTGTTCACGAGTTGCGCAGCATGATTCGCCTGCGGGTTGCAGATCGTCCGAACGGTGAGATGTCGATCCTGTTTGAGTCGTTCGGCTTTAAACACGGTATCCCGACAGACGCCGACTACGTTTTCGATGTACGGCACCTGCCGAACCCCTACTGGAGCGAAGACCTGCGAAAACTCACAGGCCTCGACAGTGAAGTACAGTTATTCCTGAACAGCTATGATGTTGTTGGAGAAATGCGGAAATCAATCAGCGATTTTCTGACTCGCTGGACGGATCGTCTGATCGAAGCAAATCGGAGCTACATGACCATCGCAATTGGCTGCACCGGTGGTCAGCACAGATCCGTCTACCTGGCGGAGCAGCTAGCCACCGAATACCGTATGAAATACCCGAACGTGCAGGTACGTCACCGTGAACTAGCGCGAGCGGCGAATCTGCCCACTCCATAACCCGGACACCGTATGATCCAGAAAAGCGTTCTAATAATAAATAAACTCGGCCTGCATGCCCGTGCTGCGGCCAAACTGGTATCTACCGCGTCAGCCTTCTCCAGCCAGCTGAAAATTGGCAAGGACGGGCGTATGGTCGACTGCAAGAGCATCATGTCAGTCATGATGTTGGCCGCAAGCAAAGGCACTGAGCTGATCCTGACTGCGGAAGGCAGTGACGAAGGAGCTGCCGTCGATGCCATTACCGATCTCATTGATCGTCGCTTCGATGAAGAAGAATAGCCCTCAGGAAAATTTCACGATTATCCCCGCTAAAACAGCTGATTAGGCCCAAAACTGCGAGTACTTTCGTGGTATCAACCGAGCAATCAGGCTAGAATCAGTTAACCCGATTTACTCCGGATTCCGGCCATGGCTCAGCACACAGAAAAGGCAAAAGCAAAACTCCACAGCCTTAATGCTGCCCTGGAAAGTGGTGCCCTGAATAAAGTAGAGCGCATCCTGAATTCTGGTCTCGCGCCTGCCGATATTGCTCACCTGATCGAGTCGTCCCCGCCGAAAGCACGTAAAGTGCTCTGGGATCTGGTCGACAAAGAACTCGAAGGTGAAGTACTCCAGTACTTAAGCGAAGACCTGCAGGCACACTTCCTGTCGGACCTGAGTGCCGAAGAACTGGTCGACATCACTTCAGACCTCGACGCCGATGACGTCGCCGACATCCTGCAGCAACTTCCTGAACGCGTTACCCAGGAAGTACTCGACGCGATGGACCAGCAGGACCGTACCCGTCTTGAACAGGTACTGGGCTACCCGGAGGACAGCGCCGGTGGTCTGATGAACACCGATACGGTGACCATCCGTCCTGACATCACGCTCGAAGTTGTTATGCGTTACCTGCGTCGCCACCCGACGCTGCCAGAAATGACGGATAACCTTCTGGTCGTAAACCGGAACAACGAATTTATTGGCATCCTGACCATCAACAAGCTTCTTGTCAGCGATCCCAACCAGACCGTGCGTGAGGTGATGACCACCGACGCCCGGGTGATCCCTGCCACCATGCAGGACACAGACGTTGCCAAACTGTTCGAACGACACGACCTTGTATCGGCTCCGGTTGTCGATGCAGAGGGCAAACTCATCGGTCGTATCACCATCGATGACGTGGTTGACGTTATCCGGGAAACCGCGGACCACTCGCTGATGAGTTCCGTGGGTCTGGATGAAGAAGAAGATACCTTTGCTCCGGCGCTGAAAACCAGCCGCCGTCGAGCTGTCTGGCTGGGCATTAACCTGCTTACGGCACTGGCTGCCTCCGCCGTCATCGGCCTGTTTGATAAAACCATCGAACAGGTCGTCGCTCTTGCTGTACTGATGCCCATCGTTGCCAGTATGGGCGGCATCGCTGGCAGTCAGGTCCTGACCCTGGTTATTCGTGGGCAGGCACTGGGGCATCTCTCCAGCGCAAACTTCCGCTGGCTGTTTAACCGGGAAATTATCGTCGCAGGCATTAACGGCGTGCTCTGGGCGGCTGTCATCGCGGTCATTACCCTGCTCTGGTTCAACGATCCGGGCATCGCCGCCATTATCGGTGCCGCCATTATCATTAATTTACTGGTCGCTGCAGTCACGGGCGCGGCGTTGCCACTGATACTCAAAGCCCGTGGCATCGACCCGGCACTCGCCGGTGGCGTAGTACTGACAACCGTCACCGACGTGATCGGCTTCCTGTCATTTCTCGGGCTCGCCACAATCTTCTATCTGTAAGCTGACCAGTCGCTGAGCTGATCACCACTGAATACTCCGGAGTTCTTATGACCCACGAAGACGACGACATCGAATACGAACTGGTCAGTAAGACTGAAATGAAGCGTGAAATGCATCGCTATCAGGAACTCGGAGAAACGCTGTGCAACCTTCCGCCTGCCAAATGGACTGACCTTCCGATTACCGATGTGCTAATGGCCGCGCTGGAAGAGAGCCGTCGTATTAAAAAACACGAAGCCCGCCGCCGTCACTTTCAATACATCGGCAAACTGATGCGCTCGGAAGACATCGACGCCCTTCAGGAGGCGATAGATATGCTCGACCCATCCAGCGAGGCCTTCGGTCGTCGTATGGGCCAGTTAGAGCAATGGCGTAATCGCCTGATCAAGGATGGTAAGGCGATGAACGAATTTCTTGATACCTATCCAGATACAGATCGCCAGCAATTACGTAATCTGGTGCGGAATGCTCAGAAAGAGATGCAGGCCGAGCCACCAAAGCCAGGCACCGCATTCAAAAAACTCTTTCAGCTGATTAAAGAGATCGACAGCAACGCCTGAACGCTTCATCCGGTGATCCGCCAGCTTACTTTTTATTCGCTATAAAGATGCGCACTTAGTGCGCATTTTTTGTTTTTCCTGCACCTGAGTATCGCACTGCCATCGTCTGTGATTACTCTTGCCCATTGCCTGAGAACCGACTGCTATAACTTAAGCCCCTGTTTTAATAGGGTTTTATCTCCAACAAAAAAATATGGCACGACGGTTGCAGAGTCCTGAGTGAGCCAACGACGGCTCTCAAAAAATCAGACAAAAATTCGATAACGGCGTCGACACCCATCGGTAAATCACCGACTGGGGCGACGCCGTTTTTCATTTTAAAGCCGATAGACCCCCCCCAAATTACGAGGAAATGCTATGTCCTACTTAATGCCTTCTGAGTTCGCCACAAAAATGGTGGATAGCGGTGCAGAAAAGATATTCATGTCGACCAAAGACACGTTGATCCGTGCTTTTATGGCTGGGGCTATTCTGGCTCTGGCTGCTGTATTCGCGATCACCGTCGCCATGAAAAGTGGTTCGCCAATTCTGGGGGCAGTGCTGTTCCCGGTAGGTTTCATCATGCTCTACCTGATGAAGTTCGACCTGCTGACCGGTGTATTCACTCTGGTGCCACTGGCGATTATCGACAAGCGTCCTGGCTGTACCGTTCCGCAGATGCTGCGTAACTGGGGCCTGGTATTCTGCGGCAACCTTGCGGGTGCTCTGTCTGTTGCGGTAATGATCTCTTTCATCCTGACCTATGGCTACAACACTGACGGCGGCGCAATCGCAGCCAAAGTATCAACCATTGGTGAATCACGTACCGTAGGTTATGCATCGCACGGCGTAGACGGCTGGCTGACTATTTTCATCCGCGGCATGCTGTGCAACTGGATGGTATCTATGGGTGTTGTTGGCGCCATGATATCTACTTCTGCGATCTCTAAAATGTTCGCTATGTGGATGCCAATCATGCTGTTCTTCTTCATGGGTTTCGAGCACTCCATCGTCAACATGTTCCTGTTCCCATTCTCAATGATCATGGGCGGTGACTTTACTGTGATGGACTACATCATCTGGAACGAACTGCCTACCGCACTGGGTAACCTTGTCGGTGGTTTTGTGTTCGTCGCTCTGCCACTGTACTTTACACACGTACGTCAGAGTGCCGACCGTACTCTGTAATCGCTACCCTTCGACGGATAGCAATACACTCTGCCTGTGCACATTGCACAGGCAGATCTGTTTTTTCTGCGAGGCAACACCATGTCAGAGCAGCTGAAAGTCAGCACAGGGCAATGCAGCGATAAAGGCGTCAAAGCCATTAACCAGGACTTTCACGCCGTTCACACCCCAACGCTCCCTCTTCTCGAAAGCAAAGGCGTAGCCATGGCTCTCGCCGATGGCATCAGTAGCAGCAACGTCAGTCATGACGCCAGCGCTACCGCTGTTCAGAGCTTTCTCAGTGACTATTTCAGCACCTCAGAAGCATGGACAGTAAAGACCTCGGGGCTAAGGGTACTGAAGGCAACAAACTCATGGCTACATGCACAAGCCAGAAGAAACCTGAGAAGCTACGACCCGAATAAAGGCTATGTCTGCACCTTTAATGGGTTAGTTATTAAATCCCGTACCGCCCATATTTTTCACGTCGGTGACAGCCGTGTTTACCGTGTTGCAGATAAACAGCTGGAACAACTGACAACAGACCATCGTTTTTATACCTCCGAAGACCAAAGCTACCTGACCCGTGCCTTAGGCATGGATACCCAGCTAGAAATTGATTATCTGTCTCTCTCAGTCAATGTCGGTGATATCTTTATCAGTGCTACCGATGGCATTTATGAGTTCGTCAACGACGAGCTGGTCATCAGTACGATCAATAAATATTCATCGGATCTTGATCGTGCCGCACGAGAAATCCTCGAAGCCGCACGGGATAACAACAGTAACGACAACCTGACGATCCAGATTTTACGTATTGATCACCTGCTTGATCAGAATAAAGAGGACGTTCATCAACAGCTCACC
This sequence comes from Thalassolituus maritimus, assembly GCA_913019975.1. Taxonomy (GTDB): domain Bacteria; phylum Pseudomonadota; class Gammaproteobacteria; order Pseudomonadales; family Oceanobacteraceae; genus Thalassolituus. Next base: position 63,416 of record CAJWBH010000007.1, on the reverse strand, counting down.
GAGCTCCCCTTTCCTCCCTCTCTGAAGGCGCGCGATGAGTTCGACGGCTACAACATTCTGCGCAAGATACACAGCAGCCCACGCAGCCATGTGTATCTTGCAAAAGACACAGAGACAGAACAAACGCTCATCCTGAAAACGCCATCCGGTGAGCTGCGTGACAACACGGCGTACCTTGAACGCTTTCTGCTGGAAGACTGGATTGCCAGAAGGATCGACAGCCCTTACGTAGTTCGTCCGGGTCCATCACATCGGGTGCGCAACTTTATTTACGTCACCACCGAATACATCGAAGGCCAGACACTTGACCAGTGGATGCGTGATCATCCGGAGCCGACCCTCGAACAGGTCCGGGAAATTATGGAACAGGCCGCCCGTGGCGTTCAGGCCTTTCACCGCCTGGAAATGCTGCATCAGGACCTTAAACCCGATAATTTAATGATCGGCAATGATGGCACCGTGCGAATTCTGGACTTTGGCTCGACGCAGGTAGCAGGCATCACCGAAATAGATACACCGCTCGAGCGCCTGACGTTACTTGGCACGGCTCAATACTCCGCCCCGGAATATTTTCTGGGAGCACAGGGCTCTACAGAATCCGATGTGTACGCTCTCGGTGCAATTACTTACGAACTACTGACCGGGCGCTTACCGTACGGCTCAGATGTCGCCCGCATCACCAAACGTAAGGACCTGAATAAACTGCACTACACCTCTGTGCGAAGTTGCGGACGTGCTATTCCCGTCTGGGTTGATGAGGCGATTAAAAAGGCGGTCCACCCTAAACGAGCGATGCGCTACAAAGAACCGGCTGAATTTATTTATGATCTGAGAAATCCGAATTCAGTCTACCTTCAGAAATCACGCCCACCGGTGATGGAGCGAGATCCGGTCAGGTTCTGGCAAGGGGTTTCTTTTATCTTACTGATATTAGTTCTCGGCCTGCTCTACGAACGACTGGTCTGACGATGACATCAAGGCCAGTCGCTTAGAGTACTCACTATGGACGAGTGAGTGGCATTTTCTTTCTGAGGTCTTCCAACACTTTCAGATCCACGTCGGCAACAATCACACCCGGCGACTCATGGAGCATTCCCAGTGATTCACCCCAGGGGTCAATAATCATCGAGTGCCCCCAGGTGCGGCGTTTGTCGTCATGCCAGCCACACTGGTTAGCCGCGAGTACATAACATTGCGTTTCGATGGCCCGGGCCTTCAACAGAATTTCCCAGTGCGCCTCGCCCGTAGTATGTGTAAAGGCGGCTGGCACAAGAATAATATCTGCACCGGCGTCACGCAGAGCCTGATACTGTTCAGGGAAGCGTAGATCAAAACAAATCGTCAGACCGATATTGCCGACAGGTGTTTCGATATTGACGATGTCACTGCCCGAAGAAAAGGTATCAGACTCCCGGTAGCTTCCCTGAGCATCCCCTACGTCGACATCAAATAAATGAATTTTATCGTAGCGTTTAACTAACTCGCCTTCCGGGTTAAACACCAGTGACGCAGAACGAACACGGGCGTCATCACCCGGGGCTGGCTGAGGAACAGCACCAGCCACCAGCCACAACGAATGGGTGGCAGCCTGAGCTGCCAGCCAGTCCAGTGTTGCGCTGTCTTCAGCAAGCTCCTGATAATAATCACTGTTCATGCTCAGGCACATTTCGGGCAGAAGCACGAGATCTGCATTTTGAGACGCTGCTTCAGAAATCAACACCGACAGCGCCCGTTTATTCTTTTCCGGATCACTGACGCTGGTGCATTGCACCGCTGCAATTCTGCCTGTCATCAGTCATCTCCTCCCAAGCCAAAAATACTCAGTACGCGATCCATAAAGCCCCGGCTCTTTTTGCCCTCAACGTCATTATCGAAGGCTTTATTCAGTTTTACGTCCGGCTCCTGCCAGGTCCCGGAGATGGTATAACTCGCACTGGTAAAGCGCTCCAATTCGTCACCAATGAGTCGTTCGGTGACGTAGATAGATGCGGCGACGGGTGGTGCAAAACCCGCCAGTACGGCGACCAGAGGTAAGGTATTAGTCACGGGGAAGGTCACCGCCAGCTTCATATCGAGCTCAGTGGTATTCAGGTCTGTCATACCCGAGGTCAGAAATTTACCGCCCGGACCATCAACAGTAATAGGCTCACTTAACGTCAGCACACCCTGCTCGATAGTCGCTGCGCCTTTCATGGTATCGAATGCCAGCCCCGAGCCTACAAGGTCAGAAAAGTCGAGACGAAGACGCCGGAAAATAGAATTGAAATTCAATGCACCGAAGGCTTTCAGAGCCGCCGCTCCTTCTGCATTCACACGTCCGTTCGTAATACGGAAATTGGCTTTGCCATTTAACGTTTCGGTGTCAAAACCAGCGGGCGAGCCAATCCAGTCGAGGCTGAATTTGCCAGTGAGTTTATCGCCCTCAACCACAGGTTGCAGACGGAAGGCGCGCTGAATATCGGCGACCTTACTCGCACGGACATCAAACTCCGTCATACGCGTTGCATGCTGACCTTCGCGTAAAACCCAGTCCAGTGTTCCCTGAAGTTTAATCCCCTTCATGTCACTGTCGAGAACCTGCAAGCTCAACCCGGATGGAATCGGACGCGTTGTCGCCTGCCAACGACCAAAGTTACGAGTACCGTAATAAAGCTCCTGAATCGTGATATCCATAGCGCTGACATCTGCCGGGATAAACTCCGCCATCGGGTCTGTATTTTGTGAAGCAGTTGCTGAAGTTTCGGCCGCTGCAGACGCGATCGTTTGTTCAGATGCCGGTTCCTGGGGTTCAGGTACGTGAACAAAGTCCATCAACAGAACCAGAGGATCATTCTCGTCTTCGCGGATAACGACCGTGCCCCGAGCAACTTCATTAGCGAGCTGGATCGTCCACTCACCAAACTCCTGACCGCCCGAAACACGAGTAGCTCCGATCGGAATATCCCAGGCATCGAGTGAGTCGATAGTCAGCTCAACCGAACTGACCGGGTTGGTATTCCCAAGCGTATTTTCAGGCAGCTCGGTCGGTAAGCCCTGAGCCAGCGCCCTGGCATCTGCTTTTTCCACCAGCAGCATCATACGATCCCAGACATCCCACCAGTCTGAGACATTCACCGTTCCCGGAACCCGGCCTGTAATATCAATGCCAGGGCTATCATCAATACGCGCTTCGCCACCACCCAGCACCACTTCACCTGTGGTTACACCCGCGTCATCGAGTCGCACCGACGTACTCAATAAATCGTCATAATTCACTGAAACGTCAATGGTATCTCCCGGTGTCACAAGGGCTGTGAGACGACGCTTATCTTCCGATGCTTTACCCATAGGTGCAGGCAGGGAGATCTCTGTGCCCTGCAAGTCGGACTCAATCAGGAGGTTAAACGGATTGTCTTCAGCGGGGTCAATACCCAGGCTGGCGCGATAGCTCAACTGGCCTTTTACCGGGTCGAGTAAAAATAAGTCCGCCCATTGTTTAAACGATTGCCAGTCAGCGCTACCAGAGGCATCGCCATCAATCCGATAACTGTCGCCGGTAGCGACCGAATTAATATCCAGCGTAAACTCGCCACCAAAAGTACGTCCACTGAGTTTGTCGGCGAATAAACCGGTATCGGTATCAAACGTCAGCGCACCATTCAGATCGCTGAATTTCAGGTCTGCAGACGTGAGCGTAATGCCGGTATTCTGGAGCACACTGCGCAGCTCAACATCGGGCGTAGCATCTTCGTCACCAAGAATCATCGACAGACTGAGATCGGTTGCTGCTGAGCCTGTAGCCAGCCAATCATCAAGAGATCGATCAATCAGATCCGCCAGTGGTGTCTCCTGCAAATAGAGTAACGCCTCACTGCTGTCACCTTCGATATGACCATTAAGGGATAGCTCGGTACCCGCACGGGTGTCGCGTAATTTAACCCGCGCCCCCGGACTCAGTTGCCCACCCAAAGTGCGCCCTTCATCAATCCATGCATCCAGATCAGGGCTGTCGAGAAATACACGTCCTTTAACACCAGCCACCGAAGGCCAGCCATCCAGATAATCGATGGTGGCGTTATCGGCTTCGAGATAAAGCTGCGTAGTCAGACCGTTGTCTGGAATATCGCCCCCGATAACGCCGTTCAATACAAAGCCGACTTGAGAAGCTGTTCCTCCTCGCAAGGAATCATCGAGCCACTCATTAATGGACGGGTCGAGCATGTCGGGAACCAGGTCTTCCTGTAAGCGGATATCCGCCTTATCAATCCCGAGTATCAAGGCAAGATGACTTTCTACATCCGTGTCCCATCGCGGCAGGCGAATCGCAAGGTCGCCATGAACACGGGCATCACGCAGTCCGGCGTCGAGGTCGACCAGTCGTAGATTGAAAAGCTCCGGCTGAATATCCCAATAGAAGCTCGCAGAGGCGTCAGTCAGATCCCAGGTCGGATTGTAGACGCCATCAAGGTGCATACTGAGGGAAGGGTCATCAATATGAGCGACGCCACCCTGCGGCTGCAAGTGCAGATGCCCATCGGCACCAGTAAAGGCCGGAATACCAATAAACGCTTTGGTCGAGATGTCGCTCAGGTCTGCCCGGATATCGACACCACGTTCACCTGTCTCAGCCACTTCAGGCACCAGACTGATGCGTACGCTTTCTGCCAATCCTTCAGGTTCAAGGTTCTCGATATACCGGCTGAAACGTTCGGGCAGCAAGTTGTAATCCAGTATGAAATTACTGACGTCCTGAAGGTCGGCACGAGGAATACCTATGTGCCAGCCACGCTCGTCATCGAGTTGAACTGAGCTAAGGCGCAGTTCGTTTAACGGCAGATTCTGCGTGAATTCCTGACGAATGCTCAGGTGCCAGTCTTCATCACTGCGCTCGCCTGAGATTTCCAGCTGCCCGTCTGTCAGCACAAGCTGCTTAGCCGGTGCATCCAACATTAATTCCGGTACTTCACCACGCACATAGATAGAATCGAGGTCGCCATTAGCAATCGACAACCACCCTTCCATACTGCCACGCAATGACGGCAACGAGAGTTCCCGCGGCAGGTCTTCCGGAATCCAGCGGGTCCACTGCTGTTCATCGGCACGCAGATAAATCTGACCTTCCTGATCGTCCCACGGCCACAACGGGCCCTTCAGCTGGGCGCCCACATACACATCGGCAATTTCTTCACGCCCCCAGGCAACGTCACCTTCAAGTGCATGCTGCTCACCCCGGTTACGCCACAACACCTTACGGATCAGGAGCGTTTCCGAACCACTACTGCGGGCATTGGTAATTTCCCAATCACTGAGAATCACAGCCTGCTGATAGCCCAACCATTCAAGCCAGCGCGGTGTCGCTTTTTTATCGGCCTTATCTGTCTTTGGGTCGGTAATATTTGAGGTATTAATTAAGGGCCGCTCACCCAGAAATAACTGGCCGTCTTCATTCTCAGTCAGAGGCGCACGCACGTTTTCGACAAGAATGCGCTTAAAAACGGGGGAGAAATAAAATGCAGTAGCGCTGATATCCAGTTCGGCTTCAATGCGCCCAACACTAAGGGTCTCATCTTCGCCACCCACCTGAATATCTTCCAGACGCACGACCGGTGACAGAAGATTCCAGTCACCTTGAAGAGTACCAACGCTGACGGGCAAGCCTAGCTGCTGTTGCAACAGCGCCTCAAGCTCAGGCTTCTGAGTTTCAATCAGCGGAATTAACTGTCGGCCCAGACTGGTATAAAAGGCGAGCAGCACTGTGGCTACCACCAGAGTTATCCATAACTGAGTCCAGACTGAGCGCAACATCAGTACACCTGTTACTGCAGGACGATGTCGTACTGATCCTGCGTATACTGGGCTTCGACCTGCAACTTAATTGCCTTGCCAATAAACGCTTCAAGATCAGCCATTCCATGACTGTCTTCATCTAACAGGCGATCGACCACCTGCTGACTCGCCAGAACGAGATAAGTCCCTGCTTCGTACGCGCGCTCTTCACGCAGAATTTCACGGAATATTTCATAGCAGACGGTCTCTGCTGTTTTAACCACACCACGACCATCACAGGCCTGGCAGGTTTCCATCAGCATGTGCTCAAGAGACTCACGGGTACGCTTACGCGTCATCTCCACCAGCCCTAATTCAGACACACCGCTGATCTTGGTTTTGGTGTGATCTTTCTCCAGCACCTTCTCGAGCATACGCAGCACCTGACGCTGATGTTCAGTGTCGGTCATATCGATAAAATCGAGAATGATAATGCCGCCCAGGTTACGCAAACGAACCTGACGACCGATGGCGGTTGCCGCTTCAAGATTGGTTTTAAAAATCGTTTCTTCGAGATTACGGCGACCGACAAAACCACCCGTGTTCACATCAATGGTGGTCATGGCTTCCGTCTGATCAATCACCAGATAGCCGCCTGATTTCAGGGGCACTTTGCGTTCAAGGGCACGCTGAATTTCATCTTCCACACTGTAGAGGTCAAAGATCGGACGCGGCCCCGGATAGTATTCGATTTTCTCAGCAACCTCTGGCACATACTGCTGACAGAACTGTTCGATTTTCTGGAACGTCTCGCGGGAGTCAATCAACAGCTTGCTGGTTTCTGGACGGGACAGGTCACGAATCGTCCGCAGCGACAGAGGCAGTTCGTCGTATACAAGGCTGGGTGGCTTGTTGTCCGCGATACGCTCCTGCAGTTTTCGCCACAAGCGACGCAGGTAGCTGGTATCTGCACCGATTTCTTCTTCGCCCACACCTTCGGCCGCGGTACGCAGAATAAATCCGGCCTCCCCGGTGAGGCCCTCGACTTCCATACTGTCTTTCACCAGCTGCTTGAGTCGATCACGCTCACCATTTTCTTCGATTTTCTGCGAAATACCGACATGCACCGAACCCGGCATAAACACCAGATAGCGCGAAGGAATCGAGAGTTGAGTAGTCAAGCGGGCACCTTTGGTACCGATCGGATCTTTTGTCACCTGAACGACCAGCGACTGACCTTCGTGCACCAGCTGGTTAATCGGCGTATTGGCGTCGCCATCACCGATTTCAGCGGCATGAATAAACGCCGCCCTTTCAAGACCGATATCGACAAACGCGGCCTGCATACCCGGCAGTACCCGCACCACCTTGCCCTTGTAGATATTACCTACCAGGCCACGATGATTTTCACGCTCGATAAAGATTTCCTGCAGTACACCGTTTTCCACTACACCGACGCGTGTCTCTGTCGGTGTGACGTTCATTAAAATCTCTGCGTTCACATTCATAATTCTTCTGTATGCCAGACAGGCACATCAAATTCATTTAACAGGGCGGCGGTCTCGGTCAGCGGCAGGCCGACCACGTTGCTATAACTACCAGAAATGCCTGCCACCAGAATGGCGCCCATCCCCTGAATTCCATAACTTCCTGCCTTATCGGCAGGTTCTCCGGTCGCGACATAACGCGCTATTTCTTCATCACTTAATGACCGGAAGGTGACTTCAGTCGCCACACTAATCACTTTCTCTCTGTCGCCCTTAACCACAGCGACGGCACTGAGCACCTGATGAGTCTGACCGGAAAGCCGCTGCAACGTTTCTTCAGCTTCACGATTATTGACAGGTTTTCCGAGAATTTCCCCGGAGAAGATCACACTGGTGTCTGATCCAAGAATCACTTCCTGCGAATGCCCTTCTGCGACTTTTCTGGCTTTCTCCAATGCCATGCGTTCGACATAGGCCACGGCAGGCTCATCAGCAAAAGGAGTTTCATCGATATCCGCCGCCTGAATACGAAAACGTACACCGATCTGCGTCAGCAACTCCCGACGCCTTGGCGATGAAGACGCGAGAATCATGAAGACTCCATGCGTTGCAGCGAGCGATAACCAATCACGTAAACCCAGGGCCAGAGTACGGCCGTGGTCAGAGCCGGAGCGAGCAGCATGATCGGAGTCGCATCTTCGCGCATCACCGCCAGTGACCAGTAATGAATAATCTGCTCTGCCAGTACCATTAAAAAGAGCACAGCGGCCTGCTGGAGCACGTTAAACAGATACATGCGGCGATACAGCAACTGCAGCAAATACACGTGCATCGCCACCAGCAACACATGGAGCCCGAGTAGCGTACCTTTCTCGACATCCAGCATCAGACCGAGTGGGATCGCCAGCCACACACCGAATACAGAAGGCGCCGCCAGCACGGCTGCAGTCACAACCAGCATCACCCAGGCCGGCTGGAACCAGTCGACCATTGCAGGCAGAGGCAGGTGCTCAAGTACGAAAGCCACAAACAGCATGATCATAACGTACACAATGCTATGCAATTTCATTCTTCATCCCTCCACAACTGCTCAGGGGGAACTCGCCCAGCTTCGTCGGTAAACACTAAGAGCAGATGACGGCTGCGATCCAGCTTCGCCGTCGGTTCTGCCGTCACAGTCGCGAAAGATTCGCCCGGCGTATTGCGAATGCTGCTGACGGTCGCGACCGGATACCCTTTAGGGTAACGCCCGCCAAGACCCGAGCTGACCAACATATCGCCGACCTTAATGTCCGCGGTGTTAGGCACGTATATCAACTCCAGCTCGTTCAGAGCACCAGTACCAGTCGCAATCGCACGCACACCATTGCGGTTTACCTGCACAGGTACCGCATGGTTTGAATCAGCAATCATTAACACACGAGAAGAAAACGGCAGCACATCAATGACCTGCCCCAGCAGACCATAAGCATCCAGCACTGGCTGGCCGACAAACACGCCATCGCTGCCGCCTTTATCAATCAGAATCTGCTGAGTGTACGGGTCAGGATCAACGGCGGTAACCGAAGTCACCAGAACCTTGTCATCAATCTGGTCTGACGCCGAAAGGAGTTCACGCAGAGACATATTCTCTGCCTCAAGCGAGGCCATGCGCTGTGCTTTGCGCTCAAGCACAAGGTTACGTGCCGAGAGAACTTTGTTCTCTTTCAGAAGCTCGCGGCGCAGCGTCGCGTTCTCACTCATCCATTCGGCTACCGAAAGAGGAATGACCGCCGTCTGGCGGGCCGGCGCAATCAGGTAGCCGACACCATAACGCACGGAATCAAGCCAGGAATATTGGTTATCCACCCACATGAGCACAAGGCAAAACACTGCGATCAGGCCGACTCGCTGTCCTTGGAATGGGGGCACCTGAAACTGAGCTTTAATGACGCTGCCTCACTCGTTGAAATATCATGCCCAACTATACCGTCTGGCCCGGATACGGAAAAGAAAAAGGGGCCTGACGGCCCCTTTCTACAGATATATGAGCAAAGAACGCTGCGAATGCATTCTTAACAGGCCCGGAAACCGGATCACTCAAGCGCCGCCATGGCCAGCTGCTGCTCGGTCGCGTTCTCGAGGAACTTACCACCACCGCGTGCAACACAGGTCAGAGGATCATCAGCAACAATCACTGGCAGGCCCGTTTCTTCGCTCAGAAGTTTATCGAGATCACGCAACAGAGCGCCACCACCAGTCAGCACCATGCCACGCTCAGCAACGTCTGAAGACAGCTCAGGTGGTGATTGCTCAAGCGCACCTTTAACCGCCTGAACGATCTGCGCCAGGGACTCCTGCAGAGCTTCGAGAATTTCGTTTGAATTCAACGTAAAGCTACGTGGAATACCTTCTGCCAGGTTGCGACCGCGAACATCGATTTCACGGACTTCACCACCTGGGTAAGCCGTTCCGATTTCCTGCTTGATGCGCTCAGCAGTCGCTTCACCGATCAGACTGCCGTAGTGCTTACGCACGTAAGCCACAATCGCTTCATCGAAGCGGTCACCACCGACCTTCACAGATTCGGCGTAAACCACACCACTCAGAGAAATGATCGCAATCTCAGTAGTACCACCACCGATATCAACAACCATCGAACCGCGTGCTTCATCAACCGGCAGGCCAGCACCAATCGCTGCGGCCATCGGTTCGTAAATCAGATACGCCTTGCTCGCACCGGCATTAATCACGGAATCACGAATCGCACGGCGCTCGACTTTGGTAGCCTGGAACGGCACACACACCACAACACGTGGGCTTGGCGGCATCAGGCTGCGCTCGTGTACCTGTTTGATAAACAGTTCGAGCATTTTTTCAGTGACTTCAAAGTCGGCAATAACGCCGTCTTTCAGTGGACGAATCGCCTGAATATTCCCGGGCGTACGGCCCAGCATGCGCTTCGCATCGGCACCGACGGCCTGTACTGATTTACCATTAGGTTGAGTCCGGATGGCAACCACTGACGGTTCATTCAGGACAATTCCCTTATCTCTCATGTAAATCAGGGTGTTGGCGGTTCCCAGGTCGATAGACAGATCACTGGAGAACAGGCCACGGAGCTTCTTAAACATCCACCGGGTTCCCGTAAACAAATATGGCAAAAAATTGCCGTAACTCTAGCAATGGCGGGGATTTAGGGCAAGGGACATTTGTGGTAGTCTCGCCCACTTATATATTCGTTCGTATTCATTGGAGTAAACCCATGGCTCTGGATCAGGATCAGGTTCGCAAAATTGCCAGCCTTGCCCGCCTGCAGATCGACGACGGTCAGATAGCCGAATATCAGACCAATCTGACCAATATTCTCGACCTGGTAGATCAGCTTTCTGCTGCCGATACCGACGGCATCGACCCGATGGCTCACCCGCTTGATGCGGTTCAGCGCCTGCGCGCCGACGTAGTGACCGAAGAAAATCAGCGCGAGAACTTCCAGAAAATTGCACCAGCCACCGAGCAAGGTCACTACCTTGTGCCTCGAGTAGTTGAATAAGGCCCAGCCAATAAGCGGGCAGTTGCCTCCAGGACATTGAGAATGCACAACAAAACTATTGCTGAGATTTCACGCGATCTCGCCGCCGGAGAATACTCCAGCACCGAAATCACGACCGACCTGCTGGCGCGGGTTAAAGACCTCGATAAAGGCCTCAACAGCTTTATCACCGTCACCGAAGAACAAGCACTCGCGCAAGCGAAAGCCGCCGATGAACGCCGTGCCGCGGGTAACGCGACACCATGGACAGGCGTGCCGATGGCGCACAAAGATATTTTCTGCACCAAGGGCGTATTGACCACCTGCGGTTCAAAAATGCTGAGCAACTTTGAAGCCCCCTACGACGCAACCGTGGTCGAGAACTTCAATAACGCTGGCGCCGTTTCACTGGGTAAAACCAACATGGACGAATTCGCCATGGGGTCATCCAACGAAACCTCTTACTTCGGCCCGGTGAAAAACCCATGGGACACCGACCGCGTACCCGGCGGTTCATCCGGTGGTTCGGCCGCAGCCGTTGCAGCTCGTTTAGTACCGGGTGCAACAGCAACCGATACCGGTGGTTCAATCCGTCAGCCTGCTGCCCTTTGTGGTATTACCGGTCTGAAGCCAACCTACGGACGCGTGTCTCGCTGGGGCATGATCGCCTTCGCATCCAGCCTTGATCAGGCCGGCACCATGACCCGCACCGTCGAAGACTCCGCCATGATGATGAACGTGATGGCCAGCTTCGATAAAAAAGACTCCACCTGCGTTGAGCGCGACGTGCCGGATTACACCAGCACGCTCAACGACAGCATTGAAGGCATGACCATCGGCCTGCCAACTGAATATTTCCGCGACGACATCAGCGCCGAAATGCAGCAGCAGGTACGCAACGCCATCGCCGAATACGAAAAAATGGGCGCCAAAGTGAAAGAGATTTCACTGCCGAACACCCACCTCTCTGTGCCGACTTACTACGTAGTTGCACCGGCCGAGTGTTCAGCCAACCTGTCTCGTATGGATGGTGTTCGTTTCGGTTATCGCTGCGAAGATCCGAAAGACATCGAAGACCTCTACTGCCGCTCACGTGGTGAAGGCTTCGGTAATGAGGTTAAGCGCCGCATTATGGTCGGTGCCTACGCACTGTCTGCAGGCTTCTACGATGCCTACTACAAAAAAGCGCAACAGGTTCGCCGCCTGATTAAAAATGATTTTGTCGAAGCCTTTAAAGACGTCGACGTCATCATGAGCCCGACCTCACCGACGCCAGCATTTAAGTTTGGTGAGAAAACCGACGACCCAGTCGCCATGTACCTCGAAGATATCTTCACCATCGCAACCAACCTGGCCGGTCTGCCGGGGATGTCTGTGCCATGCGGCCAGGTAAACAACCTGCCAGTGGGCCTGCAATTGATTGGTAACTACTTCGACGAAGCTCGCATCCTGAATGCTGGTCATAAATTCCAGCAAGCGACTGATTGGCACCTGAAAGCTCCACAGGGCATTGAATAAGAGAGGTTTATGATGGAATGGGAAGTCGTAATTGGCCTTGAGATTCATGCTCAGCTGGCCACCAAGTCTAAGATTTTTTCCGGCGCTTCGACCGCATACGGTGCCGAAGCCAACACCCAGGCCTGCGCTGTCGACCTGGGTCTGCCGGGCGTACTGCCGGTATTTAACGAAGAAGCACTGCGCATGGCTGTGAAGTTCGGCCTCGCGATTGATGCCGAAATCGGCCTGAAAAGTGTCTTCGACCGTAAAAACTATTTTTACCCGGATTCACCTAAGGGCTACCAGACGACTCAGCTGCACCACCCGATCGTCGGCATGGGACACATTGATATCGAACTGGACGACGGCGAAACCCGTCGCATTAATGTAACCCGCGCTCACCTCGAAGAAGACGCCGGTAAATCTGTGCACGAAGGCTTCAGCGGTATGTCAGGCATCGACCTGAACCGTGCCGGTACGCCACTGATCGAAATCGTTTCTGAGCCAGAACTGCGTACAGCTAAAGAAGCCGCGGCCTACTTTAAGAAGATGCACAGCATCGTAACCTACTTAGGTGTGTGCGACGGCGACCTGTCGCAAGGCTCAATGCGTTGTGACTGTAACGTCTCTCTGCGCCCGAAAGGTCAGGAAGAATTCGGTACCCGTACCGAAATTAAAAACGTAAACAGCTTCCGTAACGTAGAACGCGCAATCAACGCCGAAATCGAACGTCAAATGGACATCCTCGAAGACGGTGGCGTCATCCTGCAGGAAACCCGCCTGTACGATGCAGACAAAAATGAAACCCGCGCCATGCGCTCTAAAGAAGTAGAGAACGACTACCGCTACTTCCCGTGCCCGGACCTGCTGCCTGTCATCATTGATCAGGATTACGTCGACGCCGTAAAAGAAACGCTGCCAGAATTGCCAGATGCTAAGAAAGCACGTTTCGAAAACGACCACGGCCTGTCAGCCACAGACGCCGCCGTACTGGCCGCTAACCGTGACCTCGCAGACTTCTTTGAAACCGCAGCGAAAATCGCTGGCGACTACAAACTGACTGCCAACTGGGTACAGGGTGATGTGTCTGCTGCACTGAACCGCCTCGAAGTCGGCATCAACGAACTCAACATCACGGCAGAGCAACTGGGCCGTATCCTGCAGCTGATTAAAGACAACACCCTTAACAACGGTGGTGCAAAAGAAGTCTTTAATGCTCTGGTTGAAGGTAAAGGCGACGATGTCGATGGCCTCGTTGATTCACTTGGTCTGAAGCAGGTATCGGACACTGGTGCGATTGAAGAAATCGTTGCTCAGGTACTGGTCGACAACCCGAAACTGGTGGAAGGCTATCTGGCCACCCCAGAAGAAAAACGCGGTAAAGCCATGGGGCCGTTTATTGGTCTGACGCGTAAAGCCGCGAAAGGGGTGAACCCGCAGGTGGTGATGGAAGTGCTGAAGAAGAAGCTTGAGGAGTTGTAAGCACTTGTCAAAGGTGGGAGCGCCATGCGCCCCCACCTCTAACGACTTAGAAATCTAAAAGATCAACTTTTCGGTCTTGCTCTGTTATGCTTTGTAGAACCGAGTCATATCGTTCCCGTAACTTTCGTAGAATATCGTAATGTCGGTCAAAAGTTTCTTTTTCAATATCCAAATAGTCAGCAATACTGTAAATATTTAACTTATACAATTTCCCAGGGGTATCTCTATCATCAACCTCTATTAGAACCTTGCGTAATTCACAGTCTTCAACGTTTCGAATTTCACTCAACAATTTCCAGAACGATTCACCAGCAGCGTCCAACAAGGCTGAAAATGGGCTATACAATCTTAATGGAAGTGTATAAAAAAACTCTGCTTCCGTGATCATCTTAAGTGAAAAGTCTTCTCCAAAGTAAAAATTTATATCCGCTTTTTCAAAGAAGCCATGACCTTCACACTCCTCAATCGAATTAAAATTATCTAAGCCCCAATAATTCAAATTAGTTTCAATTAATTTTTTAAAAAAATACTTATTGAACCTATATTTATCCAATATTGCCAAGAAGGACAATTCCTGCTCCCATCCTCCTGAAGTAGTAAGCATTTTCTCATAGAACTTGATACTAAACCCTTCATTCTGCCTAGAGACAAACGAAGCCGAATAATACTCACGAACACTTTTATGGATAAACTGATAATCAAAACCATCCTCAATTAAAACACAGGCGACCTTCGATATATCATAGAGGAAGTCCGACGGTGAGAAATCAAAATCTTCAGTAGCGACATCCGAAATATCACCTGCATCATTGGATGACATTGATACTTTATTTTCTTTACTACATTCAAAACAAAAACGCTCAAATGCCTGTTGAAGTTCCCGCTCTCCTGACGAACACCTGCGTTCTCTTATAAATCCCGGTTTAGCGCCATCATGCTTAATAAGTAGCGTCGAAAATAGTTTAGAATAGAAATCTGTAAAGTCATTTGGTATCTCCTGAAAGGAACGATACAAAAGAACCATCAAAGTCATCATCAGCGGGGTAGTCAATAGCTCTTGAATATCTGTGTGACTATCCTTCAATGCTTTTATAAGACTTGATCTTTGCTCTGAATCATCAATTAATTTTTTCAATATCCGAGGGTGATCACTAGGTTCCAGCGAAGATAAATCATATACGGAAAAGAAGCTCGATCGCTGAATAGAGCAGCTTGGCCGAGAGGTAATCACAAACTTAACTGCCGGGTACCTAGACATTATACTCTCGATGTATGATATTACCGCCATAGCTGAATCGGCGGGGACCTCGTCAAATCCATCTAGAAGGAACACCATCCGACCGCTTGAGCAGAAATAGTCAAAAACATCATCATCTACGGAGAATCCAAGGTCAGACAACGAAGAGAATATAAGCTCTTTTATACTTCCATACTTGCCAATCTTACGAAGTTCTATAAATACAGGTATTCTAGTTCCTCGCTTTAATTCTTGAGAGCAAAGATATCTAAGGAATATAGATTTTCCCTGACCAACAGTGCCCTGTATAACCACACCCGTGTAATCCGGCAATTCATCTATCTTAGAAACCGGATATTTCTCACCAGAAATCACCAAGCCTGACGGGTAATAGAAACTATTTAAGTCAACGGGTCGGTCAACTTGCCAAATCGTTTTGACCTTTCGAAAGGAATAAATTTTTTTGTATAGCTCATTAATATTCCTATCCGCTCGCCATCGCCTCAATCTCTTTTTCACCCCTCCTTTGGAAGAGCTGTAAAGATCATCAATTGGAGCTTTCAAAACTCGCGCTACACCAAGTAGTTCACCAGACATAAAATCCCTTTATCAATAAACACACAAAGACACCCATAATGCTTGGCACCTATTTTCTTCAGTTATGATTTAAATCAAATTTTTAATATTGTACAAATCAGCTCTATCTAACTGTCAGTATTCTATTACAGATCAGACTCTATAGTAGTTAAAAAAAAGAAGTTACACCACTCGCCAGCATGCTCCTGCGAAATCATTCGCTTATAGACAGTGCTCTATCGCAATACTAAAACTGAGCCTACAATAAACATTAAACTTGGCCAACTAGGAAATACCACCCACATACTGTCGAACTCGCTTGTGATATTCCAGAATATCCATCACCGCGATATTCTCTGCGGAGTAATCTCCGCCCTGGAACAGCGGTTTGGTAAACCCGAGGCATTCATTAGCAGCCAAAGTCATACCCGCTTCTGACAGTGCGGCCTGGGCATCCAGGTGATACCAGTCGTCTCCTAGAGCTACATCAACGGGCGGAAGGCCATACTCTTTGATCTCTTCGGTGACAGTCATCACTTCACCATCGGTGACCGAGACCATCACGAATTCGCCATCCGGTAATTCTAAGAACACATCGCCCATCGGGGTGATGTCGAGGACGGTCGCATCGGCTGGTAACTCCCACAGAGCTTTGATGCCGTCTGAGGTTTGGGTGTCATAACCGACTTTGTATTTCATAGAGTTCACCGCTGGGTAATAGATTCGCAAGATGTATCGCCATTCTACACGGGTCTATGGCAAGTCGGGGATATGATCCTTTCCTACAGGCTACCGATTCATTTCTTTATCAGAGCATCAACAAAGACGACGATCCCGTGCCTTACGTCATCGCCTTTTCATCTAATCGCGTTAATCTGACTCCTGACCTTATCGCGGAGCAGTGTTATGTCATCGACGATCAATCATGCCTTTTCATCACTGAGTATCGGGGACAGCGACCAATTAACCCATACAGTCACAGAAGGCGACGTGCGCCTGTTTGCTGCCTCCAGCGGCGATAATAACCCTGTTCACCTGGATCACGATTACGCAGAGCACTCCCGTTTCGGCGGTGTCATTGCTCATGGTATGTACTCGGGCGTTCTTATCTCCCGAATGCTGGGTACTCAGTTTCCGGGGCCCGGCACCATTTACCTGTCGCAAACGCTCAACTTCAGAGCACCTGTGCGACCGGGAGATACGTTAACTGTGAACGTGGAGGTGATAGCGCTTCACGAACAAAAACCAGTCGCTACCCTCGCCTGCACAGTGACAAACCAGAACGATGAGCTGGTGACCGACGGAGAATCCGTGGTGTTAGTTCCTAAGGACGCGAAAGAGGTGGAAATGCCGGTGCTACCGAGGTTTGAGGAAATTTAGACTCGACTTATCAACGGCTGGGAATAAAGAAATAGCCAACAAAGGCTGTAAAGGCAAAGCCATAAGAAGACACGATCAGAAGCAAAGCCATTCGACGGTCACTAGTATTTGCAACAGATCGATACTTAATCATATTAACATAAGGTCCATTTTCTAATCGTTTGGCCCACCACTCAGGTACAGCGATAACGGTAGCGACGGCTAAAACTCTTAAGCCTAAAATATCCACGGCCTCTTCAGGCCTATCACCAACAACTCGTCGAGACATGTTTCTGAAGTTGATTCTACTAAAGGACAACCAAGTTACTGCGGTAGCGAGCAAAAAACCGCACCACACAATAGCCAGAACTTCAAAAATCGTCACTTTGACATATCCCACGCAGCATCAGAAACCGCTTCACCAAAGTCACTACCAACTTTACTAGCCAGATAACCAACCCCTAAGCTGACCATGAATATTGCCCCCAGAACACCCCAGCCAACCGGACCGGCTATGGATATCAAGCCAAAATACGCCGCTTTACCTGCAAACAGCCCGGCTGCAGTGCCTGCGCCGAACCCAGTCACCTCTCGCGCACCTGCACGCATCCAGTCGCCACCGTCTTCGGCAATTCCCATGACTTCCGTCGTCCGGAAGACACCATCGGCGACAATCGTCGCACTGCCGAGATTCAAGGAGGTATAGAGCTTCAGAGGCACAGGAATACTGGAGTAAAAATACCCGGTATAGAAAAACGAAAGCTCATTGATACCTTACAGGTAAAAAGTATATTGCCAGCGTTAAGAGAGCCAGAGTGTGCATAGCGAGTACCAGCAATAAAGCGGAGCGCCTGTCAGCAACACTCGCATATGCCCTCATCTTTGAGATCCCCTCCAGCGGTGTGCCTTCAAAGCGCCTCGCAATATATGTAGGCAATACCAATACATTGGAGATAATTAAGACTCGGGTCCCCATAACATCTACTGGCTCTTGCTCATACAAGCCAGCTTTCTTTGCGCGCTCTTCAAGCGCATTTAAATTCTTCCTGCTAAACAAAATCCAGAACACGCAGGTCAAGATCATCAAGCATATCCAGGCGACCAATACGTAATCAAAAAGAGTCACTGCGATAGCTCCCATACACGGTCAGATAGCTTCTCTCCGGCAGCACTACCAATTGTCGATGCGAGGTAACCAGCAGCTAAACTGACAGCAAAGATAGCTCCCAGCACTCCCCATCCTACGGGGCCAGCAAGAGCAATCAAACCAGAGTAGGCCAAACCACCTGCATATAACCCAGAAGCTGTACCCAGCCCAAACCCAGTCACCTCTCGCGCACCAGCACGCATCCAGTCACCACCGTCTTCGGCAATTCCCATGACTTCCGTCGTCCGGAAGACGCCATCGGCGACAATCGTCGCTGTACCGAGCCCATTGATCAGTTTACCCATCTTCGCAATCTGACTGGCCTGTAACTGCCCTTCTACGTTTAACCGGATGTCCGGCTTAGTCGCTCTCGGTTTACGCTTTGCCAGCGTGATACCGCGCTCTGCATTACTGAAGGCCGTTCCGCGATTTTTGGCACGGTGAGCTTCAGGTGAGAAGCTCTGTAATTCAATGGCATAGCGCTGAGCCAGTTCAGCATAGGCGATACGCACAGAGCGCTTAGCCTCGATAACTTGCTGACCGTGCCCGCGTCCGTATTTGCCAGACTCCACCAGGCTGCGCAGATTATTCAATGATTCTGGTAGGTAACGACGGCTTTTTCAAAGTTATTCAGGCGCTCAAAAGCCCCGGTTGCACCCGCACCAATCGCTGCATTCAGCTTAGCCATGTTCTCATCGCCGAAATAACGATCGAGAAACGCGGCCAGAACGGCAGTTTCATCACCGCACGCTTCCGCGACACCCGCAATACACTGACGTTCAGCAGGTGCTACCCGGTTCAGTTGATTACGGACACTGACCGACAGACTGTCGGACTCAAGGCTGAAAACGGTAGAACGTGGCAACGATGTGCCCGGCATAACCTGGTTTGCCGTACACAGTTGTTGAGTATCATCGGAGCTCAGTCCATGCAGTACATCTGATGCTTTGACAGGCTCTTTGAGGAAAAGTAGTTCAGGCACAATGTCTTCCCTGGTTAAGTGCTTATTCTGGCAATTATGCATGAGGGCCATAGCAGTCTCAATGTAAGCCTGAATGTCAGGCTCAAGTCTGGCTTGATGCCTGCGCTGCTAACCTGTTCTATTGCTATCGCGAATAGCCTTCGGCTGATTCGCTCCCACAACGCAGTAACATCACTCCTACACACACGGGCTTTGTCTGATTACACTGATGATCTTCAGTAAAAGGGTTCTGTTATGTCTGCGGCTGTTATTTCTATTCTGTCTGCCGGTTTGTTCTTTCTTTTTGGTCTGATCACAGGCGTGATTAAGTATCAGCAGATCGTTGCTTCACCAAAGGGGCGTGCTCACATTTATATCGATGTGTGTCACCGAGCGTCTTTAATGTATGCGTTTGCCTGCGTGCTGATCTATCAGTTTGTTCTGATCAGTGAGTTAGCCGATTGGCTAGAGGTATTAGCGGTCATACTTCTGGTGGGGTATTTTGCCACTGCGGTAATCAGTTACTTTATCCACGGAATAAAACAAGACACACGCAATCAGTTGCATCTGTCAGACGGAGAGAAGCCGACCTTTGTTCATAAGTCGATTCCTGTCTATATGTGGACACTGATCGCGGCGGAAATCGGTGGTTTTCTTATCTTGTTCTATGGGGTTGTTATCGCTCTGGTGTAGCAGAGCTATAACTTCGCTCAGTGAATACTACTGTCGTTCTTCCAGAAACTTACGCAGCAGTTTTGCGTTTCGAAGGTTGGCTTTAAAGCCAATATCGAATAGGTCACCGATCAGTGGTATTGCACCAATCACGGTATCGACAGCTATGTTCATCACCATACGGAATTTCAGCCAGAAGCCAGCCCCTGATCTGTGCGCAAGAACGACAGGATAGAGCGCCATAAGGAAAGACGCACCATCACCTATCCCGGGTAGCAAACCAATAATTCCATCGAGACCAATCGAAAAGCGTGTAAACGGAATCCTGAACTGCGCATCCATCATGCGCGCAAACCGCTCTACCTGCTTAAGGCGTTCAAGATCTTCCGGTGTTGCCACGTTATGCCTCGTTCTTTAATTCAGTAAAATTACGACAGTGTAAAACCCGGTTTAGTTTTAAGCAGGCATTAAAAAACCGCCCGTAGGCGGTTTGTGTGCACTCACTTAACGCTGTTATTTAACAACCTTGAGTGACGGACGACCAGAACCTGATGAATCAGACTTGCTCGTTTTCTCCGGCTTACCTGGAGGAGGCGGTGGATCATCCGGATCAGGCGCGCCGGCCTCAGACCCGAACACCATGCCCTGACCGTTTTCCTTGGCGTATATCGCCAGGATCGCAATCAGGGGCACATAGATATCCATCGGAACACCACCGAAGCGTGCATTAAATGACAGCCCATCCTGATTGATCAGCAGACTGCGTACTGCAGATGGGCTGATGTTCAGCACGATCTGTCCGTTGTTTACGTAATCGTCAGGAACCTGAACATTGGGGAGCCCGGCATCGACCAGCACATACGGTGTGCAGTCGTTGTCGAGGATCCATTCATTCAGCGCCCGCATCAGATACGGACGGCTGGGTGTCATCTTATCTTTCATATCAGTCGCGCATCTCGCGTTCAGCTTCAGACAGTGATGCCTGGAAGCTTTCGCGCTCGAACAAACGCTCCATGTACTGAATCAATGGCTTGCACTGCTTTTCAGGCAGCTCGATACCAAGCTGCGGCAGACGCCACAGGATAGGAGCGACACAGCAATCTACAATTGAGAACTCTTCGCTCATGAAGAACGGCATCTCAGTGAAGATAGGAGTCGTCGCAACCAGGCTGTCAGTCAGTGCTTTACGCGCCTTGTCTGCATCCTTTGGTTTGCCGGTCAGGATAGTTTCGATCAGACCACACCAGTCGCGTTCGATGCGGTGCATCCACAGACGGCTCTGCGCACGCGCTACCGGATATACTGGCAGCAGTGGCGGGTGAGGAAAACGCTCATCGAGGTATTCCATCATTACGTTTGGCTCATACAGAACCAGCTCGCGGTCTACCAGGGTTGGCAGGCTGTTGTACGGGTTCAGTGTGGCCAGATCTTCTGGCTTGTTATCCGGGTCGATATCGTGAATATCAACCGTAACGCCTTTCTCGGCGAGTACGATGCGTACACGGTGGCTGTAGTGATCAGCCGCATCGGATAAGAACGTCATGGAAGAGCGCTTGGCTACAACTCCCATAGTTTCCTCTCTTTTATAACTGCGAATAGTTAATTGGGCACGGCCTGAAACGAATACAGCCCGACCGCTGTTTAAGGCGGTCGGGCTCTGACTCAGGCTCAATTAAGCGAAATTACTTAATATCGCGCCAGAACTCTTTGTTCAGGAAGTATACCGGTACAAAGAAGATGGCCAGGAACAGCAGAACCCACCAACCGAGACGCTCACGCTCAACAGCGATTGGCTCAGCCATGTAAACCATGAAGTTCACGAGGTCGTAGACCAGCTTGTCGTACTCATCAGCAGACAGCGTGCCTTCTTCTTCGATGTACAGGACATGCTCTTTTTCGACCATGATAGGCTGACCAGTCAGAGTGTCGAAACCCTCTTCAACCAGTGCAGTACCCAGTACCTGATTACCCTGCAGCTCTGCCAGAACGTGTGGCATACCTACATCTTTGAAGACAACGTTGTTAACGCCCCATGGACGGCTGTCGTCTTCGTAGAAGCTGCGCAGGTAGGTGTACAGCCAGTCAGGACGGCGTACACGTGCAACCAGTGTCAGATCCGGAGGCGTAGCACCGAACCAACGCTTAGAATCTACCTGATCCATTGCGATGGTCATCTTGTCACCGAACTTCTTGTCGGCGAATACAAGGTTTTCCATCATCAGTTCTTCTGGAATATCCAGATCTTTCGCTACGCGGTTGTAACGGGCGTGCTCCATAGAGTGACAGCCCATGCAGTAGTTAGCAAAAGTCTGAGCACCACGCTGCAGTGACGCGGTGTCATGCAGGTCAGTCAGGTGCTCATCCAGTGGAACGCTGCTGCCAGCAGCCAGTGCGAGCGCAGGGACGAAGGCAGCAACCAGTGCAAATATCTTTTTCATGCCCAGTTTCATCTTAGTGGCCTCCAGTTACGCGCTCAGGGACAGGCTTGGTTTTCTCGAACTTCGGTGCCAGTGGCAGGAAGACGAAGTAACCAAAGTAGATAACAGATGCGATCTGAGCGATCAGAGTCAGAAGCTCAGTTGCAGGCTGTGTACCCAACCAGGTCAGCAGTGCGAAGTTGAAGCCAAAGATCACGATGTAGATACGGCTAACGATACCTTTGTAGCGCCAGCTGCGTACCGGGCTACGATCCAGCCAAGGCAGTACGAACAGTACAGCAATAGCAGCACCCATAGCGATTACACCCAGCAACTTATCCGGAACCGCACGCAGAATGGCGTAGAACGCACCGAAGTACCATACAGGGGCAATATGCTCAGGAGTCTTCAGGCCGTTAGCAGGCTCGAAGTTAGCGTATTCCAGCATGAAGCCGTTACCTTCCGGGAAGAAGAACAGCACAGTACAGAACACCATCAGGAAGACCACAATACCCACCAGATCGTGAACGGTGTAGTAAGGGTGGAACGGGATGCCATCGAGTGGCTTGCCGTTTTCGTCTTTGTGCTTCTTGATATCAACGCCATCTGGGTTGTTAGAGCCTACTTCGTGCAGCGCCAGCAGGTGCATAACAACGAGAGCAACAATAACCAGAGGTACAGCAACAACGTGCAGAGCGAAGAAGCGGTTCAGGGTAGCGCCTGAAATCAGGAAGTCACCACGGATCCACTCAGTCAGCAGGTCGCCGTATGGCATGACAGAGAACAGGGAAATAATTACCTGAGCACCCCAGTATGACATCTGACCCCATGGCAGTACGTAACCCATGAAAGCTTCAGCCATCAGTGCCAGATAGATCAGCATACCGAAGATCCAGATCAGCTCACGTGGCTTCTGGTATGACCCGTACAGAATCGCACGCATCATGTGGAGGTAGACAGCAACAAAGAAGAAGGTCGCGCCGGTGGAGTGCATGTAGCGGATCAGCCAGCCCCACTCTACGTCACGCATGATGTATTCAACAGAAGCGAAAGCAGCTTCAGCACTTGGCGTGAACTGCATGGTCAGCCAGATACCCGTCAGAATCTGGTTAACGAGCATGAGCATAGAAAGTACGCCGAAGAAGTACCAGAAGTTGAAGTTCTTCGGAGCATAGTACTTAGACATATGCTTTTCATAGGTCTGGGTAACCGGCAGACGGTCGTCGATCCAGGCCATGATTTTATTGGTGTTCTGGCTCATTACGCGTTCTCCTCATCAACACCGACCACGACTACGTTGTCGCTCTCGAACATGTAGGCAGGGACAACCAGGTTGTCAGACGCCGGAGAACCACCGTATACACGGCCAGACAGGTCGAAGCGTGAACCGTGACATGGGCAGAACCAACCACCCTGCCAGTTTGGATCAAACGGCTGAGGCTCAACTTCAGGTACATACTTAGGCGCACACCCCAGGTGAGTACATACACCCAGCAGAACGATCAGCTCAGGCTTGCGGGAACGGTAAAGGTTGTCAGCGTATTCAGGCTGCTGCGCTTTATTAGCGTTCTCAGGATCTTTCAACCGGTCAGCGAGGCCTTCCAGAGTGTTCAGCATGTCTTCGGTACGGCGGGCGACATACACCGGCTTACCGCGCCATTCAGCGGTGACCATTGCACCTGGCTCAACTTTGCTGACATCGATCTTCGCCGGAGCACCTGCTGCCTTTGCTTTTTCGCTTGGCATCCAGGACTTAACGAAGGGCACCGCAAGGAAGCCAGCACCGACAGCACCGACACCGGCAGTAGCGCCGACCAGCAGAGTACGCCGGGCCTTATTAACGCCGTCTTGACTCATTACCATCTTCTCCCATCATTTAAATTCTTATGCAGCTACACGACCTGCGCTAGTTGTACATAATTTATACAGATCAAGCGTAGCATACAGGGCGGCGCACATAATAGAGAAAACAGGGTCAGGAAACAACCAGAAATACCCACAAGGCATGGGGTTTTGGGCATAAAAAAAGCGCTTATTGATCTGTGCCAATAAGCGCTTCTTTCTGCTCTGCAGCGTTGGATTAACGCTTGGAGAACTGTGGCTTCTTACGTGCTTTACGCAGACCCACTTTCTTACGTTCAACTTCACGAGCGTCACGAGTAACGTAACCCGCTGCACGCAGTGAAGGACGCAGAGTTTCATCGTACTGCATCAGTGCACGGGTGATACCGTGACGGATTGCACCGGCCTGGCCATTACCGCCACCGCCTTGTACGTTGATGATCACGTCGAACTTTTCGAGGCTTTCAGTCAGTTCGAGTGGCTGACGAACAACCATACGAGCCGTTTCACGACCGAAGTACTCGTCCAGAGGACGCTTGTTTACTACGATGCTGCCAGTACCAGGACGCAGAAAGACGCGCGCGGTGGAGGTCTTACGACGACCGGTACCATAGTATTGTGTTACTGCCATCATCTTATCCCAGTTTCAGTTCTTGCGGTTGCTGAGCAGTATGTGGGTGCTCAGTACCTGCGTAAACTTTCATTTTCTTGAACATAGCACGACCAAGAGGATTCTTAGGAAGCATGCCTTTCACCGCAAGTTCGATTACCTGTTCTGGTTTGTAATCGATCAGCTTCTCAAAAGAGATCGATTTCAGACCACCCGGGTAACCTGTGTGGCGATGATACATCTTATCGCCAGCTTTCTTGCCGGTTACTTTTACTTTGTCTGCGTTGATAACAACGATGTAATCACCGGTGTCAACGTGTGGAGTGTATTCTGGCTTGTGCTTTCCTCTCAGGCGGAGAGCAACCTCAGTGGCCAGGCGACCCAGCGTTTTATCAGCTGCATCAACAACAAACCACTCACGTTTTACGGCTTCTGGTTTTGCGCTGTAAGTTTTCATCAAATTCTCGCCTTCAAGGGCATTGTTGATTCGAAAAGAGGGCGGCATTCTATAGGAGGGATTGGGGTAGTGCAAGGACTAATTCAATTAGTTTTTAAGTCCCTGCATTACAAGGTAAAACCTCAATACTGCTCTGGCTCCTTGAGAGAAACCAAGCCCCAGATCAGACTCAGAAGTGCCACCATGACGTCTAACAGAATCGCCAGCCCCATTGCCTGAGATGTCTCTTCTGCCTGGTCATATCCCATTACCTGCCCTGCCCAGAAAAATCCGGCGCTGACCAGAAAGCCAACCACAATACAGGTAATCAGAAAGTAACCTTTTGCATCGTCCAGCATCAGTTTCTCCTGAGTCAGGAGAGTCTGAATCCACCAGCGTATGCCACCACAAAGAACCAATGTGATAAGTACGCCTGATAAAAAGTAAATCGCCATTGTCGCTAAGCCCCCGCACAGCGATGATATCCATGCAGGAAAGCTTAGTTCAGAATGACCTGTCCGCAAGGAAAGTCAGACGAATATCAATGGCGCGCGATTACGATGATCAGGCCCAACACTGACAGATCAGTGCTCACGCGTTGAGCGGAACTGAATTTCCGGCCATCGCTCTTCAGTCAACGACAGGTTGACGCGAGTCGGCGCAATGTAGGTGAGGTAACCACCGCCATCAATCGCCAGGTTCTCTCCGCCCTTACGCTTAAACTCTTCGAGCTTTCGCTCGTCGTCGCAGTAGACCCAACGAGCGGTGTTTACGTTCACCGGCTCGTAGATACACTCAACTTTGTATTCGTCCCGCAGACGCTGCTGCACGACGTCAAACTGCAGCACACCCACAGCGCCAAGAATCAGGTCGTTGTTATTGAGCGGCATAAACAGCTGGGTCGCCCCTTCTTCGGAAAGCTGCTGCAGACCTTTCTGCAATTGCTTCATTTTCAGAGGGTCTTTTAAGCGTACCCGCTTGAACAGTTCCGGAGCAAAATGCGGAATACCGGTGAACTGACGATCTTCACCCATGGTAAAGGTGTCACCAATCTGGATAGTGCCATGGTTATGCAAACCAATAATGTCACCGGAGATGGCCTCTTCGACCGCCGAGCGGTCACCCGCGAGGAAGGTCACAGCGTCGGCAATCTTTACATCCTTGCCGATACGGACATGCTTCATCTTCATGCCCTTGCTGTAGGTACCCGAGCAGATGCGCATGAAGGCAATACGGTCCCTGTGTTTCGGGTCCATGTTGGCCTGAATTTTAAAGACAAAGCCTGTGAACTTGTCACTGTCCGGCGCCACTTCGCCAAGATCAGTACCACGAGGTAACGGTGATGGCGCCCACTCAACAAAGTAGTTGAGCATTTCGCGCACACCGAAGTTCGCCAGTGCTGTCCCGAAGAAGACGGGCGTCAGCTTGCCATCCAGGTATTCCTGCAGATCAAACTCGTGGCTTGCTGCCTGTACCAGTTCAATCTCTTCTTTGACTTCTTCCACCAGCTCTTCGCCGAGCAACTCAAGCGCTTCCGGAGAATCAAGACCCTTGATCTGAATATCGTCTGGAACAACGCTCGCCTGCCCCTGCTTGAACACATGGATAGTGTCCGTCATCAGGTCATAGATACCTTTGAACGCCTTGCCCATACCGATCGGCCAGGTCACTGGCGCACACTTAATGTTCAGTACTGTCTCGATCTCATCCAGTACTTCGATATGATCGCGGACTTCGCGGTCCATCTTATTGATGAAGGTAAAGATCGGCGTGTCACGCAGACGACACACGTCCATCAGCTTGATGGTCCGGTCTTCTACACCTTTCGCGCCGTCGATCACCATCAGTACAGAGTCAACAGCGGTCAGTGTGCGGTAAGTATCTTCTGAGAAGTCCTCGTGCCCCGGGGTATCCAGCAGGTTGACCATGCGCTCACGATACGGGAACTGCATCACCGAGGTCGTGATCGAGATACCACGCTCCTGCTCCATCTGCATCCAGTCAGACGTGGCCATACGGCCGGTCTTCTTGCCCTTTACGGTACCGGCGAGCTGAATCGCATTCCCGAACAGCAGCAGCTTTTCGGTAATCGTGGTTTTACCCGCATCCGGGTGGGAGATAATGCCGAAAGTCCGACGCTTGCCGACTTCCTGCTGAAATGGTGTATCAGACATGACTTCTCTGAACTGGAGATTGAAAGGCCGCTATTCTCCCTGAAAGCGGCCTTCTGTTCAAAGGGTGATCGAATCACCCTGTTTTAGCAGAAAGAATGCTCTCTGCTCGTGTCAGAAATTCTTGTCAGAAATAGTCCTGCCAAAGCAGAGGACCGAAGGCGACGATCACCAGCGCCGTGGCCATGGTGACCAGTGGCAGCAGAATTTTCTCGTGGCGATACCAGAAGCTCTCTCCCTGAGTCTCCAGCTTGGACAGTCGGATTTCTTCTTCACCAACGACTTGCCTTGTCAGCAAGTGATTCAGTGCAACCGGCGGACTCAGATACCCCAGCTCGAAGGCTACCAGAGTGACCATCCAGAAATGAATCGGATCGATACCCGCTTTATAGGCAATACCGGCAATGGTGACGCTGACCAGAAGTACGGCGCCGTATGGGTCCATGATCATGCCGATCAACACCAGAATAGTGACCAGAGCCAGCATCGCCATCCATACCGAACTGAACTCTGCAGGCAGCAGAGTCATCAACTCAGCGCGCTCAATCACACCACCGATCGTCATGGTCGTGCCCATCAACATCAGCAAGGCACCGATATGCACAGTCGCCTCTGACGTGGATGACTGAAGGTTGGCAAATAACGAGGGCTTCTCTGTCGTATTGTCATCGACCTCGCCAGAGGCCCGCGCTTTTTTATCCGCAATGCGCTCATAAATAAGAATCACGGCAAGCAAAACGGGAAGGATAGTCGGCGCCGAAAACTCATCCAGATACGCGGCCAGCACCAGAGCGTAAACGACCAGCGTGGCCGCAATAAGAAGCACATAAGGAATCAGCGGCTTGAGTGCATTAAAGAATGCTGGCCAGACGCTACCGTCTGTTTTCTGAAGGTTCTGATAGTCGTCTTTCTTACTGGTGATAAATGCGTAAAAAGCAAAAAGCGCGGTTGTTAACAGGAAGACTTTTACCCCCCAGCCGAATAACTCGTCCGTCGTCACTTCATTATTCAGTGCGGCGACAATGACCACCAGCAGACACGGACGCAAAACCACACCGAGAGAGCCTGACATTGCTGTCGCAGCGAGCGCCAGCTGTCGACGTGCACCGGCTCTGCGCACCTCAAGGTACACAAGGCTGCCGACGGCAATCACGAAAATACCGGAACCGCCCGTGTAGGCTGTAGGCACCGCCGACACGGCAACCGCAATCACCGCCAGCATTTCAGGGCGGAAGTTAAACGGACGAAAAACATCGAATACCTTCTGCGCCAGGTCGGTACGTTTCAGCAACATACCGATCAGTACATACAGAGCGACATTCAGCATCAGGGACGCCAGTTCCATCATCTGATTAATGTAAATACCGATGCCCGAAGCGTGCCCGTTTAACAGAAAGTAGCTGCCAGATATAAGCGTAAAAATGGCATACAGCGGAGTCGACAGAAGTGCGTTGCCCATATTCCCGCCCGGCACAGCATCTTCCGGAACCTTGATAACCTGATACAGGCAGATCGCCATGGCGGAGCCGAACCCGAGAATCCAGACCCAAAGCAGCGTCAGGTGCTCAGAGCTGACATTGATGCCCGCTGACAAAGCAACGCTTTTAAAGCTGACCATGGAGAAGAAAAGAATGGCGAACGCACCAAGCTGGGCCAGTGCCGATACCCGATAATCCAGCACACTCGCCGCCGGGCGCAGCGAAATATGATGCTTACGCAGCAGTGCAGTTCCGCCGCAGATCAGAACTAACACTGCAAGCATGATCCCGGAAGCGACCATGCGGAATTCGCCCAGATCAGCGACCCACTTCTCTAACGACCGGTAGGCTTCCACCGTGGGAGTAATGCGCTCAACAATGCCGTGATAACGGTCGAACTTAAACTCACAATCTGCTTTTGCCGCTTCAAGCGACTGACGTAAGACATCTGGTGGAACGGGATCTGAGGCCAGCAGATCAAACTCGTCATCCGCTTCTTCCTGCTCCCGGATCATTCGCTGCAAGGCTTGTTCGATATCCTGATCGGGGTTACAGGCAGGTGCTTGAGGATCAACCCGTAACTGATAGTAGCCTTCCCACTGAGCTTCCCCTAACAGCAGTAACTGAGCATGAATTGCATGACTGGTATTCAGCAGTACGACTGCAAGCAGTATCAAAAATGCCGGAAATGTTGATAACCAACGATAGAGGCCCTCGCTCTTCTCATGGGTAGTATTTTCAGAACCGTCGTGAGCATTAAGATCCATGCGCCCGCCCTTTATCAGCTTGGTGTTATTTTTATCGTTACCTGAGCACTTTTAAATTGCTGCGCAGTGGATCATACACAGAAACCATGCACTTTGTGTAACGCCCACTAACCCGGTTAGCATACGCCTGAGCCAATCAATTCATCCCGAGCCAACTATGACCGACAACAGCGATACCCCCCTCCCAACGTCCGATCACATGCCGAATATCGACGACGACTGCCTGAACCCGATCGACGAAAGCATCTTGTTTAACGAAAAAGAGAGTGATCATAAGCCCCGGATTCTGCTGCTCTATGGGTCTCTGCGAGAGCGCTCTTTCAGCCGCCTGGCAACGGAGGAAGCCGCCCGGATTCTCGAGTGGCTCGGAGCCGAAACCCGGACCTTTAACCCATCAGGTCTGCCGCTGCCCGATGACGCCGATGCGGATCACCCCAAAGTAAAAGAGCTGCGCGAGCTGGCTAACTGGAGCGAGGGAATGGTCTGGTGCAGCCCGGAACGTCATGGGGCAATGACCGGCATAATGAAAGCACAAATAGACTGGATACCCCTCGCACTTCAGGGTGTTAGACCAACTCAGGGGAAAACTCTGGCCATCATGCAGGTCTGTGGCGGCTCGCAATCATTCAACGCCGTTAACCAGATGCGAATTCTGGGGCGCTGGATGCGTATGGTGACAATCCCCAACCAATCTTCGGTTCCAAAAGCCTGGCTGGAATTTGATGACAACGACCGTATGAAGCCGTCGTCTTATTACGACCGCATCGTCGACGTTATGGAAGAGCTGATGAAATTTACCCTGCTGCTCAGGGATAAAAAAGACTACTTTACCGACCGCTACTCGGAGCGAAAAGAAAGTGCAGAAGAATTCAGAAAGCGGATCGACACCCGCTCACTCTGAAATTTATTCTACTTTTACCAGGCCGCCTTTTTCGTATCCGAGGCGGCCCGTCCTGACCTTCTGACGTTGCATTCCCGGCACCGGCCGCAACATAAACAGGTCACCGTTCCGCCCCGTCATGGTACGCGGTATTCCGCAGCCCTTTGCCAGCCCAGCGTGGGCTTTCATATGCTCAGTTTCACCATGAACGGGAATCGCAATCTCAGGCTGCACCCAGTTGTACAACATCTTCAGCTCGTCCTGCGCCGGATGGCCTGAGGCATGGATATCGTGCTCTGCATTATCAACCGTAACAACCTCAACGCCGAGCGCCGTGAGTTGATCAATCACGCCCTGAATGGCCTCTTCATTACCAGGGATCGCTCTGGCACTGAAGATCACCCGATCGCCTGCCTCCAATTCAAAATCCGGATGTGTTCCGGCGGCAAGCCTGCGCAACGCGGTGCGGGGTTCCCCCTGACTGCCGGTCGCGACGGCAAGCACTTCGTTGCGAGGTAAATAGCCCAGATGACCCGTATCCACGGCACCTGCACTGTAAGGCCAGACACCCGCCCGTTTGGCACACTGGTGCATATTAATCAGGGAACGACCATACAGGCCCATGTAGCGCCCCGTATCTTCGGCAATATGAGATAACGTCAGCAAGCGCGCTATATTACTGCCGAAACAGGTGACAACCACGCGACCCTTCGCACTCTCGATGTAATGGCGTAACCCATCATAGAGATCACCCTCTGATACTGAGTGCCCCTTTGTCGTGGCATTGGTCGAGTCGCACACCATCGCCAGCACGCCTTCATCGGCCAGCTTACGGAAGGTCTCTTCTTTATAGCCATGCCCTACGACCGGGTCTGGGTCCAGTTTCCAGTCACCGGTATGAAAAATATTGCCCAAGGGCGTGCGGATCATTAAACAGTTCGGATCAGGAATCGAATGGGTTAACGGCAACCACTGCACGTCAAACGGGCCGATATGTAAGCGCTCGCCAGTTTCAGGAATAATAAGTTTCACCTGATGCAGAATGCCGTGCTCAGCGAGCTTTTTCTTCAGTACTTCTGCGGTAAACCGGGTGCAGTAAATCGGGCAGCGTAACTTATGCCAGAGATACGGCACAGCGCCGACATGGTCCTCGTGAGCATGAGTAATAATCAGCCCCGCGAGATCATCTTTGCGCGCCTCAATAAACTCAGGGTCAGGCATTTGAGTATCAGGTTCGCCACTATGATGGCGTGTACCATCCGCACTGACGCGTCCGGGTTTGGGAAAGGTGACGCCACAATCGACCATCAGCCACTTGCCGTCGTGACCATAGAGATTCATGTTCATACCGATTTCGCCGGTACCGCCTAACGGCAGAAAGACCAGATCCGAACTGGAAGGCATCATAAATCAGGCTCGCAACGCTGCCCAACAGGAATATCCGTAATAATAATATCTGCTCCGTGATTACAGGCTGACTTCAGAGATTCAGCATCATCGACCAGAAAGGTTCCAAACAGAACCTGGCTCTGGTGTAGTTTCTCTACAGAAGAATGCGACATAACTATCGTTGGGCTAACCAATACATCTGCATTTGATTCCTGCGCAGCATCGACAGGATTTTCAGCGAAGAAAAAAGTACGAATGGCTGCCATCGCTCCGATATAATCCCAGTCCTCTCCAGCGTAGAAAGCAGGATAAGAGAGTGCAATCCGAGCATTAAAATCTTCAAGAGAATGCTTTATTTTTCCCATCTGATGTTTCTCAGGAACTTCGATAAATACAGGGTTTGCTATTTCCTGTTCAGTCAACGCCAGAAATATTTCAGCGCCGTACTCTTCAACATCCAGTGTGACTCCGTCCTGAATTTTCAGATCGAGATAGATCGTTTTTTCAGGATGATTAGCTGCAACAGCAAGCGCTTCAGCCAGCGTTACCAGCGGATGGAACTCAGACGCCTTTTCTGAAGCACCGCTCTTTGCTGCCGGGAAGTGACACTCGAACAGCTCATCTAATTCACTCGAGTACACATCCCGGATATACACAGGTTCAAATGTCTGGCCATCGTACCGTCGACAGTTTTTTTCACTGATCCAGGGATCATGGGCCAGTAGCGGAACACTATCGCCTGCCAAAACGATATCGATTTCGATACCGTCGTAATCACTCCGCTGAAGAGTTGCTTCAATCGCCTGTAAGGAATTCAGAGGCGCATCTCCTGCACTGGCGCCGTGAGCGAGATAGAGCCGTGATTTAAGACTGGCGACCTCAGAGTCCAGAGGCTTCACTGGCGACGAAGAACAACCCGCCAGTATCAAAGACAGGCATCCGAGTAATACAGTTATAGATAGGGTCTTAGCCCGAGTGAGTATTGGTGCGTGCTTAGTTATCACCTTGTTTCTTACCGTCAATTGAACATCCTTGTGGACCACAGGTGTCGCATCGCTGTTGACCTGTCAGCCAACCAGACACCTTATATCGATTGCGCGCAAACCACAGGTAAGCCTTGTCTGCAAACCAGCGAACGACAGGCCATCTTAGCGGGGCAATCCAGAAGCCTCGTCCAACAAGCGACCAGGCACGATAAGTGACATCCAAACCCAGCAGGAGTTCACCATTAGCAGTATCAGCGTGAAGGATGGTGCTCGCCGCCTGCGGATCAATGTGCGGATAACGCTCAGTAAACCCTTCCTGCTGAATATCCACCAGCGTCAGGCGACCGGCCTGATCTGCCTTTCTCAGGTGGTCCATTTCGCGTACACACAAAGGGCAGTAGCCATCGTAATAAAGGGTAAGTTCAGACATGCACGCAACCTCGCTGATTGATACAATACACCACTATTTTACGTATAAAGAGACGAGAGATCATGCCTCAGTATCGTTCCAAGACGTCTACCGCTGGTCGCAATATGGCCGGAGCCCGCGCCCTGTGGCGTGCAACGGGTATGAAAGACGATGATTTCCAGAAGCCTATCATCGCTGTTGCGAACTCATTCACTCAGTTCGTTCCGGGTCACGTTCACCTGAAAGATCTTGGCCAACTGGTTGCCCGCGAGATCGAGAAAGCCGGTGGCGTAGCGAAAGAATTCAACACGATTGCCGTAGATGACGGCATCGCCATGGGTCACGACGGCATGCTCTACAGCCTGCCGAGCCGTGAAATCATCGCCGACTCTGTTGAGTACATGGTTAACGCGCACTGTGCTGATGCGATTGTCTGTATCTCTAACTGCGACAAAATCACTCCGGGAATGCTGCTGGCCGCTCTGCGCCTGAACATCCCAGTGATCTTTGTTTCTGGCGGCCCGATGGAAGCCGGTAAGACCAAGCTGTCTGAGCACAAGCTGGATCTGGTTGATGCCATGGTCATCGCCGCTGACGATTCTGCCTCTGACGAGAAAGTCGCCGAATATGAGCGCAGCGCCTGTCCGACCTGTGGTTCGTGTTCTGGTATGTTCACCGCCAACTCCATGAACTGTCTGACTGAAGCTCTTGGTCTGGCGCTGCCGGGGAACGGCTCGGTACTGGCTACTCATGCTGACCGTGAGCAACTGTTCCTCGAAGCCGGCCGCAAGATTGTTGAAAACGCCAAGCGTTACTACGAGCAGGACGATGAGTCTGTACTGCCCCGCTCTATCGCCAATTTCAAAGCGTTTGAAAACGCCATGACCCTCGATATCGTCATGGGCGGCTCAACCAATACTATCCTCCACCTGCTGGCCGCTGCTCAGGAAGCCGAAGTCGACTTCGACCTGAAAGACATCGACCGTCTGTCACGTGTTGTTCCTCAGCTGTGTAAAGTGGCGCCGAACTCGCCACTGTACCACATGGAAGACGTTCACCGCGCCGGTGGCATCATGGGTATTCTGGGTGAAATCGATCGTGCTGGCCTGCTGCACAATGACCTGCCAACCGTGCACAGCGCCACCATGAAAGAAGCGCTGGATAAGTGGGACATCATGCGCAGCCCAAGCGAAGAGGTCGTGCAGTTCTACAAAGCTGGCCCTGCGGGCATCCCGACTCAGACCGCATTCAGCCAGAGCACTCGCTGGCCAACGCTGGACGGCGACCGTGAGAACGGCTGTATCCGCAGCATCGATAACGCCTACTCACTGGAAGGCGGCCTGGCGGTACTGTACGGCAACATCGCCCTTGATGGCTGTGTGGTTAAAACAGCTGGTGTGGATGAATCGATCCATGTATTCCAGGGTCGTGCACGCATCTTCGAAAGCCAGGACGACGCCGTCACCGGCATTCTGAACGACGAAATCGTTGCCGGTGATATTGTCATCATCCGCTACGAAGGCCCGAAAGGCGGCCCGGGCATGCAGGAAATGCTGTACCCAACCTCTTACCTCAAGTCGAAAGGCCTGGGTAAAGAATGTGCCCTGCTAACCGACGGTCGCTTCTCTGGCGGCACCTCTGGTCTGTCGATTGGCCACTGTTCACCAGAAGCCGCATCGGGCGGTGCCATTGGCCTGTTGAAAGACGGCGACATCATCAACATCGACATCCCGAACCGTTCGATCAATGTCGACCTGACGGCTGAAGAGCTGTCTCACCGTCGCCACGAGCAGGATAAGAAAGGTTGGAAACCTGCCGAGGAACGCCCACGTAAAGTGACCACGGCATTGAAAGCCTACGCCAAGTTCGCCACTAGCGCCGATAAGGGTGCCGTCCGCGACAAAGCTATGCTCGACGACTGATGTTAGAAAGGCCGGTTTTTACCGGCCTTTTTATTGGTCCGAATTTATTTACATGACGAGAAATGAATCCCATGAAGACATCGCCACTTCTGTTTTCCTTACTTTTTTTATCCGCCGCCAGCGTAGTTCAGGCGGCTGAAGTTCGAATCATAGACGCCCAAAAAGCGCAGCAGTGCTTATTAGTAAAAGAAGAATCCTGCAGTAGCAGTACGGAAGAAAAGTGCACCGAAAAGCTTAGAAAAGAAGCCCTTGAAGTCAGGGCCGACAGTATTCTTATCCTCGACAGTAGCGAATCCCGCTTCCGTAAGCCGACTCTGGCTGGCGGCATCAAGACGGTAAACAAAGTCAGCCTGGAAGCAGAGTTGTACGACTGCCTGCAACAAGAGAAGCCTGTAGCCGCCAATCAAGCTAAGGCCAGAAAAGCAGAGAAGAAGTCGATAAAAGAACGCCTGGAGATCCTTCAGAACCTCAGAGATGACGAGCTGATTACAGAGAAGGAATACTCTCAGAAGAAGGCTGAAATCCTTCAAGACCTGTAATCAACAGGAACTTTTCTCAGATTTTATAACACCTGAAAGCCCGAAATCCATCTTCGGGTTTTTATGAATTTTTTATTTTTTTTTGAACTGTTTCACCAACGCCCAGTCCATTTAAGCACGGCCACCCTATACAGGCTATATCAATTTATAATATGGATGGACTACCCGTGAAACGCACTTTACTCGCTACAATCATTTCTTCGATCAGCGTTACTGCACTGGCCGAAAACCCTTATTACGTGACTTTTGGTGGTGCCCACACCGACCACGAGGTCACCAACGAATACTTCGATGATTACATCAAGCACAGCTACGACCTGGAACTCTCAGCCGGTTATATGCTGAACAACGACACCGCGGTTGAGCTCAGTATCGTACAGCCTTCTCCAGATCAGGTTGACGGCCGTGCTGATGTTCAGCAGGCTCGCGTCAGTGGTCTGCATTTTTTCGGTGACGATATGATTCAGCCATACGTGAGCGCTGGTCTTGGCTATGGCAAGGCAGAGCTGAACGATTTTGCTCAAGAGAACGCTCTGGTGAGTGTTGGCGCAGGTCTGCAACTGGCGGCGACAGATACCTTCTTCGCCCGTGCCGAATATCGTTACGACGATATGGTAAATGAAGACATTGAGCACAATAACTATGTGCTGGAAGCCGGCATGCGCTTCGGCGGCAACAGCGTGACATCATCACGCGACGAAGCTGCAAATAATATGACCAACGACGTTGAAGCTGCACACGCAGCTGCAGCAGCAGAACGCGCGAAAGCCGAGGAAGACGCTCGCCGTGCCGCCGAACTGGCCGCTGAAAAAGCCCGTATTGCTGCGAAGCTGGATACCGATAAAGACGGCGTTCCTGATCGCAAAGATAAGTGCTCAGATACACCCAAAGGTACTATGGTCGACAGTGACGGTTGCCCGAGCTTCGACGGCAAGCTTCAGGGTGTTTTCTTCGAAACAGGCTCTGCACAACTGACTGAAAACAGTGAAGCTATTCTTGATGATGTTGCTAAAGAACTGAAGCGCTATCCTGATCTGATGATCGAAATTCAGGCTTATACCGACAGTCGTGGTAGCGATGCACTGAACCAGAAAATCAGCGAAGACCGCGCACAATCAGTCCGTTCGTACCTGGTAGAGAAAGGCGTCAGTGCAGAGAAACTGAGCGCAAAAGGCTATGGCGAAGCGGACCCTGTTGCGACCAACGATACTGCTGAAGGTCGTGCACAGAACCGCCGTGTAGAACTCGCTGTTAAGAAATAACACTCGAAAATTAAAATGGCCGCGATTGCGGCCATTTTTATTATCAGCAAACATGCTTCACACCCTGAAGCGCTCGACAATTTCCCGTAACCGCTGCACTATCTGACCAAGGTCGTTACTGTGCTCAAAGGTTCTCCCTGAGGCACTCAGGGTTTGCTCAGAAGCCTGACTGATTACACGGATGTTCTCGTTAATTCTTGAGACCACATTGTTCTGATTATCCGCCGCTGCAGAAATTCTGCTGTTCATTGAGCGAATATTCTCAACACCTGTTGCAATCTGTTGAAGTGCTTCGCGGGCACGCTCTGTATCCTGAACACCCTGCTGCGCACGGTCTTTACTGGCATCCATCACCTGAACGGCTTTCTCAGAAACACTGACCAGACGCTCAATGATGTCGTTAATCTCTTTGGTTGAATCCTGAGTCCGGATTGCCAGACTACGGACTTCGTCAGCGACCACGGCAAAACCACGCCCCTGCTCACCTGCTCTCGCAGCCTCAATCGCCGCATTAAGAGCAAGCAGGTTCGTCTGTTCAGCGATTTCATTGATCGATTTCGCAACGTGACCAATCCCCTGCGTATCTTCAGCAAGTTGCCGTACAACCGTCACGGCGTTCTCAACTTCTGCCGCGAGCTCCTGAATCGTGCCTGTCACCTGAACAACGACTTCGCTACCGCCCTCGGCATTCTCTTTCGCCGATACGGCCGCTGTTTCGGCGTTTACCGCACTTTCGTTCACTCGCCCGGCAGCGTCTGATAGCTCTTCTACCGCCACCAGCAGGTCTTTACTCTCACGTTGCTGCTCACCCATTCCATCCCGCGTTTCACGGGTGATTAATGCCAGTTCTCCCGACACCCCAGACAGCTCAGACATGGTATGAGATAAATCACTGATCGCCGGCTGAAAGCTATTCAGCATGCGGTTAGTCGCTTCTTCGACCCGGCTGAATTCATCATTGGTGCCGAGGTTTACACGCAGGGTCAGGTCAGAGTTCGTACCTATCTGCCCCATCGTTCTTTCCAGGCGACGCAGTGGCTGAATCACGATGCGATAAATCACAAAATAAATACCGGAAAGTCCGGCAATCATAAGAACGGCGTTCATCAGGCTGCTATTGATGAGATCTCCCAGCACCTGGCTGTCTTCCTCCGCGAGAGAGTATGTAATCCGCCCCGCACCAAGAACGGTCCCCTCGGCAACCTGATGACAACCAAGGCAATTAGTGCCATGACGGTTCTCAACAGCGATGTAAGGCTCAATAACCGTGAGCTTACGTTCACCATTTACGGTTTCAACAAACGATACAGCTTCGCCGTTCAGTGCACGGCGATCGTATTCGTCCTGAGGTTTCTCGCTCGGAAACCCCGGACCGAATAGCTTGTTTACGGCGTCGGCACGCAATACGCGCACTTCTTCGATGCCGTCCTGCTGAGCAAACTTATCTCGCAGAGTATCCCGGCTTGCCATGCTGCCGGTCAGCATCAGCATATTGATGCCATCAAGATAATTGTCGAGCACCTGATTCAGATGCTGCTCGGTAGTCTCCAGAAGACGCGCTTTCTGTTGATGTGAGGAATACAGGTTGATAAATACCATGATCAGCAGGAAAACCAGGATCATAGGTGTGAGTATCTTCCACTTCACGGATTGAAATTGAGTCATTGCGCCACTCTCAGCCTGCGGGCAGAGTTCAGTTAGAAAGTCTGCTGTTTCTCAGATAAAGAAGAACAGCTCTGCCTTCAGAGTAGACGCTTTTGTGGAGATCGACAGAAATTCGATGGCCAGTCAGGCCACCGAAGAGTGACAAATAAAGACAGAATTAATTAGAGGCGCATTTCGATGCCAGCGGCAGCCATGTGCTCTTTTGCCTGCTGGACCGTATATTCACCGAAGTGGAAAATACTCGCCGCAAGAACGGCGTCAGCGCCACCAAGTTTTACACCATCGACCAGGTGATCAAGGTTACCCACACCGCCTGACGCAATCACCGGGATATTGACCGCATCCGAGATGGCTTTGGTGACACCCAGGTCAAAGCCGGTTTTAACACCATCACGATCCATGCTGGTCAGCAGGATTTCACCGGCGCCGAAGTCGGCCATTTTCACAGCCCACTCCACCGCATTAATGCCGGTCGGCTTACGGCCACCATGGGTGAAAATTTCCCAGTGGTCATCTACCTGCTTCGCATCAATCGCAACCACAATACACTGCGAGCCGAACTTGTCCGCCGCTGCGCGCACAAAATCCGGGTTATAAACCGCAGCCGAGTTAATCGATACTTTGTCGGCACCAGCATTCAGCATGTTACGGATGTCGGCAATTTCACGAATACCACCGCCAACAGTCAGGGGAATAAACACCTGCTCGGCGATCGCTTCTACCATATGAACTGTGGTTTCACGCTCTTCGTGGCTGGCGGTAATATCGAGAAAGGTAATTTCATCCGCGCCCTGATCGTTATAGCGCTTAGCAATTTCGACCGGATCACCCGCATCGCGGATACCAACGAAGTTGACGCCTTTTACAACGCGACCTTTATCAACATCCAGACACGGAATAATGCGCTTCGCCAGAGCCATGATTATTTACCTGTGAGTTCGTCTGAAAGAGTCTGAGCTTCAGCAACATCCAGCGTACCTTCATAAATTGCACGGCCAGTGATCGCACCCAGAATACCGCGGGAAGCCACCTTCGACAGCTGACGGATATCTTCGATGTTGGTGACACCACCTGATGCAATCACAGGAATACCACCCTCTTCTGCCAGCTGAACGGTCGCTTCAACGTTCACGCCCTGCATCATGCCGTCACGAGCGATATCGGTGTACACAATTGCTGATACGCCATCGTTGCGGAACTGCTTCGCCAGATCAACGGCTTTTACTTCAGAGACTTCAGCCCAACCGTCAGTTGCAACGAAACCGTCCTGTGCATCCAGACCGACAATCACGTGGCCCGGGAAAGCGTCACAGGCTTCTTTTACAAACGCAGGTTCTTTAACGGCTTTCGTACCAATAATGACGTAGTTCACGCCCGCTTTGATGTAGTGCTCAATGGTTTCCAGTGAACGGATACCGCCACCAATCTGAATCGGCAGGTCCGGGAAGGCTTTAGCAATTGAGGTCACGGCTTCGCCATTCACTGGCTCACCGGCAAACGCACCATTCAGGTCAACGAGGTGCAGACGACGGCAGCCCGCATCGACCCAGCGCTTTGCCATAGACACAGGATCATCACCAAACACGGTGGAATCATCCATACGGCCCTGACGGAGGCGAACGCACTGGCCATCTTTGAGATCAATAGCAGGAATAACGAGCATGAGAATAACCTTAAAAGAGTAACCTTAAATTTGAATCATTAACCGGGCGGCCAGATCAGGCCTGACCATCCCAGTTCAGGAAGTTCTTGAGTAATGCGAGACCCGCATTGTGGCTTTTTTCGGGGTGAAACTGGACGGCGAAAACATTGTCCTGCCCCATGGCAGCGGCAAAATCGACACCATAGTGGCCGCGGCCTTTCACCTGTTCCTCATTCTCTGCTTTTACATGGTATGAGTGAACAAAGTAGAAACGGGTATCGTCGGCAATGCCATTCCAGAGCGGGTGTTTTCCCTGACTTACTGTGTTCCAGCCCATGTGGGGTACTTTCAGGCGCTCACCGTTTTCTCTCAGGTCATCGCCAAAGTACTTAACCTGACCGCGGAACAGCCCAAGACCGTCAACACCGCCGTTTTCTTCGCTGCGCTCCATCATGGCCTGCAGACCAACACAGATACCGAGCAAAGGCTTCGACGCCGCAACTTCACGCACAACAGCATCAATACCCTGAGCATAAATCTCAGCCATACAGTCACGGATAGCACCGACACCGGGCAATACCACATGGTCAGCTCTGAGGATCACCTCTGGGTCACCGGTAACCAGTACCTGAGTATCTGGAGCCACACTCTGAAGAGCACCGTGAGCGGAGTGCAGATTGCCCATGCCGTAATCAATAACGGCACAAATCTTACTGTTAACTGTCACTGTTCCGACCTCTTACAGACTGCCCTTGGTCGATGGTGTCACGCCGGCCATACGAGGGTCCTGCTCAACCGCCATACGCAATGCCCGACCGAACGCTTTGAAGATCGTCTCTGCCTGGTGGTGCGCATTGAAGCCTTTGAGGTTATCAATGTGGAGCGTGACTTTGGCGTGATTCACGAAGCCCTGAAAGAACTCCCAGAATAACTGAGTATCCAGACGGCCGATCGCAGCACGGGTAAAGTCGACCTTCATATCCAGACCCGGACGGCCAGAGAAGTCGATCACAACACGTGACAGTGCCTCGTCCAGCGGTACATACGAATGACCATAGCGGACGATGCCTTTTTTATCGCCGATCGCCTGTGCGAACGCCTGCCCTAAGGTGATGCCGATATCCTCAACCGTATGGTGATCATCGATATGAGTATCGCCTTTGCAGGTGATATCCAGATCAATCAGGCCATGGCGCGCGATCTGATCCATCATGTGCTCCAGAAAGGGAACACCGGTGTCGAATTTGGCCTGACCCGTGCCATCAAGGTTGATCTTAACGGTAATCTGGGTTTCGAGCGTGTTACGCTCTACTGACGCCGTGCGTGCCATAGTGAGATTGTCTCCGGACTCTCGCAAAACAGAAAAGAAAGCATTATAAAGCAAAGCGCACCAGAAAGTAGGCCGGAAGCTTCTGAAAGTACGAAATCCTGCCTGACTGATGCACCACACCGTGAACAAGCCAACGAACAGGAGCCTGATGTGCCGGTAAAACTGGAGCACCTGACTGAGCCAACTGAAGACGACTTCGCAGACTTTGAGAAAATCCGCAGCGAAACCGAGCCCCACGGGCTTGCCGTTGATACGCACCTGCGCGAGTGGATTAATCAGAATCGCTGGGTTATTGCTGGTAGATTTAACGACCGCATCATTGGCGCGTTACTGGCAGAACGGAATGGCGACCACGTAAGACTGGCAAATGCTGGCGTTCGTCGTATTACTCAGCGCCGTGGTGTTATGCACCAGATGCTGCATTTTCTGTGCAAATGGGCGGATGAGGAGCGACTGACCCTGGAGTTTGTCGATAGTGAAGACTCACTATCAGAAGCCATCGTACGCAGAAACTTTGAACGTCAGGGTAACCTGTTGGTCTACAAAAGGACTGTTTGAGCAGCCACTGTTGCACAGATGTAACAAATAATTGTGAACATCCGTCTAGGCAGCTGCGACGTATCGTTAGATACTGACCAAAAATGATAAGGACGTAACCGTGTTAAAAATACTCTCCCTGTTTACGCTGATGATGTTTGCGGTAACGCAGACTTTCGCCAGTGACGACAAGCCACTGAAAGTGGTTGAGCAAGCCACCAATGGCGTGATTGCTGAACTGAAGAAAACCGAACCTGAAGAGCGCGACGCCCAGATGGTTGAGCGTCTGGTACAAGAATACATTCTGCCTGCCATCGACCAAGAAAAGATCGCGATGGGTGCACTGGGTAAATACTGGCGCCGTGCTACGCCTGAGGAACAGCAGCGTTTCATCACGATTTTCCGTGATCGTCAGCTACGTACTTATGGCGGTGCTTTCAAGGCATTCAGCGGCGAGACTCTGGAGTTCTCAGATACCCGCTACAGCCCGGACGGTGGCCGCGCTATCGTGAAGGGCCAGTTCACCCAGACCAATGGCAACAAAGTCCCAGTAGATTTCCGTTTGTATGAAAACAAAGAGTCTGGCGACTGGCTGGTATACGACGCCGTAATTTCAGGCCTGAGCATGGTGAAAACCTATCGCACGCAGCTCTCTGATCGCTTACAGAACATCAGTATCGGCGAACTTATTACAGAGCTGGAAAGCGAACCCGTCAAACCATACGACCCTGAAGAGCTTCAGGCAGGCTCTTAAGCCTCAGATTCTGTCGAAAAAGCCGCTGACCAGCGGCTTTTTTTGTGACCCGCCACCGGTAAAGCCCGCGAATTAGTACTAAACTGATGTGATTGGGAACTCCACTAAGGCGCCTCAAAATGCGCCACATAATAAAAAGTGACCATAAAAAGGCCGTATTGGCCGTCTTGAATTCAGATAACTGACGACGCACTCTGTAGAGCGCGTTTATTCGGATAACCGGCACAGTATGATTGGCAGCTGTATGTACATCAAAATGACACTTCAGGAAGGAGCGCTTCCTTGGCTGCCAAACAACACTCTCGTCGGGAGAGTAGTGCCATGACGCTTTTCAAGACCCAGTCCTTACGCCGGCGCCTTGTTCTTATTTCATTAATCACCACCGGCCTGACACTCCTACTGGCTAACTTTGCCTATATTTCGCTCGAGTATTATCTGGCCAAGCGGGACACGGAGAATAAGTTACAGGTGCTCGGTGACGTCATATCAGACCGTATCACTGCGGCTCTGACGTTTAATGATAAGGCACTGCTTGAAAGCAACCTGAACACACTGCAGTCAGACAGTGCGATCGTGCGTGGCTGTATTTATCGTCAGGACCAGACACTGGCGGCCAGTTATCACTCCAAGGCCCACGAGCGCATCGATTGCCCGAATTACCTGCCACGCGTCGATACTCTTAAGACCTATAACTTCTCGCGCTTTTTTCCGGTCACCCGCGCCGAAGAGCCAATAGGCACGC
Source organism: Thalassolituus maritimus (assembly GCA_913019975.1). Taxonomy (GTDB): domain Bacteria; phylum Pseudomonadota; class Gammaproteobacteria; order Pseudomonadales; family Oceanobacteraceae; genus Thalassolituus. Next base: position 19,964 of record CAJWBH010000007.1, on the reverse strand, counting down.
TGTATATCGAAAGCAGCCGGGATCATTTGCTCGAACGTTTTTTCCAGTTTCTGGTGTTCTCACTCATCATTATGCTGACAGCGTTCGCACTTGCGCTATTCCTCGCCAATAAGCTCAAAGATGTGATCTCCAGGCCAATGCGGGAGCTGAGCGATACCCTGACCGAAATCCTGAACAAGAAGGTCTATTCGATTCGTGCAACCAAGACGAATAACGACGAACTCGGTGATCTGGTCGATCTGTTTAACCGCCTGCTGACCACCATTGATGATGAAAACCAGTCGCTAAAAGCATCTGAAGAACGCTTCAGAAAGCTAACCGCCCTGTCTCCTGTCGGTATTTTCCAGGTCGATCCCAACCAGAACCTGCAGTACGTGAATCAGCGCTGGCGTGATATTCACGGTATGACCAACGACCACCCTGATCTTCAGGACTGGTTCGAGATGATCAACCCGAAAGATCTTGTGAATGTTCAGGAAGCCTGGAACCGGCTGATTCTGGATCAGGAGAGTATTGCTCTGGAGATCCGCCTGACCCGCCCGGACATGGCTTACACCTGGATCCACCTGATGGCGAGTGCGCTCTACGACCGCGACGGCCAGCTACTTGGCTACTTAGGTGCAATTTCAGATATTTCTGAACTGAAAGCGGCTCAGGTGCAGATGGAAACCCTCGCCTTCTTCGACCCACTGACAGGGTTAGCAAACCGGCGTCTGTTTAAGAATCGCCTGGTGACCTCAGTGAAGGGAGCGCTCCGTTCCGGCAAGTCCATGGCCCTGATGTTTCTGGATATGGACCAGTTCAAGCGCGTCAACGATACGCTCGGGCACGATGCTGGCGACGTTCTTCTCAAAGAAGTATCGAACCGCCTGAGTAACACAGTGCGGGAAAACGATACGGTATCGAGGATCGGTGGTGATGAATTCACAATTCTGCTGACAGACATCAGTTCTGTGCAGGATGTACGCGCCGTTGCAGAAAAGATTCTGCGCGCAATGTCGAAACCCATTCGCGTCAAAGGCCAGGATATCCTTACCTCAGTCAGTATCGGCATCACCATGACGCCCGATGACTCCACCGACACCAACGTGTTGATGAAAAATGCTGACCTGGCCATGTACTCTGCCAAAGAGCAGGGCCGCAACAACTTCCAGTTTTTCTCGGAAGAGATGAATCACTCTATTCTCGAGCACCTCGCCATCGAGAAAGAGATCAACGAAGCGATAGAACGGAATCAGTTCACCCTGTTCTATCAACCAAAGATCAGCCTGTTCGACTACCGCACCACAGGCGTCGAAACGCTGATCCGCTGGCAACACCCAGACAAGGGCATTATTACGCCGGATAACTTTATTCCGGTCGCTGAAGAAACCGGCCAGATCATTGATATTGGTAACTGGGTTCTTGAGCAGGCGTGCCGCCAGATCAGTAGCCTGATCCGCAAGAACATCATGCCTACGAATGCCAAAGTTGCGGTCAACCTGTCAGCCAAACAGTTCACCGACCCGGATCTCGCCGGTCGTATCCGCAATGTGCTTGAGATCACCGAGATTCCACCGCGCTGTCTGGAACTGGAAATCACCGAAAGTACGCTGATGGATGATGTTGAAGCGGCCATCCGCATCATGCAGGAGATCAAATCGACAGGTGTGTCTATCGCCATTGATGACTTCGGTACCGGGTACTCGTCACTCTCCTACATCAAGCGTTTCCCGATTGATGTGCTAAAAGTGGACCGTTCGTTTGTCATGGATATTCCGGATGATAAGAACGACATGGCGATCACCGCAGCGGTGATCGCGATGGCCCACAAGCTCGACCTGAACGTGGTCGCCGAAGGCGTAGAGACGGATGAACAACTCCAGTATCTGCGCCTGAATAACTGTGATGAGGGTCAGGGCTACCTGTTCAGCCGTCCGCTATCTCTCGGGCAGCTGCATCAATACCTTGTGATCTCTGCTGAGCGACGCAGCAACAGCTACGAAATCTGAGTCAGATCCTTCATACTGCCCGCCGTTTTAACAGAAACCGGACACCATGAAAGACTCAGCATTCAGTGAGACCGTGCTCGCCTGGTATGAGGTTCACGGTCGCAAGCATCTTCCCTGGCAACAGAACATCACGCCGTACCGTGTATGGGTGTCTGAGATCATGCTACAGCAGACTCAGGTCGCCACCGTTATTCCTTACTATGAGCGCTTTATGGACAGCTTCCCAACTGTCGAAGCGCTCGCCAACGCCACTCAGGATGACGTGCTCCACCACTGGACTGGCCTCGGCTACTACGCACGCGGAAGAAACCTGCACAAATGCGCTCAGACAGTTGTTAGCGAATACGATGGTGAGTTTCCCAGATCGGTTGAAGAGTTAAGCGACTTACCCGGCATAGGCCGCTCAACCGCAGGGGCTATCGCTTCTATTAGTATGGGCATCCGCGCACCTATCCTCGATGGCAACGTCAAACGCGTACTGACCCGCTTCTATGCGATCCCGGGCTGGCCGGGCACCACTGCGGTTGAAAAACAGCTCTGGGAGATTGCTGGCCGACTGACCCCAGAACACAGCCACCAGCAGTATACGCAGGCAATGATGGACCTGGGTGCGACTCTTTGCACACGCTCTAAACCCGCCTGTGGTATTTGCCCGCTGCAGCCTGACTGCCAGGGGTACGCTGAAGGTAATCCAACGCAGTACCCGAACAGCAAGCCAAAGAAAGAAAAACCAGTAAAAAGTACCGTGATGGTGATTTTTGAAAACGAACAGGGTGAGCTTTTACTGAAGCAGCGGCCTCAGAGCGGAATATGGGGCGGGCTCTGGAGCTTTCCCGAAGTCGGAGACACCGCTGAAACGGAGCAGGTTCTTCTCAGCGAGACAGGCCATACAGAGGCTGAGACTCAGGTTCTGAATACCTTCAGGCACACCTTTTCTCACTACCACCTGGACATCACCCCTGTGCACGTAAAAATAAAACGGCCAGCAGCCACGGTGCATGAAAACAACGTCCACTGGTACAATACCTCCTCACCAAGCGCCATTGGTCTGGCTGCACCGGTGAAGAAACTACTTACATTGATCACTCAGGAGTAAGCATGGCCAACACGGTACACTGTCGCAAATACGGTGAAGAACTCCCCGCTCTGACCACTCCGCCTTTCCCCGGACCGGCCGGTGAAAAAATTATGCAGACCGTCTCTGCGAAAGCGTGGGAAGAATGGACAGAACACCAGAAACGCCTGATTAACGAGAAGCACCTGAGCGTAATGGACCCCGAAGCCCGCAAGTACCTGACAGAACAGCGCGAGAAGTTTCTCAGCGGCGGTGATTTTGATCAGGCAGAAGGCTATGTTCCTGAAAATTAAGAAAAATCGCTGAATAGCTGTTGACAGTATGCGGCGAGCGCGGTTTAATACGCGCCACTCAACGGACGGACAGTCCTGATGAGATGCCCAGATAGCTCAGTCGGTAGAGCAGCGGATTGAAAATCCGCGTGTCGGTGGTTCGATTCCGCCTCTGGGCACCACTTATTCGAAAAGCTCGTACAGAAATGTACGGGCTTTTTTATTGCTTACAAGAAAGTGAAACACTCCATCGAACTCGTTCGATTCATCAAAGCCATCCCTGGCTTTGCCCCTCCGGGCGGCCTGCGGCCGTGTATTGCTTGATGATAGATCGAGCCACACCACTTCAACGAAAAGTTACGTAACAAAAAATAAAGGAACCTTTAGATACATACGCGTACAGATTAATAACCTCATTGACTTTGGAGTTTGTATGTTTATTTCTTCTGGTTCACTGAAACCGTCACTTCTGGCAGTCGCGACGTCGGCTTTAATTCTGACTGGCTGCGGTGGTGATAGCAGCAGTAATGATGACGGCGAGACCGGTAAAGTATCCATGAGTGTGACTGATGCGCCGGTAAATTCAGCACTTGGCGTATACGTACAGTTCTCTGGTGTTGTTCTGATTAAAGATGATGAAACACAGGAAGAACTGACGTTCGATGAGCCAAAGCAGATTAACCTGTTGGATTATCAGGCCGGCAACAGTGTGGAACTGTTTACTGACTTTGAAGTTGAAGCAGGTGAGTATTCACAGATCCGCCTGATGGTAGACACCGAAGGAAATAACGATACTTATATTTCATTTGCCGATGGCTCGTTTGAGCTTGAGATTCCAAGCGGTGAGCAGACGGGTCTGAAACTCGTCAGTGGTTTCACTGTGACGGCCGATGAGTCAGTCTCTTTCATGCTGGACTTCGACCTGCGTAAGGCGATTACAGTGACAGGCAATGGCGAATACAAGCTACGCCCGACGATCCGTTTGATTGATCTGGCCGATTACGGCTCGATTACCGGCACCTTGTCTTCTGAACTTTGCAACAGCGAAGACACGAAAGCGGTGTATGTCTATGAAGGTGAGGTTACAGAACCAGACGACCTGGGAACCGACGACGAGCCAGTGGCAACAGCGTCAGTCGATGCTGAACTTTCGTACACGGCGTCTTACCTGACACCAGGCGATTATACGGTGGCTGTGACATGTCAGGCTGAGTTGGATGATCCGGAAGTGGATGACGAAGAATTTGGTCAGGGCGAAGGTTTCAGCTTCGTAAGTGCGGTGGTTACTATCGAAACCGACGGTACAGTAACGGTAGATGCTAACCCTGAATAAGCGTTTCGACGCAAGCTATGGCACAAGGAGGTGCCGCTACACCCCCTTCCCCCTCAGCCCACTAACATCACCAACATGAGTATGCTGGCTGACGCGAACGCACCGATAATATGAACATGTAAAAACGCCGGTTGGCTGAGTTCTGTTTCTTCCATTGCCCGCAACCCTGAAACCATGAACGACTGTTTATAGTAAGAACCATGAGCACTAATTCTTCCAGAAACAGTCTGTGGCTTTTTGTTGTTTACAGGCCTTACATTAAGTTACATCGTCAAAAAATCGCGCACTGCAGAGATCTCTTCGTCCGACAATAAGGCCGGCGCATGCCCCGCGTTGGGAATAGTGACATGGACGACTCCTCTGAGGACTATGAATTCAATGTTACACAGCCCGGGAAGCCCGGCAAGCTAAAGCCAGCCTGTAATTGATCTCAGTCGCTGACTTTCTGTTTCAGCACCAGAGGGCTGACATTGCGGCTGACGAGAATGTCCTGCGCTTTATTGAGTTTGGAGCGGTCGGTATAAGGTCCGACAAATACACGGTGCCAGGTTGAGCCATTGACCGCACTGCTTTCAAGGTATGCAGGTAAGCCTTCGAGAATCAGCTCTGCACGCATACGGTCCGCATCACGGTCTGAGCGGAACGAGCCGGCCTGAAGACGGTACTCATACTTGGCGGCAGCGTCTTTTGGGGTCGATTTGTACTCTTCGACGTCAGGTACTTCAACGGTCTGCTTTTCCAGCAGGCGGTAAAAATCATAAGAAGGTTTCACCTTACTCTCGATTTTCGCCGCATCTTCGCGGGCTTTTGCCGCGCTTTCTTCAAGTACTTTACGTGCATCACCACGAACGGCTTCGAGTTCGTCGCCCGCCGGAATCGTCGAGAGATAAAAAATAAAACCGACAAAACCGATAGCGATAGCGGGTGTGGTTACCCACACCCAGGCCGGTACTTTAGAGCTGTTATCAGACATCAACTTACCCAGGGAAATACTTTCGCGATCACACTACCATACTCTTCCGGTATTACTGTGACCGATTACATTTCTTCCGGTGCGCTGACGCCCAAAAGATACAGGCCGTTATGCAGAACCTGACGCACAGACTCAGCCAGAGCCAGACGCGCGTTACGCAGGTCGGCATCATCTACCAGAGTTTTCTCTGAGTTGTACCAGGTGTGGAAATCACCAGCCAGTTCTCTCAGGAAGTTAGCAATCTGGTGAGGTTCGCTCGCATCGGCAGCGCGACGTACGACTTCAGGGAAGCGACCGACCTTAACCATCATTTCTTTTTCTGTCTCAAGCGTCAGTGCGCCCAACGCCGCTAGGCCCGTTTCAGCATCCCAGCTCTGACCTGCTTCAGCCAGTTTGCGGAAAATCGAGCATACCCGCGCATGCGCGTACTGAACGTAGTACACAGGGTTATCTGACGACTGGGAGCGAGCCAGGTCGATATCAAACGTCAGCTGACCATCGGCCTTACGAGCTGCAAGGAAGTAACGGGTGGCATCGCGACCGACTTCGTCGATCAGGTCACGCAGAGTGACGTAGCTGCCCGCGCGCTTGGAGATCTTAACTTCTTCACCGCCACGCATCACTGTCACCATCTGGTGCAGTACATAACCCGGCCAGCCTTCTGGAATACCAGCGTTCAGCGCCTGTAGACCTGCACGCACACGGGTAATGGTTGAGTGGTGATCGGCACCCTGCTCGTTAATGACGCGAGTAAAACCACGCTGCCATTTGTTCAGGTGGTAGGCCACATCCGGTACGAAGTAGGTGTAACCACCGTCTGTTTTACGCATTACACGGTCTTTGTCGTCACCAAAGTCGGTGGTGCGCAGCCAGAGAGCCCCGCCATCTTCGTAGGTGTAACCATTTTTAATCAGGGTCTGAACGGCTTCTTCAACTTTGCCCTCGGTGTAGAGCGAGGATTCAAGGAAGTAGACATCAAAGTCGACACCGAAAGCTTTCAGATCAAGATCCTGCTCGTTCCGCAGGTAGGCAACGGCAAAGTGGCGGATACCCTCAAGGTCTTCAGCGTCTTTAGTGCCAGTGAAGCTCTGATCTTCAGACGATACGGTATCACCACGCATAAAGCTTTCGGCGAGATCGATAATGTACTCTCCGCGATAGCCGTCTTCCGGCCAACTTGGGTCATCCGGTGTCAGACCTTTGCAGCGCGCCTGTACTGAAAGGGCCAGGTTGTTAATCTGCTGACCTGCATCGTTGTAATAAAACTCGCGCGTCACATCCCAGCCGGTTGCTTCAAGCAGGCGGCACAGGCAGTCGCCCACTGCGGCTCCACGACCATGACCGATATGCAGTGGCCCGGTCGGGTTGGCCGACACAAATTCGACCTGCACCTTTTTGCCCTGGCCAACATCAGAGCGACCATAGTTGTTCTTCTGATCCAGAACGGCCTTAACCAGTGACGACGTTGATTCATCACTCAGATAGAAATTGATAAAACCTGGGCCAGCGATTTCAGTTTTCTCGACGAGGCTGCTTTCTGGCAGCGCATCGACCACCAGCTGAGCAAGCTCACGTGGATTCTTACCAGCAGGCTTTGCCAGCATCATCGCCAGGTTGGTTGCCAGATCACCGTGTGCTTTATCGCGGGTGTTATCGACCTGAATTCGCGGTTCAAGGTCTGCTGGAAGTACATTCTGCTCTTTCAGAACGCTGACAGCGGCACTAAGTAACTCGGCAATCTGAGGTTTCATATAGAGATCCGGCCCGGAGAAGTGTGTTATTCAGAAGGGGGCGGATTATCGCAAAATTAGCGCAAAGGTTGAAGCACGCAACTGCGTCGATAATGGCGCCGTTGCCAGAAGTAAAGGCACGGGGTGTTTCGCGACCAGGCATGACTCAGGTCATGACCTCTTTCCAGAATACTCCTGCTGTAAGTGGTATGCTGTAAATTCAATGAAAATGCCACTTTGTCCGGAAGTCAGGGGTCATCGGATTGAATTTTGGTAATACGCTCACGCGCCTCGGCCTGCTCAGGTTTTCGGTCGCTCTGATCTGGCTCGTACTGCTGTTCTGGCTCGCATTCGTGGGTTTTAATCTGCCCCCCATCATCTGGTGGGTGCTCGCAGGTTATATCCCACTGATCGCCCTACCTTTCTGGCAGGCTTCAAAGCGAATGGGGCAAGACGCCCTGCTATTGAATATCGTCGCCGAAACCCAGCTGATGACGGCACTGCTGTTTTTTAGTGGAGGGGCGACAAACCCTGTGATCTCGTACTTTCTGGTGTTGATGGTTGTCTCGGCCTACAGCCTTAACCGCTATCGCGCACTCATAGTGGCCGGCACACTGATTCTGGATTACAGCGTACTGACGCAGTGGTATACACCGCTGGCGATGGGCATGGATGGTAAAGGCTCCTTGTTTGACTGGCACCTTGGGGGCATGTGGCTGACCTTTGTTCTCAGTACACTCATTATCGCCGCGTTTCTGCCCGCACTGGTGCGAGATCGACAGCGGCATGTTATTGAGATTCAGGCTCTACGGGAGCGACAACTAAAGAACGAGCAACTCATTGGTATCGCTACGCTCGCAGCAGGCACCGCTCATGAAATGGGCACGCCTCTTATGACTCTGGATATGCTGCTCGATGAGGCCACCGAGCACGAAGTTAGCGATGAGGATATTTCGGTAATGCGCCAGCAGGTGGAGCGCTGCCGACATTCACTCCAGCAACTGGCAATGGCGGGCCGACAAAGCAACGCTCATTCAGAACACGATGCCGAGGAATGGCTATTACGCCAACTCCACCGCTGGCGGTTGAGTAAACCCCATGCCTTATGGGATGAGCTGGATTGCAAGGCAACCGCTCTCATTCCGGCGTCTCCGCTTCTTGATCAGGCATTATTAAACCTGCTCGATAACGCCGCCGAAGCTGGGCAGAGACCCGTGCAGTTGCGTTCGCGTGTGACCTCTGATTTCTGGGAACTCGATATTATTCAGCCAGACCCAGAAGCGGCCAGTCATATCAGCGAAGAGGCTGTATTTGCCAGTCAGAAAGAACACGGGATGGGAATCGGCCTTTACCTGAGTAATGCCAGCATTGAGCAGTTTGGTGGCAGTATTCATCTTAAAGCTCTGAACTCGGGCGGCAGCCTGAGTCACTTGAAACTCCCCATCGTGACGCGGAGGGTCAGCGTATGACATTACGTTATCTGATCGTTGATGATGACGAACATTTCGGGCGGGTACTGTGCCGCAGCCTTGAACGAAGTGGCGCTGAAGCGACCTTCATCCGTAGCCCGGACGAGCTTAAGGACGTATCTCATGCTCCACAGCGAATCATTCTTGATTTACGGCTTGAGCACAGCTCTGGTCTTGATCTTATTTCTCCAATGAAACAGCGCTGGCCTGATGCGTCAATTATCGTTCTGACAGGCTACGCAAGTATTCCTACCGCAGTCGAAGCCGTAAAACGTGGCGCCGATAACTACCTGCATAAACCTGCAACATTACAGGACCTTATTTCTACTTTCGAAGGCAGGCCTGTAGGTGATCAGCAAGCAGAGGTGATGAGTGTCGACAGGATGGAGTGGGAGCACATTCAACGAGTTCTGAATGAAAACGACGGTAATATTTCAGCGACCGCCAGAGCCTTGAATATGCATCGCCGGACCCTGCAACGAAAACTCCAGAAATATGCTCCGCGCTGATACTCATTGAGTTTTTAAAGTACTGTTCAGTAATTGAAATACGAGTCTTCGTCGAAGGTACTTAACCAACGAGGATGGAAGCTGACCATCCCGGCGATAAACATCCCGTTCGTTATCCCCTCAGGGAACATCATCAAGGGGAGCATCCTGAGATAATCCCGCCAGATCTGCTCCAGAGTGTAAATACCTTCAAACCAGTACCAACCGGACACGGAGCAGGCGTAGACAACCTGTGTAAATCCAGCATTGAGAAAGCCTGCCACGAGAATATAAATAAACGGGTTGTGTGGCATCCGCCGATAAACATTGAGAAAAAACTGATAGGCGGCGAATACCGGAATTGCCGCACCCAGCAGGAAAGATAACGCCCAGGCCTCCGGCTCGATAACACCAAGAAACACCATCACAACCAGTACAACAGCCATATTTAATAACGCCAGGCGCCACCCCATCAGTAGCGTCAGCGCCGTGGCTGCAATAATATGAAAATCCAGCCCCGGACGAACTCCCGCCCGCATAAACCAGAATCCGGACACGACCAACAGGCTCCCGAGAAAGAAATGCTGTACGCCGGAATGATGCGAAAATGCAGCCCAGTTGATGGTTTTGATCGTATAAAAAAGGAGGGGGGCCGATATCAGCCAGGAAAGAATTAACGCAGTATGGCTACTGAGTTCAGAGACCATTAATCACAGAGCTCCAATGAATAAATCAAAGCATCTTCCCTGCCGTCGGGGTGAGGATAATATCCAGGCCTCCTGCCGACCTCATTGAAACCAAGCGACTCATATAGGCCGATGGCACTCTCATTTGACTCACGGACTTCGAGAAAGAAAGAAATAATACCTTTCTCCTGCAGCCACTGACTTACACGTGCAAGCAGTGCTTTACCGTACCCTCGCCCCTGCATTTCAGGCCTGACGCTGATCATCAACAACTCTGCCTCATCAGCCACAGCAGAGATTACCGCATGTGCGGAATGCTCACCGTCGACCTCCAATACCCAAACGGAATCTGGCTTGCGCAGGTAGCGCGTCATGATTTTTTCTGACCATGGATACTGATGAGCGGCTTGCTCAATTTCCATCACCGTCTCAAGGTCTTCTATCCCGCCTACCCGGATATCAGTCATAGACCCCTACCGTTCTGCCAGAGCATACAATGACAGCCACAGAGCACGCTTGGCCGATGCTGAAGACATCAGTGCTTCCAGATCAGGAATATGAAAGTGCTCTTTAACGTCTATTCTGTTCATCCAGCTCTGAGCGTTTTCACCGACGGTAATGACGTACCCGGCGCCCTGACTGCTGAAATACTGCCATTGAGCCTTCAAAGCCTGAACCGCAACAGCTTCGCTCTGATCCTGATGACGAGACTCTATAAAGGGCCAGCGGAAAGATACTGGCTGAGGTACTACAGACGGCTTCATTCCAAACGCGGCCAGCACCCTTCCGGCGAAAGGAGTTACCTGCTCAAGTGGAATATTCGCATCAACAACCCAGATTCCTGACCCGCTCAGTTGCATAAACTCCAGAGCAAACCTCGGCGGTTCGCCAGAAGGTACAGAGGGAAGAGCCGCCGCAACACCTGTCTGCTCAGTTGGCTCTGAACTAACAGGCGTCAGAGGCTTAGTGTCTGCAGGCTTTGCTGGCTCTGAAACTGCGTCGTTGGCGATTTCTGCTGCCACCTGAGGATGCGCTGGCATAGGTTGGCCGGCCCGCAACAGATCCGCTGCAGCAACCGGGCGCGCATGATCGTGCGTCGACTCGATGTGAATATGCTCATGACGCTCCGACGGCGAGTCCTCAGCCATCCAGCGAGACGCTGGGGCATGAGGCAGCTCTCGTCTGGGCAGCCACACTGTGATGCCCATCGACTTGAGATAATCGACCCGACGCTGCTCTAACATACGCCGTTAAACGCCGTCGTTCTGAGGGTGCGTACGATCGTTAGTGCTGACCAGAAGATTCAGTGCATGGATGTACGCCTTTGCTGATGCGACAACAATGTCGGTATCCGCACCGCTGCCGTTGACAATACGGCCCGCCTTTTCAAGACGCACAGTCACCTCACCCTGAGAGTCAGTGCCTTCCGTAATCGCATTCACCGAGTACAGCAAGAGGTTAGCGCCGGACTTAGCGACATCTTCAATAGCACGCAGAGCTGCATCCACAGGGCCGCTACCTTCCGCTTTGCTGCGATGCTCGGCGCCATCTTTGCTGATGACGATTTCACTCACAGGCGTTTCACCGGTAGCCGAGTGACTCTCAAGCGATACCAAGCTATAGACATCAGGCAGAGAGGCCGAGCGGCTTTCTGTGACCAGTGCCTGCAGGTCTTCATCGAAGATCTCATGCTTCTTATCAGCAAGATCCTTGAAGCGAGCAAAAGCGTCATTCAAAGCTGCGTCCGTCTCAAACGTAACTCCCAGCTCCTGCAAACGACTGCGGAAGGCGGCACGTCCCGAGTGCTTGCCCATCACCATGCGGTTCGCACCCCAGCCTACGTCTTCTGCCTTCATGATCTCATAGGTCTCGCGGTGCTTAAGAACACCATCCTGGTGGATACCGGATTCGTGAGCAAAGGCATTGGCACCCACAATTGCTTTATTCGGCTGAACAGGGAAACCCGTGATGCTCGAAACGAGCCGCGACGTCGGCACGATATGAGTTGTATCAATACCGGTCTCGATGTTGAACAGATCCTGGCGGGTGCGGGTTGCCATGACCACTTCTTCAAGAGAGGCATTACCGGCGCGTTCCCCCAGACCATTAATCGTACACTCAACCTGACGAGCACCATTAGTCACTGCGGCGAGAGAGTTGGCTACCGCCAGACCCAGGTCGTTGTGGCAGTGAACAGAGAAAATCGCCTTATCCGCGTTAGGGATACGCTCAATCAGTGTTCGAATAGTATTTCCGAACTCTTCTGGAATCGCATAGCCAACGGTATCAGGGATGTTAATCGTGCTGGCACCCGCATCAATAGCTGCTTCGATAATACGGCATAGAAAATCGATTTCTGAGCGGCCCGCGTCTTCACAAGAAAATTCGACGTCTTCAACCAGTCCACGCGCTTTCTTCACCGCTCGCACTGCTTGATCAATAACGGCATTTGGCTCCATACGCAGCTTGTACTGCATATGGATAGGTGAAGTCGCAATGAAGGTATGAATACGAGCACGCTCTGCATTTTTCAACGCTGCAGCCGCTTGTTCAATATCACGATCAACCGCTCGTGCAAGACTGCATACAGTGCTCTCGCGCACAGAAGAGGCAACGGCCTCAATAGCCGCAAAGTCTCCGGGGCTGGCAGCTGCGAAACCTGCCTCCATAACATCGACGCGCATTTTTTCGAGCGCTTTACCGATGCGGACTTTTTCTTCTTTGGTCATTGATGCGCCCGGGCTTTGCTCGCCGTCACGCATTGTAGTGTCGAAAATAACCAGGCGATTCTGCTGGCTCATAAGAGACTCCGATGCCGATGATTCAGGCGTACAGTATACGCCTGATCATCGGACATCGCAGCAAAGGAAGGTTAGCGGATTGGAGTGGCCGTCAGGTTAGCCTGAATATCCGCATTCTGAACAACAATCTGACTGATCAGTGTCTGAGGCGTACTGTCTGGAGTCGCAGCAATCTTCAGACCATCGATGTTCAGCTGTTTAAAGTGAACCCGACCGAATACTGCGAAGCCAAGAGGGCCACGTTCCGGGATCTCGGACTCCTGAATATACTGACCATTTGTATCGATCAAATCAGGACGACCATCACCATCAAAGTCATTGTCCGTATTACCGTCACCGTCCTCATCAATAAAACTTGCACGCACTGCTGTTCTTGCAACATCAAGCTTAAGATCAATATTCAGACCGTAGTCGTTCCCGCCCTGAGGACCATCCTGGGTGCTGAAGTTATCAAGAGTCAGGGTCGTACCATTTGTCTGTGTCCAAGAGAAGCGATTACCTTTGCCAAGGTAGCGATAATAATTAGGATCGTTCACGTCAGTAGGAGCCTCTGCAAACTTCGCCTTAACTTTGATAGTCAGCCCTTGCTCTCCGCGATCTTCGAAACGACCAGCGCCCGCACAATCAGTGCCTCCAGCGTTGAGTGAGCCGCCAATACAAACCTGACCTGCACCACCCGACGCTACTGAAATCGTAGTGCCATCCTCTAGACGCTCGAGCGTGAAGGCACCTAAATTATCACCATCATCTCGTGAGCCGAAGATAATACCGCCCTCGATTTCACCCGTAGCGCTATTGTACTGGCCTACCTGAATGGTCGACCACGTCAGCCCTTTGTTAAAGGTCAAACCATCTTCGGTTACGTCGATAGAAGCACCACGCATGTGGAGGTCATAGGTTACACCTGTTAACCAAACCCCACGACCGAATTCATCCACTGTAATCTCAGCATCGCCATCAGTGATTCGCAGGTCACCGTTAAGTGTCAGACCTTGTGTGCCACCGATACCGTCACTATTAATCTGGCCGCCTGGTGCAATCGTCAGGTTACCATTGAGGGTAAAACTGTATGATGGAAATACTTCCATCGCCAGAAGCAGCTCAGTACCACCCATGTAAGGGGAGTCCATTGCCTCTTCTTCACTAGTACCAACAGTTACGCCCGAGAAGCTGTACTCTCCGCGTAAATCTTTGAAGTCGATACGCAGGCCATCGTAAGTACCAACCTTGTTTTCACGATCGTAACCTACATTTTCGTCGAACTGACCAGTCGCAGAGTTGTAAGGGTTGGCATAGTAATCCGAAGGCAACGACGCCATATCTGGGCCAGAAGTAAGATCAAGTGAAACTTCGCCTTCACCCCAGCCGTTGAAACCGTTGAAGTAAACCCAGTTGCCATCATCATTCATGGCGAAATAGGTATTACTTTCAGCTGCAGTTTTACCAGCGAAGTTGCCTGGCGTCGTGAAGTCACCACCATTTGGGTCAGCCAGTGGATCTGCAGATACGATATTCCAACCCACTTGTGCCGTCACACCCTGCTGAGTTGAACCATCAGCACTTGCAATATCGCCGCCTGGGAATAAATGCAGATAGTTTTTACGCTCAATCCCATCAACTAAGCCATCCTGGAAAAGCACCTGTCCGCGGAAGCTACCCAAAGCTGCTCCGTTTTCATCACCAAGTACCAGGTCATCTAAGCTGAATGAGAAGGTCAGATCTTCGTAGCGCAGTGCCAGATAGGGATTATTAGCATCGTCTTCTTCAAAGTCGAGAGTCAAACCAGACTCTGTACTGAAGTCGCCACGAAAGTTACGAGCGAGAATCACGTAACCGTCATCAGTGTACTTAAACGCAGGACGATCAGCGTCGTCATTGATAAGCGTAAGCGCAGGAATGAAGGTAATCCCCTCACCGATGTCTGCACCTCCTCCTTCAATGGTGAAAGTACCGTACGCCTCAAGGTCGACACTCAGTGAACCGAACGTGTCACCAAGCAAATAACCTGCTGAATCAGGATCACCGTAATCACCAACGGCGATATTAGGATCATTAGACAGACCAATCGCAGCTGCCTCATAGGTCAGGCGTAGGCCTCGGTTCTCAAAAGTACCAAAATCAAATTCAACACTGCCCTCATTAACGATGAGGCGACCATAATTAATAATGGCCGACATCGCCAGGTCATCAATAATCCACTCCATACCGTCATCACCAAAGTGAAGACCGTCAAAGAAGACGCCTACTTGAGAACCATCAAACGCAAGATTTCCGTTACCGTCATCGCCCATATTCAGACGAAATACACCAGTATCGTCAGAAAAATCGTCTGCGGTCCCGCCATTACTGTAGGCCTGAGTAGCACCGCGAAGGCTGAAGAAATCATTAGTAATACCAGTGGTGCCGGTCATGCCAACGCCGCCAACGGTAAACTCGCGAGCACCAAGCTGATTGAACAGATTAAGGGTACCGTCAGAGTCAATATCTATCGTCGTTACCGAGGCAGAGCCAATACTGGAGTTGATATTGATGTCACGCATATTGGCCGCAACACCGTCCTGGCTGTAGCTGATTTCACCAATATCCAGCTGCCCTGGGTCAAGCTCAATCGTCACGCCAGACTGACCAGATACATTCGCCATGGTCTCATCATCAAGCGCTTCTAATGCCGATACTGATACAGCCTGAACCGCGAGTGTGAGCGCACTTAACGTCAAAGTAGTATTCTTCATAATCAATCCACCGGAAACAGGAGTAAGTTACCACCGACAGTGATATTGCCGTCTAGCTGAACGCCAAATATTTCGGTTTGACGAAATGCGGTTCCATCCTGAAGAGGTACACCAAATTCACCATTGTTAGCCACAGCGAACTTAAACTTAAAATCGTTGAACGTAATGGTCCCTGGCAGCCCGATTTTTAGAACCTCATCGTCAACCGCTTTTTCTTCGAAGCCACCATCAACCCAAACGTCATAGTTTGTTGCAGTCGTCAAAGTTTCCGTCTGAAGCGTTAGTCCTTCAAAGGACATGCCACCAGAAACGTCATCCAGAACGTACCAACCTTCACTGTTCTCATTCAATTTGATAGCGAGACGCAAACCACAGATCCCGTTTTCGCATTCTTCAGAGCCAACGATGTTACCGGCGCCGTCGAATATAGGACGGGTACCTGGAGTGAAGCCTGAGACCTCATTAGGATCGTCCCAAAGGGGTCCACCATCTTTGTTGATCGCGAACTCACCAGAGAGATAAACACCACCCTTACCGGAGATTTCGGACAAATCGAAATCATCAATTGCTTCCATCTCGGCCATTGACGAAGTTGCGACCATCAATGTGGATAGAGAAAGTACTAATTTATTAATTGTCATTCTGACCTCCACCTATTACAGGTCGCGACTGGTAACTTTAAGGTACTGAGCACGCAAACCATCTACAGTGATACTACCGAGGCTAGCGTCCGGACTGTTGCCTATCCGCACGTCACTGATTGATATAAAGCTCTTCGGTGAGTTTTCATAGTAATCATCATAGAAAGCTTGCATGTCTTCCTGGCTACTGGTGTCGACATCATCACCAGGACGGAGCTTGGTCAGCTCAAATTCGAAGTTACCATCCGACGTAGCAGACAGACGCATTGGCTGAATCTCGCCGTAACCCAGGTTAAGACTGACAAACATGTTGTCCAAGTTTAGAGTAGAAGCCTCCTTGGCTACAGGATCATTGTCACAAACCGAAGGATCACAAACACTGATATCCAACTCTTTGATAAATAGATTCAAGCGAATCTCAGCATTCAGCTCATCGTCACCCTGCTCGTCAGGAGCAGACCAAAGACGGAACGCAGTTCCATCGATAAACAGCCCTTTCATGTTGATATCGATGTAGTCGGTACGTGGGCTGGTTGAGCCATCAGGATTTACTGAGTTCACTGCGAATTCGAAGGATGCACCCACATCCAGGCCATCCCTGCGCTCCACACCACTTGCCAAAGCTATTGAAACACTTTCGATACCATCTTTTGTTTCTCCCTTGCGCGTGATCAGGCCACCGTCGCACGAGCCAAAATCGCTCGAATCCAAACCACACAGCACCTTGAATTCTTCTACATTATTGACCGCTTCAATATAAGAGCCTGCAGGCCCAAAACTATCGGAATCATTGTTGGCAGCGGCCAGATCTTTACGTGCTTCAATAAGATCGTTATATGCATCCTGGCGTACCGACTGCTGTTCCTCGTAGGAGTCGTAAGAATCGTTGTATGCGGTCCGAGCATCCCGGCAAGCACCTCCCCCGATTACGGGACATGCGGAACCATTCAATCCGGTACAATTATCGCCAAACTCACAATCAGCTTGAGGTCGAATAGCCATAAAAGCTTCATAAGCATCGAATGCCGTAGTCAGACGCTGACCGAGCTCAACAACCTCGGCGTCGTATTCCGTTTGCTCCTGTGCAACAGTGGCCTCCCTTGGAACAATTTCACTCAAGTAGTAACTATTCATCTGATTTTCTAGTGCGCCTAATGCCAGAGAATAGGTATCTACAATTTGCGCTCTGGACGAATTCAGGGCATCAATTTCATTTGTAATCGCTTGCACTGCGACTCCGTTAGAGCCAACCGTTGCCAAGTCGTCACACCCAGGCTGCCCCCAAACACACCCCTGATAGTACGAGAATGTGGCAAAAGTTGCGCTATTCTGGACATCTGATTGGTACTCATCAGCTGCAAGTTCAAGTAGAGCCAGTTCATTGTTAATCTGACCGTACTTTTCGTTATACAGAGGATCATTAGGATCGAGGCCACCACTGCCTCGTAATGAGCGAATGACGTACGGATGGAGGTAACTGCCAATCTGCCCTGGAGTACGAATGGAGCCCTCTTCACTGCCTTCCCCCATAACATAAAGGCTAGTCCACTTAATATCGATCTCTTCGCCCGCAGAGCTTTGTATGCCTGTTACTGAAAGCTCAGCTCCTTCCGTGTCCAAAACGAAATCTTCAAGGGCAAACCCAAGCCCCTCACCAGTTGCCGCACTCATCTGGTTATCATCAAGAGCCTGCAAGTCAGCAAATGCCGCAGCAGAGACAACCATCGAGGTGATTAACATAGATCGCAAGATTTTCATAATTAGCACCCCTTCAGGCTACCAACACAGGTAGCCTGACGTGGCGTACCGTTCGTTGCACTGAACAAATCAAGGTTGAGTGGATACTTCACACCAGAGCCAGAATCGAATTTAGCGATATTCAAAAACGCTCCTCTCTGAGTTAATACGCGATCACTGCCTTCGATACCCGAAAAATCTTCCCACGGAACAGAAGTAGTCTGAAGAGATACAAACGCACCTGTAGCTCCGCCGCCATTCTCAAAGTCAACACTTTCATCGCCGACATAGACACTCTGAAAGTTAGTTAGAGGGAAACAAGCGGGAGTACCCGTAACAGTACAGTCTTCTGACCCAGTAAGCGCGGGAATAATAAATTCAAGCGCAGAACCTGGAGCTGTGAAGCTCCTACCCCCCGGAACACCCGCCCAGGAAGCTCGTTTAAGGTAAGGGACGTCCAGATATGGGCTATCGGGGTTTTGAAGCTCACCATCTTCATTTAACTCGCGACCAGCGCCATAACTATAACCAGCGGTACCTACAGCACCATCAACCAAGTCGATTGTACTTACCAACTGCGTACCCAAAGCATCTGCCAAACCTAGTTCAATACACTGCAACCAACTCGCAGTACCCTGACCATTACAGTTCTGGTCATATACCACCGAGGCAGGCCCTTCAATACGGCCATTCAAATTACCTGTTAAAGAGATAAGATCTCCTGACAACCAACCCTGAGCTTCCGAGAAGCCGATACGTACTCCCGCAACCTTCCGAACACCGTTCTCTACTTTATACGCAAGTTCAATGTAGGGATCACGGATCTTAAACTCTTCGATACTGGCATTTACTGCATCTTTATAGTTGGTTACCCGGCCAAGGCCGAAGTTCTCAATGATCAGATCAGCATCATGAGCCACCAGGTTCCCATTTTGAGTCACAGGATTCCCCTGAGCATCCGTCATTGGCACGGTACCGTCTTCACCTACAGTCCGTTCAAACTCACCGACCTTAAGCGTATCAATGGTCATCAGGGTTTCAATATCTAAGCCTAGATTCACCTTGGTGAACTCATACTGCCCTGCCCATTCACCAGTGCCATCACTGTATGATGATGCATCGATAGTGATAAATGCCTGTCCAGACACATCAGCCATTTCCCGGTCGCTGATAGCCTCTAAAGAGCAGACTGGCAAAGACAGTGCTGTCATTGCGATTGTTAACGGATGGCGGAGAACGTTTTTCACTTCACGACCTCATTTGTCGGTCAAGAGACACCGTTTCGACTGTAGAACCAGTCTATATCAGGACAGATAGATACTCGGTGACAGCTTGTTTTTATTATTGGAATACTTGTTACCTATAGGATATTCGTTAGGGATTTTGCTTCAAGAGGTAATAGCGGTACGAGCGTACTCTTTACAGTGAGAAGACGTTTACGAGCCGTCGATTTCGAGCATCAGCGGCATAAACTCATAGATAGACGCCATTTGTCTCATTATGAACCACAATAGCTAAGGCAAGCGGTCCAGCCTCTGAAACTCAGTATATAGCCAAGTTAGGCGTTTGGAACGCTTATCCACGGACAGGTTCATAGAGGCGCAACGCGAAGCTTGCGGGATTGTTTTTCTCGGGCAATGCCCCCCCCTGACCGCGTAAGTAATCAGGGGTTTTGAATAGATCGAAGTCGCATCCGACGGGGACGCCTAGTTCTTGACGATCACCTCAATGAGTCCAAAGCTGCCCACATGACGCTCGTGACCGCCATAGATGGCGCGGTCCGACGTACCGGAAATGCCGGTTATGCAGGATGCAATCACCGGCCTGCCCGATAGGTAGTAAAAGTGATTATCGTATTCTACCCAATACCCAAGTAGCAGGTAGATACCACGACGCCATTGATACTTTTTTGAAGTTCCAGAAAAGAAAAAACCCCAGCAGGTTACCCTGCTGGGGTTTTGGGATAGACCGGGGTCGCGATCGACCTTGACGTGTTCGTTAAGCTCGCAATGAAAAAACCCCCGACTGCGTAAGCA
>CAJWBH010000006.1 GCA_913019975.1 Thalassolituus maritimus | reverse complement strand
AATCTCAATCTGAAACGTCGAAATGGCTTGCAACAACGGGACGGGTCCATATAAGAGAATCTTATTCCCGACAGCGTATCGGACAATACACGGTTCAGGCTTCAAACCACCCTATAGGAGCGATTCAGCCAGCTTGCGTGGCTATTCGCGAACAACCTCAGCAGTGACCGGCGCTGTGACGTCTATGTAAACCGGACTATTATGCCTGCATCTAGCTGAAGTATAATCCATTGGATTACACTAATAACCATGCAGACAATTGTAGAGCTCCCTGAATTTCAGAAGCGAGCTAGCAATCTTTTCACGGATGAAGAGAAGCTGAGTATTATCAATTACTTAGCACGTCATCCTATGGCTGGCGACATCCTGCAAGGAACTGGCGGAATACGAAAGCTACGGTGGTCTGCTCAAGGGCGAGGTAAAAGCGGTGGTGCACGTGTCGTGTACTTCTACCATAACGGAACCATGCCCCTCTTTCTTCTGACTGTTTTTGGGAAGGGTGAAAAGGCTAATCTCAGCAAGGCTGAGCGAAACGACCTGGCCAGACTCACCGACCTGTTACGTAAGCATTATGGTGATGTTGATGAGGAATGCATTCGCAAGTATCGAACAAGGGCTGAAAGAAGCCGTCGAGTTTTCTAAGGGCAAATCCCAAAAAGCCGTCATACATGAGTTTGGCCCTTTAGATGTTAAGGCTATCCGGGCAAAACTGGATATGTCACAGAATGAGTTTGCATCTGCCTTTGGCATCAGCGTCAGTACCCTGCGCCACTGGGAGCGCGGTGATCGCTCCCCTCAAGGTCCGGCTTTGGTATTGCTGAATGTTGTGGCGAGGGAGCCTGAGCTGGTGTTGCGGGCGCTGGCGGACTGATTAGAACGAAGCTTTCGTAAAATGGGGGTATTCGATGAAAGATGAGTACGATTTATCAGAAATGAAGTCGCGTAAAAATCCTTACGCTTCAAAACTGAAGAAATCAGTCACCATGCGCCTGAGCGAAGACGTGATTGAATACCTTAAAGACATGGCCGAAGAAAAAGGCATCCCCTATCAGAGCCTGATCAACCTGTACCTGCGCGACTGCGTAGCGCAGCATCGTGAAGTGGATATTTCGTGGCATTCGAAGTCTTGAGATTCTGATTTCTGCGGTAGCAATTCAGTCAGTATTCCCAGGCTATTTTCGAATCACCCTGTCTGTGATTCTAGGAATCAGATGCTATGGGACATGATAAACCACTTCATCTAGCAGATTACCCGACAAGGACAATGTTTTCTGTTCTTTAATAATCTCTCCGCCTAGCGACACAGCAATTTTCCTGCTTGCCAGATTCTTCTTCTCAACTGGGTAGATAAAGTAACTGAGTTTCAGATTCTCAGAAGCCCAGTCCCTCAGGCAGCGCACGGCCTCCCGACCCAAAGCGCTTCCATGAGCGCATTTTTTAACCCAGATACCTAGCTCTGGAGTAAGTGAAGACTCACGAGAATGCAAACCAGCACATCCGAGGAATTGCCCTTCAGTATCAACTATTACAAACACTAACTCTTCCGAGCGCTGCATACCTTCAATACTGCTGCGAATGAACTCAAGCGTTTCGGAGATATCCTGTGGTGGAGGCGGCATCATGTAGCGAGTAATTTCTGATGTGAATTCGCGATAAATATCCTCTCGAAACCGTTCAGAAATAGGAGTCAAGGAAATGCGTTGAGAAACGATAACCAGATCTTCAAAGCTTGATATCGGATTATTAAAAGTCAGTTGGTGCATTGTGTACTACCTCCCCTAATTTCAGCCAAATAAGCATGAAGAAACCTAGAAACGTCCTTCTGCAACTCAGTGCTTCTAAGTAATTCATATACTTCATCAGGCGTTTTACCAATAAGGGGGATACGCAAAAAATGGTCCTCAAAAAATTTACTACTTACCGTCGAAAGAACCAGCCTCAATGAATAAAGCATATCATCTCCACGATGAGAGGCATGCGCTAACGCTACTGGTTTATCGACAATTTCAAATCGAGAAACCATCCAGTCGATTGCGTTCTTCAGCCCGCCGGGAATGGCTCTGACATATTCTGGGCTTGAGATAATCAGGCCATCGCACTCCTGAACTAACTTGATAAAGTCACAAACCACATCTGGTGTTAAGGCGCCTTCTGCATCTGGAGAGAAAATGGGTAGGGAATCAAGACTACTGAAAACTGTAAGTTCGACCCCTTCGGGGGCCGTATCCTTCATTGCATTCAACAAGGCTGTATTCGTAGATAATCTGCGGGAACTTCCTGATATAGCGAGTATTTTCATAGCATCCTAGCTAACACGGTAATTTCATAAGTAGCGTACCTCCACAATCGGTATCGCTCTCGGGACAAAGAATAGCCTCCGGCTGCTAGTATAGAAAGCGCCCTTTCATCCAACCAGATTGCCAGACTACTCCATATACACTGCTCGATAAAACCTTATCCGGTAATTGTATGAGGGAGTCATATTCCTTCCTACAGTGATACCCGCAGTTGATCGCGAATAGCCAGGCAAGCTGGCTGAATCGCTCCTACATGGTGTGATTTACCTATAGATTCCCAGAGAACCAAAAAGCCGCTAATCATTACTGACCAGCGGCTTTCTTTATGGGCAGGCATGGTGGGCAGTGCCCACCCTACTTATCAGCTATTCTCAGAGCACCACACCCGCGCATTTCTGAACATACGCATCCAAGCACCGTCCTCGTCCCAGTCGCCTGGAATATGGCTGTTCTGGATCGCGCGGAATACACGCTCTGGGTGCGGCATCATAATGGTGACGCGGCCGTCGGCAGCGGTCAGGCCGGTAATACCCTGCGGTGAACCGTTCGGGTTCAGTGGGTATTGCTCGGTGACTTTGCCGTAGTTGTCGGTGTAGCGCAGTGCAATCTGGCCTGCCAGTTCGTCGATGTCTGATTCGTCGGCGAATTCTGCACGACCTTCCCCGTGGGCGATGGCGATTGGCATACGTGAGCCGGCCATACCTGCGAGGAAGACAGAATCCGATTCCTGAACTTCAACCATAGCAACACGGGCTTCGAACTGTTCGCTGGTGTTGCGAACGAAGTGCGGCCAGTGCTCAGTGCCTGGGATCAGTTCGTGCAGGTTGGAGAGCATCTGACAGCCGTTACATACGCCCAGTGCGAAGGTGTCATTACGCTCGAAGAAGGCTTTGAACTGACCACGAGCCTGTTCGTTAAACAGAATCGATTTCGCCCAACCTTCACCGGCACCCAGTACGTCGCCGTACGAGAAGCCGCCGCACGCCACAAGACCACGGAAGCCTTCAAGCGTTACGCTGCCCGACAGGATGTCGCTCATGTGTACGTCAACAGTGGCGAAACCAGCGCGGTCGAAGGCCGCAGCCATTTCGATCTGACCGTTAACGCCCTGCTCACGCAGAATCGCTACCAGCGGACGCTCGTCGCCCAGATCCGCTGTAATATCTTCATTAATATCGAAGGTCAGTTCAGCGTGGATACCCGGATCTTCTGCATCGAGCAGAGCATCAAATTCCTGCTTCGCGCAGTCGGCGTTATCACGCAATGCCTGCATTTCGTAGCTGGTCTGTGCCCACAGGCGCTGCCAGGTCACGCGGCTTTCGCTGAGGAATTCTTCGTCCTGGAAGCTGAAGGTAATCTGGTCGTCGTCATTCAGCGTACCGATCACCTGAGTGCAGTCCCCCAGACCCGCCGCTTCAAACTGTGCCAGTACTTCTTCCAGATCGTCACGTTTTACCTGCATGACTGCACCTAGTTCTTCAGCGAACAGGGCTGCGGCAAGCTCATCTTTGTTTTCTGCTAATAAGTCCAGTTTGATATCCAGACCCGTATGCGCAGCGAACGCCATCTCGGTCAGGGTGGCAAACAGACCACCGTCTGAACGGTCGTGGTATGCCAGCAGTTTGCGATCAGCGTTCAGGCCCTGTACCACAGCGAAGAAGGCTTTCAGGTCTTCTGCGTCATCCAGATCCGGCGCAGTATCACCCACGCGGTTGAATACCTGTGCCAGACAGGAAGCACCGAGACGGTTCTGACCACGACCCAGATCGACCAGAATCAGGTCAGAGGCTTCGTCAATGCGCTTCAGTTCTGGCGTCAGTACTTTGCGTGCATCAGACACTGGCGCGAAGCCGGTGATGATCAGTGACATAGGCGCAGTAACGGCCTTGTCTTCTCCTGCATCATTCCAACGGGTCTTCATCGACATAGAGTCTTTACCCACAGGAATAGTTACCTGCAGCTCTGGGCAGAGTTCCATACCCACGGCTTTTACGGTGTCGTACAGTTTGGCGTCTTCACCTTCGTGACCCGCTGCACACATCCAGTTAGCCGACATTTTGATGTCAGCCAATTTGTTGATGGGTGCTGCGGCGATGTTGGTGATGGCTTCGGCCACTGCCAGACGACCAGATGCTGGTGCGTCAATAAGTGCAACAGGGGTACGCTCACCCATCGCCATCGCTTCACCGGCGTAGGTGTCGTAAGACGAGGTCGTTACGGCAACGTCAGCCACTGGCACCTGCCAAGGGCCAACGAACTGATCACGCGCAACGGTACCGGTAATAGAACGGTCACCGATGGTGATCAGGAAAGATTTGCTCGCCACGGTAGGCAGCGTCAGGATGCGCTTAGCGGCGTCCGTCATGTCTATTCCGGCGCTGGTGAAGCTCTCTTCGGCTTTGCCACGGGTCGCAACGTCACGGTGCATACGTGGAGCCTTACCCAGCAGGACTTCTAAGGGCAGGTCTACCGGGCTGTTGTCGAAGTGGCTGTCGGTCACGGTCAGGTGTTCTTCTTCGGTGGCGATACCGACTACGGCGTATGGGCAGCGCTCACGGGCACAAATAGCGTCGAACGCGTCCATGTCTTCTTCCGCAACGGCCATTACATAGCGTTCCTGAGATTCGTTACACCAGATCGCCAGCGGGCTCATGCCCGGCTCGTCGTTTGGTACGTTACGCAGTTCAAACTTACCGCCACGGCCGCCGTCAGATACCAGCTCCGGGAAGGCGTTAGACAGACCGCCCGCACCTACGTCGTGGATAAAGGCGATTGGGTTTTTGTCACCCAGCTGCCAGCAGCGGTCAATAACTTCCTGACAACGACGTTCCATTTCTGGGTTTTCACGCTGTACAGAGGCAAAGTCTAGGTCGGCATTCGACTGGCCAGAAGACATAGACGACGCAGCGCCACCGCCCAGACCAATCTGCATCGCAGGGCCACCCAGTGCGATCAGGCGTGCGCCAACAGGGATATCACCCTTCTGTACGTGCTCGTCACGGATGTTGCCGTAACCACCCGCAATCATGATTGGCTTGTGGTAACCACGAACTTCGCCATCGTGCTGCAGTTCGAAGGTACGGAAGTAACCACACAGGTTCGGACGACCGAATTCGTTGTTAAATGCTGCACCACCGATAGGGCCTTCGATCATGATATCGAGGGCAGATACGATGCGATCAGGCTTGCCGTACTGGCTTTCCCATGGCTGTTCGAAGCCCGGAATTTTCAGGTCAGATACAGTAAAACCAGTCAGACCCGCTTTTGGCTTAGAGCCTCGGCCAGTTGCGCCTTCGTCACGGATCTCGCCGCCGGAGCCGGTTGCTGCACCAGAGTGCGGTGCAATCGCGGTTGGGTGGTTGTGGGTCTCAACCTTCATCAGGATGTGCATTTCTTCCTGATGGTAAGAATATTCACGGCCATCTGGATTGGGGAAGAAACGGCCAGTGTGATGACCACGGATCACAGAGGCGTTGTCTTTATACGCAGACAGGATGTTTTCGTTGTAACACTCGTAAGTGTTTTTGATCATGGCGAACAGGGATTTGTCCTGGTCTTCGCCGTCAATCGTCCAGCTGGCGTTAAAGATCTTGTGACGGCAGTGCTCGGAGTTCGCCTGGGCGAACATCATGAGTTCGACGTCAGTCGGGTTGCGATCCAGCTTTATGTAGTTTTCAACCAAGTAGTCGACTTCGTCGTCGGCCAGAGCCAGGCCCAGGTTCTGGTCAGCAGCGATCAGTGCATCACGGCCACCACCCAGAATATCAATGGTGCTCAGCGGCGCAGGCTCAGCGTGAGAGAACAGGTTCTCAGCGGCGGCGCTGTTTTCAAGTACCACTTCAGTCATGCGGTCGTGCAGTGCTGCAGCCACGGCATCACGGTCAGCTGCTGTTGCACCCTCAACGTAGTAAGCAACACCACGCTCAAGACGATCCACATTGCTCAGGCCACAGTTATGAGCGATGTCGGTTGCCTTAGAAGACCATGGCGAAATCGTGCCAAAACGCGGTACGACTAAGAACAGCTCACCCGCTCCGTCTTTCTGCTCAGCCTTTGGCCCATAGCGCAGAATGCGCTCAAGGACAGTGAGTTCAGCGTCATTCAAATCGGCTTTCAGATCAGCAAAGTGCATGAATTCGGCGTACACGCCGGTTACTGCTGGCACCGCTGACTGCAGCTTGTTAAGGATTTTGTTCTGACGGAATGAGGAAAGCGCCGGGGCGCCACGCAGCTCAAGCATGGTGGTTCGACTCATAACAGGAAAAAAATGAGGCCGAATTGTACTGGATCAGCCCTTCATCTGCCATACGGAAGGTGAAGCAATAGAAAAACAGATATGACTGAAAGAACAGTCTGTTCCTGAGGTCAGAGTGGCATGTTGTGCCAGACAAACTCTATTTTCTGTATATATTTCAAAGTACTACCTGCAATTCACTGCTTAAGGCGAAGGTAAAATTCTCCCGCATCGCTGTTTTAACTCATTCACAGGAGCTAAACTCTCAAGTCCAAGGGAGATGTAAAATACTTATGACCAGGCTGCTGAACACCATAAGGAATACAAGACGTGTACTGACCACACTCGTTGTGGTTGCACTGCTTGTGAGCAGCCGACACCCCACTCTGCTCGACCGGATTATTGAAGATGGTCGTCTGATCGTTGTTACACGTAACAATCCCACCACCTATTATGAAGAGCGCCACGGCGCGACAGGGTACGAGTACGAACTCGTCGAGTCTTTTGCGGATTACCTGGGCGTAGAGCTTGAACTGATGGTCGTTGATAATCTGCAAACAGCCATGGAAGCTCTCGAAAATGGCGATGCACATATATCAGCAGCGGGGTTCACCAAAGAGCAGACATCAGGCTACCCGGTTGTGTATGGCCCAACCTACTCCTCAATATCAGAGCAGATCGTTTACCGTCTGCGCACCACAAAACCTGAATCGATTGAAGACCTGCAAACCGGGCGCCTGATGGTTCCGGCTAAGTCACGGCACGCACGTACGCTCAGGCACTGGCAGAAAACCGAGCTGCCCTCGCTTTCATGGCGGGAAACCAGCGAGCTGGATGCGTCTGACCTGCTGCAGATGGTGTCTGACCGCGAGCTGGATTTTACGCTGGTGAACTCGAACGAATTTCGCCTCATGCGTTCGTACCTTCCGAACCTCGATGTCGCATTTACTCTGGGTGAAATTCAGACCGTTGCCTGGGTTATGCCGCGCCGCGCAGATGATTCTCTGCGCGACCGGACTTTCGACTTTTTCTACCGCCCCGAGACCGGCGTACTCATGGCCGAACTGTCTGAGCGGTTTTATGGTCACGTCGGGCAGTTTGACTATGTCGGCGCTCATCGATTCCTGCGTCATAGCCGCAAGGTCTTGCCCCGCTACGAGAAAGACTTCAAAGCAGCCGCGGAGAAACACGGTTTCGACTGGCGCCTGCTCGCCGCTATGGGCTATCAGGAAAGTCACTGGAATCCACGCGCGCGTTCATTCACAGGCGTCAGAGGCCTGATGATGCTGACCCTGAGAACCGCAGGTGAGCTAGGCGTTACCAACCGCCTCGACCCATCACAGAGTATTGCTGGCGGTAGCCGTTACCTCGCTGGGTTACGCGAGCGTCTCGATGAGTCAGTGCACGAGCCGGACCGCACCTGGATGGCGCTGGCCGCCTACAACGTCGGCTTCGGCCACCTTGAGGATGCCCGCAGACTGGCGGAGAAACTAGGGCGTAACCCGGATCTGTGGATCGATGTGAAAAAGGTACTGCCGTTATTGACTCAGCAGCGCTACTACCGCCAGACGCGTTATGGCTATGCGCGTGGCCAGGAGCCAGTGACCTATGTTCAGAATATCCGTCGTTATTACGATGTTCTGATCTGGAATGAAGAGCAGGTTGTCGCAGACGAGACCGACAACGACAGCATTCAGGACTCCGATGTGCCCGTGACGGTTATTCCACCCCTGCTCTGAAGCGCAAAGTACTTAAAATTCAGTCTGCCGCAGGCGAGGCTTTCTTGAGCTTCTTTTTACCTGCTCTTCGCGCAGCAAAAAACTCGGTCATGGTGGTAGCGCATTGCTCAGCCTTTACGCCGCCCACGACCTCTACCTGCCAGTTCAGAAAGGGCTTTTCAAAGAAGCACTCAGCGCTTTCCACCACGCCCGCTTTGGGCTCGGTAGTGCCGTAAACCACCCGCCCGATCCGGCTGTGAATAATCGCACCTGAACACATACTGCAGGGCTCAACTGTGACATAGAGCGTCGCGCCACTCAGCCGGTAGTTTCCGATCCGCTGTGCAGCATCACGAATCGCGTTAACCTCCGCGTGAGCAGTTGGGTCGAGACCAGTGATCGGCGAATTTGATCCGACGCCAATGATTTTGCCCTCACTGACGATCACAGCCCCTACTGGCACTTCACCCTGCTCTGCTGCCAGAGCTGCCAGCTCAAGGGCACAGGCCATGCCCGCCTCATCATCGGCAATGTCGAGGCCGCACAGACTCACAGGATCAACTGCCACTGTCCCAGCCTCTGTCGTCGAGTTCGGTATTCGCCTGATCGTCTGACTTAAGCACTTTTTCCAGATCGGTGGCGTGCTGTTTGGCAACCGTCAGATACTTCTTATCGTCCTCGATTACTTCACTAAGAGCGTACAGGCTCTTCTTGTCGTGGTGCTTAAACAGCTGTGCCGCTCGTTGTGCCTGGTAGGCACGGAATCCCATCAGCGAAAGTGCCATACGGCCCATCGACAGCGCCGAATCAAAGGTTTCCCGCTCAATATGGTCAGCACCGGCGTGAATTAATTCAGCGGCCTCACGGCGCCCAGCGGCTCGCGCCAGAATCTTAATATCCGGATGATGACGCTTAACCTGATGGATGGTTTTCAACATCCGCTGATGATCATCAATCGCCAGTACCAGCAAATCCACGTCTTCAATGCCTGCGGTTTCCAGCAGATCCATCCGGGCGGCATCACCGTAGTAAACTTTGTGGCCAAAGTTACGGACAAGATCCACCTGAGCAGCATCGTGCTCAAGTACGGTAATTTCAAAGCCGTTCATACGCAACAGACGCCCTACAATCTGGCCAAAACGACCAAACCCTACAAGGATCGCCTTCCCTTCCGGTTGTTTAATCGCATCGTGGGGACGTTCGGATGCTTTCACTCCGCGCAGGCGCGGCAACACAAAGCGCTCATTGATAACAAACAGTAATGGTGTCAGTGCCATCGATAAAGCAACAACAAGCGTCAGTGGGTCAATAATGTATGGCGGCAATACATCCTGCGCAGATGCAAAACTGAACAGCACAAAAGCAAATTCACCGGCCTGCGCCAACGAGAAAGTAAAGATGGCATTACTGCGGCTACTGAGGCCGAAGGCCTTACCCAGTACCAGCAGAATCACCAGCTTAATCAGTACCAGTCCGCCAACCATGGCGAAAATTGGCCATGGGTTTTCCATCAGCAGCGCAAAGTCGATCGAGGCCCCCACAGAGATAAAGAAGAGCGCCAGCAGCAGCCCTTTAAAAGGCTCGACCTCGGCTTCTAATTCATGGCGATATTCAGAGTTCGCCAGAACCACACCAGCGACAAACGTACCCAGCGCCGGAGACAGACCAATGTGCTCCATCAGTAAAGCAATGCCGACCACCAGAAAGAGTGCTGTCGCAGTAAACATTTCGCGTAGACGGGTTTCAGCAATAATGCGGAATACCGAGCGGCTCAGCCAGCGACCGACAACAACGATCCCGATAACCACACCCAATACCATCAGAGCACTCTGATAGCCCGGCAGATTATGTTTATCGCTATAAGTACCGACCTCAGCCACCGCCAACAACGGCAGCACGGCAAGCATAGGAATGACGGCAATATCCTGAAACAGCAGCACGGCAAATGCGGACTGGCCGCTGTCATTTTTCATCAGACCTTTTTCGTTCAGGGTCTGAAGAACAATGGCGGTAGATGATAACGACAGAACCATGCCGACGACGACCGCATGCTGCCAGTTGTCGAGATAGATAAGCGCTATACCGGCAATCACGGCAGTAGTGAGTACGACCTGCAGCCCGCCCATACCCACAATGGGTACACGCATGCGCCAGAGCTTCGATGGGTCAAGTTCTAACCCCACGAGAAACAGCATCATCACGACACCGAACTCAGCGAAGTGCATCACCTCTTCGATATCCTGACCAATCAGACCCAGCGCAAACGGGCCGATCACAGCGCCCGCACAGAGATAGCCGAGAACAGAGCCCAGGCCAAGGCGCGCTGCAATAGGCACCGCAATCACCGCGGCGGCCAGAAAGACAAACGCCTGCATAAGGAAGCCAGCTTCATGCATCGCCCGGGTGCTCCTTCAGGTACTTCAACAGACAGGACCGATACTGCTCAACCGTTTTATCAAGGTCCTCATCCGGAGAATGACGACCATGATAAACCTCAAAGGTGGGTTTCATTTCCAGATGACAAACGTTCGCCATCCGCGGGTAATGAAGAAAATACTCACTCAACGGGCGCTCATTAACACCAGTGTCGCTGTAAGTATGCTCTGGTGCCCCGGCCGTCAATACAACCCACATATATTTGCCTGCCAGACGCTGCTGCTTACGCCCGTAGGCGTAACCGTATTCCAATACAAGATCCTGCCATTCACGCAAAAGCGCTGGCATGTTGTACCAGTACACAGGATGCTGAATTACGATAACGTCGTGTTCCAGAAGCAGCTTCTGCTCGGCCTCTACGTCGATAAAGAAATCCGGATAGGTTTCATATAGATCATGCACGGTGACGTTATGCAGATCGCTGATCCGGTTCAACAGAGCACGATTTGCTCTTGAGCGCTGATGCGCAGGATGAGCATAGACAATCAGAGCCTTGGCCAATATCAGCCCCCTACTTTTTTGACAGTAAATCCACGCTTAGTCAGCTCAGAGACCAGCAGATCACGCTGTTCGCCCTGAATCTCAATCACACCATCTTTGAGAGCACCGCCCGTACCACACTTCTTTTTCAGTTCTTTTGCCAGTGTTTTCAACTCACTACCAACAAGAGGCACGCCCGACACCAGAGTCATGACCTTGCCGCCGCGACCTTTGGTTTCACGCGCGACCCTGACAATACCGTCGCCCTCGGGCACCTGCTCCTGATCACAGACACACTGATCAACAGGCTCGCCGCAACCCGGGCAGGCACGACCAAATTCAGTGGAGTAAACCAGGCCACCAGATGAAGATTTTTTAGACATGACGTGTTTCCGTTGTCAGAGCAGTTCAGCTGGAAACTACCCTAACCGGGAGATGGGTTCAATCAGGGGAGCGCTTCAGAAGAGCACATTATCTCTGGGAAACTTAAGAACAACCATAGTGCCATGACCTTCCTCACTGGCCATGCTCAATTCACCGCCCTGATTTAACATCAGGTTGTAGGCGACGGTCAGGCCCAGGCCGGTTCCCTCACCGACGGCCTTATTGCTATAGAAAGGGTTGATCGCTTTTTCCAACTGGCCCGAATCCATACCACAGCCACTGTCTTTGATCACCAGGTTGATGTTGGCATCATCGACTTCCGAAGCAATTTCGATATTGCCCCCCGCTGGCATTGCCTCACAGGCATTTTCCAGTATTTTGCCGAGGATTAGTCTCACCTGAGATGGAACAACCTCGACCTCAAGATCCTCGTCGACCAGACTGATCAGTCGGATTTCATCCCGTTGGCAGCCATCGACTGTGCGCACAGCTTCGCGCAACAGATCATTCAGCCGCACTTTCTCACGCTCGAGCGAGTCAGAATCGGCAAAGGTTCTCAATTCACTGATGATATTCCTGACCCGCTCAAGGCTATGTTTCGATGCTGAAATTAACTCTGGCCCATCGTCTTTCACGAAGGCCAGGTCAATCGCCTCGCGCATTTTCTCCAGCGCTAAGCGCAATTCGTTATCGTTAATTTTATCTTCGGCATGCTGATACTCTTCGGCGAGGCTGATCAACTCACTGAGATATTCACTCAACGTCGCGATATTGCTGTACACCACAGCGACAGGGTTATTGATTTCGTGAGCGACGCCGGCAGCAAGATGCCCCAGAGAGGCCATTCGCTGGGCCTGCAAAAGCAGCGCCTGCATTTTTTGCAACTGATCAAGGCTGGCTTGCAGGTTAGTATTACTCTCGTGCAGTTCGCGCGTTCGGGCATGTACCTTTTCTTCCAACTGCTCATTCAACTGCTTCGCTTTCTGCTCAGCGGCCTGTCGCCGCTCCATCTGCGATTGCATCGCCGATAAGAGATCACGCATCTTCGATGTCAGGTCATCCAGCTCTGTACCAGCCAGCGACTCCTCGACTTCGATATTAAGTTGAGTAGGACTATGAATGTCGGTTTCGATCAAGCGCCGGGTCAGGCGTCGGACCGGCCCAGTCAGACGTAAACGAAGTACAATCAAAAGAACAACGATCAGTGTTACTGTGCGGCCCAGATCTGCCAGAAGCACAATGATTGCGCGGCGCTCGAAACCTGCGTTGATCTCAGATTTGTCAGCAAAAAGCGTGACTTCCCCAATGACCGACGGCGGCGCGGCGTTGGCCGTGCGATACTGCTGAGGCACGAAGAGCTCGGTGGTGAATTCCAGTAACTCCTGACGACCAGACACACTGCCCTGACGGATCATAAAGTCAGTATTTACTTCGCTGACCTGGGCAGCAACAACCCCAGGGTGGGTGAGCATACTATCGAGCCCTGCGGTCAGACTGCGTTGATCATAGTTATACAGTGCCAGCGCAGCCGTAGAGGTAGATCGCTCTAACAGGGTATTAACAGATTGATCAAAATTTTTCTGTGCATCGCGATAGTCCACCACCATCTGTATGCCGCTGAAAACGAGTCCGGCAAGAAGGCTCCAGATTACAACCTGAAGGGTGAGCTTTTTATCGATCGAAGTCACTGGCGACACTCAGATTCTGTAATGTATCCCGAAGTATAGACCCTATCGGGGAATTGGAATCGCAGTACGGTCCACAACTTTACGCATTACAAATGAAGAGTGTACGCCGCTGACGCCTTCAATCCGTGTCAGGGTGCCCAAAAGAAACTGCTGATAGGCGTCCATGTCCTCTACCAGCACCTTAAGCACATAATCGGCTGACTGGCCGGTAATCAGATAGCACTCCAGCACTTCCGGGCAGGCGGTCAGCTTCTCCTCGAAGTTATTGAAACGCTCTGGGGTATGACGGTCCATGCTGATATTGATCAGTGCCAGCAGGTCGAGGCCAAGCTTACGGGCGTCTAACAGCGCCCGGTAGCCCGTAATCAGCCCGCTATCCTCCAACGCTTTCACACGGCGCGAGCACGGCGACGGAGATAAGCCGACTTTATCGGCAAGCTCAAGATTACTGAGACTGCCATCCTGCTGCAGGAGCTCCAGGAGGTGTCGGTCGGTGCGATCAAGCACCACAGGAGTTGTTTTAGCCATCGACTCACCCTAAAAAGCAATATTTAACCAATAAATATTATAATTACAGATACTTATTGCCCGATCAATGGTTTTCAAAGGCACATTTGCAATCATTCTTCGCAATAACAGGCATACACTATATCCATACTGTGAAGGCAGCCGGTGACTCCAATCAGAGCCCGGTGGCGGGAAGCTCAAAAAGCTGACCGAAGTAACACTCAAAAGGCAGTTACAGGCCAGCCAGACAGTCTCGAAACCAACTGAAACTACCCATTCAGAACCAACGGACAGATAACGGATACGACAATGACGACGCCTACGAACCCACGCTTCAATCACACCAAATACCGCGCCTTTCCGCGCGTGACGCTTGACGACCGCCAGTGGCCATCGAACGCCCTGAGCAAAGCGCCAATCTGGTGTTCTGTGGATCTACGTGATGGCAACCAGGCGCTTATTGATCCCATGACCGTTGAGCAGAAAAAACAGATGTGGGCCCTGTTGGTACGCATGGGCTTTAAAGAAATTGAGATCGGCTTTCCATCAGCGTCACAGCCTGATTTCGACTTTGCCCGCTGGCTGGTCGAAGCCCGTCAGATACCAGAAGATGTCACTGTTCAGGTACTGGTACAGGCACGCGATGAACTGATTGAACGCACCTACGAAGCATTGCGCGGCGTACGCCGGGCTGTGGTGCACGTCTATAACTCCACCTCGCCCGTGCAGCGCAACAAAGTTTTCGGGCTCGAGAAAAGTGGCATCATCGACATTGCCCGCAAAGGTGCAACGAAGGTGATGGAAGAATCGAAAAAATTTCCTGATACGGAGTGGGTGTTCCAGTACTCACCGGAAAGCTTCTCAAGCACCGAAGTCGAATTTGCCACAGAAGTGTGTAATGCCGTGATCGATGTCTGGCAGCCAACGCCAGAAAACAAAACCATCATCAACCTGCCGGCCACGGTAGAGTCTGCCATGCCGAACGTCTTTGCTGATCAGGTTGAGTGGTTCTGCCGCAATGTCGATAACCGTGACAGCATTACCGTGAGCATTCACACCCACAATGACCGTGGTTGTGCCGTCGCAGCAGCAGAACTTGCCTTACTGGCTGGCGCCGACCGCATCGAGGGGACGCTTCTGGGTAACGGTGAACGCACAGGTAACATGGACATAGTGACGATGGCCATGAACCTTTACAGCCAGGGGATCGACCCCGAGCTGGATATCAGTATTGCTGACGACATCATTGCGACCGTCGAAGAGTGCACGAACATTAAAACGCATCCACGCCACCCGTGGTTGGGAGAGCTGGTTTATACGGCCTTCTCAGGAAGCCACCAGGACGCTATCCGTAAGTGTCTTGCACAGCAGAGCGAGGAAGAGCACTGGGATGTCGCCTACCTGCCGATTGATCCACAGGACATTGGCCGTACGTACCAGTCGGTTATCCGCGTGAACAGCCAGTCGGGTAAAGGTGGCGCCAGTTATATCGTCGAACAGGCGTTAGGAGTGACTCTGCCACGCTGGATGCAGATAGAACTGGCGCAGCACATTCAGTCAGCATCGGAGCGTGAAGCTCGTGAGCTGAGCAGTGATGAGATTGTCGCCATCTTCCGTCAGGCCTTTATGCCTCGTGGCGGCCACTACGAACTGTCGGGCTATCAGACCGAGCATGACAGCCTGCACCATACGATTCAGGCGACGTTGAATGACGGTCAGAACCTGATCACTCTGCACGGTAAAGGCAGCGGCAGTATCAGTGCCTTTGGTGATGCACTGCACAAAACAACCGGAATAGATCTTCAGGTTGTACAGTTTGAAGAAGTATCTCTCGGCGAGGGCTCAGACGCGCAGGCAATGGCGTTTGTTCAGATCAGCCTGCAAGGGCAGCGCTTCACAGCAGCAGCTCAGGACAGCGACACACTGGCAGCCAGTCTGGAGTCGATTGTGACTGCACTGAATATCGCCATCAGTCAGGGCGTTAAAGCCGCCTGACCTGGGAGTCAGTCCGGGAGTCAGTCTTCTGGACTTTCCTCTCCTTGCTCTGCGTCAGTCAGACCGCCCCCCCATAATGGTGGGGTCGTCTTTTACACGAATCACCCTGGCTGGAATGCCTAAGCGTTCGAACTCGGCGAACCAGACTTTCTGATTTTTCTGTAAGGTGTCTCCCGGCCCTTTTACCTCCAATAATTCGAAGCCCTCACTCGCGGGGAATCGGATCAGGTCTGGCAAGCCGGCTTTATGCTGTCTGAGATCTTGCAGCATAAAACGAAATACACCCTGCCACACGGCCACAGGAATGCGCTCAACAGACAAACGAATCAGGTCTTCGGTCAGCACCGCCCAATGCACAAACGGATTCGCGATGCCCTGCTTCTGCTGATAGGTTTCTGAAGCTCTCTCTAAAAGACTGTCAGCGGATTCTAATGCCTGCCAGCAGACATCAAACTCTTTCTGGCGCAATGTCACGAAGTCCGCTTCATAAAGGTCTGATGGCCGGATCTGGAATGGGTGGAAAAACGCACCCGGGACTTCAGCATAGATAGCCGACCAGAAAATCAGGCCGAACATCCCAGGAATTAACAGATTTTCGCAGTACACCAGCCGGTCACCGGGGTTCTCCGATTCAAATGCAGCAGCCACTGCGCGCTCAACACCAAGCGATAATCGCGTTTCAGCCGGCATAGTCATAACGTCTTCCAAGGGAGCCGACACCCGCTCTGCAAGACGCTGACACAGTTCATGGTTGTGCTTCATTTTTCGCGGCACAAATGAGAGTAAAAACTGGTGCTCTTCTTCGTTGAAGGGAGCCTTCGCCATGGCGAACGCAAGCTTATCAGCGTCTTCCTGCTGTCCTTGCGCAACTAATATCCTAAGCCGGCGCTCCCGGGCCGGGTGACGCATGCTGCGCTCATAGATAGTGAGAGCGTCATCAGAATACCCCAGCCGTTCTACCTGGCGTCCGATATCGACCAGAAAGCGATGACGTCGCCGCCTGAGAGTGGGCTCTTCGGATGCCGGCAAGCTGTCGGCGATCCGGCACAAGCTTTCTGCGCTGTGATCTTTCAGGTCTCCGGCCTCTTCACGCAAAGCGTAATAAAGCCGGTGTGCTTCAAGATCACTACGTTGATGGCACCAACGACTGGCAACGTTGAGGTTGTATGATTCGTATCGGTAAATCCCCAGATCCCGCAGTACAAATTCCGTAAAGTCCTGATAAAGATTGCCAAAAAAAAGCAGCCGGAAGGTGTCCAGCTCCTGCTCTCCGTAAACGCAATAAATCTCCGTGTCAGGCAGACCGGCAACGAGCTTCTCGCTGTTTTCCTCGAAGCGTGCCAGCAACTCTTGCTTGCGCAGCGACGTTGGCACTTTCTGACCGGTAGACGTCTGTATGGCTGTGGCCAGTTCCTGACGCGTGAACAGATTCAGCCAGTCATCTTCCTGGGGCAATCCGCCCGACTGAAGGTCATAGATTTCGAGAAAACGCTGGCTCTGCAATTCGACTGCTGCGGCAGTGATATCGGGGATTTCTGCGTACGCCAGTTTGTCACGCCTGAACCAGTCCCCACGGCGACTGAGCAAGCGAGCATATAGACACTGTGCACTTTCCGACAGCGCAATAAAATCGTCGTAAAAGGTACGCTCGTCCTCATTAATAATGTCTGCGTAAAGTTGCGCGACATGATTGAGAACAAAATAAAAGTTATCGAGGTAGTATTTCTCGGGAAGATCCGGGGCGACGGGCATGCGTAGGTAACTCGTCCTGTGTGGTCAGTGCCAGGACATAATAACAGGCGCAGCAGCCTGCCCAAGACCGCTGCGCAGAATTCTTATTTTTTTGTCTGGTGAGGGTGATGATGTACCGGAAAGGTACGACCGTACGTAATCATCTCTCCCAGGATCAGACCACCGAAGAAGCCTGTTAGTGCAGCTTCAAGGGACGCGCCCACCATGCTGCCGATTACAACGCCAAAGGCGGCACCAAGAAGACCACCAAATACCATTGACTTGCGACGGTACGCCGCTATTTTACCTTTTCTCATTTGCATTTCCTCCAGATGTTCAACCTGTTGAACAGGGCATGCTTGAAGACAGCCTACTTTCTGAAAAGTTGCCGTTGTAATAACAAATTTCCAGATTGTTTCTACCGTCTGACTTTTAATTTATCACAGCTTGTTAAGGCTTCAATCCGGTGGCGCAGAAGGTCTCAGTTCTCACAGAGAAAATACGACTCAGATCAAGATTGATGTACAAATTAATGCTGACGAATGGTGCATGATTACTGGTATTTCAGAGGGGCGCACCAGTGGTGTGCAGTGAGATGTACAGTATTGGTAAATAAGGCGGGAGGGTCTGAATTTGTCGGCTTTGACAGAGGGATGAGAAGTTAGCGAAGAGCAGACCAGCGCCTGGCCTGCTCTGTCATACGAAGATCAGTGCTGAACGCCACCTTCGCCGTGCACGTGACCGTGCTGCAGTTCTTCTTCGCTCGCTTCACGAATGCTCTCAACTTTTACAGAGAACGCCAGTGACTTACCTGCCAGCGGATGGTTTGCATCAACAGTCACTTCAGTTTCATCAACTTCAGTCACGATCAGGTTGATTGGGCCGTGTTCAGTCTGAGCAGTGAATGCCATACCCGGCTCTACTTTCTCAACGCCCTGGAAAGCTTCGTGCGGTACTTTCTGGATACGCTCATCGCTGTATTCGCCATAAGCATCTTCAGGAGCGATGGTTACGTCGAGCTCGTCACCCACCTGCTTGCCTTCCAGCGCAGCTTCCAGGCCTGGAATGATGTTCTGCGCACCGTGCAGGTACGTCATTGGCTGACCACCTTCTGAAGAGTCGATCACTTCGTTGCTGGCAACGTCAGTGACTTTATAGTGAATAGTAACGACTTTCTTTTGTTCGATGGTCATAGTGTTTCCCGTAATTGTTTGCCCGGCTGGGCTGAATGTGGCCCCAGTATAACAAGCCACACGCTGAGGAAAACCGTCACAGCAAGCGGATTTTGTCCATGACGGCATTTCTTGAGAGTGTTCGCACCCTGGAATCACTGTCAAAACGGACTTTGAGGTAATCGCTGTCCTCACTGATAACAATTCCTGTCCCCAGGGTGTCATGCACAATTCTGGTCAACTTTTTATCATCATTGAATTTGCTGTCGATCACACCGCCCGGGCGTTTCACCTGCCCGGCGGTCGACGAAACTGGTACTTCAAAACGTACTTCCAGATCCCCGGCGCCGAGGTGCGCCAGGTACGTCCCCAGCCATTGTGGTTGATAGCCGTCCTGACCGCGGAGCACATAGGTATTATCCCCGCGCGCTATTGTCTCAAGCAGCTCTTTTGACCTGATAACCCCCAGTTCCCGCTCAAAGGTGCTGGGCATCTCGCGGTCTGAGCACTCGCGCAATGGCTTGTCAGGCGTGTCCGGAGCGAGTAGATGCAATTGTTTACGCGCCCGGGTCATACTCACATAGAGAAGCCTGCGCTCACTGGCGATGTCCGCCGCAGTCGTGAACTCCCCCTCAGGGTGGTACGGGAAGTACTGGCCATTCAGGCCCGGGATAATCACAGTATCCCACTCCCTACCCTTGCTTTTGTGCGCACTGGTGAGTGTGACTCTATGGTCGGACTGATTCTTCTGCGCTTTTACCTTTTGCAGGAGAGACCTCCAGTGCTCTGACAGTTCACCCGCACTGAGATCAGTACTACTCGCATACCTCATAAACGCACGGATGGTCTCTATGCGATCATCGCTCTGCTGTGCACTGAAGGCATTATCGCGAATGCCCTCTTCCAGCTCAGTCTGCTCTGCATAATCTTTCAGCAGCCGCCAACCCTTCATATTGGTCAGTTCTGCGGCTGAAATAATCTGCGCACGCGTTTCAAGTTGTTGTATCTGCCATTTGCTCAGATCGTCCGGAAGCGCCTCAATCAAGGCTTCGCCGTAACCATGAGTAACAGCGCCCATTTTCTGAGCAATACGTTCCAGGAGTGCTCGTCTTACTTTTGGAAAAGGCGTCGTCAGTATGTGCAGCCAACTGTCTTCCCGACTGCGGACTGAACGCTCTGCAAAACGTCCGGACGCAATCTCCAGTAATAACCAGAAAATGCGTAATTCCCAGGCCTCAAGAACCGAACGACTGTGATCCAGGTGATAAGGAATATCTTCCTTGAGAAGACCAAGCTCCAATGCCGCCGACAACGACCAGATACGGTGGATAACGACAATCTCTGCGTTCTCATCCTGCTCAATGGCATCCCGGATTAACTTAATACTGAAAGCAGCTTCATTCCGCACCCGGTGCAGTTTTACCCGCGTATCGGGCGTCGTCGAATGCGACAGACCCGTAACTGCTTCACGATCGCGATTGTGATAAATCAGGTGATTAGCACAGAAACTGAGAGCATGCCCGTAGCGGAAGGTATGCGGCAACTGATACGTCGTTACATCGCCAAACTCCTGCGCAAACCGGCTTACGATAAATTCGGGTTTTGAGCCACGGAACTCATAAATCGTCTGATCCGGGTCACCGATCACGACGACATTTCCGCGCCCACCCCAGAGCATATGAAGAAGCGCCTGCTGAACATCGTTGATGTCCTGATACTCGTCGACCAGTATCCATTGCATGTGACCGCCAAAGTGATCGGCCAACTCAGGATGCGATCGTAAGCACATCACAGGGTCGTACAGCATGTCAGAGTAACTGATGCGGTAATTCGACCGGCGCCAGTCTTCAAAGCGGTAAAAGAGTTCAGTGAAGATCCGGCACTCTGGTGGGTAATCGAGGGTTTCCAGAACATCCGCTGCGGGCAATAGCCCTGACTTAACCAGATCGAGAAATGCCATCGCGGGCTCTACCCACTTGCGGCGCTGGGAAAGAATATCCTGACGCGTGTCATCGTCTGCTATTTCCTGTAGCAAACGCCAGACAATGTTCTCGGTCTCTCCGTCTGACAGGACCTTACCCTGCCACTGTGGCAGTGCCCCCATAGTGATCAGGCGATCATAAATTTTCAGACCCAATGAGTGGAATGTACGAATCTGGGGAAGCGGCTGACCACTGACAAGTGATGTCAGACGCTTTTGAAAATCTTCCTGCGCCGCTTTGTTGTACATCAGCACCAGCATGCGCCGCGCTGGTACGCCATCGTGCAGACGCGCCTGAATAAAATGCGTCAGTGTCGATGTCTTCCCTGCCCCGGCCACAGCGATCACACGTGCATGCCCCTGCTTATGGGCAACGACGGCTTGCTGCTCCTGCGTCAGTTGCGCAGTTCTGTAGTGAGTGTGCAGAGAATCAGACAAAAGCGGGAAGGCTCAGAATCGGTTAAAACGGCATGGTACGGAGCCCGGCTTGGAGATGCAATTCAGGCAAGCACGTATGTGTATAAGGGATATAAAAAACGCCCTGAGACCTAAGCACCAGAGCGTTGTTTGATAAGCAGATTAAAGCTGCCTGCGTGAGTTATGACGCCGCTTTGGCCGTCGCCATAGAAGGCGTTGCTTCAGCATCATCTTCCAGCTCATGCTCGGCCGCTTCCAGCATGGCGAACTCTTCCGCCGCGGTCTTAGCAACCAGATGGTTACGGCTATAACCGAAGAAGTACGCTGCACCGATCACAAACAGCACCACAGTGAAGAAGAACGCACGAGGATCGAAAGCGTACACACCGGTCAGAGCGATCAGCGACAGCACCAGCGCAATTCCTGAGGTCACCACACCACCCGGTGTTTTATACGGGCGTGGCATGTCTGGCTGGCGTACACGCAGCAGGATGTGGCTCAGGGCCATCAGGGCATAAGACACAGTTGCACCGACAACGGCCATGGCCAGCATCAGATCGCCTTCGCCACTCAAGGAAGCCAGGAAGCCCAGAACACCCGGTACGATTAACGCACGTGATGGCACTTTACGCTCACTTGTCACCGACAGTGACTTCGGCAGGTAACCCGCACGAGACAGGGCAAATACCAGACGGCTGTAGCCGTAAATAATCGAGAAGAAAGACGCGATCAGACCCGCCAGACCCAGTACGTTCACCGCTGTCGCCAGATTTTCATTACCAGTTACTTTCAGAGCATCAACCAATGGCACCGCACTGCCACCCATAGCTTCAGCACCCGCTGCACCCGCCAGCAGAACCACAACCAGGAGCGCAGTAAACAGCAGGAAGACCATGGCACCGATAATACCTTTGGGAACATCTTTCGCCGGGTTCTTAGATTCTTCTGCCGCCAGAGGGACACCTTCTACTGCCAGGAACAACCACATGGCAAACGGCAACGCCGCCCACACACCGTACCAGCCGAATGGCAGGACTTCTGATGCACCAGCTGCTGCGGTCGGAGCAATATCAAACAAACGGCTGGCGTCGAAATCGCCAACTAAAGCAACCGCTGTCGCCAGAATCGCGAATACCGCGAGAGCACTGATCACCATCATGACTTTTAAGGCTTCACCGACACCGGCCAGATGAATACCAATAAACACCAGATAGAACCCAGCGTATACCAAGGGGCCATTTAATCCGGTCAGTTCTTCAAAGGCCGAACCGATAAATATCACAATCGCCGCAGGTGCCAGCGCATATTCAATAAGTACCGCGAGACCAGTTAAATAACCGCCTGCTGGCCCCATCGCCTGACGAGCAAACGAATAACCGCCACCCGCTGCAGGAATCGCCGCCGACATTTCAGCCAGCGACAACACGAGTGTTAAATACATAATCGCCATCAATACGGCAGCAATGGCAAAGCCGCCCCAGCCCGCTTCCGCGAGGCCAAAGTTCCAGCCGGCGAAATCGCCGGAAATCACATACGATACGCCAAGACCTGCGAGCAGAATCCAGCCGGCGGTACCGCGCTTTAACTGGCGTTGAGCCAGGTACTCCTGATTAACTTTAGGTGCAGACATAATGGTCTCTCCGTTTTCAGATAATTTAAAAGTTGGTTTTCAATTCAGGTTTAAAATTCAGGTTTAAAATTCAGGTTTTAAATGGGTTAAGAAATTAAAAAGTTTTTATTGCCGGATACCGTTGCAATCACGTCATCCTGTGTTCGGTCTTTTAAGTTCACGCCCGACAGTTTTAACTGACGGGATTCATCCAGCAGATACTGAGTACGACGGGCCGCTTCTGCGTAAGAAAGCCCTGCCGGGCGGATATTCGAAATACAGTTGCGGGCAGCATCGGTGAGGCCGACGTGCGGCTGATAGGTCAGGTAGAGGCCCAAGCTATCCGGTGAGCTGAGCCCCGGGCGTTCGCCGATTAAAACAATCACACAACGAGCATTCAGTAGCTCACCAACTTCATCGCCCACCGCTACCCGGCCCTGCTCAACCATAGTGATGGGGGCCAGTGAGTACTCGTTTAATTGCGGCAATAACGTCTCGAGAAACGGCACGATATTCTGCTGTACGGCTAAGGACGAAAGGCCATCAACAATCACAATGCCCAGGTCATGTTCGCTGCTGACGCTGCTTTCAGGTGATGAAATGTCATGCTGTAACAGGCTGCGGGAATGCTCATTCAAGCGACGTCCTAAATCCGGGCGCTGCAGGTATTCCATCCGATCAGACGCACGACTGTGCACACGATGAATATCGCTGACACGGCTATTAATCACCTCAGAATCTTCAATGGCTGTG
Organism: Thalassolituus maritimus; assembly: GCA_913019975.1. Classification (GTDB taxonomy): domain Bacteria; phylum Pseudomonadota; class Gammaproteobacteria; order Pseudomonadales; family Oceanobacteraceae; genus Thalassolituus. The sequence goes on along the minus strand of CAJWBH010000006.1, from coordinate 154,882 downwards.
ATCAGCCCGTCGCAATCCAGCGGGAAATGCACCGCATCACGGGCACGGGCGTGCGATAACTGAAACTCGAGTAATTCTTTGGTCGGCAGACTGACACCTGCACGCCCTAAACCGATACGTGCATCGGTAAATTCGCGCAGACGACGCCAGGGATTCTCTACAACACCAGTTGAGTTATTTTTCATCGTCATCCCCTCAGTGCTGACCGGCAACAGGTGGTAGTGCATTAAGCGAACGGGCAAATGCCTCAGGTAAAGCGTCATTTAATACAAAGGCATCACCCATGATCTGCATACGCGCAAGCCATTGCGCGAACTCAGGCGCGGGCTGACTGCCCAGCACACGTCGGGCGTAAAGTGCATCGTGAAAAGAGGTGGTCTGATAATTCAGCATGATGTCGTCAGAGCCAGGAATGCCCATCACAAACGAACAACCGGCGACGCCCAATAGGGTCAGCAGATTGTCCATATCATTCTGGTCAGCTTCGGCATGGTTGGTGTAACAGACGTCACAGCCCATCGGCAGGCCGAGTAATTTTGCACAGAAATGATCTTCAAGACCGGCACGGATAATTTCTTTACCGTCGAATAAATATTCCGGGCCGATAAATCCAACAACGGTATTGATTAACAGCGGATTAAATTTACGCGCGACGGCATAAGCACGCACCTCACAGGTCTGCTGATCCAACCCATGATGCGCATTCGCCGACAGCGAACTGCCCTGCCCGGTTTCAAAATACATAACGTTATTGCCAACGGTACCGCGCTTTAAACTGAGTGCGGCGTCTTGTGCCTCGGCAAGTGTTGCGATATTGAAACCGAAGGAAGAGTTGGTCGCTTCCGTACCACCAATCGACTGAAACACCAGATCAACCGGCGCACCGGCTTCAATGCATTCAATCGTATTCGTCACATGGGTGAGCACACAGGACTGAGTAGGAATCTCGTATTTACAGATCACTTCGTCCATCAGTTTCATCAGCTTGATCGCCTGAGCAACGTTATCGGTAGCGGGGTTAATACCGATTACCGCATCGCCATTGCCGTACAACAGGCCATCTAAAATACTGGCAGCAATGCCGTTCACATCATCAGTGGGATGATTCGGCTGCAGACGTGTCGATAAATGCCCCGGCAAACCAATGGTGTTGCGGAAGGCGGTTTTTACATAGCATTTTTTAGCGACCAGAATCAGATCCTGGTTGCGCATAATCTTCGATACCGCCGCCGCCATCTCGGGCGTAATACCCGCACGCACACCTTCTAACACCTCAGGTGTGGCCATATCGCTTAACAGCCAGTTGCGAAAATCGCCAACGGTGAGATGAGAGATCGCTGAGAATGATTGAGCATCGTGCTCGTCGATAATCAGACGGGTCACTTCGTCATCTTCGTACGGTACCAAAGCTTCATTCAGGAACTGCTTTAGTGGAACGTCGGCCAGAACCATCTGCGCGATCACCCGCTCTTCTGCTGAACGTGCAATCACGCCTGCAAGACGGTCGCCGCTGCGGGCTGGTGTGGCCTTCGCCATCACTTCTGCCAGGTTCTCAAAGTGCCAGGTCTGCTGACCGGCGGTGTAGCTGTATTTCATAGTTTTCCTTCGCTTCCCGTCCTTATTGAGCCAGACGGGAACACTTGTTGCTGTGTCATACGAAGGAGTAGTGCGAGAGATAGTCCAGCGGCCTATCGAATTTTGGCAAAGTTTTTCAGAACGTCTGAAAAGCTGATGCCACGGGCCTCTCAGCTGGTTAGGATGACTGTAATACAGAAGATCACAGACTTAATAACGGACAGATGCAGTACCGTTACCGAGCCGGGGAGCAGAAAATGCACCAACAACAGACACTCGATGCACTGACTCAGAGCACTGAACCACTGCGCGCAGCGAATACGAGTGAAGCATGTGATGCCGATCTTCACGCCCGCAACCTCACCAACTGGCAGCAGGAATACGACCAGCTCTCCGGCGGCCACTTCTATGGGCGCATTGATGAGATCGCCCTCGAAGGCATGCAGGTCTTTAAAGAACACACCAGTCAGGCGCTGCGCCAGCAATGCAATGTCTGGCCTGATGCCATCTGGTTAGGAATTTCTGCTGAACCTGCTGATTGCCGGATTAACGGCCTTGAAGTCGATAACAACCAGATCATGTGCCGCCCCGGCGCCTGTGATTTTGAACTGATCACACCGAATGAGTTCGACATTTATGGTCTGGTGATCCGCACGGATGCACTATTGGCCGCCGCAGAAAATGATGAACTGAATCTTCAGGGGTTATCACTGCACGAACACCCGCGTCTGGCGATTCCTGAACAGGACCTCGCGCATGTACGCGAACTGCTCGGCAAACTAGTCAACCCAGACACACCCGACCTTCATCAACGCTTACAACGCGATCTGATTCTGCGCACCCTGTTAGACCTGCTGAAGAAAGAAACACCGGCCAAACGCCCTGCCACCAGCTACGCCCACCGCAAAGCCGTAGTCGATAAAGTAAAAGCCTGGATGGACATGAATCAGGATGCACCGCTTACCATTACAGAGCTGTGCGAACTCACACATACCAGCCGCCGCACCCTGCAGTACAGCTTTGAGAGTATTCTGGGTATCAGCCCACTGAAGTTCTTAAAAACTGCACGCTTAAATCAGGTACGACGTTCTCTGTTAGCAACCGAAAATCAGGAGCGTCCTATTTCTTCGATTGCCGCGGACTGGGGCTTCTGGCATGCGGGGCAGTTCGGGCAGGACTATAAAAAACTGTTTGGTGAGATGCCTTCTGAGACCGTATCGCGGGCAGAGTTGATAACAACGCTATAACCACGACGACGCATTGGAATTAAAACTACAGGTGAGCGAGCTCAGACATCTAACCCCGCACCGTTCACGCGGAGCCATTCTTTTCTCTCCCGCCAGTCAGGCAGAATCTTATCGACCTCGTTCCAATACGCATCGCTATGATTACGGTGATGAAAGTGACACAGCTCGTGCACAACGATGTAGTCGATAATTTTTGGTGAAGCCATCATGCACTTCCAATGGAAGTTAATGTTTCCCCTGCTGCTGCAACTCGCCCAGCGGAACCCCATGTCCTTAACTTTTACAGCCGCCGGGGACACGCCAACCTTAGGAGCAAAATAAGCAATTCGATCCTGAAACCGCTGCAATCCTTTAACGGTGTAGAAACGCTCAAATGCCTGCTTTGCACCATCAATGCCTGATGTTTCGATCAGCTCACGACTTAAACAGAACCGACCATCCTTCAACGTCAGATCATTCTCCTGCCCCGAAACTAACTGAAGGCGATAAGAGCGCCCAAGATACAGAAACGTTTCTCCACTAACGTACTCACGCGTAACCGCAGTGGCATTCAGATCACGCCACTCGGCCAGATTACGATAGATCCACATCCGCTTACTCTCGACCACCGCATCCACCTGCTCTGCGCTGTAATGCTCTGGAGCACGGACAACGACCGAACCATCCCGCTCAATCACGATATCTGTTGTCGCCCGTGGCGTCCCGGGGAGTAACTGATAGTCGATATCCTGCACACGTCTTGGTGTCATCAGTTTTTCATGCCTTTTAATAGTTCGTCATGGCGGTTCTTCGCCAGTTTCATAATCTCGACTGCGATTCTTTCACGGTTCTGCTTCAGCTGATCAATGCCTGTTAGTGTCAGAGCCGTTTTGATCTCACTGCGCACACGCTTCTGCTTATCACTGTTCTGCCAGAAGTCGATACTGCCAATACTGAGCTGCAGCACCTCAACTACCGACTCCATCAGCGCTTTCATTTTAGCAGTGGCGCTATCGGGCACAGATCCACCAAAGGCTTCGTTTGCAATATGCTCGTAGAAGGTTGTCGCTTCTTTGCTCATGCCTTCATCGCCTTTCTGACGACCTTCGACAGCAACGGTACGAAGCTTCTCAAGCTCCTCAGCCAGCTTGTCCCACTGATCCTGATACTGCTCAATAAGTTGCTCAACCTTCTCAGACAAGCTCTTATAAAACGCCGGGTCTTCATCGTGATGCACCGTGCAGTGCTTACGAATCGCATGCTCCATTTCACTGGCTTTTGCTTCGGCATTACCGGCCGCGTGCTGATTAAGTTGTTCAAGAAAGTTCTCAGACAGCAGTTCAACCGGAGCCACCTTAGGGTTAATACCTAAGCTCACCAGATGCTCATTGATCAGATCCCGCACCTTCTGACCGGCATCCCCCAGGTTCAGAGATTCATCCTTGTAGCGCTCTTTCGTAACCCGCTGAATGTAGCCCAAACGCTTGGCAGGAATACGATAACCATGCCCAGCTGAATGCGGCAGAATGATATCCAGACTACTCAGAAACTTCTTCAGAAAGACATCAAAGTCAGCACGTAATTTTTCGTTTTTCAGTAGCTTAACTGCCTCATGCACCACTTTTGCATCGGCTTCTACGTCAGGCAGTTTGCCTTCGGCAAAATCCTGAACACCTGCAACCTTATTTTGTGAGAACAAAGTCAGAACACGCTGATACCGCTCCTGCAAAACAGGCACTTCAGACTGAATACTCTTCAACCCCAATGCCAGCTCTTCCTGTTCATCGGTGGCTGCGTAAAGGGTCAGTGCATCCGTCAGGTTATTCGTCAGACCAATATAGTCGACCACATAACCACGCTGCTTGCCCTTTTTTACCCGGTTAGTGCGGGCGATGGCCTGCAACAGAGTGTGTTCACGAATTTTCTTATCGAGATACATCACCTGTTCAATCGGAGCATCAAAGCCCGTCAGCAGCATGTCGCAGACCACAAGAAATGCGATACCTGTGTCTTTCTTTTCTGGATCATCGAACGAAAACGCCGCACAGAAGTTATCGACCGCCTTCATCGCCCGAGCTTCTTTTCGGGCTTCCGTGACATACGCTGGCTCATTAGTGCCATCACTGGATATCACTACAGCCGCTTTCAGAAATTCCACTTTGCGAATCAGCTCAGTGTCCGGTACATCCTCTGATTTGAGCGCTTCCACTTTCTCCACAAGCGCCTGATGTATTGCCTTCTGATAACGCACTGCAGCCAGTTTCGAATGACAGACCACCTGCGCCTTAAAACCATTCGGAAAGATATGCTCTAAATAATGCGTCACCATATCTCTGGCGATGGCTTCGATACGTTGTTCCGCCTCCAGAATATCGCCTGTAGCGCCGTACTTCTTTTTAATCGCCAACAGTTCTTCATCTGTTCGGTCTTTAAACAGGTTTTCAAAGGCGGTTTCAAAACCATGTTTATCGTTCAGCGCGGCGTCGGCCGTGCGACCCTCGTACAGAATCTGCAACGTCGTGCCGTCTTCAACGGCATCCATCAGCTTGTATTTGTCGATGTATTCGCCAAAGCGTTTTACTGTGCGCTTTTCACCATGACGCTCTGTGATTAACGGCGTTCCGGTAAAGGCAATACGTGCGGCATTAGGAAAAGCCTCAAAAATATTGTCACCAAGATCAGAGCCCTGCGTACGGTGGGCTTCATCAATCATCAGCACAATGCGCCCGGAGTTATTCACCACCCCAAAGGTCTGTTTACCCGGCATCGCCTGATATGTAGCCAGCGCCTCTGCTACCGCTAACGGCAGGCTTTGGTCGTTCTGCTGAAACTTATGCACCATCACCATATTAATATCAGAGCTGTCACCGGAAAGGTCAGTGCGCAATGCCTGGCGGGACTCAACCACGTTCACTGTGCCACCAATCAGTTGTGCGGTGTTCGTCAGCTGCTCTTCAAGCTCAGTGCGGTCATTGATCAGTACGATCTTGTAATCCTGAAGGTCAGAAGAGGCCCGCAGCATACGTGCGACAAAGACCATGGTCAGGCTCTTACCCGAACCTTGTGTATGCCAGACCACGCCGCTTTTTTCTTCTGCGGTTTTACCATGACGTAGCCGCTCAACAATTTTATTGGCAGCCCGGAACTGCTGATAACGGCAAACCACCTTGATACGATGACCATCGTCCGTAGTCATAAAGACCGAAGACGTACGCAGAATATGCAGCAGATTGGTTTTATTCAGCATGCCGTTAATCAACTGCTGTTGCTGATTCATACCCTGAGCGGTTTCATCAGGCTCTGGCCACTGGGTTTTCCAGGGGTAAAAGTGCTCTTCTCCCGAGGTAATCGTTCCGTAGTCGGCCTCAAGCCCACAACTACGTATGACCATCAGATTATTGTGAAATAACTTTGGCTCACCTTCACGCAACCCTTCTTTTAATGTCTCAGGGCGTTTGTTCATATAACGCTGCAACTGAACATACGCCTCAGCCATTGGGTTGGCGCAGTTGGGGCCGCCTTTCTTACACTCCACCACAACCAGGGGAATACCATTCACGAACAATACGATATCCGGAATGATAAATTGCTTCACGCAGCCCGGCGTATCCAGTCGGAACTGATTGATCGCGGTAAACTCATTTCTTTCCGGGTGGGCAAAATCAATCAACTGCACCACCGGGTACTCGTCACCGGTTTCTTCGTTAATATCCAGGCCGGTCTTAAACAATAAGCCCTGAATCGCTTCATTGGCTTCCAGCAACGTCCGGTTAGGCTGGCGCAATAGTTGTTCCTGCAGGTCCTGTAACTGCTTGGGCGTCAGCCAAGTCTTGCCTGCTGACTGCCCGGGGTTAATCGCAGCAACCGCGCGGTTAAATACCTCGGGTAGCAGCCAATGTCGAAAATCCGGGCGCAGACTTTTTGAAGGGTCAGATGGAATATCCTGTCCTTGATCTATCACGTCCCAACCCAGTGCCTGCAACTGCTGCAGAAAGGGTTGTTCTACTTCCGTGTACTCACTCATCAAAGAGTTCCTCATCATTGGCCGCCACCGGCTGCGGTGCAGCAATGTAGGCCTGTCTTGGGTCTGTCGGGTTTTGCGGGAATGCCAGTTGCAGCTCCCCCCTGGTGACCATAGGTGCCAGATATTGAGAACGCAGACTCTCAGCATCGCGGTTCACCAGCTCCGCCAGGCATGGCCGGGTCATGTAATGCCCGGTACACAGGGATAACAGAATGCCCTGCATTACCTCTGAGCTGATGCGTTGTTTCTCGCGGGGCTCCCGCGAGAGCTGGCGCAGACGGTCACGCAGCTCGGCTGAAATCTCATTCAGATCATAAATCACAGGGGCAGGTAATAGTCCTGAAAGCAACCGTCCCTGACTGTCGAGCTGCTGATCTGACTGGCTATCGTCCGTATCAAGGGAGCTTATGGTCTTATCTGGGGAGCTTGCTGCCGTATCAAGGGAGCTCTCAGCCTTATCTAGGGAGCTTGTCGTGTTATCTAGGGAGCTTGCTGTCTTATCTAGGGAGCTCGCCGAGTTATCCAGTGAGCTTATGGCCAACCCCGTCGCACCAAACACCTGATCCGGTGTTGGCAACTCGCGGCCCACCAACTGGTACGCCCCACCACGGGTATTGGCAAACGCACTGACCGTCGGCCAGAGATCATGTGGAATCTCACCTTTACCATCACGCCCAGCGGCTTTTTTACACTCAAGCTCGCAGGACTCTGACAGATCCAGCAACCAATCCGGGATATGCGTGGCATCCAGTAGGGTCATCAGGCGGCTCCTTCCTCCGGTGATGCAGGTTCAACCGGTAAATCAGCAGAAACAGAAACTTTGCCTGTCAGAAGATCGTGCATCAGGCCGGATTTGACTTCTTTCTTCTTAGCGAGATCACTCTGCATAGAAAATATTTTTCCTTCTAATGCCAATAGAGAAGAAGCTATAGTCTTCTGCTCATCGAATTCAGAAGGAACACCGATTTTAAGCTTTTTAAAATATGACAACCCGATAGTAAGGATTGTGCTCCCCATAGCGATATTTTCAAAGTACCGCTTATTGTGCTGAAGCCAGTAATAAAGAAAAACATTATGCATGCGTTTTTCATCACACCGCCAGCACATAAAATGCTGGCTCACTGCCATCGGGGCCTTCGTAATCGCACTTTTACCAACACCGGCATCACGAGACAAAACAACAATGCCCGGGGGATGCAAAATAGCCGACGAATTCTGTAAACCAAGCTCACTTATTTCAAATTGAGTTTCTGAGATATATAACTTATCTAAGCGATGTGAGTCTGCTAAAGAAATCCACTTTACCCCTCCGTCCCAATACTCTGGAAAGCTTTTGCTCGGGGTATGGCCACTGCCTCGCACTGCAACTTTATCTAGTAACTCGCAGTCCCAATCTCTTGGTATCCAGCCAATCGGTGTTTTATGATACAACTCTGGCGCCTGCGCTCGGGGCGGACGTAACTTGCCATCAGCTCCTATTCCCCGGGTAAACAGGTCATTCATCAGGCCAGCTTTGATCTGCTGGTATTTTTCGATCAGTTGTTCGGTTTTTTCGATGGCCTCGTCGATGGTCTGGAGGATATTGGCGATGCAACCCTGTTGAGACTCACTAGCAGGGATAGATAGTACAATATTCCCTAAAGACTCTTTATTAAGTGTTGCACCTTTTACTGCCACATCTGTGACCGATCTTAAAGCTGCTTGAGGTAAAACATAGTATAAAAAGTCTGAGTTAATAGCACCTTTTGACTCAAACCCTGCAATGGCTTCATTTGTGTACATTGGACTTTTTAAAATCGCACCTCGCCCAATGGATAACTTAAAACTCATTACGAATGAGCCAGCATTGAGTAGCTTAACGTTCGAATTGATTACACCAGAATCAGTTATTCTTTCTTTGGTTTCACTGATATACCTACCTTTCAGATCTGAAATTGCACACCATTGATGCCCATCCTGTCCCTCAGATGCCCAATAAGCTGATATTGTTCTAGAAGGTGTACCACCAATTTTAATTTCAGCAATATCCTTCAAGCGAACTTTCGCCCACTCACTCATACCCCAACTCCGCCAAAAACGCCTGCAACTGAGCGGACGCCTGATCTCGCTCGGCTTCGATGGTTTTCGCCGTTACCGCGTATTTGCTCCACAGGTTTTCGATAGCGCGGATACAGCGGCGCTGTTCGGCTTTCAGGTAGCCCTGATAACGTGCCAGCAGCAAACGACGTAAGCGCTTAAGAATCAGCGTGCGGGCTTCGCTGGCGTCGATCTTTTTACGGGCCGATTCCACCAGCTCGTCGCGCTTGGCACTGATGCCCTTGATCGTTGCTTTGATTTCTTTGACTTCGTTCTCTAACGCACTGTGGCGTGCCAGGCTGCTGGCCAGTTGAGTAGCACGCTGCATGGCCTGTTCGCCGCAGCGTACCGCCGTTTTAATCTGGTCGGTGTATTCACTCTGGTACAGGCTTTGTTCTGCCAGTGTAGTAATGCGAAGACCGTTACTGAATTGCGGGTCTTTCTGGGTCAGACCTTCGCTGCAGTAGAATCCTTTTTTTGCACCCTTAGGAATTTTGTTGGCGGCTTTCAGCTCGGTAAACAGATTACCCGCAAGATCTTTGGTGAGCTTGAGCTGGGCTTTCCATTCGGCAGTGGTTTCTTTGAGTTCTGCCTTTTTGCTGGCAACGTCGTCGGTCGGTAGCACACCGGTGTCGTCGTTGTCTTCAAAGTCGTCTTCGCTGGCAGCGGCAAACAGGGCTTGCAGCTCGGCCAGGCGACTCTGGGCCTGCTCCTGTTCTTCCAGCACCTTCGGGAACTGGCTTTCAAGAATCTCGTTATCGGGGATGAGTTCGGCTCCCCAGCCGCTGGCGGCAATGGATTTAAAGTCGGCTTTCAGGTCGTCGGCAAAACCGGCGAAGGCACCGCGCACCTGAAAAGGCGTCAGCAGTGTCTGGTCGGCCAGATGTTCCTGGATGCTTTTCTGCAACTGGCGACGCATGACGTAGACGTTGCGCATGCGCCCTTGTTGGTTATCAGCATCAGGTGCCAGAGCTTCGACGATAGCCTGGTTGTTTTGCCACCAGGTATCGACCTGCTGCATAAATTGATCATTAGCAGCGAGAACGCCCGGATGCTCATTAATGTGCGGGGCGATATCGCGCTTATCGGTCAGCGTTTGGGCAAAATCCTGATATTCACCTGAGTTAGCAAGCGCTTGCTGATCCCGTTTTTCAAAGAGACTGGTTTCAAGGCCGGTGTAGTTTTCCCAGTAATGCGCTAATGCGGCGATTTCAGCTTCAGGGACACCACCATGCAGGTGCGCACGGACATCGTGAGGTTCTGGCGGTGGCGCGTTGTCTACGTAACGGCGGATATTGCAGTTGTAGTTTTCGTCTTTAATTTCACTAACGGGCACTTTGCGAGCATAGCCCGGAATATCATCACCCGCGCGGTAGGCGTTGATGATTTTGTCCAGATCTTCCGGGCGCAGATGATTCTGCGCTTTGCCTTCGCGGTATTCGCGGTCGGCGTTGATAAACAACACCGAATCACGCTCGCTGGCGTTTGCTTTGTTCATCACCAGAATACAGGCCGGAATGCCGGTGCCGTAAAAGAGGTTACCCGGCAAGCCAATAATGGCCTCAAGCCAACCTTGCTCGATAATGTACTTGCGCGCTTCGCTTTCTTCACCGCCGCGAAACAGCACACCGTGTGGCATGACCGTCGCTAAGCGACCATTGTGTTTCAGTACAGACAGCATGTGCTGCACAAACATCATGTCGGCTTTTTTGCCTTTTTCTGGCATAAACACCGGGAAACGACTGGCAAATTTGATGTCTTTTTTAATGTAGTTCTGGCTGAACGGCGGGTTGGCCACTACACGATCAAAGCGCTTCAGTTCATTGTTTTCGGCCATGTGTTGGGGTTCGCGCAGAGTGTCTTCCTGACGGATATCGGCATGAGAGATACCGTGCAACAGCATGTTCATTTTGCAGATTGACCAGGTAGTGCCAATTTTTTCCTGCCCGTTCAACGATAGTTCGGTGGAGTCACCGCCCTTCTCGCGCAAATAATCACGCATCTGTATCAGCATACCGCCTGAGCCACAGGTCGGGTCGTAGACGCTCATGCCTTCATCCGGGTCACAGATTTCTACACACAGGCGCACAACTTCGGCCGGGGTGTAAAACTCACCGGCTTTTTTTCCCGCCGAGTCGGCAAAGTATTTGATCAGCCATTCGTAGGCTGCACCGAGCAGGTCAGGGAATTCAAAATCAGCATCGTGCAGCGGAATTTTATCGAAGTTCTGGATAAAGTCGGCAAGCGTATCGTCGTCGAGCGTGCGCTGACCGATCTTTTTGTTGAAGTTGATACCTGCGAGTACATCCTGAAGGGCATCAATGTTCTCTTCTTCAATGGCTTGTAAGGCTTTGTTCAGATAGGAACCTACGTTGGTTTTCAGGTGCTTTAGTGCCGGACGCTGATGAACAACTTCTTTGCCGTCTTTTAATTCAGTCTCTTCCCAACCTTCATTCCAGCGGGCACGGGGTGGCACGTAGAAATATTTGCCGTGGTATTCGTCCCGGTCATTCTGTACTTCTTTGATGTCTTCCGGGCTCATGCCCTTTGCTTCGAGCTCTTTCTTAATCTGGGCACGGCGCTCATCAAATAAGTCGCTGGCACGCTTAAGAAACAGCATGCCAAAAATGTATTCTTTATATTCGCTGGCATCCATGCTACCACGCAGGTCGTCACAGGCTGCAAGTAGCAGATTCTCAAGACGGGCGAGGGTCAGTTTCATAGTGTTCGTTTGTCCTTAGTGAGCACCCACTCAATACCGGTGGAATTAGTGCGTGCTCTGAATTCAATTCATTGATAACGGTATGTGTCTTGTTCTGGGATCAGCCAGAATGTCCCCATAGCTCTGTCATACACTGGCTGATTTTTTCACGGTGCTGACGAATGGCCAAATATTCCTGCTGGATAGCAGTGAAGTTGGCTTCAACCTCGGCACTGCGATCTTGCGTAGGCACTTCCACTGGCAAGTTCTGTAAATCCGCAGCTTTGATCACTTTCATGGCTGTGCCTGTCTCGATTTCAGCCAGGTAGGCCTGAATAAGCTGTGAAGACAGGTAGCGATACAGGTAGATGCTGCTTACCGTTGATCGTGGTCTGATAATGACAAACAGCTGCCCAGCGATCCAGTTATGAGCGCAATTTTCTGAGACCAGCGCAATACGGCCGATATTACCTTTTACAGCCAGCAAGATGTCACCTGCCTGTAATCTCTGAGCTTCTGCACGGCGCAGCTGACTATCATCAACCCTGATGCACTTTTCTGGAGTATTAAGGATGCCAGTTTCGTCAATATCGCGCGCTCCGGCCTCAAGATAAACGCCCTCTTCGCTTGCATCAGCACCCTCTGACTTCAGATTCTGCGCTCTGATGATATCTGCGAAGTGACTCAATGGCTGTGCAGAGGCACTTTTAAGAGCTGCAGTGGCACTGCCATATTTGTATCGTCCGAATGATAGGTCATAGTCGTTCTCGCGAATCTGATCCGCGTCGACCAGTACACCTGAGCTACCTACTTCCAGGTTGTCGACCATTTCGGCGAGCGGCGTTGAATCGGCCCGGAACTCTCCTTTTGTAAATTCATATAAAGCAATTTTGTCGTTATCTGAGCGATGCTTGTCGATAACAAGTAATACCGGAGGAATCGAGGTATGTAATAAACTGCCTTGCGGTAAGCTAATCACCGCCTGGATCCAGTTTTTTCGTACCAGTTGCTCACGCATAGTGGCAGCAGATCGTGATAGGAGAGCGGCCTGAGTAACCATAACCACGGCTCTGTCTGTTGCTTCGTTAATTGCTCGTTCCAGTGCCCCCTCTTCTGAACGGATTCGCCCCTCTACGGTGGTAATTTGTGCTCCCAAGGGAGGGATGGATACCACACACGATGCATTAAGGTTCGCATCCTGCGTATCCAGCGGCTGAAAAATCAACTCAGGTGCTGAGAAAACGAGTTTTACTCCCAGAAGATAGGTAATTGCGAAAACAACAGGCCTGGCATTTGACGAGTAGAAAATGGCTTTATCGGGCTCTTTGACGTCACACAAAGCCATCAAGCTTGCGTCATGATAGAAAGCAGTTTTAGCCTGTGTATATTTCGCTAATTCAAGAATCTGCTGACTGACTCCCTGATTAAGAAATATGGTTGGCGAGCGTGGGTCGATTGTCTGAGATACCTCGCAGAGTGACCTTGCTATTTCTTTGTAATCATTGCCGATTGCCGCGATATGCCGAAGCAGCTCCTCCAGTGCAGATTCAGACAATCGCTGAACCAGACGAGATCGTTCGACATCAAGACCATGGTCTCCCAGGTCTTGAGCCATCTCGCGATAAGAATCAATCAGAAACGCTGCCTCTCTGAGCTTTGGCTCCTGCCCATTACGCTGCTTCCATGCCGCCCAAGTAATCAGCAGACTGATTTCATCGAGAGAGTCGGACGGGACGAAGCTCCCACGTAAGATTTCCAGAATGATACTCAGTATTGACTTAGTGGACACTGTTTTTGCCTCCAACCTTTTTACGTGAGTAGCTGTCGAGCGAGTATGTCGTGATCTGAGCATCACCGCTTTCTACCACCACTAAACCTCCTTTTTTATGGATGTCGAGAAGTCCTTTCTTCACCGATTCCAATTCTTTCAACGCTGCTTCAGCATTCTTTTTGTTCAAAATCAGTTTATCACCCTGAGCCACGCCAAACTGACTGACTATATCAATCAAGCCCGCTGTGATACCTCGCTGGTTCATACGCTTTTGAATGTGTCTTGTGTGTGCCATACATGCTCCCTGTTGCTAACTTTGATTTTTGTAGTATATTCCATACTAGATACTATTTCAAATACTTTTCGAATTCTAACAAGCACGCACAAAAAAGCCCCGTTTCCGGGGCTTTCGATTTCTTACTTCTGGCAATACCTGCTGAGCTTACGCCTGCTGAGCTGATACCTGGCCATGCTCTGTCAGCGCTTTAATGCCACTGATACGGTTCGCTTCGGCGGCCAGTACCTTCTCTTCGTCGCTGGCGTATTTCTCATCCCACTCCAGCACTTTTGGCGTCATCAGGTGGTGCCACAGCGGTGGGATCAGGGCGACGACGATGGTAGTCAGGTAGCCATTGATCATAGTCGGTGCTTCTGGGTATGGGCGCAGGTCCTGGTATGGCACTTCACCGTGAGCGTGATGGTGAGAGTGACGGGTCAGGTTGAACATGGTCCATGACGAGAAGCGCTTGTTGGTGTTCCATGAGTGACGTGGCTGCACTGGCAGTTCTGGATTACGAACCATGCCGTAGTGTTCCATGTAGTTCACGATTTCCAGCAGGGCTTTACCGAACAGGCCTGCACCGATAAACATCAGCATGGTTTCTACGCCACCCGCCAGGTAAGCCAGCGCAACGATGATGGCGCTCATGCCGTAGCCACGCAGTACCGAGTTACGAATCGACAGTGGGTTATGCCCCATTTTACGCAGGCGCTCGGCTTCGAGTTTAAGTGCGCTGATGTTGCCCTTAATGGTCGATGCCAGTACGTGGAAATAGACGTTGCGGCCACGCGGTGCAGTGGCAGGATCTTTAGTCGTACTCACGTAACGGTGGTGACCGTAAACATGTTCAACGGCGAAGGCGACATCGAAGCTGAAAGCCAGCAACCAGCGACCAATAAACATTGAGGTCGGGTCCCAGGTACGATGCGTCAGTTCATGGCCGGTAATGGTGCCCACCATACCAATCATCAGGCCGGTCATAAGCAGAGCGCACAGATCTGACACCCAAGTGCCCTCGGCTTTAGCTGCCAGAACATCGTAACCGGTCAGGCTGGTGAGCATCTCTCCCAGGCCGAACAGATCACCGGCACTCACCTGCCAGAAATAGGCAAAGACAATCAACGAAAGGAGAGGCAATGCTAACCAGAGCTGCGCAGTCAAAATACCCGGGTGTTTAAAGTCAGGAGTCGTTGTGTCATCCCCCAACACAGCGTCCAGTACGATATAGCCGCCGAAGATGGCGATCAGACCATAAATAATCCAGTCGGCGCCGAGGAACATTGCCGCTGCGGCAAGCAGACCAATGGCGTGAAAAAGAAAGTATTTGAGGTAATGGAACATAGGATTCTCCTTCCGTTATGCTCTTTTATGTTAGATTTAAATTCTGTCTTATCCGGCTTTTTGGGTATGCGAACGGTCGGTAAACCGGTCGCAATAAATTCCGTTTTCGCTCATGCCTGAGTTACGCAGGCACTTTTCCGCGGCGTCCAACATAGGTGGCGGCCCACACATATAGGTCTGCGAAATATCTGTTAATTCAGGGATCACATCGGTAACAAGACCCCGACGACCTTCCCAGCTACTACCTTCTGGCTCTTCAGACAGTACAGGAATAAAGCGGAAACGGCCGGACCAGTTGCGGGAAATTCGGGAAATATCCTCCAGCGCGCAGAGGTCTTTTTCAGTGCGGGCACCAAACAGGAAGGTCACATCCCGGTCGATCTTATGGTTCATGGCATCTTCGAGAATCGCCAGTACCGGTGCGATACCACTGCCACCCGCGATCATCAGCATTTCACCGCTGCCCTGGCGAAGGTAAAAATCACCGTAAGGGCCATCGATGGTGACTTTATCGCCGACAACTGCCTGATGATTTGCCCAGCCTGACATTTCGCCGCCGGGCACTTCACGGATGAAAAAACGTACCTGGTTACCCTGAGGCGGAGTAGCGAACGAATAACTGCGCGAGCCTGACGACACGGCCGGCGTTGAAAACAGAGCGTATTGGCCGGGAACGTAGGTGGTCTCTTCTGGCAAGGTAACCGTGACGCTGACCATGTCGGCTGTGAGTTTTTCAATCGAAGTAATTTCTCCTTCCTGCACGCTTGCTACAGAGGTGCCATCAGACAAACCATCAACAAATACCGTCACGTCAGACTTCAATTGAGATTGGCATCCCAGGATGTACTTATTGTCGAGATCTTCAGAGCTGAGAATAAAAGCGGATGAGGTCAATTCTTTAACCTGACCATCCTGAAGCTTGCATTTACAGGTTGCACAGCCCCCTACTTTGCAACTGTACGGAAAGCGAACTCCCTGACGCAGGGCAGCAGTCAGAATGGTCTCTTTCGGATTTACCGTGAACTCTCCAACGCCTTCGATGGTTAAGGTGTGTGGTTTCGCAGATTTGAACAGTCCAAACATTGCTCTGGCTTCTCATTGTTAGATTGTCGGACAATCCTACAATCAGAATAATGTATGAAAAGGTCTGATTACGCCATCAAAGTGACTAAAGAGTCATTATGGATGCACCGGAACCATCCACTGATATCAGAAAAGGGAGCCATCACAAATGGACTGGGCCGACGGAGTCTGAAGTCTGAAACCCTGAAACCAGTGGGAATGAGCAGAATAATCCGGGTATAAGCGGAGAATAAAAAAGCGGGAGTGTTTATCAGCCAGTGGGACGAACGCACACCAAAGCTAGTTGTTGCTCACTTGACCTGCGTCAAGTGAGCTAAAGCGCCCTTTCAGCATTGAGGGCTCAATACAGGGCAAAAAGCTTAAGACATGCCGTTTGGAAAATCTTCCAGGCCCGCAGTGAGTGCTTCGCGTTGAGGCGCAAGCGCGTCAGTGTAGGTCTTGAGTTGCTCAACCGCATAGCGGGCACGCTTCTCAAGGTACTCATCTGATTCACGGCCCTTACCCTGCCAGAGTTCAGAGGCATCACGAAGAATCAGATGCTCTGGTAACCAGAGTAAACGCGAGTTTTTGTAGCCGCTACCGCGAAGCTCAGCGACAACAAAGGCGCCACCGACCGACCCAGACACGGCAACCAGCAAAGCAGGTTTATGCGCAAACTGCGGATGGCTGCACCAGAGAAACAGGTTCTTCAACCCGGCAGGCGCCATGCCGTGCCACTCAGGCACCACAAACACCAACCCATCAGCCTGCGTAATTTTATTCTGTACTTCTTTGACCTGCTCATTCGCTTCGCGCTCGCCATTCCACAATGGAAGGTCCGCTTTGAAGAGATCAATCACGTCAGCGCCGCCGTCGAAGAAGCGCGTGTTCAGTTCTTGTGCCAGACGCAGGCTTTGTGCGCCATCACGATGGCTGGCGCTGATAATTGCGTAATTCGCCATAATTACCCCTTATAACTAATCCGTAAAGTTGCTTCTATTTCCGTGTCCAAAAGAGCGGAAAAGTTCTCTTAAGCCGCGTATGACGGACGCTCTTTCATTGCCGCGTACCAACGCTGGATATTGGGGTACTCGTCGCCGACCCGGACTTTAACAATGCGTGCAAAGTCGATGGCACAAATCGCAGTGATGTCGGCAATAGAAAACTGGCTGCCTGCTATCCACTCGTTATTAGCAAGCTGAGCATCCAGAACAGGCAAAGACTTCATGAAGTTTTTAGCGCTCTCTTTGCCGAAGTCTTCGACTGGCGTCATACGATCCTTAAAGAAGCCCGTAATGTGCTGGAAGGCAAACAGTGCAGGATAGAGAACCATAGATTCCATCCGGTGCTCCCACATATGAATGATGGCACGCTCTTTTGGTGTGGTCCCAAAGAGGCTGCCTTCATCGGAAACTTCATCAAGGTAACGACAAATAGCCGGCGTTTCTGACAGGCACAAGCCGTCGTCCAGCTCCAGAACCGGCACTTTAGCGAATGGGTTCTTCGCACAGAACTCCACTTTAAGGTTGTCACCAGCGCCGAGATCTAGTTCTTCACGGTCATAGGTAATGCCTTTTTCAGCTAATACCATACGTACACGACGCGGGTTCGGGGCGTGCGGGTTATCATAAAGTTTCATAGAGCAATGGCCTCTGCCTGAGTAAGTAACGTCTCAAGCTAACCAGAGGCTAAGGTGCGGTCAAGGTTGATAACTTATTGTTGCCCAGAGATAGCTAATGCGGTGGCCACCGCTGCCGTGCGATTCTCAACACCCAACTTACGGAATACAGGCTCAAGATGCTTATTCACCGTTCTGGGGCTCATCTCCAGTATTTGCGCAATTTCCTGATTGGTTTTGCCCCGACTGAGCCAGAACAGCACCTGCGTCTCACGATCGGTAAGATCAAACGCTGCCTGCAAGGCCTTACGCGCAGCAACCTCTTCATTCAATACGAAGCGCATCAGGTACTCTCCCGGTAACGGGCGACCCAGATATCGGACACTGACTTCGGCCTGATCGGACGTTAATCGCAGCATGGCATTTCTCTCTGGCGAGCGGGTCAACCATGCAGGTAAATCCTGGCTTAATACCGGTTGCCAGCTTGCCAGTTCAACCCCTGTGCTTCCCAGCAGTTCTTCGGCGACTCGCGTTGCCCAGAGCAAGGTTCCGTTGACATCACAGGCAAACGCCGGCTGTCCCATTTCTTCAAGGGCACGACGGGCGCTCTTGGTTTTCATTGCCGTAGACAGGTGCACCTGCACACGTGCCAGCATTTCATCGAGGTTGACCGGCTTGGTCAGGTAGTCGACGCCGCCAGCCTCAAGCCCTTTTAATACATCACTGCTATCGCTCAGCCCGGTGAGAAAAATGACCGGGACATCTTCGCTGTCAGGTGATGCCTTGAGAGCACGACAGGTTTCAAAGCCATCCATACGAGGCATTACGCCATCCATCAGAATCAGATCGGGCGTCATCAACCGGGCGATATTCAATGCCTGCTCACCGTCCATAGCGACTAAAACGGTATACCCTGCCCCAGCCAATGCCTCATTCATAAAGGCCAGGGATTCCGGTGTATCGTCGACGATCAGAATAGTGCCAGCAGTTGTAGCACCGGGTTTAGCCGAGCCTGCTTCAGGACTCATGGTTTTTCACTCCCAATACTGTGCTCATCAGTATTATCTTGTGACTTCGGAGATTGAGCATCCAGGCGCGCGGCGCACATGGCGTGGACGTCAGCAAAGCGGAACGAGGTAATACAGCGCTTAAGCTCTCTGACGAAATCAGGGTCCAACTCTTCCTGCTCGCAAGCCTCGATCAATGCCTCCAGCCCGGCGATATAGCCGAGCTGAGAAAACGACATAAATTCGCGTAGCCTCGCATCAGTGAGAGGAGCGACCCTTGCCTGCTTCGGGACGTCCTCAGGGCTGCCTTCATAAATCCAACTGAGATCCAGCTGTCGCGCAATTTTATCGAGTAATACCTGATCCTTCATCGGTTTGATCAGATAGTCATCATTCAAACGTCGGCCCGGTTCAGAAAATGCCCCGTTTCCTTCAGCAGAAATCCGGTCTTCCGCATCAGCAGATACCATAATCACAGGCGCCGAAAATCCATCGTTACGTAGCTTCTGCAACAGGGTCCAGCCGTTGCGGCCCGGCATCGAAATATCCAGTAGCAGAAGATCGACTCTGGCCTCACCAAGCACAGCCTCGCATTCATCGGCACCGGAGGCTTCGAGCACGGTAAACCCGAGGGGCGATAAGGTCTCACTGATCAGCCCACGATGTGATGGTTCATCATCCACAGTGAGTACGACTCGTTTATCGCCTTCATAACCAATGATTTTCTGTGCCGGCGCTGCGGGTTTATCAGCAAGGTGAACTTTTCGTTCAATGCTGGATAGCATCATGGTTAAGCGGAACGTACTGCCGGAACCCGGTGCGCTTTTCAGTGTGATTTCACCGCCCATAATATCGGCAAGTAATTGACTGATCGTCAGGCCAAGACCGGTGCCCGGCTGCTGCGGATGGCCAGGTTTGCGAATACGTTCAAACGGTTGGAATATCTTTTTGTGCTCTTCTGCGCTGATCCCCGGCCCGGTGTCTTTTACCGTAAATTCAGCAACCTGGCTACGGTATTTTACGCTCAGCGAAACACCGCCGGTCTCCGTATATTTCACGGCATTCGATAAAAGGTTAGTGAGAATCTGGCGCAGATGTTTTTCGTCGGTACGTACCATATCCGGTAAATACGCCGGCGCCTCGTACGTAAACGTAATGCCCTTGGCGACCGACTGCAGACGGAACATTTCGGCGAGATCATTCAATAAGCGCTTGAGGTTGACTTCATCACGACGAATCTCAAGCCGCCCGGCTTCGATGCGCGACAGGTCGAGCAAGCCTTCAATCAGGTCAGCAAGATATTCGCCACTACTGCGGATCAGACTTATCTGACGTTGCTGTTTATCACTGAGGCCGTCACTTTTTTCGAGTAACTGAGCGTAACCCAGCACAGAATTCAGTGGGCTTCTTAACTCGTGACTGATACCACCGAGATAGCGACTTTTTGCCAGGTTAGCAGCCTCTGCTAATTCTTTCGCCTGCTGCAAAGCACGGTCTGTCTCTTCATGCGCAGCAATTTCCTGCGATAACAGATCCGTCTGTTTTGTGGCTTCATCTAGCGCTAACTCGCGACTCTCGTTAGCGAGTACAAATAACCAGATCAGAACACCGACGATAATCATCAACAATACGTAAACCTGCAACAGACTACTGCCAAGCAAAGCCTGCATGCTGTTATCAGAAGGTGCCTGCATGTACACCAACCAGAACAGGAGCCCAACGATGCCACCGATAATGGTCAATAAACCCGAAAACTGCAGAATACGAGGGTTAAGACGATGTACTAAGCGGTCGGGAAGTAGGGTCGTCAGCGTCGCGGCAATCTGATCGCTGAAGCGTGCGTTTTCTTTGCACTGGTCGTGGCAGCGTGATTCCAGCGTGCAGCATAACGAGCAGATGTGCCCGTTGTAAGCCGGGCACACGGCGATATCTTCGCGGTCGAATTCGTTCTCGCAGACGCTGCAGGTTAACTGCTCAGTGGCTGGTGACAGCGGAATAATCTCACGCGCAAGATAGTATTTACCGCCGGTGATCAGAGCGATAACAGGTGCCAGAAAGAACGCAGTAAATAAAGAAATAAACGAAGACAGCGCCTGTGCCGTCTCACCCCAGATACCGGTAAATGACAAAATGCCGCACAGAGATGCGAGCACCATAGCGCCAAAGCCCACAGGATTAATGTCGTAGAGATACGCCCTCTTAAACTCAATATGTTTAGGGCTGAGGCCGAGAGGTTTATTAATCACCAGGTCAGCAACGAGCGCACCGACCCAAGCCACAGCGACATTCGAATAAATACCCAGAATATGTTCGAGTGATTCGTACACACCCAGTGCCATTACCAGAATGGCGATCATAACGTTGAAGTATAACCAGACCACACGACCTGGGTGACTGTGAGTCAGACGCGAAAAGAAATTCGACCAGGCGATTGAGCCCGCGTAGGCGTTAGTGACATTAATCTTCACCTGACAGAGCACTACAAAAATCCCCGTCAGTGCCATCACCGCCAGTGGTGATTCGGTCAGGTAGCTGAACGCAACAGCGTACATGTGGGTCGGGTCACCCGCCTCGTCGTAACCCAGCCCGTGACTGAGTGCCAGCACAACCAGAAATGATCCGGCCATGATTTTAATGGCGCCCATCAGAATCCATCCCGGCCCGCCGATAATCAATGCAGTCCACCAGCGTAGTCGCTGATCCGGTTTCGGCTCCGGCAAAAAGCGCAGGAAGTCGACCTGCTCTCCGATTTGAGCAATCAACGAAAAGATGACGGCAGATGCGGCACCAAAATAGATCAGACTGACGCCGTTGCCCTCTGACGGTGCAACCGGCGATTCAAAGTTGATCCAGTCGCTGATGGCCTGAGTTTCCTGCCAAAGAATGAACACGAACGGCGCCAGCTGAAGCAGAAACCAGAGGGGTTGAGTCCATAGCTGAAACCGTGAAATCAGGGTAATACCGTGAGTTACCAGCGGAATCACGATCAAGGCACTGATCAGGTAGCCAAGCCACAAGGGCACCGAAAAGAGGATATCCATGGCCGACGCCATGATGGCAGCTTCGAGCGCCATAAAGATAAAGGTGAAAGATGCGTAGATCAGCGAAGTCACCGTCGAGCCGATATAGCCGAATCCGGCTCCCCGGCTGAGCAGATCAATATCGACCCCATAGCGGGCCGCGTAATAACTGATGGGAATTGCCGTCAGGAAGATAATGGCCGACACCACCATGGTCGCCAGAAGCGCCGCATGGACGCCATAGACCAGAGTGATCGCAGCCCCGATGGCTTCCAGCGCCAGAAAGGAAATCGCTCCCAGTGCGGTGTTGGATACCCGTGCCGACGACCAGCGGCGGGCGTTCTTACCGGTAAACCGAAGCGCAAAGTCTTCGAGGGTCTGGTTGGCAACCCAGCGATTGTAGTTACGGCGGGTAGTCAGTAGTTGTGGGTTTGCCATCCGGTCTCCAGGAAATCTGCTGTCGTATCCATGAATCTGCTTTCGCGTTCATAAAATCTGTTATCGCATCCTGGCGACTTATATTAATCATATCCCGTGCCAACTCGTATGCGTCAAATGACGTACCCCGGTGGAGCGTTCAACGAATGTTCCAAAACCGTCGCTACAGGCAATCTGAAAAGGTCACAGCAACCACAAACTACCTAAGTGAGGCCTGACTATGCGACTACCAACCTTTGAAAACACAGCGCTTGCACGGCGCGGTTTTCTGAAAAATTTACTCGCAATACCTGCCGCTCTGATGCTTGCACATACAAGTGTTCCAGCGCTGGCGGACGAAGTGAACAGCACTGGGCTGGCAGTAACGGACGATACCGTTAAAGTCGGTATTCTACACTCTGTTACTGGCACCATGGCGATCAGTGAAACAGGTTCAGTACAGGCTGAGAAGCTTGCCATTGAGCAGATCAACGCCATGGGCGGTGTACTGGGTCGTAAGATCGAATACATTCAGGAAGACGGCGCCAGTGACTGGCCGACCTTCGCTGAGAAATCCAAGAAGCTCCTGGTTCAGGATAAAGTCGCGGCCGTCTTCGGTTGCTGGACTTCAGCGTCACGTAAAGCCGCTCTGCCAGTCTTTGAGCAGTATAACGGTATGCTCTACTACCCGACTTTCTACGAAGGTCTGGAGCAGTCACCTAACGTGATCTACACCGGTCAGGAAGCGACTCAGCAGATTCTTGAAGGTCTGGACTGGGCAGCCCGCGAAAAAGGTGCGAAGAAATTCTACCTGCTCGGCTCTGACTACATCTGGCCACGTACCTCAAACAAAATTGCACGTAAGCACATCGAAAACGTACTCGGCTCTAAAGTTGTGGGCGAAGAGTACTACCCACTGGGTCACACTCAGTTCAACTCTGTGATCAACAAAATCAAGCTGAAAAAACCTGACGTTGTATTCATCTCAGTGGTGGGCGGTTCTAACGTTGCTTTCTACAAGCAGCTGAAAGCGGCCGGTATCGACATGGGCAAAGAGAAGCCATTGTTCCTTACCATCTCGGTGACCGAGGATGAAATCCTGGGTATTGGTGGTGAGAACATTGAAGGTATTTACGCTTCAATGAAGTACTTCCAGTCTCTGCCTAACGAAAACAACCAGGCCTTCGTAAAAGCATTTAAAGAACGCTGGGGTGACGACATCGTGATCGGTGACGTAACTCAGGCAGCTTACCTTGGCCCATGGTTATGGAAAGCAGCGGTCGAAAAAGCCGGTTCTTTCGATATCGATAAAGTCCGTGAAGCCTCTCCTGGTATCGAGCTGACAACCGCACCAGAAGGTTATGTCCGTGTTCACGAAAACCATCACCTTTGGTCGAAAACCCGCATCGGTCTCGCCGAGCCTGACGGTCAGTACAAAGTGGTTTATGAAAGTGATGAACTGATCGAGCCTGATCCATTCCCTGAGGGTTACCAGTAAAACCCCACGCATGACCCGGGCTGAGTTTTCTCAGCCCACCCTTCCGGTAGCGCGCCGGTAACCACCAGCCGCTACCGAATTCTGATCCACCGGGGAGAAACATCATGTTTGCCGAATATTCTGCATCCGAGCTTACCTCCATCTTTGCTATGCAAGGTTTTGCCGGACTTATCCTGTTTTCTGTTTTTGTTCTGATGGCACTCGGTCTGGCGATTATTTTCGGCCAGATGGGTGTGATCAATATGGCACACGGCGAATTTATGATTCTCGGTGCTTACGTTACCTACATAATTTCAAATCTGTTTGCTGACTACCTGCCAAGTATTTATGGCAGTTACTTCTTTCTGGCCATGATAGTGGCCTTCTTTGTCACGGCCGCTCTCGGGGCCTTTGTCGAGTGGGCGATGATACGCCACCTGTATCACCGCCCTCTGGATACTCTGCTTGCTACCTGGGGCCTGAGCCTGATTCTGCAACAACTCTACCGCACCGTATTTGGCGCGCGTGAAGTAGGCGTCACTCTGCCTGACTGGTTGATGGGTTCGTACCCTGTAACCGACATGGTTGAAGTGCCGGTTAATGGTCTGTTTGTGATGGGCCTGACGATCGTGATTACCGTCGGTGTTGCATTGATGATGCAGAAATCCCGTCTGGGTAAACAAACCCGCGCCGTTGTACAGAATCGTCCGATGGCTGCTGCTGTTGGTATTAATACCGAGAAAGTTGACCGTCTGACCTTCGCACTCGGTTGCGGCATCGCAGGCATCGCAGGTTCTGCGTTCACCATGATCGGTTCTACCGGTCCGACGTCAGGTCAGCTGTATATCGTTGATACCTTCCTTGTTGTTGTGTTCGGTGGTGCATCCAGCCTTCTGGGTACCGTCGCCTCGGCCTTCACCATCTCTCAGGCCCAGTCAACGATGGAGTTTTTCCTCAGCGGCTCAATGGCCAAAGTACTCACCCTGCTGTTTGTGGTCGGCATTCTGATGCTTCGTCCTCAGGGTCTGTTCACTCTCAAAGTACGTCACTGAGCAGGAGTCTAATTGATGAATAAATTTGCCGATTTTATTGCCCGCAATCAGTACAGCCACATGATCATTCTTGCAGTTCTGCTGTTGGTGATCCTGCCGCTGTCGATGGATATCTTCCGCCTTAACCTGGTGGGAAAATATCTCACTTACGCTTTCGTTGCCCTCGGTCTGGTTCTTTGCTGGGGCTACGGTGGCATTCTCAGCCTCGGTCAGGGGGTATTCTTTGGCCTGGGCGGTTACTGCATGGCGATGTTCCTGAAACTGGAAGCCTCGTCACCTGAAAATACAGCGATTCAGTCGACTCCCGGCATTCCGGACTTTATGGACTGGAACCAGCTCACCGAACTGCCATGGTTCTGGGAACCCTTCCACAGCTTTGGCTTTACTCTGTTCGCTGTTATTGCTGTGCCCGCTGTCTTCGCTTTTATCATTGCTGTTGCCATGTTCAAGCGTCGTGTCGGTGGTGTGTACTTCGCCATTATCACGCAGGCGGTTGCGGCCATCCTGACCATCCTGATTATCGGTCAGCAAGGTTACACCGGCGGCGTAAACGGTATTACCGACCTGCGCACACTGCATGGTTGGGATATCCGTACTGACGAAGCGAAGTACATCCTCTACTACATCAACGCGCTGCTACTGTTTATCTGCCTGTTCGTTGCCGCCTTTGTGATTAAAAGCAAACTCGGCCGCTTATTAGTCGCGATGCGTGAAAGTGAAGAACGCGTTCGCTTCTCTGGCTACGACGTCTCTGGATTCAAAATCTTTATCTTCTGCCTGGCTGCGGCAATCTCCGCGATCGGCGGCGCAATGTTCACGCTTCAGGTCGGATTTATGTCGCCTACCTTCGTTGGCATCGTTCCTTCGATTGAAATGGTGATCTTCTGCGCACTGGGTGGTCGTCTTTCTATTCTCGGCGCTGTGTACGGCACATTACTCGTTAACTGGGCTAAGACCAGCTTTTCGGAAAGCTTCCCCGAACTCTGGCTGTTCGCTATGGGTGCTCTGTTTATCGGCGTTGTAATGGCCTTCCCGAATGGTCTTGCTGGTATCTATCAGCGCTATATCGAACCCATACTGCTGCGTATGTCCGGTAAGTCTCAGGATGATTCACCCGCCACGCCTGGTCCGCAGGAACCCACTGCCAAAGAAAATTCGCCTGAAGAGGCTCTGACTGACGAATCCCGGACAGAAGAGGAACGCAAACATGCTTGAGTCAACGAAATCCATTCCAGCAAAAGACTTTGTCTTGAGCGTAGAAGGTCTGACTGTGTCCTTCGATGGCTTTAAAGCAGTGAACGATTTATCGCTGTACGTCGAAGAACAAGAAATCCGCGTCATTATCGGCCCTAACGGGGCCGGTAAGACCACGGTACTGGATCTCATCTGTGGCCGTACCAAGGCCACTGAAGGTTCGATTAAATTTAAGGGTAAAGAATTAACCAAGCTGAACGAGCACCAGATTGTTCACGCCGGTGTGGGTCGGAAATTCCAGAACCCATCCATCTATGAAGACCTGACGGTATTCGAAAATCTTGAGCTGTCGTTCCCGCGTGGACGCAACGTCTGGGGTGCCCTCTTCTTCCGTCGCGATAAAGAGGTCGTCGACAAAGTAAAAGAAATCGCCGACATGATTTTTCTCGGCGACAAACTGGATACCTCAGCTGACCTGCTCTCTCACGGTCAGAAGCAGTGGCTGGAAATTGGCATGCTGCTGATCCAGGACCCTGAGCTCCTGATGTTGGACGAGCCGGTTGCAGGTATGTCGGTCTCTGAGCGTAAACAGACAGCAGACCTGCTGCACCGAATTACCAAAGACCGCTCAGTACTTGTGATTGAACACGATATGCAATTCGTTGCCGACATTGCCGACCGGGTGACCGTGCTTCACCAGGGCAAGGTTTTATCTGAAGGCTCAATGGAACGGGTGCAGTCTGACCCTAAAGTCGTCGAAGTCTACCTGGGCCATTAAGGGGAACTACCATGCTGCAATTAAACGATTACTCCGTCGCCTACGGCCAGAGCACCATCATTGATGGTATGAACCTGACCCTTAAAGAGAACGAAATCATCGCCATTCTCGGTCGCAATGGCATGGGCAAAACCACATTGATGAAATCCCTGATTGGCATGATTCCAAGCAAGGGAGGCACGGTTAAATTGGCGGACAAAGAACTGTCGCCATTAAAGAGTCACGAGCGTGTCAGTGCTGGTCTGGCCTTCGTGCCCCAGGGCCGGATGATTTTCTCGACCATGACGGTAGAAGAAAACATCGAAACCGGACTGACCAGCACCGGTGAGCGCAACATTCCATCTGACCTCTACAGCATCTTCCCGGTGCTGGATGAAATGAAACATCGCCGCGGTGGCAACCTGTCGGGCGGTCAGCAACAACAGCTTGCGATCGCACGAGCACTGGCAAGTAACCCGGATGTCCTCATTCTGGATGAACCTACCGAGGGGATTCAGCCCAGCATCATTAAAGATATGGCCAAAACGCTGAAACAGATACGTACACAGCGTGGCTTGTCGATTCTGGTTTCCGAGCAGGTACTCAGTTTTGCACTGGATGTCGCTGACCGGATTCTGGTGATTGAAAAAGGAAAAATTGTACTGGACGTACCGGTCGAAGAAGCCGACCAGGAAACCATTTCAAAATACCTTTCTGTTTAAGCGGAGAACATTATGCGTCACGGTGATATTTCCAGTAGCCCAGATACCGTTGGTGTTGCGGTCGTTAATTACAAAATGCCACGTCTTCACAGTAAAGCTGAAGTCCTCGACAACGCCCGCAAAATTGCCGACATGATCAAGGGCATGAAAGTCGGATTGCCCGGTATGGATCTGGTCGTATTCCCGGAATATTCAACCATGGGAATCATGTACGACGAAGAGGAAATGTATGCCACTGCTGCCACTATCCCGGGTGATGAAACGGACATCTTCGCAGCTGCCTGCAAAGAGGCCGATACCTGGGGCATCTTTTCACTGACAGGTGAACAGCACGAAGAACACCCGAATAAAGCGCCTTATAACACGCTAGTCCTGATCAATAACGAAGGCGAAATTGTTCAGAAATATCGTAAGTGCATTCCGTGGTGCCCGATTGAAGGCTGGTATCCCGGTGACCGTACTTATGTAAGTGAAGGTCCTAAAGGGTTAAAAATCAGTCTGATCATCTGTGATGACGGTAACTATCCGGAGATCTGGCGCGACTGTGCCATGAAAGGCGCAGAGCTGATTGTTCGCTGTCAGGGCTACATGTACCCAGCCAAAGAACAACAGATCATGATGGCGAAAACCATGGCATGGGCAAACAACTGCTACGTAGCTGTCGCCAATGCAACAGGCTTCGACGGTGTCTATTCCTACTTTGGTCACTCTGCTCTGATCGGCTTCGATGGCCGTACACTCGGCGAATGTGGCGAAGAAGACATGGGTGTCCAGTACGCCCAATTATCTGTGTCACAGATTCGCGACGCCCGTAAAAACGATCAGTCGCAGAATCATTTGTTCAAACTTCTGCACCGTGGATACAGCGGTGTTCATGCCTCGGGCGATGGTGACAAAGGCATTGCCGATTGCCCATTCGAGTTCTATCGCACCTGGGTAACCGATGCTGAAAAAGCCCAGGCCGATGTCGAAGCCATGACGCGCACAACAGTCGGCGTAGCAGATTGCCCGGTCGGTACTCTGCCCGTTGAAGAGCGCTCAATGGAGGCTGGCGAGTAATCGCCAGATTGCCGATGGTCTTTGTCACTGATCGCATTCGTTCACAGACACAATCGCAGAGCCAACCGCTTCTGTCGCGGTTCGCTTTTCAGCCGGCTGAAGTATCAGCTCACCTGAAAGCATGTATCCGTAGTCAGGATGCCGTGATTGATCGGCTTGAATCGCAACTGAATGTGATCAGTGCCGGACTTAACGACCGTCGGCGCCCGCTTCTCTCAGCTTTATTTATCGGCGCGACCGGCGTTGGTAAAACCGAAATGGTGCGACAGGTTGCGCAGGCGATTCACGGTCGCAGCGATGCTTTCTGTCGTATCGATATGAATACTCTCGCACAGAGCCACTACAGTGCTGCTATTACAGGGGCACCTCCGGGCTATGTGGGCAGCAAAGAAAACCTCAGCTTACTTAATGAAGAACTGATCAGTGGCACAAGCTCGCGCCCGGGCATTGTCCTGTTCGATGAAATAGAAAAAGCAGACCACTCGGTGGTACTGAGTCTGATGAATATCCTCGACAACGGCACCCTGAAGCTGGCGTCGGGACAGAAGTCGATCAGTTTTACCAATACGCTGGTGTTTATGACGAGTAATGTCGGCAGTCGCCTCGCTGAGTCATTACGCTGGCTGGACTCCGTTCCCGGAGTTAACCGCAGTGGTCTTTATAAACGCGCACTGGAGCGCCATTTTAATACGGAATTTATCAACCGCATTGGCATTGTTGAGTACTTCTCTGCACTGACATCGGAGGATATGCCGAGTCTGGTTGAAGGCCTTGAGCAGTCGCTGAATTCTCAACTGAAACGCCACAACACCAGTATTGAACTTGAACCGGCGGCTCGTGATTTTATCGTCATGACATCCGGATTCCGTAAGTACGGTGCCCGCGCCATCGAACGTCGTTTCCGCGACCTGGTTATTACCGAGGTGGCTCGTCACCTCACTGCGCACAACGACACTATGAATACACACCTGCAGGGCGTTCTGTCTGAACGACAGATCACTCTGCTCCCGGTTTCCCTTGCGGAAACGCACTCTGAATTCCCTTCCGAACCGGAATTTACCCCGAAAAGCCCCAAGGCTACCTAAGGAGAAAACCATGACTGATACCATCATTAAAATTGATCTCAGTAAATCCGCTTATGAAAATGACCAGGTTCACAACCGCTGGCATCCGGACATTCCGATGGTAGCAACCGTAAAACCCGGTGATGACTTCATTGTTGAATGTTATGACTGGACCGGTGGTCAGATTGAAAATAACGACGACGCTTCCGACGTCCGTGATGTCGACCTGAGCCAGGTTCACTTCTTATCCGGCCCGATTAAAGTCGAAGGCGCAGAGCCAGGCGATCTTCTCGAAGTTGATATTCTGGACATCGGTGCTTTCCCTGATAACCAGTGGGGCTTCAATGGTTTCTTCTCGAAAAAGAACGGCGGTGGCTTCCTGACCGATCGCTTCCCGGAAGCACAGAAATCCATCTGGGACTTCAACGGCATGATGACCAGCTCACGTCACGTTCCAGGCGTTGAGTTTGCCGGTATTCTCCACCCCGGTCTGATCGGCTGTCTGCCAGACAAAAAAATGCTGGATATGTGGAATACCCGTGAAAAAGCTTTAGTCGACACCGATCCAGAACGCGTCCCCGAACTGGCGACACTGCCTTATGCAGAAACGGCTCACATGGGTCGCCTATCAGGGGACGAAAAAGCGAAAGCAGCAGCCGAAGGTGCGCGTACTGTGCCTCCTCGTGAGCACGGTGGTAACTGTGATATTAAAGACCTGACACGCGGTTCTAAAGTCTATTTCCCTGTCTATGTTGATGGTGCGGGCCTGTCTGTTGGTGACCTTCACTTCTCACAGGGTGACGGTGAAATCACCTTCTGTGGCGCGATTGAAATGGCGGGCTGGATTCACATGCGCGTTAATATCATCAAAGATGGTATGGCGAAGTATCAGGTTAAAAATCCAATCTTTAAGCCAAGTAAGATGGTACCGAAATACGACGATTATCTGATTTTTGAAGGTATTTCTGTTGATGAAGACGGTAAACAGCATTACCTGGATACTAGCATTGCCTATCGTCAGGCCTGTCATAACGCGATTAACTACTTAACTCAGTTCGGTTATAGCGAAGCTCAGGGTTACGCCATCATTGGTTGTGCACCGGTACAGGGCCACATCAGTGGTGTGGTTGATATTCCGAACTCCTGTGCGACGCTTTGGTTACCAACCGATATCTTCGAGTTTGACGTGCAGCCGAATTCCGAAGGGCCTAAGAAACACCTCGATGGCAGCATCGATATTCCAAAAGCGCCGGATCTTTAATAAGGGGATTTAACTATGCCACTCTATGACTATAAATGTCCTGAACACGGTGTATTCCAGGAACTGGCTTCGATGGAGCACCACGATAAACCCGCGTTCTGCCCGCAATGCCAGACTATGTCTGCGCGGGTGATTGTGTTGCCACCAGAGATTGCCAGCATGATCAAAGAGCGGCGGGAAGCCATGGAAGCGAACGAAAAAGCAAGTCACTCACCCGAGGTTATGACCGCCGGTGAATTCCATGCGCGCGAGAAGGAAAAGCAGGAGCGCCATGCCCACAAGCATGGTAGCAACTGTGGTTGCAACGCGAAAAAACGTCGGAGCAATCTGATGTATACCGCGGAAGGCAACAAGATGTTCCCCTCGATGCGGCCATGGATGATCAGTCACTGACAGCTCATTACAGCTCTCGAATCACCTTGCAGTTTTTTCGGGGCTGTTTCTGAGACGATCAGTGTTTTGAGACTTCCCCGGGCATCTGCCCGGGGCTTTTTGATAAGGCGACGAAGTAAACCTGTCGCCTTATTTAACCGATAAAAGATTTATCAGTCGGCTTTACGTGCAGGCGCGTTTCCGCCTTTACGGTGAGGCTTACGTGGCTTGTCTTTAAAGTCGCGGCTGCCTTTAAAATCACGGTCTTTAGAACCTTTGCCTTTAAAGCCGCCGTCACGGCGCTTAGGACCACCCGGCTTACGCTCAGGAATACCCGCCTCGCCTTTAAACTCTTTAATTTCCAATGCACGGCCACACACGCGCGCATTGCGCAGTGTTTTCATTGTTTCTGGTGGCATGCCCGCTGGCAGGTCAACGATAGAGTAATTTTCCAGAATTTCGATATGACCGATATAACGGCTTTCGAGATCGGCTTCGTTCGCCACAGCACCCACGAGGTTACCCGGACGCAGGCCGTCATCGTAGCCAACACTAACCATATAACGCACCATATCGACATTTGGCTGACCTTTTAATGGCAGCGGATTAATGTCTGGTGTCGCCTTACGGCCACGGCTACCGCGATCACCTCTGTCGCGAGGTTCACGCTGCTGACGAGGTTCACGATCATCGCGGTCACGTTTTTTGCGTTCCTGCATTTTCTGATCGGCTTTTTCATCAATAAACAGCGCTTTGTCACCCTGAATCAGGCTGGCGCAAGCGGCAGCAACGTCGAGTGCATCGACCGGATGCTCGGTCAGTACAGACTCAATAATCTCGCGGTAAAGTGCATTTTTCTCAGTGTTGAGAGCATCAATAATACGCGCTCGGAAAGCTTCGCGACGCTTTGCATTCACCTGGGCTGCGCTTGGCAACGGCATTTCTTCAATCGGCTGACGCGTGGCTTTTTCAATATCACGCAGCATGCGCTTTTCACGACCACGTACAAATACAATCGCTTCACCTTCACGACCGGCACGGCCAGTACGACCAATACGGTGAACGTACGACTCTGTATCCTGTGGAATGTCGTAGTTGATAACGTGGCTGATGCGTTCAACGTCAAGACCACGAGCGGCAACGTCGGTCGCCACAATCATGTCGAGCTTGCCTGCTTTCAGCTTTTCAACAGCACGTTCACGCTGCTGCTGCGGAATGTCGCCGTTCAGAGGCGCACAACGGAAGCCGTTCGCGGCCATAAAGTCAGCCACTTCTTCCGTTGCTTGCTTGGTGCGCACGAAAATCATCATGGCATCAAAGTCTTCGGTTTCGGCGATACGCAGCAGTGCGTCGTTCTTATGTACACCACCTACAAACCAGTAACGCTGACGGATACGGTCATTGGTGGTTGTCTTTGATTCAATCTTCACCTGTACCGGTTCGTTCAGGTGAGTTTCAGCGACACGCTGGATTTCTTTTGGCATGGTTGCCGAGAACAGAGCGACCTGGCGTTTCGCCGGTGCCTGCTCCAGAATCCAGTTTACGTCGTCAATAAAGCCCATGCGCAGCATTTCATCGGCTTCATCAAGCACGACGGCCTTGATGTCAGCCAGACTCAGCGTGCCGCGACGCAGGTGATCCATAACACGACCCGGCGTACCAACCACCCACTGTGGTCCGCGCTTAAGATCACGCAGCTGGCTACCATAGTCTGAACCGCCATAGATTGCGGTCACATTGATGCCACTCATGTGCTTGCTGTAGGTTTTAGCGGCTTCCGCTACCTGCTGAGCAAGCTCTCGGGTTGGCGCCAGTACCAGCACCTGCGGTGTGCGGAAGTCTGGGTTGGTACGTACCAGCAGTGGCAGCGCGAATGCTGCGGTTTTACCGGTACCCGTCTGGGCCATACCCAGAACGTCTTTGCCTTCCAGCAACGGCGGAATACTGTTTGCCTGAATGGCAGAAGGAGTTTCGTAACCCAGCTCTTCAAGAACACGGAGTACAGGAAATGGCAGGCCCAGGCTCGCAAAGCCTGTGCTGTTCGAATCGGTCATATTTTCACCTGTGTACAATCGCTTAGGGGCTTACCGTTGACGGTCAGTTCTCTGCTGTCCGTGCAATGCTCAATGAGGCATCTGTTGACCCCGAACACCCCTCAGGGTGCTGCTGACACGGTGTTGCCCGACGATCTGATTTAAAAGGGTGGCGGAGTATACACAAATGATGGGACTTTTGCTCGTCTATTTTGCGCTTATGGACAGTGCCTGCGTATAATCGCCCGCCAGATCCACAGGAGAATCTAAAATGTTAAAAGTAAACGAGTATTTCGACGGCAAGGTGATGTCGATTGCCCTGCAGACCGAGACACTGCCAGCGACTGTTGGCGTTATGGAGCCAGGCGATTACGAATTCGGCACCAGCCAGAAAGAAGTCATGACTATCGTGTCAGGCAAGATGGACGCTCTGCTCCCAGGCAGCGAAGAGTGGCAGACCTTCACTAATGGTGAATCCTTCGAGATTGAAGCTAACGTGAATTTCAAAGTCCGCCTGTCAGGTCAGACGGCTTACTTCTGTACTTACGAGTAAGTTGCTCGGGTACAAGTCTTGGGTACAGGTTTAAGTACCTGAGCGTCGTGATCGGGCAGACAACCGCCCGATCACGCTGAGACGTCATCAGTTAAGTCTCAGTTCTTCTACCGGCACCGGGCGACTGAAGAAGAACCCCTGGCAGGTTTCACAGCCGTTATCCCTCAGGAAGTGCAATTGACCTTCCGTCTCGACACCTTCAGCCAGCACCTGTAAACCCAGGCCTTTCGCCATCTGAATGATGGTACGGGTAATGACTTTTCCTTCATCTTCAATTTCGACGCTCTGAACGAAGCCTCGGTCGATTTTGAGCTTATCAACCTGATAACGATGCAGATAAGACAACGAAGAGTAGCCAGTTCCGAAATCATCAATCGCCAGAGCCACCCCTAAGGCTGTCAGTCCCGAAATGGTACTGAGCACCTGAGAACTCGGCTCCAGTAAGGCACCCTCGGTAATTTCCAGTTCAAGCCAGCCTGGATCAATGCCGGTTTCCTCCAGCAATGCCGTCAGACGCCCCACAAGGCCACCGGCCATAAAGGTTGGCTGGGTGATGTTTACCGCAACCGTAATTTTATTTATCCCCTCGTACTGCCAGTCCGCTATCTGGCGACAGGCAACACCCAGCACGTAGCTGTCCAGATCAGGCATCATGCCGCCCTCTTCTGCCACTGGAAGGAAGCGCCCCGGCGGAATGATTTCGCCGTCCGGCGTATGCCAGCGGATCAGTGCTTCAACTCCAACAACGCGACCTTCGGTGAGCTCTACCTGAGGCTGATAATACAATCTCAACTCATCTTCTGTAGTGAGTGCCTGGCGCAAACGGTTGCCCAGTTCAAGACGGTCAGCAACGACCTGAGTCATTTCGTTGCTGTATACCTTGTACTTGTTACGGCCTTCTTTCTTAGCCTCGTACATAGCCACATCGGCGTTACTGAGCAGCTGAGTCACATCAGCCCCATGATCCGGGAACATGGTGACACCTATACTGGCGCCGATATAAAAATCTTTGCCAACCCCCACATCAAAAGGTGTCTTGAGCAACTCAAGAATAATACCGGCAACGTTCTCGATCTGAGAGACGTTACCCACACTTTCCAGCACGACAACAAAATCATCACCACCCTGACGTGCAACGGTATCCGAATCTCTCAACCTTTGGCGCAGACGTTTGGCAAAGTCCTGCAACAAACGATCGCCCGCGGGATGTCCGAGGCTATCATTAATGTGCTTAAAGTGATCCAGATCGATCGCAATCACTCCGACCTTGCGCTGATTAATCGTGGCATCAGCGATCGCACCTTCAAGGCGACTTAGTAGTAAATGGCGATTAGGAAGATTCGTTAAAGAATCGTAATTGGATAAATGTTTGAGTTGTTGTTCGTGCTCTTTTATACGCGACATATCCGAGAATACACCGACGTAATGCGTCACTCGTTTCTGTTCATCACGAACTAAGGTCAGAGTAAGCCACTGAGGATAACTTTCGCCGTTTTTACGTGTATTCCAGATTTCACCGCGCCAGTAACCGCGTTCATTCAACTGACTGTTAATACGCTGGTAAAATTCCCGGTTGTGCCGACTGGAACGAAGAAAACCAAGATCTTTGCCCAGAGCTTCTCGTTCAGAATATCCGGTAATGGTACTGAACGCCGGATTAACCGCTTCAATTTTCTGGTCAGCATCGGTAATCACCACACCTTCCATTGAAAACTCGAACACTGTCATCGCCAGGCGCAGGCGATTCTCCCGTGCCTGCTGTTCAGTAATATCCTGCACCGAACCAACACGAGCAACAACCCGGCCCTCAGCATTAACAATAACTTCAGCACGGCCGTGAATAACTTTCTCTGCTCCGGACGGTAAGCTGATCCGATAGGTCATGTCCGACGGCTTACACTCGTTCATGCTTTCCGTGAGTGTCTGCGCAACACGCTCTATATCTTCGGGGTGAATGTACTCGAAATACTGAGAAAGACTGACGACTTCAAGATTTTCATCCTGCTCAAAAATTGCTGCCGTTTGGGGAGTAATAGTGATCTGATCGTTTTCAACGTCGTCATACCAGGAACCAATATTGGCAAGACGCTCTGTCTGACGTAAAAGATGCTCACGATCTTCGAGTACTTCCATGACATGCAGGCGTTCCTGCATAAGCAGGCAGAACTGCGCGAACGTTCCCAGCTGAGTCAGCTTACGTGGAGAAAGGCGCTGTGTAGGATCATCGAACGTGAGAAATAACCAACCAGTCACGCCATAGTCATTTAACAGGGGAATAGTAGAGAGGCGGTTGCCTCCGAGATAATGACGTAATGCTTCTTCGTCCGCATTTTCATCATCAGCAAAAGAGCAGCGTGGAGATATACTGCCACCCTCTATAGACCATCCATCGCGAATAACCGTCGCCAGTTGCTCCGTATCATTCGGTGACACAGCAACGGCCAGCTCGGGACGTTTTCCTGAGCCGTCTGTCGCGATATAGAGTGCAGCCGCCCTGGCCTTGAGGACTCGGGCCATCTGGAACAACGCTCCCTCAACGTCAGTCGCAAAGGTTGCGGCACGGGTAGTAATAAATACCCGCATGGTTCTCTCCAGAATGGTTTCCAGACGCAAATCAGCCGCACCGAAACGTCCACCATTGGTGACGCCAGCGCGACGACTTTCTTCTTCTACGCGTTTCCATCCCTCACTAGGCTGATATTTCCCTTCAGCTGTTGAGGTCAGCACAACCATACAAATTCTCTGACTCCTGATATTACTGTCTCTGGCACACCCTGATGACCCGTGGTCATATGAATATCAGACGAGCCTTACTACTTAATGTCCGAGCGCCCTAACAACTCTATCACCCGGTAGATCTCTTAAAGTGTAGACTATCAATATGAGGTTTAACTGACTTTTTAACAATTTGAAAGAATCTGGGGAACTTTTTAGAATCAAAACTGTTGCTGCATTGCCCCCAACCATCCATACAGGCCAAATAATGTATACCAAAGAGCACCTTCTACAGCTGGTTCAGATGACCATGCCGTTCGGTAAATATCAGGGAAAACGCATTTGCGACATTCCTGAAGAATACTTGCTCTGGATGCAAAAAAAGGGGTTCCCACAGGGGCGTCTGGGTGACTTGCTTGCTATGATGCTCGAGATACGGATTCATGGGGTCGAAGATGTCCTTCTCCCTCTCAAAAAAGCTTATCCGGCAAAGTTGATACAACCAGCAGCAAAAGGGAGCCATTGATCTATGGCCGCTCTCGGTATCCTTGAATGTGATGTTCTCTATGATGACCTTATCGGCGATTATGTGTCCTATGGCGTCATGTTGTCTGAACTTCTCGCCAGCATTGATCCAAACCTGAACTTCACTTTCTATCAGATTCATGACGGCGAGTTACCGTCAGCGGGGGAATGCGACGCCTACCTACTGACCGGCTCAAAGACCGGTGTTTACGACACCGACCACTGGATTCAGCCATTAATGGAATGGGTGCGCGAAGCCCACTCACGTAAAGAACGCATGCTCGGCATATGCTTTGGCCATCAGTTGTTGGCCCATGCATTGGGTGGCCACGCAGGCTTAAGCAACAAGGGTTGGGGCGTCGGTAATCATATGACGGAGATTGATCACCGCCCCATGTGGCTGAATGATGATCAGCCAGCCTATCAACTGATTTACAGTCATAAAGATCAGGTTTCTGCGCTACCAGAAGGGGCCCGTAGACTGGCGGGTAGTGACTTCTGCCAATACGCCGCCTGGTATAACAATGATCTGATCCTGAGCTTTCAAGGGCACCCGGAATTTACGCCCGAATACTTCAGAAGGTTACTGGAGCGCCGCCGCGAAGACGTTGGCGATGAGCGTTTAACTCAGGCAATGAATACTTTGGAACAACCGAATGACAGCAAAACCATCGCTCGCTGGATGACTGAATTTATTCACCTGCCGCGCGCTTAAGCGTGGTATCGATGGCTCTATTTTTACTGACGATTTTCTCGAGTCCTTATGCATTCAGCATTTAGTTCTCTCTGGACAGAAATTCGTAAGTATCAGTGAACGTCCTGCCAGGTCTGATGATACCTGAGCACACACAATTCACTATGGATGAGGCTATCGAGTGTGCAGATCAGACAGGTTGTAAATGCTTACAGAAATTTCTTCACATACCAACAACTGGCCTTGATAGTAAGAGAGTTGTCATTAGCCCATTGAAGCCCGGTTTTAACAAGTTCTTCAGCTAACCCCTTTCCGCGCAAAGCGAACGGGACATAGGTGTGTGTAAAATTCACTTGATCACCTTTCAGTACGTAATCAAGCACACACTCTTTACCGTCCTGTTCAATCACGAAGCGGGACTTCTCTGATTCGTGGTTAACCATTATCTCGTTCCTTGTATGAAGTTGTTGATGGCAGCGAATCAGGCCTGTGGATCAGAATGCACCGCCAGCACCACAGATACCGGCCGGTAGCCCTCCAGTACCAGTGAGCCCGGGTAGCGATCACCGCCGTCGACACTGAATTCAAATTCGTAGCCTCGTACCAGCACAGGTCGCCCCTTAGTAAACTTAAGACGCATACGTGCCAGCGACACAGTGTCATCGAGCAGCTGCAGATTCTCCTGCTGACACTGCTTCCGCAGATACCTGAGCGCCAGCACCCGCGCCGCCTGTTGCCGCTGAATTGCGGGCCAACCAAGCAAAGCCAGCCCGGCGAGTACCGCTATGATCAGTAATTCCACCCGTACCTCACCTCTGGGCCTGTGATACTATCCGCGCTGAGAGTAACACACCTGTATGACCCGTCAGTATTCCGGAGGTTTCCACCATGGCCAACCGCGCCTGCGCCTGCCATATTCTTGTCAAAACCCGTGAGGAAGCCGAATCTTTGCTGAAACAGCTCAACAAAGGGGCTGAGTTCGACAAGCTGGCGCGTAAACACTCCACCTGTCCGTCCGGCAAACAAGGCGGCTCACTGGGAGAGTTCGGTCGCAACGATATGGTGAAGCCCTTCGTCGATGCCGTCTTCAAAGGCCCCCTGTTAAAAGTACAAGGGCCGGTGAAAACCAAATTCGGCTGGCATCTGATCAAAACACTTTACCGTCAGTGAAGACGCTGACGCCCCTGAAAATACGGAGAACCCCATGATGACACCCGGTCTGTTTCACACTCTGACGGTCGCCGACACACAGCCCCAGGGCCTGTACCTGAGCGATGACAGCGGCGAGCGCGTGCTCCTGCCCAACCGTTTTGTGCCCGAGGGCATAGAAACCGGCAGTACGCTTGAAGTATTTATTTACCTGGATTCCGATGATCGTCTGATCGCTACGACACAGCGCCCGCGGGTACAGCTGAACCAGGCGGCCAGTTTGATGGTGAAAGACGTGAACCGTACCGGAGCGTTTCTCGACTGGGGCCTGCCGAAAGATCTGTTCGTTCCTTTTGCTGAGCAGAAGCAACGCATGGAAGCCGGGCAGTCGTACGTGGTCTACGTCACCAGCGACAATACCGGGCGTTTAATCGGCACTACACGTCTGAATCGCTTTATTAAAGACGAAGCAAGCGCGAACTG
Organism: Thalassolituus maritimus; assembly: GCA_913019975.1. Classification (GTDB taxonomy): domain Bacteria; phylum Pseudomonadota; class Gammaproteobacteria; order Pseudomonadales; family Oceanobacteraceae; genus Thalassolituus. Next base: position 115,654 of record CAJWBH010000006.1, on the reverse strand, counting down.
GCCGGGCGCTGCTGACCCATATCAGATGGGCGATAAGGTCAAGCTACTGATCGCGCAACGTACGGATATTGGCTACAAAGCCATCGTCGATAACACCTACTGGGGTGTGCTTCACAACAGCCAGATTCATAAAGCGATCCGCGTTGGACAGAAGACCGAGGGCTTTATCCGTCAGGTACGGGAAGACCAGCGTCTGGACCTGAGCCTCGAGCCCATTGGCCATCAGAGAGCCGATTCGCTATCAAAGCGCATCCTGCAGAAGCTCAAAGACTCCGGCGGCACTCTGGGCCTGAACGATTACAGCCCGGCAGAACTGATCGAAATGCACTTCGGTGTCAGCAAGCGTGCGTTTAAGATGGCCGTAGGGAAGCTCTACAAAGAACGGGAAATCATAATCGAGGAGAATGGCATCCGACTCGCCAGTGAGGAAGAGCGTAAGAAAGCCATCAAACATGCCGGTGGCAAGCCCGATGCTAAAAAGAACAAGCCCAAAGGCCAGAAAGCAAACAATCGCAAGCCTGAGAAGCATACCGCCCGGAAAGAACAGCCCAAAGACAGCAAAGATGACAGCAGCTCATCTGCACCGCGCAAAAAGACGGTATACCGCAATCCTAAGAACACCTCGGGCAATACCCTGCGCCTGAAAAAGTAAGTCACTCAATTAAGGCCCCCGCGACAGGTACTCTGGTGTATGTGGTGGGGGTTCAGACTCGTTTTCTGTGGCGAAAACGCGTATAGTCGCGGCCTTTGAATACGTCCCAAAATCTGCCTACGCAATTCAGGAAGTGCCTGTGATTTCTACCGCTAATATCACCATGCAGTTCGGTGCCAAGCCGCTGTTCGAGAACATCTCTGTCAAATTCGGAGATGGCAACCGCTACGGCCTCATCGGTGCCAACGGTTGTGGAAAATCTACCTTCATGAAGATCCTCGATGGTTCACTGGAGCCAAGCGCGGGCAACGTCAGCGTATCACCGGGCGAGCGTCTCGGTAAGCTGCATCAGGATCAGTTTGCGTTTGAAGAATGCACTGTGATCGACACCGTGATGATGGGCAACAAAGAGTTGTGGGCCATCAAAGAAGAGCGCGATGCGATCTACGCTAATCTGGAAGCCACCGAAGACGACTACATGCGCGCCGCTGAGCTTGAAGGTGAGTTCGCAGAAATGGACGGCTACACCGCCGAAAGCCGTGCCGGTGAGCTTCTGTTAGGCGCGGGCATTGAGACCGAACTTCATCAGGGCCCGATGTCTGAAGTCGCCCCAGGCTGGAAACTGCGTGTTCTGCTGGCGCAGGCGCTGTTCTCAAACCCGGACATCCTGCTGCTCGACGAACCGACCAACAACCTCGACATCAACACGATTCGTTGGCTGGAAGGCATCATCAATGACATGAAGTGCACCATGATCATCATCTCGCACGACCGTCACTTCCTGAACTCTGTGTGCACGCACATGGCCGACATTGATTACGGCGATATCAAGATTTATCCGGGCAACTACGACGACTTTATGATTGCCTCGACCGCAGCCCGCGAGCGTCTGCAATCAGAAAACGCCAAGAAGAAAGCTCAGATCGCTGAACTGCAGCAGTTTGTATCGCGCTTCTCGGCCAACGCGTCGAAAGCGAAGCAGGCCACCAGCCGCGCTAAGCAGATGGAAAAAATTAAGCTCGACGACATCAAGCCTTCGAGCCGTCAGAACCCATATATCCGCTTCAATCAGGAGAAGAAACTCCACCGTCTGGCGCTGGAGATCGAAGGTCTGGCACATTCTTACGATGGCGAAGCACCGCTGTTCAAGAACACCAACCTGCTGATTGAAGCCGGTGAAAAAATTGCCGTGATCGGTGCCAACGGCGCCGGTAAGACGACCTTCCTGAAGTGTCTGGTCGGCGATGTCACGCCAACGGCCGGCACCATTAAGTGGGCTGAAAACGCCGACCTTGGCTACTACGCACAGGATCACGAATACGAATTCGATATGGGCGGCAACCTGTACGACTGGATGGAGCAGTGGAAAACCGATAAGCACGACGATCAGGCCGTGCGCGGTACTCTTGGTCGCCTGTTATTCAACCAGGACGACATCAAGAAATCCGTCAAAGTGTGCTCAGGCGGTGAGAAGGGTCGCCTGCTTTTCGGTAAGCTGATGATGAACGACCATAACGTTCTGCTGATGGACGAACCGACCAACCACATGGACATGGAATCCATTGAGTCTCTGAACATGGCACTGGAGATGTACGAAGGCACCCTTATCTTCGTCTCCCACGACCGTGAGTTCGTGTCGTCACTGGCGACCCGTATTATCGAGATCCGCGACAACGAGATTGTCGACTTCCACGGCAGCTATGACGAGTACCTGAAGTCACTCGGTATCGAATAAGCCAACAGCTATTGAATAATGGTGACCCCGCAGCCGGCGGGGCCATCCTCCCCCGCTGTTATCTCTTTCTTTTTGCACTAAATATCATCTATCCAACTGAAACATGCCCTCAGTCAGTGCAGGCCTGCGTCCTCAGATGGCCGGAGTTCGTGGATTTCCGGCCACCTGTCTTTCATGACAGCTATATTTCACTGGTGGCTCGTATCTTGCTGCGTTGCTTATAAGCCAGCCGAATCAGGCGAATATTAATCAACTAAGCAAAGGATATAACCGTGAGAAGTCTGCTGTTCACACTTATGATTACTCTCATGCCCCTGACTGCTCCGACTCTTAGCTGGGGCCTCACGGATGCAGAAGCCATCAATGTATCAGGCCGTCAGCGTATGCTTTCACAACGTATGATGAAGGACTACCTGATGATCGGTGCCAACGTAAAAACTGAAACGGCACAGCGACAGCTGGATTCTGCCGTTGCACTGTTTGAAGAGCAGTTTCTGGCCCTGCGCGATTACGCTCCCAGTGATAAAATCAATGCGAAACTGGATGCCGTAGAGGAGATATGGCTCTCGCACCGGGTTAAAATCATCTCTACACCCGACAAGTCTCTTGTGCCGGAACTACTGAAAGAAAACCTGAATCTTCTCACTGCGTGTAATGATGTCGTGAAAGAGATCGAGAAGCACTCGGGCATTGCCAGTGGCCGCCTGGTCAATATGTCGGGCCGCCAGCGAATGCTATCCCAGAAAATCGCTAAGGCTTACATGGCGATGTACTGGAAGGTCGATGCTCCCGCTCTCGAAGAGGAGTTTAAGCAAGCGATTACCCTCTTCGATGAGTCACTGCTTGAGCTTCAGGCATCGAAGAAAAATGACGACCCACTCAATGATGCACTGAAGCGTGTACAGAATCAGTGGAAGTTTTCACAGTCAGGCTTTCAGCTCGGTGATCAGGGCCGGTTTGTTCCCACCGTGATTTCAGTAACCACCGAATCAATCCTGAAAAAGATGGACAAAATCACCGGCCAATACCAGGAACTGATGAATTCAGATCAGCTTCTCGCCGGATCAGACTGATCAGAGACAGCTTAAGTTGAGTCTGTCGCCCAGCTCGGGCGGCAGCACCAGCGCCCCCCCCAAGACCGAACACCTCCCCAAACAACACCGCGATCACTTCCCTCTTACTGAGTCTCCAGCATCGAAAGAATTTTGTGTAGAGTAGTTATTGCAAGAAGCAATAATGAACAGAGCATCATTTTATAAAGCGATGACATCATAGTGAGCTACTCTTAAACAGACGACGTGATAATCTGCCACAATGCGGGCCGATTCTCATTTTCATCGTAAAGCGAGTGGTATGCTCCCGTCGTTCGTATGTGGCTGAGCCGGATTACGATTGGAGCTACATAAATCATAGGGCATACCTGAGCGTTAGGTGTGCGTTAGACAACAGGATCTTTTATGCGCCCCGTCACCCGGGAAGAGTACCCGCTTGAAAACCTCCACAGAATCGTTTCCGGCGTCACTTTTTTCAAAGAGCTACTGAAGACTGATCCAGAACAATTCGAGTTATTGATGACGCAGGCGCGATTTGTGACCGCCGAGCAGAATGAAATTGTGCTGCATAAAGGTGATGGCGCAAACGTATTGTATTTTCTGCTGCGCGGTGAGCTCGACGTCATTGCCGATGATCACGCAGAAGAAGTCTTGGGCACAATCAACCCCGGCGAACCATTTGGTGTCATGGCAATGGTGCTGAATTTTAAGCGCTCAGCATCTATCCGGGTCTCGAGTAAGAACGCCCTGCTGGCAGGCATTGAGTTCGACCACTTCCGTCACAGCGACAGCGCCAGTATCTTCAGCCTGACAACTCGTATTACCTTCTTCCGCATGCTGAACAGCAATATCCGCTGGGCACTTGAGCGAAAAAAAATGGAATCACCGGACCACGCACTCGTACAACGCATCCGCTCTCTGCCTATCTATTCTGGCGAGAAGAATACAGCTGCCGAACTGCATGCATTGATGGAGCTTGCTCATCTTCAGGCAGAACTATTGCGCGACTGGAATGACGCCAGCCTGTCAGATAACTGATCTCACGTAACAGCCTCTGAGCTGGATCAATTTGTTCAGCAATTAGGACATATGTCTGCTTTCGCACCTATGGTGATGGGCATAGAATGAAGGTTCTCATGCCCTGAATAAGCGTCGCTCATGCCTGAATTTGTTTCCTGGATTCTGATTACACTCGCCGTGCTGGCGTTGATCGGAATTATCTTCGAAGAAGTTATTCACATTAATAAAGCCCAGTCGGTATTGTTCTTCGGCTCAATTTCCTGGGTCATTCTGTTTGCCGCCAGCATCGGGACACCGGAGCATCATAGGATTGAGGAAGGGCTGAAAGAAAACATCGGAGAAATTGCCGCACTCTGGCTGTTCCTCACCGCAGCGATGACCTTTGTCGCTTACCTTAATAAAAAGGGCTTGATCGAAAGCGCCATTTTCAAGGTGCTTCCGCAGCAAATATCCGAACGAAAACTGATGCTGCTCACTGGTTTATTTGCCTTTGTCTTCTCATCGCTCGCCGACAACATTACCGCGACACTGGTATCCGTCGCTCTCATTCTTTCGTTGCAATTACCTGCTCAGAAGACACTGAGGTTCGCCGCGATTGCTGTCTTTGCTGTGAATTCAGGCGGCGTGGCCATGATCACTGGCGACGTGACGACGTTGATGATATTTCTCGCCGATAAAGCAGAAATTACCAGCCTGCTGATGCTTTCTCTGCCAGCCTTCTGTGCCGTTCTCGTTCTGATCGCTCTGCTGATGTTACCGATGTCCGGCGAGGTGACTGTCACCAAAACATCGCACGACCTACAGCAGGTCGACATTGTCGTAGCGGGTATTTTCCTGCTGACGATCATGACTACCATTGCCTTCAATGTACTCTTCGATATTCCACCTGTACTTACCTTTCTGACCGGGCTGTCCATTATGTTCCTGGTCGCGAAAGGGATGGGAGAAGATACTGAGGATGATCCTATTATGGATTATATCCGTCGTATCGAATTCGATACCCTGATGTTCTTCCTCGGCATTCTTATGGTGGTCGGCGCGCTGAAAGAGATCCGAGCACTGGATTCGTTTGTTGCCGTCTATGAGTATCTTCCTGCGTGGCAGGCGAACTATCTGATGGGGCTGTTTTCATCCATTATCGATAACGTCCCTCTCACTGCTGCCCTGCTCAAATCAGACGTTGTGATGAGTCCAGCGGAGTGGTTGGCACTGACCTATGCCGTAGGAGTGGGTGGTTCACTGCTGATCATAGGTTCAGCCGCAGGCATTGTCGCAATGAGTAAGATTGAAGCATTAACGTTTGGCACTTATCTGAGATTTATCGTCGCTTTACTACTGGCATACACCCTGGGGTACGCTCTGACGATGGGGCTCGGCACCCTGATCTTCGCTCAAACCTGACGCCTTAACGGTTCTGTTCGTAGCGAATAGCCAACGATTGCAGGGCTCGCTCGTGAGACGCTTTCCAGTGTTTCATTTCGGCGGGTTCCTCGACGTCAGTCGGCCACTTAAGGCCATAGCCATTCGGTCTGAATAAAGGTGCAAACAAAGCGCAGGCAGTGAGATCAGCACGCGTAAATTCATCACCGACCAGATATCGGGTGTTCGCATATATCTGTCGCAATTCGTTCAGCAATTCATCCATGTCGTTCATTGCTTTGTGAGCACTGGTTTCGTTGATGTTCATCCAGCCACGTAAGGTATTCGAGAGCTTACGATAACCAACGTAAAACATCATGCTCACTACCAGGCTCTGTTTTGCAGTAAGCAAGGGCACGATTGCTCTCGGGAATGGTAACAGGAAATGATAATTAAACGTTCTGACCGCTGGGCCAGCGATCCGATCCAGACGCTCTTCCCAAGCCCTGGCTTGCTCTGCCAGCGAAGGGTCTTTTGGCGTGAGTGAGCGTTCGGGGTATTTCGATTCGAGGTAATCAATAATCTCTGCACTGCCCTGCACTATCACTTTGCCGTCTTCAAGAACCGGCACCTGTGATCTTGAGGCCATCTGCAGAACCTTGCGCACATGAGGTCCAGGTACAAGATTAATTTTCCGGTATTTCAGCCCCTTAAAATCCAGCGCCCAGCGAACTTTTTCGCAGTAGTGCGACACCGGGAACTGATATAGCTTTATCATCGGACCTCCTCAGCGGGGTCCCGATGCACTCCGGACTTCCGCCTGAAATTGCTGCCAGCTCTCCACGATACCCGCAGCACTCTGTGGACTTTCTCCACTGAAAATATCTTCCGGGGACAGAACTGCTCCTTTGGCGACACACGCTTCCTTCACGATTCCAGTTGCCACCAGTTTTTTCCCCACGTAAAAATCGTGTCTGAAATATACGTACTTCTTATCCCACCCCAGAAGAGTGGTCTCCATATCCAGCCGGGCGAGAAAACCTACCGGGCGGATATAAATCATGTCCTGCGCGGCAATCAGACGCATCCCCGCAGGCCGCTTCAGTTCTTGTTTAAGCCCTCTCCAGAACTGAAACCTTCCTAATTCCATAAAACTCAGAAAGCGGAAATTTGGAAGATGGTTCCGCCAGCCCATATCATGCGGCTGGATGCGGTAACTCTGCCTGACCGTATCGCTCTTGCTATGCTGTGTCTGGCCGCTGAACAGCCAGAGAAGAAAAAAACGTATTAACAGATTCATGGCTTATCCTGTCAGGGCAAATAGAACTGCAGTTCTACCTCTGCGCCTTTAATTGTATCTTCGATCGGCATTTGCCTAGCCTCTTCTGATTCATCCCAGAGCAGTTTTCCGGAGAAGTTCAATGTCGACTCCTGCGGTATTTCCCGGAATACATCGGGGAGCACGCCGCGAGAAGAACCGTCACCTCCTATCGTCTCCCAGGACATCGAGGGCAAAGATAAATTCAGGGGCCTTTTGTCTTTATTTTTATTCTCTTCTTTTACTTTCGTTACTGTCTTCAGAAAAGTCTTTTCAGCCTCAGAACTCTCTTCTGATCCTGATACGCCTTCCGGATCAGAATTCTGATCTGACTTACTCTGAGCTGAAGTATCGTCGCTTGCCTCTGCCTCTGTCTGAGAGGCAGTCCCCATTTCAGACCATAAATTTGAGACTGGCTTTTCTCCACGCAGTATTTTTGCGGTCTGGTCCTCACACCCGGCCAGAAAGATCAGCGATACAATACTTATTACTGCAGACATCCTTATCCAGCAGCGCTTCGTTTTGCAAGTTTGCTTTCTGCTGTCTGTCATAGATAACGTCATAATATCATTCAGTCGTTTCCCTCCAAATAGCGCCCTGGCGCCATTTGAGGCTTAAAATGTCTACCGGTTCACATTCAGGAGAACATTCATTCATCAAACCCAGAACGGCCAGAATATCACCCTGGTAAATCAGCATGGGCCAGTCATCTCTGAGCCAGACCGGAACACCGTTTTCCTGCCACACGTTCTTCAATGTTTTCGTCTGTTGCCCTTCTCGGCGCAGAACTTTCGACGCACATTGCCGGGCGGGCAATACCGACCAGCCCTCAGGCAAGAGTCGACTATTTTCTAAGGGCGCGATGGTACCCCGCCCCCATGTCACCGGTATACAGTCGACACTATCTGGCGTCTTTTGTTCACTCCATGCATAAAGGTGCTGTTTGAAACGCTGTAGTACGACACCGTCAAACCGTAAGCTCGGCTGGCGGTCTGGCCCTGCGCTCAAGGCCTGTTCCAGCCAGTGCCAGACCTTCTTTCCCTGAGGTATGGGTAATCCATTTTTCTGAAGCCAATACCTGACCTGATGAAAACGCACCCGCGGAGACCGCTCATTAACTGCTTCGACAGAGAGGCAAAAGGGGGCAGTGGCCGGCCAGTTACATTCTGAGATCGCCTCATCTAATACCGGCGAGAGTAGATCCATCAATAACTGATGGTCAGCGGACAGGTGGTGTGTGGTTTCGATGAGGGTTGACTCAATAGACGGATACCGGGCCTGCAGTGACGGCAGTAAACTGTGCCTGATCCAGTTACGATCGAAGGTCTGATCCAGATTAGAATCATCTTCAATCCAACTCAGCCCTCTTGCGGCCAGGGCCAATTGCTCTCGCGTAAACCCCAACCACGGACGCACGACTGTGCGTTCATCGTCAGGGTGACGGGTCAGCTTACGACTGGGTGACATTCCTTTGAGTCCGGCCAAACCGCTGCCACGAAATAACCGCAGCAGTAGGGTTTCCGCCTGGTCAGAACCGTGATGTGCGGTCAGTAACAGAGCCTGGGGCGGGAGCAACTGCTGAAAAGCGGCGTAGCGGGCGTCCCGGGCAGCGGCTTCGGTTCCCTGCCCTTTGTATTCCAGCGTTACCTTCCGGCCGATGAAAGAAACACCACAGGCTTCACAGTGACGCTGGCATTCCTGCTGCCAGAGGTCTGAATCCGGGCTAAGGCCATGATTAACATGAATCGCCGTCACCCGTGAGCACCACTCTGGCCGGGAGGCAATGCAATCGAGCATCAGACGGGAGTCCATGCCGCCGCTCAACGCGAGATACACAGCCGTACCGGGGTATTCTGAGAATACCGGTGCGAGTGCCTCAGTTAACTCAATACGCAGCTGCTCAGCTGAAGACAAGCTCAACGGAGGCCTCGCCGAATTCGTATCTCAACTCCTGTAATAGCTCATCGGTTGGATTGATACGCCAACGATCATCGAGACGGATATCACAACTCGCAACTTCGTTGCGATAGTCCAGAACCACAGGGCAGCCGTTTTCTAAGGGTTGCAGTAGCTTAGCAAGGCGCTGACAGAAGGTATCGGGGTTGACCTCACCATCGACGCTGACACGAACTGAATTGGCGTAAGTGAGGCGAGCCTGGCTGATTTCCATAGCATTGCGCCCAGTAGCTTTCAGGCCGCCTGAGTAATCGTCGTGGCTGATCTGAGCTTCGACGACGAGCACCTTATCTTTAGCGACGACCTCGCGCACCTGTTCATAAACATCGGAGAAAAGTGCGACTTCCATCCGGCCAGAGCGGTCATCCAGAGTGACGAAGCACATATTGTCGCCGCGCTTATTCTTCATCACCCGCATATCAACCACCAGACCAGAGAGCTTCTGCGGTGCTTTGGCTTCCTGCAGGTGTGACAGGCGGGTCGGCACTAACTGGCGGACCTCTTTCTCATATTCATCGAATGGGTGACCCGTGACGAACAGACCGAGCGTATCTTTTTCGCCTTGTAAGCGCTCTTTCAGGCTCCAGTCACGCAGACGACGATGACGTTCATAAACATCGCCAGTGACGGCCTCTTCAGCTTCGACTTCACCAAACATGTCGAACATGCCGGCGGCTTCATTTGCGGCGCTCTGGTTAGCTGCCTTGATGGCATCTTCGATGCTGGCCATCAGCACCGAACGCGGTGCAGTGTACTCAAGACGGTCAAAGGCACCGCAACGCACCAGCGCCTCCATTACCCGTTTGTTGATTTTCTTCGGGTCAACCCGCTTGCAGAAATCAAACATGTCACGGAAAGGGCCGTCTTTACGGGCAGCAATAATGGCGTCAATCGGGCCTTCACCCACGCCCTTCACCGCGCCGAGACCATAAACGATGGCGTCGTCATCATTCACGGTAAAGCCGTACTGGCTCTGGTTTACGTCCGGTAGGATGAGCTCAATGCCCATCTCCCGACACTCTTCGATAAAGACCACCACCTTGTCGGTGGTCTGCATGTCCGAGGTCAGTACCGCCGCCATAAAGGGCGCAGGGAAGTGCTGTTTCAGCCACAGAGTCTGATAAGAAACGACAGCGTAAGCAGCGGAGTGAGACTTGTTGAAGCCGTAACCTGCAAATTTCTCTACCAGGTCGAAGATCTTCATCGCCAGATCCGGGTCTACCCCCACCGAGATAGCACCCTCACGAAAAGTATCCCGCTGTTTGGCCATCTCTTCTGGCTTTTTCTTACCCATGGCACGACGCAACATGTCTGCGCCGCCCAGCGTGTAGCCCGCAAGGATCTGGGCGATCTGCATCACCTGTTCCTGATAGACGATAACTCCGTACGTAGGCTCAAGCGTTTCTTTCAAGGTTTCGTGTTGGAAATCTGGGTGTGGATAGGCGACTTCGGCACGACCGTGCTTACGGTTAATAAAGTCGTCCACCATGCCGGATTCCAGCGGCCCCGGACGGAACAGGGCCACCAGTGCGATCATGTCTTCGATGTTATCCGGCTGGAGACGGCGGATCAGATCTTTCATCCCGCGCGATTCGAGCTGGAATACCGCGGTGGTTTTGGCTTCTTTCAGCAGCTTGTAGGAGGGCTCGTCATCGAGTGGAATCATATTGATGTCCACCGGCTCCAACCCTTTTTCCGCTTGCTTGCGGTTAATGGTTTCGAGCGCCCAGTCGATGATGGTCAGGGTCCGCAGACCCAGGAAGTCGAACTTCACCAGGCCGGCTTCTTCCACGTCGTTCTTATCAAACTGAGTCACCAGACCGGTACCGTCTGGTTCACAGGCTGTCGCCGAGAAGTCGGTCAATTTAGTCGGTGCGATCACCACACCACCAGCATGTTTACCGGTCTGACGGGCAATCCCCTCAAGCTTGAGGGCCATTTCCCAGATTTCCTGGGCTTCTTCGTCTTCGTCGAGGAATTCTTTCAGCAGGGCTTCGGTCGACAAAGCTTTCTCCAGCGTCATGCCCGGATCACCCGGAATCAGCTTAGAGAGCTTATCGGCCAAACCAAACGACTTGCCCTGAGCACGGGCCACGTCACGCACTACCGCCTTCGCCGCCATGGTGCCGAAGGTTACGATCTGAGACACCGCCTCACGGCCGTAGTTGTCGGCCACGTACTGAATCACCTTCTCACGATCTTCCATACAGAAGTCGATATCGAAGTCAGGCATGGAGACACGTTCCGGGTTCAGGAATCGTTCGAACAGCAGGTCGTATTCGAGCGGATCAAGGTCGGTAATTTTCTGCGCGTAGGCCACCAACGAGCCCGCACCGGAACCCCGCCCCGGGCCAACCGGAATATCGTGATCTTTGGCCCACTGAATAAAGTCCATTACGATCAGGAAATAACCGGGGAATCCCATCTGAATAATAATATCCAGCTCGAACTTCAGACGGTCATCGTAAGGTTTGCGCTTTTCGGCGTATTCCGGTGAGTCTTTAGGTATCCCAGCCAGAATGACGTCCAGGCGCTCATTCAGACCTACCTCAGAAATCTTGCGGAAAAAGTCGTCCTCGTTCATACCTTCCGGAATCGGATAGTCCGGCAAGTAGTAGGTGCCCAGTTCGACTTCTACCGAACACCGCTTGGCAATCTCCACGGTGTTTTCAATGGCGGACGGAATATCACTGAACAGCGACTCCATTTCTTCGCCCGAGCGGAAATACTGCTGCTCACTGTATTCACGTGGACGACGTGGATCGTCCAACGCAAAGCCCTGACCAATAGACACACGGGTTTCGTGAGCTTCAAAGTCATCGGCTTTGATAAAACGTACGTCATTGGTGGCGACAAGGGGTACATCCAGCTTACTGGCCATCGCCATGCCCGCGCGGACAATATTTTCATCGCCCTCACGCCCAGTGCGCTGGACCTCAAAATAGAAGCGATCCGGGAAATGCGCCATATACTCTTCGACCAGAGCCTCAGCCGCTTCAAGCTTACCTTTAATGATCCGCTGACCAACATCGCCATCACGTCCACCCGATAACAGAATCAGACCGGCTGACTGTTCGAATAGCCATTCTTTTCGAACAATGGCTTTATCAAAGTGCTGATTCTGGCTGTACCCACGAGACACCAGCTCACGGAGATTTTTGTACCCATCATCATTGATACATAAAGCGCAGACGCGGAAAGGCGCCGTCTGGTCATCGGGGTTTTCCAGCCAGAGGTCCGCGCCCAGAATCGGTTTAAGGCCTGCTCCCAATGCGGTTTTGTAGAATTTAACCAGCGCATAGGTATTGGCCTGATCCGTTAAAGCAACCGCCGGCATGCCCGCATCTGCGGCTGCCTGAACCAGTTTTTTTACACGAATTGTACTGTCGTAAAGCGAGTACTCGGAGTGAACTCTGAGATGAACAAAGCGACCGGCCATGTTGCCCCCTGTTAATGATCGGGAGATTGTACCGGTTTTCTCTGAACGCCAAAACAGACGTCCTTTGACCTGAGCGGCCCATATGCCTATATTGGCCGCCCCCTGCAAAGGGGAAACAACCATTCTCGGGGCGGGGTGCAATTCCCCACCGGCGGTATAGCCCGCGAGCGCCTGTTAAACAGGGTCAGCAGATCTGGTGAAACTCCAGAGCCGACGGTCACAGTCCGGATATGAGAGAGAGACGATATGAGTACTACGTTTGACCCAAGCAAAGCCCGCTTTGCCTTTATCCATGCCAGCTGGCATACCGACATTGTTCTGAAGTGCCTGGACGGTTTCCGTGAAGGTCTGGCAGAACGCGGTTACAACACCGACAACATCGATGTTGTTGCCGTACCCGGCGCTTATGAAATCCCACTGCAAGCCAAGCTTCTGGCAAAAACCGGTCGCTATGACGCGGTTGCCTGCAGCGCATTAGTGGTGGATGGTGGCATTTATCGCCATGACTTCGTGGCCAATGCCGTCTGTCAGGGGCTGATGCAAGTGCAACTGGAGACCGAAGTGCCGGTACTGACCGCAGTGCTGACACCACATAACTTCCACGAGCACGACGAGCACAAGCAATACTACACTCGCCACTTCGTGGTGAAAGGTCAGGAATTGGCCAATGCCGCCGATGGCTCTCTGCGCGCTAAGGCAGCGATCGCCTGAAGAAACACTCGTTTGTTCGGGTATGTTGAGTGACGCCAATCAAACAGCGCTCACTCAACACCTTTTCTTACCATTACTGAACCACAAACGTCGATAATTCAACGGTGACCCAGCACAGACTGAAAGCGCCGGATTCGCTGGCACTCACTGGCAATATCGTCACACACATCGCGGAGGTCAGCCTCAGAATGCGAGTGAGCTTGGGGGATGTTGTCGACTGTTGTACCGGTTGCTTCGGAGTGAAGTACTTCAATGGAAGCATCGTTCGCCGAAAAACGACACGGTCCACACAGATTACGTACCAGGTTGGCACATAAGTGCTTCAGGTGATGCTCTATCTGAGGTTCTGAATGACTACTCACTGTTCATACCTTCACGTGTGGGGCTCGTTCTTTTAACCATAGCGGCTATCCTGATTTCTGCCCGTCACACTGAACTGTCATACTCGCCTTTCGGCCCGTATAATGACTTCGATCACATAATGACCAATATCCTAGGGTCATTGCTTAATCGCACATCATCCCATTCATGACTTTTTATCATATTCGACATGGCCAAAAAACGCAGAGATATCCCCAACTATCAGCAGCCCATCATTGAAACGCACTTTCATCTGGACTATCTGAAGGAACAACCGGCATCAGACATCCTGCAGCAGGGTCGTGATATTGGTGTCGAGCGCTTTATGACAATCGCTGTCGCGCCAGAGAACATGGGGCAAGTACTGGCTTTAACAGAAGAGCACCACGACGTTTATGGCACACTGGGAGTGCACCCGCACGATGCGGAAAAGTACACCGAAGAAACTGGCAGCTTTGTTCGGGAGCATTGTCAACGCGAGAAGATTGTCGCCATAGGTGAAATTGGTCTCGACTATTTTTACGACAACAGTGACCGTGCCGTGCAGCGCAAGGTCTTTGCTGAGCAGCTTCAGATCGCTGTCGATACCGGCCTGCCAGTCGTCATCCACACGCGTGAAGCCGACGACGACACCATGGCGCTACTGCGTGAATACGCCCCCCAGATGAACCGCAAAGGCGTGGTTCACAGCTTCACCAGTGGCATGGAACTGGCCCAGTTGGCGGTTGAGCTGGGCTTCTGCCTGGGAATCAACGGCATCGTTACCTTTAATAAGGCAGACAACGTTCGCGAGGTCGTTGCCGCCACCCCTATGAGCCGGCTGCTTCTGGAGACTGACTCTCCGTTTCTGACTCCGGTCCCATACCGTGGGACAGAAAATGCGCCCAAATATCTGCCCTTTATCGCAGAGAAAATCGCCGAGGTGAAAGATCTCTCTGTTGAAGAAGTTCTCAGCGCTTCTTACGATAATTCGTTACGTACCTTCTTTAACTGATAGGCACCAGCTCCCGCAACAAGTAGAGCGACAATCCTTGCAAACTGCCTGACCTGTCGTCATTCTGAGCGATTAACTCACTGACGACAGACTCAGGAACAGGGAATGGCACTACAGAACTGGTTCGGCCGTGGATGGCTTGCGTTGGCTTTTGCAACCATCTACATCATTTCGCAAGCCACTATTGCATCAACCTTGCACAGTGCAAATGCATCGCATCTTCTGTTCGCATTCCAGTTTACTTACGATGCGGCCAGCTTCAGGGAACTGTTAGCGTCGATCAGTGCCGTACAACAAGCCGGTCTTCAGGCGCATTTCACTTACGATCATATCCACCCTCTCTGGTATGGCGGCCTGATTGTGACCCTGACGGCCTGGTTACTTAAGAAGAATGACTTGGGTGGGCGCTGGAATCTTCTGATTATTTTCGGTGTTATTCCCTCACTGATGGATATCATCGAGAACAGTATTCACGAGCCACTGCTGTTTGAAACAGCCATTCCCACTGACCCTGCTGTTACCATCGCAGCGATCTGCGCTACCATTAAATGGTCCATGGCATTGGGCTATCTGCTGATGGCCATCACCCTTGGGGTACGAGCAGCGATTCAAGCGAAGAATGAAAAAACGAGCTAGTAAGCAAGAGATTCGTGACAGCCTGAAACAGGATATCGAGCGATACCTGAGCGATGGTGGTGAAGTCCACGAATTTGAACGCGGAGAGAGTGGCCTGATTGATGGCCGCTACAACGAACAGGCCATGTCGTTTGAAAAACGACAGGAGCGTACCCCTGTGTCTGACGTTCTGCGCGCTATTGATGAACGCCGTGATGCCCGACGCAAACCCCAGAAGAAAATCACAGAAAAACGCTCGTCCGGCCCAAAAAAGAAAGTCATATACGACGACTTCGGTGAACCTTTACGGGTTGTCTGGGAAGACTGACCTCAGGAAACGTTAAATGAGTAACGACCCTCTCCTGCTGATTCTTGCGGCAGGTTTACTCACCTTCGGGTTGATATCCCAACGTATCGCGCGCATTGCGCTCACTGCCCCCATGCTGTTCCTGCTTCTGGGTGTTATCAGCGGGCCTGTATTACTGGACTGGAGCGCCCCCGCGATCGAGAGCAGTGCACTCAAAATCATTGCTGAACTGACGCTGGCATTAATTCTGTTTACCGACGCCAGTCAGGTGCAGAGATCGCATCTGGTGAAGTTCGAGAATCTTCCGATACGGCTTCTCGGCATTGGTCTGCCTCTAACCATGCTGGCAGGCGCCGCCGTCGCTTTCTTACTGTATCCAGGGTATTGGCAGGTCGCGATTATGATCGGTGTGATTCTGGCCCCTACCGATGCGGCGCTTGCCCAGAGCGTATTCTCAGCATCGGCCATCAAAGAAAAACTCCGTCATTCAATCACAGTTGAAAGCGGCCTGAACGATGGCCTTGCTCTTCCTTTCCTCCTTTTGATTATTGCCATTGCCAGTGCCGGTGACCTCAGCACCGTAGACCCATGGTACTGGGGTAATTTTCTGTTTCAGCAGATTGCACTCGGGGCCTTAACAGGTATTGCCGTGGGCTACTTTGGTGGATACCTGCTTGAGCAAGCCGGAAGGCATGATTGGATGGATCCGGTATTTCAGCGGTTATCCTCTGTCGCACTTGCTCTGGTAACCTACACCGGCGCTGAACACGCCGGCGGCAACGGCTTTATTGCGGTGTTTATGGCGGGGCTGTTTCTTCATGCCGGACGGACGATGGTAGTAACCCGCCTGAAAGAATTTGGCGAAGCAGAAGGTCAGTTACTGACCCTGGTGATGTTTTTTCTGTTTGGTCTCATCTACGTCCCTGATGCGTTACCTCAGATAACCCTTGAAACGGTCATTTACGCACTCCTCAGTCTCACCCTGATACGCATCATTCCAGTCGTATTAGCCCTGACTGGGACAGGGCTTGATATCAAAGAAAAGCTGTTTCTGGGATGGTTTGGTCCCCGCGGAATTGCCAGTATTCTGTACCTGTTAATGGTGATTGAGCAGTTGGGTTTTGCAGAGCAGCTACCCGGGTATCAGCTGCTTTTCCCTACCGTAGTGACGACAGTGGTGCTCAGTATTTTTGTACACGGGATGTCGGTGCCTCTATGGGTTCGATGGCTCAAACGCTAAGTACGGACACTCCGTAACAGCACCACCGCGTATCCAACAGACACCAGGGCAACCCAGATACCGTTAATCAGTACAGCATCGTAACCTAGTTGCTGAAAACCGAGAGTGCCCGCCGCAGCCCCCAGGATAAAGGCGAGAAAAATAGACAATTGCAGTAGCAACTGTTGCCTGAGCAGACCACGCCCTGCAAAGAAATTCCCGAGCACAGAACCTATATCAGACACGATGCCGGTCAGGTGGGTAGTACGAATGACTGAGCCGCTATAGGTCGCCACCATAGCGTTCTGTAAACCGCAGGCCGCTGACGCCAGCCACTCCGCCGACATGTGATCAGTACGGAAAGCGTACCAGGCAAAAAACAGAAGAAAGGCTTCAATGGTCAGCGCCAGACCGTAGCGGCGGCCGAGTTGCAACGCCTCATTACCAACGATGATACCGCTGATAATGGCCCCAATTACAAAGCTGAGAAGTATGCTCGCTGTATGGAATAAAACTTCAGACCGCCCTGACACCAGCGCATCCGCTGCAATGGTCGCCGTCCCTGTTACATGTGAAACCGCATTATTCGCGAAAGAGAGTAAAGCGACGCTATTGATAAAGCCTGCGTTCAGCGCCAGCATCACACTGCCCGCCAGAACCCAGACGGGAAGTTGACGAATCATTCTGCCTGCTCCTGTCGAGCGTTTTATTCTATCGGATTTGCGCACTCAAAGTGATCGGGTTGAAAACGACAGCGCACTTTGCGTTGCCATGTCAGCATTTGAAAGAAAAAAAATACCCAGCAATGCTGGGTATTTATCTCAATCACCGGTGATGTTCTCGTACTCTACCGGCTTATTCTACTGGGTTAGCACATTCGAAATGTCCTGGCTCAAACTTACAACGAACCTTACGCTGGAGCTTCAGCATATCGGCATCATAGTATTCACGCTCACGCAGCTGAATACGGGCTTCCTGCATCATAACCTGATATTCCGCTTTATCGTCGTCAGGAATATTGATCCAGTACTGTTCCGGAATCTCACCTTCCTGTGCTTTGACCAGTTTTTCGATTGTTTCGAACCGTGTCAGGAAGTCTTCGCGAACCAACTGCGCCAGTTCATTCGGGAATTTATCAGCACGCCCTACAAGCTGCAGAGTGATCTGTGAGAACGGATAATCAACGATACCGCCGTTATCCCCCAACCCTTTGTACAGCTCCATGACCTGATACGCAGCCAGTGGTGCTGCCAGAACATCTACAATCTTGTTATTGAACTTAGTACCCGCGTTCACGAGTGCCGTTGGCACCGGGTTGGCACCGATCTGCGATACCATTTCAGCCTGCACCAGATCGTAATCAAGAACGGCTACACGTTTACCTGCTGCTTTCGCCAGCGTATTAATCTTGCGGTCATTCACGAAGATATACGCGGCACCCATCGGAGCGTAACCCATCACAACGTACTGACCATCAAGCATGCGGTCGGCATTTTTCGGGCTGGTAATAGCCTGCATCAGCAACTTCATGTGATCACGGCTTGGCACCGCACCGATTGCATCAATGGTGCCTGTGTAGCGGTTAAACAGACGTGCGCGTAAGCCAGTAAACAATGCTGCATCACACATACCCGCTTTGAGTTCTTCAGTCAGAACAGATTCGCTGGTGTAAGCATCCAGTTCAACGGTAACGCCCCACTCCATCAATTGAGCAGCCTGATCGACTGCGGCATTGTAGATAGGGCCATTTTTACCCGCAATATCCCACACACAGATACGGCGCGATGGAATCGAACCATCTTCATTCAGCATATCGGGATACATGGCCTTGATCGCTTCAACACGCTCAGCTTTAGCGACCTTAGGGTCCATGGCTTTGATTCTGAGGGCCTCAGTATCGGCAGCGATGGCCGACGCCGAAACCAGAGTCGAAACAGCACATACGGCTGTGGCGATAAAACGCTTCATAATTTGTTCCTGTTCTTATTTTAATCTCAGCGACTACTCTAAATATGCAGTGCCGGTTATTTTTGTTGTCACACCGGGCACAGCATCTGCCGGGTGTTTGTCGTCGGAATAACCCCATACATCGACGAACACGAAATACTTTACACCTGTCTGTAAAAATTAACCAGTACTCAGATATGAGTCGCCCGGTAAGGGCGGCGGCTGCGTTCTTTCCGCATGCAGTGTAACCACCAGATGCAGCAGGTTGGCGCCAGAATCAAGCCTATCGGTACGCCCACCAGTAGCGTCCAGCCCAACATTGACAGCCCGTAGAGAAGATCAGCAATATTCACGTCCCCCAGATGGCAGACGCCTCCGACCGAGGATATCAGGTCACACCCCAGAAACTCTGCCAATGAAGTTGCAAAGACAATAAACAGGAAAGGAGAAATCAACAGGAGGGCTGATGTCCAGAGGCTGATCAACGCTTTGTATGATAACTGCATCTGGCCCTCCAGACTGCTCACTTAGTGACGGTTCTTCGCCTCTATCCACTGCGCCATATACTGGGTGCTCTTGAGGCTATGGTGGCGAAGCATACCACCAATAAAGTCGCACTGGCGGTGTCTTTCGAGGCCATTGAGCAGGTCATCAATCCGAGTCAGTAAATTCTGGCCATGAATGGCCTCATTGAACCTGCCGATGGCCAGATGCGGCCCCCTTGCACTGTATTCGGACCACAGAAATTCATCCCTGTAGAGTGCAACCGCCGATTCAACGAACTCACTGGGTTCGTCGGCGACCATGGCTGGCGATGGTTCGCTACCGAACATGCCTTCCGCACCAATCCCTGAGGTCACCGCTGGCGTCCCCAGTGTGGCAGCATCCAGTAACTTCCCTTTAAGGCCCGCACCAAAGCGCAGAGGGGCCAGCATCACACGCGCGTTACTGATCACAGCCTCTGCGGAGGGTGCCCAGCCTTTGACTCTGAAACCAAGGCCCGGATTATCCAGCTGCGTTGCTTTCTTTGGCGGGTACGCGCCGTAAACGTGAAGCTCTGCAGATGGGAGCTGACGACGAATATCCGGCCATAACTCGCGTAACTGCAGCACGGCATCCCAGTTCGGTGCATGGCGAAAATTCCCGATTGCGACGAAGTGTTCACGCTCATTAAATGCTTTGATCTCCCGATCGGACGGACTAAGCATAAACGGCAGATACAGGATCTTTGATCGATCAACCGGAAAGTTATCTTGCAGCCAGCTCATTTCATATTCAGAGATGACAAGCGTCAGGTCACAGCGCAGCAGCGAAGCGATTTCCCGGAAAGCCATATCCGTCTGCCACTCCAGCTCAGTCACCGGGCGCCCTGCCTTAATCGCGCGGTGTCGGGCATCACGCAGGCAGTGAACGTCTTCCATATCAAGGATACGAAGCGCCTTCGGGGCAAACTTCTCGACGCGCCAGCCGAACTGCTCCTCCATCATAAAGCGGTCAAACATCACGATATCAGGCGACTGTTCCGTCAGCCAGGTATCAAAGGTCGATGAGTTCAGCTCAATACGATGCTTCTCTATGTCCATCGCAGCGAGGTTAACCGCATGATCACTGTCATCGGCGGGAGAGGCAAACAGCACACGGTAGCCGCTCGCACGCATCAGCGAGAGAATCTGCAGCATACGACTGCCCGCTGCTGATGAATTGGGTTCTGGCCAGACGTAGCCAATAGCAATAAAGGTTTTCATGGCGCGATTATAGCGCGTTGCACCGCACAATTTGGTCTTAACACGGAGACGACCAAAAACAGCCCGGATGCTGGTATACTCCGCTCCTGTTTTTAATTGCCCGACGGTTGAATAATGAGCGAAATTACCACTCCTGATTACCTCAAAGACGCCGAGCAACTGCTCAGCGAGAACGGTTTTGCAACCAGTGATGACTGGTATCACGGCACGGCCTCTGGTCTGGTAGACACGATTCTCAAAGACGGCCTGAAAGGCGGCGGCGATACAGAGACGGCTCAGCGTGAGCAGGGTACTCTGGGCACTATCGGCAACCGCCAATTCGAAACCAGCGAACCGGTGTTCCTCACGCAAAGCAAAGAGTTGGCGTACTTCTGGGCCGCACGTAAAGCCCACATGCGTAACCTATATTTCCGCAAAGAAGAGACGCCTGTCGTTCTCAAGGTGACGGCGCCTGAAAAAGTGACTCCGGATGTCGGCGGTACCGCTATCCTGCTGGAGCCTTCCAACACGTATATTATGATGTTGAAAGAGCTCTACGAGAAGAAAGGCATTGCCTGGATCGACGAATCGAATCCACTCAAGCTGCCACGTGAGACCTATCTCACCATGCTGGGGCTTGGCTACAGCTACAATGACATTCCGGCCGATAAAATCAGCCTTGTCAGTGAGTGACATGGCCTGAATTAAAGGTCTGAATAACGGCTGACATAGTGCTTTATCAGGCACTTGATATGGATAACTAAGATGAAGATCTATCTTGCGGGTCCGGAAGTCTTTTTCCCTGACGCGGATGAGCTCGGGGCCCGCAAGAAGCAGATCTGCGAAAAGTACGGTTTTACCGGCCTGTTTCCCCTCGATACACAGATTGCACCGGCCGCAACGGCCTCGGCAACCGGGTTCCTGATCAGCCATGAAAATGAACAACTGATCCGGGCCTGCGATCTGGTGATCGCCAACCTCACGCCTTTTCGAGGCGCCAGTGCCGACGTTGGTACCGTCTATGAAATCGGCCTTGCTCGCGGCCTTGGCAAACCAATCCACGGCTACACTAATGACCCGGAGCTATACCACTCCCGTCTGAACGCTCTGTTTGGAAGCGGGACGGAACAGCCACAAGGTCAACTCTGTGACCGCGACGGCCTGAAGATCGAAGAGTTCGACCTGCGCGACAATCTTATGATTGATGGTGGTATCCATGCCAGCGGCGGACACTTTATCGCGGCACAAAAAAAGGCCGCCATCACAGAGACAGCGGCCTTTGAGAAAATCCTGATCAGGCTCAGCCGTTAAGCTTCACCCCGGACATTCTGCGCACCAGAACATAGAAGAGCGGGATAAAGAAGATCGCCAGTACAGTTGCGGCAACCACCCCACCAAACACCCCGGTACCAATCGCATGACGTGCACCTGAACCCGCGCCGGAGCTGAGCATCAGTGGTGTCACACCCAGACCAAAGGCCATCGATGTCATCAGGATCGGACGTAGACGCATACGGGTGGCATCAAGCGTTGCCTGAAGCAGTGTTTTACCCTGATCTTCCAGCGCTTTGGCAAACTCAACGATCAGAATCGCGTTCTTAGACGACAGACCAATGGTCGTCAGCAGGCCTACCTGGAAGAAGACGTCATTACCCAGTCCACGGAAATTAGCCGCAGCAACCGCACCAATAACACCCAGAGGCACAACCAGCATCACAGAGAACGGAATCGACCAGCTTTCATAAAGTGCCGCCAGGCACAGGAAGACTACCAGCAACGACAAGGCATACAGTAGTGGCGCCTGGTTACCGGCCTCAGCTTCCTGATAGGAAAGCCCGGTCCACTCGAAACCAAACCCGTCCGGCAACTGCGAGGCAATTTCTTCCATTGCCGCCATGGCATCACCGGTACTGAAACCTGGCGAAGCTGAGCCCTGAATATTTATCGACGGCACGCCGTTATAGCGTTGCAGCTGCTGTGCACCGTAGGTCCAGTTCCCTTCAGAGAAGCTTGAGAACGGTACCATTTCACCGCTGGTATTACGTACATACCAGTCGGTAATGTCATCCGGCAGCATGCGGTATGGTGCATCCGCCTGAACGTACACACGCTTGATCTGACCGCGGTCGAGGAAGTCATTCACATAACTCGAACCCCAGGCAACGGCCATGGTGCTGTTAATTTCAGAGACTGGGATACCCATCGCCAGCGCTTTCTGGTGATCCACTTTCAGGTCAAACTGAGGCGCATCAGGCAGACCACTGTATCGTACCTGATTCATTTTCTCGTGTTGATTGGCCTGGCCAAGTACCTGATAAGTCGCTCCCATCAGCGCTTCGTGCCCCATACCACTGCGATCCTGTAGCTGGAAGTTAAAACCGCTGGCCACACCAAGTGCAGGAATCGCTGGCGGGTTGATCGCGAATACAAAGGCTTCACGGATTTGAGAGAAAGCCCCCCATGCACGACCAACCACAGCCTGAACACCGTCTTTTTCAAGATCACGCTCATCCCAATCTTTAAGACGGATAAAGGCGATACCTGAGTTCTGACCACGACCTGAGAAGCTGAAACCAGCGGCCGCGAACATTGACTGCACAGCGTCTGATTCATTATCGAGGAAGTGATCTTCAATCTTCTTCAACACCTCAATCGTCTGCTCCTGTGACGAACCCACCGGCAACTGAACCAGCGCGATCAAGATGCCCTGATCTTCTTCGGGTAAGAACGCACTTGGCAGACGCATAAAGGCAAAGATCAGCACGCCAACAATCAGCACATACATCACCACATAACGAACCCAGTGGCGGATGGTGCTATCAACGCGATTACGATAGCCGTTCGTTGCTTTCTCAAACGTGCGGTTAAACCAGCCAAAGAAACCTCTTTTGGTCTGATGATCACCGTCGTGAGGTTTGAGCATAGTGGCACACAGTGCCGGCGTCAGAATCAATGCCACCAACACCGACAACACCATGGCCGACACGATAGTGATCGAGAATTGCTGATAAATTGCACCTGTCGAACCAGGGAAGAAGGCCATCGGAATAAATACAGCAGACAACACCAGGGCAATACCGACGAGAGCACCGGTAATTTCACCCATCGACTTGCGGGTTGCCTCAACGGGCCCAAGGCCCTCTTCAGCCATGATCCGCTCGACGTTTTCCACCACTACAATGGCGTCATCTACCAGAAGACCAATCGCCAGCACCATACCAAACATGGTCAGGGTGTTTACTGAGAAACCAAAGGCATAAAGAACCGCAAAGGTACCCAGCAGAACCACGGGCACTGCAATAGTAGGGATCAGTGTTGCACGGAAGTTCTGCAGGAACAGGTACATCACCAGGAAGACCAGTGCGATCCCTTCAAACAGAGTTTTCACAACCTCGGTAATAGAGATCTCAACAAATGGGGTCGTATCGTACGGGTAACTGACATTGAGGCTGTCCGGGAAAAACTCCTGCAGTTCAGCCAGACGCTCTTTTACCAGTTTTGCCGTGTCGAGCGCGTTTGCGCCAGATGCCAATGTGACGGCTAGACCAGCGGCCGGCTTACGGTTAAAGCGACCACTGATTTCATACGACTCAGAACCGAGTTCAATACGGGCAACGTCAGACAGCGTGACGCGCGAACCATCAGGTGTCACTTTCAGAAGAATCCGCCCAAACTCTTCTGGCGTTTCCAGAAGCGTCTGCACAACAATCGACGCATTCAATTGCTGGCCTTCAACAGCCGGCGTACCACCTAACTGACCACCAGCCACCTGATTATTCTGCACCTGAATCGCAGAGGTTACGTCGTTAGGCGTCAGGCTGTACTCATTCAGTTTGTTCGGATCCAGCCAGACACGCATTGCATACTGAGAGCCGAACAAGCGCGTATTACCCACGCCTTCAACACGGGCAATTGAGTCCTGAACATTTGCACCGATAAAGTCTGCGATATCAGAGCGCGTCATGCTGCCGTCTTCAGAAGTGAAACCAATCACCATCAGGAAGGTATCCGACGACTTAGCTACGCGTACACCCTGCTGCTGAACCGCCTGAGGCAGGCGTGGCGTCGCCATCTGCAGTTTATTCTGAACCTGAACCTGGGCGATGTCAGGATCAGTCCCAGCAGCAAAGGTCAGTGTGATCGACGCGTTACCCGATGAGTCACTGCTGGCCGACATGTAAAGCAGATTGTCGATACCGTTCATCTGCTCTTCAATCACCTGCGTCACAGAGTTCTCAACGGCTTTCGAAGACGCACCCGGATAGGTCGCAGTAATCTGAACTTCGGGTGGCGCCACCTGTGGATATTGCTCCACAGGCAGGTTGATGATCGACAGGGTACCCGCCAGCATCAGAATGATGGCGATTACCCAGGCGAAAATCGGGCGATCAATAAAGAAACGAGCCATAAATTATCAACCCTCAGCTGACGATTGTGCAGATGTTTTTTCAGCGTTGACGTCTACTGGCGTCACCGGTATCCCAGGGCCAATTTTCTGCAGGCCGTCGACAATTAGCTTATCTCCAGCCTTCAGACCAGACTTAATTAACCAGCTACCGCCCACGGCTTTCTCAGTTTTCACCGTGCGCTTCTCAACGATATTGTTCTCACCAATCACCAGCGCAGTGGCAGAACCGTTAGGCTGACGGGAAATGCCTTTCTGAGGAACGACAATGGCATTTTCACGCTCGCCCTGAGGCAGACGCGCACGAACAAACATGCCCGGCAGCAACGCACCATCAGGATTTGGAATCAAAGCGCGCAGAGCGACAGTACCTGTCTGTTCATCCACTGCGTATTCAGAAAACTGCAGAGTGCCTTTGTGTGGGTACACGGTACCGTCAGGGAGAGCCAGCTCGACGGTTGCCTGATCTTTACCGGTTGTGATCAGTTCGCCACTGGCCATCGCCGCACGCAGACTGCGTAGCTCTTCATAAGACTGAGTTAAGTCCACATAAATTGGGTCAAGCTGGCGGATCGTCACCAGCGCTGCTGCCTGATTCGCGGTGACCAGAGCACCTGCGGTCAGTGACGAACGACCGATACGACCGTTAATCGGCGCCTTGATCGTAGTGTATTCAACATTGATTCGAGCCGTATCCAGACGCGCCTGAGCAGCCGCCACCTGAGCTTCAGTGACAGCAAGATTCGCGTTGGCATCCTCCAGCTCCTGCTGGCTGACAGCCTCGGACTTACTCAGTTTGTCGTAACGGCCATCAGTAAGCTTCGCCAGTTCCCGGTTCGCTTGCGCATTCGCCAGGTCGGCTTCAGCACTGGCCAGTGCTGCCTGGTAAAGCTTGTCGTCCAATTGATATAGAGGCTGACCCGCCTTTACCCGATCCCCTTCCTTGAACAGGCGCTCTTCAATAATGCCTGTTACCTGCGGACGAACTTCAGCAACCTGATAAGGCGTTGTCCGGCCCGGCAACTCGTTCACCAGGGTAAACGGCTGTGCAGTCACTTCCACATATCCAGCCTGAGGCGGCGGCATCTGCCCACCACCGGCGGCTTGTTGGCCAGACTGCTCACCACAGGCAGCCAGAATAAATGAAACCGTCAGCGCAGCTGCTGGTAAACGGAATGATGTACGCATGAGTAACCTCAGTCTGGTGGTACTTTAAAGGGCACAATATACATACATGCACGAATGTATGTATAGTGTGAAACAGTGAGTTGTCATTCGTAGTACAGTGAGCCCGCCATGCCCCGCCGCACCAAAGAAGAAGCCCTACAGACCCGCGAGACGCTCATCGAAGCGGCGGAGGTAGTCTTCCACCGGAAGGGCGTTTCAGCATCCTCATTAAACGACATCGCGAAAGAAGCGGGTGTGACACGCGGTGCCGTCTACTGGCATTTCAAAAACAAACACGACATTTTCCAGGCCATCGTCGATCGTCTATTGGCTCCACTCGATGCCTTACACGACCAGATAGAAGACCCTTCGGAGCCTGATCCACTCAGCCGTTTCCGCGAGTTACTTGAATACCTTACTCTAGAAATCGCCCGTGATCCACGGCGCCGCCGCGGGTTTGAAATAGCATTTCTGAAATGCGAGCAGACCGAGGCCAATGCGGTGCTGAACGAGCGTCATCGCCAGAACTATCTGGATGGGTCAGAACGGATAAGAAAAGCTTTGGAAGCAGCCGTAAACAAAGGGCAGCTTCCGGCGGATCTGGACATTGAGCGCGGCGTTGCACACCTTCATATTCAGCTCACCGGAATTATCTACCTCTGGCTGGTACTGCCAGACGTAATCGATTTTAAGAAAGAAGCCCTCCACATGATCGACAGCTTCTTTTTGACGATTAAGCAGAATTTTGGCTCTCACTCCCAAGGCGACAATGAAAGCCAATAAGGGATTCAGGCTTTAGCGGCTGAAGCACTCTTCAGATACACCCAGGCAAAAAAGACCATAAACACGGCGTCGTTCAAGCCATAGATACTGTAGAAAATCCCCGCAAAGAGATCCTGCTCGTACACCGCCTGCAAATTATCTCTACTGAACCATGTCAGCCAGCAAACAACGTAGACCAGTTTTTCAACTGCAAAGGCTCCTGCGATCCAACGCAAATTGCCCGGTGTAAAAGCGGCCCCCAAATACGCCAGCCCCCAGACCATGATCATGATCAGACCGAAAGACGACATAACCACAGGGTCGGCTTCCATTAAGGCTGTATTCGTCAGGCCCTTTGAAAAAATAAGAACACCACTGATGTTAGCAATGGCAGCGGCGATAAAGCCTTGCTTAACCAACGAAGGATTCAACATTTAATTATTCCTGACGTTCCTTCAGTTTTTCTTGTGCGCGTTGCATCAATTTTATGCCCCACTCCTGACCAACCATCATGGATTCCTGCATGATCAGCGGCTGCACTTTGATCATTTTCTGACCTACATCTGACTGCAGAAACTTCAGCTGTGCATCGACATCCGCCTGAGTGAGGTGCTTCTGATAGATCGGGATCACCATATTTTCCAGCTCGTCGCCATCGACCTGGCTTGCAAATTCCTCCCAGAAAGCCTCAGGTGCATCCGGCACCATACGCTTCATGGAAGGTATCATCTGCTCCATCATCTGCGTGGCCATATTACCCGCGCCGGTTACCTGAAGAAGCTCTTTAACGCTCTCACTGCTGGGGGCCTCTGCCCACGAAGTCGCAGAAATAATGAACATCAGGCCCGTGAGAAAAGTTAACTTAATTGGTTTCATGCGATAGTACTTCAACAAATGAAGGCCTATGCTAATCCCATTGCGGAGCAAAGTCAGGGTCAATTTTACGGTCGCCCCGATCAAGCTTGCCGATTGCGATCATGTCTTCAGCATCAAGCTGTAAACCGTGACTGTTGAAGTTATCTTTCAGGTGATCTTTATTGGTCGATGCAGGAATGGTGATCAAACCGTTCTGTAACTGCCATGAAATGGCAACGTTTGCCGGCGTGACACCGTGCTTCCTGGCAATACGAACGATTTCTGGGTCAGAGAGAACCTCACCCACGTAGAATGGGTTATAGCCCGTGACCTTAATATCATTAGAAGCACAGAATGCGCGCAAATCATGGTTCTGAAGATACGGTTGTACTTCCACCTGATTCACATACAACTCGCCTGCCGGAAGAATACGCAGTGCATCTTTTAGCTGAGCGATAGTAAAGTTTGATACACCGATGTGCTTTGTCAGCCCCTGCTGCTTCGCTTTTAAAAGCTCGCTCAGGTACTCATCCATTGGTGCATTATCTTCTGGCGATGGCCAGTGAATCAGTAAAAGATCCACGTAATCCACAGACAGTTTTTCAAGGCTTTCCTTCACACTGGGTATAAATCCGGTCCGGTTCAGATGACTGTTCCAGACCTTAGTCGTCAGAAAGAACTCGTCACGCTCTAATTCAAAATCAGCGAGTGCGGAACCCACTTCAGATTCGTTATCGTAAATCTGAGCGGTGTCGATGTGGCGGAACCCCACATCAAGAGCGTCAGTAACTGCCTGATACGCGGTTTCGCCCTTCAGACGAAAAGTGCCCAACCCCAGAGAAGGAATATTTTTCATTACGCTACCTCATTATTAAAAACACAATAAGTCCGATAACGGAGAGGCTCCTAAGTTCGCAACATCTGTAAATGAGGCATAAAAAAAACCGGCCCTCGTGAGGCCGGTTTTAATTGCTCCCCGGTAAGGTCGCAATGTTCTTAAATACATAGTGAACAGCGTGAGCTTCTAGAGCTTGAGTAAATTGAAAGCTGAGGGCAGTTCAGTCACGGCGCTGGTTTCGATGCTCTGCAATCTGTTCGATGATTGAACGAGGCGTGAGCTTCGACGTGTAGTTCACCTACACGAGAAACCAGCAACAAAGAATGAACAACCTCAGGCAGCAATGAAATCGACGACTGAGGCAGGCTGATCAAGGCGTATTGAGCGACGCTTAGTTCACCTAAGCTAGCGAGATACAACAAAGAGCAGCCAACTTCAGTGGGCGATTTTTACATCATGCCGCCCATACCGCCCATTCCACCCATACCACCCATGTCAGGGGCAGCAGGCGCATCCTGAGGAATCTCAGCAACCATGGCTTCGGTGGTGATCATCAGACCTGCCACAGAGGCTGCTGCCTGCAGAGATGAACGGGTCACTTTCGCTGGGTCAAGAATACCCATTTCGATCATATCGCCGTATTCACCGGTGGATGCATTGAAACCGAATGAACCTTCACCGGCTTTTACTTTATCAACAACGACTGAGCCTTCAGCACCGGCGTTACCAGCGATCTGACGGATCGGAGCTTCCATCGCGCGCAGGGCCAGAGCAATACCCACGTTCTGGTCTTCGTTATCACCTTCGACGGTGATTCCGGTCAGAGCGCGAACCAGAGCAACACCACCACCAGCGACGACGCCTTCTTCAACCGCAGCACGGGTCGCGTGCAGAGCATCATCTACGCGGTCTTTCTTCTCTTTCATTTCAACTTCAGAGCCTGCACCGACTTTAATAACGGCTACACCGCCAGCCAGTTTCGCAACACGCTCCTGCAGCTTTTCTTTGTCGTAATCAGAGGTAGAGGCTTCCATCTCAGCACGGATCTGCTCAACACGGGCAGTCACGTCCTGCTGTGAACCAGCGCCGTCAACAACGACTGTGTTTTCTTTGCTGATAACAACGCGCTTGGCAGTACCCAGCATATCCAGAGTGGTTGTCTCGAGCGACATGCCCACTTCTTCAGAGATCACCTGACCACCGGTCAGCACTGCGATGTCCTGAAGCATGGCTTTACGGCGATCACCGAAGCCTGGTGCTTTCACTGCAGCCACTTTGAAGGTGCCGCGCAGGTTGTTCACAACCAGAGTTGCCAGCGCCTGACCTTCAACGTCTTCTGCAATGATCAGCAGCGGACGGCCAGATTTCGCAACGTTCTCAAGAACCGGAATCAGTTCCTGCAGGTTATCAATCTTCTTATCGACCAGCAGCAGAAGAGGGTTATCCAACTCAGCAACCATCTTTTCCTGGTTGTTGATGAAGTATGGAGACAGGTAACCGCGGTCGAACTGCATACCTTCAACAACGTCCAGCTCGTCAGTCAGGCCTTTGCCTTCTTCAACGGTGATCACGCCTTCTTTGCCGACTTTCTCCATCGCTTCGGCGATGATACGACCAACAGTTTCATCAGAGTTTGCGGAGATAGTACCTACCTGAGCAATGGCTTTGCTGTCTTCACATGGTTTTGCCTGAGCTTTCAGCGCTTCAACAACGGCTGCTGTTGCCTTATCGATACCGCGCTTCAGGTCCATTGGGTTCATGCCAGCAGCAACCGCTTTCAGACCTTCGTTAACAATCGCCTGCGCCAGTACGGTCGCGGTGGTTGTACCGTCACCCGCCTGATCGTTCGCTTGCGAAGCAACCTCTTTTACCATCTGGGCACCCATGTTTTCGAACTTATCTTCCAGTTCGATCTCACGTGCTACAGATACGCCGTCTTTTGTAATGGTCGGGCCACCAAAAGCCTTATCCAGAACGACGTTACGGCCTTTAGGACCCAGTGTTACTTTTACTGCGTCAGCCAGAATATTTACGCCGTCGAGCATTTTTGAACGGGCGTCATTACCAAACTTAACTTCTTTTGCTGCCATGGTAGTTTCCTTAAAATTCGTTGATTTGAAGTATCAGAAGACGGATAACAATTAGTCTTCGATTACACCGTAGATTTCGCTTTCGTTGAGAATCAGCAGTTCTTCGCCGTCTACAGTGATTGTGTTGGAACCTGAATACTTACCAAACACAACGATATCCCCTACGTTTACAGCCAGAGCCTGCACATCACCGTTATCCAGAACTCGGCCATTACCGACGGCTACCACTTCACCCTGATTCGGCTTCTCAGCCGCAGCGCCCGGCAGCAGGATGCCACCAGCAGTGGTTTGCTCTTCTTCCTTGCGACGAACTACGACGCGATCGTGTAAAGGACGGATTTTCATTTGAAGTTCTCTCCAATGTATATGCAAATAAGTTGCGTGTTATGAAACCCCGCTGTCAGCGTGCTCGCTGATCAGGCGGCCCCAAAATCTGTGTGGTTTTCTTTATTGGGGTGGTGATCTGGTTTTCAACACCCCGAAATGAAATTTTTTACTCTTGTCACTTTTCGATCTTCACGCTTCAGTCTTCGCGTTTATAGTCGCCCTCAATCACATCGCCACCAACCCGGCCATCCCGCTGAGGTCGTTGTGATTGCTGACGCTGATTGAACGGCTCCTGAGTGCCGGGCTGCTCGAATGGATTCATTACCTGAGGTTTGAATCGCTTCATGATCGACTGCGCCATCACTCCACGCACACCGGGAAGCAGAAGACTGAAGCCAAAGGCATCAGTAATGAATCCGGGAGTCAATAAAAGTGCACCGGCGAGCGCTAATAAGAAACCTTCAGCCAATTCCTGCGCCGGCAGGCTACCCTGCCGCATACGTTCACTGGCACGCATCAATGTGGCGAGACCCTGAGCACGCAATAGAGTGACACCGACCAGAGCGGTGAGAAGAATCAGAGCGAACGTCCACAGTATGCCGATGGCACTGCCAACTTTGATCAGGACGGCCAACTCGGCCATAGGAACAAGAATAAATATAAAGAGTAAAGGCACGTATAACTCCCGTAAGCTTTGCTATCTGAAATGGGGGCCAATCTTCTGAATACAACCCCAGCGGGACTGAAGCACAAGTCCGAGGATGGCCCATAAGTGTCACGATTGCCCGTAATTTGTCTTCTTTTGCCCTACTATTTGATACCTACACAACGGATAGTGCCCGCGTCAGATAATAATTGGAGTAAAAAAATGGCAACTGAACATTTCGACGTATTGATTGCAGGCGCGGGACTCTCCGGGATCGGGGTAGCTTGTCACCTGACAAAAAAGTGCCCTGATAAGTCATTTGCCATTCTGGAAGCCCGCGACGCCATTGGCGGCACCTGGGATCTGTTCCGCTACCCTGGAATCCGCTCTGATTCCGATATGTTTACACTGGGCTACCGCTTTAAGCCCTGGACCAGCGATAAGGGCATCGCCGACGGCGGTGACATCCGCCAGTACATACGTGATGCTGCGACTGAAAATAAAGTCGATGAGAAAATCCGCTTTAAGCACAAAGTTAAGAATGCCGACTGGAACAGCCGTGAAAAACTCTGGACTGTGACCTCGGACGTTGACGGCGAAACCCGCACCTATACGGCCAAGTACCTGGTCGGTTGTACCGGTTATTACGATTACGATGAAGGCTTCACGCCAGAATTTGCAGGACGTGAAGACTTCAAAGGTCAGGTGATTCATCCGCAGTTCTGGCCGGAAGATCTCGACTACACCGGTAAGAAAGTCGTGGTGATCGGTTCAGGTGCAACGGCGGTTACATTAATCCCGTCTATGTCACGCGAAGTTGAAAGCATTACTATGCTACAGCGCTCGCCAACCTACATCGTGCCAGTACCGAGCAAAGACAAACTCGCTATCCGCCTGCGTAAGTTCCTGCCTGAGAGTTTCGTATACAGCATCATCCGTAGCCGTAACATCATGCTAACCATGGCGTTCTACAACTACTGCAAGCGTTTCCCGCAGAAAGCCCGTGACTTCATTTTCAATTTCAACAAGAAGATTCTGCCGAAAGACTTCGACATGTCGCACTTCACTCCGAAGTACAACCCATGGGATGAGCGTTTGTGTGCCGTTCCCGGCGGCGACCTGTACAAGGCCATTCACAAGGGCAAAGCAGACGTTGTGACAGACCACATCGATAAGTTCGTCGACAATGGTATCCTGCTGAAATCAGGTAAAACGCTGGAAGCCGACATCATCATTACCGCTACCGGTCTGAAAGTTGTTGTGCTTGGTAAAATCAACGTCACTATGGATGGGCAGCCGTTCGATGTCACGGACAAGATGAGCTACCGTGGTGTGATGTTCGAGGGCATCCCGAACGCCGCCATGGTATTTGGTTATACCAACTCATCATGGACGCTCAAAGCCGATCTGATTGCTGATTACTTCTGTCGTGTTGTGAACTACATGGATGATAAGGGCTACGACGAAGTTATTCCGGTCAACCATGATCCGGGTATGGCAAAGAAATCCTTTATCGACCTCACATCAGGTTATATCTCCCGGGTAAAAGATCAGCTACCGAAGCAAGGCACCAAAGGCGCCTGGAAGCTGCATCAGAACTACTTCCGTGATTGGCTGTCTCTCCGTGCCAGCCGAATTACCGCAAAAGAGCTTCAGTACGGTAAGAAGTAAGCTCTATCGCTCTGCTTGTCCGGGCACCCGCCCGGGCAAAGCGGACAGAGCTGCCAGTACCTGCAAGGGACACTGGCTAGCCGCTATACTCTCAGGGCATTCAGCCGCCCCAGGAGCTTCCCATGAACATTCACGGACACACAATTGCAATCACTGGCGCAGGTCAGGGACTCGGCCGGACCATGGCTGTCGAACTCGCCAAGAAAGGCGCCCGCCTCGCTATTATTGATCTCAACCCTGAGCCGATGCAGGAAACACAACGCCTGATCAGTGCCCTGGGAGGGGAAGCTCGCTTATACGAATGCAATGTCGCCGATGAAGATTCCGTCGTCTCCACCTTCAATACGATTAACACCGACTTCGGTGGGATTCACGGCCTGATCAACAACGCTGGCATCCTACGCGACGGGCTCTTCGTTAAATCAAAGAACGACGAAATTACAACCATGAGCCTGGCCAACTGGCAAATGGTGATCGACGTTAACCTTACCGGTGTTTTTCTGTGTGGGCGGGAAGCCGCCAGCCATATGGTGCGTAACAAAGAGCCCGGCTGCCTGATCAATATATCCAGTATCAGTCGCGCAGGTAACGTTGGCCAGACCAACTACTCTGCCGCCAAGGCTGGTGTTGCTGCAATGGCCGTTACCTGGGCAAAAGAGCTGGCGCGCTACAACATACGTGCGAACGCAATTGCACCCGGCTTTATCTCAACAGAAATGACCTCCGGTATGCGCCCGGAAACACTGGAGATGATCTGCTCTGGCATTCCGGCGTCACGTATGGGGACGCCTGAAGAAATTGCTCATGCCGTCGTTTTCCTGCTCGAGAATGAATACGTTTCCGGCCGGGTCATTGAAGTCGATGGTGCATTACGTATCTGAGTCTATGCCCGAAGAGATCCAGACACCTTCTGATGAAGAGAAGCTATACATTGCCTTGAGCAGCGTGCCGGCTGGGCGGGTCATTGCCTATGGAGAGCTTGCCCGGTTGGCCGGGCTTCCCGGCCGTGCCCGCTGGGTCGGACGCACCCTGTCGCAACTCCCTGAGGAATCAGCGCTGCCATGGCACCGGGTAATCAATGCCAACCGAAGAATAAGCCTGCCTAGTGGCTCCCCAGGCTATGCAGAACAACGGCAGCGCCTGCTCTCAGAAGGCATTCTTTTCTCTCCTGCGGGAACAATCGACAGGAAATACCTCCTGACCTGAATGCACAACTGCAACGTGCATGACGTTAAAACACCCTCTCATGGACTGGTTGGCAAAATAGAACCCACCCGACTCCTACGTACGTAACACCTTCACTGAAGAACAAAAACTATCAATTACGAATTTTTAATTGTTTTTATCTATAAAAAAACAGAACCGTGTTTAATGCTTATAAATGATAGTGAGTACAAACTAATAAACAGAAGCGGACACCGCTATAACAATACCGGCCAGCACTATCATCCCAGCAGTGACGGGGCTTTTAGAGCCACAGAGCACTCTATTCTGTCCCCGGTTCAGGACGAGTTTCTCGACATGTGTCAATTAAGTACGGATTTATGTCGGTCAATCACCTTTCCCCCTAGCTTTATTTCAGACAAATTACAAACCACCAGCCGCAAGGCACCCTTGAACAACGAGGGCCTGCTACCGACATAAGCCGTTCAGCAAGCCGACTCATACGATAACAACAGGTGTGACTATGTCTCAGACTAACGAATATTTTGACCTTCTAATCATCGGCGCAGGCCTGTCAGGCATTGGGGCTGGTTGCCACATGAAGAAAGAATGTCCGGGAAAAAGCTTCGCCATTCTGGAAGGCCGTCAGGCAATTGGTGGCACCTGGGACCTGTTCCGCTACCCTGGTATCCGTTCAGACTCTGACATGTACACTCTGGGCTATGAATTCAAACCATGGGTAAACAAAAAAGGCATCGCTGATGGCGACGACATCCGTAACTACATCCGCGAAGCTGCTCAGGAAAATAAAGTAGAAGAGCACATCCGCTTTGGCCACAAAGTGATCGGCGCTGACTACTCGAGCAGTGAATCACTGTGGACAGTCACGGTAGAAGTTGATGGCGAGACACGTACCTATCGCTCACAGTTCCTGCTGAGCTGTACTGGTTACTACAACTACAACGAAGGTTTCACGCCTGACTTCGAAGGTCGTGATGACTTCAAAGGCCAGATTCTTCACCCACAATTCTGGCCTGAAGACCTGGATTACGAAGGCAAAAACGTACTCGTAATCGGCTCTGGTGCAACGGCGGTTACTCTGGTGCCGGCGATGACCGACAAGGCTAAGAGCGTTACCATGCTGCAGCGTTCGCCGTCTTACGTGATTTCTGTACCGCAGATGGACCCTATGATTAACTTCATGCGTAAAATCATGCCTGAAAAGTGGGTCTACAAAATCACACGCGGTCGTAATGTGACTATCACCCTGGCTATCTACAATTTCTGTAAGAAATTCCCGGGGCTGGCTCGTAAGCTTCTGCAGAAGCAGGTATCCAGCCAACTGCCTAAAGACTTCGATATGTCGCACTTTACGCCTAAGTACAATCCTTGGGATGAGCGTCTGTGCGCTGTGCCAAATGGCGATATGTTCAAAGCAATCAAGGCCGGTAAAGCCAACGTCGTTACCGATCACATTGATCGTTTCGTCGAGAACGGTATTCTGCTGAAGTCCGGCAAAGTACAGGAAGCGGACATCATCGTAACGGCGACAGGCCTGAAAATTCAGTTGCTCGGCAACATGAACCTGACGATGGATGGTCAGGAAATTCCAATGCCAGAGAAGATGAGCTACCGCGGCGTGATGTTCGAAGACATCCCGAACTTCGGTATGATTTTCGGTTACACCAACGCATCCTGGACACTGAAAGCCGACATGCTGTCTAAATGGTTCTGTGGTCTGATGAAGCACATGGATCACATTGGCGCCCGTGAAGCTAAGCCTGTGAACCACCACGGTAAAATGGAAACGCGTCCATTTGTAGACATGCAGTCTGGTTACATCGCGCGTATGGCCCACACTCTGCCTCGTCAGGGCATGGAAAAGCCATGGAAGCTTTACCAGAACTACTTCGCAGATATGGCAGCCCTGAAAACGGCTAACTACGATGAAGAAACCATCGAATATGGCAACAGAATAGAAACGACTGAACCGCGACCTGCGTGATCATCCTCTGTTACTGATGAAAAGAGCCCACTCTCAACGAGTGGGCCCGTATCGACCTACGTCGCGGTCAGTTAACTTTAAACTGGTCGACTTTATTGCCCAGCGATTCAGCGATTGAACGGGTCTTGGCAACGGCCTGAACCGTACCTTCTGCATTGCGCGACGTTTCTTCACCCGTACTGCGGATCTCACTAAGATTTGTGCGCAAGCGCGTCGCCGCCTCGCGCTGCTGTCCAGCGGTACCCGCAATCCGGTCAGTACGCTGCTGAATATCGCCCATGCTCTGTTGAATTTCTGCCAGAGTGTCACTGACTTGTACCGAATTTTTCACGGTTGCATCCACCATGTCGCGGTTGACGCGCATGGTGTCGACTGCTTTCACAATGTTTTCCTGAACATCGCTGATCAAGGTTTCAATCTCCTGAGCGGACCCCTGAGTTCGGCTCGCCAGTGTCCTCACTTCATCCGCGACCACAGCAAACCCACGGCCTTGCTCTCCAGCCCGAGCAGCTTCAATAGCAGCATTCAGAGCCAATAGATTGGTTTGTTCCGCAATACCTTTAATCGTTTCAAGGATAGAGCTGATGCTGGTCGAGTTTTCGGCCAGGCGGTTTACAGCCGCCATCGAATTTTCCATTTCGTCAGACAGACGGCCGACCTCGCCCATGACGCGTGTCACAACCTTGCCTGCTTCGTCGGATTTGCCCTGTCCTGAGCGGGCTGCCTCTTCGGCTTCTTCTGCAAGACGGCTGACATCAGCCGCACTCTCAGCAACCTCTTCAATGGTGGTGCTAACCTCGTTCGTCTGCGCTAACTGCACGGTGACTGCCTCGCGACTGCGGTCTGCGATGGATTCAACTTCAGATACATTGCTGCCCACCTCAGATGCAGAATCTTTGACCGCGGTCAGAGTCTGACGAATATTATCGATCATCTGATTAAAGGCATCCCGCAACTGCCCCATTTCATCACTGCCAACCACTTCAATCCGCCGGGTGAAGTCACCCTCTGCGACCACGCCCGCAGTTTTGGTAAAGCTTTTGATCGTCGCCCGAACAGACATAAAGAACGAGAGGTACAGGTAAACAATAATAGAGAGTGTTACGAGCAGCACAGTAACGAGTGTGGTGACCCGGGTGGTCTGGCCAGCCAGTCGCTCTTCAAGTCGGGTCTGAAGCAGAGGGAATGCATTACCACGCATGTTATCGAAAACGGACGATGCCTCAAGATAGTAATTATGGAAATCCTGCCAGGGCCGCTCAATAGAGGCAGCCATAATGACCTGTTCATCCAGGGTCATTCTCAGGTCATTCAGAAATGCCAGGACATTACGTGCATTATCGGCAAGTGCCGCATCACCCGTCACTTCAGCGTTAGCCATAACCAACTCTGTTCCCTGCTCAGCCGCCAGAATCTCATCATAAATAAGATTCATAAGATCGTAAGTCGATGACTGTAGATACTGCTCAGCAAAGGCATAAATACCTGCGGAGTGGCCAAGACCAGCAGCTTTCTCGACCTGAGGGAGATCAATCAGCAAGGTAGACGTCAGACGTTGGATAGTGTCATCAGAGTCCAATGTAAGCCCGGACGTCTGCGCATACTGGCGGGCGGTCAGATAGATCTCTTCGATGTTCGTCTGGAAGTAATTAAATTGATCAAGAAAAGCCGGTTGGCGTTGCTCACCAACGATACTGAAACGTCCCAGGTATTGAGAGCGCCACTCTTCGATAGTGGTGATCAGGTTATCGTCATCAAGTTGGTCGATCAGCGTATTGGTTTTTTGCGGCAGCAAACCAATCAAGCGCGTCGCCTCATCTCTTAGCGCCTGATCACTCTGAATCACCGCCGCTGCAGAAATGTCGCGAACATTTTCAAGCTCTTTGGCAAAAGCGAGCAACAATTCAACAGAATAAACAGCGTTAATCTCACGCTCAGTTTTCTTCATGGAGTCGAATGCGGCCAGAAAGACCTGGCCGCTGAGGATTACGAGAGGCACCAGAAACAGGAAACTGATGAGGCTGAACTTTGAGGCATAGCTTAAACGCCCCATAAACTTGATACCCGGAAGCATCAGTGACCTGAACATATGTACAATCTCCGCTAAAACATCACATCAAGAGCTGCCGCATATCCTCCAGATAACTCACGAGTTTCTGGCTGAAGCGCGCTGCTTCAGCCCCGTCGATCACCCGATGGTCGTATGAAAGCGACAGAGGCAACATCAAGCGAGGAACAAATTCAGATCCATTCCAGACGGGTTTCATTTCAGACCGTGACAGGCCCAGAATGGCAACCTCTGGCGGATTAACAATCGGTGTAAATGCAGTACCACCGATTCCGCCCAGACTGGAAAGACTGAAGCAACCTCCCTGCATGTCCTTTAAGGATAGTTTACCTTCACGGGCCAGGCTGGCCTTATTGCCCAGTTCTTGTGTAATTTCTGTAACCGACTTCTGATCGACATCACGAATTACAGGGACCAGCAGTCCTTTCGGTGTATCTACCGCAACGCCAATATGAACGTACCCCTTCATAATCAGCGATTCACCGTCCGGTGCGAGCGACGAGTTGAAGGTAGGAAACTCTTTCAGTAGTTTCGCGATGGCTTTTAGTACGAAAGGAACAATCGAGTAGCGCACGTCTCCGTTGGCGTTCTGTTCCTTACGGAAAGCCTCCAGCCCCGTGATATCAGCGTGGTCAAACTGAGTTACCTGAGGCACGTTCAACCAGGCCGTCGTCATCGAGCGTGCTGTAGCTCGCTTAATGTTGTTCAGAGCCTCTGTAGTTACCGGGCCAAACTGCGAGAAGTCCACCTCTGGGACTGCTGGGATGCCTGTTCCGCCTGCGCTTGCAGGACCGTTCACACGCTCTTTAACAAAGGCCTGAACATCCTCCTTAAGAACACGCCCTTTAGGGCCAGAGCCCGCAACTAACGCCAGATCGACACCAAATTCCCGTGCCACCTTACGGACCGCAGGGCCAGCATGAACCTGCTTCGAAGGCGATGCCGCAACGGCCGACATCGCCGGTGCAGCGTTGCTCTTAGCTGGCGTAGCTTGAGAAGCCGTTGACGCAGGTGCAGACTCCGGTTTCTTATCCTTGCTTTCGCTAGAGCTGGCGGGTGCTGGCTTGCTTTCCTGCTTAGCAGTGG
This sequence comes from Thalassolituus maritimus, assembly GCA_913019975.1. Classification (GTDB taxonomy): domain Bacteria; phylum Pseudomonadota; class Gammaproteobacteria; order Pseudomonadales; family Oceanobacteraceae; genus Thalassolituus. The sequence continues at coordinate 76,162 of CAJWBH010000006.1, read as the reverse complement.
CAGCGGTTTTTACCACCACCATAGGATCACCTTCGCTGACCTTATCGCCCATCTTAATCAGAATTTCTTCGACCGTACCGGCAACTCCAGCAGGAATTTCCATGCTGGCTTTATCGGTTTCGAGCGTGATCACTGACTGCTCTTCATCAACCTCTTCACCAACGCGAACAGACACTTCGATCACTTCGACGTCTTTAGATCCTCCCAGGTCAGGGATAGGGATGGTTTTGCTCTCACCGCTTCCAGCAGCTTCTTTACTCTCGGCAGGTTCATCAGAAGTCTCTGCTTCAGACGCAGTGTCAGCATTACTGTCGCTGTCGTCGCCATCTGAACTTTGAGCACTGCTGTCACCTGACGAAGCACTGTCCAGTTCCAGAAAATCGTCTCCCTGGCTGACTTTATCACCGACCTTCACCAGCACACCGGTTACTGTGCCCTCTTCTTCAGCCGGAATTTCCATCGTAGCTTTGTCTGTTTCAAGGACAATCAGAGCCTGCTCTTTCTCGACGCTGTCCCCATCACTGACCAGTACCTCGATAACTTCGACGTTGCTGGAACCACCCAAGTCAGGAATTTTCAATGTTGTCATCGGTTCCTTCCTCAGCTGTACAGCGGATCTGGTTTAGACGCATCAATAGAAAGCTCTTCTCTCCAGCTTTCCAGCTCATCGGCAGACAGAGTGCCCTCTTTCATCAGCTCATAACCTGCGGCCCAGGCGATGTGCTGCCAGTCGACTTCAAAGAAGCGACGCAGGGCGTCACGGGTGTCACTACGACCAAAGCCGTCGGTACCTAACACCTGATAGCTGCGACCCGCCGGGATGTAAGGACGGATCTGATCCGAGTAGGCTTTCATGTGGTCGGTTGCAGAAATCAGCGGACCTTCGCTCTGTTTCAGCTGAGAGGTCACATACGGCTCAGGTGTGCGCTGTCCTGCGGACAGCAGAGCTTCACGTTCGCAGGCCATACCGTCACGGCGCAACTCGTTATACGAGGTCACTGACCAGACGCTGGCAGCGATACCTTTTTCGTTAAGCCATTCGGCCGCTTTTTCAACCTGACGAAGAATAGAGCCTGACCCCATCAACTGTACTGGTTTGTCGGTGCCAGCCGACTCACGCAAGCGATAAATACCGCGGCGTATGCCTTCTTCAACACCTTCCGGCATGACTGGGTGTGGGTAGTTCTCATTCAGAGAGGTGATGTAGTAGAAGACTTTCTCTTTCTTCTCGTACATGCGCTTCAGACCATCCTGAACGATCACTGCCATCTCATAGGCATAGGTCGGATCGTAAGAGATACAGTTCGGAATGGTCGACGCCAATAAGTGACTGTGGCCATCCTGATGCTGCAGACCTTCACCGTTCAGTGTTGTGCGTCCGGAGGTAGCACCAATCAGGAAGCCCTGACACTGCATATCGCCAGCCGCCCAGGCAAAGTCGCCGATTCGCTGGAAGCCAAACATCGAGTAGTAAATGTAGAAAGGAATCATAGCCAGGCCGTTAGTGCTGTATGAGCTGCCTGCAGCCATCCAGGCCGAAAATGCACCGGCCTCGTTGATGCCTTCTTCAAGAATGCGGCCTTTCTTATCTTCGCGGTAGTACATGACCTGCCCCTGATCGACTGGCTCATAGAGCTGGCCTTCAGATGAGTAAATCCCCATCTGGCGGAACATGCCTTCCATACCAAACGTGCGCGCCTCATCCGGCACGATAGGAACAACGCGTTCGCCCATGTTCTTGTCTTTCACCACCTGTGACAGGATCCGCACAAACGCCATGGTCGTTGAAATTTCACGTTCTCCAGTACCATCAAGCTGGGCCTGGAAGAACGACAAGTCAGGCGCAGTAAGGCCCTGCCAGTTTTCAGTACGTACCGGCAGGCTGCCGCCCAGTTTCTCACGTTGCTTACGCATGTAAGTCATTTCAGGGCTGTCAGCAGGCGGACGATAGAACGGCAGGTGCTCCAGGTCTTCGTCACGTATAGGAATACCGAAACGATCCCGGAAGGCTTTCAGGCTATCGATATCCAGTTTCTTAACCTGGTGCGCCTGATTCTGACCTTCGGCTTCGCCACCCATGCCATACCCTTTTACGGTATGAGCCAGAATTACCGTGGGCTGCCCTTTGTGATTCACGGCTTCGTGATACGCCGCGAATACCTTGTACGGGTCATGTCCGCCACGGTTAAGTTTAAAGATGTCCTCATCGCTGAGGTCTTTAATCAGATCTTTCAGCTCAGGATACTTTTCGAAGAAATGCTCACGCGTATACTTACCGCCTTTGGCCTTGTAGTTCTGATATTCACCATCAACGGTTTCGTCCATGCGTTTCTGAAGGAGGCCTTTACGGTCTTTCGCTAACAAAGGATCCCAATGGCGACCCCAGACGACTTTAATAACGTTCCAGCCAGCTCCACGGAACTGACTCTCCAACTCCTGAATAATCTTACCGTTACCCCTGACCGGGCCGTCGAGGCGCTGCAGATTGCAGTTAATAACGAAGATCAGGTTTTCGAGCTTTTCGCGCCCGGCAAGACCGATGGCGCCCAGAGTCTCAGGCTCATCACACTCGCCGTCACCGAGAAACGCCCAGACTTTACGACCTTTACGCGGCACGAGTCCTCGCGCAGACAGATAACGCATAAAGTGCGCCTGATAGATCGCCTGTAACGGTCCAAGGCCCATCGAAACCGTAGGGAACTGCCAGTAGTCTGGCATCAGTTTCGGATGAGGGTACGATGACAGTCCCGGGGCCAGTGCTTCCTGTCGGAATCGTTCAAGATCGTGTTCGTCGAACCGCCCCTCAAGATAACTGCGCGCATAAATGCCCGGTGATACGTGACCCTGGTAATAAATCAGATCGCCCAGCGGCGATTGCTCGCTGTCAGCATTTGGAGCACGGAAGAAGTGATTGAATCCCACATCGTACAGCGTCGCACTGGAGGCAAAACTGGAAATATGGCCACCAAGATCACCCGCGCCTTCTTTATTTGCTCGCAGTACCATCGCCAACGCATTCCAACGCACCAAAGAGCGGATACGTCGTTCCATGAAAAGGTCACCCGGCATCGGCGCTTCTTTTTCAGGTGGGATAGTGTTGCGATACGGGGTATTCAGGGCATACGGGAGTGGCATCCCGTCCCTGGTGGCCCTTTCGGCGATACGTTCAATTAAGAAGTGGGCTCTGTCTAACCCTTCAGCTCGAATAACGGAGTGGATTGCATCCACCCATTCTTTGGTTTCCTGAGGATCTGCATCGTTCGTGTAGACCTGATCATCCATTCGCTAGGCTCCTGACCTTGGGCATGTGCTGCTTTCAGTATAGATAAAGTCTGGGAAAACACTCACTCGGGGCCGCAAAGAAATTCGAGGCTGGTCGCAAAACTCCGAACCAGCCCCCAATCATTTCCACAAATGTTGCTGCTCCCGTCACAAAGGTGACTATTTTGTCATTTAAGACTTTCACGCAAATATTGAGACACCGATATGTCCGTAGGGTTTCATCCTGCCCATTGACTCTTTTTGTCCGGATTGATGAGCCCATTTTTACCAGTGTCCCTAAGCGACACTCCGAACAACCTATTCCTCATAAGATCTAGAGTTGAATGTATGGAATTAGTTCAAAAGCTTCGCGCCAGAATCACGAGCGGCGGAGGATTTCCCAGTACTGAGTCAGTGTATTGGTGAACGACTATCGGTGCGTGAGCACGCCTGACTGATCCGAAATTGACGTGGCAAAATTGGCCTTGAGCTGTTCTAGCTCCTGAGGACGGTCAAACAGATAGCCCTGCATCAGGTTACAACCGTGAATTTTCAGAAAATCACGCTGAGCTTCGGTTTCTACACCCTCTGCACACAGTTCTATCCCCAGACGCTTGGCCATCTCAATAATGGTTAAAACCAATGCATCATCGCGGGCTGTAAGGCCAATATTCTCAACAAACTGCTTATCAATTTTGATCAGATCGATAGGAATACGAGTCAGGTAACTGAGCGACGAATACCCTGTGCCGAAGTCGTCTAATGCGACGCGACAACCAAGTTCGCTGATGTCATTGAAGAATCGATTCGCCATCTCAAGATTATCGAGATATGCATGCTCCGTCACTTCGAACTCGATCAGTTCAGGACGAACGGCATAAGTTTCAAAGGTACTGCGGATAAAATCAGAAAACTGGTAGCGTTTGAGGTCGTAAGCCGACAGGTTAAGAGAGACCAATATAGGAACAGGAAGGTCCTGAAAGTAATCCGCAACGTCGCGGCAGACACGCTCAACAACCCAGTCGGTCAGCGCAGAAATCTTGCCTGAGCGTTCAGCAATAGGAACAAAATCTGATGGCGACACTCTGCCAAGCGTTTGGCTGTTCCAACGCACCAGTGCCTCAACACCTCGGGGTTCACCATCGCTGCTGACCTTAGGTTGATAACAGATGTAAAACTCGCCGCGCTCCAGGCCCGGCTCAATGGCATTGGCAATGTCAATTTTACGCTGATGCTCAATGAGCATATGTTCCTGGAAGAAGCAGTACTGAGACTTACCCTCTTTTTTGGCAACGTACATAGCGACATCGGCATTACGTATCGTGTCCTGCGTATCAAAACCGCCTTCGGACGCCCGCGCAATACCGACGCTGGCGCTGATCCGGACCTCCCATGAATCAATCAGAAAAGTTGTTCTCAGGCCACTGACAATGTCTTCAGCCATACTCTCCGGGTGATCAGGAGAGGTTCGACACAAAACAAGGAATTCATCACCGCCATGACGACTGACAACGTCTTCTCTCGGGATGTACGATTTCAGCCTCTCCGCAACCTCAACCAGCAGTTTGTCACCGACCTCGTGGCCCAGCGTATCGTTGACCTCTTTAAAACCGTCCAGATCGACGAACATGACTACCAGGTCGCCTTCCCCGCTATCTCGCAATTCACGTAATGAAGCATCGAGAATGCCCATAAAGCTCTGTCGATTAAGCAGATGCGTCAGGCTGTCGTAGTTCGCCAGGTATTCCATTTCTTCCCGGCGCTGTTCCAGAAGTTCGACGTACTCCTGATTAATGTCGGACTCAACACGGATCGCATCCATCATATTGTTGATATCCTGCGTTAACGACGACACCTCGTACTTACCGTATACAGGGATCTTGAGTCGATAGTCTTTAGTCTCCTGAACTTTTCGGGCAAATTCAGATAACTGAGTCAAAGGCCACAACCAACGACTAGCCTGTACATAGAACAGACCCACCATGATCAGGATCACAGCAATCGCGACAGGAAGAATGCGTAATGCCAGGCTGATAGTGCTCGAAAGCAGCGGCCCTTCAAGGTCAACGATCAGGGCCAGATGCCCCATCACCAAAGGTGGCTCGCCGATACGTCTGACAGCAATCAGACGTCCGTCGTCGCGTAGTACCCCGGACTCGAAAAACTTCCAGTCCGTGAAATCAACGGGGAAATCACCCTGGCTCTCAAGCATGGCCTGGCCAGCATACAGTTCAAGTACGTTCCACTGCGGGTCAAAGATGGCGGCACCAACCACATTTTCGTAAGGCTCAAGGCTCAGCAGATAACGCTTCAAGTCGAAAAAATGATCCGACTTGCTGAGAATCCCAACCAGGTCGCTGGCCATGTTGTCGGAGAGTGCACGGAGATCGCTTTCAACGTAACGGGTGTAGAGCTCCCTGTGCTCGCGCAGGGCAGAATAAAATACAGAAGTGGCGACCAGTGCAATCGAGATAAGACTCAATAGCATCACCGCCGTTCTGATACTTCTAATCAGCATGTAGCTCTCTCTGTTCCCTGACGTCGTAAATTTTTTATACCTGCCATCAGATCATAGTTCACTATAAGTTCAATGTCTGGCCGTTAAGGAATGATATTTATCCTTCTCAGCCCACCACTTATATGACATATTAGGCCAAACTGTCTGAAGTGGGACATCCCGCAAGCTGTATGGGCAGAATTGATTACTATACTCCTGCAACAGAGCCGACATTGAGTACTCTGGCGCAACTTGGAGCAACCATATAATGATAAAAATACCGGGTGTTGCTGCCGTTGTATCTGCCCTCCTTCTGGGTGCAGAGGCATGCTATGCAGAAAAACTGACCGACAATCTGGAAATCTCGGGCTTTGCCCGCGTCATTGGCGGCTACCTCAGCCACAGCAGCCGACGTTTCGATGGCTATACCAATGAAGTATCTCTGGATGAGCAATCACTGTTAGCGGTTCAGCCATCCTATTCCTTCAACGATAAGCTGTCCGTTTCGAGCCAGTTCGTCGCACATACCGGTGACGATCGTGACAGCGGACTGGAATGGGCTTACCTGAGTTATCAGCCAAGCAGCGCCTGGCACTTCAGGGCAGGGAAACTACGTACACCGTTTTTTATATACAGCGACGGTTACGACGTTGGCTACAGCTACCCGTGGGTAACCGCACCTGTTCAGGTTTACAACAATTACCTGTTCTCTAATTTTAATGGCGCCAGTGCCAGTTATTACCATTCAGGCAACTCTCTGGCACTCAACCTCGAAGCTTACTACGGATACTACGAAGGCGACTTGTTCCTTGCCGGCTCAAAAGTAGACGTTGAGACAGAAGTTGAAGACCTGGCGGGTATCGTCGCTACGATTAGTCGCAATAACCTGTCTTTACGCATGTCATACCATCAGGCGCGCAACACGACTGAGATTCCGAATGTATCTGAGCTGCGCTCACAACTGTATGCCCTCGGCTACAACGACAGTGCCAAAAGTCTGGAATCTTCCGGTAATGTATACGCTCTGCAGACGTCTCTCAGCTACGACACGTTAAATTCATTCTATAAAGCAGAGTGGGTCAACATAGTCACTGGGTACGAAATTGCTCCTGAGATCACGGGTTACTACCTGATGGCGGGCCGGGTTATTAACGACTGGACACTGCACGCGACATACAGCCGCAGCGAATACAGTGCAGTCAAAATGTCGAACGAGCTGCCGATACCCCCGACCGGAAACCCGCAGCAAGATATGTTATCAACGGCCTACTACCAGGTATTTGCCAGCACACCGAATGGCAACCTGGATAGCTACACCCTGGGAACACGTTGGGACTTTCGGATGAATATGGCACTGAAAGCAGAAATAACTCTGCTTGAAGAGTCACGAAGCCGCAGCGGTTTCTTTATGAGCCCAGCAAATGACTCCACTGAAAATGCCTACCTCTACCAAGTGGCGTGGGAGTGGATCTTCTGATGAGACTCATACTTAGCTCTTTACTGGCGCTGACCTTATTGTTTGCACCAGGGGCATTTGCTGCCTTCGCCAGTGAACGCATCATTATCGTGACGCATTCCGATAATACCGGCGTGCGATTATCCCGTGAACAGATACGTAACCTGTTTATGGGGGCCTCTGTGGGTCGTGATCTGCAGCCTGTTGCCCTACCTCCCGGCAATCGTACACGCAGTCTGTTTAACATAAAGATCGTCGGCCTTTCTGACTCACGGGTTCAGTCTTATTGGGCTCAGATGAAGTTTACTGGTCGCCGCCCGCCGCCTCAGATAGTCAATTCTGAGAAGGCGATGGTTCAGTATCTTCTTGATACGCCAGACAGCATTGGCTACCTCACTGCGGACACAGACCTACCGGAAGATCTGATCGTTATTTATGCCACCGACTGACCGGTAGGCGTACGCCGACCAAGACAAAATACTGAACTAAGAAAGGGCCTGCGAGGCCCTTTTTTCTTCTGTCTTTTGTGCTCTGTCGTATCGACTCCTTGAACACTGTTTTTATATACAGTACTGTATATAAAAACATTCATAGGAGAGAGAGGTATGCCAGAGACACAATCACATTCGTCATCCGGTCCGAGTTACCCTCTCGACCTGGCTCTGAACAAAGGGCTGGTATGGCAGGCGGCTCAGCAACCCTGTAGCAGTGCCAGAGTCATCTCCTCTGGGTATCCGCAGCTGAACCGTGAACTCCCACAAGGGGGCTGGCAAGCTGGCCAGGTCTGCGAGATTTACCCTCATAGGTACGGCTCCGGTGATATGCATATTCTGCTACCCGTGCTGGCGACATTAAGTCATCAACAGCAGTGGATCATGATGGTAGCTCCTCCTGCTATTCCCTACGCGCCAGCCCTGACAATGGCAGGAATAGATACCCGACGACTGTTGATGGTCCACCCCAAAGATCGTAAAGAAGCACTCTGGTGCGTCGAAGAAGGGCTTCGGTCTGGTCACTGCAGCGCCGTCATGGGATGGCTGCCTGAATCGGACCCTAACAGCATTCGCAGGATTCAACTGGCCTGCGAAGCAAGTAAGAACTTCTGCTGGCTATGGCCCGACGCCAAACACCAGAACAGCGCTTCAGCCGCACCATTGAGACTTCAGGTCACACGAATCTCAGCAGAACAGGCAAACCTGCGCTTTATTAAACGTCGGGGACGCTGGCCGGGTAATGCCTTTTCACTGTCACTGAACAGCGCAACCCGGACAGGTTAAGCCAATGAACGCCTGGCTCTATCTCTACTTTCCGGATATGTACCTGCACAGTCTGGTCCATGATTATCACAGCCCGGTTATTGTGATTACTCAGGATCAGCAGCGGGTCGTTCAGGTTTCAACTGCTGCAAGGCAATGCGGAATTCGGCCAGACATGCCTCTCGCCAGTGCGTTATTTCTGTGTCCGGAAGTTGTCTGCCATACCCTGAACAAGGAATACGCAGAGCAGTTACTGCAACAAAGGGCACTGTGGGCATATCGCTACTCTGCACAGATATTCCCGGACCCAGCGGACGGCTTATGGCTCGAAGCAGGGAGCATGCTGAGGCTGTTTGGTGGCATTGAAGCCTTCGCTAACACGCTCAAAGACGGCTGTCAGCAGCATCAGTGGCCACTGCAATATGGCTTAGGCCTGACGCCTGTTTCTGCGCGCTGGCAGGCACTCGCTGATATACAGACACTCTCTCTGAATACCGTACAACAACAGCATGCGCTACAGGCACTTCCTTTGGATAAATTGCATCTCAACGATGCACAGCTGCTGGCACTACAGCGACTGGGTATCCAGCGTCTGGGAGAGTTATTACAACTGCCACTCGCAGAAACTGGTCGTCGTATCTGTCCGCAGTTGATGCAACAACTGCAGCAACTACACGGACAACAAAAACCGCCCTCTAGTCTTTTTACTCCGCCGCTGAAATTCTCTGAGAAAGTCATTTTCAGTCATGATGCCGAGCACAGAAATGGGCTATTTTTTCCATTGGCTCGTCTGCTCGACAGCCTCTGTGGATTTCTCCACCACCATCAGCTTTCAGTCCGCTGGCTGGCCTTACGCCTGTTACACAGAGAACTTCCGGAAACCCGTTGGTTATTCAGCTTTGCCAACCATGAATACCGCTATGAAGAACTGTTACAACTGTGCCGTTATCAATTGGATAAACAGTCTCTGCGGGCCCCGGTCACTGAGCTTCAGCTTAGTGTCACCCAGTTCACTTCAAGACAGCATGAGCAGGCATCATGCCTTGCAACAGACGACCAGACGCCTCTGTCAGGCAGTCTGATTAACCGCTTACAAGCCAGGCTATCAGCCAGCCAGGTGTCGGTACTGCAAAGCACTGGAGACCCGCGACCAGAAGCTTCATGGCAAGCACAGCCCGCAGATGAAAGCGTAACAGACAGCCTGAGCCGAACCGGAGACTGGCCTATCTGGTTGCTGCCTGAGCCAGTTCCCTACCCGCCTCCCGCAGACATTATCCAAGGCCCTCTGCGCATCACCAGCGGCTGGTGGGATAGCCGGATGACGCGCCGGGATTATTATCAGGTCATGCAAGATGAACAATTGCTATGGGTATTCAGAGATGACCAGAAACGTTGGTTTCTGCATGGCTATTTTTCATAGGCTGACACTCCGTGACTACACCATATGCTGAGCTTCACTGTCTGAGTAACTTTACCTTTCTTCGGGGCGCTTCTCATCCCGAAGAATTAGTCCAGCAAGCCGCTGATCTTGGCTATCAGGCATTGGCTCTGACCGATGAATGCTCTTTCGCAGGCGTTGTGTGCGCCCACCGGGCCATTAAAGAAGAAAATCTGTCACTGAAGCTGATTATTGGTAGCGAATTTCGTCACGCCAGTGGCCTCTATATTGTGCTCGTTACCGGGCGCAAAGCGTACGCTGAACTCTCAACACTGATTACTCAATGCCGGCGTCAGGCAGAAAAAGGACATTATACGTTTACGCCCGCACAGCTCACTGATTTGCAACATTGTCTGTTGCTCTGGCAGCCAGCTGAACAAGAGATACTCTCTGAGTACGCAGCATTAATCCGACATTTTCATCAACGTCTGTGGCTATTGGGAGAGCGGACGCTGGATGAATTTGATGCCCATCACTATATCGGTATCGCCCGCTGGGCAGATACCCTCGACCTGCCTGTTGTCGCAGCGAGCAATGTACATATGCACCACCCGTCACGGCACAGCTTACAGGACTGCCTGACAGCTATACGTATGAACCAGCCAGTTCAGCAGATAAAGCATCACTTATATGCAAATGCCGAGCGTCACTTACGGTCACTTAAAAAATTATCACATCTTTATCCTGAACATTGGCTACAGGAAAGCGTCAGCGTCGCTAATAAATGCACATTTAATCTTGATGAAATTTCCTATCTTTACCCCACAGATTCAGTTCCTGATGGTCTGTGCGCCCGGGAATATCTCAAAACTCTGGTAGAAAAAGGCCAGACAATCCGCTTCCCTGAAGGTACCCCTGCTCATATCCAACAAACCATCGATAAAGAGCTTCGCCTGATCGCACAGAAAGAATACGAGCATTACTTTGTCACGCTCTACGATATCGTCCAGTTCGCCCGCTCAAAAAATATCATGTGTCAGGGACGTGGTTCCGCGGCCAATTCCGTGGTCTGTTATTGTTTATTTCTGACCGAAGTAAATCCGCAAGAGGTACAACTACTTTTTGAACGCTTTATTTCAGAAGAGCGCCACGAACCGCCAGATATTGATATTGATTTTGAAAGCCAGCGACGTGAAGAAGTTATTCAGTACATATATCAGAAATACGGGCGCGAGCGTGCTGCACTCGCAGCTACTGTCATCCGTTACCGTCCGCGTAGTGCTTTGCGTGATGTCGCAAAAGCACTGGGAGTCAATACTGCAGAGCAGGACCGTATTGTTGCCCGCTACGCTGGCCGCTATCACGGTCACGAATGGATGGATCATGTCTATCCAGACTCCGATCAAAGCCCTTTAACGCAACGCCTTCGTTCACTGACTCAAGAGATTCTGGGTTTTCCTCGCCACCTGTCACAGCATGTTGGTGGCTTTGTTATTGCCGAAGGTTGTCTGCATGAATTAGTTCCGGTCGAAAATGCCAGCATGAAAGAGCGCACGGTGATTCAGTGGGGTAAAGACGATCTGGAAACGCTTGGTCTGATGAAAGTGGATATTCTTGGCCTGGGCATGATGACAGCGATACGTCGTAGCCTGAATCATTTAGAAATGCAGATCAGTGACATTCCGCGGGAAGACCCGGCGACGTATAAAATGCTGCAGAAAGCAGATTCCGTGGGTGTCTTTCAGGTCGAAAGCCGAGCTCAGATGAATATGCTACCGCGCCTGAAGCCCGCCTGTTATTACGACCTGGTAGTCCAGGTTTCAATCGTACGCCCGGGCCCCATTCATGGTGATATGGTGCACCCTTATTTAAAGCGGCGTAACGGTCAGGAAGCCGCAGATTATCCTCTGCCTGAACTCAGACCTATTCTTGAACGCACCCACGGGGTTCCATTATTTCAGGAGCAAGTCATTGCCTTTGCCATGGTCGCCGCAGACTTTACTGCCTCTGAGGCCGATCAATTAAGACGCTCCATGGCCAGCTGGCGAAAGAAAGGCCAGATGCACAGGCTACAAAATCGTCTGCGTGAAAACATGCTTCAAAATGGATTTTCAGAAGCCTACATAGAGAGAATCCAGCGCCAGCTCGAAGGCTTTGGTGAATACGGTTTTCCAGAATCTCATGCCGCCAGTTTTGCTTTACTGGTTTATCTGACCGCCTGGTTGAAGTGCCATCACCCTGGCGTCTTTCTGGCGGCCCTACTCAACAGCCAACCTATGGGATTTTATAGCCCAGCACAGCTGATCAATGATGCGCGACACCATAAGGTTATGATTCACCCGGTCGATGTTAATCACAGCCACTGGGACCACGAAGCACTTCCTGATGGCTCAGTCAGACTTGGCCTTCGTCTGGTAAAAGGTATGAATCAGGATGCAGCGACGCGACTGTTAGCAGCGCGTCCGGAAGCAGGATACAAGAGCATTTCTGACTGCACCCAGGCTGCTCAGCTCAATCGCAAAGAGCGTGAGGCGCTGGCTTCTTCAGGTGCATTCGGTGCCCTCAGTGAGCATCGTTACCATGCACGCTGGCAAGCCGCTGAACCCGCTGCGGCATCTTATCAACCCGACCTTCTTGAGAACCTTTCACAAGCCACAGCCTGGGAGCTGGCAGCGCCAGATGAAGTCGATAATCTACTGGAAGATTATCAGAGTCTGGGCGTGACGCTTGGACGCCATCCGATGGAAGTCCTGCGTGAACAGGGTCTCTTAGGGAACAGTGTGACAGCAGAAGGTTTAAAACAACTGAAACACGGAGACGAAAGCTATATCAGCGGTATTGTCACGTGTCGCCAACGCCCCGGAACCTCAGCAGGCGTGACCTTTATTACGCTCGAAGATGAAACCGGTTGCTCGAATATTGTGGTCTGGCTGGCTACGGCAAAACGTCAGCTGGATACTTTGATTCATGCACGGTTACTACAGGTATACGGAAAAGTTGAGCAAGACCCCGAAAGCGGCATTACCCATATGATTGCATACCGGCTACTCGATCTGAGTGGTTCACTGGAGCGGCTGAAAGTACAGTCGCACGACTTCCACTGAGTGCTACGCTCTTAGTCACGGGACAAGAAGTTGCGGGCCTGCAACAGACGAATCAACCACCAGAGAATCACCAGGCTCGGTAAGACCATCAGGGTGGTTAATACAAAGAAGGTCGCCCAGTCACCGTTGAGGTAATCGACCACATAACCGCTGGCACCTGACACTGTCGTCCTGCCAAAATTCGCGATCGATGCCAGCAAAGCGTACTGAGTCGCTGAAAATACCCGGTCAGTCAGCAGAGTTACGAAGCTGACCAGTACCACGGTCGCAAATGCGCTGGTGAATCCATCTGCAATCACCGCAAACAGATAGAGGCTCTCCAGCGGCCCGGTAACGGCAATCCACGCAAACAGGAGATTGGTTCCGGCCATCGCCAACCCACCGATCAGTAGCCCCCTGAAAATACCCAGTTTCTGATTAAAATACGCACCTATCAGGCTGAAAACGATGGTCACCCACCAGGTCACCATCTTCGAATAGGTGGCAATCTGAGCATCGGTAAAGCCAATTTCCTTGTAAAAGGTAATCGACATACGTCCAAGGAATGCCTCGCCCATTTTGAACGTAAACAAGAAAGAGAGCAGTAAAAGTACTATCGTACTGCCATAACGGCTGAGCAACGCCCGGAAAGGTTCAATCAGGGTGAATTGAAGTTGTGCGCTTAGGCTCAGGCCAGAAACACGACTCTCGAGTTTTTCGCGACGGCGATTGTCTCGTTCCACTAATACCGTCACTAACGCGGTAATAAAGAGACAAAACATGGCCAGATAGAAAAACACATCGGCCCAGTCCATCGACGACAGACCTTTCATATAAAACGCCGCAGCACCAAGCAAGCTGTACCCCGTCCACCAGCCGCTGGTAGCAAACGCCGCGGCATAGGGAATAAGTGCCTCTTCAGCTTCTGGATCGAAACTGTCTACCCTGAATCCATCAATAGCGATGTCACAGGTCGCTGATGCCAGTGCAATCGTCATGGCCAATATGCTCAGCCAGACCATGCTGGCCTGCGGAGAAATCTGACTGATGCCCCAACATGCCAGTGTCATTACCAGCAACAGAAACACAATCCAGGATTTGCGGTCACCTAAACGCCTGAAAACAGGCAGCTGAAAACCGTCGACGAGCGGCGCCCAAAGAAAATTAATGGCGTATACGAAGAAAATAGAACCAAACAGCCCGATGCTGGTACGGGACAAACCTGCATCGGTCAGCCAGCCAGTCATTGCCGAGCCAATCAGAACCCAGGGAAAACCACTGCAGATGCCTAATAAAAAGATCATCCGCAGACGAGGTTCACGTAGCAGCTGCGTCAGCGGCATCCCGCTCATAAATATCAGTCTTTAAAGTTCTTGAATGCCAGTGGCATATCGATGGATTCTTCGCCACGAAGCATCGCCATAACCTGTTGCAGATCATCGCGTTTCTTACCCTGCACCCGCACGGTATCGCCCTGGATACTGGCCTGAACCTTAATCTTGCTGTCTTTAATCAGCTTAGCTATCTTCCGGCCCAGATCTTTATCGATCCCCTGACGCATGGTTGCCAGAATTTTCACCTGTTTCCCAGTTCCCTGAGGATCAGAAAATTCGAGGCAGTTCGCTTTGATAGAGCGCTTAATCATGGCGCTGATCAGCATAGACTTCATCTGATCAAGCTGAGTGTTGTTATCAGCGATCATAGTGACAACAAAATCTTTCAGCTCAAAGCTGGCACTGACACCACGAAAATCGAAACGGGTACTCAGTTCGCGGTTCGCCTGATCAACGGCATTCTGTGCTTCGTGCTTATCTACTTCTGATACTACGTCAAAGGATGGCATATTGAGTCTCCTGTAAATGTCGCCATATATACCGCGCTGTCTGAGATATTGCAAAGAAACGCCCCGCCCGGAGACTGGCGAAACTTGCTAAACGCACTAGTCTTAAAGCATATCTGCACCACTATTCAAGGCATTGAGTAGCCCAGGTCGCTGAACAGGCATATTGAGAGCAACGCATGGATAATCGTCAGAAAACTTTGCATGGCCCGGGAATCTATTACTTCCGGCTAACCGGAGCCCGACAGCAAGCGATATTCCGCTCTGTCTTTGAGTACGACTATGCTGCTCAGCTGCTCAGTCATATTGAAGGATCAACGCTCCTCGCCTACGTATTCTTCGATCACGAGATTCATTGCGTGCTTGATTGTCAGCGCGACTGGCCCGGTATTATCGACGATATACGCGATGCCTTCACTGACCAGCACGAACGCCTCTGGGATGCCCACAAGGCCGTCATTTCAGAAGAGATCAGTCCGGTTCTCGTTGACGAGCAGGCGTGTCTCGCTGATCTCATCATTACCCTCCACCAGCTACCTGTCAGCAGAAATCTGGTACCTGATGCCAGCATGTATTCGTGGAGCAGCGATCATCACTATCGCTCATTGAATCCGCCAGGCTGGATCGACTGTGGACGCATGCTCAATCAGCTCTGTCAGACCCGGCACAACCGCTCGCTGCGTTACGAATCACTTATGAATACACCGCACGTGACACAGCTCAATCTCAATGAAAGCAACCACCCGGAATTTCTTCTGTTTGGTCGCCCCGCATTGGCTGAGAAACAGCAGGCACGCGCTGAAATGAATCAACCCGGACGCAGCGCAAATGAACTGAAGCGACTGAGGGACGACGCCCTGCAACTCATCGCCGGCCGCTTTGGGATTACACTGGAATCATTGCAGGACTCATCGTTCAGACGACAGTACCAGCGCCTGATGCCGTTGGTCGCCTGGTTACTGGAAAAACGCCAGCTCAGCAATGAAACCATTGCTGAGCTGCTGGACGAAGATGAAGGCACCATTCCGTTTTGGTTGCGAGGGATTCCCGCAGATCACCCCCAGTCGCTTCTCGATAAACTGAGTGCGCTCTGGTCGCCTGCGGATTCACCCAGTGCGTCTCCACAAAACCAACTTCCCGCTGATACTCCGACTGATGATGCCTCCGCCGACAGCGAAGAAAACGGTTCCATTGCCCCCGCTGACACTGCGGAAGACGCCGACAAGCCAGAAAGTAAGGACGTTGTGAATCAGTAGTCATATAATCGGATTATGACGAATATCGATATTCATACCGCCCAGAGTTCTACCGAGCGCCTGCGTATTGTAGTCGCGGGTCTTGGTGCTCTGGGCACCCTGATAGCATGGCACTGTCGCTTTGAGGCGCTCTTTACGCACAACCGCCGGCAACAGACAGAGTTCTCTTTACAAACATCCGCCAGCGCCTCAGATACCCCTCCCAAGGTCGACACGTTTTCCGCTCCCCTCTGGCGTGGCGAAGAGGCCGACTGGCTGATTGTTACAACCAAGGCAGCTGCAACATTAGAGATTTTAAGTGATCTTAAAGATCACCTTAAAAACACTTCCCGGATTCTTCTGCTTCAGAACGGAATGGGGCAGCAGGAAGAAGCTTCTGCATGGTTAAAACAGAATAGAATCAGCGCTGAACTCTGGGTAGCTTCATCCACAGAAGGCGCCTACAAGGCGGATAACGGAACCGTTATCTACGCTGGTAAGGGGCAGACAGTGGCAGGACGCTGGCAGCTGTCAGGAGACATTGGAACGGCTCAACTCCCACCCGCCATGAAGTTGGCCACCGAAATAAAACAGGTCCTGCACGAGAAGCTGGCCATCAATGCCATCATCAATCCACTGACTGCACACTATCGCTGTCGTAATGGTGAACTGCTGACCAGTTCAGAAAAGCGTAGCGACTTCAACGCCCTCAGCAGTGAAGTAGCGACACTGTTTAATCAACTGAATTGGAAAACCGGTTTCGATATTCAACAACAGGCAGAGAAAGTAGCTGCAGCAACGGCTCAGAATCAATCGTCAACCTTTCAGGATGTATTGCATCAGCGCCGAACTGAGTTACCTTATATCTGTGGGTACTTACTGCAGCATGCAAGACAAAATGGACTGAATGCACCGCTGACAGAAAGTCTGTACCAATCAATTTCTGCCCTGGAGGCAGCATGGTGATGCGCAGAAAAGGAAGCCGGTTCATATGATGTTGGCGCGACAGAAATCGATGCTCGCCATGGTACTGGTTTGTTCAGGCATCATCCTGGTCGCAACCCTCGCATACGTTATTGCCGCTGAACGCATTGGCCGCGAACATCTGGCGCCTGACCTGTCACGCACCATGGGGCATATCATTGAAGCCCAGATGGCAGCCTCTCCCGGTAAGCTACAGGCCGTACAGACCACCCTGTATCACATGGCACAGCACTACCAGATTCAGGAGGCTGGGCTTTACAACGAGCGTGGAGAACGTCTGGCGCACAGCCACTCAGGCGAAGGCCCCACGCTTCTGGCGTCCAATCTTCATGCTCAGCCTCTCCCAGAGGATTACTTTGAATATCGCTTTGCCATTCTCGGAGACGAGTTCGATTTATTCATCAGGAACGATGTTTCCTTGCCAGGCTTCTTTTACATGGACACCCTGAGCACCAGCCTGGTTATCGTTACCTTATCAGCGATGCTCGTATTTATGTTGTATCTGATGACCCGGCAGTGGCAGCAGACCCCCTACATGCATTTGCTTGAAGACATTCGCGAAGCCAACACTCGCGACGACGATGGCCGCATTACCCTGAAACTCAGAGATCCTGACCTTCACCCCCTGATCGAGGCGTTGAACGATCTTTTCTGGCGCCGCAATCAACGCACTCAGCACCTGAAAACAGCTCATCAGCAAGCAGAACATGCCCGTTTACGCGCAACACGATTATCGACGGAAACCCGCCAGATGAACGAAAACCTGGCGAAAGAGGTCTCCGTCCGCCGTAGTATTGAAGTGCAGCTGAAAAACACTCAGACACTGCTCGACGGTATCCTGAACTCCATGCCCACCGCCCTGTTCGCGCTTGATTCCCGTAATCGGATCGTGCAGTGCAACGAGCAGGCCGGTGACTGGTTGAACATGGAGTATTCACAACTCAATGGCCTGCCTCTGGCGCAGCTGATACCTGAGTTGGGCAAGCTGAATCTGATGCCAACGCACCCCGGCGAAACACCCCATCTGGTGAAATCTGAGCGGGTAAAAATCCGCTTCGATGACAAAATTCTGGTCACCGATGTGCTCGCGTATCCTTTGCCCAGCGGTCAACAGGCGCGTCTTGTTATACGCATTGACGATGTATCACAGCGCCAGCGCATGGAAGAAGTTATGGTACAGACCGAGAAAATGATGACGGTCGGTGGGCTGGCTGCCGGCATGGCCCACGAAATTAATAATCCGCTAGGGGCGATTCTTCAGAATTTACAGAATACCCGGCGCCGACTTGATCCGGGGCTGGCGGCAAATCAGCGCCTTGCTGACGAACTCGGGTTAAGTATGGAGATTCTGAATCAGTACCTTACTGGAAGGGGCATTGATCAGTTTTTTAATCATATTCAGAACGCCGGTGAGCGTGCGGCTCGCATCGTCGCCAATATGCTGCAGTTTTCACGTAATGATCACCTTCAGAAGCGCGACATCAGTATCACTGAACTGATCAACACTACCCTGAACATCGCGCACAACGATCTGTCACTGAAACATATAGACCTAGATATCGACAAGGCCGCAGGCGATGCCCAGATACACTGCGTGCCGAGTGAGATTGAGCAGGTACTGCTGAACCTGCTGCGCAATGCTCAACAGGCGCTGGAAGAATACGATGGCGGCGATGGCTGGCACCCTAAGGTGAAAATCAAAGCCAGCCGTCAGAACAACATGACCTGCCTGGAAATTGAAGATAATGGGCCGGGCATCCCTGCGGATGTCGCACCGCATATTTTCGAGCCTTTCTACACAACGAAAGAAGTCGGAGACGGCACAGGTCTGGGGCTGTCGGTATCGTATTTTATCGTTACATCACACCATCAGGGGCGCCTCCGTTATCAGCGCAGTTCGCTTGGCGGAGCCTGCTTTGTGTTGTGCCTTCCCGCCGAAGAAAACGGATGACCAACCTGCCCTCAACTTGACCAAACCGGTCACCACGAGTACTCTCCACCGCAATTCAGGTGCCTCTGTCCACCAGACAGAAGTTAAACGGGAAGACTGGTGAGTTTCACAACAAACCCAGCGCTGCCCCCGCAACGGTGATCGACCAGGTATTGATACAACGCCACTGTGCATAGCATGGGAAGGCATCAATGCCGGAAATCCTTTGAACTTCAGGGTTTCAGTCGTCAGCCCGGATACCGGCCTGAATCCGAACCAACAGTATTGCGGTGGGCGATACAGGTGCTAAGTGAGCTCCAGGGCTCTCCTTCGCCTATTCTTTCCCGCCGACTGGTTGCCCATTAAAACCATTCGGAATCATGATGAAAAAATCACTCCTTACTGCGGCCGTACTAATGACCGCCACAGTGTCATACGCAGAAAACACCCTGGACGATGTCGTCACTATCGCTAACCGCATTGCAGCACCTTCCATCAATAGTGCACAAATCGTTGTAGTGGATCGTGACGATATAGAGACGTCAGGTGCCAACAACCTGTACTCTTTACTGGCGAGCAAAGCTGGCTTCCAGTTTTCAAAAACAGGAGGAGTACCTCACTCTTCGAACCTCTATATCAATGGTCTCGATGGCAAGCAGGTACTATTTCTGGTGAATGGGCAGCGTGTCGGAAGTGCCACTTCCGGTACCACAGAAGTCCAGTTAATTGCGCTGGAGCAGATCGAACGTATCGAAATTATTAAAGGCAGCCGCAGTGCTATATATGGTGCGGATGCGCAAGCCGGTGTCATCAATATCATCACACGTCTCGATACCTCACTGAACGAAGTGGCTGCAACAGTTGGCACCAACCAGACGAAAGCTGTCTCACTGCGTACACGTCACCAGTTTGGCGATGTCGACACCTACCTGAATTTAAACCATGATCGTTCAGCTGGTTACGACATTAATAACGACACAGAGAATGATCGCGATGGCTACGAGCGTAACGGTCTGAATGCCGGTGTCGGTTATGCAATCTCGGAACAGCAGAGCGTAAATTTTGATGCTCAGGTGAACCGCGGATCTTACGACTACGACAACAGCTTTGGCGGTACTGACGAAGCCGACTTCGATAATCGCGCTATGAACCTCGGCTACACATTGAATACTGACGGCCTGCTGCTGAATGCCAGAGCCGGTCGAGGCTACGATCGTAGCTGGAACTACGGTAACGGTGTTACTCGCAGCGGCGATGCTCAGTTGTTTGGTAGCCGCAAAGATGTTGCAGAAATCACGGCCCTTATTGGTCTGACTGAACATGTCAGCCTGCTGGCTGCTGCTGATACTCGCTTGGTTAAACTACTCACGCGTCCTGTTGAGTACGACACAGACAACGAGCGCAACCATGGCGGATTACTTGGAGTTCGTTACAGCAGCGATAGCTTGGCCGCTGAAATTGGCGCTCGCATCGACGACAACAGCAACTACGGCCGCTTCCGCTCGTTTAACACCTCTGTTGCCTTCTATCTGACCGACAACCAGGAACTGGCTTTCGGACAGGCTACAGCCTTCCGCGCTCCTACGTTTAACGACCTCTACTATCCAGCAAGCGACTTCGGCGATTACTCAAACGAAGATCTGAAGGCGGAAACATCACGCATCTGGTCGGTCGATTACACAGCCGCATACGATAATTTTGCAGCTGGCGGTTCTGTCACAGTGAGTGGTCAGCGCAGCCTGTTTAACAATCAGATCGTATCAAACAGTGCGTTTTATCCAGTTAACCTAGGTGAAAGCTACGTTAATTTTGCGAGCGTAACCTGGGCTCAGAACTGGGATGACGCGTGGAACAGTGAGCTGATTCAAGAGTGGACCGAAGCTCGGAATCAAGACACTGGAAATCTGATTGAGCGTCGTCCAATTCGTGCAACCAAGCTCAATGTACGTTGGACTTCGGGCAAGCTATCGAGTGCACTTGAGAGCCAGTACCGAGGCCAGGCACCATCGAGATCCGGCGGCTATATCGCTCCGTTCGTTCTGCTCAACCTCAGTGCAACCTGGGAGGCTTTCCAGGACTTCAGTTTGACTGCTCGCATCGAGAACCTGACCGATCGAGAGTACGAAACTGTACCTGGTTATGAAGCACAGGGACGCTATGCTCAGCTCACTGGACGCTATAGTTTCTGATCCAATGAGCGCCCGGGCAGTCCGCCCGGGTATTTAGTTTAGATTTGGATTCCAGAAACAAAAAAGCCCGCATCAAGCGGGCTTATTTGCGTTACGTATACCGGATCAAATATCCGGCTCTGTAAGCGGTGTTTACTCAGCTGGTGCCGCTTCTTCAAGCAGAGTCTTCAGCTCACCTTTTTCGTACATTTCAGTGACGATGTCACAACCACCGATCAGCTCACCTTTTACCCACAGCTGCGGGAAAGTCGGCCAGTTGCCGTATTTAGGCAGGTTCGCACGAATGTCCTGGTTAGACAGCACATCAACGTACGCAAACTTCTGACCGCAATCCATAACCGCTTGTACGGTGCGGGCAGAGAAGCCACACAGTGGCTGGTTCGGTGAACCTTTCATGTACAGAAGGATGTCGTTGTTTTCGATCTGATCTTTAATGACCTGCATGATATCCATAGCGTCTGTCTCTCACTGTTCGTATTAACTGAAACTGGCGGCAGTCTACCATAATCCCGACCATGATGCTCAGGTATGAAGTTGCCAGCGCAGATCAGGCACCAGATCAGTTGCGGGCCGGGATGGAGGTCTCAGCCTGCGACAACTGCTGTGCAAACACACGCTCGTCAGGATCAAGGACCGCCGTTACTTCTTTGCCTTTCAAACTGCTGAAAATAACGCGGTATGCAAGTACGGCTTTGACGTAGTCACGGGTCTCACGATACGGGATGCTTTCAATGAACTGGTCGTAAGCCACCGGCGCGTCTTTCAGCCAGCGATCGACCTTGTGTGGGCCAGCATTGTAGCCGGCCAGAGCTGCAATCAGGTTCCCCTGATAACGCTCCAGTAGAGAGCGAACATAGTAACTGCCCAGCGGGATGTTGGTGCGATAGTCCATCAGGTCTTCATTGACGTCATGTAAAACCAGATTCTTCTCTCTGGCTACCTGCTTCGCGGTCGCCGGCATGATCTGCATCAGACCGCGCGCACCAACAGGAGAGCGGGCATGAGGGTTGAAGGCGCTCTCTCGCCGGGCGATTGACATCAACAAGGAAGGGTCGAGGTCATACTCTTCTGCCCAACGGCTGAACTCATCCTGATACGCCAGCGGGAAGCGATGCTCCAGCAAGTTCCAGTGGCGTCCTGAAATCGTCGCCTGCACTGCCAATGCTGGCCAGCCATTCTGCTTCGCCAGCTCGGCATACACAGGCGTATCAGAAGGATGACGCAGCAGAGTGAAATTCCATTCATCGGCCGCCAGCCCTTCTTCACCGATAGCCCAGAGAGCACGAATACGGGCAATAGCTGGTGAATCAGCAACGGCTTCGAGCTGCCCTTCCTGCAGACTGGTCTTTGTCTGTTTCAGCTCATAAGGCAGAGCGAGTTTTTCTGCTGCAAGAAAGCCATAAAATTCGCGGGCCGAGGCGGCTTTCGTGTAGGCGTGATGAGCAGCTTCAGATTGCCCAAGCGCTTCCAGTGCGCGACCACGCCAGTACATGTGGTATCCAGATTCTCTTTCACTGCCCTGCACTTTATCAGTCCAGGCCAGCACGGCGTCCCAGTCAGACTGGGCGATCGCTTCACGAAGTACGGGGCCAATAAGGTTGCCATCGCCCAGGTCGGACAGGAGCTGGTCGACGATATCAGGACGCTCCTCCGCATCGAACTTGTAACTGCGGGCAGCTAACATATTCCCGAGGCGCGCGAGCTGCGCTTCACTCAGCACTCCCGCTTCGGACAGTTGCGGATAAAGCTCGGCAACGTCCGCGGGTTTGCGACGCACCAGATAAGCAAGCACTGCGTATCCCATATCACTGCGCTCTACGCCGTCAGGAAAGGTTTTATCCAGCGTCAGGAGCCTCTCTGGTGACGAACGCAACTGGCGAAAAGTACTTGAGGCAACCTTCCATTCTGCTGGCAACTTACGCAGCAGGTAATCAGATAAGCTTCGGTTACCAGCCTGCAGTGCCAGAACAGCGCGCTGCCAGATCGCCTGCTCATTAATTTCGCCACGGCTCAGCATGGCTTTGAACAGGTCATCGCATTGCTCAGGGCGCGAGCTTCCGCTAAGCCACAACTGACGACCGCCATCGAAAGCTGCCGCCTGATCTTTAATCAGTTTCGCCCGGTAATAAATGCAGCGCCCCGGGGCATCAGCCGGTGCGTATTCATTCAGAGAAAGAACTTCGTCCCATTTACGGGCAGCACCGTAGGTCAGTGTTGCATGGCGTACAATCCAGCGTGAAAGAGGCGAATCCGCATTTTCAGTAGCGTAGGCTCTGACATCCGCAGCAGATACATCAGGCAGGTTACGCTTGATACGATGGTATTCAATATAAGGGGCGAGCACATGATCCGATGCGTTCTCAGAAACCTTATTCCACTGCCCCTGACGAGCAGCTTCCAGAGACGTTCTGAACTCCGCATCCGATAACGCAGACGCAGTGATACTGAGTAGCCCCAGAAACAGGCCAGTGACAACTTGCAGATACGTTTTACTCATCGGCTTCGCAAAGACCCCGAAAAGAGATTGTCTGTACAGGTTAGTTCTTATATTCCAGAAAGACACAATACCAATGGTAATCTGGCACAACCCGCACCGCTGGTTACTTTCTGTTACTGACACTACCGGAGTTTGGCTCAAAATAACACCAATTTACAGTTCTCTTCACCGTATAGTGCAGGCTGTTTCTCAACTTGGTCATTCACAGGAGCCAACCATGAACGCCAGCCAGACCCTCGGACAGCCACTTACGCTTCCAAACGGCAGTGTTGTACCGAATCGTTTCGCGAAATCTGCTTTAAGTGAAACTCTGGGTAGCGTCGACCTGCGTGTGACCAAAGCACTACCGAAACTCTACCAGCGCTGGGCCGAAGGTGGTACCGGCCTGAGCTTTACCGGCAACGTTATGATCGACCGTCGTCACCTGGGTGAGCCTAACAATGTCGTTCTGGAAGACGATCGCGATATGGATATGCTCAAAGCCTGGGCCGCGGCCGCCAAATCTCAGGGAGGCCTTGTCTGGATGCAGCTCAACCATCCAGGGAAGCAGACACCGAAGATGCTTAATAAAGATCCGATGTCACCGAGTGCCATTCCATTTCGCAAAGAGATGCAGGCCTTCTTCGGTACGCCGCGAGCGATGACCGAAGACGACATTCAGGATTGCATCAAGCGCTTCGCTAATGCCGCTGCACTAGCCAAACAAGCCGGGTTCGACGGCGTTCAGATTCACGGCGCACATGGTTACCTGGTCAGCCAGTTTCTGTCCCCTCACCATAACCAACGTGAAGACCACTGGGGCGGCTCGATAGAAAACCGTATGCGCTTTGTTGTCGAAGTCTACAAAGCGATGCGTGATGCGACAGGAAAAGATTTCAGCATCGGCATTAAAATGAACTCCGCAGACTTTCAACGTGGTGGCTTTGATGAGAATGATGCAGCGACCGTTGCAACCACCCTCGCTGAGCTCGGCATTGATCTGATTGAAATTTCAGGCGGCACTTACGAAACACCCGCGATGGCTCAGGGCAGCGAGCATCACAATAAAAAACTGGGTAAAGACGAGCCAGTAAAAGAATCTACCAAGCTGCGCGAAGCCTACTTCCTTGAGTTTGCTGAAATGCTACGCAGTAAGGTCGATGTCCCTTTGATGGTCACCGGAGGCTTCCGCACATCAGAAGGCATGGCCGCTGCCGTAGAATCTGGCGCATGCGATCTCGTCGGCCTGGGTCGTCCACTGTGCGTTGAACCCGATCTGGTAAAACGTATTCTGAGCGGTGAAGATTTCACCAGCGTGGTGCGTCCTATCAAAACCGGTGTCAAAATGATCGACAAAATGGCTCTGATGGAAGTCTCCTGGTACGAACGCCAGTTGCATCGTATGGGCAAAGGAAAAGCACCACGTCGTCAGGATCAGGGCTTCTGGTCATTGATCGACGTACTCTGGCTGATGACCTACCGTGGCCTGTTCAACCGCGTTGGTCGTCTACGGGCCTGACCGATGAAAGTACTGCTCAACCGCTTAAAAGCCGCTTACGTTTCTATTTATCTGGCCGTTGCTTCTGTGATCGCAGCCTATGCAGCCTGGCAACTGTTACAAGGTCATGATGTTCTGACGTGGGCTGGCGTGCTCTTATCGGCCGCGCCTATGGCTCTCGTTATCGGATTTTTAATGGTCAAACCCGTGATGGCGCGCACCAGTGCAGATCTGCCCGAGGCCCATGTGCCGATTGCCGCTGGCGTCGCTCTGACTGCGTGGGGCTCATCAGGCGACAGCTGGCTTCCACTGAGCCTAGCCCTGATCAGCTACGTAGGTTTTCTTTTATACGTCTACTGGTACTCCCGCTACGGCCGCCTGAAGAGCGAGTCGCTCACGGTGGGCAAGCCTCTGCCAGCATTCACGCTCACCGACAAACAAGGAACTGTTGTCTGGACCCATGAAACAGATAACTATCGTGTACGCCCCGAACCAGAGACCTTTCTCGAGGTTATCCGGGCGATTTAACCTCGCCCGAACGCCGTAGCGTTTTACAACGTCGTGCTCTCTACTGCCAGGTTAATTACTGTATAGTGGGTAGCCTGTTTCAAGTCGCTATGGATTCGCTATGCCACGCCAGGTTGTGACCACCGCTCTACTTATCACTGCTCTACTCAGCGCGCTTCTTTCGGGCTGTGTCACCGTTTCTCCTGAACGCAAAAACGAGGTGGCCGAAAAGCTTGGCTGGGTAACTGGCAGCTGCCTCGCCATCCACAACGAAAATCTGAAAATAGGCGATGAGTTCACTCTGCACCAGGTCTCTGATCAGGAACATAGCCGCTCGATAACCGTTATTTCAAGAGCCACCTCGTCCGAGCAGTGTAAGCCCCTGCAAAAAGACCGCCGCTTCGTAAACCAACTAACCGATGCTACTTTTTACTACGTGAACGCAGAAGAGCTCCCTGAGCTGGCAGTCGCCAGCATCAAAGGCTATTCCACACGTGGCATTAAATTCCGCGCCTGTTACAGCAATCAGGCTGTGCAGTTCTTTGCGTTCAAAGGCGAAAAACAGATTT
Organism: Thalassolituus maritimus; assembly: GCA_913019975.1. Lineage (GTDB taxonomy): Bacteria > Pseudomonadota > Gammaproteobacteria > Pseudomonadales > Oceanobacteraceae > Thalassolituus. The sequence goes on along the minus strand of CAJWBH010000006.1, from coordinate 50,003 downwards.
GGCAAGGCTACTACTTCGTCGCCGCCCAAGTGCCGGAAACCTGCCGCGGGTCACGTTAAGAACTGCTTTGGCTATTCCAACCACCACCACCCGGTGTATGGATACAAAAGGTATCGCCCGCCGCTACGTCCATCGCGGCGCAACCTTCGAGCCAGTCTATCTGGCCAGTATGACGTAGTACGAAATTGACACCGGTTTTGCCTTCACCAGCACCATTCAATGCAAACGTAGGCACCGAACGATGGCCACTGATGATGTTGGCCGTCATGGGTTCAAGGAAGCGAATATGACGCTCAACGCCATTTCCACCAGCATGATCTCCGCGACCGCCACTTAGCTGGCGAACATGAAATACGTCCAGTATTACAGGATAACGCTGCTCCAGAATTTCAGGGTCTGTAAGTCGGGAGTTGGTCATATGCGTATGCACTGCATTTGCTCCTCGCCCGTCCGCCGTTGCTCCCGCACCACCACATAAGGTTTCGTAATACTGGTAACGGTCATTACCAAACGTAAAATTATTATTGGTTCCCTGCCCGCCAGCCATCAAACCAAGCGCCCCCATTAAACAATCCACCAGGTATTGAGCCGTCTCGACGTTGCCAGATACCACAGCAGCCGGATATTCCGGCGCAATAATCGACGCGTCAGGTACTCTGATGTCCAATGGTCGGAAAAAACCTGCATTCAGAGGCATCTGCTTATTAACGAGTACGCGGAAACTGTAGAGAACAGCCGCCTTAACCACCGACGTCGGTGCATTAAAGTTGCCAGGGTGCATTGGCTGGCCTTTGCGATATCCGGTGCCTTTAAAATCAATCAATGCGGTGCGATTTTTATTATCAACATCGACCGAGACTTTAAAGCGCGTCCCATCGTCCATGTCATAGCTGAAACTTCCCGATGGCAAATCAGCCAGGCAATCCCGCAATGTCTGTTCAGCGTTGTCCTGCACATAGATCATGTAGGAATGAACCATCGCTGCTCCATACTGCTGACAAAGTCGCTTCAGTTCTTCTGCGCCTTTTTCGCAGGCCGCCAGCTGAGCCATCAGATCGGCAATATTCTGATCCGGGTTACGGGCTGGATATTTTGCAGATAAAAGTACTTCACGAAGTGCAGACTCCTGGAATACTCCGCTTCGCATAAGCACCAGGTTATCTAACAGTACACCTTCCTCTTCGATATGCTGACTGTAAGCGGGCATAGAGCCCGGTGTAATGCCTCCAATATCAGCATGGTGACCGCGTGCCGCGACGAAAAAATCAGCGCATTCACTCTGGTCAATAAATACGGGTTTCACCACAGTCACGTCCGGCAAGTGAGTACCACCGTTGTATGGGGTATTTAATACGAAGGCATCACCCGGCTGCATATCTTTATGCTCACGCATCACGACATGAATACTTTCACTCATGGAACCCAAATGAACGGGAATATGTGGTGCATTGGCCACCAGCTCGCCCTGACGATCAAAGACAGCGCACGAAAAATCCAGACGCTCTTTAATGTTCACGCTGCTGGCTGTTTTTTCGAGGACAAAACCCATTTGTTCAGCGACTGACATAAACAGGTGATTAAATATCTCAAGCGTCACTGGGTCGTAGTTTGCTGCAGTTTTCTTAATTTCAGGCGCGTTAATCGCCTCTTCCTGAACTGCTTTTTCGTTGATTCGTTTTTCAAGAACAAGCGCGCCGCTTGCGAGCACTTCAAGGTGCCAACCCGGTTCAATAAAGTGTGTTGAGTTCTGATCAGTCAACAATAATGGGCCGAAGCCTTTATAGCCTTCAGGTAAGTCGGATCGATCATAAACATCGACCTGATGCCAACTTCCCTGAACGTATAACTGAATCGCGTTGCGGGTTTTTACGTCATCTACAGATACGTCAGGTAAGCTAGCTTCAGGCAGTGTCTCGCCGCTTACAGTGACCTCTACTTGCAACGCATCAAGTAGTAGCGCTTTTTCTGGATATATGAACCCAAACAATTGTTTGTGCTGTATTTCAAACGCCTTTTTAGCCTCCACCGCATTTTGCCAATCGACCAGTAGTGGCGTATCCGAGCCTTCGTACCTTAGGTAAACACGTACTGTGTAGTCGCCGTCCAACGGACTCGTTGCTAAAAGCTTTCTCACACGAGTATTAAGTTCTGTTTCAGCCACAGACAATTCTTTCTCAACCGCCTCTTCACCCAGCCAGCGCTGATCGGCGATGCCAATACCGTAGGCCGATAAAACCCCTGCCATCGGATGCAGGTATACCTTGCTGATTCCTAAAGCTGCGGCAACGGCACACGCGTGCTGACCACCTGCTCCGCCAAACGCACTGAGTACGTAATCCTGAACATCGTATCCACGCTGCACAGATATTTTCTTCACCGCTGCCGCCATATTTTCTACAGCGATATTGAGGAAACCTTCAGCCAACTGCTCTGACGTCCAGGCTTGTCCTGTCGCATCAGCGACCTGCGCTGACAATGCCGCGAACTTATCCTGCACTGTCTTCAGATCCAGCAGCTGATTTTGCTGGGGGCCAAACACGGACGGAAAGAACTCTGGGGTTACCCGGCCAAGTAACAGGTTGCAGTCGGTCACTGTCAGCGGGCCACCGTTACGATAACAGGCGGGGCCTGGGTAAGCACCGGCCGACTCCGGGCCTACCTGTAACCGGCCATCAGCAAAGCGAACGATAGAGCCACCGCCGGCTGCGACCGTATGAATATTCATCATAGGGACGCGTAAACGTATACCGCTCACAACGGTTTCGGTTTCCCGCTCAAGCGTTCCGGCGTAGTGACTGACATCGGTGGACGTGCCACCCATATCAAACCCGACAATACGATCAAAACCATCCGCCTCGGCGGTTCGCACCATGCCGACAACACCACCTGCAGGCCCGGACAGAATGGCATCCCGCCCCTGAAATAAATCGGCTTTGGCGAGACCGCCGTTGGACTGCATAAACTCCAGATCCACGGTCTGAGAAGCTGACAAAGCGTCGGCGACCTGATTGACATAGCGCCGCAGAATAGGCGAAAGATAAGCATCCGCGACCGTTGTCTGACCACGCGGGACAATTTTCACCAGAGGGCTGACTTCATGACTGAGTGAGATCTGTGAGAAACCAATGTGCTGGGCTATTTCCCGTATGCGTTTCTCATGCGCTGGGTGGCGATACGCATGCATAAGAACAACGGCAACGCACCGGAAGCCTTGATCATAGGCTTCCTGAAGCTGAACCAGAGTGGCCTCTTCATCCAGCGCATATTCCACTGTTCCATCCGCGCGAACCCGTTCAGGTACTTCATACACACGGTCATAGAGAGGATCAGGCAAATCAATATGGGTCGCGAAAATATCCGGGCGGGTCTGATAGCCAATATCCAGCTGATCCCGAAGCCCCTTACTGATCAAAAGAACCGTCGGCTCTCCTTTGCGCTCAAGCAGAGCGTTGGTCGCGACAGTCGTGCCCATACGCACTGACGAAATATCGGTCGGTAAATCCGGATGGCGAGCCTGAAGACGCTGAATCCCTTCAACGGCAGCGTCTGCATAATGATCAGGATTCTCTGACAGGAGTTTATACGTCAGCACCTGCTGATCTGGCGTCAACGCGACAATATCGGTGAAGGTACCGCCCCGGTCGACCCAGAACTGCCAATGTGTCTGCTGTGAAGCTGATGCCATGATCCGCGCTGCCCCTGAAATTCTTAAACAGCGCGGATGATACCATCAGGGCATATTCGCAACCCAGCGTGCGACGGCCCTGAGATCTTCATCGCTCAGATTTCCGACGACGGCAGTCATCGGAGAGTTCTTTCTCGACTCGTCACCCTGCTTGAATTTCAGCAGTGTTTTCTCAAGAAATTCATAGGGCTGACCCGCAATGCGGGGATACGTATGACTGCCGTGTCCCTTATCACCATGACAGGCAAAACAAAGCGATTGATATACCTGCTGGCCCTTCATGTCGGGCTCGGGCCGGTTATCACGAGGAATCACTGGCTTATCTGAAAAGTACACGGCCACCGCGACACGCTCGTCGGCGCTCAGAATTTCTGCCAGTTTACTCATCACGTAGTTTTTACGTGTGCCTGAGGCGAATTTCTCAAACTGAGTAAAAAGATAAGCAGGGTTCTGGCTGGCGAGATTCGGCACGTAATCACGTACAGAGTTACCGTTTTTGCCATGGCAACGAAAGCAGAACTGCGCGCGCTCCTGCCCTTCTGCATTGGCCTTCTGGCGGGCCTCTGGGTCGGCAACGATGTTATCAAACCGCTGCAGCAACTCAGTCGTATGTTCCGGATCTTTTACTGCCAGCGTTTCCGCAGTCGCCGTGGCTGAAAAAGGCGTCAGCAACAACAAAGACAAAACACAAAGGCTGAAATTGATAAAACGAATATTCATAGAGAATGACAACTCTTTCCGGCATAACGATCGTAAGCGCCGACCATACTCAAGGCCGCCAGCTTATGGCCAGCGGCAAATAATACCTGAGTGTCTATTTCTCGCTGAAAACTGATTCAGATCAGTATTTACGAAAGCTGTTTCACATCGGAGAAATTAAACGTGCTGTGTGTGCTACGCACTCTGAGTTATCGAAACAAAAGGTCATAGGCAGTTCGCTTTTCAGCGGCGTTTTCAAGCCGAATAACATCAGATGAAGACCACCTGGCTCCAGAGTTACGCTCTCGCCTGCCGGTACTTCGAGCGATTCGATCTGACGCATTTTCATAACACCGTTTTCATGCAGGTGAGTGTGGATCTCTATCGAGCTGGCCCACGGAGCAGAGACCGACACCAGCCGCTGTGCTTGATCACTGGTGTTAGTCAGTGTCATAAAGGCTGCACTCATGCTCCGACCCGGAACGGGTTCACGAACATAAGGATCGTGGACAAGTACAGACTCCGCCGTAGCGGAAAATGAAGCAACGGTGAGGAGAACAGATCCACACACACGTTTCAGACAGAATTTCATAGCAGACAGCCTTAATTGCAACCAATATCACCTTTCTGCCCGCACGGGGCAGAAGGTGCATCAGGATACGGCATTTGCTTCAGTTTTCAGAGCGGCAGATTGTCGCACAGATGACTGAAGGTCACACTGTTGGGCGCCAGCTCACGGCATCTTCCAGGCTGTCGAGAGGTCGGGTGAAGTAGTAACCACCCAGACCATCGACACCAGTCTGGCGAACTGCATTGACGTCTGGTGCCTCTTCCAGCCCTTCCGCGAGCACCAACAGATCCAGGTTATGGGCAATCTGTACCATACTCTGGATGTAGAACTTATGATCCTGAGCCAGGTGAACACCCCGGTTAAAGCTCCCATCAATACGAACATACGCCAGAGGTAAGCGCTGCAGGTACGCGAACGCCATAGTACCGGTACCGACCTGATCAATACCCACATCAACACCAAACGGCTGAAGCTTAAGTGCAAGTCGGGCTATCGCGTGTTCTGCGGAATACAGAGCAAACTCAGGTACCTCAAGCGCGATACGGCGGGCCTGCTGAGGATAACGTGCAAGAAGCTCCGCCAAAGACTGATGAAAACTCTCATCCAGCACCGAGGCAGGCGACAGGTTGATGCAGAAGCGAACCGGCTCGGCGTCTTTATCGAGGTCATCCATTGAGTGAAACACTTTCTCGATCACTACCAGGTCGAAACGCGCGGCCAGTCGATGCTGTTCAACCATCGGCCAGAAGCGGGCCGCAGATAACGTCTGCCCTTGCCAGCTGACACGACTGAAAACCTCTACCTGGAGCAGTTTCTGATCGTGGTTAGAAATAACAGGCAGGTATTGCAGCTGAATACTCTGCTCTTCGAGCACGGTATTCAACAAGGTACGCCACTCACCGGCGGTCCATTCATCAAACTCAGAATCACTACGCTGGTATAACTGATACTTAGCGGTCGGCTGACGCTGCGCCTGACGTAATGCAGCATCAGCGCGGCTGAAGGCATCCACAGGATCATCCTGATCCCCTTGCAGGAACACGGCGCCCATGTGGAAACAGAGCTCATTTCGTTGAGACAGGGCCGACACGCTCATCAGACTGAACGCCTGCTGCACAATATCGTCGGCCTGCGTACGATCGGCACAAGGCACAAACAGAGAGAAATCAGCACCAGCGCGACGGCCCAGCAGACTGTGCGGATAATCTGTTCGCCATTGCTCAAGCGACTTACCCAACAAAGCCAGAAGATCATCACCGGCCTGACGACCGGCATTCAGGTTGAATTCAGTAAAGTTCTGAATCTGCATAATGACAAGCACACCACTGTGTTCATCATCGCGTGAAAGAATGTGACCAAACTGCTGATCAAAGCCCCGACGGTTAAGCAGGCCAGTCGGCGCATCGAGGTATGACTCTTCGCGCAGGCGCTCGGTCATTTCTGCCTGTTCGGCAAAAATCGCCTGAAGCTTACGTACCATCTTATTCATGGCTTCCACGACGCGACGCAGTTCACGCGCGCGCGGTATGTTTTCCTGTACCTGAAGATCACGTTCAGATATTGCCAGCGCCTGTTTCTCTACGCGCACGAGTGACCGGAACAACAGCCGCAACAGCAGTTGCAGTGCCACCAGAGCAATCAGAAGTACCCAGGCAAACCAGATCATTTCTGCGCTGATCATGTTCCACAGGTCACGATACGCAAAGTCTGCATGACTGATCACAGTCACAGTCCCGAGGCGCTGCCAGCCACGGGTAACATCGGCTTCGGCCGGAATAAGCTCAAGCGGTACCAGTTTCTGGAACCATTCGGGCGCACCGCCGCTGCTGAACGCTTCGCGTGCACGGCGATGCAGAGTTTCACCGTCGGTCCGGGCGAAAGTAATGTCTTCGAAGAAGCCACGATCAAACAGTACGTCCATCAGGCGAGTCTGTTGCACCGAGTCTTCCGCATCAATCTGCGACATAGACAACGCCAGCGAGGTAGCCGCGTCGTACGCACGCCCGTTGAGTTGTTGCTCAAAGTAGTCTCGCCCGTTGATCACGGTAACGACCAGGTTTCCTGCCAGCAACACGACGACCAGCAGACTGGCGAGTAGAGAGAATTGTTGTCTGAGTGTCATGAGCTTATAAGTCCATACCTAGGTTATTCATCCGGACACGCAGGTCCGTCCACAAATCGAGTTTGTTGGGGTCTCCCAACAGTATCCCCTGCCCCTTCATCTTGTCGAGCCACATTCCATTCGCATTGAAGCTGTAAACCGGATCGAGATCCGGGCGTTTACTGGCCGGGCGTATCTGATTAATCAGATTATCAAGCACCAGAGGGATCGCATCCGGGGTGGGGAAATACGTCAGCACCATGTGTGCCTGATTCAGTCGCACGGCCTTAACATAGGTAATACGCAGTTTTGAGACGTCGATTCCGATCTTGGACAGGGTGTAATATTTGGCAATGACGTAATCCTCGCAATCACCGCCATTAGTACCCAATGCCTCGTAGGGCGTCGCCCAGTAGTCGATCTTGCCCCAGTGCTTATCATCGTTATAAAAAGGTACACGCTTGTTGAAGAAGTAGTTCACCTCTTCAAGTTTTCTGTCTTCTGGGTAATTCGCTACCCGCTCCATCATACGGCGCCAGTCTTCTATTCGGCGACCAGCACTGTAGTCATATTCTTTTTCAGCACGCGCAACCAAGTCCTCAGGAACCCACTGGTTCACGTCTGCCACCAGCGTTGCTGATATCAGCAGCGAACTCCAGAAAAGCTTTCCGGACAAGGCGATTGTCAGACGTTTCAGCTTCATTAACAGTAATGCCAGACTCAGGTGAACAGTGGATGCCCAACAGACCAGAATCAGGGGCTGTATAAACTATAGACGTTCCCAGCATTTTCGCCGGCAATCGGCCGCTCAATGCCCACCCGCTGGACGCTGCGGCGCTTTTTCGGCAAACTCGCAGCAGAAACACACGCATCTGGATACAACCATGTCACGCATACTCCTTCTGCAAGGGCCAAACCTGAACCTTCTCGGCACCCGCGAGCCACATATTTATGGCTCGACCACGCTTGCAGACATAGAGCAAACACTGGGGCCAATAGCAAAAGCCGCAGGACATGAGCTGGAACAGCTGCAGAGCAATGCCGAGCACATCCTCATCGACCGGATTCATGCTGCACGCGACGACGACACCTGCTTTATTCTCATCAATCCCGGTGCCTTCACTCATACCAGCGTGGCGATTCGCGATGCACTCGCTGGCGTTGCGATCCCCTTTATCGAAGTTCACATCTCTAATGTGCACGCGCGTGAGCCATTCCGTCAGCACTCCTATCTGTCGGACATCGCTCAGGGCGTCATCTGCGGACTGGGCGTACAGGGTTACGAGCTGGCGCTTCAGGCTGCAATCACACAGGTAAACGCTTAACCATGTCCTGGATCCAGATCCGAATTCATACCCACAGCGAGCTCGTCAGCAAAGTTGAAGACACTCTGATGGAATGCGGCTCGCTGTCCGTTACCCTCAAAGACGACGCAGATCAGCCAATTCTTGAACCCGAACTGGGCACTACACCCGTCTGGGATGAAACCTGCGTCATCGGCCTGTTCGAAGCGACACGAGACCCGGCTGAGCTGAGTGCAGAACTGAACACCGTGTTCTCTCTGAAAGCAAAAACTGAGCTGCCGCGCCACAAGATCGAGATCCTCGAAGACAAAGACTGGGTTCGCGAATGGATGGATAATTACCATCCGATGCAGTTCGGTGAGCGACTCTGGGTGTGTCCAAGCTGGAAAGAACCTCCTCAGAAAGATGCGGTCAACCTTATGCTCGACCCAGGCCTGGCTTTTGGTACCGGCACCCACCCAACCACATCACTGTGTCTGAAGTTTCTGGATCGTGAAGTGGAAGGCGGAGAGCTGGTTGTCGACTTTGGCTGCGGCAGCGGGATTCTGGGCATCGCAGCTCTGCTACTGGGCGCACGCCATATGGCAGGTACCGATATTGATCCACAAGCGCTGTTAGCGACAGAAGACAACGCTAACCGCAATGGGATCAGTCGTGACCAATATGAAATATATCTGCCAGAGAATACGCCTGAACTGCAGGCCGATATTATGGTCGCAAACATATTGGCTGGTCCGCTTGAGCAATTAGCGCCAACCATTGCCGGGCTGACACGTAGTGGTGGTAAACTCGCCCTCTCAGGTCTGCTGGCAGAGCAAGCCGAAACCATCAGTCAGTGCTACGGCCAGTGGTTTGATATGAACGCACCGGAGCAAGAAGGCGACTGGGTCGTACTTACAGGGAAAAAACGCTGAAAATGATGTTGTTTACGCAGGTAACCCGTTGTCCTCATTGTCAGACCAGCTTCCGGGTTGGCGATGAGCAGCTGGAAGCAGCTAACGGCTTTGTCCGTTGTGGTTCCTGCCTGCAGGTGTTTAACGCCACCGACTACTTTGTTGGTGAGCGCGAAGGAGCACAAAACGCTGCTGAAAGCGAAGACGCTGCGACCGAAACGGTATCTGACATAGTCAGCGAAGACGCCGAAGAGACAACAACTGAAGAAAAGCCTGCCCCGCAATCGTTCGCGTTTACCTTTGCCGACGACGAGCCAGAGCCAGAGCCAGAGCCAGAGCCAGAGCCAGAGCAGCCTACGGCTAAGATTTTCGAATTCGAACCCCTGTCTCCATCCCGGGCGGCACAACAGAAGTCTGCGGTTGCAAACCATCTGATTGATCTTTCAGAAGAAGATCACGAAGACACCACCGACGACGAGCTCGATCTTGAAGGCTCTATGCTGATTTCGGACGACGGCATTATTCACGCGCCCTCCAAAGACAACGACCGCAGAAATAATGACGAAGACGAGCGCCAGCCTGACGAATTTCCCACTGAAGACACCAAACCGTTTGTAACTGACGACATCACAGCGTTTGATGTCAGCAGCGTATTAGATGACTCCGATGCAACCTCTGACGATATACCGGACGTCATCGAAGACATTATCGCAGCAGATGAGCCTGATCTGCCGACCGACACCCCGGAAGAATCGCCGCTACCATCGACGGATACACCAGAGATTGATCTGCCCGATAACGATTCTCCAGGAATAGAGTTCCCTCAGGGAGAACCCGCAGAGCCGGAGCTACCGGACGAAGCACCCGAGCAGATACCGGATGAAGTTCCGCTGCCTGACGTTGAAGTACCAGAGGAACTGCCACCAGCACCGCCTGCGAATATTCCAGCGACCGAACCTGCTGAAGTACCTGGTGTGCCAGAACAAGAAGTGCCTTTCATCCCTGAACAGGATAATGACCCTGCACCGATCGACTTTATTTCTGGTGCACCCGAGAACTCAGACGACGACTTTGCCAGTCTGCTCGATGATGCCGTTGCAGAAGCCAGCGACGACAACACTTCACTGGATGAGCTGTTGGAGAACGCCAGTGACGATGACCTGCTGATCAGCGATCTTACCAATGACGAAACGCCGGCAACCCAAGAGGCTGATCCCGCCCCGGAAGACGATGACGACGATTTCCTTATCCATGATGATATGGAGCCGGGTGACACCCTTGCTGACCTGATCGGTGAAGACGAGAAATCTCCGACAGAGACCGACGACAGCCTGCTCAACAACCTCGAAGATCTGGTATCAGACGATTACTCGGATATTCTCGCTTCTACACCCGAAGAGCACGATGATAGCCAGTATGAAGACAAATGGGCGCTGGAACTGATCAATCAGGAGCCAGCGACAACTGAAGCTAAAGACGACCTCACAGCACCAGACCTGGATACCATTGAGGCCTTCGAGCAGGGCGAAGAGTTTTCTTTTACTGATATCCACGACAGTAACAGTGGCAAGCAATCTGCAAAAGAGACAAGTTCTGCAGATACGATGGGCGCTGCACTCGCGGATGACAGCTACACAGACGATTACTTCGATAGCTATGTAGACGATTCTGACGAGGATCTGCCCGCAGGGCCTGAGCCGTTCGTCGAAGAAATCGCCTATCCGGAAGCGGGCTTCCCCGAAAGCCCGTCAACACAGCGTGAAAGCGACACCACGTTCGCCAACGTCTCAGAAGCGCAGCACGAAACCGAAACCCTTGATGGAAATCTGAACTTCAGCCAGGGAATCAGTCTCGATATACCAACAGCCGAACTGGACCCACTGAAACTTGAACAACAGCAGAAACCAGGCAGCTATACCGGGCTCTGGTCTTTTGCAGCGGTCGTTATGATTTTGATCGCGGTTGCACAGGTCGGCTGGTTCCGCATGGACACCCTGGCTAAAAATGATCAGCTGCGCCCACTCTACTCCGCTGTCTGTGACCTTGCCGGATGCACACTGCCGGGGATTCAGGACACTAGCCTGATTCGCGCTGCAAACACAGTATTCAACCCGCACCGCAGTATTGCCGATGCGCTAGTCATCGATACTCTGCTGACCAACAGCGCGGGATATGCACAGCCTTACCCTGATCTTGAGCTCGAGTTCCGCGACCTCAATGATCGCATTGTTGCCCAGCGCACCTTCTCTCCCGAAGAGTACCTCGCGGGTGACGTCATGCCCGGTGACCTGATGCCTTCCCGCGTGCCGGTTCACATAGCAATCGAAGTCATTAACCCGGGCCCTGAGGCCGTCAGTCGCCAGATTTACATACGCCCCAACCAGTAAAAGTCAATGCTGAAATTGCGCAAAATATGCGCAGTTTTCCCTTTATTCACAAAGGGGTTGGGAGTATCATAGCGCCTCTTTTTCAGCACACTTTTTAACCAGAAGGCCACCGTCTTCTATGCCCTCAATTGGCCCTTACACGCTACCGAACCCCGTGGTTCTGGCTCCTATGGCGGGAGTCACCGACCGCCCGTTCCGCCAGCTCTGCAGAGAACTGGGCGCTGGACTGGTTGTGGGTGAAATGGTCTCTGGCAAGCCTGAACTGCGCAATACGCGTAAGTCAAAGCTGCGCCTGGATCATACGGGTGAGCCGGAACCGATTGCAGTTCAGATCGTCGGTGGTGATCCGGAAATCATGGCCAACAGCGCCCGCTTCAATGTTGAGAACGGTGCTCAGATCATCGACATCAATATGGGCTGTCCGGCGAAGAAAGTGTGCAATAAGGCTGCGGGCTCCGCATTACTGCGCGATGAAGCTCTGGTGAAAGATATATTGCAGGCCACGGTAGAAGCCGTCGACGTACCAGTGAGCCTGAAAATCCGCACTGGCTGGAGCCCTGACTCCCGCAATGCGGTACGCATCGCCGAGATTGCCGAAGCCGCAGGCATAGTATCGCTTGCGGTCCACGGACGTACGCGCGCGTGTGGCTACGCCAACACCGTTGAATACGACACCATTCGTGATGTTAAAGCGAGCACCTCGTTACCTGTGTTCGCAAACGGCGATATCACCAATGCCCGCAAGGCCGCCGAAGTCATGCAATACACCGGCGCCGACGGCGTATTGATCGGCCGCGCCGCTCAGGGGCAACCCTGGATTTTCAGAGAAGTCGTTCATTTCCTGAACACCGGCAATGAACTCGCAGCGCCAGACCTGCACGAGGTAGAAACCATCCTCCAGCGTCATCTGGTTTCTCTCTACGATTTTTACGGTGAGTACTTAGGGGTACGCATCGCACGGAAACATGTCAGCTGGTACCTGAAAAGCCAGCCGGGTAACAGTTTCCGGAAAAAGTTTAATCAATTAGACAGTCCCACCGCACAGATGGAATCCATTGCGGAGTATTTCCGGGACCCATCGTTAAGGAAGGAAGCAGCAGCATGAGCTCAGAAGCAATTATCAGACAGGTTGAACCAGTGACAGAACCAGCGAACTCCGAGAACCATTTCACCACCATCGCAGACTCCACACACACGCTGCGTGAGAGCGTAGAGATCGCGCTCAAGAATTATTTTGATGCTATGGACGGCCAGCCAGTATCTGAACTCTACGAAATGGTTCTGGCAGAAGTTGAAGCGCCGCTTCTGGAAACTGTTATGCGTTACACCCGCGACAACCAGACCAAAGCGTCCATCGTGCTGGGCCTCAACCGCGGCACACTGCGTAAGAAACTCAAGCAATACGGCATGCTCTGAGCAGCACCCAATAAAAGGTTTTCAGACGGCTGAGATACTCAGCCGTTTTCACTTCCCGACTAGTTAAGATGACAATGACTGAAATCACACAAATCCGACGCGCCCTTATCAGCGTTTCTGACAAAACCGGAATCGTAGAATTCGCTTACGCACTGACTCAGGCAGGTGTAGAAATCCTGTCAACGGGCGGTACTTACAAACTGCTGGTTGATAACAATATCCCGGCCGTTGAAGTGTCAGACTACACAGAATTTCCTGAAATGATGGACGGCCGTGTAAAAACACTGCATCCAAAAATTCACGGTGGCATTCTTGGTCGTCGCGGTCAGGATGATGAAGTCATGCACGAGCACCACATCAACCCGATTGATCTGGTGGTTGTGAACCTCTACCCGTTTGCAGCGACTGTTGCCCGCCCTGATTGCGACCTGCCCCTGGCGATTGAAAACATCGATATCGGTGGTCCGACCATGGTGCGTTCAGCAGCGAAGAACAACGCCCACGTTGGTATCGTCGTAAACGCCTCTGATTACGATCAGGTACTGCAGGAAATCAATGCTCACCAGGGCCTGACGGCCAAACTGCGTTTCGACCTGGCACTGAAAGCCTTCGAACACACAGCAGCTTATGACGGCATGATTGCAAACTACCTGGGCACCATCGACCAGACAGCTGAAGTACTGAGCGTTGATGAGCGTGACGCCTTCCCGCGTACATTCAACAGCCAGTTCATTAAAACGCAGGACATGCGTTACGGTGAGAACCCACACCAGAAAGCGGCCTTCTATGTAGAAGCCAACCCAGCGGAAGCATCCATCGCTACTGCCAAGCAGATTCAGGGCAAAGAGCTGTCTTACAACAACGTTGCTGACACTGATGCGGCCCTGGAATGCGTTAAGTCATTCACTAAACCCGCCTGTGTCATCGTTAAACACGCGAACCCATGTGGTGTAGCTGTTGTACCTGATGATGAAGGCGGTATCCGCAAAGCCTACGATCTGGCTTACGCAACCGACAGCGAATCAGCTTTCGGTGGCATCATTGCCTTCAACCGTGAACTCGATGGCGAAACGGCACAAGCCATCGTTGATCGTCAGTTTGTTGAAGTCATCATCGCACCAAAAGTCTCTGCCGAAGCTATCGCCGTGGTAGAAGCGAAGAAGAACGTTCGTCTGCTTGAGTGCGGCGAATGGTCTGCGGAACGCGTTGAAGGTTTCGACTACAAGCGCGTAAATGGCGGCCTGCTGGTTCAGGACCGTGATAACGGCATGATCACCAAAGACGACCTGAAAGTCGTGACTAAGCGTGCACCAAGTGAAGCCGAACTCAACGACCTGATTTTCGCCTGGAAAGTCGCTAAGTTCGTTAAATCAAACGCCATCATCTACGCAAAAGACCGTCAGACTGTTGGTGTAGGCGCTGGCCAGATGAGCCGCGTAAACTCTGCACGTATCGCTGCAATTAAAGCAGAGCACGCAGGTCTGCAGGTTGAAGGTGCGGTCATGGCATCTGATGCCTTCTTCCCGTTCCGCGACGGTATCGATAATGCGGCCAAAGCCGGTATTAAAGCGATTATTCAGCCTGGCGGTTCGATCCGTGACGAAGAAGTGATTGCGGCTGCCGACGAGGCAGGCATCGCTATGGTGTTTACAGGAATGCGTCACTTCCGTCACTAATTCGGAGCTACTGCGCTTGGCCTGGCGGTGTTAAAAAGGTTTTCGGGATGCTCATGTAGGTGAACTACACTCCGCTCCCTCAAACCTTTTTGCCTTGCCAGACCTGCGCTCGTGACGCTTCTACACCGTAGATAACGCAAAAGTTAGAGCGGTGCGAAATAAAAATTTTGCGACAACGAATTTAATTCGCTGTCGCGTTGAAAAGAATTGGGCGTTGTAGCCCCGGGAGATGAAAGGTTTCTGAGCAAGGCAAAACCTGAGGAAAAAGCGGAGTGTACTTTAGTACATGAGCATTTTGACGAAGGTTTTAACACCGCTCAGGAGCGTTTCAGACCCGCAATAAGAGAAGTCAGCTATGAAAATTTTGGTTATAGGGGCCGGTGGTCGTGAACATGCTCTGGCCTGGAAGGCGTTACAATCCCCACTGGTTGAGAAAGTATTCGTTGCTCCGGGCAACGCTGGTTCAGCCATCGAAGAAAACATCGAGAACATCGCCATCGACGTATTGGACTTCGATGCGCTCGAAAGCTTCGCTAAAGAAAACGAAGTAGGCCTGACCATTGTTGGCCCAGAAGCTCCGTTAGTCGATGGCGTGGTTGATCAGTTTGAAGCCGCGGGCCTGAAAATCTTTGGCCCTAAAAAAGGTGCTGCGCAGCTGGAAGGTTCCAAAGCCTTCACCAAAGATTTCCTGGCACGCCACCAGATTCCTACGGCGGAATACCAGAACTTCACCGACGTTGAGCCAGCACTGGCTTACCTGCGAGAAAAAGGCGCGCCTATCGTGGTTAAAGCCGACGGGCTTGCTGCGGGTAAAGGCGTGATCGTTGCCGAAACTCTTGAGCAGGCTGAAGAGGCTGTGAAAGACATGCTGTCTGGCAACGCCTTTGGTGATGCAGGCTGCCGTGTTGTAATCGAAGAGTTCCTCGCTGGCGAAGAAGCGTCTTTCATTGTGATGGTCGATGGCAAAAACGTGCTGCCAATGGCCACCAGCCAGGACCACAAACGCGTTGGCGATAAAGATACTGGCCCGAACACCGGTGGTATGGGTGCCTATTCTCCAGCGCCTGTCGTCACACCAGAAATTGATGCCCGCATCATGAAAGAAGTCATCATGCCGACCGTTGAAGGCATGGCCGCTGAAGGCAACGACTACACAGGTTTCCTGTACGCTGGTCTGATGATCGACGAGTCTGGTGCGCCTAAGGTGATCGAATACAATTGCCGTTTCGGTGATCCAGAAACTCAGCCAATCATGCTGCGTATGCAGTCCGATATGGTGGCCCACTGTCTGGCCGCTCTGGAAGGCAAGCTGGATTCAGAAACTGCCAAGTGGGACCCACGTCCTGCACTGGGTGTGGTTCTGGCAGCCGCAGGCTACCCAGCGGACTACCCGAAAGGTGATGTCATCTCTCTACCAGAAAACGACGGCGCAGACCGCAAAGTTTTCCATGCCGGCACTAAGCTGAACGACAAAGGCGAAGTAGTGACAGCTGGCGGTCGCGTACTCTGTGCAACCGCTCTGGGTACTAGCGTCAGCGAAGCTCAGGCACAAGCTTACGAGTTGGTGAAACTGGTCTCATGGGAAGGCATGTTCTGCCGCTCTGATATCGGTTACCGTGCAGTAGCGCGTGAACAAGAGAACGGCTAACGCCGACTACCCAAGCCGGGCCAGCAACGTGCTGGCCCGGTCTTATCGCTAATGCCTGTCTGGCTGGTTAAACGCCACGCTCTATAGTGAGGGATCACTGCAGTAATGACCGCTCAACAATTCTTCCATCGTATTTTCCGGGTTCTGGTTCTGCCGGTCATGTTGTTACTGGTCGCTCTGCGTGCTTATGCGCTTGGCCCAATTATTCTGCCCGAGGGTTCTTTCAGTCAGTCCATTACACCCTATACGTCTTTCTATGAGGACAAATCGGCTTCTCTGACTCTGCCTCAGATACTGGCCAGTGACCGACAACTCAGCTTCACCCCAACGCACACGATATCCCTGAAACGCGGAGTTAACTCCGGAGTCGTCTGGATAAGAATGTCAGTCTTAAATCCATTCGCTCAGGAAATGGACACCATACTGACCCTGTCGAACTCACGAATCGACTCGGTGCGTATCTTCAATATCTCTGACACTGAACGTCCGCTGGAGCTGAATGCACCTCAACCCCAGGGGTCGTTAAGTCAGGCACACGTTTTCAGCCTGAATGTAGAGAGTAAGGCCACAAACAGTTATCTGATCCGCCTCGAAACTGATGCCATAATGGCAACCCGCATCGCCCTCAAAAGCCTGGATCAGTTCAACCTTGTAGAGCGTATCAGTAACCTGTTGACCGGGGCGCTCCTTGGGTTGGTATCTCTGGTTTTACTGTATTTTCTGTTCGCCTTTGCCCGCGGTGATAAAGGTATTCGCGCCGCTGGAGTTCTCGGCTCAACGTCAGTCATGTTCTTTGTGCCCGCCAGTGTAGGCATCAGTTTCGACCTCCCGATCAATGTCTACCTGCCAAACGGTTGTATCGAAACCTACTCAGTAGGTGGAATACTCATCGCCCAATTGCTGGCCCTCTTAAAGCTCAAGTGGCGGCAGGTCTGGATACGCGCACTTATCAAACTGAACATCGCAGCCCAGGTCGGCATTCTGCTCAGCGATGTTGTTACGCCCAGCTATCTGACCGAAACCATGCTGTACACCACCACGACCTTTGCTCAGCTGCTCACCATTTTTGTGACCACGGTATATCGCAGTAAGTATCCGGAGTGTCATGTATATCTGCGCAGTGCGGCCATCGTGATCACTCTGGGGATGGTGATCACACTCATGCACAAAATGAACTTAATCAATATGCCAGTGACCGAGCAGGTGTTGGTGTTTCTGTTACCTCTGGCAGCGGCTGCGGGCCTGTTCTTTTCACAACTGGCCATCAGCGCCAAACACAGCCATCGCGAAATCAGCGGTCAGCCGGGGATTCCGCCTGAGACCATGGGGCAGATCAGCCATGAGCTCAGAACCCCGATCAACGGCGTGATTGGCATGAGCGAGCTGCTCACTGACACGCCGCTATCGATCACACAACGCGACCACCTTGAGACCATCAAGATGGCGGGTACCGATTTGCTGGTACTGGTAAATGAACTTTCAGACCTCGGCAAACTGAAAGCCCGTGAAGTGTTTCTTGATATCAAACCCGTTCGGGTCATCAATCTTCTTAACCGCACACTCGGACACTTCCAGCAGGAAGCCGCGCGTAAACAGGTTGAGTTGATTCTCGACCTGTCTGACAATTTTCCTGAGCGCCTGCTGTGTGACCGCAACCGCCTGCTTTCCGTCTATTACAATCTGCTGTCACGCACTCTGGCATACACCGAGCACGGTGCCCTGACCGTGTATGCCTCTTACTACTGTGGTGAACAAGCACAAGGCCTGCGCCTGCAGCTGCAGATCAGTGGTACGGTCATCAAACAGCAGGAACTCGAGTCTCTGTTCCGCATGCTGCAACCGGGCAACACGAAAGTCGATGGCAACGACCCACACACCTGGAATCTAACGGTTGTCAGGGGTCTTATACGCCACATGCGCGGCACGTTGGATATCGAAAGCCTGAGCAGCCAGGGCGGCTCAGTTACCCTCTTCCTGCCGATGCAGACCGACACCAGTGAAGACCTCTCACAGAAAGAGCAGGACTCCTCTCTGAAGGGCCTGAATGTACTCATCGTTGATGACAACGCTACGCTGCGTTCAGTCATCGAAAAACAGCTGAAACGCTGGGGAGTGAACTCCGACAGCACCTACAGCGGCAAAGAAGCCCTGGCCATGCTGAGGACAGAACACCGCAACGGAACACCTTACGATATCGTTATCATTGATCACGATATGCCGGTGATGTCGGGCCTTCAGCTGGCAGAGCGTATTCACTCAGATGAAGAAATTCGCCGTAAGCCCGCCAACCTGATGCTGACCGGACTCAGCACCAACAGTGTCGAACGCAGTGCCTCCGCCGCCGGTATCGACTATGTGATCGCCAAGCCAGCCAGCGGTAATCGCCTGCGCGAAGCCCTCGCGATCCTTCAGAAACGGCGCACACCGGCCTACTGACCTGCATCATGCAGCTCTACGTTCAATAGGGTAAAATGGTTACCAGATTTCAAGAAGGTGACCTTCATGACCGCCAGAAGACAATTTTCTCTGTTCGATAAACTCATCACCAATGCCGATCAGGCGCTCCGCACACTGGTACCCGGTGCCGCAACTGCCGAGCGCGCTTCACCAGCGCAGAGCCGTGAATACAGTGAACTGTCAGAGCAGGAACGACAGCACGCGGCCGGATTGATGCGCATTAACCATACCGGTGAAGTCTGTGCACAGGCGCTGTATCAGGGTCAGGCCCTGACAGCGAAACTGCCTGAAGTGCGCGAAGCAATGGAAGAAGCGGCCGAAGAAGAAATCGACCACCTGGTCTGGTGTGAAGAACGTATCAAAGATCTTGGCAGCCACACCAGCCGCCTCAACCCTGCGTTCTACGCACTGTCATTCGGCATCGGTGCAATCGCGGGTAAGATCAGCGATAAGGTAAGTCTGGGCTTCGTCGCCGCCACAGAAGAGCAGGTCTGTAGCCATCTGAGCAAACACATGACGTCCCTGCCGACACAAGACGAAAAGAGTAAAGCTGTACTACTACAGATGCTTGAAGACGAAGCGAAACATGCGACAACGGCCATTGAAGCTGGCGGAAAGCGCTTTCCTTTGCCCGTAAAAATGGGAATGACTGCGCTCTCAAAAGTGATGACAAAAGCCACATACCGCATCTGAGCCCCGCCCTCCTGCCCCACTTTGGTTCAGAAGTGGGGCATCTATCGTTCCCCCTTTTATAGAACAAATCGCTGTAAAGAGGTATCTCTTCTGTAAACACTTGTCATATGGCCTACTCTGAAAAGTGGGCCTAATCTGAAAAGAGACAAGCGGGAGACAGATATGCCATCGTTCAACCTCATCAGTAAGATCCGCCGTTTTTATAAACTACCTGAGAATCACCCAGACATTGAGTGGACCAGAACTGAAACCTATCGCAGACGCCTGGAGCAGGTAAAAACAGGCTGGATTATCAGTGGTGTATTTATGTTAGCCGCAGAAAATGTTGCTGCGATTCTTGGCATATTCTTTTTCAGTAGTTTTATGAGCTTCGCATTTCTCGAACGGGACGAAGAATAAGCAACTTTTTTTATACCCGCTCTGCTTAAAGTAAAACAAACCACAAGCTGCAGAGCTCAACACGTCGCAACATCTTGAATCATCAGTATTTTTTCTGCAGTTTTTCCGCTCTCACTCTCCTGTTAAAACTTGTTCATCAAAAATCCCCTGAACTATTCACCGGATCACCGGTCGTAAAATTGACAGTAAAGAGACTGTAACGCCGGGAGAGGCCCTTTTTAACGCCCTCACGCGAAATCAATCTGAAGCCCGAAACAATCCCAAAAGGAGAGTTATTATGGCTAATGCAAACTCAAAATCAGCAAACAATTCAGTCGATAAGCAGGAAGAACTGGCAGCAAGTCGCGAAGCAGTTTCTGAAGCTTATAACAAGCTGATCGACGCCAAAAATCACTTCAAAGTAGCCGCAGAATCAGCAGGTGTAGATGTCAAAAATGACGCCACTGAGCAGCTATTAAAAGGTCGTGATAAAGCCTCTGAACTTGCAGACCAGGCAACCGGCTACATGAAAGAAAAGCCACTGGTGACTGCGGGTATTGCATTTGCTGCAGGCTTCCTTGCTTCGAAAGTGCTCTCAAGTAAATGAGCCCGAAAAGCAATAAAAAGCCAGAGCAGAGCGAACAGGAAGCTCTTGCTCAAGCGCTGACAGAACAACTGTCAGCGCTGTCTGGCCAGACCACAACGGCTGCAAAAGAACTGTCTGAAATATTCAGACTGGAGATGCAGTTAACGGTCGATGATACCCGAAGATTACTCATCACCTGGCTGGCGATTATTCCAGCAATTATTCTGGCATGGGTTTCTTTGGGTGGATTAATTGCCTGGTGTGTTTATGCCCTGTCAGCATCTGTGACCTGGGCAATTTCCAGTTTTACTTTGCTTCAGATTGCGCTCTGCATAACGCTGCTTTCAATGAGAAAACGATTCCGCAACGGTATCGGTTTTCGGCGCACCAAGTCGCATGCACGTCGAATCATACAGGAGGTATCCGGTGAAGCGTCAGACTATGATCAACCGACTCGATCAACTTGATGAACAGCTGACGCTTCGCACAAAAGCGATCGGCGTACTCGCAAAAGACTCTCACGAGACTCTTAAAAAAGTCCCCCCAGTCTGGTTAATAGGCACTGGCGTGGCAGCAGGTGCACTGGTCGGCTTTCTTGGCCCTACCCGTATCTCTGCCCTAAGCATTCAGGGCAGCCGGTTAATTCCGTTTACGCGTGATGCCTTCGCCTTAGGCCAGCAGTTCGGAGCCGGCGAATGAGTCAGCTTCGGCAGATTGCCCTAAAAAATCAGAACGATGAGTCAGAAGATCAGCCCAAAAAGCTGACCTCCATGCAAATGGTAATGTACTGGCTTATCGCATTTGTCGTTTTCTACACGCTGTACATTGCGCAGACACTCTTCCTGCCCGTTGTAGTGGCCGCACTGTTCGCACTGCTACTCAGCCCATTGGTACGAATACTCAAACGCTTCTATATTCCGAGATCATTCTCTGCCTTGCTGTTACTGGCCTCACTCGGTGTACCCTTTACACTGCTCGGAATGCAATTGGTCGAGCCCGCAGAGCGCTGGGCAGAACGTATTCCAGAGCTGTCGACACAGCTGACCACAGAGCTGAATGAAATCAGCGAAAAACTCGCGCTCAGCGAACAGGCGCCTCCACCAAAAGCTGAACCAGAAGAAGACAGCGGCGGATGGTTCGGCTGGTTCAGCAAAGATGAGCCCGAACCGCCGAAACCCGAACCTGAGCCAGACCAGAACGCTGTCTCAGACCGTTTCAAACAAGGCGGTGTTGAGTTAATGATTCAGATACTGGGCGCAACACCGGTCATGCTCACCCAGTTCTTCACCTTTGTGATTCTGGTCGTTTTCATGCTGGTATTCGGGCCGCTACTCTACAGTAACTTTATCAGTGGCTTTACTCAGCAAAGCGACAAGCAGGCGGCAAACTCGCTGCTCGACGAAGTACAACGCGAGCTATCGCGCTACATATTAACAGTGAGTGTCATCAATACCGGCCTTGGTATCGTGACAGGAGCAGCGCTCTGGGCCGCTGGCGTGCAGGATGCCCTGCTGTGGGGGGTGATGGTCGCCCTGCTGAACTTCGCCCCTTACGTGGGCCCGATTGCAGGAATGATGGTGCTGTATCTGGCTGGAATTATTCAGTACGGTGCAAACTGGATGGCGTTCATGCCGCCACTGATCTTTTTTGGTATTAACACCATCGAAGCTCAGTTCATTACGCCTACCGTGCTGGGCCACAATATGAGGCTGAACCCTCTGGTACTCATTCTCTGGCTTATTCTGTGGGGCTGGATGTGGGGTGCTGTAGGCGTCTTAATTGCCGTGCCTTTGCTGGTCTGCCTGAAACTGGCGGCCGCCCGCCTGAACATCTTCTCGAGATGGGTAAAGCTGATCGAAACTCCGGGCTAACGGAAACATAGCTACAAGAACGGCACAGGGGTATAAACAGTGCCGCTCATCCCTTCTATCGGATATCAGCCAGATTCGGGTTATCAGGCCTTTTTAACGAACTTGGCTGTCACCATAATCTCGCCAGCACCGGCAAACTTGCAGTCCAGCTCATGATCCTTGCCTTCAACGATGCGGCGGATGGTCGTCTTAGAACCAATCTTCAGCGGCTGCGATGAACCTTTTACCTTCAGGTCTTTAATCAGAGTGATCTGATCGCCTACTTCCAGCACCTTGCCGTTCGAATCACGAACCACAAACGCATCGTCATCGCTGTTATCTGCTGGATTCCACTCGTGACCGCATTCCGGGCATACCAGGTTCGCCTGATCTTCATACACGTATTCAGACTGACACTTAGGGCATGGAGGCAAAGACATAATGAACACTTCTTATCGATTTTTAAGGAGGCCGGAGTATACCCGAATAGCCCTACAAACGGTATGGGGTCTCAGTCATCATCCTGCATGGGGATGCCGTAAGTACCCGCATTCAGCCCAGCCAGCCGCTCATTGATGGCCGCCTGCTCTGCCGCCGTAACCTCAACAACATCAGCAGGCTGATAGAAGATATGCCTCCCTTGGGCGTCATCGAAGCGAATCTTGCCCAGAATCACACCGCGTTCGCTGATGCAGTCCAGCTCCTGCTGGATAGGGAAAAACAACATACTGAACAGAACCTGAATAACGTAAAGGGGCGGCGATTATAGCTATCGGGGCAACCTCTCTCAATTTGTACAACTTACGTATAAGTTCTGGATTTTATCACCACTTCTCGTACACAATGAGACGACTTAGCTATCTGTCTTAACTCACCGGAGTCATGCATGTTCTCATTCTTGAAAAGTGATCCGACCAAGAAACTCAGAAAACAGCACGCCGCGCTGCTTGAACAAGCCATGCATGCCCAGCGAGGTGGCGATATCCGCACTTACTCTAAGCTATCAACGGAGGCTGAGGATATTTATAAGAAGATTCAGGAGATAGAGGCTGCAGAGAAGCTGTAAGACAGCTACTCGCAGGGTATAGCGAAATCCACATGGTAGTGCTCGTCATGGCGCACCCAAGAGCGCTTTTTCGAAAACTGAATATTGTCTTTAAGATACTGCCCGTACTTAGTATCAAGCAAATTTGGTTGCAGGGCCGGATCAAAGATTACCCGCCATAAACCGTGCCCGTGCGCTTTCGCCTGTTGGTCCAACGCTACTATATGAGCAGCGAGCGCCTCGTAATCAATGTGCATTTCATCGAAATGATCTCTGCCATCGAACTCGATATTGTAGCCAAACTTATTTAAAGGATTCGTTGGCAGGTGAACGGATTTACCATTCCCATCCACGACTGGAGTCATGAAGTCGACAGATAGTCCGTTTCTGTGAGTCTTATGAGGTTTAAACTGACCGCCCTCTTTAAAACCTGTTTCTGCGTACTTATAAACCTTATCAGGTTGCTCTTTTTCCAACTGTACGTAGGCAGACACTACAATATCCCTGACTTCAGAATGAACATAAGTGCGACCAGCCAATCGGGCAATGGAGCTGTAGCCCACATAGTTGCTTCCTTCAGAGGGTAGCTGCACACCTCCAGACAAGCTGCCATTGGCTGTTGTGCCATAGCAGGTGCTCGTTTCGGCGTGTAACATCACAGGGAACGATAAGATGGCGAGTAGTATGTATCTCATAAGCATATTGGGCTTCGTTGACTGTCTTTGGTTTCCGTTTTATCGGGGCAAGATCATTGGTCCAATGCTTGTGCTTGTTATGCGCATGCTGCACTTTAACGTTTTTAATAGGATTTTATTGGTACGAAATCATAAGATCCTTTTTGGACCAATAAATATTCTGATGCGGAGTTTAATCGATTAATTAAGTGGTGCCCATCTAGTGGCTGAATATCAATAAAATTTCCCGGCTTTAAAATATTTGGATCACTACTAGAATCCAGCACAACTTCTATTTCACCACTTAAACATACTATGCTTTCAATAACATTCGAATGATAGTGTGCGGGTGAAATCTCTGCTGCTTTTAAACAGATTCTTGAAACTCTTACTTCATCTGTCTTGATTAAATCAATTTTATTCACTGACTTTTCTCTGACTCATAACGCCGCGTTCAGTTGCGGCCGGAATGGAGTTTGCTTTGTGCTAATGTTTTCTAGCACAAAGCAAGCGGAGTGTAGGGCGTCAATTGCAACGCTTTGTTATGCACTTATTCCTTGCCTTTAATAGGGGTTAATTTAGGCTTTGCCCCTTCAATATCCGAAATCTCTTGGTTTACAAGAGCCAAAAGTCGATTTAAGTAAAGACGATCATCTTGAATTTCAGAAAATTCATCGTCGTCCGAGCATTCATCTTCATTTACCTCAGAAAGGATGCCCTCATAGGCTTGAATAGATGCCCGTATATATGTTAGGTCCTTGTATGAAAAAGCCATATCATACCTTCTGTTTCATGTATTTTTTAAGCTCTTCAAGTTTTTCAATGTACTCAGATAACAGCATATCTCTATCAGGCTCTATTGAGTAGTGAGTATTTCCTTCGCTATCAGAGAACATATCCTTAGCGATAACTAAACCTTCTTCTAGTTTGGCATTCTTAGTTATTACCCACCAGCAATCATTTTTTCCGAGTTTGACCTTGCTGCTCATCCCATCAAAAAGTGAAACCCCGCCGGATTTCGCTAATACGTATAAGTCATCAGTTCCACCTTTTTGGTAGGTAACTATATCATTTTTCTTATCTTGCTCAGTTTTTGTCCTGCTGTTATAAGACTTTTGAGGCCTTGAATCTTCCTTGTATCGAACCTTGCCAATTTGCTCGTCACTCTTTTTTCCTTTCCGAAATACCACGTCGACATCGAATTTATACATATAAATCTGATTCGATCGCTTAGTTCGGTTAAGGTAGTCAATAGCTTCATTTTCAGTGAAGGTTAATATATTGGCTTTCATCATTACTCCTTTAATAGATGGTGATTGCATAACAGCTTATTAGTGTGCGTGCGCATTTATCCTAGGACACTCTTTCGAGGTTTCCTAGGTAGCCTATTGATTGCATTGAAGAATCCTCCATAACTCAAATTTCCCTTCAAGAAAAACGCGCACGTCTTTTACTTCGGCGGTGGCTTACTCAATTACTTCATCCGAAGTTCATAAGTTCTGATTTGATATTGGGTTAAGTTACTACGCTCCCCAAAGACGGGCAAGCGCATCTGCCCTACGTGATGATATTCAGGTGAGCAGGCAACAAAATCGACCAACAAAAAAGGGCCCGAAGGCCCTTTCTGTGAGTCGATAATTTAAGAGGTGCGCAGTGCACACCCTACATCAGAGACTCAGTACTTTCTCACCGCGTGCGATACCAGATACCCCGGTACGTACGGTTTCGAGTACACAGCCAGCACCGATGGATTCGATAAAGGCTTCGAGCTTGTCACTGGTTCCAGTCAGCTGGATGGTGTAAACGCTTGGGCTAACGTCAACAATCTGGCCGCGGAAGATGTCGGCAGTACGTTTGATTTCAGCACGTTGTGCACCAATCGCTTTGACTTTAATCAGCATCAGCTCGCGCTCAATGTGCGGGCCTTCTGACAGGTCAACCAGCTTAACCACTTCTACCAGTTTGTTGAGCTGCTTGGTGATCTGTTCGATCTTGCGCTCGTCGCCGGTGGTGGTCATGGTCATGCGCGACAGGGTTTCGTCTTCTGTTGGCGCGACCGTTAAGGTTTCGATGTTGTAGCCGCGCTGTGCAAACAGACCTACAACGCGGGACAAAGCACCTGGCTCGTTTTCAAGCAGGATTGAAATAATATGTCTCATGATCAGGTACGCTCCGTCTTGCTCAGCCACATATCACGCATGGAGCCGGTTGGCACCTGCATTGGATATACGTGTTCGGTTTCATCAACTGCTACGTCGAGGAATACCAGACGGTCGTTGTACTTGCCGAAGGTGTCTTCAAGCGCTTGTGGCAACTGATCGCGATCGGTCACACGGATACCCACGTGGCCATACGCTTCTACCAGCTTAACGAAGTCAGGCAGTGACTCCATGTAGGAGTGTGAGTGACGACCTTCGTAGTTCATGTCCTGCCACTGGCGAACCATGCCCAGTGAGCCGTTGTTCAGACACAGAATTTTTACCGGAATGCCGTACTGCAGACAGGTCGACAATTCCTGGATGTTCATCTGAATCGAACCTTCACCGGTCACACAGACGACCATGTCATCCGGGAAGTTCATCTTGATGCCCATGGCCGCCGGGAACCCAAAGCCCATAGTGCCCAGACCACCTGAGTTGATCCAACGGTTTGGCTTGTCGAATTTGTAGTACTGTGCAGCGAACATCTGGTGCTGACCTACGTCAGAGGTGATGAAGGCATCACCTTTGGTGGCAGTCCACATGGCCTCGATCACTTCCTGCGGCTTCATCAGCTGGCTGTCGTTTTTCTCGTAACGACCGCCATGACGCTCACGCCATTCGTTGATCTGTTTCCACCAGGTTTCCAGTGCTTCTGCATCGGGTGTTTCGTTGGCTTCGTCGAGCAATGCCATCATTTCGTCCAGAACCGCACCTACCGGGCCAACAATTGGCACGTCAGCGATGATGGTTTTAGAGATTGATGATGGGTCAATATCGACGTGGATGATTTTTGCATCCGGGCAGAACTTGCTGGTCGCATTGGTTACGCGGTCGTCAAAACGCGCACCAATACAGATAACAACGTCTGCGTTGTGCATGGTCATGTTGGCTTCGTAAGAGCCGTGCATGCCCAGCATGCCGATAAAGCGCTCGCCAGTGCCCGGATACGCACCCAGACCCATCAGGGTGTTAGTGCATGGGAAGTTCAGACGATCAACCAGCGCACGCAGTTTGTCGGAGCTGCCATCAATGATGACACCACCACCGGAGTAGATTACCGGACGCTTAGCAGCCAGCAGCAACTCAACGGCCTTTTTAATCTGACCTGAGTGACCACGCTGTGGCGGCGTATAGGAACGCATTTTAATTTTCTTCGGATAGACGTACTCGTAACGCTCGTTTGGCATCGTCATATCTTTCGGAATATCGATCACAACCGGACCAGGGCGACCGGTGTTGGCGATGTAGAAAGCCTTAGCAACGATCTCTGGAATGTCTTCAGGACGACGAACCGCAAAGCTGTGCTTAACGATAGGACGCGATACACCCAGCATATCGGTTTCCTGGAAGGCGTCGTCGCCCACTAAGTGGCTCATTACCTGACCAGAAATAACGACCATAGGGATGGAGTCTGTAAAGGCCGTCGCAATACCCGTAATGGTGTTTGTTGCGCCCGGACCAGAAGTAACCATCACCACGCCCGCTTTACCCGTCGCGCGCGCATAACCATCAGCCATGTGAGCAGCGGCCTGCTCATGACGGACGAGTACGTGCTTCACCGCGCTCTGCTTGTACAGCGAGTCGTAAACGTGAAGCAGCGAACCGCCCGGATAACCATAAACGTATTCAACACCTGCTTCGTGAAGTGCACGAACCAGCATGTCTCCGCCGGAAATTAATTCCACCGTAAAATCCTCTGTTCTTGTGCTCACCGTTGAGCACGAGTTACGTATGTTCGAGTCGGGTCTGCACCAACAACAGCTCAAACGGAACCGTTGGGGCAATCCCTTAAAAGGCTGGATGAGTCACTCTTAGTTCGTCATCAGATACCGGGTGCCTGGTCCAGGAAACCGGGGTCAGGGCCGGACACGGAGGGTAACCGCATCAAAGGCCATGTATGACAATCACCGCGCTCCGGGTGTGTAGCATTGGGTGAGCTGTCATTTATGGCGTTTATTCTATCAGTACTTGATCAATGTGTGAACCACCAAACCCCTGTAAAATCAAGGCTCAGGCCGGTTTTTATCACTGTATTTAATAAGGTTTCAGCAACGGTATTATCCAGTCTGAAAACGGGGCAGGTTTGACGCTTTCCAGATCAGGCTGACCTGACGACCGGTGACACCATCACGACGATATGAAAAATACCCACTTTCGTCTTCGAAAGTGCAGATCCCTCCTCCGTGCACACTGCCAATTCCCGCACGGATGAGCTGCCAACGAGCCAGCTCAAAGAGATCTGCATACCAGCGATCTCCCTCTCCGTTGCGAAAGCAGGTTTCGGGCGCACCGGGAAAGGCAGCTTTAACTTCAGGGCCAACTTCAAAGGCTTCAAATCCGATCGCCGGGCATAAGTAAGCACTTACCTGAGATGCATCAGAGAACTCGTTGAGTGTGTTGAGCAAGACGCCCGATGCCAGGCCGCGCCAACCGGCATGGGCAGCAGCGACCTTGTCGCCGCTCTGATCACAGAACAACACGGGCAGACAGTCGGCCGTCATCACAGCACAGGCGATACCTGCTTCGGTGGTGGCGGCCGCATCGGCTTCTGGGATTACTCTGAGTGAGTCAGCGGTTGCCTGAAATACCTCAACACCGTGCACCTGCTTCAGCCACTGGATGCCTGAAACGCCGGGCAAAGCATCGAGCAGCGTCGCTCGATTAGCGGCCACGGATTCGGGTAAATCACCCACATGATCGCCAAGGTTAAATCCGTTATACGGCGC
This sequence comes from Thalassolituus maritimus, assembly GCA_913019975.1. GTDB lineage: Bacteria > Pseudomonadota > Gammaproteobacteria > Pseudomonadales > Oceanobacteraceae > Thalassolituus. Next base: position 21,013 of record CAJWBH010000006.1, on the reverse strand, counting down.
TAACGAAACGCCGCCGCGCCGACCCGAATAGTATGCGTGAACGCCTTCCGGCAATGGCCATTCGGGTTGGTGCAGGTCGATCATTAATAGTCGTCCTGCAAGGCTTCGTCGTCGGCCAGTGTATTCAGCAGTTCAACAAAATCATCCGGGAGTTCGATTTCCCATTCCATGATTTCTTCGGTACGCGGGTGAATCAGCGTCAGGGCTTTTGCATGAAGTGCCTGTCGTGGAAATTTCGCCAGCATTTCGCGTAACTCTGGGCTGACGCCTTTCTTCAGTCGGGTACGGGCAGCGTACGTGGCATCACCAACGAGAGGATGGCTGATGTGCGACATGTGCACACGAATCTGGTGCGTGCGGCCAGTTTCCAGCTTGCAGCGAATGTAGGTATGCGACGGAAACTTATGCAAAACACGATAGTGAGTGACCGCTTCTTTACCCATGGGGCTAACGGCCATCTTGGTGCGTTGCGTACCGTGACGGCCAATCGGTTCATCGACTGTACCACCCGCCACCATGTGCCCTTGCACTACCGCCTCATACTCACGTCCCATGCTGCGATCCTGCAGTTGAGCGACGAGATGCGTCTGAGCCTGTAATGTTTTGGCAACTACCATCAGGCCGGTGGTGTCTTTATCAAGGCGATGAACAATGCCGGCACGGGGAATATTAATCAGCTCAGGGCAGTGAAAAAGTAAGCCGTTGAGTAAGGTACCGGTACGATTACCTGCGGCAGGATGCACCACGAGGTTGGTCGGTTTGTTCAGTACCAGAATGTCATCATCCTCGTAGACGATATCCAGCGGGATATCTTCTGGCTCCCATTCGCCCTCGGCCTCAAGCTCGGCGGTTAAGGTCAGGGTCTCACCACCAACCACCTTATCGCGCCCCCGGACAGATTTGCCGTTCACCAGCAGCTGGCCATCTTTGATCCATTGCTGCAGGCGCGAGCGTGAGTAATCAGGGAAGAGCTTGGCGGCCACCTGATCAAGGCGTTTGTTGCCCTCTTCATAGGGAACTTCAATGGTGTGGTCTATCTGGTCAGACATAGGAAACCTTTAATGTGCGCGACGGATGATGATGACGCGCAGGTGTGTTCTAATACGGCGTATCGCGAAATTATATAGATGTATGAGAATGCACTCCATAAAGTCCATCCTGTTGGCACTGATCACAGCGTCTTTTCTTTCAGCCGGCCTGAGCGCCTGCTCTTCGAACCCTGAACGTGAAGTACGTACCGAAGCCGAGTACTACGAAGAAGCCCGCGAGGCCATCGACGACGATAACATGCTGATCGCGGAAGACCGCCTGAAGCGACTCGAAAGCGAGTATCCGTTCGGCCAATACGCAGAGCAAGCTCAGCTTGAGCTGATTTACGTCAGCTTCAAGATGTCAGACATGGAAGGTGTTCTGGCCAAATCTGAACGCTTTATCCGTCTTCACCCGCAACACCCGAAAGTTGATTACGCTTACTATATGCGCGGTCTGGCAACCTATGAGCTGGGTTTTGCCTTCGTCGAGCGCTACCTGAGTGATGAAACAGAGTACCGTAACCCGGTGCCCCTGCAGGATTCATTCGCGTATTTCTCTGAGTTGCTGCGCCGCTTCCCTGACAGCGAATACAACGCCGATGCACGTGCCCGCATGGTTTACCTGCGTGAACGTCTGGCCAGCTATCAGATCAACGTCGCTAAGTATTATATGAAGCGTCATGCTTATCTGGCTGCGGCAAACCGCTGTGAAGAAGTTCTGATCCACTACCAGAAGACGCCGTATGTTAAAGACGCGCTGGCGATCATGACTGAGGCTTACCAGCTGCTGGAAATGGACGAGCTGGCTGAGAAGTCACTGGCGCTGTTGAAGCTGAACTATCCGGATCACCCACAACTGGTGGATGGCCAGCTGGAAGAAAGTGGACTGGCAGATGTCGACCGTCGCAGCTTCTGGAACATCATCAGCTTTGGCCTGATCGACTGATCAGCTCCCTGATTTTCACCCTGCCAGCCCTCTGACCCGCCCGGCTGGCAGGAAAAATGAATTTTTTGTTACCCAAACGTGCTGTTTCGCCGATAAATATTGACAGATAGCCGAACCAAGCCCATAGTCCATCTGGCAAGAAAGAAAGTCTCCTGTCTAAATACTCCATCTCGATGTCAGTTAGCTGTAATACCTCGGTTTGTAGTTTCTAAGTTCAGCCTTATTTCATGCTTTATCGTCCTCAGCGTGGCTTTGTGTCATGAGGGACACCACTGAATACAATCCGAAAGGTACAAATTATGTCTGATAAAACAACTGGCACAGTAAAATGGTTCAACGAATCTAAAGGTTTCGGCTTCATCGAGCAGGAATCTGGCCCTGACGTTTTCGCTCACTTCAGCGCGATCACTGGTTCTGGCTTTAAAACTCTGGCTGAAGGCCAGCGTGTTGAGTTCACTGTAACTCAAGGTCAGAAAGGCCCTCAGGCTGAGAACATCGTCGCTCTGTAATCAGAACGTGATGCATAAAAAAGCGCAGTCGGGAAACCGACTGCGCTTTTTTTGGTCTGCATTTCCGTTACTGCGGCGTGCGCACTACCATCAGGCGCAACTCTGTCATATCTTCAAGAGCATAGCGAATGCCCTCCCGGCCAATGCCTGAGTCTTTTACACCGCCGTATGGCATATGGTCGACGCGCCAGCTCGGCACATCACCAATCACGACACCACCGACTTCCAGCTCATCCCAAGCTTTCTGTGCTTTATACAGATCGCGGGTGAAGATACCCGCCTGCAGACCGTAGCGGCTGTCGTTTACTTTATTCAGAACAGCGTCGTAATCATCAAACGGCTCTAAAATAGCCACGGGGCCAAACGCTTCTTCCGCGCTGAGTTCGCAATCCGCTGGTACGTTTTCCAGCAAGGATGCCTGCAGCATATTGCCGTCACGCTCACCACCACACAGTAAGGTCGCACCGCGATCCAGAGCGTCTTTAATCCAGCCATGCAGACGTTCCGCTTCGCCTTCGGAAATCATCGGACCAATAAAGGTTTCCGGATCTTTCGGATCACCACTTTTCAGCGCTTTGGTTTTGGTCAGCAGTTTTTCTTTGAATTTGTCATACACATCGCTGTGCACATACAAGCGCTGAACACCGATGCAGCTCTGACCCGACTGGTAGAAAGCACCGATGATGACACGGGCAACCGCATCATCGAGATCCCAGTCGTTATCGACAACACATGCAGCGTTGCCACCGAGTTCCAGCACGACCGGCTTTTTACCAGCACGGGCTTTCAAAGCCCAGCCAACTTCAGGAGAACCGGTAAAGCTCAGAAGCTTCAGGCGGTCGTCTTCGGTAAGCATATCGGCACTGTCACGGCGACACGGCAGAATAGAAAACGCCCCTTTAGGGAGATCCGTTTCTGCGAGAATTTCACCAATCACCAGAGCGCCAATCGGTGTCATGCTGGCTGGTTTCAATACGAACGGGCAACCCGCCGCAATCGCCGGAGCGACTTTATGTGCAGCCAGGTTCAACGGGAAGTTAAACGGGCTGATAAATGCGCACGGGCCGATAGGCACGCGCTGAGTCATACCACGATAGCCTTTGGCGCGCGGACTGATATCCAATGGCAGAGTCTCGCCCAGCATACGCGGTGTTTCTTCCGCCGCGATTTTAAAGGTGTCGATTAAGCGACCTACTTCGCCTTTCGCATCGTTAATCGGTTTACCGGCTTCAATACACAAGGCTTCGGCCAGTTCGTCAGCGCGCTCGGTAAAGCGTTTCACACAATGCTCAAGAACAGCCTGACGTTCATAAACCGTCATTTTACGCATCGCTTCGGCTGCGCCTTCGGCCGCTGCAATGGCTTCATCCAGAACATCCGGCGTCGCCAGTGGCACTTCGTAAGCGACTTCTCCGCTGTATTTATCGGTAACTTTCAGGTCTGTATTGGCGTATACCGCTTCGCCTGCGAGATAGTAGGGATAGGTCTTACTCATGTCAGATCACCAGTTGCGAGAGTGCATTTCGTATCGGTTCAGGAATTGGGACGGATTTATTGGCCGCGCGTTCCACAAATACGTGAATAAAGTCGCCAAAGGCACAGGCCTGATCTTCGCCTTCTTTGAAGATAGCGACACCATAGGTCACTGAGCTGTTGCCCAGCTTGTTGACTCTCAGGCCAACTTCGATGGCGTCTGGGTAGGCAATCGGGGCAAGGTAATTACAATGTGAATTGACCACGAAACCAACAATCGGCGCATCATGAATATCCAGCCCACCCTCTTCGATTAAATGGCGGTTAACTGCCGAATCAAAATAAGAATAGTAAGTCACGTTGTTAACGTGGCCGTAGATATCGTTATCCATCCAGCGGGTAGTAATAGGGACGAACTTTTTATAGTCACTGCGTGACAGCGGTTTTTCACTGCTCATGGGTCATCCTCTTTTCAAAATTAATAAGCTGCGGTGTAAATAGCCAGCGCATCCGCTTCGGTGACTTCGCGCGGATTATTAATTAGCAAACGTTGCTGCAGCATGGCTTCACTGGCCAGCATAGGAACAGCATCTTCCGGGATGTCACACTCCCGCAGCCTCATTGGCAGGCCGGTCTCTTTGATCCGCTGTTCAAGCCAGGCGATCAGAGTGTTAGTAACGTCCTCATCGCTGCTCCCGGCTGATTTTTCTGAGAAATCAGCTCCCATAATATAGGGCGCTAATTCCGCGTACTGTGCTGCCGCCTGTTTATCCGCTGCGTTAAACCGCATAACTTGCGGCAATACGAGGGAATTACTCAGACCATGCGGAATATGGAAATGACCACCCAGTGGATACGCCAGTGCATGTACTGCCGCCACTGGCGCATTGGCAAATGCCTGACCAGCATACAGCGCACCGAGCAACATATTACTGCGCGCTTCGAGGTTGTGCCCTTCGTTAACAGCAGCCATGAGGTTCGATGACAACAGGCGCAGCCCTTCTTTCGCCAGCATGTCGGACACAGGGTTTTTCTTATGCACAGAGGTGTAGGCTTCAATAGCGTGCACCATGGCATCAATGCCGGTCGCTGCCGTAACGTGCGCTGGCAGGCCTTTGGTCAGCTCGGCATCTAATAAAGCAATGTCGGGCTGTAAAACGGGAGAAACCACGCCCGCCTTAGTCGTTGCACCTGTGGTAACGATAGCGATGGGAGTAACCTCAGAGCCTGTGCCTGCCGTAGTAGGCACCTGCAATAAAGGCAGACGTTTACCACGTGCATTGCCAACACCGTACATATCGCTTAACGGCTGTTTGCACTCTGGGTGAGCCAGTAAGGCCACCAGCTTGGCGACATCCATCGAGCTACCACCGCCAAATCCCACCACATAATCGGCTTTAGCAGCACGCGCCTGATTCGCGGCGTCGATGACCGTGCTGTCAGCCGGGTCGGCTTCAACGTCTTTAAACAGTGTTAACTGAATACCCGATTCTGAAAATGCTGGCAGTACGTCCTCAAGCAAGCCAATACTGATAATGCCCGGGTCAGTTACCAGCATGACGCTACGCGCACCCTGCTCTTCACAGATACTGGCCAGGCGCCGGGCTGAACCCGGCTCATTGATGATGGTGCGTGTCGTTGTAAACGTAAAAGCTGTCATTATTATTCTCTGCTGATTATTTAGTGGCGGACAAACTGCTCTGCTGTCAGGCCAAACAGGTTATCAGCCGACGTTTGTAGTACCTGGCGATGCAATTCTGCACGCGGCAGAATACGCTCAAAATAGAAACGCGATGAGGCCAGTTTCCCTTCATAAAAATCCTGATCGCCCGACTTTTCATCAAGCTTCTTCTGCGCTGTCAGCGCCATACGTAGCCAACCGTAAGCCAGAAGAACATACGATGAGAAATTCAGGAAGTCGGTCGCACAGGCGCCGATTTCTTCCGGATTATTGGCCGCACGCTTGATGATGTCCTGCGCCAGCTTACGCCAGTGAGCATTCATGGAAGTGAGTGCAGCGACTTGCTCACGCAAAGATTCATGCAGATCGTTCGCTTCGCATAAAGCGTCAATTTCGTCCTGCAATTTAGAAAGCTCGGCACCCTGATCGCCCATCACTTTGCGACGCATCAGATCCAATGCCTGAATACCGTTGGTGCCCTCATAAATCTGAGTGATACGACCATCGCGTACCAGTTGCTCCATGCCCCATTCGCGAATAAAGCCATGGCCACCATACACCTGCATGCCCAGGTTAGCGGCTTCTGCGCTCATATCAGTGAGGAAGGATTTCACAACCGGGATCAGCAGCGCAGCGCGCACTGCGGCCTTTTCACGTTCTTCAACGTCAGGATGGTGTTGCTCCATATCCAGATACTGAGCCGCTTCGTACGCAAGAATACGGCAGCCTTCGACCAACGTTTTCTGAGTCAGCAGCATACGGCGTACATCGGGGTGAACAATAATCGGATCGGCCGCTTTCTCTGGTGCTTTCGGACCAGAAAGCGAACGCGACTGTAAACGGTCAATAGCGTATTCGACGGCGCCCTGATACGCCATTTCAGCAACACCCAGACCCTGCAGGCCCACCTGGAAACGTGCATCGTTCATCATGGTAAACATGCACGCCAGACCGCGGTTTTCTGTACCGACAAGCCAGCCTTTAGCGTTATCAAAATTCATCACACAGGTTGCTGCGGCTTTGATGCCCATCTTGTGCTCTATCGAGCCGCATACCGCTGGGTTGCGGCTGCCGTCTTCGAGCACTTTTGGCACAAGGAAGAGCGAAATGCCTTTCACCCCAGGTGGTGCGTCCGGCAGGCGAGCCAGTACAAGATGAACAATATTGTCGGTCATGTCCTGCTCACCACCACTGATAAAAATCTTGGTGCCAGAGATTGCATAACTGCCGTCTGCCTGTGGCTCGGCTTTGGTGCGCAGCAGGGCAAGGTCAGTACCGGCATGAGGTTCGGTCAGACACATGGTGCCGGTCCATTCGCCGGAGACCATTTTCGGAAGATACGTATTTTTAAGCTCGTCGCTGCCATGCATGTTCAGCGCGAACACAGCACCGTCCGTCAGGCCGGTATACACACGGAACGACAGATTGGCGCTCATCATCATTTCCTGAAATGGCGCCGCCATCGATACAGGAAAGCCCTGACCGCCAAACTCTTCACTGCCGGTCATCGAGGCCCAGCCGTTTTCACAGAACTGCTGATACGCCTCTGGGAAACCCTCCGGTGTTTTTACTTCACCATTTTCAAAGTGAATCCCTTCTTCGTCACCACTACGGTTCAGCGGTGCCAGTACGCCCTCATTAAATTTTGCGCCTTCTTCCAGAACGGCATCGACAATTTCTGCCGTCAGATCATCACGACCGAGGCGGGCAAAATGTGAAGTAGCGTCGAGTACTTCGTGCAATACGAAACGCATATCCTGCAAAGGGGCTTTATAGGCTGTCATATCTGTAACCTGTTTTTAATTTATTATTTTCTGGGTATCAGTTAGCGATATCTGAAAACTTACCGCCACTTTCGGCGAGTTTTTTCAGCAACGGAGCTGGCGCACATGCCTCACCGAACTTATCGGTCAGTGCTTGTGTACGAGCAAGAATATCGCTTAAACCGCACTCATCGGCGTATGCCATAGGGCCGCCGCGCTCTTTCGGGAAGCCGTAACCATTCAGGTAGACCTTATCGATATCGGCACTGTTGCGGGCAATGCCCTCTTCAAGGATTTTCGCGCCTTCGTTCACCAGCGCAAGAATGCAGCGATCAACGATTTCCTCATCGCTGATATCTCGGCGGGTGAAGCCGGCTTTTTCTGAAGTTTCGACTATCAATGCTTCAACCGATTCGTCGACGATGGCCTCACGGCTGCCTTTTTCGTAGCGGTAGTATCCTTTACCTGATTTCTGACCGAAGCGCTCCTGTTCACAGAGCTGGTTGTCCACACGGACATTCAGTTCTTCAGGAGAGCCTTCAGGGAGCTGCACTCCCGAGAGCTGACGCGAGCGCCACTCAAGATCAATACCGACAACGTCGTACATACGGAACGGGCCCATCGCCATACCAAAGTTCTGCAATGCGCTATCGACCTGCGCTGGCAGTGCTCCCTCTAACAGCAGTCGGCGCGCCTGAAACACATAAGGCTCCAGCATGCGGTTACCGATAAAGCCATGGCAGTTACCTGCGACAACGGCGACTTTGCCAATGTGCTGGCCCAGATCTTCAGCCAGCTGCAGTACCGCAGGAGCAGTCTTCTCACCGCGAACAATCTCAAGCAGCTTCATAATGTGTGCTGGGCTGAAGAAGTGCAGACCGAGTACCTGCTCTGGGCGTGAAGTCGCCGCGGCAATGGCATCAACATCGAGATATGACGTGTTGGTCGCAAGGATAGCGTTCGCATTCAGCGTTTCATCCAACTGCTTGAAGATGGTTTTTTTCAGGTCGATATTTTCGTAGACCGCTTCAATCGCGAGCTGCACATCGGCAATGTCAGCGTAGTCTCCGCTCAGGCTGAAGCAGGCCAGGCGCTCGTCCGCCTGAGCCTGAGTGATACGCTCACGCTTTACCATGCCGGCATAGATGCCTTCGATGTAGCTCATAGCTTGCGCCCGTACGTCTTCGTTCAGGTCGAGCAGAGTCACTTTGATGCCTGCATTCGCGAATGAGATAGCAATGCCGCGGCCCATGGTGCCCGCACCAATCACTGCAACCTGCTGGATGTCGTTTACGCTTGAGGGGAGATTCGCTTGAGTCATATACCTTGCCTGTCCGGATTGTTATCCGGGTTACTATTGAGTTGTTATGCTTATTCGATCAGCTTCTGGGCTCATTCTGACCAAGATTGAAGAAGCACATGAAATTAAACATAGTGATATAGCTTATTGTGATGATGAATATCCGCAACTTTGACCTCAACCTGCTGGTCATCTTTGACGCCCTCATGCGCGAGCGCAACGTATCGCGGGTCGCCGACCAGCTGGCTCTGAGCCAGCCGGCCATCAGCAATGCTCTCAACCGCCTGCGCAGCCTGCTCGACGATCAACTGCTGATCCGCACCGCACAGGGCATGCAACCGACGGCACTGGCATTATCATTGGAAGGGCCGATACGTCAGGCCATTCAACAAATCGAGACCACGTTGTCCGGCGGTCATCAATTTGATCCTCAATCCAGCCGCCGCCGTTTTCGGATAGCGACTACAGACTACGCCGAACTGGCGCTGATGCCACGTTTATTGGCTTACATGCGCACAACGGCGCCCGGAATCGAATTCGACATTCTTGATCTGCCACCGGATACGCCGACGAAAGCGCTTGAAGATGGCAACTTAGACCTGTGCATCGGACGCTTCGGAGAGCTGCCGCCCCGCATTCGCCGCACAGGATTTCTGAAGGAGGATCTGGTTGTCGCCTATGACCCACAGCAACTGGACCTGACCTCCGGGCTGGATCTGGAACGATTTCTTGGCTTACGCCACATATGGGTATCGGGTGGGCAACACCGGGGGGTTGTCGATATGTGGCTGGACGATAACAACCTTGAGCGTGAGATCGTTCTTGTCACGCCCAATTACCTTGGCGCCACGCATCTCATCATTGGCAACGATATGGTCGTAGTGCTGCCAAAACGCATGGCCGACCAGTATGCAGGGCTGCTACCTATCGCGCTGGCTTCGCTGCCTCTGCCGATACCACCGTTTGATGTCGACATTATCACATCTTCCTTGCGGGGCGATGACCTCGCACTGGAGTGGCTTATCAGCACTTTACAGCAGGAATTTACTGAGATCTGACGGATGAACCGTCGCAACCCGCGTCGTTGACGGACTCGCACACTGGCAAATCCAGCCATATAGTTATACATTAGTTATACCAAACAACGTAGAAATGTATAACTTATGCACCTCGGGCTGATTCTCGGCGACCAGCTGACACACGACCTCGCAAGCCTTCGCGTTCTCGATCCGAAGGTGGACCGGCTGATCATGGCCGAAGTCCGCGATGAGGCCACCTACGTAAAACACCACAAACAGAAGATCGCTCTGCTCTTCAGCTCCATGCGCCATTTTGCACAGGAGTTGAGAGATGCGGGGTGGCAGGTGGATTACTACGAATACAACAGTCAGGGAAACTTCAAATCCCTGTTCGACGTAGTGAAGCACTATGCAAAAGAGTATTCGGCTGAGCGCCTGATCCTGACCCAGTGTGGTGAATACCGTTTGCAGAATGCGATGGACCGGGAATGGTCAAAATCACTGAACATCCCGGTCGATGTGTATGGCGACGATCGCTTTATCGCCACAACAAAAGAGTTCGCAGACTGGGCCGACGGTCGCAAGCAACTACGTATGGAATACTTTTATCGGGAAATGCGCCGTAAAACTGGTTACCTGATGAAAGACGACAACCCAGAGGGCGGACAATGGAATTACGACGCCGATAACCGCAAAAAGTGGGATGACAAAACTCCCTTTCCTAACCCTCCTGTGTTTGAACGCGATGATATCGACCGTGAAGTCATAGAGCTGGTCGAAAAGAACTTCGCAGATCACCCAGGCTCGCTCGATGAATTTCACTGGGCGACTACAAGAAGCCAGGCTTCAACCGCGCTAGGCTTTTTTATTCAGCATTGCCTCAGCAATTTCGGTGATTTTCAGGACGCTATGGTGCGCGGTGAAAAAGCCTTGTTTCATAGCCTGCTCTCTCCCTACCTGAACTGCGGATTACTGACAGCGAAACAAGTATGTGATGCTGCCCAACGTGCCTGGGACGAAGATCGTGCCCCCCTGAATGCAGTAGAAGGCTTTATTCGCCAGATTATCGGCTGGCGCGAGTACGTGCGAGGTATTTACTGGCTTCACATGCCCCGATACGCGAAACAGAACACGCTGAAGAACAAGCGCTCACTGCCCCGCTATTACTGGGATGGCGATACGAAGATGGCCTGCATGGCCGACTGTTTTAAAAACACATTTGATCATGCCTACGCACATCATATTCAGCGCTTAATGGTCACGGGTAACTTCGCGTTACTTACCGGAATTAAACCTGAAGAAATCTGTGACTGGTATCTCGCGGTATACGCCGATGCCTACGACTGGGTTGAGCTTCCCAACACACTTGGCATGGTCATGCATGCCGACGGTGGATATCTGGGGAGCAAGCCCTATGCAGCTTCCGGAAACTACATTCATAAAATGTCGGATTACTGCTCGCAATGCCATTACTCAGTCAAAACTCAGGTGGAGGAAGAGAGTTGTCCCTTTAACAGTCTGTACTGGCATTTTATCGACCGTCACCGTGAGGATTTCAAAAACAACCACCGTATGGGAATGATTTACCGGACCTTGGACAAAATGAAAGACGACAAGAAAGACCGGATTATTGCCCGTGCGGATGACCTTCTCAGTCGACTGGACGATCTTTGATATGCCCCATAAAAAAGTAAATCTTCCAGAGAAAAACTGTGCCTATTGCAAACGCCCTTTTTGCTGGCGGAGAAAATGGGCGCGTGACTGGGAAAACGTGCACTATTGCTCACAGCGCTGTAAGCGCGCTGCTAAATCAACACCCGCTGCAAATCTGTGCGCCAGCGCGAGTGTGGAGGACGAGTTCTGATGCAAAAGACGACTCAAGTATTATGGCTGCGGAATGATCTGCGCCTCCATGATCATGAGGGGTTTCGGCTGGCCGTAGAACACGGCGCCCCTCTCGCTGTCATTTATATTTTACCTGAGCATTGGCTGAATACAGATGATGATGGCATGAGTAGGCTGGGAAGCGCGAAAGCACATTTCCTGCGAGCCTCATTGATTGATCTTCATCGACAGCTTGAAGATCAGACCATTAACTTCAATATGTATCATGGTCACCCAGTCGACATCATTACTCGACTCAGAGATGAGCTGTGTGGCGACATAAGGCTGCTCACCTCGGATGCGCAGGCCCCTGAAGAACAAGAGTGGCTGGAAGCGGTTAAAGAATACGACATTGATCTGGTGACCTACGAAAGTCAGACACTCTTCAGTCAGGCACAAATGGCCACCTTACTGAACGACTTTCCTGCATCTTTTTCTAAATTCAGAAAAACGGTCGAAAAAAGACCAGAGCTTTTTTATATCCCTGAAAGCGCAGAAACAACCCGCCTTCACATCCATGAACAACCACTGAGAACCAGTGCCTCTATCAGCTGGCCAGGCAGCGAATACGCGGTTTCACTCGGCTGTCATGGAGGAGAAAGACCAGGGATAGAGTGGCTAAGTCGTTATGTGTGGGACGATAAAGCCATCACTCATTATAAAGAAACGAGGAACGCACTGACCGGTGAGAACTTCAGTAGTCGTCTCAGTCCGTGGCTTGCCTGGGGCTGTCTATCGCCGCGTTATATCTGGCATGAAATACTTAAGTTTGAAGCCAGCTATGGTGAGACAGAGCATACCTACTGGCTCAGATTCGAACTGCTCTGGCGGGAGTACTTCCACTGGTCAATGCGAGTGCATGGCGACCGATTGTTTGCACGCTCAGGAATCCAGAGAAAGAAAATCGAAGCTTCAGACAATAGTGTCCACTGGCAAGCCTGGTGTAATGCCAGTACGGGCGTCCCTATGATTGATGCAGGACTGCGCGAGCTAAGACATACCGGCTTTGTTTCAAACCGCCTGCGCCAGAATATGGCCAGCTACTTTATTCACCAACTTAAGCTGGACTGGCGACTGGGTGCCCGCTGGTTTGAGATGTATCTGTGCGACTTTGACGTTGCCAGTAACTATGGAAATTGGGCCTACCTTGCAGGTGTCGGTCACGACCCAAGACCCGTTCGTGAGTTCAACCTGAACAAACAGCTTCATCAATATGATCCAGAACTCAGTCATATCAGGCGGTGGTGCCCGGAAATAGAAGAGAATAGTCTGCAGGACGTTCTTGATCATCAGGCAGGAAGAAAACTTCTCGCGTCCTTCCCTCCGCCCGTCGTTACCGTACCCGCTTTTGATATTAAATCATGACGCAAATAGTATGGTTTAAGCGTGACCTGCGCTTACAGGATCACTCTGCACTCTGGCACGCTGCGCAATCGGGAACGGTACTGGCACTCTATATTTTTGAGCCTGATTACTGGCAATTGGATGACACCAGTCAACGCCAGTGGGCATTCACACGGGAAGCCCTGATCGATCTGAATCAACAACTGAAAAGGCTCGGTGGCGAACTCATCTGTATGAGCGGAGATGCGGTGCTTCGTTTTAATAAGCTGACAGAAGTTCTGAACATTCAGGGGATTCACAGCCATGAAGAAACTGGCAATCTCTGGACTTTCTCACGTGATCTGAAATTAAAAAAGCTACTTAAGAAATCCAATATTCCGTGGACAGAATACCCGCAGAACGGCGTGCGACGGCCTAACCGTAATCGCGATGACTGGGCATCCCACTGGAATCAATGGATGACGCAGACGCAATATCCAATACCCGATCACATTAATTTCCTGACCCTTGATCGAAACGAGAATTTTCTGAAACCCGAACAACTTCCAGAGCGTATTTCCTGCCAGCTGCCTTCTGTGCAGCAGCCGCAAAAAGGAGGGCGTGAAGAAGGTGTAAAAATACTCTCGGACTTTCTGAACCAACGCGGCGAATACTACCGTGGCTCAATCAGCTCTCCATTAACAGCAGAAAATGGCTGCTCACGGTTAAGCCCTTATCTGGCAGTGGGTTGCATCGGTATGCGCGAGCTTGTGCAGGCGGTTCAAAACCGGCGGCGAGCAGCGGAAGGGCGTTGGAAGGCGAGTCTGTCGGCATTTGAATCCCGGCTGTGGTGGCACTGCCATTTTATTCAGAAGCTCGAAGATCAGCCGGATATGGAAATTCAGAATCTTCATCCACTGACAGAGCAGCTCAACCGCCCTTTCGATGAGGAAAAATTCGAGGCCTGGAAAACAGGCAACACTGGCTGGCCGATGGTCGATGCCTCCATGCGCTACTTAATTGCCAACGGCTGGGTAAACTTCCGCATGCGTGCCATGCTGATTTCGATCGCATCCTACCCCCTAGCTCTGCCCTGGCAACCTGTGTCGCGCTATCTGGCATCTCTGTTTACCGATTATGAGCCGGGCATTCACTATCCGCAGGTGCAGATGCAGGCAGGGACTACCGGGATTAATATTCCGCGCATGTACAACCCTATCCTTCAGGCGCAACGACTGGATGCCAAAGGTCTGTTTGTACGTCGTTGGGTGCCCGAATTACAGCATGTCTCAGATCAATGGATCTTCGAGCCCTGGTTAATGCCACGAGCAATTCAGGAAAATTCACACTGTATTATTGGCGAAGACTACCCTGCTCCTCTGGTCGACTTCGCCGCGGCAACCCGACGAGCCAGAGCCGACCTGAAATCCGTTCGTGACTCTGAATTCTTTACCACTGCTCAGGTAATCGGTGAAAAGCATGGCTCGCGAAAGCGTAATTCAAGCCGACGAATGACAGGCAAAAAAAAGGCCCGCGATGCGGGCCAAATGACGTTGTTTTAAACAGCGAACTTTACAGGTCCTTCAACGCCGAAATTGTATCCTGCAGAACCTTCTTAGCATCGCCTGCCACCATGAGTGAGTTATCACGGATGAAGAGTTCGTTAGGAATACCTGCAAAGCCAGGTGACAGACCACGTTTAACAACAACGACAGTCTTAGCATGGTGTACATCAAGAATTGGCATACCGAAGATAGGTGAATTCGGATCTTCTGCAGCCGCTGGGTTAACAACGTCGTTCGCACCCAGAACAATCGCAACATCAGTCTGCGAGAATTCAGGGTTGATCGCGTCCATTTCTACCAGCTGATCGTACGGTACTTCCGCTTCCGCCAGCAGTACGTTCATGTGGCCCGGCATACGACCGGCAACCGGGTGAATTGCGTATTTAACTTTCGCACCCTGCTTCTCCAGCATACCAGCCAGTTCACGTGTCGCGTGCTGAGCTTGTGCAACCGCCAAACCGTAACCCGGAACAAATACAACGTTCTGAGCGCCATCAAGCAGCATCGCCAGTTCGTCAGCGGAAGAGAACTTCACTTTGCCTTCGTAGAAAGCATCGTTTTCTGAACGGCTTACGCCTGAGCTTTCAGACATAGAGCCACCGAACAGAACGTTCGTCAGTGAGCGGTTCATTGCTTTACACATGATGCTGGTGAGGATGATACCGGATGCGCCTACCAGAGAACCGGTAATGATCAGGCCATTGTTGCCCAGCACGAAACCCGCAGCCGCACCCGCCAGACCTGAGTAGGAGTTCAGCAGTGCAACCACTACCGGCATGTCTGCGCCACCAATTGGCATTACCAGACAGATACCCAGAATCAGACACAGAATAATCAGACCCGCGATCAGCAGATCAGAGTTAACAGGATCAACCGCAGCAAAGTAAGCTGCACCCGCCAGCAGAGCTGCCAGGCTCAGTTTTACAATCCACTTGAACAGGCGGACCTGCTTAGCGTCGCCGATTTTTCCTTTTAGCTTACCAACCGCGATAAAAGAACCGGTCAGAGTCACAGCACCGATCAGAATCGACAGAATAACGGCGATAGACCAATCGTACGTAGGAACAAACTGACCCATCTCAGCCAGCTTCTGGCTTTCAAGGTAGTTAGCCGATGCCACCAACAGGGATGCACCACCACCGATACCGTTCAATGCAGCAACCAGTTCTGGCATATCTGTCATTGCGACTTTCTTGGCGATAAACGCACCGATTGCACCGCCGATCAGCACACCAATAATGATGTATTCGTAGCTGACAACGTTATTGTCGAGCAGCGCAGCAATAATCGCCACCAGCATACCCGTTGCCGACATCTGGTTACCACGAACCGCTGTCTTTGGCTTGGTCATGCCTTTAATGCCGAGAATAAAGAGTACGGCGGCGACCAGATAACCGATGTTAATTACAGTTTCCATGAATTAATCGCCCCTTACTTCTTTTTAAACATGTTGAGCATGCGGTCGGTAACCATAAAGCCCGCCACAATATTGATGGTCGCCAGCGCGATCGCTGCAACACCCAGAACCGTCGACAGGACCGTCGTGTGCTCGCTGCCGCCAGAACTGATGATGGCACCCACAACAACAATGCCCGAAATAGCGTTAGTACCACTCATAAGCGGCGTGTGCAGAGTTGGCGGTACTTTGTTAATCACTTCCACACCAACGAATACAGCCAGCACAAAAATCGTGAGGCTCAGGATAAACATTTCCATAAGACTACTCCTTACGCGTTACCAGCCAGTTGAGCACTGAGCCCTTCGTGTTTTACTTCACCGTCTTCGGTTACCAGGGTAGCCGCGACGATATCGTCTTCCATATTTACAGACAGGTCACCTTCGTCCGCCATGTTCAGCAGGAAGGTAGAAATGTTTTTGGTCAGAAGCTGGGAAGCATGCACAGGAACACGACCCGGGTGGTCGGTATAACCGATGATCGTCACGCCATCGAGGTATACTTTGTCGTTCGCCACAGTGCCTTCGACGTTACCGCCACGCTCTGCTGCCAGATCGACAATCACTGAACCTTTTTTCATGTAGTGCAGCATGTCTTTGGTGATCAGACGAGGAGATGGCTTACCTGGAATAGCAGCGGTCGTAATTACCAGATCTGCCTGAGAGATCTTGGTGGTCATCTGCTCACGCTGCTTACGATAAAATTCTTCTGATTTCTCGCTAGCGTAACCAGAGCTGTTGCCTTCTTCCGTTTCAAGGTCGAATTCAACGAATTTAGCGCCCAGAGATTCAACCTGCTCACGTACTTCGGCACGCGTATCGTACGCTTCTACAACAGCACCCAGACGACGGGCAGTAGAAATAGCCATCAGACCGGCAACACCTGCACCGATTATGAATACTTTAGCCGGGTGGATGGTGCCCGCTGCAGTCATCAGCATCGGGAAATACTGAGGCAGAGCCATAGCGCCGGTCAGTACAGAACGGTAACCGCTGATTGCACCCATCGAGCTGAGTACGTCCATAGACTGTGCACGGGTTGTACGTGGAATAAATTCCAGAGCGAAAGAGCGTACTTTCTGTGCCGCCAGCTTTTCTACCATTGGCAGATTAAACCAGGCGTCCATCAGGCAGATCAGCGTGCTGTTTTCTTTCAGCAGAGGCAGCTCTTCTTCCTGAGGGTTGCGCACTTTCAGAATAATATCGGCTTGCTCATAAAGAGACTCTGCAGACGGGGCAATGCTTGCACCGCATGCACGATATTCTTCGTCACCAAAGTGTGCGCCATCGCCTGCACCCTCCTGAACAACGACTGAAAAGCCTTTGTCCAGTAGTGCCTGTATACCCGAAGGTATAATGGCAACCCGGGCTTCCCCAGGATAAATTTCCTTAGGTACACCAATCAGCATGGTTAGTACTCCTGTTAATTTAAATTTAAAGTCTGAAGTTTTTAAAACAAACAAGAGCCGCCTGCGGTCAGGTTACTGACTGCATAAGCGGCTTTTTTGTAAATATGGAATTAACTACATGAAACGTCTGTCAGCCAAAGGAACGGCGTTGCTCCTGTCGTTCCTGGTGGTGAGTTTCGCCTGAGGTCTCCTTGCCGGCGACTGCCTGCAACCCCAGAGTAGTCAGAGTATGACGACGAATATCCTGCAGCAGATGTGCGTTATCTACCAAAGATTCACCGTAAGAAGGCACCAGAGCCTTCAGTTTTGATTTCCAACCACCGTCCATACGCATACGGAAACAGCGCTCTAATACTTCGATCATAGCCTGGGCAGCCACGGATGCACCCGGAGATGCACCCAGTAACGCAGCCAGAGTACCGTCTTCAGCAGCAACCAGTTCGGTGCCGAACTCAAGCTTGCCGCGGCCTTTTTCATCTTTCTTAATAATCTGCACGCGCTGACCAGCATGTGCCAGCGTCCAGTCTTCTGCTTTAGCAGAAGGCAGGTATTGTTGGAGTGTTGCAACACGGTCTTTGTGTGACTGCATTACCTCGCTAATCAGATAGCGGGTCAGATCCATGTTATTCAGGCCTACGTCGATCATGGGTTTCAGATTATTAGCGCTGACGGATTTTAACAGATCTAGACGTGATCCTGCCTTAAGAAATTGCGTTGTGAACCCAGCATATGGCCCGAACAACAATGCAGGTTTGCCATTAATGATACGTGTGTCGAGGTGTGGCACCGACATAGGAGGTGCTCCAATGGCTGCTTTGCCGTACACCTTGGCATGATGCTGTTTAATTACATCTTCGTTCTGGCATACCAGCCACTGCCCTGATACCGGGAAACCGCCGTAGCCTTTACTTTCAGGAATATCTGATTTCTGCAGCAGCGGTAACGCACCACCACCAGCACCCAGGAATACAAATCCTGCCGTGATCGCTTCTTTCTTACCTGTGCTGCGATTTTTGATAGTAACGTGCCAGTTGTTGCCGCCGTTCTTTTTCAGTGCGGTAACTTCATGGCCAAGACGCAGGTCAAAATCATTTTGCTTTTCCAGGCTGGCGACCATGTTGCGGGTAAGAGAACCGAAATCAACGTCAGCACCGTAAGCAACGCGTGTCGCTGCAACAGGCTCGCCGTCAGCGCGCTCACCCATCACGAGTGGCATCCACTCGGTCAGGGTCTGAGTATCTTCGCTGTACTCAATGTCAGCAAACAGGTGATGGTCTTTCAGCTTTTCGTAACGCTTGCGCAGAAACTCAACATTCTCTTTGCCCCAGACAAAGCTGATATGCGGCGTTGAATTAATAAATTGATCGGGGGATGGCAAGTCGCCAGATTCGACGAGAGACGACCACAGCTGCTGAGAGATTTCGTAATTGGCATTGATAGTGAGCGCTCGTTCGATAGCTACATTGCCATCAGCACCCTGAGGTGTGTAATTGAGTTCGCAGTAGCCCGCGTGACCTGTACCGGCGTTATTCCAGCCGTCAGTACTTTCGGCTGCAACCTGATCCAGGCGCTCTACCATCAGGATATTCAACGAAGAATCCAGTTTCTTTAGTAATGTCGCCAGTGTTGTGCTCATTACGCCACTGCCCACGAGCAGTGCATCTACTTTATTCGTTGCCATCTTGATTTCTCCAGTAGGCGAAGATCATATTGTCCGATTAGCGCGGGTGTGCGCAGTGACTACCGGGCTTGTGGCCCTGACTGTCTTAATATGTGCCTATGATACAACGAACGCTGAACAGCTAATCTGTATAGTTTTTTATTATAAGTATAAGTCAGAGCTTATAGATAAATGTTTGCGTATCCATACGGGTTATACGAAAGTCAGGTTGTGGACAAGCGGCAGCCTTACCCTGCCGCGGAGAGGAGATACTTTCAGGAGGCCTCGGCAGCGCCTTCGGTAGGTGGGTGGAAGCCTTCCTTCCCGTATAACTCTGATAACAACCTTGCTTCGCCATTCGGCTGCACCATACGCGCATGATGCCGCTGTAACTGGCGTGGGTCTTCAACACCGCAGCTGTGTGCGATGACACCGACTTCGTTAACAAGAGTACGGGCAAAGTGAGCGACTCGCTCCGCCTTGTCTGTCGGAACCAGACCACGCTGCAGCCTGGGGTCGTGGGTTGTGATACCGGTCGGACAGGTATTTTTATTGCACTGCAGAGCCTGAATGCAGCCCAGTGCGAACATAAAGCCACGTGCCGACGTTACAAAGTCTGCACCGACACAGATTGCCCAGGCCACCCGGTCGGGCGTGATCAGTTTGCCTGAGGCTATAACTTTTATCCGTGGACGTAATTCGAATTCATCAAGGGTATCCACAAGCATAGGGAGCGCCTGAGCCAGCGGAAGACCCATGTAATCGATTAACGATTGGGGTGCCGCGCCGGTACCACCCTCAGCGCCATCTAAGGTAATAAAGTCAGGCGCACTGTCTTTGCCGCGCAGATGAATCTCACGACACAAGTCCCGTATCCAATCATTGCCCCCCAGTACGACTTTGAACCCGGTAGGCTTACCCGTAATGTCGCGCACATGGTTAATCATATCGAGCAGATCACTGACTGAGCGGACTTCCGGCTGGCCATTAGGACTGATTGAGTCCTCCCCAACCGGGATATGTCGGATCGCTGCAATCTCTTCGCCGACTTTGGCGCCGGGCAGAATACCGCCTTTTCCGGGCTTGGCCCCCTGGCTCAGTTTGATTTCAAACATTTTCACCTGAGGACGATGTGCGATTTCTATCAGCTTTTCGTCGTCCAGCGAGCCGTCTTCTTTCCGTACTCCGTACTTCGCGGTGCCAATCTGAAATACAATGTCGCAGTCGCCTTCGAGGTGATACGGCGACAAGCCACCCTCACCGGTATTCATCCAACAGCCCGCTTTCTTCGCGCCCCGTGACAGCGCTTGTACCGCTGGTTTAGACAATGCGCCGTAGCTCATACCAGAAATATTTATCAGCGAGCTGGTGCTGTATGGGTTACGACAGTTTTTACCTATGGTGAGAACCTGAGACTCGCTCAGGTCTTTGCTTAATGAAGGAAATGGGCTGTTAACGAACATCACGGTACCGGCGGTATCCAGACGCCGGGTCGAACCAAAAGCCACCGTCGTACTCAGGTTCTTGGCTGCACGATACACCCAGCTACGATCTGCCCGGTTAAACGGCATTTCTTCGCGGTCCATAGCGAAAAAATACTGGCGAAAGAATTCTCCAAGGTGCTCGAACATGTAACGGAAGCGTCCGATGACCGGAAAGTTGCGTCGCACCGTATGCTGGGTCTGGAGACGATCCGATACATAGGCCCAGAGAAACCAGAGGGTACCGAGTAGAAGCCCACCCAGAAAGAGCGCTAACAGAGCAAGAACGCCCCAGGCGGCGGCATAAAAAATATCGTCGGTCATGCAGAGTCTCCTGTGTCTCTACACAGGGTAAAACAGTACAGTGAGTCGTAAAAGTCACTTTATCAATAATATCGGCAAGACAGAGTGTTGCCCCGGTTAAAACAGCAAAAGCGGGCATAAAAAAAGCAGCCGGAGGGCCACTGCTGTCCCACAGTTTTGGGATCATATAACGAGCCTCATCTGAGGCTCG
>CAJWBH010000005.1 GCA_913019975.1 Thalassolituus maritimus | reverse complement strand
TACGAGCGAATAGCAGCATGAAAACGAACGTGTCCGTTTTATCGGGGCAAGATCATAACTATATCCCTTTAGTGCACGAAACACTGAACCACATGAGTAATGACGTTTTTTCAGTTGATGATTTTAAGGAAAAGTTTGTTGAGATTGCGGAATTTAAGATACCTACGGGTGCAGTAATCAGTTTGTTGAAAAAGGCTAACCAAAAATACCAGTTGTTGGACAAGCATCCTCAAGGAATCTACAAGATTCAAAGGGATAAGGTCAAGAACTCTAATTTTTCCACTGTGAGAGACGCAGAACAGCGCCGCTACAATGCTTTAGTTAGAACGTTTGTTAAATACTGCAGTGAGCACCAGAAAGTTGAGATAGAGGAGAAAAGTGCATCAAAATATTTCTTTGAAGTTTTATACGATATTGCCCCCTTGCTTTTTATAAACTTAAGCGACGCAGAAAAAATAAAAGAAGAACATTCTGACAAAAATAAATTTTTAGTATCTAAGTTTGTTGCACACTCAAATAAATATTGTCAAGACTCATTCGAGTCTATTCTTTCATTTGTTCGCGGCTCTATGCTAACAGAGACCTTCTACTACTCTCAAAATGCAACCGATATTGAAAACAAGCCTCTGAAGAGAGTCGTAGTTTATTTTGATACGCAATTTTTAGTTAGAATCCTCGGGTTCTCTCAGAAAGAACTTTGCATTCCATGTGAAGAATTGATGGAAATGTTGAGTGAAATGAATGTAAAAACCCGCTGCTTTAGGAATACACTTGACGAGCTTCACGGCATATTCTTCGCTGCTCTAAGCCAACTCAACCAGTATGGCAGGCTAAATCCAAATAAACCAAGTGATGTATTCGATTACATCAATCAGCACTCAATAACATCCTCTGACTTGCTGATTACAATGAATAGCCTCGAGGAAAAACTCAAAGAAAAAGGTATATTTATTGAAGAAAAACCCGAAATAATTGATGCATTTTCAATTGATGAAACAGCTTTATCTGAGAAACTTGCAGGTGTTTTTGAGCGACAATCGGACAAGGCCCGTGCACATGATATTGATTGCTTGCAAGCGGTATTTCAACTTCGTGAGGGAAGAAAACAAGATTATCTTGATAGATGTAAAGCAATTTTCATAACTACAAATGCGCAGCTGGCGAGGTTATCAACATTATTCTTCAATGAGCAATACGGTCACTCTAATGCATCTGTTTGCATGGCGGACCACGTGTTTACTTCTCTAGTTTGGATGAAGGCAGTAAAAAAGACATCTGACCTTCCAAAGGACCGATTGGTTGCAAACGTTTACTCTGCACTTTTACCTTCCGACTCTCTATGGTCTGAGTACATTAATGAAGTGAATCGCCTTAAAGATAAAGGTGAAATAAGTGAGCATGATTATCATGTTCTGATTCACAGTATGGCTGCAAGGGAGCAGTTAATGGATCAAGCATTTTCATCAGATGACAATATGTTTGGATCTGTTAGTACAATTCTCGACAAAGCCAAGAAGATATACACGAAGGAGCTAGGTAGTCGACTAGAAAGTGCTGAAAGAGAAGTGGAGTCTCAGGTTGAAAAAATAGATGGATTTGTTAACAAAATATCCTCCTTTGTTAATCATGCAGTTTTGTATGTAGTTATTGGTTTCTGGGTATTTTTACTCGGTTATGGCATAGTTCACACAACTCCTGATTCCATTGATGAAATATGGCAGTTTGAGATAAAGTCATTGGTATTTATAATCCTGATGTTAGTAACCATACTAAACCTGATTTTTGGAACGAAGTTAGTCGATCTATGTAGATCAATAGCAAGCTATTGTGGAGGAAAAGTGGCTGTGAAGGTTCGTCACCTCATAAACAACACGTAACAAGAAAATCCATAGGACATCACCGCTGTAGCGGTACCGCCTATGATTTGAGCGTTAAGAAGCAATATGAATATTAGCCACATTTACTTATCCATTCTCCTCTTGATCAGCTCTTTCGGCGTGAATGCAGGGGGCTCTCAATATACTCAAGAGTACTTAAACAATGCATGCAATTACCTCGGCTCGTTCTGTGAAATAGTAAAATTGAAGTGCATAAGTGAAGAATTACCGAATTTAGATGAGTGCCTGGTGGATTACACGATAAAGATAATTAATGCGCAAAGTATCTCACAAGACTCTGCAGATTTACGTAATGAACGATACGCACAAGAAGCGTGCGAAATACTAGGGGATGAATGTGGTTTTGTTCAGCTAGAGTGTCTGGTTGGAGGTGGATTGTTTAATACCTGCGTTGCCATGTCTTATTTTAAAATTGAGGTTTTTAAAGAGCAGTGTGGGGTGCGGGATTATAGAGAATGCCTTGAGCGTGATCGAGAATTTGGTGTTAAGGTAGTTCATGAGTTAACAATACCTAACATAGGTAAGCCGATTAAGAAGAAAATGGTGGAAGAATGCACTCATGCTGGAAATTATAAGGTGAAATCCATGGAGCTGAAGGAGTTCTATTACGGATATATGGGCAACCTTAAATATTTGAAAGAACCGATTGTACTCAGTGGAGACGATGATTATGAATACAAGAGCCAAGAAGATTACTACAATTGCATGAAAGCAGTTCTTGAAAAAGCTTATTAGAAAAGCTAAGTCAGTGTGATTGCTCCGTCCTTATGGCGCTGGGCGTCCAACTTTCTCATGAGAGCAGGCACCTCGCGAATGGGACTGAAGCCTCTTGATCTGCTCGGAACTATTTTAAATTACTGTAAGCCTCTCTAAACTCTGCTTTCTCACCCTTCACCTGAACATCTCTCGATGATTGCTGTCGACCCTCTACGGCACTATTTAACATGCCAGGTTTATCGATTGGTTAAACAGAGGAGGTGACATGAATAACTCTGAGTCTGAAGATCAACTGACGTTGCGTATCGGTCAGGAGAGGCTGATCATTCAGCGTAGATACGAAGTGATCAGTATTGCTAATGACTTTGTGATTGCTCTTTGGTTTTTGGTAGGCAGCATTCTGTTCCTGTTTCCTCAATTTGAGCATGCGGCGATCTGGTTGTTTATTCTCGGGAGTTTTCAGTTTTTGATTCGTCCGTCGATCCGGCTGGTCAGGCATATTCACCTCAGAAAAGAACCTCGGGACGGCTGGGATTGCTGAAGGTAGAGCGAATGCCGCCAAGGATATCGGTGAGAGTTCGGGTGAAAAGCAAAGAGTCTCTGCTTAAAGACTCTCCACTTAAAGACTCTCCGCTTAATAGTGTTTAGGATTGAGATATCGTTATCAGGAGTGCTTCAAATGGACATCTGCGAAATTCTGGGTGTTGATATCCCGATTATTCAGGCCCCAATGGCGGGCGTTCAGAATTGGGAGCTGGCTCTCGCTGTTTCAGAAGCGGGCGGGCTGGGTTCTATCCCGTGCGGTATGTTGTCGGTCGACCAGATCGTGTCTGAAGTAGAGAGTTTTACCGCGCGCTCCACGAAACCTTATAACCTGAATTTCTTCTGTCATGAGATGCCAGGCGTTGATGAGCCTGCGCTAAGTGTCTGGAAGAAAGCCTTGGCTGGGTACTATGACGAGTTTGACGTGTCGCCACCAGAAGGTATGTCAGGTCTTAGGTTGCCGTTTGACGATAAAGTCGCGGATGCGCTTGAGAGCTTTAAGCCGCCTGTCGTTAGTTTTCACTTTGGTCTTCCAGAACCAGAGTTACTTGAACGAGTGAAATCCTGGGGCTCGGTCGTTCTCTCTACTGCAACAACGATGGAAGAGGGTGTCTGGCTTCAGGAGAATGGCGCCGATGTTGTTATCGCTCAGGGGGTTGAGGCTGGCGGTCATCGTGGGATGTTTCTTACCAACGATGCCGACTCTCAGTTGCCGTTGGCAGAGTTGATCTCGGGGCTCGTCGCTGAATTGTCTATCCCTGTGATTGCTGCCGGTGGTATTGCCTCAGCCGCTGATGTTAAGGCGCTTTTAAGTCAGGGTGCTGCAGCGGTTCAGGTTGGTACGTCTTATTTGCTTTGCACTGAAGCAAAGACGAGTGCTCTGCATCGTGCTGCGATTAAGGATGAAAGCTCGGTCACGGCGCTGACGAATGTGTTCTCCGGGCGCCTCGCTCGCGGAATTAAAAACCGGGTGATGAATGACCTTGATTGTGTCTTTTCGGGAGTTCCTGAGTTTCCTTACGCTTCAGTGGCATTAGGCCCATTGCGCATTGCGGCGGAGGGTGTCGGTCGCTCGGACTTTACGCCTCTGTGGTCAGGTACCGTGAGAAGCGGTTGTCGTGAAGTTTCTGCAAAAGAATTAACCCGCATGCTTTGGCCCGCCTGATCGGCTTGGGGTTAGTTGGGTTTGTGTGGGTTGGGCTGGCATGACTGAGGTTGTCAGTCCTGCTCATAGGAAAGCAGCGAACCTATTTTGCACCTTGCTGTCGACATAGTGATCACATAATGCCGATATAGTGGCCATTAAACAGAAACTCTTAAGCAGGGCAATGATGGATTATGCGTCTCTTTGATTTCTTTCTTATAGGTCTGTCTGTTCTCCTGGCAGGCCTCTCTTCAATTGCATCCGCTGCGCCTTCGGTTCAGGTTGTCTATCGAGGGCTTGATAGTCCTTGGGGATTGGCTGAGGTTGCGCCGGGTAAGCTGCTGGTCTCTGAGAAGGGGGGTAACTTCGTTCTTGTTGATGTTCAGTCCGGGGATGCACGCGACATCGCGGGCGCCCCAAAGGTCGTAGCGAATGGTCAGGGTGGTCTTCTCGATGTGGCTGTTCCGCGTAATTATAAAGCCGGTGGTTGGATTTATTTTACCTACAGTGCGCCTGTTCAGGGTGAGGCTGCAACCGCTCTGGCGCGAGCAAAGTTGAATCTGAAGGGCGGGATGTTGACTGACCGTCAGACTCTGTTGGTGACTACCTCAGTATCGGACACGTCCCGCCATTTTGGCAGCCGTATTGCGTTTGATGACGATCATGTGTTTTTTACTGTCGGTGATCGCGGTGTCCGTGAAAATGGCCAGGATCTCAGAACACACGCTGGCACAGTGATCCGCTTGAAGCGCGATGGCTCTGTACCTGAGGATAATCCTTTTATTGAGTCAGAGCAGGGGCTGGATGAAATCTGGTCGTATGGTCATCGCAATGCTCAAGGTATCACTTTTGATGCAGAGGGTCGTCTGTGGGTTATTGAGCACGGCCCGCGGGGTGGTGATGAGCTTAATCTGATTGCTAAAGGTGAGAATTATGGCTGGCCTGTGGTTTCTCAGGGTAAGGAATATTGGGGGCCTTTTGATGTTGGTGTTAAGGAAAAGGATGGGATGCAGCCAGCGGCGAAAGTTTACGTGCCGTCGATTGCGCCGGGGAGTCTGATCTCAGTCAGAAGTGACAAGTACGGCTGGAAAGGTGATTTGTTGTCTGGGGCGCTCAAGCTGACGCATCTGAACAGAATTGTTATGAAGGACGGTAAGCCTGTAGATGAAGAACGTTACTTTGAAGAGCGTGGTCAGAGGCTGCGTGCGTTGCTTGAAGATAGCGAAGGTGTCATCTTTATTGCTACGGATGCCGGTGAGTTGTGGAGGCTTGATCCTTAATGCCATGCACTGGCGTTTCGCCAGGCGGTATATGGAATAAAAAAGGGCGCTTAAGCGCCCTTTTTTTGATGTGTAACTTCTATTGCGATTACTGGTCGTGCAGTTCTTCGCAAGCGAATAGGGTGTTCTCAAGCAGTTTGGCGCGAGTCATTGGGCCAACGCCGCCGGGAACAGGAGTGATGTGTGAGGCGCGCTCTGCAGCTGCATCGAAGTCAACGTCACCGACCAGCTTGCCGCTGTCGAGACGGTTGATGCCTACGTCAATAACGATAGCGCCTTCTTTCACCCATTCGCCTTTAACAATGCCAGGTTTGCCAACGGCAACGACAACGATGTCGGCCTGATTTACGAAGCTCTCAAGGTCTTTAGTGAAGCGGTGGCAGGTGGTCACTGTGCAGCCTTTCAGCAGAAGCTCGAGACCCATCGGACGGCCAACGATGTTTGATGCGCCAACAATCACGGCATGCATGCCGGTGATATCCTGGCCGGTGCCATCCAACAGATCCACGACTCCGGCAGGGGTGCATGGGCGGAGCAGGGGCATGCGCTGAGCCAGACGGCCAACGTTGAATGGGTGGAAACCATCGACGTCTTTGGTTGGATCAATACGCTCAAGAATTTCGTCAGATTTAAGACCTTCCGGCAGCGGCAGCTGAACCAGAATGCCGTCGACGTCGTTGTCGTTGTTGAGTTGGTCAATAAGATCGAGCAATTCCTGCTGACTGGTTGTTGCCGGGAGGTCGAATGCTTTGCTGTTTATGCCTACCTGCTCACAGTCTTTGCGCTTGTGCGATACGTAGACCTGAGATGCCGGGTCGGTACCAACCAGAATGACGGCGAGGCCGGGAGCACGCTTGCCTTGCTCAAGGCGTGCATCAACACGCTCTTTAATGGATTCGCGCATGGCTTTGGCGGTGGCGTTGCCGTCAATCAGTTGTGCGGTCATTGAGTATCAACCCTAACAGTAAGCTGTAAAGCGCGGGATTTTCTCATGCCCGGGCCGTAAAACAAAGGGGGCGGGGCGGACTTTCATCAGTCTGGTGAGAAATTAACCGAAGCATTTGTTTTTAAACATTTTTTTGAAAAACCCGTTGACGGGAATCTAAGCCATCTATAATATGCGCATCCACTTGAGGGGCACAGCCTTTTAAGTTGTTAGATCGGGGTATAGCGCAGTCTGGTAGCGCGCCTGGTTTGGGACCAGGATGTCGGGAGTTCGAATCTCTCTACCCCGACCATTTAATCTCTCGGATTAGATGGACATGCGCCCGTAGCTCAACTGGATAGAGCATCGGCCTTCTAAGCCGAGGGTTGCAGGTTCAAGCCCTGCCGGGTGCGCCATTTTAATGGCAGCTCAGCAGTCTATGTGGTGGCCGTAGCTCAGTTGGTAGAGTCCAGGATTGTGATTCCTGTTGTCGCGGGTTCGATCCCCGTCGGCCACCCCACTTTCTCCCCCTTGTCTTGATAGTTTTATAGCCCTTTCGGGCCTATCTTCGTTCCTCTATTTCTGGTGGTTTTAACGTATTGCTCCTTGAGCTATAATCCGCGACCTTTATTTATTGACGGTTGGCCGGAGGCTCGCCGTTCCCACGAAAACTGATATGAGAGGCATCTATGCAAGTGTCCATTGAGACAACCTCTGGTCTTGAACGTTGCATGACCGTTGGTGTACCCGCTGCGGAAGTAGAAGCGCAAGAAGTTGTAGAGTTAAAGCGCATCGCACAAAGCCAGAAAAACCAGAAAACTCCTGGCTTCCGTACTGGTAAGCCTCTGCCTCCGAAGGTTCTGAAGCAGCGTTTCGGTAAGCAGGCTCGCCTGGAAGCTGTTTACAACCAGATGCAGCAGACTTTCTTTAAGGCGGTTCAGGAGCAGGAAATCAAGCTGGCAGGTATGCCTAAGTTTGAGCCTACTGTTGATGAAGCAGGAAAAGATCTTGAGTTCAAAGCAGTCTTCGAAGTGTACCCAGAGATCGCTTTGGCTGGCTTCGACAGCATCAAAATCGAGAAGCGCAGCGCTGAAGTTACTGATGCTGACCTCGACACTATGCTTGAAAACCTGCAGAAGCAGCAGGCTAAGTGGAACGAAAGCGAAGAAGCCGCCGCTGATGGCGACCAGGTTGTTGTAGATTTCGAAGGTTTCATCGACGGTGAAGCGTTCGAAGGTGGTCAGGCAAACGACTACAACCTGACTCTGGGTTCTAACTCTATGATCCCAGGTTTTGAAGACGGTCTGGTTGGTAAGAAGGCCGGCGAAGAAACAACACTTGATGTTGCTTTCCCAGCGGATTACCACAAAGAAGATCTTCAGGGTAAACCAGCTCAGTTCAAAGTGACTGTTAAAGCAGTTAAGAAGCCTGAAATGCCAGAGCTGAACGAAGACTTCTTCAAAGGTTTCGGTATCGAAACTGCTGACCTGGAAGAGTTCAAGGTTGAGATTCGTAAGAACATGGAGCGTGAGCTCGGTCGTGCGATCCGCAACCTGACCAAGCAGCAGGTTATTGCTGGTCTGCAGGAAAACAACGAAGTTGAAGTTCCTTCTGCACTGGTTGATCAGGAAATTGATCGTCTGCGTCAGCAAGCTGTTCAGCAGTTTGGTGGTGGTCAGCAGATGGATGCAAGCATGCTTCCGGCTGAACTGTTCAAAGAACAGGCTGAAAAGCGTGTTGTTATCGGCCTGCTGATGAATGCAGCGATCGAATCTGCAGATCTGAAGCCAGACGAAGAGAAAGTTGAAGCGCTGATCGAAGAGATGGCGTCTGCTTACCAGGAGCCAGAACAGGTTCGCGAATACTACAACAGCAACCCGCAGCAGAAAGCTCAAGTTGAAGCTCTGGCTCTTGAAGACCAGGTAGTAGAGAAGGTTCTTGAGTCTGCTCAGGTGAGCGAAGTTGAGTCTAATTATGAGGAAGTTGTGCGTCTGGCTAACCAGCCTGCGTAAGAACTTACCATTCAGACCTGACTTTCAGCCAAGACATGGCTAAACTGAAAGACAGCCGCTATCCTTTAAGGATAACGGCTGTTTTTCTTTTTACTCACGTCAGGGAGTGCAGGGTCGAATGTTTGACTCCATGAAGCAACAATCAGAAATTATCGATAACGCTCTGGTACCAATGGTGGTAGAGCAGTCCGCGCGCGGCGAGCGCTCTTACGATATCTACTCACGCCTGCTGAAAGAGCGTGTCATCTTCCTGGTTGGTCAGGTCGAAGACCATATGGCAAACCTGGTCGTAGCCCAGCTGCTGTTCCTTGAGTCTGAGA
Source organism: Thalassolituus maritimus (assembly GCA_913019975.1). GTDB lineage: Bacteria > Pseudomonadota > Gammaproteobacteria > Pseudomonadales > Oceanobacteraceae > Thalassolituus. The sequence continues at coordinate 184,003 of CAJWBH010000005.1, read as the reverse complement.
ACCCGGACAAAGATATTCACCTTTACATTAACTCACCGGGTGGCTCGGTCACTGCGGGTATGTCGATCTATGACACCATGCAGTTCATTAAGCCTGATGTGAGCACTATGGTTATTGGTCAGGCGTGCTCAATGGGTGCATTCTTGCTTGCAGCGGGCGCAGAAGGTAAGCGTTACAGCGTACCGAATTCACGCGTGATGATTCACCAGCCAAGTGGTGGTGCTCAGGGTCAGGCGACCGATATTCTTATCCACGCTCAGAACATCCAGGACACGAAAGACCGCCTGAATCGCATTCTTGCGGAACATACGGGCCAACCTCTGGACAAAGTTATTGCGGATACCGAACGCGATAACTTTATGGATGCAGAAGCGGCTAAAGCCTACGGGATTGTCGACGAAGTCCTGACAAAACGGGCATAACGAAATATTCCGCTTTAATTCTCTCCGACGGCTTGAAATTGCCGTCGGAAGCATCCATCTTTGAATAAACAGTAAGTAAGACGACGAGGCAGTCGAATGACCGACGAAACAAAAGGCAAAGGCGACGACGGTAAGCTGCTTTACTGCTCTTTTTGCGGTAAAAGCCAGCATGAAGTCCGTAAGTTGATCGCCGGGCCTTCGGTGTTTATCTGTGACGAATGCGTTGATTTGTGCAACGACATCATTCGTGAGGAAGTACAGGACGCCGAAACAAAAGGGAGCTCAGATCAGTTGCCAACTCCGCAGGAGATCAAGGCGACTCTGGATGAATACGTAATTGGCCAGGATAAGGCGAAGGTGGTGCTGGCAGTTGCCGTGTACAACCACTATAAGCGCCTGCAGCACGATGGTGGCAAGACTGGCGTAGAGCTTTCTAAGAGTAATATTCTCCTGATCGGTCCTACTGGTAGTGGTAAAACGCTGCTGGCTGAAACGCTGGCGCGTCTTTTGAACGTTCCATTTACTATCGCCGATGCAACAACGCTGACTGAAGCGGGTTACGTGGGTGAGGATGTTGAGAATATCATTCAGAAACTGCTGCAGAAGTGTGATTACGATGTCGACAAGGCGCAGCGCGGCATTGTTTATATTGACGAAATCGATAAGATCTCGCGTAAATCTGACAACCCATCCATCACTCGTGACGTATCGGGTGAGGGTGTTCAGCAGGCACTTCTGAAACTGATCGAAGGTACTGTTGCTTCTGTTCCGCCTCAGGGTGGACGTAAGCATCCGCAGCAGGAGTTCCTGCAGGTAGATACGGGCAATATCCTGTTCATCTGTGGTGGTGCTTTTGCCGGACTGGACAATATCATCCGTGACCGCTCTGAGAAGAGTTCCATCGGTTTTTCTGCCACTGTGAAGGGCAAAGAAGACGAGAAGGCGGTTGGTGAAGTTCTGCGCGAAATTGAATCAGGAGATCTGGTTAAGTTCGGTCTGATTCCTGAATTTATTGGTCGTCTGCCGGTTGTGGCAACGCTGGATGAGCTGGATGAAGACGCGCTTGTACGTATTCTGACCGAACCGAAGAACTCGCTTGTACGTCAGTATCAGCGTCTCTTCGAAATGGAAGACGTTGAGCTCGAGTTCCGTGACACTGCGCTGGACGCTATCGCTAAACTGGCGATGGAGAGAAAGACCGGTGCTCGTGGCTTGCGTTCAATTCTTGAAGCGGCGCTGCTTGATAGTATGTACCGCGTACCGTCAGAAGAGCATGTCGCCAAAGTTGTGGTCGAGGATTCCGTTATCCGCGGCGAAGCCGAACCGCTCATTATTTATGAAAGCAATGATGTTGGTAAAGTCTCACCAGATGACGACTGATCCACACTTTTAGAATTGCGTTACAGAGAAGGGGCCGAATGGCTCCTTTTCTTTTTCTGTCCCCTTGTAATCCTCTGTTGCCATCCCCAATATCAATAGTGTTACAGATACTTTGAACAGGTTGTAAATATGTCACAGCAAAACCTTCCGTTATTGCCTCTCCGTGACGTCGTGGTGTTTCCAGCGATGGTCATTCCTCTGTTTGTCGGACGTGAAAAATCGATCAACGCACTGCAGGAGGCAATGGATGGAGATAAACGCATCATGCTGGCTGCACAGCGCGATGCCGCCGACGATGCACCTGTTCTTGAAGGTATGCACGAGACAGGAACGCTAGCCACCATTCTGCAGCTACTGAAGCTCCCTGACGGTACTGTGAAAGTACTCGTTGAAGGTGATGTCCGTGCTCGACTGGACAATCTGGTCGACGCCGGTGACATGTACCGCGGTGACATCACGGTTGTCGAAGAGGAAGAATTAAGCGAGCGCGAGAATGAAGTGCTGCTCCGTTCATTAACCGGTCATTTCGAACAGTATGTTCAGCTGTCGAAGAAAGTCCCGAGTGAAGTTCTTTCAACTATCTCGAATATCGAAGATGCCAGCCGTCTGGCCGACACCATTGCTGCACACCTCTCCCTGAAGCTGGAAGAGAAGCAGGACGTTCTTGAGGTTCTCAATGCGAAAGATCGTGTCGAGCACTTGATGGAGCTGATGGAGTCCGAGATTGATCTTCTCAAAGTCGAGAAACGGATTCGCGGCCGTGTTAAGAAGCAGATGGAAAAAAGCCAGCGTGAGTATTACCTGAATGAGCAGATGAAAGCCATTCAGAAAGAGCTTGGCGATATGGAAGACGGCTCTAATGAATTTGAAGAGCTGACGAATCGTATTGAAGAGTCAGGCATGAGCAAAGACGCTCGTGAAAAGGCCGATGCTGAGCTGAAGAAGCTGCGCATGATGTCACCAATGTCTGCAGAAGCGTCTGTGGTTCGCGGTTATCTTGATTGGTTGATCAATATTCCCTGGAAAAAGCGCAGTCGGGTAAACAACGATATCGCTAAAGCCAGCGAGATCCTGGATGCGGATCACTTCGGTCTTGAGGAAGTAAAAGAACGTATTCTTGAGTACCTGGCAGTACAGAGCCGCGTTAAGAAAGTGAAGGGCGCGGTGCTGTGTCTGGTAGGGCCTCCGGGTGTGGGTAAAACGTCACTGGGTAAATCCATTGCCCGTGCGACCAATCGTAAGTTTGTAAGAATGGCGCTCGGTGGCGTGCGTGACGAAGCTGAGATTCGTGGTCATCGTCGTACCTATATCGGCTCTATGCCGGGCAAACTGATCCAGAAAATGTCCAAGGTTGAAGTGAAGAACCCACTTTTCCTGTTGGATGAAATCGACAAAATGGGCATGGATCATCGTGGTGATCCGGCATCGGCACTTCTTGAGGTGCTTGATCCGGAGCAGAACACTGCATTTGCCGATCATTATCTCGAAGTCGACTACGATCTGTCTGATGTGATGTTTGTCTGTACTTCGAACAGTATGGATATTCCCGGTCCGCTGCTGGATCGTATGGAAGTTATTCGTATCCCGGGCTACACCGAAGACGAGAAAGTAAATATTGCGCGTCGTTATCTGCTGCCTAAGCAGATTAAGCTGAATGGCCTCAAAGACAGTGAAATTGAAGTGTCTGATGATCGTCTGCGCGAGATTATTCGTTACTACACGCGTGAGGCGGGTGTGCGTGGCCTTGAACGTGAAGTCGCGAAACTGTGCCGTCGTGTAGTGAAAGCAAATATGCTTGATAAATCGAATGTGCAGCGCGAAATCAGTGAGGAAATGCTTCAGGATCACCTGGGTGTGCGCAAGTTCTCCTACGGGCTGGCGGCTTCCGATAATCAGGTTGGCCAGGTGACTGGTCTGGCGTGGACGTCGGTTGGCGGTGAGCTGCTGACTCTGGAAGGCGCTGCAACGCCGGGTAAAGGGCGTATCGTCAAAACCGGTAAGCTGGGTGAGGTGATGCAGGAGTCTATTCAGGCGGCACTCACGGTCGTTCGCTCGCGTGCTGCGGGTATGGGGATCGCAGAAGACTACTTCGAGAAGCACGACCTGCATATTCACGTACCAGAGGGGGCTACGCCGAAGGATGGTCCGAGTGCTGGTATTGGTATGGTTACCGCTCTGGTTTCTGTGATGACGGGAATTCCGGTTCGTGCCGATGTTGCCATGACGGGTGAAATTACCCTGCGCGGTAAAGTGCTAGCGATCGGTGGTCTGAAAGAGAAGCTTCTTGCGGCGCATCGCGGTGGAATTAAGACGGTTGTCATTCCAAAAGAGAATGAAAAAGACCTGAAGGATATCCCGGATAACATTAAAGCCGACTTGCAGGTTCTCCCTGTTGACTGGATTGATGAAGTTCTGGATGTTGCGCTCGAGAGCAAGCCAGAGGATGTAATTGGTGAAATTATGACCACTGACGATGCGAACACGAAAAAAGATGACTCAGGTCGGCCAAGTACACACTAAGGTCGCTTGACGCTCTTGGGGGTAGTTGGTATAAATCAACGCTCTCAAGTTTCTGTAGCGATCATCCAGTCGCACAACAAAACTAAAGATATGGATGCAATAAGGGGATAAGTGTGAACAAGTCTGAACTGATTGATGCTATTGCGGCTTCTGCTGATCTGCCAAAAGCAGCGGCTGGTCGTGCTCTGGATGCCATGATTGAGGCAGTGGGCGGTGCTCTGAAAGAAGGTGACCAGGTTGCTCTGGTTGGCTTTGGTACTTTCCTGGTTAAAGAGCGTGCTGCTCGTACAGGTCGTAACCCGCAGACTGGCGCTCCGATCGAAATCAAAGCGGCTAAAGTACCTGGCTTCAAGCCTGGTAAAGCGCTGAAAGACGCTGTCAACTAAGACACCGTTGTAAGGGTTAGGACCGGTAGTTCAGTTGGTTAGAATACCGGCCTGTCACGCCGGGGGTCGCGGGTTCGAGTCCCGTCCGGTCCGCCAGAATAAAGCGCATCCTTGATGCGCTTTTTTTGTGTATAGTGCTGTTGCTGACGATCAGCTCTCATAATTATTAATGCCGCTTGTCGCGGTAGGCACTAAGTCCGGAATCACCGGGCATTAGGGAGGAAACATGCTACAGACCATGCGTAATAATGCGCAGGGCATCATCGCCAAAATCATCGTAGGTTTTATTATTGTTGTTTTCGCACTTTGGGGTGTTGAAAGCATTGTCAATCTTGGCGGTGGCGAAAAACCCGTAGCGACGGTTGGCGACTATGAGATTAGCCGCGTCGAGGTTCAGCAAAAAATTGCTGAGCAGAAAAATCAGCTGCGTCGTCAGTTTGGCGATCAGTACGATGACGGTCTGTTCAATGACAAGTTTCTTGAGCAGTCGGCTGTTGAACAATTGATTAACGAAAAAGTTGCACAGACTCAGGCGGACAAACTCGACCTGTATGCAGCAAAGGGTATCGTTGATCAAATGATTGTAAATACGCCTTCGTTCCAAACGGCGGGCGAGTACGATCCGGAACAATTTAAGCTGGTTCTGCGGATGAATGGTTATTCAGTTGCGCAGTACCGTGCAATGCTGGCTGACAGTGTTCGTCAGAATCAGGTTCGTGCAGCCTTCATGCTGTCGACCATTGAAACTCCATTCGAAATGCAGTTGCGCCAGTCTCTTGAAAATGAACAACGCACATTCTCTTACGCTTCGGTATCAGCGGATCAGTTTAAAGATTCTGTCGAAGTGCTGGATGATGAAATTACTGCGTATTACGACGAGAATATACAGCGTTTCATGACTCCAGAGCGTGCGCGCATTCGTTATGTGCTCCTGTCTCGCGACAGCATTGAAAATGCACAGGAAGTCACTGACGAAGATCTCGAAGTGGCATATCAGGATTACGTTGCTGATATCGAACAGAATGAACAGCGTGAATCTGCGCATATTCTGTTCCTGACCGAAGACCGTTCTGAAAGCGAAGCGCTTGAACTGGCAGAAGCTGCTCGTACGCGCCTCGAGAATGGTGAGTCGTTCGCGACTGTCGCGGCGGATGTATCAGAAGATGGCGGTTCGGTTGACATGGGCGGCTCATTGGGTGTTAACCCTCGCGGTGCGTTTGACCCAGCGTTCGATGATGCTCTTTTCGCGCTCGAAGAAGGCGAAGTGTCCGAGCCAATCGTGACTGAATTCGGTGTTCACATTATTAAGGCTGTATCCGTTCAGTCTGCAGATGTTCCCGCGATGGCTGACGTTCGTGATGAACTGGTCGATATCGTAAAAGCTGAGAAGGCAGGCTTCCTGTTCGCTGAGCGTAGCCAGGAACTCGCTAATTCAGCGTTCTCGGCTGAAACGATTGAAGAGCTGGCAGCAAGTTCAGGCCTCGAGGTTCAGACCAGTGATTATTTTACCCAGACAAGTGGTCAGGGTGTTGCTGATTCAGATCAGGTTCGCCGGGCAGCCTTTGAAGATAACATGAAGCTTGATCGTGAGCTGAGTGACCTTGTCGATATGGAAGCAGGCTCTATGGTGTTCGTTGTTGATGATTATCAGGATGCTCAGCCTAAGCCACTCGATGAAGTTCGTGGTCAGGTTGTTGCTGCTCTGACCAGCCAGAAAGCGCTTGAGGCTGCTTCTGAGAAGGCTCAAGCTATTCTCGCAGGTGAGGCAGATGCTGACTGGAGTGAGGTGACGACCACACTGCGTCAATCAACAGATGCGCCTCGTGTTGCACAGCAGAAGGCCTTTGCACTGGCTGAAGGCGAGTCAGATGTAGTGTCTTCACCTGCTGGGTATACAGTGGTCAAACTGACGTCTGTTGATCGTAAGTCATGGGAAGATATGGCGTTAACGGATGAGCTTAAAACCTCTGTTCGCAATCAGTCTGCCCGTGACGATATGGTGAGCTACCAGGCATGGTCAAAAGCTAATACTGAGATTTCCCAGTAAGGTAATTCAGTAGTTAGTCCGAACAATAAAAAAGGCAGCCGTGGGCTGCCTTTTTTATTGGTTAGTCGGGTCACTGCCCCAAAAACGATTTATTAATCGTCCATCTCTTCCAGACTCATGGCACAGGTGTTAAACCCACCGTCGACATAGATATTCTGTGCCGTTACACCTGATGCCATGTCGGAACACAAAAATACCGCGGTATTTGCGACTTCCGCAGCCGTGATGTTTCGTTTGAGTGGAGCACGCTCTGCGTTTTTCTTGAGCATTTTTCGGAAGCTCTTAATGCCGGACGCAGCCAGCGTTTTTATAGGCCCGGCAGAAATTGAATTGACGCGGATACCATCAGGTCCGGTTGAGCCTGCGAGGTAGCGCACAGACGCTTCGAGCGAGGCCTTAGCGAGCCCCATGACGTTATAGTTTGGCAGTGTCTGCTGAGAGCCGTGATACGTCAGCGTGAGCATGGCTCCGTTCCGGCCTTCCATCATTGGTTTTGCGTGCTTTGCCAGTGCCACGAAGCTGTAGGAGCTGATGTCGTGTGCCACCCGGAAACCTTCTCGGCTGGTGACGTCGAGATAATCGCCATTGAGTTCCTCAGCTGGAGCAAACCCTACGGAGTGGATGAGGATATCTATGCCGTCCCATGTTTCTTTAAGCGAATCAAACACGCCCTGAATGTCGTCATCTGATGATACGTCACAGGGGAAGCACAGATCTGAATTCCAGTCTGCAGCCATTTTTTTAACACGTTCGCCGAGCTTGTCACCCTGATACGTAAACGCCAGCTCGGCACCTTCTCTGTGAAATGCCTCTGCAATGGCATAGGCGATTGAATGTTTGCTGGCCACGCCAACAATAAGGGCTTTCTTGCCACTGAGTAGACCCACACTAGGCTCCTGTTATTCTGGTTGTGTCGTGTTGTTGGTTGCGGGGTAGCGTATTACCACGGGCTCTTCATCCTCGTCCCGGTCAGGCCTGCCAAGAACGCGCGCTCTCTGTCGCCGGTCTAGCCCGATGTAGCCACCCTGATAGATGTCTGTCGGTGAGAGGAGGTCACCTTTTTCTTCTCCCGGCTCCGGGAGTGTCACCCAGGGCCAGCATGCGTATTGATAATAGGGAATGTCGTATAGAGCGGCAATATGGAGGTTGCTGTCATTCGACGAAAGATAACGTAGTACTTCTGCATGGTTTGCGATCTTGCTTTGCGGAAGGGCGATTATTGCCGCCTCATAAAACCCGGTTCGTACCCGGGATTTGAATATCCGTGATGGCACTTGAGAGTATTCAGCCTGGCTGGCCCAGTTCAGTGTTGGTGCGGGGCTGAAAATAACATCGGCAACCAGGCCTTCGGACTTCTCACCATCAACTGCGCTGAATACTTGCTCCTTCAGAAGAGTAAAGCGATCTTGATCCAGGCTGCCAGAAGCAATCAGTAAAACGCTGAGTGGGTTCTCGGCTTCACTGATAATGTGAGTAATGTTTTTGATTTCAAGCAGTGTCTTCAGCCACTCATCGGCGCTGTCGGATATTGATGTCGTGCTGATGCAGTCAACCTGGCCTTGTATGAATTGATCGAACCTCTCCGCTGAAGCTTTATGAAAGACTATTTTCCGTATTCTGAATCGATCACTCAGTGCAGGTACATTGTCTCCCCACCAGTCAGGGTTTCTCTCCAGACTCATGGTGGTGCCATTCAGATCGGTAGGGAGGTAAGGGCCGTTTACTGGTGGACGTGCATCAGCGGCCATGCCCGCGGCGTGCCCGGGCATGATTCGTAATCCAAATAATGCTTCGGGTGCTCTGTCATACTTTTGTGAGTAGTGGAGAGCGAAGTGTTCGGCATCGTATTGCGTAATCCCCGTCAAAGACTGATTAATCAGCTGACGTTGATAGGGTGTCCCGGACGTTAGCTCTGACAAGTAGAAAAGAGTGTATATAGCGTCTTTTGTTGTGACGGGTATGCCATCGCTCCAGGTTGCCCCTGGATGGATGCGGAAAATGATTTTGTGGTTGTCTGGCTCGTCACGCCAGCTTGCTGCCAGAAGCGGTGGCCGGAGACCATCCGTCCCCGGCTTTCCTGCCAGAGGAACATAAAGATCGTCCAGGAGGTCGTCTGATGGTGTTGACGGCAGGCGCTTCCAGTTTTTTGGGAGCGTAGTGGTGAGGGTGGTGAACGCACCTGCTATCTTGACGGCTGACTCTGATTCTATGACATCGACGACAGGTAGCTCTGGTAGCGTTCTGGCATCTTCAACAAATACATCGAGGGCGAAGGACATTGAGGCGCTCAGGGTCAGCCAGAGCGCCAGTGCAGCGAGGTAGGGTTTAGCGAATGACATCTACATACAAAGTCAGATTCTGGCCGGGCTTCAGATAACGGCCCCCCAGTTTGCTTGAGTTCCAGCGCTTGATGTCGGACACCGTGACATTGAAGCGGGAACCGATGGTGCTCAGGTTGTCACCGCTGCGCACTTTGTAATACACCTTACGCACTTCCTCTCGCTGACCGTCAGACTCCGTGGTCCAGATGGTCAGCTTCTGACCGACTCTGAGTGGGTCGCCAGGCGCCATGCCATTCCAACGACTCAGTTTATTGACCGAGGTGTCGTACATGCGAGCAATCTTCCAGAAGCTGTCGCCATTCTTAACGCGGTAATCTACGCGCTGTGAGCGGTTTGCCGTTTGACCTGCATTCTGCTTGCGGGTCAGGCGCTCACTCAGGCTCAAACCATATTCGCCGCCGGCTTTTAGTGCAGAAGGAATAAGAAGCTGCTGACCCGCGTAGATGGTGTCTGACTTCAACTGATTGGCGCTGCGGACAACTTCCGCCGTGATGTTATGTTTCCGGGCAATAGTGATCAGGCTGTCGCCCGAACGAACCACGTATCGTTGCCATTTCAGTCTCGAGTTCTCATCCAGGTTGGCGAGGTTCTCTCGATAGATAAACTCCTGCGTCGCAGGAATCAGGACTTCGTGAGGGCCGTCAGGATGAGTTGCCCAGCGATTAAATTGTGGATTCAGGCGATAGATCTCATCGAGGTCGGTGTCTGCAAGTTCGGCGACCTGTGACAGGTCAATCTGACCACCTGTTGGCACGATAGCGAAGTAGGGAGCATCTTCAATATCTCTCCAGGCGATGTCGTAATCTTCCCTATGCTTCAACAGGTAGGAAATAGCGACGAGCTTAGGCACATAAGCACGGGTCTCTTTAGGAAGATCCAGACTCCAGAAATCGGTATCCAGCCCTTTGCGTTTGTTCTTTCTGATGGCTTTTCTTACGGTGCCTGCACCAGAGTTGTAACTGGCAAGCGCGAGCATCCAGTCGCCATCGAAGCGACCTGCAAGGTATTCGAGGTAATTGAGGGCCGCGTTGGTAGCGCTGCGAATGTCGCGGCGACCGTCATGCCACCAGTCCTGATGGAGCCCGTAGGCGCGACCTGTCGACGGTATAAACTGCCACACGCCTGAAGCACGGCCATGACTGTAGGCGAAGGGGTCGAAGGCACTTTCGACAACCGGGAGCAAAGCCAGTTCGCCCGGAATCTCGCGACGTTCAACTTCGCTTGCGATGTAGTGAAGATAGCGGCGCGCACGATCAGATACCTGTTCCAGGTGTCGTGGGTGTCTGATGTACCAGTCCATGTGACGTTTTACGCGCGAATTTGATGTGTCGAGTTCAAGTCCGAAATTACGAACAACACGATCCCAGGAAGTTGCTGGCGCCAGAGGCTCCGTAAACTCTTCTTCGGGAACTGGTTCGGCCTGGAGGGCTGGTGCGGTGTCGCTGACTGGCTGATCTGGTGCGATGCCTGCGATGTTGTCTTCTGAGGCAGGCTCGTTTTTCGGGGCGATGGAACTGCACGCTGACAGGACTGCCGTCAGCAGGCATACTTGCAATAACTTCATACAACTGGTGTCTGACTACGTTTTCCTGTCAGTCTATCAGCATAATCCATGCCCGCAAGGCGAACAGTGTCAAATGAAACACGGCCACAGAATAAAAACTCAGGTTCAGAAGCGATGGTTGAGTCGCAAGGATACACAAAGACTGATGGCGCTGGAGGGCTCGTGGCTTGAGGAAAGAGTCTCCCACTTAAGAGGACGTCATCTTCTTTACGCCGGCGTAGATTCAGACCCTAAGTTCCTGAGTCGTAGTCGGGCGGATCATACCTTTCGCGTGGGTTTGCCCTGGCAGAGAGGCCTGGTTGATTGTCAGGCTCAGATCGATAATACGCGCTGGCCGTTCCCTGATGAAGCGCTTGATGTCGTGGTTCTTCAGCATGCGCTCGATATGACAAACCGGCCACACCAGTTGGTGCGGGAGGCCACTCGCTCGCTTGTTTCGGGCGGTTATCTGGTTGTTGTTGGATTTAATCCCTACAGCACCTGGGGTGGTGTTCGGTGGCTGCGAACCATGTCGACAGAATTGCCCTGGGTGTCAAACCCTGTCGCACCATTACGCTTGTCAGACTGGCTGATGCTACTGGACTTCCGGGTTGAAAATATCACTACCGCTGCGCATTTATGGCCTGTAAAAATTGGATCTGAAGCTATGAGCCGCCGGTTTGATCGTGTTCTGGCAGGCAATCGGATGGTCGCCGGAAATATATACCTTTTGGTGGCACGGAAAACCGTAGCAGGCATGACAACCATACGTTCAGGGCGTAAAGTGCGGCGCGAACCGAAACTGGGCTTCGCGATTCCTGCGACCAGAAAGCCTGTATCCAGAACCAGAGGATCACTGTAAGACATGAAAGTAGAGCTGTTCACCGATGGTGCGTGTAAAGGTAACCCGGGCCCGGGAGGCTGGGGCGCATTGTTAAAATACGGCGAAAACGAAAAAGAGCTGTGGGGCGGCGAAAACAATACGACGAACAATCGTATGGAGCTCATGGCTGCAATCGAGGGCCTGAAGGCTTTGACCCGCCCTTGTCAGGTTGTTCTGACAACAGACTCAAAGTACGTAAAACAAGGCATTAATCAGTGGTTGGCTGGTTGGAAAAAAAACGGTTGGAAGACGGCATCAAAACAACCGGTGAAAAATAAAGATTTGTGGCAAGCTCTCGATAAGGAGTGCTCGCGCCATGAGGTTGAGTGGCACTGGGTAAAAGGGCATGCCGGCCATGATGGTAATGAACGTGCGGATCAACTGGCAAATCGTGGTGCAGCAGAGGCAGTTAAATGAGACAGGTAGTACTTGATACAGAAACCACCGGTATTGGCGATGGTCACAGAATCATAGAAATCGGCTGTGTTGAGGTTATTAAACGCAAGCTGACCGGACGGCATTATCACGTTTATATCAACCCTGAGCGGCCTATTGATGAAGAAGCAGCAGAGGTCCATGGCATTACCAACGAGTGGCTGATTGAACAGGGCGCGCCTGTATTCAGTCAGGTCGTTGATGATTTCCGCACGTTTATTGATGGCGCTCAGCTCGTTATTCACAACGCGCCGTTTGACGTCGGTATGATGGATGCGGAATTCTCGCGCTTGAATATGACGCCAACACGCGATTTCTGTGGCATCCTTGATACGCTTGTGATGGCCCGCCAGATGCACCCGGGTGCACGTGCCAGCCTCGATGCCTTGTGTAAACGCTATGGTATTGATAACTCGCACCGTGAACTCCACGGCGCTTTGCTCGATGCCGAAATTCTGGCCGATGTTTATCTGATGATGACCGGCGGCCAGACGGATCTCGCCCTTGGGGAGGACGAATCAGATTCGGCGGTTGTCGAGCTTGATCTGGGCGACATCAAAGTCGATGCAGCGGCATTGAAAGTAGTAAAGGCCACTACAGAGGAAGCAGCCGCCCACGAGGCGTTTCTGGACTTGATAGACAAGAAAAGTGAAGGGGCGCTGTGGCGTCGCTCTTAATAATAAAAAACTGAATGGCGAAACTGCGAAGGCGAGCACGGATTTATCAACCAGGCAGGTTATGTTGAACTATGCCGTTTCTACGGGATATCGGTGCGTCTGTCTGCCAGTTGATGAAAACACCCATCACTCCGGTAGAATCCGCCAGAGCGACTATTCAGTAATAAATAACCCGGCGGCGTTATTGGTCGGACAGGAAGACAATAAAAATGGCAGATTTACCTAGCGCAGAAGTTTCAAATCAGTTCGCATCGTCGTTACACGTGGTGCGCAAAGAGATTGAAAACGCGCTGGACCATGCGGCGGTTCAGCTGGATACCTACAGTACCGATGACAGTGAAGAGACCATCCGTACTTTTCTGGAAGAAATTCGTCAGCTTCGCGGCACTTTTAAGATGCTCGACTTCCGTGCGGGTGAGCGCTTGTGTGAGGAGCTTACCGAAACCATCCGCCGATCACTCAATTCAGGTGTCAGTGAAGGCCTTCTTGATGCGTCCACTCAGGCTGTGGTGTACCTGAAACGATACATAGAATTTGTGATTACAGGTCAGGATGTTGCTCCATCGCTGTTGATACCTACCATCAATCTCGTGAGACGTGAGCGAGCAGAAAAAGGCTTGCCTGAAGGGTATTTCTTTCTGAATAACCTGCGCCCGAAGCTGGACCAGCCGAAGGCCGCTGCGAATCGTGCAGTCGCTTATCGTCGTGTGCGGCAGATGCTTCAACTGGGCTTGCTGGGACTAATTCGTGGCTCCGGCAAACGTGGCCCCTTACAGGTGCTCGTCAGGGCTGTTGAACGTCTTGAGCTGGCGGCCAGAGGATCTCACAGCTGGATATTCTGGGAAGTTGTTTCTGGAGCGCTGGATGCTTTGCAGCAGGATGAATTCGACGTCACACCACAGCGTATCTCTCTGGTTGGTCAGTTGGATCGTCAGGTCCGTAAACTTCAGGCAACTGAAGGTGCAGCATTCAACGAGCAGCCATCTGACGCTTTGCTGAAAGAGTTCCTGTACCTGGTTGCGTTGGCTCAGCCTGAGTCTGACCGTCTAAAACTGCTGCATAGCAGTTTCCAGTTGGCGGATCATGTTCGCGAACGGGAGTTGAGGGTCACCCGTAACGATCTTAGTGGTCCGGACCAGTCTGCGCTGGTGTCCTTCGCACGCGCTCTGCAGGACGAAATTGAAGCATTAAAAGACATCATTGATCGCAGTCAGCGCAACCCCGAACTTGCTGTCGAAGACTCTGAGTTGATCGAGCGGCTGGAGCGTATCTCAGATACCCTGATCATGGTCGATATGAATCCGACGGCCGAGCTCGCTGACGGAGTAATCCGTCAGATACGGTCGGGACAGGCGGATATTGAAGGCCTGGCGGACGACATTATCCGTATCGAACAGGATGTTCAGGCAATTGTTCAGTCTAACAGCCTGAAAGGTTCTCAGGTTATTGATCCCGTCACGCTTAAAGAGGCGAATATCGCTGTGGTCTCTGAGTCGGTGACAGCGCTAGTGATGGTGAAAAGAGCCGTGGCTTCCTATGTTGATAGCGGAGATAAACTGCACGTGAAGAATGTAGGTAAGAGCCTGCGGGACGTAAGTGGTGCAGTTATTTTTCTGGGTAAGGCCGATCTCCGCGCGATGTTGCTCGAGCTTGAGGAGTTCGTCGAGCATCAGGTGATGGACTCAAGAGTGGCACCTTCGTCTCAGGATATGGATGCCTTCGCTGACGCAGTAACTGCAGTTGAGTATTATCTGGACACGTATGATTCTCCAGCCTCTGGCGGCAGTGATGCATTACGCATGGCTGAAGAGAGTATGGTGCAGTTGAGAGCCGGTCATGTTGCAAACTAGTCTTACACTAATCAGCAGTGGCGCAATTCTAATTGCGGTCGTTGTGGCACTCTTTCTCTGGGCCGGCAAAGGCTGGTTCAGGCAGTGGCTCCGAGGCACTACAGGAATGATCCTTATTGCTGGGGCTATCTGGTTAGGGTTGGTCGTGTGGGATCTGGCCAGCTATCGATCCGCCATTCAGGAACGGCCTCTGGCGTCGGTAAGCATTTATGAAATCGAGCCACAGGTATTTGATCTGACATTGGTTGACTCTGAAGGCGAAGAAGAGCGCTTCGTTGTAAAAGGCGATCAATGGCAGCTCGATGTACGTATGCTGGTATGGACTGGCCCATTACTGGCACTGGGCAAGGAACCTTTGTATCGGTTTGATCGCTTGTCAGGGCGTTATCTGAGTCTTGAGCAGGAACGTAGTGCACCTAGAACGGTTTATGGGTTTGGTGGTTCCGAAGGCTTTGATGTCTGGAGCTGGTTACGCAACTACGATCTGTGGCTGGATGCAGATTTTGGCAGCGCAGTCTATATGCCTATGGAGAATGGTGCTGTGTTCAGTGTTGTCCGGACCACGAAAGGACTGGTTGCTCGGCCGGTGAATGACGTTGCGGAGAGCGCCATCGCCGGGCAGTGGTAAAACACAAGTACAAAAAAAGCGGCCATCGGCCGCTTTTATCGTATCTGTCGATATTAAGCAGGGAACAGTTCACCCAGCTTAGTCGCCAGCATCATGTCGCCTTCGACTTTCAGCTGACCAGACATGAATGCCATCATGCCGTCCAGATCACCATTAACGATACCCTGCAGGGTCTCGCTGTTCATGATCAGAGTTACGTTTGGATCACCCGCTTCACCCTGAACAACTTCGCAGGCGCCGTCTTTAACGATCAGGTGGTAGTTGTCCGCGTCTTCGATGTTGAACTGGAAAACCAGATCCAGGCCTTCAGCGGCAGCTGGGTTGAATTTAGCGTTCATTTCATTGATGAATTCAGCAGCAGATGACATATCAATATCCTTCGGTTACTTACGTGTTGTTCTACGGCGGCGGAAGTACTGCCGTTGATTCGTGCCCGTTCAGGCCTGTCGACACTCTAAGTGGCCCTCTGGAGGGTGTCAACGAAATTCGAACGATTGTTTGAATTTCAGACTGCGGTTACTTCTCTTACCTGACAGAGCTTGCGGCACGCCCGGTTTTCGTTATGCTGGCTCTTCCCAAATACAGGATTAAAGGATATCTGAGTGGAGTTTATTGCAGATTACGGCAGCTTTCTCTTGAAGACAGTTACACTCGTCGTGGCCATTCTGGTGGTCGTCGGTGGAATGATCGCACTAGGTAGCCGACAGAAAAAGTCGGGCTCCGAGGGTGAACTGAAAATTCGTAAGCTGAACGAGCAGCTGGAAGATTACAAAGAGCAGCTCGAAAATGAGATCAATACAGAAGCTACTCTGAAACAGCTGGAAAAAGACCGGAAGAAAGAAGACAAGGCGAAACAGAAGGCAGAGAAGAAAGCAGCCTCTGCTGGGGCGGATGCTTCCAAAGAAACAAAACGTGTGTACGTCATCGATTTTGATGGTGACATCAAAGCATCTGATGTTGATCTTATGCGCCGTGAAATTACGGCCATCCTGACCATGGCCACTAAGGACGACGAAGTCGTTATCCGCCTCGAAAGCGGCGGTGGTATGGTGCACTCCTACGGCCTTGCCGCATCGCAATTAAAGCGCATCCGTGACAAAGGTATCCAGCTCACTGTATGCATCGATAAAGTCGCCGCAAGCGGTGGCTACATGATGGCCTGCCTTGCAGACCGGGTGGTTGCTGCTCCGTTTGCAATTGTTGGTTCTATTGGCGTTGTGGCCCAGCTCCCGAACTTCAATAAGCTTCTCAAAAAGAACGATGTAGATTTCGAAATGTTCACTGCGGGTGAATATAAGCGCACAGTAACCATGTTCGGTGAAAATACTGATAAAGCGCGAGAGAAATTTCAGTCTGATCTGAACGATACTCACGTTCTTTTCAAGCAGCATGTGAAACAGTTCCGCCCTCGTGTTGACATTGATGCGGTTGCTACGGGTGACATCTGGTATGGCCAGCAGGCACTCGACCAAAAGCTGATAGACGAGGTGGGAACAAGTGACGATTATCTCGTCTCAGCATGTGAACGCGCGGATGTGTACACGGTCGCATACGAGTACCGTCGGTCATTCCAGGAGCGTATGGGCTTTGCCGCTCAGGCGGGCTTTGAGCGCGCTGTAACGCGGGTCCTGACTGCCGTTCAGAATCAGATGCAGACAAAAGGGTAATACGATGAGTTTTCTAGCATATCAGGTAGAGGAAGCGGATAAGAAATTCGAGGCTTCGTGGGTTAAGCAGGAAGATTCCGACTTGCCGGAGGGGGACGTCCTCATCGAGGTCGCCTACTCCTCGGTGAACTACAAAGATGCACTTTCCGCGACTGGTAATCGTGGCGTCACAAAAGCCTATCCGCACACACCGGGTATTGATGCCGCAGGTACTGTTCTTGAAAGCAGTGATAGCGCGTTCTCGAAGGGTGACGAGGTTGTCGTATTCGGTTACGACCTGGGCATGAATACAAACGGCGGTTATGGCCAGCATATTCGTGTGCCTGCCGCATGGGTGCTGAAGAAACCTGAGGGTATTTCAGCGTCAGAGGCGATGGCGTGGGGCACCGCTGGCTTTACTGCGGCTCTGAGCGTACAAAAGCTTGAGCGGGCGGGTATTTCGCCGGACCGTGGCCCGGTATTAGTCACTGGTGCTACAGGCGGCGTTGGCTCTGTGGCTGTCTCTTTGCTGTCTAAATTAGGCTACAGTGTCGTTGCTCTTTCAGGTAAAGCAGATAAAAACGACTGGCTTGAATCTCTTGGTGCAAAACGCATCGTAAGCCGCGATGACGTGCTGTCACTGAAAGGTAAAGCGATGGCGAAGCCTGTTTATCAGGCGGCTGTTGATACCGTCGGTGGGGATATGGTGTCAGCCATACTGCCGCAGCTGATGCCTGAGGGCGCTGTGACTACTTGCGGTATGATTGCTGGCGTCAAGGTTGAAGCGAGTGTGTTCCCGTTTATTCTGCGTGGCGTCAGTCTTCTCGGTGTGGATTCGGTTGAGATTCCACGAGCGGACAAGCAAGCGGTACTGGATAAGGCTGCAGGCGATTGGAAACTGGAAAGCCTTGAAAGCATGACCACTGAGATCGGCCGGAAAGAACTTCCTGATGTTCTCTCCCGGATCATCAAAGGGGAAGGCGTCGGTCGTTACCGCGTTAACCTGAATAAAGACTAGTCAATCACGCCTCAACTTGTCGCTGATGGCGATTGGGTTGGGGTAGTTGAATACGACGATATAGCTGGACAGGACGAATGTGATAATCGCTGTTGCCTGAACCAGGAGGGATGCGCGCTCCGTGAGGAGTGCGCTCTCAATTGCCACGAATACCACCAGCAGTGAAAACTCACTGATTTGCCCCAGCCGGAAACCAACATCCCAGGCTAGCTTCGGCGTCTCACTGAAGCGCCCGAGAAGCACCCGGAACGTCAATGGTTTCAGCGTCAGAACAGCCCCCGCCAGTAACACTGCGCCAACCAGCACCTCCTCCAGCATTCCAAGATTGACGCCCGCACCCAGTGTGAAAAAGAACATGACGAGAAAGAAGTCTCTCAGTGGCTTAAGGCTGATCGCCATAAACTGAGCGATAGGGCTGGTTGCCAGAGTCACCCCGGCAATGAATGCACCTATCTCCCCGGAAAGTCCGATCACAGCAGCGGCCTCGGCAACAGCCAGACACCAGCCGATGGCCATAATGAACAGGTATTCCTGATAGCGATCGAAGCGTTGAATGAGCGGAAGAAGAACTAGCTTCACGATCAGGTAACAGGCTGCCGCGAGTACAGGCAGGGCCAGAAACGGCTGCCAGACAGGCTGGTCGGATTCACCGCTCAGCACGCCAAGTAGTATGAGAGTCAGGATAGCGATCATATCCTGAATCAGGAGAAGACCGACCATGAGTTCACCGCTGTGTTTGTGGTGGAGAACCGTCGTGGGCAAGAGTTTTAAACCAATGATGGTGCTCGAAAACATAAGCGCCAGGCCAACGATGATGGCATCCATAAATCCGTAGCCAAGCAGGTGTGTGACGCCGGCCCCTACGCCAAAGAACAGCAACGAGCTGAGTAGTGCAACGGACATCGCTTTCTTCAGTACCGCAAACAGCGAAGAAGGCTGCATATCCAGCCCGAGGAGAAAGAGAAGAAATATAATCCCGATATGAGCCATGTCTGTGAGCTCATCTGGGTGCTCAATCCAGCCCATGCCATACGGGCCTGCAATGGCACCGAGTGCTATGTAGGCGACGAGTATGGGTTGGCGTGTGTAGAGTGCGAAAGTCGCGAGAACGAGTGCACCGGCAAAAATAAGAAAGAAAGAAAAAACGATATCCTGTGGCATAACTCCCCCAAATGTGACTTAAGGTTAAGACACAGAAGGCGGGAGCGCCACAGAAAAGAGAGCGTGTTTTAGCTCAGGCGGCGTCTGAACAGCGGTCGCTGATCATGGACGTCATTCTGGTACGGGTTGGTGAAGGTTGAGAAGGCGGCGATAGCGTCTTCAACGATCTGGTCTTCACGCAGTGCGTACGTATCGAAGCCGCAACGCTTCATGAAAAATACCTGATCAATCAGTACGTCACCGACGGCACGCAGCTCACCGGTATATTTGTATTTTTCACGCAGCAATCTGGCCGCAGAATAACCACGGCCATCGGCAAACTTAGGGAAATCGATGGAGATGCGTGCGAAATTCGCCGCATCTTCACCAAAGAGATCTGCCGTTTGGTCGCTGGAAACGGTCAGTTCAAGTGACTGACCAGCGAAAGAAGCTTTCTCTTCCTGCCACTGTTCGAGTGTTACAGTTGTAAGCTCCGTGTCCTGAACCGGGCCCTGGGTATTAATCAGGTTTGCCATAGACAGCCTCCTTAAATGGGGTGTGGCCAACGCGGCGATAGACTTCGAGGAAAGATTCACCGTCAGTACGCTGGTCTACATAGAAATCGAGAATTTTGGCAATCACATCAGGCATGGCCTCACGTGCGAACGAAGGTCCAAGAATCTTGCCCAGTGAAGAGCCATCTGCATCGTTGCCGCCAGAGTTGCCACCGAGTGATACCTGGTAGAACTCTTCGCCTTTCTTGTCGACACCCAGAACGCCGATATTGCCAACGTGGTGGTGACCACACGCGTTCATGCAGCCTGAGATATTCAGGTCGATTTCACCCAGATCCCACAGGTAATCAAGATTTTCAAAACGTGCCTGGATAGCTTCTGCAACTGGAATAGACTTGGCGTTTGCAAGCGCACAGAAGTCACCGCCCGGGCAGCAGATCATGTCAGTCAGGAGACCCAGCGTTGGTGTCGCCATGCCTAATGATTTCAGTTTCTGCCACAAGCCGAACAGTTCGGTTTGTTCGACGTCAGCCAGTACCAGGTTCTGGTTGTGGGTAGAGCGGAGTTCGCCGAAGCTGTACTCATCGGCCAGGTCAGCAACCTGATCGAGCTGCTCTGCGGTGATATCACCCGGTGGCGTACCGATCTGCTTCAAGGTCAGAGTAACGACAGCGTAGCCAGCTTTCTTGTGCTGACGCACGTTGCGCTCCATCCAGCGTGAGAAGGCTTTGTTCTCTTCCTTAGCTGCAGTGAGCTCTGCCGGGTTGTCACTGAGCGTCTTGTACTCAGGGTCGATGAAGTGCTGCTTAACGCGCTCCAGTTCAGCCTGAGTCAGCTTGCCTTCACAATCTTTGAGACGGTTGAACTCTTCCTCGACCAGCTCGCGCATACGGTCAACGCCAAGGGCCTTAACCAGGATTTTAATGCGAGCTTTGTACTTGTTGTCGCGGCGACCAAACTGGTTGTACACGCGAATAACGGCATCAAGGTAGGTCAGCAGGTCTTCTTCTGGCAGGAAGGCACAGATTTCTTCGCCCAGAATCGGGGTGCGGCCAAGGCCACCACCAACGAGAACACGGTAGCCAATGTCACCCGCATCGTTTTTAACAATGTTGATGCCGATGTCATGCATCGTGATGGCTGCGCGGTCCTGTCCAGGTACTGCGTTTACAGCGATCTTGAACTTACGCGGCAGGAAGGCAAACTCAGGGTGAAAGGTTGACCACTGGCGAATGATCTCGCAGTAAGGGCGTGGATCAACGATTTCTTCAGCGATCACACCGGCGTACTCGTCAGTCGTGGTGTTACGGATACAGTTACCACTGGTCTGAACAGCGTGCATCTGTACTTCAGCGAGGTCCGCGAGAATCTGAGGGCATTGCTCCAGTTCTGGCCAGTTAAACTGGACGTTCTGACGCGTAGAGATATGCGCATACCCTTTGTCGTAAGTGCGGGCAACATAAGCCAGCTTGCGCACCTGAGCGGAATTAAGTGCGCCATATGGCACAGCCACGCGCAGCATAGGTGCATAGCGTTGCACATAAATGCCGTTTTGAAGTCGCAGCGGCAGAAACTCTTCTTCAGAGATCTTACCGTCCAGATAGCGCTCCATCTGGCCCTTAAACTGGGCGACGCGCTCGTTCAGCAATTGCTGATCGTACTGATCGTATACGTACATAGTGATCCGGTTGCAGTAATTGGAATTATAGGAATAGGGGCGAACTTTAAACTGAAACGGCTTATCTGAAAATCAGAAAATGCGAATATTACTAATCGGTTTTGCCGATTATTCTTGTTGCGCTCAATGGCGGGAAACAGGTCTCGCATCAAGCAGGAGTCTGTCTGGGTAATCGGTGAAAACGGAGGACACACCAGCGCGGTAAAGCTTCTGGGCTAACTCAAGGCTATTAACGGTGAAGCAGGCGAGTGGAGTGCCTGCGCTGACTACTTCCCCGATCATGTCGGTATCAATAAATTCGGCATCAAAATGCAGGCCGGTTGCGCCCACCGATTCCATACGGTCCTGCCAGTCAGCAGGAATCGCCTCGACGTTCAGAGCGCGGGTGTAATGAGAGAGTAGCGACTGCGCTTCCTTTAAAGCGAAGTAGTTAAAGCTCGAGAGTAGTATCGACTGACCAAAAGGGGTCTTGCGTAAAACCTGCTGCATCGCCCAGACGGTTTCAGCTTCGCGGCCAATAGTGGGTTTTATTTCGAGGTTAAGACTGAGATTGAGTGAGTCCGCCAGAATGAGCAACTCTTCAAGCGTCAGTATCCGTTCGTCGGATGAAAAGGGGGAGAACCAGCTACCGGCATCGAGCGCTTTCAGCTCTGCCAATGTCTTCTGAATCACCAGACCTTTGCCATCGGTGCATCGAACGAGGTTATGGTCGTGGAAAATGATGGCGTGACCGTCAGCACTGATAGTGACATCGACTTCTGCCCAGTCTGCGCCCTGACGAACGGCTTCGATCATGGCCGACGCTGTGTTCTCCGGTGCGCTACCACTTGCTCCACGGTGTGCGATCACCCGCGAAATACCTTTATAGGCTGATGGCGGTGTTCCAGGTAGCTGAACAGGCATAAAGTAAACTCTGAGTCCGTCTTATCCGCATACGCTAATACGTGA
Organism: Thalassolituus maritimus; assembly: GCA_913019975.1. GTDB lineage: Bacteria > Pseudomonadota > Gammaproteobacteria > Pseudomonadales > Oceanobacteraceae > Thalassolituus. The sequence continues at coordinate 161,945 of CAJWBH010000005.1, read as the reverse complement.
TCTTTCCCTGAGCAAGACAAATTTAGATCATTAAACCTTGATGTGCGCCCAGTGCTTACGGCTCCATATGGTTCCGTAAATGATCGCGAGAGCCATGCGCTGGCAAGCCTGTAAAATCCAGATGCCTGTCAGGCCAAGTCCAAGGTATGGTCCGATAACCCAGGCGAGCGGCAGGAAAACCGCCCACTGCATCACCAGATTGATTTTGAGGACCTGCTTGCTGGCGCCTGCGCCGAGAAGTGTCTGGTTAAATATGATGGATGCGACTTCAAAAGCGATGGCGAAGCCGAGAATACGTAAAGGCCATGTGCCAAGTTCAATGAGTGCGGCATCGTTCGTAAAGATAGTCAGTACCGCGTGTGGGGCTATCCACATCGGCAGGCCGAGAAGGGCCATGATGACGACAGATACTCTCAGGACATCCCAGCCCCAGCGGTGAGCATTTTCCTTTTCTTCTGCTCCAAGAGCATGGCCCACAAGGCTTGCGCCAGCGATGCCGAGGCCTACGGCAGGCATGATCAGTAGCAGGGACAGCTGCGTTAGAATGTGGCCAATCGCCTGCTCCTGGGTGCCGATTAAACCAATGATCCAGAAGAGTACACTCAGGCCGAGAGCGAACAGTGTCTGGCTAACCGAGTTTGGAATTGCCAGGCGCACCAGTTGGCGGATGGTCTTGCGGCTTAAGTGATAAAGCTGGCGGAAGCGGGTGTCCAGCGCAAACGTACGCCAATAGAAGAGTCCTGCGGCAAGTACGAGCGATGCCGCTGACCCCATGCCAGAACCTACGGCGCCGAAACCATTCCAGTAGGTGGTACAAAAAGCTGTCAGTCCGAAGATAAGAAAGTAGCTGAATACAATATTACTCAGATGCATGATCAGAGCGATACGAAGGTAGACGCCGCTTTCGCCAATTCCGCTCCAGAACCCACGGAATACAAAGGTCATGCCGACGAAGGTGAGGGCGGCGGTGCGCCATGAAAAGTACTCAGACGCAACCGCAATAACGGCTGCGTCGTCGGTGTACAGCCCTATGTACTGTTCCGCAAAAGCAACAAATAGAATGGTCGATGGAATACCAATCAGAAGCGTAAGAAACAGGCCTGCGAAGAGAGGCTCAGTGGTTCTGTGATGACGTTGAGCGCCGTAGTGCCGGGATACGATGGCTTGCACGGCGGCAGATAGCCCCATCATAACGGATACACAGAGGAAGTTCGCATAACTGCCGATGCCGACGCCAGCCAGAGCAATATCATTGAGCTGGCCGACCATAGCAGCATCAATCAGGTTGGTGATGCTCTGAGAGAGCATACTGCCAATAATTGGAATACCAATGATGAGGATACGGTTAAGCCGTGTCAGTTCGACGCGGCTTAACCTCGACAGCAGTAGACGGCTGAACTGCATATCAGCTCAGAACTCCTTAGCGGTCGTAAGACAGGTTTGGCGCTAACCAGCGCTCCATCTGCTCCAGATCCATATCCTTGCGGGCAGCGATGTCCGTGACCTGATCTTTGTCGATCTTACCCAGGCCAAAGTACTTCGACTCAGGGTGGGAGAAGTACCAGCCACTGACAGACGCTGCTGGTGTCATGGCAAAGTTTTCAGTCAGAGACACACCGGTATTCGCTTCTCCGTCCAACAGGCGGAAGAGGGTCGCTTTCTCGGTATGGTCCGGACAAGCCGGGTAGCCTGGTGCCGGGCGGATACCCTGATACTTTTCTTTGATGAGCGCTTCGTTGTCGAGAGCCTCGTCAGGCGCGTAGCCCCAGAGATCCTTGCGGACGATTTCGTGCATACGCTCAGCAAAGGCCTCGGCCAGGCGGTCGGCCAGGGCTTTCATCATGATGCTGTTGTAATCGTCATGGTTCGCATCGTAATCGTTGGCCAGTTTTTCAGCCTCGATGCCTGCAGTAACAATAAAGCCGCCCATGTAGTCATCGGTTGTGCCTTCGGGAGCAACGAAGTCGGCAAGTGAGTAGTTTGGCTGTGCCGTTGGCTTGTCGGTTTGCTGGCGAAGTTGATGCAGTACAGCGAGTTCCGCCGAGCCATCTTCGTTGAAGACGACGATGTCATCGTTACCGCGCTTGTTGGCTGGCCAGAGACCGACAACGCCACGGGCATTGAACAGCTTCTCATCGACGATGCGTTTCAGCATTGCCTGAGCGTCTTTGAACAGGTTAGTTGCGGCTTCACCAACCACTTCGTCTTCGAGAATGCGCGGGAATTTACCGGCCAGCTCCCACGACATAAAGAAGGGCGTCCAGTCGATGTAATCAACCAGCTCGGCGAGATCGAAGTTTTCGTACACACTCAGGCCAGGCTTATTTGGCTTCGGTGCCTGATAGTTCGCCCAGTCAGCCGTGAATGCGTTTTCGCAGGCCTTTTCGTACGGAAGCAGTGCCTTGGCCTTGCGGTTTGCGTTCCGCTCACGCACAGCGATGTACTCTTCGCGGCGTTCTTCAATAAACAACTTCTTGGCTTCAGGAGAAACGAGCTTCTGGGCGACACCTACCGCGCGGGATGCGTCGGGCACGTAGACCGCAATGTCGTTCTGGAACTGAGGTTCGATCTTAACGGCCGTGTGCGCCTTAGACGTTGTCGCACCACCAATCATCAGTGGGATCTGGTAGTCGAGACGTTGCATTTCACGTGCAACGTGGACCATTTCGTCGAGTGACGGAGTGATCAGACCAGAGAGGCCGATGATGTCGCAGTTTTCTTCTTTGGCGACTTTCAGAATCTTGTCGGCAGGGACCATCACGCCAAGGTCAACGACCTCAAAGTTATTACACTGCAGGACCACGCCCACGATGTTCTTACCGATATCGTGTACGTCACCCTTAACAGTGGCCATCAGGATCTTGCCCTGAGACTCAGACTTACCGTCTTTCTCTGCTTCGATGTACGGCAGCAGGTAGGCAACCGCCTGTTTCATTACGCGGGCGCTTTTTACGACCTGAGGCAGGAACATTTTACCTGAGCCAAACAGATCGCCGACCACATTCATGCCGTCCATCAGAGGACCTTCGATCACTTCAATCGGGCGATCGAACATCTGACGGGCTTCTTCGGTATCTTCTTCGACGAACGAGTTGATGCCTTTTACTAGGGCATGGGTCAGGCGCTCAGCCACTGGCAGTGAACGCCACTCTTCGGTTTCTTTCTCCTGAGCAGAACCATCGCCGCGGTACTTTTCAGCAATTTCGAGAAGGCGGTCAGTACCGTCTTCGCGCTTATTAAGAATGACGTCTTCGACGCGGTCCTTAAGTTCTGCCGGTAAGTCGTCGTACACCGCCAGCTGACCAGCGTTGACGATACCCATGCTCAGACCGTTCTTGATGGCGTAGTACAGGAATACCGAGTGGATGGCTTCACGTACCGGCTCATTCCCACGGAACGAGAAGGAAACGTTACTCACGCCGCCAGAGATTTTGGCGTGTGGCAGGTTTTCGGTGATGTACTTACAGCTGTTAATAAAGTCCACAGCGTAATTGTTGTGCTCTTCGATGCCGGTGGCCACAGCGAAAATGTTCGGGTCGAAGATAATATCTTCTGGCGCGAAGCCCACTTTGTCGACGAGAACGCGGTAAGAACGCTCACAGATTTCGTTTTTGCGCTGTTCGGTGTCGGCCTGGCCTGTTTCATCGAACGCCATGACAACAACGGCGGCGCCATATCGCTTGCAGCGTTTGGCTTTCTCGATGAATTCCTCTTCACCTTCTTTAAGCGAGATGGAGTTCACGACAGCTTTACCCTGAATGCACTTCAGGCCAGCTTCGATGATTTCCCACTTCGATGAGTCGACCATGACTGGAACACGGGCAATGTCCGGCTCAGAGGCAATCAGATTCAGATAACGAACCATGGCCGCTTCAGAATCGAGCATGCCTTCGTCCATGTTGATATCGATGATCTGAGCACCGTTTTCAACCTGAAGGCGGGCAATTTCCAGCGCTTCGTCGTAATTTTCTTCTTTGATCAGGCGCTTGAACTTCGCAGAACCTGTGACGTTGGCGCGCTCGCCGACGTTAACAAACAGGCTGGTTTCATCAAAGTTAAACGGCTCAAGGCCAGACAGGCGGCAGGCTGGTTTGATCTCAGGGATCGTGCGCGGCTTATGCTTCTTCACGGCTTCAGCAATGGCTTTGATGTGCGCCGGTGAAGTACCACAGCAACCACCGATGATATTCAGGAAGCCGCTGGCTGCGAATTCTTCAACGATGACCGCCATTTCTTCCGGCGACTGATCGTATTCACCGAATTCGTTGGGCAGGCCCGCGTTCGGGTGTGCGGATACGTAGCAGTTCGATTTATTGGACAGCTCTTCGACGTGCGGGCGCAGCTCTTCTGCACCCAGAGCACAGTTCAGACCGATGGTCAGTGGCTTGGCGTGCGCCAGCGAGTTGTAGAAGGCTTCTGCCGTCTGGCCCGACAGGGTACGGCCGGAGGCGTCGGTAATGGTGCCTGAAATCATGATTGGCAGCTCTTCGCCGCGCTGCTCGAAGACTTCCTGTACCGCAAACACGGCCGCTTTTGCGTTCAGCGTGTCAAATACGGTTTCGATCAGGATGATGTCGGCGCCGCCGTCCATCAGACCTTCGGTGGCCTCGATGTATTCTTCGACGAGCTGGTCGAAGGTGATGGCGCGATAACCCGGATCGTTTACGTCAGGCGAGATAGAGCAGGTCTTGCTGGTTGGGCCCAGAACACCGGCAACATAACGCGGAATGCCTGTTTCGGCCTCCACTTCGTCAGCGACCTGACGAGCGACTGCCGCTGCTGCGCGGTTGAGCTCGGGTACCAGGTCTTCCATGTCGTAGTCGGCCTGAGAAACGCGGGTGGAGTTGAAACTGTTTGTTTCAACAATATCTGCACCGGCTTCGTAGTATTGGCGGTGAATACCGGCAATGATCTCAGGCTGGGTGATAACCAACAGGTCGTTGTTGCCTTTGACGTCCTGGCTGATATCGGCAAACCGCTCACCGCGGTAATCTGCTTCTTCCAGCTGATGGCTCTGAATAAGAGTACCCATGCCGCCATCAAGTATATGAATGCGCTCCTGCATGTTCTTCTTTAGGGTGGCAATCCGTTCTTGGCGCTGTTGAATCAGGATGTCGTTGTTTGAACTCATAACACTATTGGTTGACTGGCGAAAAATGGCGGCAAATATTACCAGAGTGGACGTGGCCTGTCCTGTTTCGGGTGCAAAAGACGTTCTGCTGGCAAAACCCGAGTGTTTTGCTTGGGTATTTCGTATGAGGCCCCATATACGTTACAATGCGCGCAAGTTTACGAGGGAGTCATATGACTACATACGTTGAGATTACGCCGGACGCAGAAGAGTATCTGGCTGGCCTTCTGGAGAAACAGACGGTCGAAGGCATGTCGGTCCGCATTTTTATTACGCAGCCTGGTACACGCTACGCAGAAACCTGCCTGGCATACTGCCGCCCGGATGAGGTTAATCCGAACGATGAGCTGCAGCAGATGGATAAGCTCAACGTGTATGTCGAAGCAATGAGTATCCCTTATCTCGAAGAGTCAAAAATCGACTTTGCTAAAGACCGCATGGGTGGTCAGCTTACGATCAAGGCACCGAATGCCAAAATGCCGAAGGTCACTGAAGACAGCCCGGTAGAAGAGAGAATCAACTACATCCTCTACACCGAGATCAATCCTGGGCTCGCCTCGCATGGTGGCGAAGTGAGTCTGGTGGAGCTGACTGAGGAAGGTGTGGCCATCCTGAAGTTTGGCGGTGGTTGTCAGGGGTGCAGTGCCGTAGATATGACGCTGAAAGATGGGGTAGAGGCGACGCTTGTAGCTAAGGTGCCTGAGATCCAGAGTGTTCGTGACGTGACCGACCACACGCAGACTGAAAACGCCTATTTCAAGTAATACCTGTTTCAAGTAATACCTGTTTCAAGTAATACCTGTCAGGTGCCCAGGCCGGGGCACCTGAACCCTACCTGCACGATTGCATAGTCTTCAAAATACCATTCACGCCAGTGTCGCGAGGTAACAGAAACCGGTGTTTCTGTGTGGTTCTGGTTACCTCGGGTAGCACCTACTGGAGTGATTCGAAGGTAGCCCCGGCCCGGAATACCTGCGGTGCGACCTCCTCAACGCGGCAAACACGTATTCTTGCCTGCAGGGGTGTAACGGGACCGCTTCCCGGCGCGAGCACAAAATCGGCCACGTCGCCGTCCTGCAGTTCGGTATGGCTTTCCAGCTGAATCCCATGACTACTGAGGTCAATGCACGTAACCTGCCGCGTTTCTCCGTCGTCAGTGATTAATTGAGCCGGTGCGTCGATCTGCATTCTCATGTGTCGACGTTTTTCTTCGTAGGTGCGAGACAGTGTTTGCATGCGTTCCCCTTCGGTAGGCTGCGGTACGTTTCAAGGCCACTTTTACATCAATAGCAGATATCTAGCAGAGTTCATGCCATTGCCCGCTAAGCCCGCGGCGCTTCTGACAATTGCTTCATAATCGTTGCACTGCTTATGAGTTAGAGGTACCGTTCGCCAGATATTCGACGCTGGGGAGAGGCTGATGGCCGCGACCGTGCTGGTCATTGATGATGATTCCACTGTTCGGGACAGTGTGGTTGCTTACCTTGATGATTGCGACTACGACATGCAGTCTACTGGCAGTGGCCAGGAGGCCCTGGACCTGATAGATGTTTCCGTTCCTGATGCCGTTATCTGCGACCTGAAAATGCCGGGCATGCATGGTATTCAGCTTCTTGAAAAGCTACGCGAAAACCACCCGGATCTGCCCGTGATCGTTGTTTCTGGTGCCGGGGTAATGGATGATGTTGTGCGTGCGTTGCGCCTCGGAGCTGCGGATTTTCTGGTGAAGCCAATCCTGGATCTGGAGGTATTGGTTCATTCATTGCGCAAAGCCCTGAGTCACCAGACTTTGCAGCGCGAAAACAAAGCTTATCGGGAGCACCTTGAAGCAACGAATCGAGAACTGAAGCTCGGTCTGGATGAGCTTCGTGCTGATCAGCAGGCTGGACGCCATGCCCAGTTGCGTATGCTCCCCGAACCATTGAATATGGGTGATGTTTCCTGTGAGCACAAACTTCAGCCATCTCTCATGCTCAGTGGCGATTTTCTGGATTTTATGGAAGTTGACGACGACCGCCTGGCGTTTTACATCGCAGACGTGTCAGGGCATGGAGCGTCATCGGCGTTTGTCACTGTTCTTCTTAAGAACCTTACCTACCGATTGAAAAGAAACTTTCAGCGGGGTTCCAGTGACGACATTCTGAAACCAGATCTGGTTCTGGGTCGTATTAATAATGAGCTGCTGGCGTCTGAACTAGATAAACATCTGACGATGTTTTACGGAGTGCTGACGCTATCGACGGGTGTTCTCTCGTACTCTGTAGGAGGGCACTTTCCTATGCCTGTGCTGATCAGTAAGGGTGAGGCAAGGTTCTTTGAGGGGCGGGGGATGCCGGTTGGCTTGTTCAGGGAGGCGGAATACAAGTCGATTGATGTCGAGTTGGCTGATGACTTTCGTCTCATGATGTTTTCAGATGGAATACTGGAAATAATTGATGAAGCGTCCTTGAATGATAAAGAGAGTAAGTTGCTGGCGATGGCCAGTGAGTCGGAAGGTAAGCTGGACACCTTCTGGTCAATAGCAGGCGTTGCCAGGCATGAAGAAGTGCCGGACGATATTGCCGTAGCCACAGTATGCAGAGGTGTTTTATGACATCAGGTGTGGTTGAAGTCGCCTTTGAAGAAGGCGTACACGTTATTCGCTTGAGTGGTGATGTCAGGTTGAACCTGTGCTCAACCCTTGAGCGTTATGTTGATGAATTCCTGGCGCAAGGTCATTTTCACAACGTGATGATTGATCTTGCTGCCGCGGAAGGGATCGACAGCACGACGCTTGGACAACTTGCTAAAATATCTATTCTTTGCCGTGATCGCTTCGATATAACTCCCACGATAAGCAGTCCTAATAGTGGTATTACCCGAATTCTCCTAAGTATGGGGTTTGATCAGGTATTTCATATCGTTGATAGCGAAATTGAAGACGATGGACGTTTTGAACGCTGGGCTGCAGATGCTGTGGATGAAGAATGCGCTCGTGAGCAAGTGATCGAGGCGCACAAGGTACTGATGAGCCTGAATCATAAAAACGAAGAAACTTTTCGCGAATTAGTGGACACGCTAGAAGCGGGCCGCTGAGTTAATCAGATAGAACCATGTACACACCAGGGGGATGTTGTGTCTATTAAGCGTGCTGCCGTCATTGGAGGGGGTAGTTTTGGAACTGTTATTGCGAATATCCTCGCAGACAATGGCGTCGAAATTTTACAGTGGATGCGCAATGAGTCAGTTGCTGAGTCAATCAATCAGGAACATGTAAACCCCGATTATCTCCCCGATACCAAGTTAAACCCTTCATTGAGAGCAACAACGGACCTGCAGGAAGCCGTGAAGGGCGCAGACGTCATCTTTGTGTCTGTACCGAGTAAGTTTGTGCGACAGGTTGTCGGGTCGTTTGTTGATGATCTGAAGCCTGGTCAGGCCCTGGTCAGCACCACGAAGGGTATTGAGCCGGATCGTTTTCTGCTGATGAGTCAGGTGCTGGAGGAACTGTGTCCGAACAATCCTGTAGCAGTGATTAGTGGCCCCAACCTGGCTAAAGAAATTGCCAAGCGCGAGCTTGCTGCAACCGTTATTGCTAGTACAAACAGCGACTTACGAAGGAATCTTCAGGAATCTTTGAGCTGTAGTTACTTCCGGGTTTATGCTTCAGATGACCTGTACGGCGTTGAGCTTGGCGGAGCATTGAAGAACATATACGCCATTGTATCGGGCTTTATCGCTGCATTGGGAATGGGTGAGAACACTAAGTCCATGATCATTACGCGCTCGCTGGCCGAGATGAGCCGTTTTGCCGAAGCGATGGGGGCCAACCCTCTGACGTTCCTGGGTCTTGCTGGCGTTGGCGATCTTGTTGTTACCTGTATGTCGCCTTTGAGTCGCAACTATCGGGTCGGTTACGCCATTGGCTCAGGTCAGTCGCTCGAAGAGTCGGTGGATGAGCTGGGAGAAGTTGCTGAAGGTGTGAATACCCTGCGCTATGTCAGGGAAAAAGCCCTCGAACTTGATATATATATGCCTTTGGTAATGGGTGCGTATGAAATTCTGTTTAATCATGCCGACCCAAAGGATGTGGCGAAAGGGCTTATGACGGGCGCATTTGCGTCGGATGTAGAATTCGCACTGCCCAGCCATAAAATTTAAGGCGACCCCTTGGAGGTTGCCTGCAACCACAAGGGATGCATGTATGCCTCGGCTCTTCATCTTTCGACATGGCACGGCAGTTCCAGGCATGGATCTGGACTCAGAACGAACGCTTACCCCAGCCGGTGAGAACGAGGCGCTATGCGCTGGTGTCTGGCTGGCGCCGCTTCTATCAGAAGATACGCGTCTTATCGTCAGTCCATATCTGAGGGCGCAGCAGACCGCGCAGGCTCTTGCGACGCCCTTTGAGCTGGAAACCTGGGCTGAGCTAACGCCCTCGGGAGATCCTGGTGGCATCTCAGACCTTCTTATAGAGGAAACGCGCGACGTGATCGTGGTGTCTCATCTGCCACTTGTCGGTCGGCTAGCTTCCCTTCTTGTTGATGGAAGGGCGCTGGATCAACCATGGTCGCCGGCAGAAGGCTGGGTTCTCAGTGGTGACCTTTTTGCGCCCGGCTGTATGACGGTTGATCAGATCTGGTATCCGGCTCTGGACAGGCGGCTTGGAGAGGCATCAAATCACTGAATAAAGGGCTTTTTTCACCTTGAGGTCCGCTATTCGGCAAGGTAGTGTCTGGCGTTTGTTTATTTCTACAGCGACACGTTATGACTCAAGCGCTACATATTGCCCACGCCAATGGATTCACAGGCGGAACCTACAATGTTCTCGCCGACCGGTTGTCGGAACATTATCGCGTCGATGCTATTGACCAGATAGCACATAACCCGAAGTATCCGGTGACTGATAACTGGAATCACCTGGTCCAGGAATTAATACATCATTTTGAAACTCAGTTCAGTCAGCCAGTGATCGCGGTTGGTCACTCGCTGGGCGGTGTCCTGAGCTTGCTGGTTGCTTTGCGCCGGCCCGATCTCGTCAAAGCGCTAATCATACTCGACTCTCCAGTTATGCCTGCCTGGCAGGCGCACGGCATGCGTTTTCTCAAGCTAACGCGCCTGAACGAGAGGTTGTTTCCTATCCGCAGAATCGAAGAGCGTAAAACGGAATGGGCAGATTTCGATGATGCCCGGGAATATTTCAGCGGTAAGTCTCTGATGAAGAATTTTGATCCGCGCTGCCTCGAGGATTATATTCGTAGCGGTACCCGGGAAGAGGATGGGGTTCTTAGGCTGACTTATGACCCGCAACTGGAAGCCAATATCTGGCGCACCATTCCTCACAACATCCACTCACGGGTTAAGGGTAAGCTGAAGGTGCCTGCTGCGGTAATCGGTGGGAGAAGCAGTGAATATTTCAAACCTGTGAATGGCGCATACATGAAAGCAATAGGTATGAAACTTCGTTGGATCGAGGGGACGCACATGTTTCCGCTTGAGAATCCAGAGCCGACGGCTGATCTTATTCATCACACAATCAGAGAACTGCTGGGTGGCCGCTGAACTAAAAGGAAATCTGCTGGCTGGCCTCAGCTGGGGGCAGGGCGACAGCAAGGTTCTCTGCCTTCATGGGTGGCTGGATAACGCAGCAAGCTTTTCTGTATTGGCCGACAGGCTTACAGATCTGTTGGGCGACGCCCCTGTCACGGCGGTTGACTTGCCCGGCCATGGAAAATCGCCGTGGCACTCTGCAGGCCAGGGCTACCCTGTTTGGGGTTACACGCATGAGCTTAAAGCGGTTGCCGCTTCGATGGCGTCACCGGTTGACCTCGTTGCTCATTCTCTTGGGGGCTCTCTGGCTCTGTGCCTTGCCGCTGCATTTCCTGAATTTGTTCGTTCTGTTGTGCTTCTGGACTCCCCTGGCCCCATAGTGACACCCGAAAATCAGATCGCATCGCAACTGCGTGACGGTGTGCTGTCTCGCGATAAGTTGCGTCCCTCACGCCAGTTTTCATCGATAGCAGACGCTGTTGCTGCCAGAAAAAAAGCAACCCCTGAGCTTAGCGAAAGTGCACTGACGATATTGGTAGAACGCAACCTGGCTAAGTGCGAATCCCATTTCGAGTGGCGTACCGATCCTCAATTAAAGCTGACTTCTGACCTGCGTCTGAGCGAGACCCAGGTAGAGCACCTGATGCGCGCCGTAAAGTGCCCGGTGTTGAGCATTCGGGCAGAAAGCGGCCTTCTGCCACTGAAGTTCTTTGAACATCGAATGGGATACCTGCAAAATGTCGACTCGTTGCAATTGCCAGGTCATCACCACTTTCACCTGGAAGAAGAGACTGCTCCGGCCATTGCTGACGCGATATTAACTTTCTGGAAAGGACTCTGATGAACGCCTCCGTAGTTAAGCAGGCAATCTGGTTTGTTGTACTTATTTCCGCACTGCTTGCCGCGCTTGCGACCGGCTGGATGCTGCATAAGCCGGCCGATTACGGTTACAGCTTCTGGTACGACCAGATGGACATCCGCGGGCATATCGACAAGTACGGCCCTAAAAACCGCTATATTCGTGGCTTTGACGATCTTTCGCGGGAGCAGCATCTTGAACTGTTCGGCGGTATCGTTGATGCCGTGCATAACCAGGGCAGAGGGTTAGCAGAGCTTGAATTTACCGACAGTCGTGGCCGCACAAAACCATTATTGAGAAAGCCCGAAATTGTTCATCTGCAGGACGTTGCCAACCTGATTGATGTGCTGTCAGTGGCGGGTGCGGTCAGCCTGTTAATCGCAGCAATCGGTACCTTTATGCTGATACGGCGTCGTATCCCCATTCAATGGAAGCAACAGGGTCTCTTGCTCGGCGGACTTCTGGGGGCGGTTGCTCTTGTGCTTTTGATTGCTGGCCCGGAAGCCGTCTTTTATCGGCTTCACGTCTGGATCTTTCCGGACGACCATCAATGGTTCTTTTACTATCAGGAGTCGCTGATGAGCACCATGATGAAGGCGCCGGACCTGTTTGGCGGGATTGGGGCGACGATAGGTGGTCTGGGGATTGTTATCTTCGGCCTGTATCTGCTTCTTGTCAGCCGCCTAGTCAGGTAGAAATTGTGGCAATCCGTCACCTGACTCCGTGTGAGCTTTTGCTCCTGCCTGCGGGCATCAATGTCCTTATTCTTGGATTGTGCGTCGCTTGTTCGGGGATATTTCCTCAGGCAGCAGGTGGATTCATTTTCTTTACGTTGCTTTCTAGCCCTGTGCTTGTTTTGCCTTCTGCCTTACTAGGAGTCGCGTGCTATTTCAGATGGATAGATGTGCGGCGGTATCGTCGCTGGCGACAGTGGCTTAAACCTTGGGGACTTGCGCTGTTGCTGTCGATTATTTGCTGCCATTTGGTTTTTTATTTGGTAGCGAGCGATGATTATCCAGACGATATGGCAGCTGTAGCCGTCTATTATGTGGGAGTGGCTCAGATATTGCTGAGTCCCGTTTGGATTACTCTTAGCGCAATCTGGTATTCGTGGGTGTCATCCCGCATGGTAGACACTGACGAGTCTGAACTTAAAACCCCGGCTCAAGCTTAAACTCCATCCGCTCACCTGTTGTCGGGTGATCAAAATCCAGTTCCTTGGCATGCAGACACAGCCGAGGCTCAGTTTTTGCGGCTTCTCCTGCGTAGAGTGTATCGCCAACAATCGGGTGCCCGATCTGCTGCATATGCAGGCGTAACTGGTGTGAGCGCCCGGGTGCCGGTAAAACCGTCCTGGGTCTGGAAGTGTTCCGGAAATTGCGTCGCCCGACACTGGTGCTTTCGCCCACCCGTATTATCAGGGATCAGTGGATACGTCGCCTCACGGATTTTGGGGTGGAAGGTGAACCGTTCGATCTTCACTGGATAAGTACTGATCTATCCCGGCCTGCTCTGTTGACGTCTGCGACTTATCAGGCAGTGCATGTAAAAGCCGTGAGGCAGGGTGCACAGGTTCCACCTGATGATGAGCCTGAACCGCCTGAGACTGACGATCAGTCATCTATCCCTGATGCTAAGGCGCTACCCCTGATGCTAAGGCGCTACTGGCTGTGATTGCTCAAGGCGGCATAGAGGTTGTCGTTTTGGACGAGGCACACCATCTTACAGCCGAGTGGTGGAAAGCTTTGAAAGCTGTTGTTACCTCGGTTCCTGAAATCGTTCTCGTGTCGCTTACAGCGACAACTGGTCAAGTTGAATCGGTTTGGCTTGCTTTTGGACGACCGGGTGTAATTCGGCAATACCCTTTAAGACTTTTTTCACATGAGGGGCTTTGGTGGGATCAGGGAAGCCCTGATCAAGATGCCAAGCTGCCAAACCGGCTAGTCGTTGACGCAGTGTATTCACGGACAATGTATTGGCATAATCCACCAGATACCTCGCCACACTGTCGGCCGTTGCAGGAAGAAAGCCACCCCAATGACTTTCAAAATGTTCAATCGCCGCACGGTAACTTAACCGAGTGTTATCGCTCGGATGTAGTGATCTACATCTGTCATGCCTATTTCCTTGTACCGCTTGGCGAGCGCTCGTTCCTTGTACCGCTTGGCGAGCGCTCGGGTTTTGGTAGTAACTCTCCCAATATCCCGCACTGGTCGACCGATCTCGCGTTGCCGCATTTAAGCCGTAGCTGCTTGAGGTTGCCATGAAGCTTTTGTAAGTCCTCGATACGAGACTCTACAGCGAGCAGGTGCGTATCAATCATCTCATTTACCGCCTCGCACGGCGTCTCCGGCGAGTTTTGTAACGATACCAGGTGTTTAATTTCGCTTAAGGTCAGGTCCAGCGCACGGCAGTTTTTGATGAAAGACAGTTTTTCTAATACCACACTGTTATACAAACGAAAGTTTCCTTCGGTACGCTCAGGCGCCGAAATTAAGCCTTCTTTCTCGTAGTAGCGAATTGTCTGGATCGAGCATCCACTGCGTTTTGCCAGCTCACCAATTTTCATCTTTCTTCAACCCGCCTCTTGACTCTATAGTTACTACAGAGTTTACAGTTTCTATTACTGTATAAACAAGAGCCAGCTATGACTGAAGACTCGAAGACTTGTGGTTGCAATGCCAGTCAAGACACGTCATTGCAACCTGAATCGCAAGCAGAAAGTGATGCTCAGGCTGAAATGAGCCACCTGAGCGTATTTGACGTTCCTAAGATGGATTGCCCATCCGAAGAGAACTTGATTCGTACGGCTTTTGCTAGCTTTGAAGCAACCGTCGTCTTCGAATTCGACTTGCCCGGACGCAAGGTGCATATATATCACCCTAATATGGCGGATAAAGTGGAAAAAGCCATGAAGTCTGTTGGCCTCGGGGCAAGCTTGGTCTCATTCGAGTCAGTAGATCACAATGCGGTTCAGGCTGCCTTGGAAGTCACAACAATCAATGAAACGCGGGAGGCTCAGGCATTAAAGTGGCTGCTGGCCATTAATGCCTTCATGTTTGTACTTGAGCTCGGCGTGGGCATTGTGGCGCAATCGACAGGGCTTATCGCCGACTCACTGGATATGTTCGCCGATGCGGCGGTCTACGGCGTGTCGCTATATGCAGTGGGCAAGGCGGCCAAGTTTAAACTCAAAGCGGCTCACTTTTCGGGTTGGCTGCAGATTGCACTTGCTCTGGGTGTTCTATCGGAGGTTGCCAGACGCTTTTTATATGGAAGTGAACCGGTCTCGGTGCTCATGATGAGCTTTGGCGCCGTGGCCTTGATAGCAAATATTACCTGTCTCTTGTTGATCTTCAAATCGCGAAACCAAGGCTCCCATATGAAAGCGAGCTGGATATTTTCTGCCAATGACGTGTTGGCCAATGCGGGCGTGATAACAGCGGGAGTTCTAGTGGCGGTGACAGGGTCTCAAATGCCAGATTTGGTCATCGGCCTATTAATAGCAGGCCTGGTTATGTGGGGGGCGGTTCGCATCTTGCGACTGAATTAAACGCGATATGGTCAATACAATCCGACAACTACTCACCAATAAGCCATTGATGCTATTGCTCATCAGTGGCGTGCTCTGCGCTTGCGTTAGCAACAATCGGCCAAACAATATTACTTCTATTGGTATCGAGGACTTAACTCAAAAAAAGGCAGTGAATGCCATTATTTTTGACAATTTAAGCCCCGTAGTACAGGAAAAAACAAACAATTTCGATCAAGCGGCCAAAGATATAACCAATGCTTTAAAGGAACAAGCCAAGGCCAATAAAATACGCCTAAATAACACAGCCACATATACTGGGGATTGGCTCGATGTTGCCGATCTGCATTTCAATGACGCAGACTATAACTGGACCCTAAGGTTTTGGGACTCAAACCTACCTAAGTTAGGATTTCAAAACTTTTCAACAGACATAGATTCCTCCATCGAGGTGCATTTCCGCTATTGCAAGGAACGAACGATACAATTTGCGAATATTTCGGAATTTCAATTATCGAAAGATCGCGAATATTGGCTAAAACATTTTTACCCTGCAGCGATACACAGCCTGTATTTATTGATGAAAGGCAATATAGAACTAGCACCCATTCAAGTAAAAGCTTATGGCGGCAGGTTGGTTAGCGGCACAAAACTTGGTTAGAGTGAACACTTCATCTTTGTGTTAAATCGCGAGACAGAAATATTTATTGTTCCCAAGTTAAATGTGAATTCTTGACATCCTATTGTGTATTTTTTAATCGAAATCTAGTGGCAGTCCTGATGGTAAAACCCACCCTAATATATTTGATGCTCGTATTGACGGTTTTTCAGTCAAGTATCGCTATGGGGGATGTAGACCAGATAACACAGTCAGGCTCTGATAATTTTTCAATTAATAATATTCTAATTGGGCTCGGCGAGATTGATCCGCCTGAAACAAATATTGATCCGCTTGAAGAGGAGCACGATTGCAGTCACTGCAGCCTTTGCCATGGACATGGTTGTCCCGTGATTTTAGTTAAAACGTTGAGTTTTACGTTTCAAAAAGCACGAACAAATGTCCCTGATTATCGTAAACGCATCTCCTCTGAAGTGCCTAGTCCTCTCTTACGCCCTCCTATCTTACGATCTTAATTAAACAAACTATTCACTCCGCTAACGCGGAATAGATTGACTTAATCAGGATCATTTTATGCGAATTAACCCACTTAATCGGTGTCGGGCGATTTGCCTGTCAGCTATAGTTTTGGTCGCCGGTATATCCGCGTCTCCTAGCTATGCAAGTACTGACCCCGCTCTTACATTAAAAGACGCCATTGCCCAGACGCTAGAACGGAACCCGCAGCTATATCAGTACACCCTCGCTACTGAAATATTTGAAGCTCGAAAGCAAACCCACTCTTTGCGTCCAGCAATAGAACTCGAACTCGAAGTAGAAAACTTTGCGGGATCCGGCGATACCCAAGGGTTTGACGGTGCAGAAACCACACTACAACTCTCATCGGTTATTGAACTAGGGAGCAAGCGCAAGGCGCGTATGTCCCTAGTAGATGCTCGAATCAATAAAAATCATTGGGAACAGCAAGCGGCCACATTGGATGTCTTGGGTCAACTGACCCAAGTATTTATCGAAGGCTTGTCAACGCAGGCAAATATCGACCTTGCTAACAACTCATTGAATCTGTCGCGATCACTGTTCAAGGCCGTACAAACACGAGCCAGGCAAGGCGCGACACCTGAAGCCGAGGTTATGCGTGCGCAGGCTGCCGTCATTCGGGCGGAGCTTCAATTAGCGGCGTTGACCTCAAAGCTTCAACGACAAAAAATACTGCTGGCACGTTTTTGGGGCGAGACATCTCCCGAATTTAGTCACCTAAATGGAAATTTATTCGAATCTGGTAAGAGCGAGAGTTTCGATCAGCTTTATGCGCGCATTAAAACATCGCCTTCTCTTCAGGTATTTGCGAGTGATGCACGAATAAAAGATGCGGAAGTCACGTTAGCTCGCGCAAGTGGTCGCAGCGATATTACCTGGCGTGCAGGTGTTAGGCGCTTTGAAGATACCGGTGATTCTGCGTTAACCGCTGGCCTGTCAATGCCGCTGTTTGCATCCAAGCGAAACCGAGGTGAAGTTAAAGCCGCACTCGCTGAACGCAACGCCACTGAGTATGCCAAGCAAGACTCCCTCCTGCGTTTGCATGCAAAACTCTTCGAAGCTTGGTCTCTACGAAACCAAAACATGGACGCTGTGATGAAGATGGAAGACACGGCCATCCCCGCTCTGGAAAAGGCATTTCAATTAACCAAAAAAGCGTATGAAAACGGACGATATCGATATCAAGATCTCGTCGCAGCACAGGAAGAGTTACTCGCGACAAAACAAGCCCTTATTGATGCCGCCACGAATGTGCAGATAAGCCAGGTACTGATCGAACAGTTAACCGGTGCATCGATCTCTGAATAAACCGTTTTGAACAATTTAAATGACCCATCAATACATGGATCAAACAGGACTAACAATGAATAAATACTTACTCACACTATTTCTATTGCTTGGCGTTTTAGCGCCGATTCAAAGCACCTTGGCGGATGACGACGATGATGAATATGAAGAAATCAGTCGAATTAACGACGAGTTATCTACCAAGGTAGGCATTGTTACCGCAAAAGCAACTGCCGGGACAATCAGTCAAACCGTTACCGTCTATGGGAACGTGACACAAGCGCCTGAGAACAGTCACGAAATTTATGCGCGTTTCCCCGGCATTATCAAATCAGTCAATGTTGTAATCGGTGATACCGTTAAAAAAGGGGATCGCATCGCGACCATTGAGTCAAATGAAAGCTTAAAAAGCTATCCAATACACGCTCCGGCATCCGGGGTTATTGTGCAACGCCACGCGAACCCAGGTGAACCGACACAACAACGGCGGTTATTGACGATTACCAACTTGGATACGGTGTGGATAGAGTTCCGTATTTACCCGGAAAAGCAGGCAAAAGTGAGCGCGGGACAGCCTGTTTCTATCACCATCAACGATAAGACTATTCGTTCCGATGTAGCCCACCTAATACCGGCTGAAGATAAACCATACGTACTTGCGCGCGTCAAGCTTGATAACGATGAATTAAGGCTTTCTCCAGGTCTGCTTGCCAAAGGGAAAATACATACCAATGAATTTGACGTTTCTTTGGTGGTGACGAAAGACGCCGTACAAGAATTGGGGGAACGATTAGGCGTGTTTGTTAAAGAAGGTGAAGCTTATGAGTTTGCGCCTTTGGTACTAGGGAAATCCGACGACAATTTCATTGAGGTTGTTTCAGGACTGGAACATGGGGCCGAATATGTTTCAGAAAATAGCTACTTAATCAAAGCGGATATTTTGAAATCCGAAGCTGAAGACGACGACTAGGGGTGCATTATGATTGAATCAATTTTGCGCCTCGCGATAGAGAGGCGTTTTCTATTTTTAAGTTTTATTTTGGTGATTGTTGGTATTGGCGTGTGGAGTTATCAAAAAATTCCCATCGATGCAGTACCGGATATCACCAATGTACAGGTACAAATTAATACCTCGGCACCAGGCTATTCGCCTCTGGAGGCGGAACAACGGATCACCTATCCAGTTGAGACGGCTCTTGCCGGCTTGCCCAAGCTTTCGCACACGCGTTCTTTATCTCGCTATGGCTTATCTCAAGTCACGGTGGTATTTGAAGAAGGCACCGATATCTATTTCGCCAGAAACCTGATTAATGCGCGCCTTGGTGCGATTAAAAGTGTGTTACCTGCAGGGCTAGAGCCAGAGATGGGCCCCATATCAACGGGCCTTGGTGAGATATTTATGTATACGGTTCAAGCAGATCCGTCTGCGCGCATGAGTAATGGCGAGCCGTATACAGCCACTGCGTTACGAGAGATTCAGGACTGGATTATTAAACCTCAGCTCGCCCAAGTAAAAGGCGTCATCGAAGTTAACAGTATTGGCGGATACAACAAGCAATACCATGTGCTACCAAACCCGGAAAAACTGTTATACCACCAGGTCAGTCTCGAAGATGTTGCTGATGCCCTACGGTCAAATAACGATAACCGAGGTGCCGGCTACATCGAAGCCAATGGCCAACAATTATTGGTACGTTCTCAAGGTCAATTAGCCACGATTGAAGAGATTCGTCAGGTCATCATCAAACAAAATGATGGCGTGCCTGTGAAAATAGATGATGTCGCAGAAGTTGCAATAGGCAAAGAGCTCCGTACCGGTGCCGCCACGCGTAATGGTGTTGAAACCGTACTCGGAACAACCATGATGCTGATTGGTGAAAACTCACGTACCGTAGCACGAGATGTCGCGCTTAAACTGGCGGATATACAAGCTTCGTTGCCAGAAGGCGTTATTGCGGAAGCGGTATACGATCGCACAAGCCTGGTTGATAAAGCCGTTAAGACGGTAAGCAAAAATTTATTGGAAGGCGCGCTACTCGTTATTGTTGTCTTATTTGTATTGCTGGGGAATATACGTGCTGCACTTATCACCGCTGCAGTCATTCCTTTGGCGATGCTGATGACGATAACGGGCATGGTAAAAACAGGCGTGTCTGCCAATTTAATGAGCTTGGGAGCGCTCGATTTTGGTTTGATTGTCGATGGTGCTGTAATTATCGTTGAAAATTGTATTCGACGCTTGGCTGAAGCACAGCATCAGAGTGGACGGCAAGATCTTCGTGAACGACTGAATACGGTATTTGAAGCGACTTCTGAAGTGATACGTCCAAGCCTGTTCGGTGTCGCCATCATTACCATCGTCTACATCCCGATATTTAGCTTGACTGGCGTTGAAGGAAAAATGTTCCACCCGATGGCTGCGACCGTCGTGATGGCGCTAATTTCTGCCATGATATTGTCGTTAACGCTGGTTCCTGCAGCCGTCGCGGTGATTATGAATGGAAAAATTAGTGAAAAAGAAAGCGTCGTCATCAGCGCAGCCAAATCTGTTTATCGTCCGTTACTGCTTGCCACACTCAAGTTTCGCTGGGTGGTCGTATCAGGTGCAGCTCTCCTTGTGGCGTTCAGCATTTGGCTGGCGACCACTCTAGGATCAGAATTTGTGCCGCAGTTAAACGAAGGTGACATTGCTCTTCAAGCGCTACGCATACCCGGTACAGGCTTGGAACAATCTGTCGAAATGCAGGAGGTTCTGGAACAGCGCATTAAAGCGTTTCCGGAGGTCGATAAAGTCTTTGCTCGAATAGGCACACCAGAAGTAGCCACTGATCCTATGCCGCCAAGTATTGCTGATATGTTTGTGATTCTAAAACCCAGAAGTGTATGGGCTGAACCATCAAAAACAAAGAGTGAATTACTTGAAGAAATAGAAGAAGCACTGTGGCAGCTACCAGGAAATAACTATGAGTTTACCCAGCCCATACAAATGCGTTTTAACGAACTTATTTCGGGTGTCCGAGCAGATCTAGGAATAAAGATTTTTGGTGATGACCTGGACCAACTCACCCTTACCGCGAAAGACATCTTACAGGTTGTAAGCACCGTTGAAGGCGCAGCCGATGTCCGAATGGAGCAAGTGGAGGGATTGCCATCCTTGTCAGTGAGCCCTAAACGAGAAACGCTCGGTCGCTATGGTTTGAATGTGATTCAACTGCAGGATTGGATTGCCGCAGCAATAGGTGGCGAATCAGCGGGTGTTTTATACGAAGGAGATCGTCGCTTCGAGCTGATCGTGCGTCTTCCCGAGCTGCTCAGACGGGATATCGAAGGACTTAAATCCTTACCTGTTCCTCTTCCCAACGGCGACTATGTCCCTCTGGAAGAAGTGGCGACCCTCAGTATTGCACCTTCTCCAGCACAAATTAGTCGAGAAAATGGGAAACGACGTGTTGTGGTAACCGCAAACGTGCGCGGGCGAGACCTGGGAAGTTTTGTTAGTGAGGTAAAAAAGGAAATTCACGAACAAGCCGATATCCCTCCAGGCTACTGGTTAGATTACGGCGGCACCTTTGAACAGTTGGAATCGGCCAGTCAGCGTCTATCCCTTGTGGTGCCACTCACTTTGATGGTGATTTTGGGTTTGCTGGTCATGGCCTTTGCATCACTGAAAGACGCATTGATTATTTTCAGTGGTGTGCCACTCGCGCTCACTGGTGGCGTGTTATCACTGTATTTACGTGATATGCCGTTATCTATCTCTGCTGGCATTGGGTTCATTGCCTTATCAGGCGTAGCCGTTTTGAATGGTCTGGTGATGCTCGCTTTCATACGTCAACTTTGGCATGAGACGGGAGAATTGACCCAGTCCATCGTAGACGGAGCCATGATCCGACTACGGCCAGTCTTAATGACGGCACTTGTCGCAAGTTTGGGGTTTGTGCCGATGGCACTGAATACCGGTACCGGTGCAGAGGTTCAACGACCACTCGCGACAGTTGTGATTGGAGGGATTATCTCTTCAACTATCTTAACCTTGCTCGTACTTCCGGTGCTGTATCAGTGGGTCCACCGCCGAGATAACAAAGTTAGCAAATAATTGTCATACCCCGGCGAAAGCCGGGGTAGCTAACTCCGGCTGAGTCGTCGTGGCGATTAGCTGATGTACTAAATTATTTATAATAACAGAGGCCTGAAATTGCCGTCAGCAACTTCAAAGCAAGGGAAATATAATGAAAATACTTTTGAAAAAAATACCAACTTTATGGATTCAATTTCTGCTTTTTACCATTGTGATGCTGTCAGTATATCCGGTAACTGCTGATGACGAGGTTGCGCTTGGCCGCGTACAGGCACCGGTGACTATCATCGAGTACGGCTCGTTAACATGCGACTACTGCATCTATTTTCACAGAGAAGTACTGCCGCACATACAATCACGATATATCGATACTGGCCAAGTGCGTTTTATCTATCGTAATTTTCCAACCAGCAATGCGGCAATACGCGGCGCGGTGGCTGCGCGCTGTGCTGGTGACCTATACTATAAGATGCTAGATGTGTTGTTCGCGCGAGTAGGAGCTTGGGCCGAGGCGGATGATGTTGACAGAGCGCTGATTCAGCAGGCTGCCGCCCTCAACATAGATGAGGAAGACTTTTATGCCTGCATCAATGATCCGAGTCAAGACCAAGCTATAATAGCCGTGCAACTGCAAGCCAAAACAGAATTTGATATAATCGGTACGCCCACGTTTGTTGTTAATGGCAAGGTCGTACGGGGCAAAAAGACTGTTGAGCAAATAGACGCTTTGATCAACAAAGCACTCTAGACTCTCGCCGGTCGGCCACCAATAAATCCGAATAGGGGGCAAAGTTATTCGCGCTTTTTAATACGAACATTTTGGAGGATGAAATGACTTTCGGGTATTGCCGGCAGGCGATCTATTCTCCAGGACAGCGTTGGTTTTGATAATGATCACCGCCGCCTTGTGGAATCAGTGTATTGATCGCCGTTGCGTTTTTGTGATGCTCGTCAATACTTGCTTTATTCGCCATGCTTGGTGCCATGCTCATCATGTTTATCCATGTGAGCATCCCGCAAAATATCGATGCCACCATAGAGTGCAATGCATGCAACAGCGATCCCTACCAGCAAGTCCGGCAAATTTGAACCTGTCCAGATAACAATGATGCCCGCAAGTATCACGCCGCCATTTGCGACAAAATCATTCATGCTGAAAGTGGTCGCTGCGCGCAAATTTACATCTTTACTTTGCAATTTCTTCAACAGGTAGAGTGACAGAAGATTCACCACCGCTGCGATGACAGCCATCGTCATCATCATTGCGCCCGCAGGTTCCGATCCCTCAAAATAGCGACGAATCGCATCTAGCACCACGCCGCCGGCGAAGATTAATAGCATAATCCCGGAAAAACGTGCCGCGCCGCGCTTCCACGTGCGAGAACGAGATAAGGCAAGCAGACTTAATCCATACACAATAGCGTCGGATGAGTTATCAAGGCCGTTGGCGATAAGCGCGTTGGAGTCACCGACAAAACCCGTCGCCAAGAACCCCACCGCGATAGCCACGTTTAGCCAGAGCACAATCCAAAGCGTGCGACGCTTGTCAGCCGAATCGAGATCAAAATTGGCTTCACTCATAGGCAATATCTCCATGACCAGCACTCGCCCATAATTCAGCGCTGTCTATTTCATTGGAGTCAAAAAAGCGCATTTCAGCGGAGGGGAATAATGGGTCGAAAAGCTTCGTTCCCCATTCCTGCCAGTTCTTGTTACCCACGATAGCAATTCGGCCAAACTTATCCTGGTGTTTCGCATCGAACTTTAAATCGCGCCAAAGGCCGCTTAAGTCCCAGCCGGAGAAGTTGGACGCGAGCTCGATGAGCATGGGAACTGAAGCTGATTCCTTGGCCGCTATGCGCTCGAAGATCGGCACGAAGCGATCATAATCTGAACCTCCGGGCGTACCTCTGGCTTTAATTCGGACCAGTTCATTTTCTTCTGCTATATCAAGCATAACGTTTCCCTCTAGGCATTTTTAAGTGGCTGTTAGAGCAAGTATTCTGTAGATGTGACTACTCTCGTGACTATGGATTCATTATTGTGCAAGTGGGAGCACCACCAAACCAATCGCCAGCCAAGCATAAGCAATGATCGTAAACACCAGCAATATCCAGTCCCCAATACTTCTATCTGCTGACATCGACCCTTCTTTTTTCGAATACCACCAATATATAAATACGCCCTGTTCTGGTCAACAAAACCGGACACATTAATTTGCTAATTTCTCGTAATCTACCGGCGATAAATCACCGTTCGTAGAGTGCAAGCGATCCTGGTTGTAGTATTTCATGTAAGCCGTTACGTCCTGCTTCATATGAGCACGTGTTGGCTGGCTTACCTTGAACAGCCAGTCGTGTTTCAGACTGCCAAAGAAGCGTTCAACGACGGCGTTATCCCAGCAGGCACCGACGTCTCCCATAGATGCTCGTACGCCATAGCCCTTCAGTAGTTTCGCAAAGGCTTTACTGGTGTACTGCGATCCTCTGTCACTGTGAAACACCAGACCTCTTGTCGGTTGGCGGAGGTTGTAAGCCTTGATCATGGCCCGACTGATCAGGCTCGTCGTCATGCGTTTATCGATGGCCCAGCCAACAATCCTACGTGAATACAAATCCATGACGATCGCCAGGTACATCCAACCCTCGCCTGTTTTAAGGTAGGTGACATCGCCAGCCCAGACCTGATTCATGCCCACCGGGTTGAACTGTTGATTCAGCAAGTTATCTGCAATCCGGTCGCTGTGCTTACGCTTGGTTGTCACCTTGTAAGCCACGCGCTGTGTGGCTTTCAATCCCAGTTTCTTCATAACCATGCGTACTCGGTGCCGAGTTACCTTGATGCCTTCCTCATTCAGTTTTTTGGCCAATTCTCGGCTTCCGCGGCTGTTTCTGGAGACTTTGAACAACGCTTTGGCACGTCGGTACAGGTGTAACTCTTCCGCAGTGATCACCTTCGCTGGACGAGCTTTCCACGCGTAGAACGCCGACTTACCGACGTTCATCACTCGGCAGAGCAGGCGTACCGGATAGCTCTGTCGGTGCTGGTCAATGAAGTGAAATTTCACTTCATTTCTTTCGCGAAGAAAGCGGAAGCCTTTTTTAAAATCTCTTTCTCCATGCGCAGGGTTTTGACTTCCTGACGAAGCCGTTTCAGCTCTTCCAGCTCGGTTTCTGAAGGCCTCGACTCACTGGCTGACTGCTCCTGTTTTTCTTTCCACCGATAGAGCAAGTTGGTGGCAATCCCCAAGGATTTAGCGGCTTCTGGAACGGAGTAACCTTGCTCAGTCACGAGAGCAACGGCTTCTTCTTTAAATTCTTGCGGGTACTGTTTGTAAATACGTTTCTGGCTCATGGTTGGCACCTCTGTTGGTGAAGAGTTTATCTCTTCTTGAGGTGTCCGGGGTATTCAACCAGAACACAGCAATTGCAAGCTGAAATCAGGACTTTAAATCAAACACTTTCTGTTAAGCAGGGTGATATCACGCAGCTGAACAAAGACAACGGAAGATTGGCAGCTGAGCTTGGCGCCACACAGAAAACGGTTGCAAAGCTGGAAGCCGAGCAGCGCAAACTAATAACAAATTTGGAGTCGAAATCAGCAGAAGTCGAGTCACTCAAAACCCAACTATCCGAGCTCGAAAAACAATCAGAGTAACTCGATAAGCTTAAAAGGCTGAATGAAGAGCTGCTCGCCTGGAAAGCCCAGGCGTCTGTATCGATTGGCAAGCTGGAAACGGAAATCTCAATTAAGACAGAAATGATGAATCGTTTACTGGAAGAAAGAAGTAAAACCCCGGAAGCCAGTGGATGACCTGCTGCTCTCAGGCTCAGTAGGGTATTTGCTCTTATCGCTGGCCACCTCAGGCGCTTCGCAGACCCTATTGCTGTTTTCCGACAGAGAGGGCTCATACCCGGTCGGCTGCGCAATTTTAGCCCAAAGAGCGGTGCAAATCGATAGCAGAAGTCAGCGTTATATCGAATTACGCATACCATGCGTAATTGCGCGTAATTTCCAAAAAATCGAGTGGCGCCAGGGGTTTGCATTCGAAGTGGCTAAATTTGGGAGTTTTACCGGCCACCTAAAAACTTGTCTCGGATATTTTCAATAAAAACAGTAGGTTAGGCCAGCTTTGGTGAATTTTTCCAGGATGACGGCCGACCCTCTCTCTGGGACAAATTGGTGAAGCGGTTGCCTCAAGTCTCGCAGAGGCTGGATACATCGAAACCCCAAGGAAACAGCTATTTGTAGAGCGAATAAAGCACGCAGATGGAACCTACTTTGTTGGAATGTTAGGTGGTACCTTTTATGAATCGTCTATGTTTTCTGATGCTTTAGCTGAGGTCGTCAGCCCAATTGATTCACCAAGGTACTTGATCAGACGAAAGGGTAGTTATGGCCGCTCTGACTTTCATGCAGTACCGCTGAAGCTGGCCTTGAATAAAAGTAATGCTGAGGCCTTTCATCGAAACTGGGAGCGGTATGTCGGGCCGGCAGAGTTAATCTATACCCGAAACGCAGAGGGACGAAATGTCCTGGCGAAATCACGCCTTAAAGCGTTTTCATCGGCGTTTGCGCGGGAGGTTCGCCGGGAGGATCAGTGGCTTTGACTGCTGACTCTGTTTAAAAGCCGGGCTCCAATTTGAACTCCATGCGCTCCCCCGTTGCTGGGTGACCAAAATCCAGCTCTTTCGCGTGCAAGCAAAGTCTTGGTTCTGACTCCGCAGCATCGCCTGCGTAAAGCGTATCGCCAACAATCGGGTGTCCGATCTGCTGCATATGCAGGCGTAACTGATGCGAACGACCGGTCTTCGGAAACAGCGCGACGCGGGTATTACCGTTCTCCACAGAGAGTTTTTGCCAGCGTGTCAGTGCATAACGGCCGTCCGTGTGGCTGATCATCTGGCGTGGACGATTTGGCCAGTCGACGATGATGGGTAGGTTGATGCACCCCTGATTGCCGGATACTTCTCCCATCACGACCGCTTCGTAGACTTTGCGCGTGGTCTGGGCTTCAAACTGGCGCTGGACGGTATTCAGCGCTTTTTTGTCGCGGGCAAACACCAGAATGCCAGAGGTGTCCTGATCCAGCCGGTGAATCACCAGAATCTCGCCATAGCGTTCCTCGAGTCGACTGACGCAGGAGTCCTTCAGGTACCGCCCCGGCACGCTTAGCAGGCCGGCAGGCTTGTTGACGACGATGATGTCGTCGTCGATATAGAGCGGCGGGATCAGGCCGTCGTTCGGTATGTGGCGGGTATCCCGCCGTGAGGTGTGCCGACCCTCAGTCATGATGTTGGCGTCACCTGTTCGGCAGCGATCACTGCGTTCTGGTCAGGAGCATCCGGCAGGTTACGGATCAACATGGCGCGCTCCATAGGCAGGTGCTCAAGGCCGTCAGCAGGAATGGTTACGATAAAACCGGAGCCGGGCGCATCGTCTCGCGGATTGCCACCCGTGTCACGGATGTCGTTGAGGGTGTAGGTCACATTGCCCGCGGTGGTCATCAGCTCAACGGTATCGCCGTTCTGGAAGCGGTTTTTCACTTCAACGGTTAAACGACCATCGCGGACTTCGGTCACCTGACCCACGAACTGCTGATGTACTGAGGCTGAGTTCCCGCGCTCGTAGTTCTGATACTCGTCATGCACATGACGGCGGAAGAAGCCCTCGGTGTAGCCGCGATTCGACATGTTCTCCAGTGTATCCATCAGTCCTTTGTCGAAGCTTCTGCCTGCCACAGCGTCATCAATCGCTTTGCGATACGCCTGTGCGGTGCGTGCCACGTAGTAATGAGATTTGGTGCGGCCTTCGATCTTCAGCGAATGTACACCGAGCTCCACCAACTTCTGAATATGCTGGATGGCGCGTAAGTCCTTGGAATTCATGATGTAGGTGCCGTGCTCGTCTTCGAACGCCGGCATATATTCATTCGGGCGGTTGCCTTCCTGAAGCAGGAAGATCTTATCCGAGGTCGCGCCGCGCCCGAGAGTTGGATCGAATTCGTTCACGCCCTTCGGGACAACGTCACCTTGGGCGGTTTCTTCCGCTTCGTGGGCGTCGTATTTCCAGCGGCAGGCGTTGGTGCAGGTGCCCTGATTCGGGTCACGGTGGTTCATATAGCCGGAGAGCAGGCAGCGGCCTGAATAAGCAATGCAGAGTGCGCCGTGAACAAAGACTTCGATTTCCATCTCCGGGCACTTTTCGCGGATTTCGGCGATCTCTTCAATCGACAGTTCGCGCGAGAGGATGATCCGACTGACGCCCTGGCGGCGCCAGAATTCGACACTGGCCCAGTTGACGACGTTTGCCTGAACAGACAGATGAATCACCTGATCTGGCCATTTGTCTTTGACCATCATAATCAGACCCGGATCGGACATAATCAGGGCGTCGGGCTTCATCTCAATCACAGGCTCAATATCACGCATATACGTCGCGATCTTTGAGTTGTGTGGCGCAATATTGCTGGCGACATAGAACTGCTTGCCAAGGTTGTGAGCGTACTCAATCCCTGTGGCAAGATTCTGCATGTTGAAGTCGTTATTACGCACGCGAAGGCTGTATCTTGGCTGGCCGGCGTATACAGCGTCAGCACCGTAGGCAAACGCGTATTTCATGTTGTTCAGCGTACCAGCGGGCGATAGCAGTTCTGGGGTAAAGGTCATGGTGTAGCCTCCGCGCAAATTCGAGCGCGGAGACTAGCATAATTTAGTATTTCTGGCAGCTGCGACGGATCAGGAGGACAACCCGAAAGGCGAGGTGTCAACGTCTGCGAGCGAGCGCAGAATGGCACCAGAGATAGGCCTTTGCTTTACATTGCTCAGGGCTGATGTCCATTCGCTGTCCAGCTCCTTCCAATAGTCGGCCAGTCCTTCACCGTCGCCGCCGAGAGCTTCAAGCTCCTGATGGAGATCGTTAATGTTGCCTCGTATGAGTGAGGTGTCATCCGAATCTTCATCAAACAGAGCCGCAAACGCTGTGTGGGTCGCAGAAAACACCAAAGCAGAGATGCGTCCATTGAGGGAGTCAGTGTTCTCGAAGGTGGCTTCCCAGTCAGAAAATGCGTTGTAGAAGCGTTCAAGGTTCGACTCTGACTTCAACTCACCGCTGATGAAAGCCCTGAGTTTTGATATTGCTTTTTTCCAGTGATCAAAGTTTGAAGCAGTCTCGCTTTCTTCAAGAGTCAGATGTGGAATGCAGCTGTCGATAAGCGCGAGACACCAGGCACTGCGGGCAATCGGACTGAGGTGTGTATCGGATGGCACTGATTGAGCTCCGTGATTATTGGTAGGAGGTTATTGTACAGAAAAAGTAGCAATGAGAGCTTGATCACAAGGTTATGGTGAAGCATGTATGACAGTTCTCGTTTTACAAAGTGGCGTGCCATGTAGTATTGACTTTGCATAAATCTCAGCGTTGTCTATTGTCTATTATGTGTACAGTTAAGCGGCAAGGCCTATGAATACTGAGCTTACACTGGTAGATGTTTCTGGCACGCAACTATCAGTCGATATTAATCAGCTCACCCCAATGGGATTTGAGAGCGTAATCAATCAGCGTGAACTCGCAGAACTGAGGGATGAGAGTGGCCGGTTTCGTGAATTCGAGATGCAATTGCGCGCCTCTAACGACGAGCAGAAAGCCCACCTTGAAAGTCTAGGCGTATGTCGCGTTCATTCGGTGAGACGTATATGCGCGGATAAATCGGTACTGTGCCTGCGTTTTGAAGCTTCTCCATGCGATATCTACAACCGTCTGGCTGGCGCAGGCGTTGGTAATATCAATATTCACCCCGTCCGCGAGCCATGCGAGATTCCAGAAATTCTAAGGCGTGCCTGACACGATTTCGAATAACCTTGCATCCGGGTGATTTCGCAGGAAGGCTTCCTGATCCTCAGTGACTGATAATGTCAGGGTAACACCAGTCGCAGAGTACTCTTCTTTATCGATGCTGGCGCCTGCTTCGCCCGCGATGTAGCGGGCTTGCGCTTCATTTTTGAAATCGCAGCTCAGGCAAACTGAGCTGACAGGTCGCCATTCAACCCAGTTTTCCTTATCGGTATTCATGATGGCATTTGATGCTGAGCCGCTATATGCACGCTGAAGACCGCCCATTCCCAGCTTTATACCGCCAAAGTATCGAGTAATCAGAATCGCGCAGTTGATCAGGTCGTGATGCTGCATCACTCTCAGTATTGGCGGACCGCTGGTTCCTCCGGGCTCACCATCGTCACTGAATCCTTCAGAAACCTGGCCTTCGGCATTCATCACGCGAAAGCCATAGCACACATGGTTGGCTTTCGGGTGCGCGTCTTTCAGTTCCTGCTGGCGTGCTCTGATCGCCTCAGTCTCGGTTACTGGCATTACTTCAGCGATAAAACGACTGTTTTTAACGTCTGTTTCGTAAGCAAAACTGATGAGTGGAAAGACGAGCATCAACGAACGCAGCGGTAAATATTGAAGCGTTTATCATCGGAAATCAGTTCTACATTTCTGAACAGCCGCTTCAGCACTTTGGTGTAGGGCAGGTGGCGATTGGCGACGACGAGGAGTTCGCCGCCACTACGTAGTTGATGAAAGCTTTCGTGAAACATGCTCTCGGCGATGGAGGTCAGCTGCTTGTGGCCATCGTGAAATGGCGGGTTGCAGATAACCGTATCGAGGGTTTCCTCAACCGACGACAAAATGTTGCCCTGACGTATATCACCCTTCAGAGAGTTGGCCCTGAGGTTTTCTCTGGCTGCGAGGGTTGCCAGCTGAGAGTCGTCGGTACCTATGATGGTTGCTTCCGGATTGTTGCTGGCAAGATGTACTGAGAGAATGCCGTTACCACACCCAAGATCACAGATAATTCCGGTCTGGTTGGAAGGTAAGTGCTTCAGCATTGCACGTGCCCCAGGGTCTGGGCGATCACCGCAGAAGACCCCGGCCGGTGCTGACAGGGAAAAGCCGTTGATTTCATAGCTGCGGGTGGATGGTAGCAGGTCTCTGAATCCGGCTAACCCTCGTATTTTTATCAGTCTGGCCTTGCGCACTACTGGCAGCTGTTCGTAGTAGCCAGCATGCTCCTCAAGCCAGTTTAATAGTGGTATTGGGATGTGCTTCGCCATTCCGGCAAGAAGAACCGTGGCATCAGGAGACACCCTCGACAGGTAGTGCAGTTGTTCTGCCAGCTGCTCTTTCTGCTTAGGAATACGGATCAGGACCGTTGAGTTTTCACCGTCAGATTTGACATGAGCGAAGGCATCAGACAGGTCAGGGTGGCTTAGAAACTCTGCTTCCGACAGTCCGTTTTCGCTCCGGTTCTGTTGTGTCGCTACTTGGGCGCAGAAACTGTCATGCCATATCTGAGCCTCTGGAAACGCGCAGGACAGGGCGCCGTAGCGATCATTCAATATGAGGCTGACCGGCTGGGCCGCCTCATTAATCAGGAATTCATCAGCAGCATCCCAAGGCATGCTGACGTTAGCAGGCACATCGGGATAGCACCGAAGGTTCAGATCGGCTTTAGGCCAGTGGGGCATCAGTACAGGTCTTCGTCGCGCTTATTGTTGTCCAGCAGGCTAAGCAGATCTGGATCTCTTTCTTTGGTTTCTTCTTCGCGCTTGTGTTCACGGTCTTTTTGCGAATCCACACGCTGCGTAGCTTCTTTCTTGCGTGCTGCTGCTTCCTGGTCGACTTTCAGTTGCTTTTTGGCTTCTGGATTCGACTCAAGGAACTTCTCGAAGACAGACTTATTTTTTTTGCTGGTACGCTTGCCGCTTTGACGATCGGTGCCAGCCTCTCGCTTTAGCTTTTTGATGCTTCCGGTTTTCACCTGATGGATGCGCGATAGCGAGCGGGTTTTCTTTTTACGGGTCATGGTGGCTGCTTCAGGAAAAGTGAAACCGCATTTTACCTGACTCACATGCTGTTTTCATCGGGTGTATACTCCGCACCATGTATATCTCACTGCTTATCCAGACTCTATCCATTACTGTGCCCGTCGTGCTGCTTGTCGTGTTGGGTGTTTACCTCCGGCATAAACAGCATATCGATGATGCTTTCGTAGCGACCTCATCGCGACTTGTGTTCAATGTGTCGTTGCCAGTGCTCATGTTTCTGGCGATTGTTACCGCTGACATGGCGGTTTCTCAGCACCTGCCTCTGGTGTGGTTTTCTCTGGCAGCTTCACTGGGTGCCTTCGTGCTTGTCTTTGTCGTATCGAAGATTATGGGGGTCGCACCGTATCGTCATGGGGCCTTTGTTCAGGGGGCTTTCCGGTCTAACCTGGGGATTGTCGGGCTTGCGCTGTGCCTCAATGCATACCCGGAAGAGGGCGCGATACTGGGAGCGCTCGTATTGGCTGTGGTTACGCCGGTTTATAATCTTCTTTCTGTCTGGGTACTTGCGTCCGGGGACAGGGATATTTCCTGGGGGCAGCAGCTGATGACGACTGCCCGTAACCCCTTGATTATCGCCATTGCACTTGCCGGTGTCGTCCGCAGTCTGGGTCTGGAACTGCCTCAGGTGCTTCTTCAGACCGGCGATATTCTTGCCGGATTAACACTCCCTCTGGCTCTTATAGGAATTGGTGCGTCACTGACAATGAGTCGGGCGCTGGTAGCGGACTCGGTGGTCTGGTCTGCCGTTGCCCTTAAACTGGTTGCATTGCCCGCGTTGATTATTATTTCCGCAGTTTATATCGGGATAACCGGGGCGGCGCTGGGAGTGATTGCTCTTATGTTTGCCTCTCCTACCGCAGCTGCCGCGTTTGTTATGGCTAAGAGTATGAATGCTGATAGCCGTCTAACGGCGGATGTGATCGCTTTGTCTACGCTAGGGTCAGGCGTGACGGTGACGACGATTATCTATGTTCTGAATCTGTCTGGGCTGTTATAGTTGTCAGCTTAACAGAACCCTATCTTGCGTACGGAAATGCCGAGCAAAGAATATCTCCTAGTCTACGTCTCCAGTCTGCCAGATGATGTTGCAGCGCGATTCGAGGTCGATCGACAAGTCGCCCTGGCTGGCGCTGTGGGCGCAGGACTTGTCTGGGATGCACGTTACGCTCAGTATGACTGGGAATTGGTAAAAAAGCAGATTGCGCAGGCGGATGCTTTTCTTTTGCTGTTGGGCGAAAACTACGGCCCAACGACGCCCACCGGCATTAGTTTTCAGCATCGTGAGCTGGTTTATGCGCAGTCGTTGCACAAGCCTGTTTACTACCTTATGCAGACGGGTATGGATGGCAGTGGCACCAGTGACGTGAGGTTGCAAGAATTACGTCAGCAAGTGCGGAGCCAGGTGTCAGGTAAAATCTGGCATTTGCTGGATGAGTTAAGCGTCCATGTGAAAACCCTCCTGAAGAACTGGGAGCGCGATGTCAAAGCGCTCGCGCGCATCGCCGACGACAGTGATCGTATCAGGATGGCAGAACGCTCGTTTCCAACGAAAGTTGCGCCACTCGGCACGCCACCACGGAAAGACATTGAGTTGATTGCTCAGGCTAACGTGTATCGCGGAGGGAATCTTGCTCACCAGCTGGTTAAGCTACCTATGAAGACAGACAGAATCTGGAGAAGCGTTCTGCCGCTGTTGCGTCTCGGTGCCAGTGAAGATCGTCTCAGAACGCATATGGAACAGGTTTTGACTGCTGAGGTTAAGGCGAGATTGCTGTCGGATAACCCCGGAAGTCATGCAGTGGATGGTGTTCGTATCGAGCGGAATCAATTCAGAAGAGTTTTGGATGGTTGGTCATCAGAAGGGTATGTCGAGCATGTGAGGCAGGGAGCGCGCACGATCTGGTCGCTCCCGTCATAATGAGCGATTCAGCTACCTAGCAGACTCGACCGCTGTTCCCACTCGCTCTTCATGCTGTCGCATACTGTGTTGCATACATCGAAAATGAAAGGCGCAGCAATACTGAAAAATGCCATATTGCCTTCCTGGCGACGTTTCACGAGGCCGTGAGTGCGCAGAGTCGACAGGTGTTTGGAGACATTAGGCTGGGATGCGCCGGTGTTCTCTACCAGCTCAGTGACAGACTTTTCGCCGCTCTGTAGTTGGTGAAGTATTTTCAGCCGCATTGGGTCAGACAGGAGTCTGAATCTCTGTGCAATCAGCTCAAGCATTTCGTCTGACATAGATTCTGCATTGTTCGACATGGT
Source organism: Thalassolituus maritimus (assembly GCA_913019975.1). Lineage (GTDB taxonomy): Bacteria > Pseudomonadota > Gammaproteobacteria > Pseudomonadales > Oceanobacteraceae > Thalassolituus. The sequence goes on along the minus strand of CAJWBH010000005.1, from coordinate 128,221 downwards.
GTCCGGTACTCGATGTATCGTTTCAAAAGCAATTCTCAGTCTCATTATATCGTATGGTTTGCATCTGAAATATAACCGTTAAGTTATTTTGTCATTCTATTTCGTAATTCTTCCCATGCTTTTGGGTATAAGACGGAAAAGCAACTCTCCATCGTGGTGGAAGTTACAGTCACTCTGTATACTTCGTGCAATTATGAAAAAGGCTTTTGTTTCAATGAATAAGAACCTCCAGACTGTCTTAGTAATCCTGTTGAGTGTTGTCTTCATGGCTTCCTGCTCTGAACCTCAGCCAGAGCTACGCCGTATTTCTGGGTTTACTATGGGTTCGCAGTATCACATCAGTTGGTTTGGTGGCGAGGCGACACCGACAGAGGTACACGAGCAGGTTGAGGACAGGCTCGCCCACTTGATTTCAGTCTTCTCTACGTATGAAAAGAACTCTGAACTGTCGCGCCTGAATTCCAATTCTGAGACGCTGGCGGGAAAGCCCGTGCAAGTAAGCCCGGAATTAATGTCGGTGCTTCAGGACGCCAGCTACATCAACCGATACAGTATGGGGCGTCTTGATGTAACCGTAGGGCCTTTGGTGAATCTGTGGGGGTTCGGGCCAGAAGAGCGAGAGGGCGTACCAAGCCAGGCAGAGGTAGATCAGCTTCTTGAGATGACAGGTATGAATAAGCTTGCTCTCGATAAGGAGAAAAACGAGATTCTGATGGACGTGCCGCTGTACATCGATCTGTCTGCGGTTGCTAAAGGTTGGGCTGTTGATGACATAGGTCTACTCCTGGAAGCCATGGAGATAAGCGACTATCTTGTTGAAATCGGTGGAGAGGTCCGTATCCGAGGTGCCAAACCCTCGGGTGACTGGCGTATCGCAATTGAGCGGCCCGTAATGGAAGTCGGTCATTCAGCCCAGAAAATCATCGCACCCGGAAATCACGCGGTCGCTACATCGGGTGATTACCGGAACTATTTTGAAGAAAATGGTCAACGGTATTCACACACAATTGATCCACTGACGGGTTATCCGATTCGTCACGCTTTGGCGTCGGTCAGTGTGATTCTTCCAACCTGTTCTCTGGCAGACGCCTGGGCTACAGCACTCAACGTGGCCGGGCCTGAGGCTGCCATGGCGCTGGCGGAAGCGAATGACCTGCCGGCTTATTTTATTATTCGTGATGGCGATGGTTTCAAAGAAGCCTCTTCATCAGCATTTGAGCGGATGTTTGGCTCTGCGGGCCACTGATCAGCCATATCATTCTGGAGTTTGATTATGTCGACAATTCTTGTTGCCTTCGGTGTTATGCTCACCATTGTTGCTGCTATGGCTATTGGTGTGATTATGGGGCGTAAACCTATATCAGGTTCGTGCGGCGGCATGAGCGCTATCGGCATGGAACAGGCCTGTGATGTCTGTGGTGGCGATAAGTCGCGTTGCGAAAAAGAGAGCAAAGAGGCAGCCAAGGCATCCGATGGTGCCGATTTTTATGATGCAACTAAGCGCTAATCCAGCAGTTCATTGATTATTGCCTACAATAGACATAACTGATTGCTATAACGGAGTTTCAGATTCATGGCGGAATACCATTACGACGTCGTCATTATAGGTGCAGGCCCTGCGGGTGAAGGGGCTGCGATGAATGCAGCCAAAAAGGGCAAGAAAGTCGCTGTCGTAGAAGACAAGAAAATGGTTGGTGGTAACTGTACCCACTGGGGGACGATTCCATCCAAAGCCCTCCGTCATGCGGTTAAGCAGATCATTCAGTTCAATACCAACCCAATGTTCCGGGAAATCGGGGAGCCGCGCTGGTTCTCTTTCCCTCAGGTCCTGAAAAGCGCTGAGAAGGTCATTGCCAAGCAGGTGAAATTGCGGACTGAGTTTTATGGCCGCAATCGCGTCAGCGTTTATACAGGCAAGGCTCAGTTCGTTGATGAGCACACGCTGGACGTTATGGCCGGTGCTCAGGCCAATACCCGTCTGACTGCCGATGAATTTGTCATCGCGACAGGTTCAAGCCCCTGGCGTCCGAAGGGGATCGATTTCGATCATCCACGTATTTATGACTCAGACACCATTCTCAGCCTTGAGCACACGCCACGTACCATTATTATTTACGGTGCAGGTGTGATTGGTTGTGAGTACGCGTCAATATTCTCGGGCCTTGGGGTTAAAGTTGACCTGATCCACCCGGGTGATCGCCTGCTCAACTTCCTTGATGATGAAATTTCTGATGCGCTTAGCTATCACTTGCGTGACAAGGGCGCTCTGATTCGTCACAGCGAACAGTTCTCTTCCGTTGAAGCTAATGAGCGTCACGTAACTATGACCATGGTTTCGGGTAAAAAAGTGAAGGCGGATGCTTTCCTTTGGGCCGCAGGACGCTCGGGTAACACCGACGGCCTTGGACTGGAGAACGTAGGGCTTGAAACAAACAGTCGTGGTCAGGTCGATGTGGATGGCGAATACCGTACCGCGGTGCCTCATGTGTACGCCATTGGCGATGTGATTGGCTGGCCGGCACTTGCATCTGCAGCCTATGATCAGGGCCGGGCAGCGGCGGCAATTATTTCGTCGCCAGAGGAGTTCCGTTTTGTCGATGAAGTACCTACGGGCATTTATACGATTCCCGAGATTTCGTCGGTCGGTAAGAACGAGCGACAGCTGACGGAAGAGAAGATTCCGTACGAGGTCGGGCAGGCTTTTTTCAAGAACATCGCACGTGCACAGATTACTGGCGAAGGCGTGGGTATGCTCAAGATACTGTTTCATCGTCAGACGCTGGAGCTCTTAGGTATTCATTGCTTTGGTGACCAGGCAGCTGAGATTGTGCACATCGGCCAGGCCATTATGAATCAGAAGGGTGAGGGGAATACTCTTCGTTACTTCGTCAATACGACATTCAACTACCCGACAATGGCAGAAGCTTACCGGGTTGCAGCGCTCAATGGCCTGAACAGGCTCTGATGCGACAAGGCTGGCTCTGCTGTAGCAGAGTCAGCTTACTCTTTCGTACCGGTACTTATTCCTTGTGCTGTTTGTTCCTTGTGGTACTTATTCGTAAGTGTGAACTCTCAAGCTGGGCAGAATCGGAGCCTCGCTAATCAGATTATCTTCTCTACTTTTCCTACTACGCCCCTCGGGCGGCGTTAGAGGAACGTCCTTTATCTTCGGTAGCTCACTATGCGGATTATCGGTAGCAACAAAGATCGGCACGGGACAGTTAAGTGATTTTCGCCCGCTCTGAAATACAACGTTGGCTCTGACTGTCGGTGCAAGTGTCTGGACCTGGGCAAGTTTTGAGCTTGGGGGGAGATTGCCAAGTATTTTTAGCTGAGCTTGTACATGTGCTTTCTCTTCACCTATATCCAGCAAAGCCTGCTCGGCTTCTTTGACTGAAATGCGCTTGATACTCCGGCCATGGGCATACCAGGTAAAACGGCAGCTCACCGGATACTCATCAAGGAGAGGAAGGGTTCTTGTGCATTGTTTCAGGTGAATGCGGCGAAGTCCGCTTGCGTTGCCAATGAGATTCCGAAACGACGAGCCGCGCGCATCAAGCGCACTGAGGGCACTCTTCAGGCTCGTTTCAGAGGTGCCCCGGAGTGTTCTCGATACCCGTGCAAAAGCCTCTTTGCAGTCATTTACCTCTTTGATCAGTAACTGGGTTTCCGGGCTTGCGAGAATAAGCCCGTGACGGCTGCGCGTTGTTCTTCCGTCCTGCTCATGAGACATATACCAGAGATCGGCGAGATGGTCGTTTGCCCAATGGATTGGGTCTGGATTTATCGCCTGCTCGGTATCACTCAGAGGGTAGAAGTGGTGTGGACGTTCTGTATTGAGGTGCCCGGTTAAATCAGAGAGGCGCGCTTTGAGGTCGTCAAAGCACGACTTCAGTTCAGTGATCACGTGCAGTTATCTTTGCCTTGATAAAATCGGAATGAGAAATATACAAAAGATCGGCAATCCTGCGAATCATGTGCTCCTCGTATTTATCCAGATCGTTGTCGGCGTAGGCGATTCTCCATAGCGAGACCAGAAGCTCCATCTTTTGCTCGACTTCCCACTGATCGTGAATCGCAGATGTGAAACGCTGTAAATCATTTGAAACGTCGACCGTATCAAAAGCCTCTGTAAGTAACGCTTCGACGTCCCGTTCGGGAATCAGGCTCTTAAGGGCGGCTCGCATCGCGTCTTTTTCTGTGTCGTCCACATCATGATCAGCACGAATGATTTCTGTCATAAGAACCGCGGCAGCGATAGCCGAGTCCTGAGGCTCGGGCACATACTGCTCACCGGTGAGTTTTTCGAAAAACTTGCGAATCATAGAAGTTCTGTCAGTTGTTGCTCAAGTAATTGCTGGTCTGCAGCAAAGCGACGAATACCGTCAGCTAATTTTTCAGTAGCCATGGCGTCTTCATTCATGGCCCAACGGAATGTTGCCTCGTCGACCTTGATTTCCTCGTCTGCACTGCTCAGCTGTGGCTCAAGACGGCGAACCAAGGGCGTCGCGTCAGATGCCAGCTCTGCTAACAGGTCAGGACTGATTGTTAGCTTGTCACAGCCTGCCAGGGCTTCAATTTCGCCGGTATTACGGAAGCTGGCCCCCATAACGACGGTCTTATGCCCGTAGGTTTTGTAATAGCGGTAGATTCTGGCGACCGACTGAACACCAGGATCGTTGTCACCGGAAAAATCAGCATCGGGGAGCTTAGATTTGTGCCAGTCGAGGATGCGGCCAACAAAGGGTGAAATCAGCGTTGCGCCCGCTTCAGCACAAGCAATTGCCTGGTGAAAATTAAACAGCAGGGTGAGGTTGCAGGTAATGCCTTCCGCTTCAAGTTTGCGCGCTGCCTGAATACCCTCCCAGGTAGAGGCTATTTTGATCAGAACGCGCTCGCGCGGAACGCCCTCTGCCTCGTACATAGAAATAAGCTTCTTTGCCTTGGCAATGGTTGCTTCTGTATCGAAAGAGAGGCGAGCGTCGACCTCGGTCGAGATCAGCCCCGGTATAATACCGAGAATTTCTTTGCCGATCGCAACGGCCAGATAGTCGCAGGCGTTGGCAATCATGGAATCATTGTTGTTTGCAGATGACGCCCATTGCGCTGCTTTTTCGAGGAGTGGGCGGTACGCAGGTATCGCTGCAGCTTTCAGAATGAGCGACGGATTTGTGGTGGCGTCTTCCGGCTTGTGAGTTTTTATTGCCTCGATGTCACCTGTATCGGCGACCACTACCGTCATTCCGCGTAGTGCTTCCAGTTTGCTCATTTCTATATTCCAGGCTGGTAATGTGAATGTGTCTGACTTATCTTAGAGTGTAGGAACTCAAGGTTAAGGTCAATTGACAACAACGTTGAGAAAGGTAAAAGACGATACAAAACAGGTAATTGGAGTTAGTTATGAAAGTAATTACTGCGCTCGTGATGTTGTTTACTTCGGCGCTTGTTTTCGCTTCCGAACCGGTATGGTTGGATGTCAGAAGTGAAGGGGAGTTCAATTCAGGGCACCTGGATGCTGCGACCAATGTTCCTCATGGTGAGATTACCGCTAAGATTTCTGCCCTTGTTGAAGATAAGGATACACCTATCTATCTTTACTGTCGGTCGGGTAATCGCGCTGGTATTGCTCAGAAAGCGTTAGAGGCTGAAGGGTACACCAACATCACGAATGTTGGCGGCCTGAGTGATGCCAGGGAGAAATATGCAGCGATGGCTGAGTAATTCAGTCAATCAGCTGCAGCGCTTCCTCTAAAACTTGAGTGCCGGACTCCCGAAGGTGAGCCCGTTCGCTCAGGTAGCGACGAAATAATCTCGCGCCCCGTTGACCATTAAAGAGGCCCAGAATGTGTCGGCTGACATAATGAAGCGGGGCTCCTTTAGCTAAAAGAGACTCTATATAGGGGTAGAGTGCTCGCACAGCATCCTTTGCTGACTCTGTGTTGGCGGGCTTGCCAAAGTAAAGCTCGTCTGCATCAATCAGCACTGACGGATTCTGGTAGGCCTCACGCCCCACCATAACACCATCGACGTGCGGCATGATTTCGGCGATCTGCTTGTGAGTCTTAATCCCACCGTTGATGATGATCTCAAGATCTGGAAATTCCTGCTTCAGCCGGTATACATCATCGTAGCGCAGAGGAGGTACTTCCCGGTTTTCTTTTGGAGAAAGCCCCTGAAGGATGGCTTTTCGTGCATGCACGATAAAAGTTTTGCATCCGGTTTCAGCAACGGTGGCGACAAAATCACGCATGTGCTCGTAGCTATCCTGATCATCAATACCGATCCGGTGCTTAATGGTCACATCAATACTGGTACTGTCCTGCATAGCCTTAATACAGTCAGCGACCAGCTGCGGATGAGCCATCAGACATGCGCCTATCATGTTGTTCTGAACGCGATCGCTCGGGCAACCCACGTTAAGGTTGACCTCATCGTAGCCCCATTCCTCAGCGTACCTGGAACAGGTGGCGAGCTCTGAAGGATTGCTGCCGCCTAGCTGGAGCGCGATCGGGTGTTCAATATCGTTGTATTCGAGAAAACGGTCACGATTGCCATGGATCAGCGCGCCAGTCGTCACCATCTCTGTGTAGAGCAGTGTGTCTTTGGTCAGCTGCCGCCAGAAGTAACGGCAATGTTTATCAGACCAGTCCATCATCGGAGCTGTACTGAAACGGCGATTAATGCTCATCAGGAATGGTCCGATTCAGTCAGGAGGTCGCGACATATTTCTGAGTAACGACGACGGCTGAAAAGCAGCTGCCAACGGCGCCCTCCGACTTGGCGCCACAGAATTGCAGCACGAATACCAGATAAGAGAATGGCTCGAACCTTGTCGGCTGTACCCGCATTCTGCAGGTACGTTGGGTTGCCTGTTACTCGAATCCGGAAACTCAGCTGACTGAGTGTCTGTTTGTACAGATCAGCGAGTGCCGCAATAGTATTAGGATGCGCATTCGAAAAATGCTCAGCCTGACGGGACGCCTGCTGAATGCCTTGCCCGAGGGCGTCCAGCATCCCAGGAGCCTTGCTTAGTTTTCTCTCAAGGTGGAGCAGGCTCAATGCATAGCGGGTGACATCAGGGCTGACCTGGCCAGCATCGCGGTCGCTGACCGTCAGTAATGTCTCCAACCCCCGCCCAAGGCTTTCGGCAGGGTCGCCATAAATGCTATCGAAGTTGTCGGGATTCTGAACAAAAAGACTATCGATCATAGGCTGCGTGGCTTCGCTGGGGACGTCGCCGGTGCGGGCGAGTTCCTCTACGAGTGACGCAGCCTGAAATACGGCAGCAAGGGCGATTGCTTGTTGTTTTTGTTGTGTCGTCATCAGTTGTTTCCCGTTGCCTCAATTATGCCTCCGCCCAGACACAGATCCTCAAGATAAAACACGACCGACTGACCGGGAGTGACTGCACGCTGTGGTTTATCGAACGTTACCCGAAATCCTGTGCCACTTGCTTCAATGACACAGTCCTGATCGTCCTGGCGATATCTTACTTTTGCCTTGCAGCGCAAAGGCGTATCCGGAGCGGCATTCACCCAGAACACCTCAGTAGTAGTAAGCCAGTCGGTAAACAGCAAAGGGTGGTTTTTTCCTTGCACGGCAATCAGTACGTTCCGCTCAAGGTCCTTGCCAGCAACAAACCAGGGAGCGTCCGGGTGATTCTTCAGGCCACCAATACCAAGCCCCTGACGCTGGCCAAGAGTGTGATACATCAAGCCGCTGTGCTGGCCAATGTCTTCACCTTCAGGTGTCTCTATGCGACCAGGCTGCGCAGGAAGGTATTGCTTCAGGAAGTCTTTAAAACGACGTTCGCCAATGAAGCAAATGCCAGTCGAGTCTTTCTTGGTGGCCGTTACCAGGTTGTTCTCTTCGGCTATTCTGCGAACTTCAGGCTTTTCCAGCTCACCAACAGGGAAGAGTGTCATAGCGATCTCTTTTCCGCCGACGGCATGCAGGAAGTAGCTCTGGTCCTTGTTGCCATCGAGCCCCTTCAATAAGACCGTATCGTCGCCACGCTGCCCCCGACGCACATAATGTCCGGTCGCAATAAGGTCAGCGCCCAGTACTTTTGCGTACTCAAGAAAGGCTTTGAATTTGATCTCGCGATTGCACAGGATATCCGGATTCGGCGTGCGGCCTGCCTTGTATTCATGGAGGAAGTGTTCGAATACGTTATCCCAGTACTCTGCAGCAAAGTTAGCTTGATGAAGCTTTATACCAAGCGTGTCGCAGACCTGTTGGGCGTCTGCAAGATCTTCTTTTGCCGTGCAGTATTCCGTCCCATCATCTTCGTCCCAGTTCTTCATGAACAGGCCTTCCACCTGGTAGCCTTGTTCAATCAGCAGGTAGGCAGATACGGAAGAATCAACACCGCCAGACATGCCGACGATGACTTTGGTATTGGAGATGTCTGTCATTCAGGGATGCTCAACAATCAGGTCTAACGGATAATGTTTACGCGAGAGGTAGTCTTCAGCGCAGGTCAGTACCATGGGGCTACGCAGATTGGTGGCGCCCCTCAGTTCTTCAATAGACATCCATGATGGGCCGATAATTCCTTCATCCAGCTCTGCGCCTGGTACTTCCCGGATAGCTTCAGCAATAAGACAATACCGATGGTAAGTAACACCGTTAGCGGGCGCTGTGTAGGTGTAAAACCCGAGCAGGGCTGTAGGTTTCACTTCCCACCCGGTTTCTTCAAGGGTCTCACGCACGGCTGCATCAATAACAGCTTCATCTTTCTCGATGTGTCCGGCTGGCTGATTGATGACGCGCGCTCCATTGCTCATTTCCTCCACCATGAGAAAGTCGTCCCCGCGGGTGACGATAGTGGCTACGGTAGCGTGCGGTGTCCAGCGTTCGGCAGTCATGAGGCCTCCGGTAAAATCAAGCTGCGAAGTTTACCTGAAATGCTCGCATGAGGCATCTTTGGCGGCTGCTCGAATGGCTACCGCGCTGGAGGTTCAGCGTTTGCGTTGAGTGCTGTTGCGTCGAGTCGGCTTGCTGCTATGTTTCGTTGGCTTCCGGCGAGATCCGGAGTTCTTTGGCATGTGAACCTCGACGGACGTGAACTCTCCGGGCTTGCCTATGTCACTGAGTGACCAGGGGCCGACAGATGCCCGGATCAAACGAAGAGTGGGGTGGCCAATATGGGCTGTCATGCGTCTGACCTGCCGGTTACGCCCCTCTGAAATTTCGATTTGTAGCCAGGTGGTGACGTCGTTTTCCCTGTAGCGAATCGGAGGGTTTCGCTCCCAAACGTTGGGTGGCTCAATAATGGCAACTTTGGCAGGGCGGGTTGGGCCGTCCTTGAGGGTGACCCCACTCCGAAGCGCATCAATTTCGCTATCATCAGGACGTCCTTCAACCTGCACCCAATAGGTTTTTGTCATCTTATGCTGAGGGTCAGCTATCCTTGCCTGTAGAGGTCCGGAGTCGGTAAGCAGAACCAGGCCTTCGGAGTCATAGTCGAGCCGCCCGGCTGGATATACCCCGGGTGTGGTTACGAAGTCGGCCAGAGTGGGTCGTCCTTCTTTGTCAGTGAACTGGCAAAGAACGTTGAATGGTTTGTTAAGAAGTATCAGGCGAGCCATGGTTTTGTAAGAAAATTACTTATTCTTTTGTCTAGCTTGCATTTTTTGTAGAAAAACTACAAATTAGCGGCACTTAAGAAGCTACTCAGCATCGGTTTAGATGCAATCTGGCATCACCAGCTTGCAGCCATACCGGATCGGAGTCCTTCACTTACCACAAGTTAGTGAAGCCGGTTCATGCGACACAGCAATAGCGTAACGCAACAGGAGACACAATGTCCGCGAACGAATCCAGGATTATTTATACTGAAACCGATGAGGCGCCAGCATTGGCAACTCACTCACTTCTGCCGATTATTCAGGCGTTTTCCCGCTCTGCCGGCGTCGATGTTGAGACACGTGATATTTCTCTGGCGGGCCGTATTCTGGCCAACTTCCCGGAATTCCTCCAAAAAGAACAACGTATTCCTGATGCGCTTGCAGAGCTGGGCACCCTTGCAGGGCAGCCAGAAGCCAATATTATCAAGCTGCCGAATATCAGTGCATCTCTGCCACAGCTACGCGAAGCAATTAAAGAGCTGCGCAGTATGGGCTTTGATGTTCCGCTTTATCCGTCCAATCCGGCAACGGACGAAGACCGTGACGTACAAGCTCGTTACGACCGTATTAAAGGCAGTGCCGTAAACCCGGTTCTGCGTGAGGGTAACTCTGACCGTCGCGCACCTGCGTCAGTAAAAGAGTATGCACGCAGCTATCCTCATTCAATGGGGGAGTGGTCGTCTGATTCCCTGAGCTCTGTAGCGCATATGGAAGAAGGTGACTTCTACGGTAGCGAAAAATCGCTCACACTGTCGAATGCTGACGTTGTTGATATTGAGTTCGTTGATGCTGAAGGCAACGTAACGCCACTCAAAGAAGGTCTGAAGCTGCTTGATGGTGAAGTTATTGATGCATCTGTCATGCGTGCTGCCTCTCTTCGGGCTTTCCTCGACAAGACAATCCAGGAAGCAAAAGAGAAGGGCGTATTGTTCTCAGTTCACCTGAAAGCAACCATGATGAAGGTTTCTGACCCGATTATCTTTGGTCACGTGGTGTCTGTTTTCTTTGCACCAGTCTTTGAAAAGTATTCAGAAACCTTCGAGCGTCTGGGCGTTGATGTTAATAACGGTCTCGGCGACGTCTATGCGAAGATAGCGAAGCTGCCCGATGATGAGCGTGAAGCTATCGAAGCTGATATCGCAGCCTGTTATGAGAAGCGCCCGCATCTGGCGATGGTCAACTCGGACAAGGGCATCACCAACCTTCATGTACCAAATGACGTAATCGTAGATGCGTCTATGCCTGCGATGATCCGCTCATCTGGCAAGATGTGGGGTTCGGATGGTGATCTGCATGACACAATTGCAGTCATTCCGGATCGTTGTTACGCCGGTGTTTATCAGGAAACCATCGACTTCTGTAAAGAGCACGGTGCTTTCGACCCGCGCACCATGGGCACAGTACCTAACGTTGGTCTGATGGCGCAGAAAGCAGAAGAGTACGGCTCGCATAACAAAACTTTTGAGATTCCAGCTGACGGCAAAGTGCGCGTTATTACCGAATCCGGCGAGCAGTTAATTGAGCACGAGGTTGCCAAGGGCGACATCTGGCGCATGTGCCAGGCTAAGGATGCTCCTATTCGTGACTGGGTAAACCTTGCTGTTAACCGCGCTCGTGCGACTTCCACTCCAGCCGTATTCTGGCTTGACGAAAATCGCTCCCATGACGCTGAGCTGATTAAAAAGGTCGAGGCGTATCTTTCGGAAGCAGATACTGACGGTCTGGAAATCAGCATCATGGCGCCGGAAGCAGCTACTCGATTCACGCTTGCTCGCATGAAAGACGGCAAAGACACGATATCAGTCACTGGTAATGTGCTTCGTGACTACCTGACTGATCTGTTTCCAATTCTTGAATTGGGCACCAGCGCTAAGATGCTCTCAATTGTCCCCCTGATGAACGGCGGTGGTCTGTTTGAAACAGGCGCTGGCGGCTCTGCACCAAAGCATGTTCAGCAGCTACTTGAAGAAAACTTCCTGCGCTGGGACTCTCTGGGCGAGTTTATGGCGCTTTCAGCGTCGCTGGAGCACCTCGCAGAGAAAACCGGCAATGCTAAAGCAGCAGTGCTTGGCAAAACATTGGATATCGCGACAGGGCGAATTCTGCAGGAACAGAAATCTCCAGGGCGCGAGCTGGGTAATCTGGACAACCGTGGCAGTCATTTCTACCTCGCGAAGTTCTGGGCGGAGGCTCTGGTTGCTCAGGCTGATGACGCCGAGCTGTCTGAGCACTTTAAGCCGCTGGCAAACGCTCTCAATGACAATGAATCCCAGATCCTGGAAGAATTGAAATCTGTTCAGGGCTCATCGGTAGATATCGGTGGGTACTACTGGCCAAACCCAGAGAAGGCGACTGAAGTCATGCGTCCGAGCAAGACCCTTAATACTCTGATTGATCAGCAGTAATACTGGGTTAAAAGAAAAAACCGCCTTTCGGCGGTTTTTTTATGCGCGTCTGAAAAAGATTGTGCCTCAGGCAGGCTCTGCTTGTTCAGCCTTTGCTGCTGGTGCCGAAGCCTCTGCACCAGCAAGGGCACGGATGTTGATCGCGTGCAGTCCTTTATCGCTGGGTTTGATGTCGAATTGGACAGATTGGCCTGCTTTCAGTGTGCGGTATCCGTCCATATCAATGACTGAGTAATGGGCAAACAGATCTTCATTGGTTTCGTCACTTAGGATAAAACCGTAACCTTTGGCGTTATTGAACCACTTTACAGTCCCTGTTTTCATCGCAAATCTCCTTATAACTACAGATATAGGTGCGTTTTTCGTGGATAGGGCTTGTATACCCTAGTCGTGTAAAACCTACGCCGCCCATTGTGGCCCGTCAAGACACTAATTGACCTAATTAATCACATATTCGACTAAGGTGGTATGCCTGAGTGGTCGGGTTGGCCTGACAGCGTTATCATGTGACTAATTTGGCAAACACAGAATCCCATCGACGCGTCATGTATAAATATCAACTAAGCTTAAGTGGTCAGGATCCTCATCACGAGGAAGACGGAAATATTGCGGTTCAGGAGTCCCTGCCGGAGCTGAAGCGCCCGTCGATGTACAGCGTGGTGATGATGAATGATGACTACACGCCAATGGAATTTGTTGTAGAGGTTTTACAACAGTTTTTCAGCAAAACACCGGAGCAGGCAACAGAGATTATGCTCGCGGTCCACATGAAAGGCAGTGCCGTGTGTGGCGTCTATACTAAAGACATTGCTGAAACTAAAGCAGAAATTGTGAATCAATACTCCAAGGACTGCCAACATCCGTTGATGTGTGAGATAGCCCCGGCAGACGACTGAAACCAGGAGGCTTTATGCTGAATAGAGAACTCGAGCAAACCCTGAATGAAGCATTCAAGGAGGCTCGTTCTAAGCGTCACGAATTTATGACAGTCGAACATCTGCTGTTGGCGCTGCTAGACAATGATGCGGCTTCGACCGTACTTCAGGCTTGCGGAGCCGATATTGTCAAACTCCGCAAAGATCTGGATGACTTCGTCGATTCCACAACTCCCCTTATCCCGGAATCTAATGGCGAGCAGGAAACTCAACCAACGTTGGGTTTTCAGCGCGTCCTGCAGCGGGCCGTATTCCACGTTCAGTCATCGGGCAAAACTGAAGTCTCCGGTGCGAATGTCCTTGTCGCCATATTCAGTGAGCAGGAAAGCCAGGCTGTTTATTTCCTGAAGCAGCAGAATATTGCTCGTATTGATGTGGTTAATTACATCTCTCACGGCATTTCGAAAGTCAGCGGCCCTGAAGAGGGCGCTGATCAGGCGGCAGACAATCTCGATGAAGAAGCGGAGACGGGTTCGAAGTCCGCTCTTGAAGGGTATGCGACTAACCTCAATCGCCTGGCGCGCGAGGGTAAAATCGACCCATTGATCGGACGCGAGTTTGAAGTTAATCGTCTTGTGCAGATTCTGGCGCGTCGACGTAAGAATAATCCGCTTCTGGTGGGTGACTCTGGTGTCGGTAAAACCGCCATTATTGAAGGTCTGGCTAAGCGCATTGTCGATGAAGAAGTGCCAGATGTGATCAGCGATGCTGTTGTCTACAGTCTCGACATGGGCGCACTTCTGGCTGGTACCAAATACCGGGGTGACTTCGAAAAACGTTTTAAAGCATTGCTGGCAGAGTTGAAGCGTCAGCCTCACGGCATACTGTTTATCGATGAAATTCACACCATTATCGGTGCGGGTGCCGCCTCTGGTGGCGTTATGGATGCGAGCAACCTGCTGAAGCCGCTACTGAGCTCAGGTGAGGTGCGCTGCATTGGCTCTACCACGTTCACAGAGTTCCGTGGCATTTTCGAGAAAGACAGTGCTCTGACTCGTCGCTTCCAGAAGATCGATGTTGCAGAGCCGTCTGTTGAGGATACTTACAAAATCCTCAAAGGCCTCAAGTCCCGCTTTGAAGAGCACCACAAAGTTAAGTACACGGACAAAGCCCTTAAAGCCGCTGCAGAGCTGGCTGATCGCTATATCAATGACCGCAATATGCCCGACAAGGCCATTGATGTGATTGATGAGGTAGGTGCTTTGCAGCAGATGGTTCCACCAAGCAAACGTAAAAAGACCATCAATGTCGGAGAAGTAGAAGAGGTGGTCGCAGCGATAGCACGAATCCCACCGAAGTCTGTTTCTGCGTCTGACAAAGAACTGCTCTTTGGTCTCGAAGATAAGCTTGAGATGGTAGTGTTTGGTCAGAATGAAGCTATTCAGACACTCTCAACTGCCATTAAGATGTCTCGTGCCGGGTTGAACAGCCCGCAGAAGCCGATTGGCTCTTTCCTCTTTGCTGGCCCAACCGGTGTTGGTAAAACTGAGGTTACGAAGCAGCTGGCGTCTGTCATGGGCATGGAGCTTGTCCGCTTCGATATGTCTGAGTACATGGAGCGCCACACGGTATCCCGCCTGATTGGTGCGCCTCCGGGTTATGTGGGTTACGACCAGGGCGGCTTACTGACAGAAGCGGTAAATAAGACGCCTCATTGCGTTCTGCTTCTGGATGAAATAGAGAAGGCTCACCCTGAGGTGTTCAATATTCTGCTTCAGGTTATGGACCACGGTACGCTGACGGATAACAACGGTCGCAAGACGGATTTCCGTAACGTGATTCTGGTTATGACGACCAATGCCGGTGCTGCTCAGATGAGTCGTGCGAGTATTGGTTTCACCCAGCAGGATCATACAACGGATGGTGCCGAGGAGCTTAAGAAGCTGTTCACACCTGAGTTCCGCAACCGTCTCGACAGTGTCATTCAGTTCGCGCCTCTTACGCCGGATACCACGCTACATGTTGTCGATAAGTTCCTGGCTGAGCTTCAGGGGCAGTTGGACGACAAAGGCGTACTGTTAAATGTCGATGATGAAGCCCGCAACTGGCTTGCTGAGCACGGCTATGACGAGAAAATGGGTGCTCGCCCAATGGCTCGTTTGGTTCAGGATAAGATCAAGAAACCGCTGGCAGAGAAGATCCTGTTTGGTGATCTTTCTAAGGGTGGCGAGATTGAGATTACCGTCGTCGACGGCGAGCTTTCGTTGGAATTACCTGAGGCAATGCCGGCCTGATGGCCGGCAGATTGCCGAAGGCGAGGATCAGCGAGCGCGGTAAGTGATGCGTCCCTTACTAAGATCGTAAGGTGTCAGTTCCACTTTAACTTTGTCGCCAGTAAGAATACGGATGTAATTCTTACGCATTTTGCCGGAAATATGAGCGGTCACTACGTGACCGTTTTCCAGTTTAACCCGGAACATTGTATTAGGAAGCGTGTCGATGACTTCGCCTTCCATTTCAATGTGATCGTCTTTTGCCATTCGTCACCTGTCTGAAACTTGTTCAATGCGCGCGCATTCTGCCCTAAAACACTCGCTATGGCAAAGCTTAGGCGGGATTTAGGCGTATCCAGTCGTTATCACTCAGAACTTCAAGAGGAGTGAAGCGGGCTTTGTAGCTCATTTTCCGACAGTTCTCGACGTAATAGCCGAGGTAGTTGTAGGGAAGTCCGACGCTTCGGGCTAACAGCGTCAGACGAATAATCATAGATGTGCCCACTGATTCGCTTTCGCGGTCCGGCTCGTAGAAGCAATACACAGCCGAGAGCCCATCATTGAATCTGTCGAAAACCAGAACACCAATTACCCCCTCGCCATCCTCGGCCACGAGAAACTGTGTGTTGCCGAGGCTTTCGCCAATAAACTCATCGTAGGTCTGTCGGGAGGGGGGATACATGTCGCCATCCTGATGCCTCGCATTGATATATCTGCAGTAGAGATCGAAGAACTCAGGACTATCCGACAGAGGGCGCACCGACACCCGCCAGTGGCGAGTGCGATTAAGTACGCGCTTCATGTTTCTGCTCGGGGCAAACTGTGCAGTTGGGATTCTGATGGACTGGCATTCGCGGCACGACGGGCAGGAGGGCCGGTAAATGAGCTTTCCGCTGCGCCGGAAGCCCAGTCGACTCAGTGCGCTCATGGTATCCAAGTCCGGTACTATCCTGGGGTCGACGTACTGACTCTGCGCTTGTCTGTCTTCAAGGTATGGACAGTCGTGTGTCTCGGCAGGTGTAAATAAGGGGATTGATCTCATTTCAGAACGCCGGGAAGTGGTGAAGGCGCAGGCTTGTTTACTCCCGCGAGAAGTCGGCTCTCAAATTCAGGGCGATCCAGCTCAATAATACCGAATCGCTCCAGATGTGAGGTTCGCATCTGGCAATCAATCATCTCAAAACCAAGTTCAAACAGGAGTGGGGCGGCGGTAGCAAAGGCCACCTTTGATGCTCCGCTGTGTTGGGTAAACATACTTTCTCCAAAGAGAATACGTCCTATGGATAGCCCATAGAAACCACCACACAAGGCCCCGGACTTATCCCAGCACTCTATTGATATCGCCCGACCTGCGTTATGGAGTCTGGGGTAGTTATCAATAATCTCATCGTCTATCCAGGTACCTTCGCTGTCGGCCCGGGGAGCCATACAGCCCTTTATTACTCCTTTGAAATCAAGGCTCGCTGTGACGCGAAGATCGGTATTACGAACCTCGCGGGCAATCCTTTTAGGAATTCTGAAGGTTTCCGGAAGAATGACTGCCCGAGGCATAGGAGTCCACCAGAGTCGTGCCTCCTCAGGGTCATTCCATGGAAAGATTCCTTTCCGGTAGGCGCAATCCAGCCAGGCGGGGCTCAGATGGCCGCCAGCGGCAAGAAGTCCTTCGGGCTCTTCGAGTGCTCTACTTGTATCTGGGAATTCCGGCGGGCGGAACTCATCTAACCAATCAATCATAGTTATGAACAGGCTCGTTTAGCCGTGTTAGACTGTGGACGTTTGACCATTAGCAGGACGATATTTTGTCATCGCAGCACTCTGAAATCGACAATAAACAGAAAAATATGTCGGACGACGGCTGGCGTAAGCGCCACGACATAGGGTTTCTTCTGCTTACGCTTGGCTGTGTATTGCTGTTTCTGGCTCTCTTTTCCTATGATCCGGAAGATGTCGCATGGTCAGTCGTCGGCAGCGGCACGGCAGATAACTCCATCGGGCGCGTCGGAGCCTACCTGGCCGACTTTCTGCTCCACGGCCTGGGATATCTCGCATTCGCTTTTCCTGCTCTGATCATGGCTAAGACCTGGTTGTTGTTCCGCAAGGCGCCAGCCGTAGAAGGGCGGGTCTGGGTGCTCAGGGCCAGCGGCCTGTTACTCATTCTTATCTCACTTGCCGCTCTGGCAGATGTCAGTATCTGGCGCGGTGAGCTCCTGCCAGCTGGTGCCGGCGGCATCATAGGCGAGGGCGCTATAGCGCTGATGGTGCCGCTGTTCGGCTTTATCGGGTCCGTCTCAATTCTGATTGTCGCACTGGCACTCGGCCTTGTGTTGTTTCTTGAGTTCTCCTGGCTGATGTTTTTCGAGCGGGTCGGTGGTGCTGCTCTTTCTTTTGTTGGGCGCATTTCCGGAAACAAGAAAGCTGACTCTCAAAACGTGGAGAAAGCCGGTACTACTGCCCACGACCAAGAAACGACCGGTGACAGCATCCTTCACAAGGCATTAGCCTTTATCGCCAGGAAACGTGCGACTGGCACCCAAGAGCCTGACTCTGCCAATAAGCCTGAAATCACCGCCTCGAACTCAGGTTCACCTAAGAATAGCCGGTTCGATCCGCCATCAGTCGGTGCGGCATCCGATGCAGACAAGGACCCGCTCGACAGCTTCGCAGGTTTTAGTGCATTGGATGACCAAGGTGACGATTCGCTCGTAAGTGATCTGCCCTGGGATGTCTCTAAGTCTGAACCTGGCCCTGAAGCCGAGCCCAAACCCGCACCTGCCGCCCAGGCAAGAAACGAAGAGGCAAGAAACGAAGATGCCATCCCGGTAAAGGCTGTGGCCGCTCGCGAAGTGCCCAAGACGGCACCCAATACTGACATCATCGAAAACGCTGTTGCCGATGTTAAGTCTTTTAAAATTGAGCCGCTCGAAAAGCGCGAGTCGCGCCCAAGCGACCGGGCCAAACGAGACCTGCAAGGCAAGTTATTCAAAGGTAACGACCCGTTACCTTCAATTGCTTTGCTGGACCCTCCCAAAAGCGATGGCAAGGCCGGCTTCTCGGAGGAACGTCTGCACGACTTATCCGAGCTGCTGGTGCAGAAACTTGCCGACTTCGGTGTAAAGATTGAAGTGACTGCTGTGGCACCGGGCCCGGTTATTACGCGATTTGAGATCCAGCCGGCACCGGGCGTGAAGGCCAGTAAGATATCGAACCTGGCGAAGGATCTCGCACGCTCGATGGCCATGGTTGCGGTACGTGTTGTAGAGGTCATACCGGGCAAGTCGGTCATGGGGATTGAAGTCCCTAACGAAAATCGCGCCATGGTTACGCTGGGTGAGGTCTTGTCGTCCGAAGATTACGACAAGTCGAAATCACCGCTTACGCTCGCGCTGGGTCATGATATTGCGGGCAATCCCGTGATTACTGACCTTGCCAAGATGCCGCATCTACTCGTTGCAGGTACGACAGGCTCGGGTAAATCGGTGGGTGTGAATGCAATGCTGCTTTCACTGCTATTCAAGTCTACGCCCGAAGAGCTAAGGTTGATTCTGGTCGATCCGAAGATGCTGGAATTATCCGTCTATGAAGGGATTCCTCATCTGCTGACACCTGTTATCACTGATATGAAAGAGGCCGCCAGTGGCCTTCGTTGGTCGGTCGCTGAAATGGAACGCCGCTATCAGTTAATGGCGGCGATGGGTGTTCGTAATATTGCCGGTTATAACAAGAAGGTTAAGGACGCCATTGAGGCGGGTACGCCACTGGCTGATCCGCTTTGGCAGATTGATCAATCATTCGATACGACTCCGCCGACGCTTGAACCCTTGCCATACATTGTGATTGTCGTGGACGAGTTCGCCGACATGATGATGATGGTTGGCAAGAAAGTAGAAGAACTCATCGCTCGAATCGCTCAAAAAGCACGTGCGGCAGGCATTCATATGATTCTGGCGACCCAGCGCCCCTCTGTGGATGTTATTACCGGCTTGATCAAAGCAAACGTGCCGACCCGGATCGCATTCCAGGTGTCATCAAAAATCGACTCGCGGACCATTCTTGATCAGGGTGGGGCTGAGCAACTGTTGGGGCATGGCGATATGCTGTTTATGCCTCCAGGGAACGCCCTGCCAGAAAGGGTTCATGGGGCTTTCGTTGACGATGACGAAGTGCATCGCGTCGTTGCAGAATGGAAGCAACGCGGGGAACCTGACTACATCGAAGAAATCACACAAGTGGGTGAGGATGGTTCGGTGCCCGGGATGGGCGGCGATGACGCCGACGGTGAAAAAGACGACCTGTACGATCAGGCGGTTGCCTTTGTGACCGAATCCGGTAAATGCTCGATCTCATCAGTGCAGCGTAAATTACGTATTGGCTACAACCGGGCCGCAAGGCTCGTCGAGACAATGGAGGCAGCGGGTGTCGTTTCACCACCAGCTCATAACGGTAGCCGTGAAGTTATTGCGCCGCCTCCTGCTTAACTCAAATAAAAGTAGAGTTTTTTATGATTTCAAAGCTGACCGCATTCGCAGGCGGGATTATTTTTTCTGTAGTGTCATTGGGTATCCAGGCAGGTGAGGCGCTGGAGGAATTTACCTCAATGCTGACATCCCTCAACTCGATGGAAACCGAGTTCTCGCAGGTGACCATGGATCAGAATGGGGAAGTATTGCAGAGTTTATCAGGGACACTCTCGGTTCAGCGACCAGGAAAAATGCGTTGGCAAACAAACCCACCTTACGAGCAACTGGTCGTCTCCGATGGCGAATCTGTATGGGTTTACGATATGGATCTGGAGCAGGTCACTATTCGTAATCTTGAGTCGAAGCTTCAGGAAACCCCAGCACTGCTTCTGAGTGGTGATGTCAGCAATATTTCTGACAGCTACACAGCAACAAGAGAGCAGGCTGGTAAAGCCGTGCGTTACAGGTTAAGGCCTCAGGATGCCAGTCAGTTGTTTGAAGCGCTTGAGTTTGACTACGTCAATGATGAAGTTGAGTTTATGCGTATATTCGACGCTGCCGGACAAATCACCGAAATTCGCTTTACTGGTCAGCAAGTAAACCCTGAGCTTGATCCAGCTGCTTTCACCTTTGTTGCGCCTGATGATGTTGACGTAATCGACGGGCGCCATGGCAGCTGATTTATTTTCGCAGGATAAACCATACGAGCCGTTGGCTTCGCGGCTCAGGCCAGGCTCGCTCGACGATTACATCGGACAGGAGCATGTGGTCGGAGAAGGGGCACCTCTTCGGAATGCGTTGAATGCAGGGCAGATTCACTCTCTTATTCTGTGGGGGCCTCCGGGTGTCGGTAAAACCACGCTAGCCCGCCTTATCGCCAGCTACGTCGATGCTCAGTTTCTGTCACTGAGTGCGGTCATGGCTGGGGTCAAAGAGATCCGGGCGGCTGTTGAACAGGCGCGTCAGGCAGCGGGGAGTGGCCGCAAATCACTGCTTTTTATCGACGAAGTTCATCGCTTCAATAAGTCACAACAGGACGCCTTCCTGCCATACGTTGAGGACGGAACCTTTATCTTTGTTGGGGCAACGACAGAAAACCCGTCGTTTGAGCTGAATAATGCACTTCTCTCGCGAGCGCAGGTCTACATTCTTAAGTCTCTTACGGACGATGACCTTGTTAAGGTCATTCGGCGTGGACTTGAATCGGAAGGAGTTGAGCAGAAAGATCAATCTCCGCTTTCTGTTCTTGCCGCTGCCGCGGATGGCGATGCTCGCCGCGCCCTGAATCTGTTAGAGCAAGCGCTGCAGCTGAATGGCGGGTCTTCTCTCAGTGACGACGATGTTAGGGCGGTATTAGTTAGTAGTCTGCGCAGGTTCGATAAAGGCGGCGATGCCTTTTATGAGCAGATATCAGCTTTGCACAAATCGGTCCGGGGTTCTGATCCGGATGCCTCCCTCTACTGGTTCAGTCGTATGCTCGACGGAGGTTGCGATCCGCTCTATATAGCAAGGCGACTTGTCCGTATGGCGAGCGAGGATATTGGCAATGCCGATCCTCGCGCACTCTCTGTCTGTACTGCCGCATGGGAGGCTCAGGAGCGCCTGGGCAGCCCTGAGGGAGAGCTCAATCTGGCCCAAGCCGTTGTTTACTTAGCATGCGCCCCAAAGAGCAACGCAGTTTACACAGCGTACAAAGCGGCGAGGAAACTGGTGCAGTCAACACCGGGCTATGAGGTACCATTACACCTCAGAAACGCTCCCACTCAGATGATGTCTGACATGAGTTACGGTGCCGAGTACCGCTATGCTCATGACGAGCCTGAAGCATTTGCCGCGGGTGAAAACTATTTCCCTGAAGCCCTGGCGGATGAGCGTTTTTACTCACCGGTAGCTCGCGGCCTTGAGCAGAAGATTGGTGCCAAACTGGATCACCTTCGTGAACTCAATCGCCTGAGCGATAAGAAACGATATACAGACGGCGGTAGTTAACTTTGGCGTATTTATGGATCGCTCTGGGAGGAGCGCTGGGCGCGGTCGCGAGATTCAGCATGGCAACGGCGGTATTTAAGTGGTTTGACCGGCCTTTCCCCTATGGCACGCTTTCAGTGAACCTGTTAGGCTCCTTCGCCATTGGCGTCGCCTATATCTGGCTCGTCGAAAATGGGTTTGGTGGCGATCACCACCGTCAATTGGCGATGGTGGGTTTTTTAGGTGCATTTACTACCTTTTCTACCTTCTCATTAGAAAGTATTTCTCTACTTCAGCAGGCGCGATATGAAGCGTTTCTGGCCTACATAGGTGTCAGTCTGCTGGGGTGTCTTGCTGCTACGGCCGCAGGAATGTGGCTCTCAAAATCTCTGGTTTAAGAAGAACAATGCTCGATATTAAGTACATTCGCGACAACATAGATGATGTTAAAGATGCCCTCGCCAAGAAGGGCTTTTCATTTGATGATGTGGAATTCGGTCGACTTGACGATGCACGTAAAAAAGCACTGACTGAAGCTCAGTCGCTGCAGGCAGAAAAGAAGAAAGCATCCAAACAGATTGGCCAGCTGATCGGACAGGGCATGTCGCCAGAAGAGGCGAAGGCTCAGGTAATGAGTGGTCTGGATGCCGATATTACGCGCGCAGAGCAAGCTGCTAAGCAGGTTGAGTCTGATCTTCGCGAAATGCTGATGGCGATTCCGAATGTGCCCCTGGCGGAAGTGCCTGCGGGCAGCGATGAGGACGACAATGTTGAAGTCCTGAAATGGGGTGAGCCGCGCGAGTTTTCATTCGTGCCGAAAGATCACGTAGATGTAGGCGAGCCGCACGGCCTTAATTTCGATGCCGGTGCTGTGGTTGCAGGCTCTCGTTTTGCCGTCATGAGCGGTCCTATCGCCAGAATGCACAGGGCACTGACCCAGTTCATGCTTGATACGCACACACTCGAGCATGGTTACGAAGAAACTTACGTGCCGTACCTGGTTAACCGTCAGGCGCTCGAGGGCACAGGCCAGCTGCCTAAGTTTGAAGAAGATCTCTTTAAAATTCCGCAGGCTCAGGGTGATAAAGATCTGTATATGATTCCTACCGCTGAGGTTCCTGTAACCAACCTGCTGCGTGACACAGTCAATGATGTCGAGCTGCCGGTGAAAAAAGTTGCCCATACCCCATGCTTCCGTAGTGAAGCGGGTAGTTATGGTCGTGACACCCGAGGCATGATTCGCCAACATCAGTTCGACAAAGTCGAGCTGGTTCAGTTTGTTAAGGCGGAAGATTCAGAGAAGACTCTTGAAGAATTGACCGGTCATGCTGAAGCTATCCTTCAGAAACTGAATCTCCCATACCGCAAGGTGATTCTGTGTGGTGGTGACCTGGGCTTTTCCGCAGCCAAAACCTACGATCTTGAAGTCTGGCTCCCCGGTCAGCAGAAGTACCGTGAAATCTCCAGCTGCAGTACTTTTGGCGATTATCAGGCTCGTCGGATGCAGGCGCGCTGGCGTAATCCTCAGACAGGCAAACCCGAACTGCTCCACACACTGAACGGCTCAGGTTTGGCCGTCGGCCGGACACTGGTCGCTATTCTTGAAAACTATCAGGAAGAAGATGGTTCGGTTTCTGTACCAGAGGCGCTTCGTCCATACATGGGTGGTACTGAGCGGATCAGTACTGAGAAGGTTGCCTCTGAGCGGAAAGGTGCGTGAGCAACAGTCATCTACCCCTCGTAATTAATGCATCGCGAGCTCGCTTTTATATCATCGGCGGGGGAGCGGTTGCTGCGAGAAAAGTGAAAACTCTGATCGATACCGGTGCGATGATTTACGTTATTGCGCCCAATATCGATAATGCGATCCTTGATCTGGCTGGTGACAGACTGACTTGCCACGAGCGTGTCGCCGGAGAAGAAGATTACCGAGCGGGCGACTATGTTGTTCTGGCGACGGATGACAAGGCGACAAACGAACATCAGGCTCGTCTCGCCAGAAGCTCTGGCGCGTGGGTTTGTCGTACTGATGAGCCTGAAGACAACGATTTTTCCTTTCCCGCGGTTGTCGATCGTTCACCGCTGAAGGTTGCGATCTCCACCGGTGGGGCAACCCCTGCACTGACGCGGCTCGTCAGAGACCGCATCGAAGCATTTATCCCCACAGATTACTCGCGGCTTGGCCAGTGGCTGGAGTCGCTGAGGCTAAGGTTGCGCAGCGAGGGCACACCTAAGGAACGGGGGGTGTTCTGGCGAAGACTGATGCAATCTCAGGCCCCCGATCAGGTGTTGGCAAGACAAGAAGCATCAGCCGATAAGATAGTCGAGGGATTGCTCTCTGGTGAGAATATCTCTGCCGGAGAGGCATTTCTTGTAGGCGCGGGCCCCGGTGATCCTGACTTGTTGACCTTTCGGGCTCTGCGTTTGATTCAGATGTCAGACGTTGTCTTCTACGATCGTTTGGTCAGTCCAGCCATACTCAGCCTATTACCCGATGATTGCGAGCGGCATTACGTTGGCAAGGCGAGGAGCGACCATGCTGTCCCTCAGGATCAAATCAATCAGCGATTGGTTGATGAAGCTCTGAAAGGTCGAAGAGTGCTGCGGCTCAAGGGTGGAGATCCCTTTATTTTTGGTCGTGGCGGTGAGGAAATTCAACAGTTAGCAGAGGCAGGTATTCCATTTCAGGTTGTGCCCGGAATTACCGCTGCAAGCGGCTGCTCATCGTATGCTGGCATCCCGCTTACTCATCGAGATCATGCACAAAGCGTACGTTTCGTAACAGGGCATTTGAAGGACGGCACCTGTAATCTGCCATGGGATGAACTGATTCATCCACAGCAGACACTTGTAATCTATATGGGATTGGTTGGTTTGCCGGAGATCTGCAATCAGCTGATCGCGCACGGCATGCCTGCAGAAACACCGATTGCGTTGATCGAGAAGGGCACCTTACCGGACCAGCAAGTGCACACGGGTACGCTCGCTTCCATGCCTGAATACGTCGCTGGCCGGAAGATTCAAGCCCCTACGCTCACGATTGTGGGGAGCGTTGTCAGCCTTCACTCTACGCTTAACTGGCGCTCAGGCCAGTAAGCTTTTATCCCGCTCTGCCCAGGCTTTGCTGCATTGCGATAAAGCGGATACGTAGTCTGTTGACTTGAGCATGGCACACAGGGCCAGGGCGGCTGTACGTAGCACGGCATCGTGACCATATTGCGAGTGGTCCTGGCCTTGCCAGAGTTTGATGAGATGTTCGGTGTTCGGGCTTGCGGCTTTATCATCATAGTGGGATGAATCATTGGCAATCCGAAACTGGGCTTCTTCACCCTCAACAACCACTGTCACCTGACAGGGACGCTCAGGATTTACCTCAAATTCGCCACCTTCACCCTTGATGATGGCAGCCGTATCCTGATTAATACTTGCCGCCATAGAGTGAGTCGTCCGGTAATCCGGGTGGAATATGCCCTGCACAGAAGGCACGCCTGCCGGAGCGATTGTTTTAAGCACCGTATTGATCGGTGAACGCACCCCCAGGACTGACTTAAGACTAAGCCACTGTTGTAGCGTTGGGTGCACCTCAGAGCAGGGCAGGTAGACTAATGGAGCGGTAATCGTACCCAGGGAATCTCTGGTTGCGGCAGGTAAGCCAAGCTCCTGAAAAACTTCATGGGCATAAACCCGACCCAGAGTGTGAGCCAAAGTGCCGTGTACAAGGATACGATGCCCCATCTGACCAAGCAGTAGCGCAGCTAGCACCCACCACATCGGCTGGCGCCGTTTGCCTGCATAACTCGACCAGACCAGGTCAAAATGTCCAGCTGGCTCGGGCCAGTACTCATTAACTGCAGACGCAAACCCGGCTATTTCATCAGGGGTTTCTTCAAGTACCCGCAGCAGCATAAATATTGCACCGAGTTGAACATCTTCATAACGACCTGCGAGCATCTCGCCCATCGTAAATCGCGCTTCTTCGAACGTCATATTTCGGCTGGCGTTCTTTCCTCTGGCAAGGATGCGCACGTAATCAGCCAGGGCGTGTTGTGTCACAGGCAATTCTCCGGTCTTGGAAGGCCAGCTATTCTTGCGGCTTTTTTCGCCGGACTTTCAGGAAATAATGTCATCAGGTAAATACTCCCTGCTTTGTCAGCACCGAGTGTCTGCTTAATATAGCGGGAGAGGGGTCTCATCGCTGGCGCGAGGTCAAACTCGGCGTAGAAGGCGCGAATGGCATTGATGATTTCCCAATGAGCGTCTGTAAGGATGATACCTTCATCTTGCGCAAGCACTGCAGCAACATCCGCATTCCAGTCGTTAAGTTCAACCAGAAAGCCGTCTTTATCCAGTGTCAGGTCATTGAGGGACGCCATCTCAGAACCAACTTATTACTTGCTGGCTATCTGCCGTCAGGGTTACCCACTCGGGATCGCTGATCAGACGAGCATTAGTCTCATTGATTCCGCGGACCTGAGCGTCCTCTGTCAGCATAAAAAGATCAGCGTCTGAGCTGATCTGCTTTGCTCTCTCGATCTGGTAGCAGCCGTCTCCTGCGAGCAGGACTGCATCCCCCGGCAATAGTGCGGCTTTGACCTGGCTCAGTGTGTCAGGCGAATCTGAAAATAGGGTGTGAACAATCATGATCAGAAAGATACCACATGATGGGCATCTCTGGCCCAGTTTGCCGCTTCCTGCTGCGAAATAGTCTGGCAGGTATCGAAAGTTTTCGGGCTTTCGTCTGAGGTTGCCGGTCCGCCAGCTACAGCAATGTCATCAATACCGTACATCGGGAGTGCCGCAAGTAGCTTAGCCGGGGACTTTCCTCCGGGTTTGCGCGAAGCCTGGCCCGCGTTAAGCCAATCAATGCCGCGACCTGAGAAAAGAATTTTCACTTCGATATCAAAAGCCGCCATAGCCAGTGCATACTCCAGCGCCTCGCAGTCAGGCGTCGGTGGACGAGTGATGTTAATCAGAATGGAAGAGCTCATCAGAATTGCACCATTTTCTCACTGTCATGAACAACCTCGGCCATTTCCCCAAGCCCGGTGAGCGTGAATGAGGGGTGTATCGATGATACGCCAAGGTTATAGCGCTCAGCTTCCCGCTCATCAACAATCCCTCTGCGTACGCTGTTAGCAATGCAGGCGTGTAAAGGGATAGAGATTTCTTCTGCAAGCTCCGCCCAGCTTTGCGCAATCGATTTCTGCCCCTGCGGTGGGGTCTGAAGGCGATTTGCAGCGAGTACAGCATCGCCGTAGAAAAATATCCTCTTTATCGAATGATCACTTTCCAGAGTCGCACGTATAAACCGCATGGCCAATTGATGCTGGCTTCCCTGAAAAGGTGAGCTGGATATGAGTATGGTGTAGTTCACTGAAGCCCCCAAGATTTACCACCCATGATAGCCCTGTGGTTGAGTACTGTCAGCTCTAAAGGTAAGGCGGTAACGAATTGATTTTAAAAAAGAAGTTGACGTGGAAAATGAGAGAGGTAATATAAGCGCCGTTCGGAGGGATGGCTGAGCGGTTGAAAGCACCGGTCTTGAAAACCGGCATAGGTTAATAGCCTATCTAGGGTTCGAATCCCTATCCCTCCGCCACTTATTTCATAAAAAAGCCCAGCATATTGCTGGGCTTTTTTGTTTTTGAATTCATGTTTTCGTATTGATCTGTACAGATACCGTTCTAAAACAAAGATCGGGCTGCAGCGATCAGGACGGATGTGCTCACACATGCCGTCAATGCAATCAGCGCCATCTCTGCCTTTGTTACGCGTGACAGCGATTCTGGTGTAGCAACAATTGCGTAAATAACTCCAGTTTCTTGCTTTGGTCTCATAGCAGTATCCTGTTTGTTGGAACTGCTGAAATCATGCCATCTGCAATCGGGAAAATCGTGCGTACCTCTGTGGCTTTCTGTGACAGACGGTAAGTTTTGCACTCCAGAGTGTGACAGGGATTGTGAAAATAAAGCGCGCTAGTTTGACTGCAGGCCTGTCAGGTATGCAGCGACGGAACGACCCAGGGCGTTGAGGTCGTATCCACCTTCCAGAATACTCAGTACGGGAGTGTTTCTTGTTGCTGCAATGTTATCAATCAAACAGCCAAGCCAGTTATAGTCTGAATCCAGTAAATTCAATTCCGCCATTGGGTCATCTTTGTGGCCATCAAAACCCGCGGAAACGATAATAAGCTCAGGCGCATACGACTTCAGCGCTGGCAGCCAGTGCTCTTCGATCATAGCCCTGAAGGTTGCACTGCCGGTGCCAGACTCAAGCGGAACATTGATCAGGTTATTGAACTTTGACTGCTCGTAGTGAGTGTATGGGTAAAAAGGGTGCTGAAAACTGGAGCAGATGAGAAAACGCTGATCATTCCCAAGAATATCTATAGTGCCATTGCCCTGATGGGCATCGAAGTCGAGAAGGGCTATCCGCTGAAAGTGGTGGACGTCAGCAGCCCTGAGCGCTGATATGGCAACGTTATTGAAAAAGCAGAACCCCATGGCCTTGCGGTGTTCTGCATGATGACCCGGCGGGCGCGTTGCAACGAAGGCACGCGACTGTTCGCCTTTTGCAAGGTCATCCAATGCTGCTGTACAGGACCCTGCCGACCACAAGGCGGCATTGAGTGAGCCGGGTGACATGGCGGTATCTTCGTCAACGTAGATATGGCCATGCTTAGGTTGTATCAGGTGGAGCTGTTCAACATAGCCTTTGCTGTGCGCCCGAAGGATGTCTGGCATATCAGCCGACCGACCATTGACATGAATCAGTTGCTCCCAGATGCCCTGAGATTTAAGCTCCTGCTCTATGGCCATGATTCGCATGGCGTGTTCGGGATGGTCTTCATCCGTAAAGTGCGAGAAGTGCTCTTCCGACGTGTAATACGCTAATGGCATCTGTTCCTGACCGTCTTGTTTTTGCTCAGTGTACTCTCGACTGGCACAAACACAAAAAACCAATGGAGGTTTGATGGGTACCCGATCTCTTGAACGCTTTGTGCAGCCCGAGTCGATCGCTGTGATTGGTGCATCTGACAGGCAGGGCAGTCTTGGCGGTGCAATTGTCAGAAACCTCCTGGAGGCAGGGTACGAAGGCAAAATCCAGCCTGTTAACAGCAAGGGCTATAAAGAGATTTATGGCTTGCCGGCGGTGGCAAAAATAAGTCAGCTGAAGAACCCTCCCGACCTGGCTATTATCTGTACCCCTGCGGACTCCGTTGCGCGTGTAATAAAGCAGCTGCACGCTATTGGTGTCGAGGCCGCCATGGTGCTCACGGGCGGGATGGCGCGCACACGTTCGCGGCAGTTCCGGCCTAACTCGGAAAAAATCGACCGCATCGTTAAACAGACCCGGATGCGGATTCTGGGCCCTGACTGTCTTGGTATCGTTATCCCACACAGGAAGCTCAATGCAAGCTTCCTTCATGTCCCTGTCAGGCAGGGTAGTATTGCCTACATAGGGCAGTCGGGAACGCTCGCCTCTGGCGTAATGGACTGGGCTTACAGCAGGGGAATTGGGTTCTCTCATGTCGCAACGCTGGGTCGCAGCGAGGACGTGACACTTCCGGATCTGATCGATTACATATCTCAGGAACCTAAGGCCCGGACATTGCTCATCCAGCTTGATGAAATTCGCTCAGGCCGGGCGCTGGTTCGGTCTCTGCGCGCAGCTTCCAGGCACAGGCTTGTATTGGCAGTAAAGAATAACCGTTTTTCTGACAGCCCTCTCAATCCTGTGTCTTCTCCTAAAGGATTGTCTCGCCGCGACGACCTGATTGATGAGGTTTTAGCCAGAGCAGGGGTTCTCAGGGTAAATGCAACGGATGAACTGTTTGATTGCGTGGACGCCCTGAGTAATCGCCGCGAACGCTTCGGACCCCGGCTTGCCGTTATTGCGAACGGTCGAGGCCCTGCGATTATCGCGATGGATCGACTACTACACGACGGTGGTGAGCTTGCGACCTTTACGAAGGATGGATCGCAGGTACTGAAGAGCCAGCTTCCAGACTATGTCAAAGCCGAAAATCCGTTGCTTCTTAATCCTGAGCTGAAGCCCGAGCAGTTGAGCGCTGTTGCTAAAACAGTTCTCACGGATCGTAATGTCGACGCACTGCTGGTTATATTCACACCAGGATTGGGAACAGACGCACAAGCAAACGCAGAGGCCCTGATAGAGGTCGCTGCTCATACCCAGAAAATGGTGCTCACGAGCTGGGTCGGTGAATATTCGGTAGAAGGCGCGAGGGCCAGTTTTGATCGCGCAAAAATCCCGACATTTGATACGCCGGACAATGCTATCAAGTCCTACATGTACATGGTTCAGCACCAGAGGACACAGGACCTGTTACGCGAAACCCCGGAAAGTATCGAGATCCCTGTCTCTGCGCAGCACGCCGGACTGGATGAAGAGATTCGTAGCTCTTACAAGGCAGGGGACTATCTATCGCCACCGGATGCCTACAAATTACTCAAAGCGTACGGCTACTCCTGCGCTGATAGCATTTTCAGGACCACCCCAAATAAGCTGATTAAGGACGCTCAAGCAATTCCCAAGCCCTGGGTTCTGCGAGTCCATCACAAGGATTATTTGTATCCTTTTGCCTACGGCACGAACCCTCGTGAGCGTATTCGCAGCGTGGTTCGCGATCTGCACAACGAGAAGGAGCTATTGCCAGCGATCGACTCGCTTTCTCAGGTTATTACTGAGCGATTCCCGGAGAGTCCGATATTGGGATACACGGTACAGACCATGCACCGGGCACTGGATAATCTTCAGTTTTCGTTCGGCATTGGTCGTGACAACGAGGTTGGCCCGTTCATCTTCTTTGGCGGCGGGGGCAGTACCGCCGATATTCTCGTCGATCGCCAGGTGGCGCTCCCGCCTCTGAATGCAAACCTTGCCGAAAAGTTGATCCGCAAATCCCATTTTTATGAGGTTCTTCAGGAACGCTCGGAATACCCTGAAAAAGACTTACTGACACTCGAACGTTGGCTGGTCGCATTGTCTCATCTCGCTCTGAATCACCCATGGCTCTCGGGGCTTGAAGTGAATGCAATCCGCCAGCAGATTGGTCGGTACCGCGTGATTGGTGTGGCTGCTGAAGTCGGAGAGCCAGTTAAATGTGCAATCCTTCCTTACCCGACAGAATTGTCAGGCAGCTACACCTCGCCAAATAACATTGAATATCTTGTTCGGCCTATCCGCGGAGAGGATGAGCCGCAGCTTGATGCCTTTTATCATCGACTGAGCGCAGAAAGTCTCAGGTTGCGTTTTTTCTCTGCTCGCCGGCGCTTTGATCATACCGAGTTGGCTCGCCTTACACAGATAGATTACGACCGGGAAATGGCTTTCGTAGCCTGGTGTGACGGTAAAATATTCGGCGTCGTGAGAGTCTGGATCGATCCTGACGACGTAACCGCTGAGTTCTCTGTAATCGTTGATGATAATTCCAGGGGCGAGCGTCTTGGATTCCACCTGATGAGCCGTATTATCGAGTACCTGAAAGATCGCGGCGTTCTGCAGATCTACGGATCAGTTCTGCCCGAGAACGGGCCAATGCTGAAACTGGCTCAGCGTCTCGGCTTCTCGAACCGGTTGAATACTGCTGACGGTGTTGTTGAGGTGGCAATGATGTTGAACAGTGAAAAGTACGCGTGGCAATCGAAGCGCATGTACCCGGTGTAGTTGCTTTGGTATATTTCACACCTTATCGCAGCCAGCCAATTCTGGAGATGTTTTTTTGATTCGAGTCCTAGTAGTTGATGATCAGGATCTGGTTCGATCAGGTATTTGTCGCTTGCTTGCCGATGCTGAGCAGGTTGAGGTTGTCGGCGATGCTGCCAGTGGCGAAGAGGCCGTGCAGAAAGCGCGCGACCTGGAGCCTGATGTTGTCCTTATGGATATTAACATGCCGGGCATCGGTGGCCTTGAGGCTACCCAGAAGATTCTTCAGCGTCAGCCCGAGATTCAGATTATTGCGCTGACTGTTTACGACGGCGACCCCTACACATCGCGACTCCTGAAAATTGGTGCCTCTGGTTACCTGACCAAAGGTGCACATTTTGATGAAATGCTGAGAGCGATCGTTAAAGTGAATTCCGGCCAGAAATATATCAGTCCTGAAATTGCTCAGAAGTTGGCATTACGCCCATTTCAGGATGATGCTGGATCACCCTTCGAGACCTTGTCTGAAAGAGAGCTCCAGATCTCCATCATGATTGCGAAAGGCCAACGTGTCCCATTAATTGGTGAAGCACTGTTTCTGAGCCCTAAAACGGTCAATAGTTATCGCTATCGCATCTTTGAAAAGCTCGGTATAGAAAAGAGTGACGTGCAGTTAACCCATTTAGCCTTACGGCACGGACTGATTGACGCCAACGAAGTGAATTAATGCCTGACTTCGATATTAAGGCATTCCTGAAGTCGCTTACCCAGAGGGCTGGTGTCTACAGGATGTACGACAAAGACAAGTCGTTACTCTACGTAGGAAAGGCAAAAAACCTGAAGAACCGGGTTTCGAGTTACTTCCGCGCCCGAGGTCTTAACGCAAAGACCGTCGCTTTGGTCAGTCGGATTGATCATATCGATGTCACAGTCACGGGCAGTGAAGTCGAAGCGCTCATTCTTGAGCAGACTCTGATCAAGAAGCATCGCCCGCCGTACAATATCCTGCTCAAGGATGATAAGTCATATCCTTACCTGCACATCTCAGATCACCCTTATCCGCTTCTATCATACGCCCGGGGGCGACGCAGGAAAAAGGGCCTGTATTTTGGTCCTTATCCGAACCCCGGTGCTGCTCGTGAGGCGCAGAACTATCTGCAGCGACTGTTTCTTCTCCGCAACTGTGAAGATAGCTACTTTAATCACCGTAGCCGCCCTTGTTTGCAGTATGAGATTCATCGTTGCTCGGCTCCTTGTGTCGGTCATATATCGAAAGAAGAGTATGAGCGGGACATTCAGCGCGCAAGAATGTTTCTCGAGGGTAAATCCCGCGAACTTATCTCTGACCTTCAGGCTGGAATGGAGCAGGCAGCGGAGGATCTTCAATTTGAGAAGGCAGCTGAGTTCAGAGATAGAGTAGAGCTACTGAGGCGTATCCAGGAACGCCAGATGGCAGAGTCTGGAGAGAAAAATGCGGACGTCTGGGTCGCAATTGAGTGGCAGGCAATGATCTGCGTTCAACGCCTCACCTTTCGTAAAGGGCGCCTCACCAACTCCCAGAGTTTTTTTCCGGAAGATAAAATTGGGGTGCCACTTGAGGAGTTGTTTGTTTCCTATATCGAGCAGTTCTATCTGGGAGGTCATGCGAGTGATACCTTGCCCGAAGTTCTCATTGCTGACATAGAATCCGATGTGCTTGCACCTATGCTGTCAGCACTTAAAGAGCAAGGCCTCTCGTTGCAGCACCAGAGAGGTGTGCGAGGCGACGGTCGACAATGGCTGGCAATGGCTGAAGAGAACGCCAGAGCGGGTATACAGTCTGTCATGTCGGGCCGACAGGCAGCGCAAAGCAAGCTCGATGCAGTCGCTGATCTTCTGAAACTGAATTTTGTTCCGGCCCGGATAGAGTGTTTCGATATCAGTCATGCTCAGGGTGAGGCTGCGTACGCATCTTGCGTTGTCTATGGCAAAGAAGGGTTGGACAAGTCACGCTATCGGCGTTTCTCGGTGAAAAACGTCACTGCAGGGGATGACTACGCAGCACTTGAAGATTCTGTCCGCAGGCATCTCACGCGCATGCTTGAGCAGAATGACCTCCCGGATATTCTTTTGATTGATGGCGGCAAAGGTCAGGTCTCAAGGATTGATCAGGTCCTGGATGAGCTACAGATTGCCGATGTGTACTTACTTGGCATATCAAAGGGGGCGACCCGAAAGTCAGGGTGGGAATACTTGTGGCGACCGCAGACCGCGAAACCTATTCTTCCCGATGCTCATGATGCAGGCTTTCGCCTTCTGCAGTACGTTCGCGACGAGGCGCACCGCTTTGCTATAACCGGCCATAGAAAAGAGCGGGCTAAGAAGCGCGGGCAGTCGGATCTTGAGAAATTACCCGGAGTGGGACCAAAAAGGCGAAGAGAGCTTTTGCTTCACTTCGGCAGTCTGCGTAATATGCGCGGTGCGCCGCGGGCTGAGTTCGAAAAAGTCCCGGGTATCAGTAAAGCATTGGCAGGGCAGATTTTCGCTGCGCTCCATGGTGAAGAACAGGAGTAGTACCGGCAATGAACATACCTAATATACTGACTATGGGGCGGATATTGGTGATTCCGCTGATGGTGGTATGTTTTTACTGGTTAGGGGAGAGTGGCCGCGTCTGGGCATCCCTGTTATTCGCGGCGGCTGCGGTCACTGACTGGCTGGATGGTTATCTCGCACGAAAACTTGACCAGACGTCGGCGCTAGGTGCGTTTCTTGATCCGGTCGCAGATAAGCTGATTGTCTCGGTTGCTCTGGTACTGCTCGTGGAGCATTTTGCACACCCTTGGTTAACGATTCCGGCAATGGTGATCGTTGGCAGAGAAATCGTAATTTCGGCACTTCGTGAGTGGATGGCAGAGCTTGGAAAGCGGGCCAATGTCGCTGTCAGTCAGTTGGGTAAGATAAAAACTGCACTCCAGATGGTCTCTATAACCGTGCTGCTGGGTGCATCAGAGGGAAGCCTGCTGGAGGTTCTTGGGATTTACGCACTTTACGGAGCGGCGATTCTGACTCTCTGGTCCATGCTGATCTATCTTAAGGCCGCGTGGCCTGAGCTGAGACGCTAACAATTTCGGGAAAATAATTCTCTAAGTTGTTAAAAAGTAAGAAAAAAGGCTTGACTGGTTACACGTATTATTTAAAATGCGCAGCACTTAAGCGGGAATAGCTCAGTTGGTAGAGCACAACCTTGCCAAGGTTGGGGTCGGGAGTTCGAGCCTCCTTTCCCGCTCCATTCTTTCTTACCCTAAGAAATGAATATCAAAGCGCGTCACTAGAGCGCTGTTTATGTAAGTGCACTGGCTCCAGTGCAACCGCCAAGCTCCTGTTTGGCAGAATACGGCGCGATAGCAAAGCGGTTATGCACTGGATTGCAAATCCACGTAGGCCGGTTCGACTCCGGCTCGCGCCTCCACTTACTTTCTGACACCTCTGTCAGAAGCCCGTTCGCCCGGGTGGTGGAATTGGTAGACACAGGAGATTTAAAATCTCCCGACCTTATGGTCGTGCCGGTTCAATTCCGGCTCCGGGCACCATATCATAGCCCCACACCCTCTACGTAAAGCAATCGTATCCAATAACTATGTTCCCAGATTATATCGAGCCGGTTTTTCGCCCGCCCTCAGAAGGGCGATCTATGATTTTTCAGGTTACCAACGGGTGTTCCTGGAACAACTGCACCTTCTGCGATATGTACACTCAGCCTCAGAAGAAGTTCAGGGCCCGCAACGAGGATGAGGTGCTCGCAGAAATTAAAAATGCGGCAGCGGTCGGCCCGAGATTTGAAAAGGTGTTTCTGGCAGATGGCGATGCACTTGTCCTCCCTGTTCGGCGCCTCGAAAACATTCTTCAGCAGATCAGAGAGAGTCTCCCCTGGGTTAAGCGTGTAGGTGCCTATTGCCTGCCGCGGAACATCAGAAAGAAGTCTGTTGAGGATTTGCAGCACCTGAGAGAGCTGGGGCTTGGCATCGCTTACGTTGGAGCTGAAAGTGGAGACGACGACGTTCTTAAGGCCATCGCAAAGGGGGAGACATACCAGTCCACCCTGGAGGCGCTCCTTAAGCTGAAAGCAGCCGGCATCAGCTCATCAGTCATGGTACTAAATGGTATGGGAGGGCGCTCACTGAGTCACCAGCATGCAGTCAACACAGCAAAGCTGATGACAGAGGCTCAGCCGGAGTTTCTTTCAACCCTGGTAGTGAGCTACCCGCTTGGCCAGAAACGTGTCGAACAGGGTTTCGAAGAAGCAGGTTTCGACTACGAATTGCCGGACCAGCACGAACTTTTTGTTGAACTCCGTACCTTTATCGACAGTCTGGATTTGAAAGATACAGTATTCCGTAGTGATCACGCGTCTAACTACCTCCCTCTCAAGGGGAATCTCGGGGCGGATAAGCAGGCATTACTCGCCCAGCTTGATACTGCGATCAATAAACCAGACTCCATCAGGTTGCGACAGGAGTGGCAAAGAGGACTTTAAGGCAGGCCGATGAACTTAGATGATATAAGCAAGGCTTTCGATCTCGACAAAGTGCAGGCATACCCATTAGACAAATGGACTCCCGATTTGTCTGGGGATATAGACATCCGGGTAGCGAAAGATGGCAGGTGGTTTCACGAAGGTGGCGAAATCAGCCGCAAGCCTTTGCTGAGGCTCTTTGCATCTCTTGTAAAACAAGAAGGCAATGAATTTTTCCTCGTTACGCCGGTTGAGAAGTGGCGCATAAAAGTAGAAGACACGCCCCTTCATGTGATTTCACTGGTTGGGGAGCCTGATGCTGGGGTTAGTGCGGTTTTATCGAATGGCCAGGTGGAGCTTCTCGATAGCAATAGCGGGATTACATTGACCAAACTGGATGAGAATGACATTCCAGTTATAACGACAGCGCAAGGACTAACTGCACGCTTTTTGAGGTCAGCCTATTACCAGCTCTTAGAAATGGGCGAGCTTACAGAGGGCGGTTTTTCGATGCGCTCGGGTCAGAGCTCGGTTTCCTTCACTTTGTAAGCGAAGGCTGATACGTCATATTGTGCCACGTTGCTATTGAGGGCCTCATAAACCCTTGTGTATTGGCTGTAACAAGGTAGTTTGCTACTGAGTGTCAGTTGCACAAGTATGGTGCCGGACGTAAACTGATGTAACTACAATAAAAACTTGATGGATCGCCTATCATGAAGAAATCACTACTCGCGGGCTGCATAGCACTCGCTACCGCAGGTACTCAGGCTGAACTCTCGCCTATGTCTGAGTTTGAGCTGCATAACGTTACTGGCCAGGCCGGTGTAGACATCGAGCTAGATGTTGGTGTGCAAGTTGGAGAGATTCGCTACACCGATACGGAGGAGGTCGTTGGCGGCGTCAGCGATGGCGACGGAGGCAGCTTGACTATTTCAGACGTTTACATCGGTGGCGGGGAGGATCGTAACACTCTCTTTGGCTTCAGCAATCCTGGCAACACCGCCAACCTGAACAATCTCAGATTTAAGATTGACATCGACCAGGATGGCTCCTTACTTGTTCTTGGTGAGCCCACCTCTGGCGGTGTAGGGGTTGTTGACATCCTCTTGACCACCGGTGAGATAGCTGTTGAAGGTGCAGGCGGCATCAACCGACATGTTCTCGTTGATAGTATTAGCATGTACGGTGGCGCGCTTGCTCTTGAAATGCGCGTCGATGGTGCAACTAACGACATCGAGTTTTACACTGCAATTGGCATTGAGGATCTCGATATCGACATGTCGTCTTCTTTCGGAATTGTTATTGAAGATGCTGTTGTTGCAGGTAATTCATACAATGAAAAGTTGGCTGCAAATCGCACGCCTGATGCTAGCGACCGTGTCGCCAAACTGTATGTGAACATGAGTACAGATGTTGCAGATGGTGTAAGGTTTGATTTTGCATCTCCGTTTGATGATGAGAATGTTATCGACGTTCGCATGCCTAGCGTCAGTGTTGGAGGCAGTCAACTGGGCAGCATTGTAATTGATGACTTTCAGTTCCGTGGCGTATCGATGGTTGTGTCGGGCCGCTGAGTCGCAATATGGCGCCCCTAAACAAGAAAGGGCTATCGGGCCCTTTTGGTTAAAACGTCACTATCAAGACAATAAAAAAGGGCCTTTCGGCCCTTTTTATTGTCTTACATATTTGGATAGTTTGGACCGCCGCCGCCTTCTGGCGTAACCCAGGTGATGTTCTGGGCAGGATCTTTAATATCACAGGTCTTGCAGTGCACGCAGTTCTGAGAGTTGATCTGGAAGCGCTGACCATTCTCATCCTCCACCACTTCATAAACACCGGCAGGGCAGTAGCGCTGCGCAGGTTCATTGTACTTAGGCAGGTTCTGAGATAAAGGAATCGACGCATCCGTCAACTTCAGGTGGCAAGGCTGGTCTTCTGCGTGGTTTACGTTACCCACGAAGACAGAGCCGAGCTTATCAAAACTGAGCTTGCCGTCTGGTTTCGGGTAGTCGATCTTCTTGCAATCAGCTGCTGGCTTGAGCATTTCATGATCCGCCGTCTTGTCATGCAACGTGACAGGAATCGGGAAAATGTTCTGATCGATAAAGTTGAAGGCTGCACCACCGAATGTACCGAACTTGTGCATTGCAGGGCCAAAGTTACGGCTGCGATGCAGTTCTTCCCATGCCCATGATGCCTCAAAGGCTGCAGTGTATTCGTTGATTTCGTCATTGGCACGATCAGCCTGAAGCGCCTTGAACATTTCTTCTGCTGCCACGAGGCCACTCTTCATCGCGGTGTGAGTACCCTTGATTTTGGCGAAGTTCAGCGTGCCCGCGTCACAACCAATCACCAGACCGCCCGGAAAGGTCATCTTAGGCAGGCAATTCAGGCCGCCTTTGGCGATCGCGCGCGCGCCATAAGAAACACGCTTACCACCTTCAAGGTACTGCTTCAGTACTGGGTGGTGCTTCATGCGCTGGAATTCATCAAACGGGCTGACGTGTGGGTTGCTGTACGACAGATCCGTAATCAGGCCGACAACAACCTGGTTGTTTTCAGTGTGATACAGGAAGAAACCACCGGTTGAGCCGGACTCACTGAGTGGCCAGCCTGCGCCGTGAAGAACGAGGCCTTCCTGATGTTTGGCAGGATCAATATCCCACAGCTCTTTGATACCAATGCCGTAATGCTGAGGGTCTTTACCAGCGTCAAGGTTGAACTTAGCGATCAGTTCCTTACCAAGATGCCCGCGGCAACCTTCTGCAAATACGGTGTATTTCGCACGCAGCTCCATACCAGGCATGTAGCTATCTTTTTGTGAGCCATCTTCTGCAACGCCCATATCGCCCGTAACAACACCTTTAACGGCATCATTTTCAATGATCAGGGAAGCTGCTGGGAAGCCCGGATAGATTTCTACACCGAGAGCTTCGGCTTGTTCGCCCAGCCAGCGGCACACATTACCGAGAGATACGATGTAGTTTCCATCGTTGTGCATCGGCTTAGGAATCGCCCAGTGTGGAGTTTTGACAGATTTTTCATCGGAAGTAAGGAAGTAAACCTCATCACCTTTGACTGGCGTATTCAGCGGAGCACCCATCTCTTTCCAGTTCGGAAAGAGTTCAGTCAGTGCGCGATCTTCAATGACCGCACCAGAAAGAATGTGTGCACCAATCTCAGAACCCTTTTCAACCAGGCACACTGAGATTTCCTGGCCTGCTTCTTCTGCCAGTTGTTTGATACGACAAGCTGCCGACAGGCCGGAAGGGCCGCCGCCGACGATGATTACGTCGTATTCCATTACGTCACGTTGCATAGATGATCTCCTCAAATCACGATGGGAGTGCCGCATTCGCGGTCGTTGCTTCACCGGATTGCCCGGTTCGAAAAAATGGTGGCCATTATACGGCCAGAAGACAGTCAGGCAACTTATTTAAAGGCAGACGTGCCGTAATTACTGGCCTGAATCAGTATTGA
Organism: Thalassolituus maritimus; assembly: GCA_913019975.1. Classification (GTDB taxonomy): domain Bacteria; phylum Pseudomonadota; class Gammaproteobacteria; order Pseudomonadales; family Oceanobacteraceae; genus Thalassolituus. Next base: position 88,970 of record CAJWBH010000005.1, on the reverse strand, counting down.
GAATAGCTCACACTTGACCTCAAGTGTCACAATCCCAATAATGTGGCCCGCTGGAAAGGGTATCGGGCAATGTTTTAGCTGCAAATCACCCTTTAATCATCCACTAGAGAATACGAGGAATCTATGAAGGTTCTTGTCGCTGTAAAACGCGTTATCGACTACAACGTCAAAGTACGCGTAAAAGCAGACAACTCTGATGTTGATCTGACTAACGTCAAAATGGCTATGAATCCATTTTGTGAAATTGCCGTAGAAGAAGCGGTTCGCCTGAAAGAAAAGGGCATTGCTTCTGAGATCGTTGTTGTATCTATCGGTCCTAAAGTAGCTCAGGAGCAAATCCGTACTGCTCTGGCACTGGGTGCTGACCGCGGCATTCTGATCGAAACAGAAGAGAAGCTCGAGCCGCTGACAGTTGCTAAGCTGCTGAAAGGCGTTATTGAGAAAGAACAGCCACAGATCGTTTTGATGGGTAAACAGACCATTGACAGCGATAACAACCAGACTGGCCAGATGCTGGGCGCTCTGACTGGCATGCCGCAAGGCACGTTCGCTTCAGAAGTTGCTGTAGATGGCGATAAAGTAAACGTTACTCGTGAAATTGACGGCGGTCTGCGTACTGTAGCTCTGAACCTGCCAGCAATCGTTACGACTGACCTGCGTCTGAACGAACCACGTTACGCGTCACTGCCTAACATCATGAAAGCTAAGCGCAAGCCGCTGGATACCACTACGCCTGCAGATCTCGGTGTTGAAGTTAAATCAACCCTGTCTCTGGTTAAAGTGACTCCACCAGCCGAACGCTCTGCTGGTATCAAGGTCGACAGCGTTGCTACGCTGGTTGATAAACTGAAAAACGACGCGAAAGTGCTCTGAGAGAGGTTGGTGTAATGGCAATTTTAGTAATCGCAGAACACGATAACGCCACTCTGAAAGGCGCTACCCTGAACACTATCACTGCTGCCACCAAGATTGGTGGCGATGTTGAAGTTCTGGTTGCAGGCTCTGGTTGTGGTGCTGCTGCAGAAGCTGCGGCAAAAGTAGCTGGTGTTGCAAAAGTACTGGTAGCGGACAACGCTGCTTACGAATATCAGCTTGCTGAAAATATGGGCGAACTGGTTGCTGAGCTTGGCAAAGGCTACAGCCACATCCTGGCAGCTGCTACCACGACAGGCAAAGACTTCCTGCCACGCGCAGCAGCGCTGCTGGACGTGAACATGATCTCTGAAGTTATTGGTGTTGAAGGTGAAGATACATTCGTTCGCCCAATCTACGCTGGTAACGCAATCGCTACTGTTAAGTCTTCTGACAGCATCAAAGTGATGACTGTTCGTGGCACTGCATTTGATGCAGCCGCTGCAGAAGGTGGTTCAGCTGCGACTGAGTCTGTTGATGTTGCAAAAGACGCTGGCGTTTCTGCTTTCGCAAGCGAAGAACTGGCCAAGTCTGACCGTCCTGAACTGACTGCGGCAAGCGTAGTTATTTCTGGTGGTCGCGGCATGGGCAATGGCGACAACTTCGAAATGCTGTACAAAGTTGCAGACAAGATCGGCGCTGCTGTTGGTGCATCTCGTGCTGCAGTTGATGCTGGCTTCGTTCCAAACGACATGCAGGTTGGTCAGACGGGTAAAATCGTTGCTCCAGATCTGTACGTTGCAGTCGGCATCTCTGGTGCTATTCAGCACCTTGCAGGTATGAAGGACTCTAAAGTCATTGTTGCTATCAACAAAGACGAAGAGGCTCCTATCTTCCAGGTTGCAGACTACGGTCTGGTTGCTGACCTGTTCGACGCGATTCCTGAACTGGAATCTGCTCTCTAAGGTTTATTAAGCCTTAGAAAAAAGCCCGGCTATTGCCGGGCTTTTTCGTTTTGGCCATATTCAGCTGAACAAGTGTCTTGTCATGCTCTTGTCATTTATCTGTAATAGGGTACTTTACACAACCGCTCGGAGAGAGTTGGTCGTGTTTTACTGACAATTACATAGGATGTCCCTTTGAAAGTCACCGTTGCTGGCTCGGGTTACGAGTCATTTGTCATCAGCGCCTGTCTCGCTGAAATGGGCAATGTCATCACCCATTATTCTCAGACTCCCCCGACTAACGTTCACGACCTGAGTTTCCATGAACCAGGCTTGCCGGCCATGCTCGAAAGTAACGTTTCTGCTCGACGGCTTTCGTTCTCAGATGACATCTCCCTCGCAAGTGACTGTGACCTATGCATCCTTGCTTTGGGGCACGCCGACACCGTTGACGAACAGGCATTAGACTTTGCTACTGAGTTTGGGGCTGCACTTAACAGCGAAACGATTCTGGTAAATTCAAGCCCGACGTCGCTGGGAGTAACAGAGAAAATGCTCGAAGCCGCTCAGTCTTCAGGAAACACGGTGAGCATCGTCTGCTATCCCGTCTTTCTGAAAGAAGGGGAAGGGGTCGAAGATTTCATGAGACCTGACCGCATTATTCTTGGCACAGAGAGCTACGAAGCCCGATCTGTCATGGTGTCGCTCCTGAGACCGTTCAGCCGTCAAAAGGATCGGGTTACACCCATGAGTATCCGTGATGCGGAACTGACCCGCCTTGCGGCCAGTGCGATGCTGGCGACCAGGATTTCATTGATGAACGAAATTGCTGCGATCGCTGAGTCATTTGGAGCTGATATTGAGGCTGTTCGCAGTGGTATAGGAGCAGATTCACGGATCGGCTATTCTTACCTGTATCCTGGTGTAGGCTACGGCGGGGTTTGCCTTCCTGGCGATATTAACGAGCTCGTCAATGAAGCGGCCAGCAAAGACATACAACCCGTTTTGCTTAATGCCGTATTACAGCGGAACAGCATGCAGCAGGAATGGGCTGCATCTGCTCTGAGAGACTGCCTCGGCAATCTGCGCGGTAAACAGATTGCTGTCTGGGGGCTGGCATTCCGTCCGGAAACCGCAGATGTGTCCGGATCGGCTGCCATTGTATTGATTCGTCAACTGCTTGATGCTGGCGCGACTGTCGCGGCGTATGATCCCATGGCAATGGAGGCCGCGAATAAGGTTCTCGGAGAGCAAGCTGGCGTGACCTTCTGCAGCCACCAATACGATGCGCTGACGGATTCCGATGCGCTGGTACTGATGACAGAGTGGAAACCGTTCCGCCAACCAGATTTCAATGCGATCGGAAAGCTTCTGAAACAACCGGTTATTATTGATGGCCGCAATCAATATGATTCTGCCGCACTGAAACAAGCTGGCTTTACTTACCGCGGCGTTGGCCGTGGTAACAGAGAATAATTAGAGACATGACTGCAGTACCAGAAGAAACACAACCGGAACAGAGTCAGGCTGTATCAGGCGGTAGCCTGGCAGTGCGCCTGCCTTTCAGTTTTGCAAAACGTTATGGCGTTCTGGTCGACGCCAGCAGCGATACATTGCACGTACTTCACAAGGAGGGGTTGAACCCCCAAGCGTTAATGGAAGTTCAGCGACATCTGGGCCGTCCTTACAACCTTGAAGCAATTCCAGACGACGAATTCGATCGTAGACTAGGGCTTGCTTATCAGAGCGACTCCTCCGAAGCGATGGAGATGGTTGAAGGCCTCGGTGATGATATGGACCTCGCCAGCCTTGCAGACTCGGTCCCTGAAACGGAAGATCTGCTTGAGCAGGAAGGCGACGCGCCGATCAAGCGCCTGATTAATGCTTTGCTTACTGAAGCCGTCAAAGAAAGCGCCTCAGATATTCACGTCGAAACCTACGAAAAACGCCTTGTTGTGCGCTTCCGTGTGGATGGCGTATTACGTGAGGTGGTTCAACCGAAGAGAGCACTGGCCGCCTTGCTCGTCTCCCGGATCAAAGTCATGGCAAAACTCGATATTGCCGAGAAGCGTGTCCCTCAGGACGGTCGGATCGCGCTTCGCATTGGCGGACGGGAAGTCGATGTTCGTGTTTCTACCATGCCTTCAAGTCATGGCGAACGTGTAGTTATGCGTCTGTTGGATAAGCAGGCAGGACGACTGAGTCTTGGTCAGCTTGGCATGTCGTCCCGTGATCTTCAGACGATGCGTAACATCATCAGCAAGCCTCACGGCATTATTCTGGTGACTGGCCCCACGGGCTCGGGTAAGACCACGACGCTGTACGGAGCACTCAGCGACCTTAACGATACCAGTCGCAACATCCTGACTGTAGAAGATCCGGTAGAGTACAGTCTTCCGGGTATTGGACAGACTCAGGTAAACCTGAAGGCCGATATGACCTTTGCGAAGGGGCTGCGTGCGATACTGCGCCAGGACCCTGATGTCGTAATGATTGGTGAAATACGTGACCTGGAAACCGTTGAGATTGCCATTCAGGCTTCTCTTACCGGTCACCTTGTATTGTCGACGCTACACACAAACACCGCTGTAGGCGCCATCACCCGACTACAGGACATGGGCGTGGAACCTTTCCTGCTGTCATCTTCTGTAATCGGCGTTATTGCTCAGCGCCTCGTTCGTGTTCTGTGTGACGACTGCAAAGTACCTGCAGTAGCGGATAGTGCAGAGTGTGAACTGCTCGGTATACCGGAATCCGAAGCCCCCGTTATTTATCACGCAAAGGGCTGCGACAAGTGCAATCAACTCGGTTATCGCGGTCGTCAGGGGATCTACGAGATCATTGAAGTGGATGAAGGTATGAAGACCCGAATTCACGACCAGGTCGGCGAGCAGGAGCTCGAAGCCCATGCTCGACGCCTTGGGCCAAGCATTCGCCAGGATGGCATACGCAAAGTTCTGGGTGGTCACACCACAATTGAAGAACTTCTGCGGGTAGCAAAAGGTTAATGCATGGCAGCGTTTGAATATCAGGCTCTGGACGTTAAGGGTCGCCAGAAGAAGGGCGTTCTGGAGGGCGATAGTGCGCGCCAGATTCGCCAGCAGTTGCGCGAAAAGGGGTGGATGCCGCTCGAGGTGTCACCCACAACAGAGAAGCAGGCCAGTACGGGCTTCAGCCTGTTTAATCGAGGGCCCTCGTTATCCGTTTCGGATCGTGCGTTGCTTACCCGACAGTTGGCCACCCTTATTGGCGCAGGCTTGCCGATTGATGAGTCACTGAAAGCGCTTGCCGATCAGACCGAACGCCAGAAAACCAAAGCCATGGTATTGGCCATTCGCGCAAAGGTTCTGGAAGGCTACACACTTGCGAAGGCACTTGAGGAGTATCCTCGTGCTTTTCCTCTGCTGTTCCGTTCAACGGTCAGTGCCGGTGAGCATTCAGGCAATCTTGCGCCCGTATTGATTCGTCTTGCAGATTATTCCGAGCGCTCACATGAGTCTGCCCAGAACATCCGCAATGCGGCGATCTATCCAGTGCTGCTTACGTTCGTAGCCACCGCATTGGTTATTGGCCTGCTTACCTATGTCGTTCCCGATATTGTCGAAGTCTTTGTGAAGAACGGGCAGGAACTACCCGGTCTGACGCAAGCCATGCTGGACGCCAGTTATTTTCTCAGCAACTACGGCATCTATCTCGCTGCGGCTATGGTGCTGGCATTAGTTACGTTTGCACAGCTGATGCGACAAGAGAATTTCAGAAGCAAAGTACATCACCTCATTCTGAAACCCCCCCTCATCGGGCGATTTGTGCGTGATGTAAACACCGCGCGTTTCGGCAGTACTCTCGCCATTCTTACCAGCAGTGGTTTGCCTCTTGTTGAAGCCATGCGGATAGCCAGTGACGTCGTGCTGAATCTCCCTATTAACCGCTCACTGAGTGAGGCGACGGTTCGCGTTAGCGAAGGGGGGAGCTTGCATAAGTCGCTTCAGGAAACACGATACTTTTCACCCATCATGCTGCACATGATTGCCAGCGGCGAAAGCAGTGGTGAACTGGACAGCATGCTGGCCCGTACCGCAGAACAGCAGGAAAAGGCCCTGGAGAGCACAGTCTCAGGACTGGTATCGATCTTTGAACCTATCATGCTTTTATTTATGGGTGGTGTCGTGGCGCTCATTGTTGCTGCGATCATGTTACCGATTCTCGAATTACAACAAATGGTGCAATAGGAGTTAATTCATGCGTCAGTCTCTAGCTAAGAAACAAAAACAAGGCGGCTTCACCCTGATTGAGGTGATGGTCGTAATCGCCATCATCGGCGGCATCCTCGCCATGGTTGCCACCAACATTATCGGCTCGGCTGATCAGGCTCGTGTGGATACCACCAAGAACCAGATTAAGCTCATTGAAGGTGCGCTGGATATGTACAAGCTACATAACTTCCGTTACCCAACCACAGAGCAGGGTCTTGAAGCACTTGTGCAGAAACCGTCCTCATCGCCAGAACCAAAGAATTACCAGAATGGCGGCTACCTGAAAGGTGGCAAAATGCCTGTCGATGCGTGGGATAACGAATTCCTGTACTTCGAAGACAAAGGCAAGTACGAAATCATTTCATTGGGTTCGGATCAGGCTGAAGGCGGCGAAGGCGATGCTGCAGACATCAGCAATCTGGATATCTGATTGGCATGAGGCAGCGCGGTTTTACACTGGTTGAGGTTATGGTGGTGCTGGTCATTGTTGGCCTGCTCCTTTCCATGGTGAACCTTAATTTCAGTGACCGCGCTGCTCAGCAGGAAACCGAACAGTTTGCCCAGAAGCTGGATGTTGCTTTCAACAGATACAGAGAAGAAGCTGTCTTTCAGAATCTGGATCTCGGTGTTGCCTGGGTTCCTGGCGAGTTCAATTTGGTGGGGTTTTACGATCTCCGACTGAAGAGTGTTGCCGAAGGCCTGACCGAAGAAGAACTATCACGACTCTCAGAAAATCCATGGGCTCCCATTGATGCCGCTCTGGCTCAATCCATGAGCATTCCTGAAACAGTAGAGATCCGCATTCTGGTTAACGATGAGGAACTTGATCCGCCAGAAGAGCCCGATGAGAACGGAGCAATTCCTGCTCTGATCTTTCTGTCTTCAGACGAATACATTCCTTTCGTTGTTGAGCTCACGCACCCTGATGATGAAAGTTTTGTAATACGGCTCATCGGAGACGGGATCGGCCCCATCAGGCGCCGGATGGAGCGTCTGGATGTCTGATTTTCATCGTTCAGGGTCACGTCAATCCGGATTCACGCTGCTCGAAGTTATGGTCGCGGTCGCCATCTTCGCTGGTATTGCGATTACGATTTCCGATACAGCAAGCATGCGCGTAAACAACCTGTTGAGCATGCGAACCATGACACTGGCGTCTTTCGTTGCTGAAAACCGCCTGACCGATATACGCCTTGCGGGTGTGCCACCGCAAGCTGGGGAAACCAACGATATCGTCGAGATGGCAGGCCAGGAATGGCACCTTTTTACTGAAGTCACTAAGACTCAGTTCCCCGGACTGGTGCGCATTGATGTTGCGGTCGCACCAGAGATCAGTCCGGACAACCCCGTCATTACTCTGTCGACGATCATGGGGCCGAACTGATGAATTCCCGCGGTTTTACGCTCCTTGAGGTATTGGTTGCTGTCGCCATATCTGCAACCGTCGGCATTGCAGCTGTGCAGCTTCTCAGCAACATATCAGGTGTAAATAAAGCATCTATTGAGAAGGCCGATGATCTGGCTGCTCTTCAGCGACTGAACCAGGTAATGGGTCGCGATCTGGGCCAATACATCAATCGCTCAATACGCGACGAGTACGGAGACACTATCCCAGCACTCATGGTCGGTTCGGGTGATTACCCAATAGAGTTGACGATTGCAGGCTGGAGAAACAATCCGGTGACAGAAGACCCGAGAGCCACTCTGCAACGCATAGCCTATCGGAGCGAAGACATTTTTTCTGAGCCCTGCGAACCCGCACTGGAGAGAATTGCGTACGAGCAGGGCCTGGATCCGGATGATGCTGACGTTGAGGGCGAGTGTCTGGTTCGTTATTACTGGAAAGTCCTCGACCGCGGCGATGTGTCAGATCCACTGTCTCAAGTCGTTTACGACCTGATCGAAGACGTTCGGTTCGAAGCCGTTGTGGCGACACCGTCCACCACCGACATTCCAGAACTCAACTCCGTCGACTACTGGCCCCCGGTCACAGAGGTAGAAGACGCTCGCATCGCTGCGATCAAGGTATTCTACACGGCGCCCGGGTATGGAGAAATAATGCGACAGTGGCCGGTCAGTCATGAATAGTTATCCTACTCTGCGATCCGGTCAGGGCGGTATGGTACTGCTGATGGTGCTCCTTATATTCTCGGTTGTCGCCATCCTTGCGACCTCGATGATAGAGCGGCAGGCGATTGATATTGAACGCTCTCAGACTCTTTTTACCCAACAACAGGCGCGCCTGTACGCCCTGGGTGCAGAATCGGCAACGCGCACTGGCCTGTTTATGGACTGGGAGGCCGATAGCGGAATTGACCACGCAGCCGAAGAGTGGAACATTGAAAGGACGTTTCCGCTTGATCCGGGCGTGATCACCATCCGAATACAGGATGCGCAAGGGCGGTTTAACCTCAACAGTCTTCTGCCGGGGGGCAATGCCACTGTTTACGAACAGCGCTTCCGCAACCTGCTTAGCTTGCTGGGTCTCGAGGTAAGCATCGCCAGCGACTGGGCCAAGTGGCTGAATCAGGAAAGCAACGTCGACAGCAAGTACCTGTCGATGGACCCCGGCTACAGGCCCGCTTACCAGGCCTGTAGCCATAGCAGTGAGCTAATGCTTATTGAAGGCGTTGATCTGGATGTCTACGCCAAGCTTGAGCCCTATATAACGTGTTTGCCTGCAGCGGTTCAGCTCAACGTAAATACAGCGCCTGATTTTGTTCTTGCTGCACTGGACAGTCGCCTGACGTTAACTGATGCGGAACAGATCATTGCAGGGCGAGGCGGCGAAGGTTACCGGAGTGTTCAGGATTTTCTGGGGTCCGCTCCGGTCAGCAACCTCCGTACAGAGTCGCCAGCTGATGATGGAACAGGCAGGCAGGATGCGGTGACTCCGTTAGTTGAAACTGATTTCTCTGTCACTACAGAGTATTTTGAGATGTTCGCACGTATTGATCTTAACGGTCGCATAGGTACTGTAGAGGCCTTGATACGGCGAAATATAGCCGATGGTAAGATGGATACCATCAGAAGAGATTTTTCACGCCGGGCTGCACGCGAAGCCTGGTGATATGCACGCGTAAGAGTGACCGATGAATAGCAAAAATAACCGGGTTGAGTGGGCTGCAGATCAAGGTATCTGGCTAATCACAGAAACCGCAGGCAACCCACCACGTAACCTTGAAGACTGGGCGGAAGAGCAGGCGGAGATGAGCAGCGTCTCGCTGGTGCTTTCTGCGACCAACTATGCAACGCACTGGGTGTCATTACCTGGAGTCAAGGGGCGCCACCTGAATCGTGCACTGCCTTTCGCTCTTGAGGAAGTATTGATCAGAGACGTCAGCGACTACACCGTCGTGCCTGGTGGTAGCCTGGGTGGTAAGCATAAAGCCTATGTCGTGGAATCTGATCTGGTCGATCGATTGATCGAATTGCTGGCAATTCACCATTTGCGTTTAAGTGCTCTGCATCCTGAAACCGCAGGATATGCCGGAAGCCAGATCGTACGCTCAAAGTCAGGATGGATTGTCAGTCTCGAGGGTGTGTTCGAAGGCTGGGTTCCAGATGCTGCTCTGCCAGCCGTACTTGAGGGCGTCAGCGATAAAGTCCAGGGTGAAGAACTCACTATCAGCGCATCCTCTATGGATGAGGGCAATCTGCTCAAGACCACCATATCAAGCGGCTACCCAGATTCCTTTGACAGCATCTCTGTCAGCACATCCAAGCCAGAAACCAAAGAGAACGCGATATCTCTTCTTCAGGGTAAGGCAGCCAGCGCCGGACGTGAGAAGAAGCCTGCGCCATGGTGGACAGGCATTGCCAGCTTCGCAGCGATCTTCGCTGTATTCGCGTGTGGTTTTCTTATTGTCGACAACCACCGTACCGCTGAACAGATTGATATGGTTTCAAACAGCAGTCAGAAACTTTATAAGCAATGGTTCCCGGGAGAGTCCACTAGCAATTACGAATCGCGCTTCAGACGAAAATTACGCAGTGATGGTGACGCAACGGACAGTGCGGGCTTTGATAGTTTGATGGGTAATGTTGCAGCCGCATGGGCAGGCCTGGATCAGAGCAAAGGCAGCATATCCATTCAGAGCATTCGTTACTCTGAGCGGATTGGAGAGTTTTTAATCGATATAGATGCACAGCAGCAGTCTGACCTACAGGCATTTAAGGCGGCTATCGAGGCACGCGGGCTAACGGCTGAAATTTCGTCAGCGAAGGCAGACAAGGACATTGTCAAAGGACGCGTTAAGGTGGGAGGTGCCGCATGAAAGCACTCGACAAATTACGTTCATCATTCGAAAGCGACCCGCGGATTCAGCAGGCAAAGGACTGGTATCACACCCAAACACCTCGCGACCAGCTTATTGTTCGAGGCGTGGCGATCCTGTTTGCTCTTAGCCTGGTATTCCTGATTCTGGTGCTGCCCCTCATACAGCAGAATACTCAGCTCTCGACGACACTGAATGCCAAAATGAGTTTTTACAATACCATGGCTGATAATGCGGGGCGGTTTGCGCAGGGGCGAGGTGCCAGTGCAGCGGCTTCGAACACGCCACTTCTTGCCCTCGTAAGCCAGCAGGCTCGCAAAAGCGGTGTGACACTGACCCGATACGAGCAGGACGGGGATTCTCTACGTGTCTGGGTCGACGGTGCAGCTTTTGATGAGGCGATAACCTGGATGGAAGAACTCGGACGTCAGTTTGGCGTCAGAGCGACACAGGTCAACATTGATCGGATAGGCGATGCTGGCCGCGTAAATATTCGTGCAACCTTTTCTAAGTAGATGCTTCAGAACACAGCTGCCGTTCGGGCGTCTCGCTCTCAGTAGTTACTACTGAGAGGAACACACAGAATGAACCGCTCGAAGTAAGAGCAACCAAGGTATTTAAACAAGGGTACAAAACATGTCTGAACAATATGACCTGGTGGTTATTGGGGCGGGTTCTGGAGGCGTTCGGGCAAGCCGGATGGCTGCTGCAACAGGAGCAAAAGTCGCGGTCATTGAAGATATGTTCCTTGGCGGCACCTGCGTCAATGTCGGGTGTGTGCCTAAGAAGCTGTTTGTCTATGCGAGTCAATTCAAAGGGCATATTGAGCACGCGAGCGGCTTCGGTGTCGATGCCAGTTTCAACGGTTTTGACTGGTCGACACTAAAATCCAATAAAGATAATGAAATCAATCGCTTAAACGGGATATATAAAAATATTCTTGAAGGCCCTGGCGTTGAAATTATTCGCGGGAGGGGTAGGGTTGCCGGTCCGGGAAAGGTCGAAGTTAACGGCAAAATACTCGAGACAAAGAGAATTCTGATCGCTACCGGCGGCTGGCCATTCAAACCGGAGATTCCGGGCGGCGATCTGGCCATGGATTCAAACGACGTCTTCGCCATGGACACGCTGCCAAAGCGCATTGTCGTTGTTGGGGGTGGCTATATCGCCGTCGAGTTCGCCGGTATTTTTAACGGCCTCGGCTGTGACACTCAGCTGCTGTATCGTGGTGACCAGATACTTCGGGGTTTTGACAATGAGGTCAGGCGCTTTGTCACACAGGAAGTCGCCAAGGCTGGCGTAAAAATCCGCACCCAGACGGATGTAGAAAGAATCGAAGAAGATGGTGATGAAAAAATCTGCCACCTCTCTGATGGCTCAATACTCCGTTGCGACCTGGTGATGATGGCAACTGGGCGCAAGGCAAAGACGTCAAATCTTGGCCTTGAGGAAGCCGGTGTTGAGCTTCGCAAGAACGGCAGCATCGTCGCCAATGAGCGATTTGAAACCAGCGTACCCGGCATCTTCGCCTTAGGAGATGTGATCGACACACCCGCTCTCACTCCGGTTGCTCTTGAACAGGGCATGATCTTTGTTGACCAGCAGTTCGGAGAAGGTAAACGCACTCTGAATTACGAGCTGATTCCTACGGCGGTATTCTGCCAGCCCAACATCGGTACTGTCGGCGTTTCTGAAGAGGAAGCAGGGGAGCGCTATCCTGGTGATATCGACGTTTACACGTCTGAGTTCCGGGCACTTAAGCATACCCTGAGCGGCTCGTCTGAGCGCACACTCATGAAGCTTGTCGTTAAACGTTCTGAAGACCGTATTCTCGGCGCCCACATGGTTGGCGATGAAGCAGGTGAAATCATACAGGGAATCGCGATTGCAATGCAGGCTGGCGCAACTAAATCTCAGTTTGACGCCACCCTGGGCATTCATCCAACCGGAGCGGAAGAGTTTGTAACGATGAGGTCTGTCACTAGAGAGCTTTGATCGTATCCGGGCTTGCGTTATCTCAAGCCGGGACATCCCAGTCCCGTCTGCTACAACGAAGCCCCCAACCCTTCAAGGGGTTCTGTGGAAGAACCGACAAATTTGACAAGTTTGGCTCTAACACGATCATAGCGAGCCCTGGAGTTGCTTAAACTGCCCCTGGATCATCGCCTTTTCCTGAAGTATTACCTTGTTCTCGTCAGTCAGAAATGCAATCTTGTCCTGGCAGGCTTTTAGTTCGGCTTTGGTGGTCTCCAATACTTGAGCTGACACAGCCAATTCCTTGCTCACATCTGCTTTTTGGGTGGTGATCACTGCCATGTTTTCCGCCATTTGTTCATTTTTATGCTGGGAATCCCGATACTTCGTCACGGCGTCTTCAAGCTCGCGCTTCAGACCCTGGATATCTTCTATCTTTCCGTTTAGCTCCCTGTTTAGCGTTGCATTGGCTTGTTCAAGTTTACCGGCGTTGCTTTGTAACTGTGCATTAGCATCAAATAACTCAGACGCTTTGGACTCGGCTTGGGTGAGCCGGTGTTGCAGATCACGAATCTGATCTTTTAATCCCTGAATAACAGTGCGAAACTGTTCGCGCTCCTGCTGACGGTCTTCCGCTGTGCGCTGCTGATAGTGTTCAAAGTGCTCTCGAATATCCTTGTTTTCCTGCTTGAGTTCAGCAACGCTTCCCTTCAGTTCAGTAGTCCTCGCAATCGCTTCGTCTCGTTGGGACTCGGCTTTAACCAGGCTGATACGCGCACCTTCCAGAAACTTTTTTTCCTCACCTTTTTCTTTGTTTTGCCGCTCAATCTGGCTTTCAAGATCTTGTTGTCGAGCAGTAAGCTGCGCGATTGTGTTTTTGGAATCGGTCAACTCTTTACGAAGCTCGTTATTGAAACCTTCAAATTCCTGACGGGCCTGCTCGATACGATGGTCGGCCATTTGTTGTACCCGCTCATACAGCGACTTTACCACTTCGATTAAGTCGTTCGGTAGCCCGCCGATATCGGCCGCCTCTCCGTTATCTGATCGCCAACGTTTGAGCAGTGGTGCGATGGTGCTTTTGCTGCCGGTTCCGAGGTGTTCACGCACCCGGTCTACAGTAGGTTCTTGGCGCTGACTTTTGATCGCTTCAGCGGCTTTGGCAACGTCGTGGTAAGTGACACCGGCACGGGCCATGTGGATTCCTCTCAGATTATTTAATAACGTATTATGTAACACGTAAAATAACATTATATTGATGTTTTTCAAATACGATTGAATTTCAAATTCTAACCAACGATAATGACCATTATCGTTGGTTATGATAATCAGGCATAATTTTTTCACTTGTAACGCCGGTACATAGCCGCCTTTTGAGCGACCGCGATAGGAATTCGATTCATGCACAGCAAACCACCCAAATTGACCACTGACTTATCATTACGTAATGAGCGATCATATCAGATTGCCCATCGGGAATCCGAAGCGCTGCGTCACTATCTCCAGGCAGCCACCTCTGACAACACGCGCAAAGCGTATCGCTCGGCCATTCGCCAATTCGAAAAATGGGGTGGCCGACTGCCTACCGACAGGGATACTGTCGTGCGCTATCTACTGATCAAAGCTGAATCTCTCAACCCTCGGACACTGGATCTCCACCTGACGGCCATCGGCCAATGGCACTACTACCAGGGAGTCGCTGATCCAGTAAAAGATCCTCTCGTGCGCAAAACGATGGAAGGCATCCGCCGCACTCACGGCCAACCCAAACGCAAAGCCAAGGCGCTGCGCCTGGAGCACATCGCACAGATGGTAAAGCATCTCCAGCAACTACCAGATAGCAAGAAGAAGTATCGGGATATCGCACTGGTGCTAACGGGCTTCTTCGGGGCGTTTCGTCGCAGCGAGTTGCTCGCAATACAAGTCACGGACCTGGTGTGGGAGCCTGAGGGCTTGATCATTCGGCTGCCCCGTTCCAAGACCGATCAGCAAGCTACTGGCTTAGTGCGAGCCCTGCCTTTTGCAGGGAATCCAACCTGTTGTCCAGCCAGAGCAATAAAGCAATGGATGGATACCGCTGATATAGCGATTGGTCCGCTGTTTCGGCCGGTCAATCGCTGGGATCAGGTTCAAGCCAGGCAATTGAATCCTGGGGCAATCAATGATGTGCTCAAAACCCTTGGTAAAGCCTGTCAGTTCGATTTTGTCCCCGAACTGAGCAGTCACAGTTTTCGTCGCGGCCTCTCTACCTCGGCGGCTCGGGAACGCGTGGACTATGAACTGATTAAAAAGCAAGGAGGTTGGAAAAGTGATGCTACCGTTTGGGAGTACATTGAGGAAGGACAGCAGTTCAACAATAACGCGTCAGTCATTCTGATGGAAAAAATGAGTTTGCTGCTGAACGCTGAATCTCCAAAAAAGGGAAAGTAAACAGGATCGAAATCATCTCGGTGCGAACATGATAATGCCCATCCCTACCAGAGTGACGGCCACGCCAACAAAATCCCATAGGTGCGGGCGAATCCCATCCACACCCCATAGCCACAGCATGGCTGTCGAAACATAGACGCCGCCATAGGCGGCATAAACCCGGCCCGCGGTGGTTGGATGAAGAGACAGTAGCCAGGCAAACAGCGCCAGGCTGAACGCTGCCGGCAGCAAAACCCATGCGGATGCCGACTTCTTCAGCCAGAGGTATGGAAGATAACAGCCAACTATTTCCGCAATAGCGGTGATGATGAACAAACCGAGCGTGGAAAGTATGGACATACGAAGTTCTCTTGTTAGTGCTGATCCGTTTGGCTGGGCACGGGTTGATCCCGGCAAGCTTCTTCGGTCAGCTCGATTTCAATTGTGGTGTGAGCCAGCGGGTATTGTTCGAGCGCCATAGCAATGGATTGTTTGATGGCGCAGTATTCGTCAGGACCAAAAACTCCCTCGTGATCCACTACGATATGGGCCGTCAGTACATGCTGTTCACCATCCAGGGACCAGAGGTGCTGGTGATGAATTCCGCTGATGCCATCAATGCCAATTAGTGTTCGCCGGATCTCCTCGTGAAGCGCCTTATCTGGAACAGCCTGAAAGAAAAGCTTGCCGGTTCCCCAAAGATTCCGACACACATTAAACAGAATAAAGAGAGTAAAGCCCACCGATAGCAATGGGTCGAGAATAGGCCAGTCGGCAAACTGCAAAACGATTGAGATAATCAGCACTGCCACCCACCCCAGCACATCTTCCAATAAATGCCAGTTCAATACCTTTTCGTTCAGCGTATTTCCCTTGCTAAGACGATAAGCAGCAATACCGTTGACGGTGACGCCCAGAATCGCCAGCGCTAACATGCCCTCGGTGACGGGCATCACTGGATTGGCCAGTCGGGGAATTGCTTCGCTTAATACCCACAGCGATCCGGCAATCAATACCAGGCCGTTGATCAGGGCGCCGAACAGGGACAACCGCCGGTAGCCATAGGTGAATTCGGTGTCGGCGGATTTACGTCCCAGTCGGTTCAGGAGCCAGGCGCTGCCAATGGACAGACTGTCACCCAGATCGTGCACCGCATCGGCCATGATAGCCGTGCTGTTGGTGAGCCAGCCGCCGATGAATTCGATGATGGTAAAGCCCACATTAAGAAAGAACGCCATTGCTATGCGGCTTGCGCTTTCATCTTTGTGGTGTGAATGATCGTGTTGATGCATAAGCAACCCTTACACAATAAATGTACCTGCCCTGACCGTAACGATAAGGGCAGGCAAAACGTTTATGCCATGTCGCTTAACTTGCCTTTTGAAAACCAGGCAAACAGCACCGGCAATACAAACAGCGTCAAGAACGTAGCGGTTACCAATCCGCCCACGATCACACTCGCCAGAGGCTTTTGGATTTCTGCGCCGACACCATTCGACAGCAGCATGGGGATCAGACCCAGTGCCGAGGTAATAGCAGTCATCAGCACGGGCCTTAGCCTTGAAACCGCTCCATCAAACACCGCATCCGATACTTTCAAGCCATCCGCAATCCGTTGATTGATGCTTTCCACCATGACAACGCCATTCAGGACAGCGACCCCAAACAAGGTGATGAAGCCCACTGAGCTGGGCACCGACAAATACTGACCGGAAATCCAGAGTGAAAACACACCACCAATCACCGCAAGCGGGACATTCACCAGAATCAGCATGGCCTGGCCAACCGAGGCAAAGGCAAAATAAAGCAACAAAGCAATTAATCCCAGCGAAACCGGCACCACCAGGGATAAACGCTTTTGCGCTCGTTGCTGATTTTCAAACTGGCCACCGATATCGACGGAATAACCGGTGGGCAGGTCCACTTGCTCGGCAATCACCTGACGAATATCAGCAACCACGCTACCCATGTCCCGTCCATGAACATTGGCCTGAATCACCACTCGACGCTGCACGTCATCACGACGCACCTGCGGTGGACCAGATGCGATACTGACTTCCGCCACATCCCCTAGGCGAACCCAGGCACCTGACGGGGCCTGTAAACGCAGGTCGGCAATGGTTTCACGGTCTTCGCGAAACCGCTCAGCGAGCCGCACGTAGATGTCGTAACGCTCGTTGCCATTGATGATCTGGCCGGCACTGGCACCTCCCAGCCCTTCGCGTACCAGCTCCATCACGTCGCCCACGGCCAGACCGTAACGGGACAAGGCTCTGCGATCCGGTTTCACGACCAGTTGAGATTCACCGGCGATCTGCTCCATGGCCACATCGCGGGCACCTTCGATTTCTTTTACTGCGGCCTCAATGGCCTGGCCCTTATTGGCCAGCACGGCAAGATCGGGACCAAACAGTTTGATGGCCAGCTGCGCTTTGACACCTGAGAGCAACTCGTCCACACGGGTTGCGATGGGTTGCGAGAAGTTGAACAGTAAGCCCGGGTGTTGCTCCAGTTTCTGTTCCATCAATGACTGGAGTTCATATCGGTTGTCTGCACTGGTCCATTCCGGCACCGGTTTAAGGCCAATATAGATCTCGATGTTATTCACCGGCTCAGGATCGCCGCCGATTTCAGCCCGGCCAATGCGCGACAGCGCATAGGTTACCTCCGGGAATTCCATCAACTTGGCCTCCAGTTTGGGGGCCACTTCCAGGGCCGTGTCCAGACTGGAAGAAGGTGCCAGGGTGACACGCAGATTGATGGTACCTTCCTCCAGTTCGGGCACGAACTCCGTACCCAAGCGGGGCAGAACCAACGCGGCCGCTACCACCATAATGGCAGCGACACCCACCACCACTTTGCTGTGTCCCATCGCCCAGGCTAAACCTTTACGATAGAGCAGATCGAGCGGCTTCAATACAAAGCTCTCGCGTTGGCGAACCCCCCTGCGAAAGAGATAGGTTGCTAGTGCAGGCACGATGATCAGGGCCACCAACACCGCCGAGAGCATGGCGAGCATGATACTGATGGCCATGGGTTGAAACAGTTTGGCTTCGACACCTTCAAAGCTGAACAGTGGCATGAAGACAACCAGAATAATGGCCGTGGCAAAAAAGATGGGGCGAGCGACTTCCTTACCGGCTTCCTGCAGGCGCAAGGCAATACCATGACGGTCGTGGGCCGCATCAACAGGGTCCACGTCATCGGAATCCACCCGCGATTGTCTCTGGGTATCATGTTCAGCATCCGGGTGCGTCAGATGTTTAAATATGTTCTCCACCATTACTACGGAGCCATCCACCAACATGCCAATGGCGACCGCAATCCCCCCCAGCGACATCAGATTGGCCGACAATCCGAACCAAGCCATCACCATTAAAGCGATTCCAATAGATATCGGGATGGACATCAACACCAGAAAGGTGGCGCGCAGGTTCATCAGGAATAGCGCAAGGATCACGACGATGAAAATAAACGCCAGCAGCAGGGCATTGACCACGGTCTGTACGGCCTGGGTGATCAAATCCGCCTGATCGTAAAATGCCTCGAAGCGAACACCTTCCGGTAATGCCTGGTTAATACGCTCAATGCGTGCATTGACTCCATCAATGGTGGCCTTGGTGTTGGCCCCCATGCGCTTGAGCACGATGCCGGACACCACCTCGCCGAGATTCTCCACCTTGTCGTCGGCGTTCTTGCGCGTCATGGTCACCGCTCCCTGACGGATCTCACTGCCCAGGGCCACTTGCGCCACGTCGGACACGGTGATCGTAGTACCGTCCACGGTTTTCAGTGGCACCTGACGGATCTGTTCCAAGCCCTTCTCACCATGATCCAGCCAACCCGTACCCCGGATCACCAGTTGCTCCTGGCCCCGGTTCATATACCAACCGCCGACGTTGGTGTTGTTGCGCTCCAGTGCCATCATGACGTCGTCCTGGGTCAGCTCGTAGGCCAACAGTCGGGACGGGTTTAGGTTAACCTGGTACTGACGCACCTCACCGCCAAAGGAGAGCACATCGGTCACGCCCTCGGCCGGGATCAATAGCAGCTTCACCACCCAGTCGTTCAAGCTACGCAAAGCCATGGCGTCGAA
The DNA here is from genome assembly GCA_913019975.1 of Thalassolituus maritimus. Lineage (GTDB taxonomy): Bacteria > Pseudomonadota > Gammaproteobacteria > Pseudomonadales > Oceanobacteraceae > Thalassolituus. The sequence goes on along the minus strand of CAJWBH010000005.1, from coordinate 70,165 downwards.
ACCGGCATCGGGTTCTGCCACCAGCAGATACTGATAGACCTGACCCAGGCCGGAAGTATTCGGGCCCATTTCCGGTGTGCCGACGCCATCGGGGATCAGCTCCTTGGCAGCCTGAAGCCGTTCAAATACCAGTTGCCGGGCAAAATAAATATCGGTGCCTTCTTTAAAGACTACGGTAACGCCGGACAGGCCGGTTTTGGAAATTGAGCGCACCTCTTCCACATCCGGTAAGGCGTACATCACGGCTTCGATGGGATAGGTAATAAGCTGTTCCACCTCTTCGGCAGCCAGCCCCGGTGCTTCGGTATTGACCGACACCTGCACGTTGGTGACATCCGGAAAAGCATCCAGATTCAGTTTGGGAATAATAAAAACGGCACTGACCGTTAGTGTGATCAGGGCTATCACCACCAGCAATCGGTTGATGACCGCCCAATCGATAATTCGGTTAAACATGGGGTCTCCTACTGCTTAGTGGTTATGGGGGTCAAAGCCGCCCTTGGCGATCTGAGAGGCAACAAAGAAAGCGCCCTGAGTGACGATGCGAGCCCCCGGACCGACACCGCTAATTTCACGTAGCGGCCCGAGCGCTCGACCCAGCTCCACCTCCACTGGCTGGAATTCGCCAGGATGGTCTTCCACGAACACCGTCCAATCTCCGTCTGCGCCGCGCATCAGTGCGGTTTCGGGTACCGCTAGCACGGGCCTTTTAGTCTGGAATCGGAAATACACCTCGGCGAACTGGCCAGGGTGCAGGCGGTGTTCCGGGTTATTGACCAGCAGGCGCACGGTACGGGTACGGGAGATGGGATCAATGGTGTGCGCCTCCTGAGTGACCTTGGCGTTTACACGGACATCCCCAGCCACCACTTCCGCCCGCGTTCCCGCGCCCAGCGTCAGGGAGAGATCGGCGGGCAGGTGGGCCTCCACCCAGAGTTGCTTTTCATCGGCCAACGCAATCAAGGGCGCGCCCGCCTCGATGCGCTGCCCCTGCTCGAAATCATCTCTAAGCACCGCGCCGTCAATCTCGGCATGCAGGGTATACTCCCCTAATGCAACAGATTGCTGAGAAGCGACCAACGCTTGCAAGTCCGAGGCGGAAAGGCCGTAGGCCAGCAGCGTCGCCCGTGCCGCTTCTAGGTTGGTTTTGGCCGTGAAGTAACGCTGCTCACCCACGGTTTTGCGCCCAAGTTCCTGTACTCTCTGCCATTCAGGCCAAGCCGTGCGGTAATTGGCTTGTGCTTGCGCCACGGTTTCACTGAACAGAGTAACCAGCGGCTGACTCTGTTCGACGTGATCGCCCAGGGCGACATGGCGGCGCAGCACCACGGAGGGCACCCGGGGCGATACCCGGTAACTGGTGTAGCCGTTGGAAAGGATCTCCCCCGGTGCGTAAAGCTGATAATCGACCTTTCTGGGAGTCAGTGGGTTTACCTGAATATCGGCCAGGGTCATTTGCGCCGGGTTCAGTGAGGCAGAAGTAGCTTCTTCGTGACCTCCATGCCCACCATGATTATCGTGGTCACCGCCCTCGCTATGCTCTTCATGCCCGTGTTCTGAGCCGGAGTTGTGCTCGTCGTGGGCACTGTGTTCATCATGATTTTCGTCGCCATGATCATCGTGGCCGTGCTCGCTGTCAGGCTTATGCGCATCATGCTCTTCATGGTTTTCCTCACGATGATCGTCATGATTATCCTGTTCGCTATGGGGTGCCGCCGTTATCGCTTTTTCCTGCCCATGCTCAGACTCAGATTCTTTGGCGTGGCTGGCGGTTGCGGTCGCAAGACCAGCCACCAAAATGGCTACCAGTGTTTTATTCATGTTTATCATTCCTGTTTAATTCGTTGACGCTGTCGATGACTTTGTTGCGTTGTTCAGGTGGCCCGATTGCTGAAGTGCTTCGGTGAGCGCAAGCCGTGTCTGCTTTTCCAGCTCAATGCCTGCCAGCAGGCTTTCGGTGCGTTGATTCAAGGCCAGCAGATAATTAGTGGTGGACAGATCACCCGTGCGCCATTGCCGTTTCAGCAGTTCGGCGCTGTTCTCGACCCGACCCTGAACAACCTCTTGCCAGCGGCGATATTGCTGTTCAAAGCGCTGCCAGGTGGCCTGTGCAGCCTGCCAGTCAAAGCGCTGCTTGCGGTAGATAGCCTGAAAACGAGCCTCGGCCTCCAGCGCTATGCGTTCAGCGGCGCGAGTTTCTGCGCTGAAGTTGTTGCGGACATTCAACGGGATGGAGAAGGTCAGCCCGACAACGCTCTCTCCACCATCACGACCGGAATTGACGCCAAAGGTGGGCTCCGCCTTGGCGGTACGCCGTGTCACTTCAGCTTCCTCCTTCAGCGACTGCCAGCGGGCGTGGGCGCTGGCTACGGCCGGGTGTTGCAGTAACTCCTGATCCGAGGTCAAGTCTGGCTGGGAGGGCCAGAAATCATCAGGAATGCCGCCTCGCGTGGGCGCCCATGCGGGCAGCAGCTCGCGAACCCGGATTTCGGCTTTCTGTATCGCGGCTTCGGCCTCGGCAACCTGAGCCAGCTGCTGTGACAGGGACAGAAAGGTGAGTTCGGCATCGATGCTGCCCAGATCACCTGCCTGCTGGCGCTTATCCACCTGTTCGAGCAAGGCGTTAAGTTGCTGCTGTTGCGCTTGGGCAATGGCGGCGGCGCGGTTGGCGGCATGCCACTCCACCAGTGCGGCAAGCGCCTCGGCGGTTTTGTCCAACACTTGTTGCTGGTACAGCGCTTCGGCGGCGCTTCGCATAAAGCCCGCCTGCTGCCGTCTTGCACCCCGTCTGTCCCACCAGTCGATGGTCTGCTGAACGCCGACCCGGTAGTTGTCTTCCTCTCCATTACGCTCCAAATCGGTGGACAGCTCCGGGTTGTAAAGCGGCTGCTCCAGCGCATCGGCGCTGGCGTTGGAGCCCAGCAATTGCTCGCGGGCGGCAAGCACCTCGGGGTGTTGTTGTATCTGGGAGGCGAGCCAGGCGCTCCAACTCGATGTCTCTGCGTAAGCAAGCATGGCCGGAAAAAACAAGAACGCGCCCAGCAAGGCCCGTCTGGGCCAGTCAAATCGTCTCATATTGATGCTCCTGAAATTCAGCGTGCGACGGTTTGGTCGTGCACCGGATTTTGCCGTTGTTGGGGTTCATCCCGGTGAAAGGCGACCTTTATTACGGTATCACCAGGCAAGGCGGGGAGCTTTGCAGAAAAACGCACGCCGCCCTTGCGTGATGCGCGTCTGGTGAGAAGGCGCGGTGAGTAATCAGTGGTTGTTTCCGCAATCAATCCGTTATCAGCAGACCAGGCTGCGATGTCTACATGGCCTCGGGGAAGGCCGTAGCGCAGGTGAGCATCCATCCGTCCGAAGACGGTCAGCTCCGCGGCGGTATGGTTCACGGTCACCTGGCGTAAATGCCAGCGTTGGTTGTCGATATTGACGACTTCAATTTCAGGCAAGCTGCTTCCGGCCTGAGCGGAATTGACAAGCGCGAGGCTCAGCGCGAGCCCAATAGCGATCTGTTTCATGATGTTTCACCCTAAAATAAATACCAATTGTTCGCTGTAACCCAAGTCTACAGCGACTGATGACGTGCTTTTGAGGCGCGATCAGGCGATTGGAGGGCGAAACAGAGAGGGGGGAATACCAGAGGTGAGGTTGGCCTGATAGTCGGCTTGTCCGTTTTCTGAGAATAAATTGGCCAAGTGTGAAGCGGCTCCGGTCAGAACGACAGAGCCGTGGCCATGACAATGGCAGCAATGGTGGCAGTCATATACAGACTGTCCGGGCTGATCGGGTGTCTGCTTGGCGAGCAGATTGTCGTTTTGGGTATCAGTGGCACTGGATTGGTGCGAATGGTCGAATTCCAAGTGCTCCGTCCCGAATTGATGAAGCTGGTGAACGTCCGCCATGGCAGCCACGGATTGCAGGGCAATCAGTAGAGCCAGTAGACAAGTTAAATGATGGCGGATGTTCATGTGAAATGTGGAGCCCTTATGTTGTCAGGTTCAAAACACTAGCTGCCATAGACTATCATATTATAGAAAAGTTCACCAAAACCGTTTCCGGTCAGGATTTCAGCTGCAAAATACGTCGTGCACCGTTTAGGACAACGACGCCAATAATGAGACCAATCACCAGATCCGGATAGCGGGAACCGGTCCAGGCGACCAGGCCACCAGCCAGGATAACCCCCAGATTGGCAATCACGTCGTTGGCGGAGAATATCCAGCTGGCTTTCATATGCGCTCCACGATTCCTGCTTTTGGCGATCAGCACAAGGCACAACACATTGGCCGCCAAAGCAGCCAGGCCCATACTCATCATCAGGACGGACGCTGGCTCGCTGCCAAACATAAACCGCCGCACAACTTCACTCAAAGCGCCAAACGCCAACATCAGTTGCAACCAGCCAGAAAAATGTGCCGAGCGCAGTTTCAACCGAGTGCTGCGCCCAACGGCATAGAGCGCCACGCCATAAACGGCGGCATCAGCGAACATGTCCAGGGAATCGGCGATCAAGCCAGTGGATTGCGCCCACCAGCCGATGGTGATTTCAATGACAAACATGATGCCGTTGATGGCGAGTAGCCATTTCAGAATACCCGATTCTTTTTGTGCCTCCTGTTGTGCATCTTCATGTGCTTGGGCGATGGCATCACTGTCTACGGGTGATGTGATTTCAAGCGTAGCGCCCAAACCAACAGAGTGCATCCGTTCCTCAATCACATCGGCATTATCCCCATGAAAGATACGCACTATGCGATTGGGGGTATCAAATTCCAGCGTTACTTTGGGTTCCACACTATCCAATGCCATGCGGATCACGCCTTCCTCCGAAGGGCAGTCCATCCTGGAGACATGATACTCGCTAACATAGCCGCCTTGGACGACGCTTGTGCCATCGGAAATCTGTGGTGTGTTGTCTCGTGCATCGCTGTTACAGCTAGCACAGCATTGCTCAGTCATATTAAAACGCTCTTGTTTTTTGCTGGTTATGCAGTTTAAATTCTATAGTCACTATAGAATCAAGAGTGAAATTGGTGGTTATGAAAATAGGAGAATTGGCGAGCGTTACCGGCTGCTCAATACAGACGATCCGTTATTATGAAAAAGAAAATCTGCTGCCCTCAACCCAACGCACCGAGGGAAATTTTCGCTTGTATGACAAAGCGGCCGTCGACCTGTTGCTGTTCATTAAACACTGCCGCAGTCTGGATCTCAGCTTGAAGGAAATCCGTCAACTATTGGCGCTCAAACGCTCGCCTGGCGCGCAATGTGATAAGGTGAATCGGATGATGGACGCCCATATTCAACAAGTGGAAGACCGCATTGCCGAGCTGACGCAATTGCGTAGGCAACTCAAAGCGTTGCGCCGCAGTTGCTCAAGCGACCGCACGGTGGAGCAGTGCGGCATACTGCAAAATCTGACCACCTAGTCAGAATCCGAAGCGGTAACATTGGTTTTCTGATCATTGGAAGTCACACGTCTACCCTGGATATCCCATTCCACCTTGTTCGGCGATTTTTCACTGAGGTCGGGCTCATGGCGCAGTTTCTGGCCAGTTCCAGGGAAACTGCTCGAGGCTATGTCCGTGTAGACAGGCGAGGCAAGGCATTGACGTAGATCGCTCGTTTCGAATATTATGGACGAATCGAACGATATTTGGTGAGGTACCAGACCATGGACACACTTTCTGCCAATGAAGCCAAAACCCAGTTTGGTGACCTGCTGCTAAAAGCGCAACGTGCGCCAATCCAGATCAATAAAAACGGAAAACCGGTTGCTGTGGTTATCTCAATGGATGAGTACGAGAGCATTAAAGCGCTCAAGCTGAGATTGTTGCAGTCGAGGGCCACTCAGACCAAAGCTGATATCAAAGCAGGTAACACCGTTGATGGTGAAGCATTTTTTAATGATTTGGAATCAGGTCACCACGACTAGACGATAAAATTTCTGGGGGAAGAAAAATGTCTGCTGTCGAGCTGAATGCAGAACAACTTCAGATGGTAAAGATCATCCATGACCACGCCCTCCGGTTTCCTCTTACCGAAGCCGGGGATGAGCAATTATTGCAAACCTGCTACGACTACATGGATGTGTTCAAACGGGTGATGGATAGCACCTCTCACATCCAAATAGATTACATCTGTCAGCAATACGATGGCTTTTATCGTTTTGCCAAACTCATGGAAATGCTGGCACAGGGGATCGCCGATGGCATTGTCGATGTTCCCAAGGATCATTAGTCCCGCCAATACGCCATGTCAAATTACCGCTTAACCCCGGATGCTCAATCCGATCTTATCGACATTCGTCGTTTTACCCTAGACCGATGGGGAGAAGCGCAGTCGAAGAAATACCTGTTCGAACTCCGACAAACCCTTCACCTGCTGGCTGAAACCCCGTCCCTGGGAAAGCCCAGGCCGGATGTAGGGGAGGACGTGTTGAGCTTCCCCCACATCAGTCATGTCATTTATTACGTGGTTCATGCGCAGCAGTTGGTGGTGTTTGGTGTCCTGCACAAGCGGATGGTGCCAGTGAATCACCTGGATGGGCGCGAGGTGATTTAAATGTGGCTGACGATCGGGCCGCATTGAATCGGCACTCGCTATGGAAAATATCGAACGTATTCAGCTGTTATCCAGCACGGAAGTCGAAGAGTTATATGCTCGCCCAGAATTCAATACCCATGAACAAAGCCTGTATTTTTCATTAAGTCCGACAGAACGCGCCGCGCTTGAGCAGTTTCGCAATACCCAGACCCGTATCCACTTCATCCTGCAATTGGGTTATTTCAAGGCCAAGCAGCAGTTTTTTAACTATTCGCTCGATGAGGTCAGTGCCGATGTTGAATATATCGTTGCAACCTATTACAACGGTGCAGATGCGGCACAGTTCACCGGAAACCTCTCTCGTGAATATTCGCGTAAGCAACGCCAGGCGATACTGTCACTTTTCGACTACCGAAGCTGGTCGCCTCAATTTAGAGCTGAAATAGAATCCCACATCGGTCTGTTATTACGCTATTACCCCAAAGGGCACAGTGCTTTCCGGCAGTTGCTCGCGTTTTTCGATCACCAGAATTTAATCATTCCGTCCTATCGAACGTTCCAGGACATGTTCAGCCGCGCCTTTGCCGCCGAGGAACAGCGGTTAAATAACGCCATCTCTTCCATACCGTCATCAATCAGTGGCCAGCTTATGACGCTGGTGCGGCGAGATGATGGTATCACGGCGCTCAACATCATTCGCGCGGATCAAAAAGACTTTCAGTATACGGCGGTCAAATCGGAAGTGGACAAAGCCCTGCGGATTGAGGAGTTGTACGAGTTTGCGAACGGTTTTATTCCGTCTCTGGGGTTGTCAAAGAATGCCGTTCGCTACTATGCCGATGTTGCCGAACAGTATGCCGCATCCCGCTTACGTCGGCTGAGCAAACCGCAAAAATGGCTCTATGCTTTGTGCTTTGTTTACCACCGCTACCAACAGATTATGGATAATCTGATCGTTAGTTTTTGCTATCACACCCGCGCCATTATGGACGCCGGCAAGACCTACGCCTCAATGGCTCATATGGAGCACAGCTCCAAGGTGGTGACCGACTTTCCCAAGCTGGCCAAGTTTTTGAAGTGGTTCCCAAATCGAAACCCCAACATGAGTCAGGATGAACTGAATGAAGCAGCCTACAGCATGTTGCCCAAAGAGCAGTTTTCAGCCATGGCAGAGTTTCTGGAAGGCAAATCTTTCGATAAGAAAGCCGCCTTGTGGGAGTACTATGGAAAATCTTCTCGCATATTTGCACTGTATCTTCGCCCGATATTTACAACAGTCAAGCTGGAGTACTACAAGGAAAACAGCTACATCGGCGAATTGATCAATCTACTGAAAGCGCATTATGCCAGCGGGAAAAGTCCATCGGATTTAAAAATTTGTGATGACCTGGGGTTTACCATCCCCAAAAACATGAATCAATATTTGAAGCGGGAACCGAATGACACGCACATCGATCCGTACCTGTTCGAGTTCTTTGTTTACCAGAAAATTTATCATGAGATTGACCGTGGCCGTCTCTATTGCAATGACAGTGTCTCTTACTGTGATATCGATACCGATCTGGTGGACGACGCACTGGTAGACGATGTTGAGAAGATCGCGGCGGAGTTTGGTTATCCCAAGATACCCATCTACTGTGATCAGCGACTTGAGGAGGCGCTTCAGGAGCTGAACAACGCCTGGGAGCGAACGACTCACAATATCCGTGAGAATAATAATCATGGATTCAGTGTTCGAGAAACCAAGACCGGACAACAACACTGGAGTTTGCTCTATGACAGTGTTGAAAAGCTGGATGATGCGTTCTTTAAAAACCTGCCCAAGGTGGACATTGCCAGTATTGTCATGTTCATCGGCGATCGGATTGGAATGTGGAGCGCATTTACCCACATGAAAGATCGCTACACCAAGCGGAAAAAACCGCTGCCTCTGGCGATCAACGCCTGCTTGTTATCAGAGGCGTTTGGGTTCGGTACATTGAAAATGGCTGATATGTCTGACCTGGAAATCAGCCAGTTACGTGCAATGCGGGAGGATTTCGTGCGGGTGGATACGCTATGCGCCGCCAATGAAATTGTCAGTAACCACATTCATTCGCTTCCCATATTTAATCAGTGGAATTTGATGGATGAGAAAGTACTAGCGGATGCGGATGGACAAAAATTTGCGACCACAGACAGTACAATTCAATCCCGTTACTCCAGGAAGCACCTTGGCAAAGGCCGTGGTATCTCACTCTACACGCTGCTCGCCAACTATGTGGCAGTTAATGCGAAAAATATCGGCCTGAACGAGTACGAAGGACATTCGCTGTACGATATGATCTACAACAACAAAACCGATATTGATATCCACATGGTGACCGGTGATAACCATTCATTGAACAAGCTGAATTTAGTCACGCTGGATTCCATCGACGTGGATTATGTCCCCAGCATCAAAAATGTGCGAGACGCTGCTGACGATATCTATACCGCTGAACCGTTAGACTATGACACCGGAATCCTCAAACCCAAGGGCGTGATCAATGTTGATCGTATCCGCTCACAACGTCGAGGTGTCATGCGGGTATTACTTTCACTCATCATGCAGGAGAACACCCAGAGCAATATCATCCGTAAGCTCAACTCACATGCCCGTTATGCCAGGCTCAAAGCCGCGCTGTTTGAATATAATACCATCTTCAAGAGTATCCATGTTCTCAATCTGATTGACGATATGGAGCTCAGGAAAGCAATCCGAAGCGCCCGTAATCGCACAGAGGCCTACCATCAGCTTCAGAGCAATATCCGGAAGACTTATAACGGCATCTTTCAAGGCAAAAGAATCGTCGAAAACCGGGTCAGTGCCCATGCTGCCAGGTTAATCGCCAACTGTATCGTGGCCTACAACAGCATGATCTTGAATGCCGTGTACCAAAGGATGCTGGCCAACGGCGCGCCTCAAGCGGTCATCGATGAATTTATCCGGATTTCACCGATTGCCTGGACACATACGTTATTTACAGGTCGGTATAACTTCAAGAAAAGCAGCGGGAAAATTGATGTAGACGCGATGGCAAGGATATTGGAGGATCATGTGAAACAGCATTTTTGGCGTGACGATGGGCCTCAGAATTGATGATAAATTGGTCGTTTATGCAAACTTGTCAAATTTGTCGGTTCTTCCACAGGACCCCTTCAAGGGGGCTAAAGTGCTGACAGGCGGACAGTTTCCGCTCAGCCGCAGAACACCAGCCGCACACTATCGAGTACTAACTGAGAGCCCTTAATTGCCTCAAGAACGGCGTCACGCTCTGATTCAATCGACGCAACTTCGGAACGTGACACTGAACCGCTTCCTTTTGCCAATGCTTCTAGCCGATCAATTCTGATCTCATACGCTTCAGCTGCCTTTGCTGACGCCCGATCTACCATCTTACCAAGCTGGCCCATGCCCATTTTCTCCAGCTTGCTGATCAGAGGTCTTACCTGGGCTTCTTTCTGTTCTACTAAGCCACGGGCCGTGCCACGCTTCAGAGGCAAAACAAACTGCCCAAGGTCAGGCTCGTTAACCTTCAGGTCACCGGTCGGCGTCATAGTCAGATGCATAGCGTCCGGTGGCAGGAATCGTTCGATCTGCAGAGCGCGAGCAGCGGGACAGATCGCAGCAAACTGCAACTGAATAAAGCAATCACCGGTTGTGAAGTCGTGATTTTCGATATAACCAACAGCGGCATTGCCGACAGGACTGGTTGTAAGAAGCTCAAGCGCCTGATCAACGAATGGATGCTCCCAGCTCAGGAACTGAACATCATCCCGGCTCAGGGCGACGTCACGCTGAGTCGTCGCCATAAACCCATCTTCAGGCAAGTGCGGCAGGTCTGGCACCAGCATATGATCGCCCGGCGTGATAGAAATACACTCACCGCCAAGATCTGCAACCTCTAAGCCAAACGCGTCGGCGAACAATTCGATGAAGTCGTTCAGTTCAGCTTCATCTTCAATGTGCTGAATTGCCATAGCCTGCGCTTGCTGGCGTGCACGCCCGGGCGGGCAGGAGTGAATTTCGAGCAGCCTGTCGCGGCCCTGTTCGTACTGTGCTTCGAGAGCCTTACGTTCTGCAGAAATTGTCTCTGCCAGAGAGTCGGCCGATTCATCAGCAAGCACCACCGCCTTAACCTGGCCTTCATATTTCTCCAGAAGAGGCTGGGCGGTAGGGTTAGGGTGACTGAAGCAGTCGAATGCCTGATTCAGCAGCGAGGCCCAGCGTTCAGTGGCGTGCCCTTCGAACACTGGGATGTGAATATTGATGTCTTTTTTCTGACCAATGCGGTCTAAGCGACCAATGCGCTGTTCAATCAGATCACAGTTAAATGGCAAATCGAACAGGATCAACTGAGATGCGAACTGGAAGTTACGCCCCTCACTGCCAATCTCAGAGCATATAAGGAGTCTTGCACCTTGTTCCTGATCCGCAAAGTAAGCCGCGGCACGATCGCGCTCAACCATATCCATATGCTCATGGAACACTGAGCAAGGGACGGCGTGTTTCTCCCACAGAAACTTTTCAAGATCGAGTACTGTGTCTGAATCATGCGTTATCAGAACGAACTTCTCTGACTTATTCTGAGCAAGCACATTAAGCAACCATTCAACGCGACTATCCACGGAACACCAGTCATAAAGGCCTTGCTGCGGATGCAACTGATCTGGGCTGTCGGCAAAATCTGTCGGCAACGGCAAGCGAACGATATCAGGAAGTCGCGAGGGGAATCCGGCAACGCCGTGGCGGGTGTTTCGGTAAAGTGCACGTCCCGGACCGAAGCGATCAATAAGTGCGTTGAGAGCGCGCTCATCAGATTCTCTCTCATGGTCAGCGATACTGCTATCCAGCAGCGCTCGCTGCTCGCTTGTCAGTTCATCACCAGAGTCGAGCGCTGAAGCCAGCTCAGCGTATGGTCGATACTTATCCTGCTGTTCGAGGAAGGCCGCCAGAGAAGGATAACGATCCGGGTCCAGCAGGCGAAGACGGGCATAATGACCCTCAATGCCGAGCTGTTCAGGAGTTGCCGTCAGCAGCAGAACCGATGGGGCGATATGTGAAAGCTGCTCCACCAGTCGATAGCCGTCGTCCTGATGATCCTCAGACCATGACAGATGATGAGCTTCGTCGACAACAACCACATCCCAATCTTCGGAAAGTGCTTCGGCTGCTCCAATATCAGTAGTCGCCAGCGACAGTGGGCATATGAACATCTGCCCCGAGGAAAAACCATTTCCCTCGATGAAGTCGGCCTCAGTCGCTACATTGAAGTGAAGGTTGAAGCGGCGGACCATCTCCACAAGCCACTGATGCACAAGGTGATCGGGCACCAGAATAAGGACCCGCTGCACGCGATGCAGTCGGATCAGACGATGCAATATCAGACCTGCTTCGATGGTTTTACCGAGCCCGACTTCATCGGCAAGCAGAACGCGAGGCAGCGCATCCTGAGTAGTCTGCTCTGCAATGTGCAGCTGATGTGGCAACAGGTTAGTGCGCGCGCCCAGCAAACCGTAGTAAGGGCGGCTACGTAACTCCGCGATTCTGGAAAGAGCAGACTGCCTCAGCTCGAACAGATTGTTATTATCTATCTGCCCGGTAAACAATCGATCGGAAGGCGCATTCAACTGAATCGCAGCGGCTAGCATGGTTTCAGGGATATCCCGGTCGCCATTGCCGTAAAAGAGAATATCGTCTATTTCGGTGACTTCAGCAACTGTAAACAAGCTACCATCCTGAAGTGGAACTTCATCTCCCGGTGCAAACCGGATTCGGGTGAGGGGCGCACCCTGAATAGAGTATGTTCTCGATTCATCCGCGACAGGGAAGTAGACGGTGACCATTCTGAAATCGACACTTTGAATAAGCCCCAATCCCAGATCTGTTTCTGCTTCACTGATCCATCGCTGACCAACTGCGTACATAAATATCGGCTACCTGATTTTGAGACAATCGTGAGTGACAGCGGTGCTGTCTTTGGGGCGCGGAGTGTAACTCATGAGGGCGGATTTTCCCATGCTCAGGAATGAGTGACACACGATTATCCGGGTTTAACTTTTTAATCGCTTAGCCGATATAGTATTGAGAACCAACTAGGATATGGAAACAAGGAGGCGGATGTGGATACCATCCAATCGATACTCAGCAATTCAGTTGCACCAACACGCTCATCTCTGCAGATTGAAGCATCGCATGCCCCCATCCAGAAGACTGAAATTGCAGCAGCCAGTAACTCAGTACAACACTCGCCACAGGTCTCTTTAGGGGATGCGAACTTCAAAGGGAGCGTGGATCGATCAACCTTGCCCAAGGACGAACAACAAGCACAGGCTTGATCCACTCGGCGCTGTACTCAAACAGGTTTCCGGGCGGGCTGAGATCAAATACGAATACAACCGTTACTAAAACGCCGACGATTTTCTGTGCTCAGCAGGAGTAAGGATTACGGAAAGCCCTCAATTGAGTACGTTGCGTACTACATAGTTCGCGCGAAGGTTATTTCCGCGTCCCTTACAAGCATGCTATTTCCGATAATTGTTATTATCGGAATATAATAAATAGGAGAAATTGAGCGGTCTTTCGCGAACGGTTCGGCCACGAATCCGTATCGATTTGTCTTAGCAATGCCTGGACTAAATTCCCCCTCAATCCTTCATTCCAACCACCACTCAAGACGCATTCAGCCACTCGTGCTTACCGAAATAAAAACGCCCCCTGATTTTGAGCATGTGCGCATCAAACGAATGAACTACGGACTTAACGTTTTATCTTTCAATTAGTTAGCTCATTCTTCTAAGTCACTTTCTACCACCAAACTCAAAAGCAGAGCTGACATCAAGTATAAGAAACTGCACCGCAATGCTCCCTAAGAGCGCCTGATCTGCCAGTACAATCCAGGCCTTGCTACTTCCGATAATTTGGAGCACAGTTAAATCCACAAATCTTCACACTACCAAACCTTATGACGACAATATGAAGCCTGAGCATCAGACGCCGACACCACTCATCGACCAGCTCGACGAGATCAGCAACCCCTTGTCGTATGCGCGAAGAACTCTGTCTACTTACGGGGCCAGCCCATCGGATGCCTTTGATGATCTCGTTCACACGATCACCTTCTTGCAGGCGTATAACGGATCAACAGCAACCTTTAATAGTTATCGGCGCGAGACAGAGCGCCTGCTTCAATGGTGCTGGACGATTCAGAAAAAATCGCTCGGTGAACTCACCCGGCAGGACCTTGAGGCGTACGTCCACTTTTGCCAGAATCCGCCTAAGGCTTGGGCAGGATCTGTTCAGGCCCCACGATTTCTTTCGAAAAACGGAGAACGCACGATCAACCCCAAATGGCGCCCGTTCGTTAGCAAACCAGACAAGCTTGGCAAGACTCCGTCTATGGCCCTGTCGCAGAAATCGCTTCAGTCGCTTTTCGCAGTTCTGTCTACCTACTTCAACTTCCTGATCCAGGAAGATTACCTGAAGCTCAATCCCGTCAGTCTGATTCGCCAGAAGAGTAAGTTTTTGCAGCGTCACGCGTATCAGGAGCCTGTCAGAAGGCTCTCGAATTTACAGTGGGACTTCATATTAGAAACGGTTGAGCAACTCGCTGAAACCAACCCAGCTGAACACGAGAGAACTCTTTTTGTTATGAAATGCCTGTTCGGCATGTACCTCAGGATCTCGGAGCTCGTCGCTGACGAGCGCTCCGCACCTGTCATGGGTGATTTTCAACAAGACCAGGACGGTAACTGGTGGCTGAGAGTGGTTGGCAAAGGAAACAAAGCGCGAATGGTTACCGTATCGGATGACATGATGTCCGCCCTACGCAGGTACCGGACACACCTATCCCTACCTCCATTACCTTATGTTGGCGAGCAGACACCATTACTTCCCAAGCTCAGAGGACGCGGCCCAGTTACCAGTACCCGTCAAGTGCGTTATCTGGTGCAGAAATGTTTCGACCTGGCCTACGAGCGCATGTCAGAACAGGGATTGAAAGAGGAAGCGCAGGAGCTGAAGGTCTCCACAGTTCACTGGTTGCGACACACTGGAATTTCGGAAGATGTGAAATTTCGACCCAAAGAACACGTACGTGAAGATGCAGGTCATGCCAGCATGGCAACGACAGATCGCTATATCGACACCGAGATGCGTGAACGCCACGCAAGTGCCCGCCACAAGAAACTTAAGCCCGAGCTGTAGCTGTGAGCGCGGCAAAGATGGGTTAACCAGGCAATAAGCTTGAAGGGCGACCGGCGCCCTTCAGTGTTTTACAGGACCGGTCAGTGCATGTACTGACCACCATTCGCAGACACATTCGTCCCGGTAATGAAGCTGGCATCTTCATGCGCAAGAAAACTCACCACACGAGCAATATCTTCTGGTTTGCCGAAGCGACCAACCGGAATATTCTTACGAATACCCTCACGGATTTCTTCAGGCACTTCCATAATCATTGGCGTGGCGATGTACCCAGGGGAGATAGTATTAACGGTCACCCCTTTGCTCGCGACCTCCTGAGCAACAGCTTTAGTGAAACCATGCATGCCTGCTTTAGCCGCAGAATAGTTGGCCTGACCGAATTGCCCTTTCTCGCCATTCACTGAGCTGATGTTAATGATTCGCCCATAGCCGTTAGCGAGCATGTCATTCACTACCATGCGCGTCATATAGAAAACAGAAGTCAGGTCGGTATTGATAACATCAACCCACTGCTCCTGATTCATTTTCCGCAAAGTAGAATCACGGGTGATCCCGCCGTTGTTTACCAGAATGTCGATCGTTCCGAAGTCGCGTTTAATCCCTTCAATGCACGCCTCACATGATTCCCACTCGGTAATATTGCCGAAAGCGACTGGTATACCGTACCCCTCTGCCGCCATCTGCTCTTGCCACTTCTGGGCCTTTTCATGCTTGCCGCCCGAGTAATACCCTGCAATCACCTGATAGCCGTCATCCACAAGCTTCTTGCAGATGGCTGATCCGATGCCACCTGTACCACCAGTAACGAGTGCAATACGCTTCGCCATTTCCTACTCCTTCAGTTCACTTAGTGCTGGAGACATATTTATCTTTCACTAATGAAACTAGTGTTACCCTGTTCCTTTGTGAACCTTAGTGGCTGAAATAGTCACTAGTCGCATCGGGTTGATATGGCAATGTGGTCACTGTCATTACAGTGTAAATCGTTATGGCCTGCTCCGACGCATTATGACTCTGCCCAGCGCTCCGCTATAATGCCGCGTTTTGCACCCACCCCTGGTCTGCCATGAAGTTTGTTGTAAAGCTATTCCCTGAAATCACGATCAAATCCAAATCTGCCAGGAAACAGATGACTAAGATTCTTCGCCAGAATCTACAGGTTCTGTTTCGTCAACATATGCTGTCTGCGGATGTTCAGAATAAGTGGGATAGCCTGCTGATCATCATGAACCAGGAGGACGACGTATCCAGGCGCAAAGCCATCGATATTCTGAGTCATACTCCGGGTATCGGCTTTTCACTTGAGATTGGCGAATACGAATTCACCACCCTCGACGACGCCTATCAACGAGTCAGAGATGAATACCGCGAACGAGTAGCTGGAAAAAGCTTCTGTGTACGCATTAAGCGTGCCGGGCACCACGATTTCACGTCGCATCAGGCTGAGATCTACATGGGTGGCGGCATATTAAAAGAGACAGATGCTGCCTCGGTCTCACTTAAGAATCCAGAAGTCGTGGTCAATGCTGAGATACGCAATGACCGGGTTCAGGTGGTGCGCCAGCAGATCAAAGGCCTTGGTGGGTATCCTTTGGGTAGTCAGGGAGATGTTCTTTCTCTGATCTCAGGCGGCTTCGACTCAACGGTAGCCAGCTACCTGATGACCCGACGCGGGCTAAAAACTCACTTCTGCTTCTTCAACCTGGGCGGCAGCGCTCACGAAATCGGCGTCAAACAGGTCGCTCACTATCTGTGGAGCACGTACGGCGAGTCCCATAAGGTTAAATTTGTGACAGTGCCTTTCGAAGAGGTTGTGACCGAGATTCTTACCAAAATAGAAACGAGTCAGATGGGCGTCGTACTGAAACGAATGATGTTCCGTGCAGCTTCGCGCGTTGCTGATGACCTTCGCCTCCCTGCCCTCGTCACGGGTGAAGCAGTAGCTCAGGTGGCGTCTCAGACCATCACCAATCTTGCGGTCATCGACCGGGTAACTGACCACATGGTACTGCGCCCACTGGCGGCCATGGATAAGCAGGAGATTATCAATACCGCCCGACGTATCGGTACAGAAGCTTTCGCAGCTAACATGCCGGAATACTGTGGTGTAATCTCGGTCAATCCAACGACGATGGGCGACCGCAAGCGTGTCGAAGAAACAGAGCTGGATTTCGACATGGCTGTACTCGAAGATGCGCTCAGCCGCTCTGTCACGCAACGCATCGATGAGGTAATCACAGAGGCGGAAAGTGGCCTGGAAGATGTCCCTATTGTTGAAACCCCCAAGCTCAACGACGTCATTGTTGATATCCGCCACCCGGCCGAGTCAGCAGACAATCCACTTGAGCTGACGAATAACCGCGTACTTGAAATACCTTTTTACGAATTGGAGTCGAGGCGCGCAGAGTTCGATGAAACACACCGATACCTGCTCTATTGCCAGAAGGGCACCATGAGTCGCATTCACGCCCATCACCTGAACATCGACAGCAAGATCGCGTTCGGAATTTTCAACGAGCCCGATATCCGACGCCCACTCGCTGACGCACAACAGAAGGAGTCTACCAATGCCTAAGGTCGTGAGTTTTAACATCAACGGGGTTCGCGCACGCCCACATCAGCTCGAAGCCATTCGCGATCAGTTAGCGCCCGACATCATTGGCTTACAGGAAACGAAAGTACACGACGAGCAGTTCCCAATCGATGTTATTCAGGAAATCGGTTATCACGTTGAATTCTTTGGTCAGAAGAGTCATTACGGCGTTGCCCTTCTCAGCCTCAATGCTCCGGAGTCCGTTCAGAAAGGTTGGCCATGGGACGACGACGAAGCTCAGAAACGATTGATTCATGCGGCATACCGCATCGACGGTGAACTCTGGCACGTGATTAATGGCTACTTCCCGCAGGGCGAGAGCATCCATCACGAAACAAAATTTCCGGCAAAGCGTAAGTTCTATGCAGATCTGATGCGCTACCTGAATGAAAACTTCACGACCAGCGATAACGTCCTGATCATGGGTGACATGAATATCTCACCTCAAGACACCGATATCGGTATTGGCGAACCTAATCGTAAGCGTTGGCTGAAGTCCGGTAAGTGCAGCTTTCAGCCTGAAGAGCGGGAGTGGTACGAGACACTGCTTAGCTGGGGTGTTCGGGACGCACATCGCAAGATCCATCCGACTGACAACAGCACCTTCAGCTGGTTTGACTACCGGTCAAAGGGATTCGATGACGAGCCAAAGCGCGGCCTGAGAATTGATCATATCCTGGTAACACCGTCTCTCTATGAGCGCTGCATAGATGCGGGTGTGTCATACGACATACGGGGCACAGAAAAACCATCGGATCACGCCCCTGTCTGGGCTATATTTGAATAGTTTTCTGCGAATAGGTGCTGTGATTAAGGTAGCAACCTACCTTAATCCCGCCTTTTGCAGATCCGACAAATACGTCAGCCATTGAGAGGCAACAACCGCACTGTCGGACTTTTCGCTGGCTCGCTGAAACCACTCCCTTGCACTCGCGGTGTCGCTACCATTCAGAGAGCACTGAGCTACCGAAATCATAGTTAAGCCTTCAAGTTTGCGGGTATGCGACCTGGACAGCTCCCGAACCAGATCGCAATCGCCGTCCATCATTGCCAATTGAATGGCCTCATTAACAGATGACGAATCGTTTGAAACCATGGTTTCAGCGGCTGCAGCCAGATCGCGGGCTTGTCTCTGGTACGCGCTCAACAGACGACGTTCATCGTCCAAGCCTTCTTCAGAGCTGCCCTCCACTGAACTCAATTCTGAAATCCGTTGCTCCAGATTGCGTGCAGCCCGTGCCGGCATGCCCTGCGCACCCTGCAGCTGAATCATCAGCAGCTCTTCACTACTCCCTGCAATCAGACCTCGCTGATGGGCGATCTCAAGAGTCGCCAACTGCTGAGCCTGTTTTTCCTGAAACTGCTGCGCTGCTGCCAGCTGAACCCAGTAATTCCTTTTGTCAGGCGCACGCTCAACGAGCCGCTTCATGGTAACTTCTGCTGCCGCGAAATCACGGATCTGGAATTCAGCCGCAGCTCGCATTGCCAGCCAGTTCTCCGGAATAGATGTCGCGTACGCTTCGGCCTGAACCAGCCACGGCAAAGAATCCCTCCACCGTTCCTGTATCTGATAGGAAATAGCGACTATGACATAGGCCTGGGCGGCATGATTCAAACCTTCGCCAGCTGGCGCTTCAAGCGCTGGCACCAGCACCTCACGAGCTTTCTCTGGCTGACTGTCAATCAGGTACAGCTGGGCAATTGCAGCTGCGAGTGCAGACCGCCGAGTGCCTTCCAGAACGTCTAAGGATAACGCTCGCTCATAGGATTTGAGCGTATCTTCGGTCTGATCAAGGAGCTGATAAACCTGGCCACGAAGCTGAAGAATCAGCACTAACCCCAGCCCCGAATCCCAATCATCGACAGCATCCTGGGTTTCTGCCAACGCCTCCTGATAGGACTCTTCTGCAACCAACTCCTGGGCCTTCTCAAGCAAACGATACTGCCTTTCAGACAAAGTCGAAGCCTGAACAGTCAGCCCCAAACAGAACAGGCACACGGCAAACAGAATACAAACAAAGCGGCTCATTGCAGTGAAAACTCCAACGTCTGGGTCGCAGTTTGTGTCACCGCTTCTCCGTCCACCATTTTGGGCGAGAAACGATAACGATACATGGCTCTCATAGCTTCCCTTTCAAAAACGCCCTGAGGTTCAGCCTGAATGATTTCTACATCACTCACTGTACCGTCCGGTCTGATCGTTAGTCTCGCTGTCACGCTGCCTTCAATATTCCTCATTTTAGCTCTGGCCGGATAAACTGCAGGCGGGCGAACCAGGGGCGCGACCTCTGCGTCGGCAACCGACACGCCATCCAGCAAGCCTGATGACGACACGAGATCGCCAACACTCAGATCAGGACTGAGCGGACTCAAGCTCAATGGCGGTGCTGTCACAGGCGCAGGTGTCTGATCCTGAGTATTCGACTGCGGAGTCACCGGCGCTTCAGGCGGTGGTAGCGGCTTTTTACGCGAGCGCGTTTCGGAGGCCGAATCCTGACGTCGACTTGAGAAATCGACCAGAACAGGCTCTTCACGATTCAGCGAAAAATCATCTGGCGGTGCGACCATGACGGCCATCCCCAGAAACAGGAGTACCGCGACAGATACGCCGCCGACAGCAGCGATCAGAGGTTTAATCGACATCATTCTGTTGCTGCTACCGAGATATCCGTAACGCCAGCGAGACGCACCTGATCCATCACTTTTACGAGTATGCCTGTCGGCGCGAACTCATCTGCCTGTATAACAACTGCGCCTTCAGGGCTCTCTGCTTTGAGGCGCTCTGTGTTGGCGCGCACGGCGCGGAGATCGACAGAGCGTTTATCGATCCAGATTTCACCGTTCGCACGAATCGCAATCAGGATGTTACTGCCCTGTTTGCTTTCAGCGGTACTGGCAGTCGGACGGCTCACCGTAACGCCGCTTTCTTTCACGAAAGAGGTGGTCACGATGAAAAAGATCAGCATGATAAATACGATATCCAACATCGGAGTGATGTCGATATCACCTTCCTGCCCTTCTGAGGCAACGTGTCTGCGAGCCATCAGGTCAACTCCTCACTCAACGGCAGTCGATCTGCCAGTTCTTGCTGGCTTCGCTCAGCTAATCGTTGAAAACGACTACGAAAATACAAACCAGATAACGCAACGACCAATCCAGCCATGGTTGGCAGAGTCGCCTGAGCTATGCCCGAGGCCATCGCCCGTGCGTTACCAGTGCCCGTAGCGGAAAGAACATCAAACACCTGAATCATGCCGGTAACAGTTCCCAACAGACCAAGCAGTGGGCAGATCGCGATCAGAGTGGCCAGCAATGGCATAGTACGGGTGGCTTCAAGATAAAATCGGCCAATCCAGGCCTTCCGGATATAACGCGCATTCCGACTTGTCCGGTCCGAACGTGTGCGCCAGTCCCCTGAGATTTTCTCGAAGAATCGCTTACGCTCTATGTAGAAGAACCAGAGTCGCAAGCAGATCAACGCCCAAAGGAACACCGCTGTCAGTAGCACCGCATAAAGCACGGGGCCACCACGCTCAAAAAAATCCGTTAACCAGATCATTTGCGCGACGACTCCTGCGCCTCAGCAATAATGCCTGCTGACTGCTCATCAAGGATATGCACCAGTTCGCGGCTACGTGAGGCAACCCAGCTATGAAGAAGCAGCAACGGAACAGCAACAACCAGACCCAACACCGTCGTGATCAGTGCTTGCGAGATACCTGCAGCCATCAGTTTTGCATCGCCTGAGCCAAACGCTGTGATCGCCTGGAAAGTCGCAATCATGCCGGTAACCGTACCAAGCAGCCCCATGAGAGGCGCAATACCTGCAAGCAGTTTGATGATCGACTGACCACGTTCAATTGCGGGTAGCTCACGCAAAACAGCCTCATCAAGCCTTGCTTCAAGCAGTTCGGCATCCGTGCGGTCACCGAGAGATGCAATCATTACGCGACCCAGGGCGTTATCATCCTTCGCGGCCAACTTGTCGCTGAGCTGACGGCGCATCCCCGCGCTGATTTGCAGGAGTGCAAACAGGCGCCATAGGGCAATCAGCAGACCAATAACACCGAGAGCAATAATGATGTAACCAATCGTGCCTCCCTGCTGGATTCGTTCAACAATAGAGGGAGTGGCTGCCTCGATATTCAGGAGAGCACCACGGGAAGGGTCAATACCGACAAGCGCGACGCCATTGCTGCCCAACCAGTCACTCAACATAGATGCCTCGCCGGGCTGGCGATATGGTGGTCGCAGGGCGCCCAGTTGCTCATCTGCAATCAGGTATTGGCCGCCATTACTGGTTCCAACGACTGTAAACGCACCAATACGTACTGATTGCTCCTCTGCCGTAGAACCGTCCGCCTGAACGACGGGTGCAGTAATTTGGACAACTTCGCTGCTTAGAGAAGCTTCCTGCCGTAAGGTCTGCCAGAGTGCCTTAATTCTGCCAAGATCAGGCAAGGCTTTTGACTCTGCCAATGCATCAAGATCAGCGGGCGTGTCGGTTCCGTCGATGCGGGTAATACTGCTTGAGGTGATCGTTCTCAAGTCACCGGCAACCTGACGCACCACACCAAACATTTCGCCAAGGCTACCCGTACGAAGGCGCAAAGCTTCGGTTTTTTCGGTGAGAATTTCTTCATTGCGAGAGAATTGAGAGCGAAGCTCTTCTGCACGGTTTTCTTCTGCAGCCAGTAACGAACGCGCCTGTTGCAGCGCCCTTTCCTGCGAAGCCAGATCCTGTTTAAAAGCAGCCAGGCGAGCCTGGTCAAAGTTCTGCTCGTACCTGGTGAACTGCTGAGCGCTTTCGATCAAAGTATCGGCAATCACAAGGGGGGCTATCCAAGCAAGGATGAGGGTCGTAATAAATCTCATTATTCAGCCCCTTTTTTGCCAGATATTTTTGATTCGGACGTTTCTGTTCCGGGTATTGGCACGACGATTAATTGTGGAGCGACACTCTGCTCTGCCACGCGGGCCGCGCGCTCTAAAGGCTTGGCCAGATCGCCTGAAAGAGCCTGCCAGTCACCATCCGCCCAGATCCAGGATTCTCCAGCATCAAGTGAGCGGCGATAGAGAGCAACGTTGCCTATTCTCAGATAGTCGAAAGCTCTGCCGTCTTCATTCTCGCGATATCGCTCTAATGTGCGGCCATAATCAACCTCAATCTGGAGCGCTTCGAGCACTCTTCTGAATTTCTCAGAAACAGTGACATCAGCCCGACCAAGAGACGCTTTCAGCTTGGCTAAACGGACCGCTCGTTCTTCTTTGAGAAATGGCAGGCCCGCATTGATATCGGCTTCGAGTTGCGAAAGCATCAGCTGCATCAGAGGCAGAATACCCTGTTCGGTATCGTTGATGTCCTCAATCTGCTGATCAAGACTTAATTTTTCTTCTTCCTGATTCGCGATGATAGCTTCCATCTGACTATTGTAGAGCGCCAGCTGTTCTGCTCGGGCGAGAAGCTGCCGGGTCTCTTCGAGCTTATCCCGGGTAGAATCATCCAGTGCGTTAATCTTTCGCTGTACCGCCGCGCTGTTTTCGTCTGTTTTCAGCACCATTTTAGACGCCGAGTCTGTATCGGCGCCTACCGCCAGCGGGAACATCAATATGCTCGCCGCCAGTGGTAATGTAAATCGGTTCACTCAGTACTCTCCTATTGTCAGTCCGAGTTTGCTTGCTATGTCTGCAGTTCCTCGCGGTGCAACGACAGCTTTATAACCATCCTGACCGACCAGATACTTTTCTGTCGCTTGCAGAATATCTGTCCAGGCAACCTTCAACAGGCGGTCCCGGAACAGCTGCCTGACAGCTCGTGTACGTCCAGATTTATCCATATGAAAAGCTTGCTTGGCTTCGCCTGCTGGCGAGCCCGGCCGATCAAGGCTACCAATGATCCCCAGCACTGACTGCTCAATAAGGTCGTCGCCATTGGTACGCCCTGATACCCAGGTCAGAGATTTCGCGAAGTCATCAAAACTACCTTCAGTACGAGGATCGCGATAGGTGAAGAATTTGAAACACCCTAATGAAGAGTCCTGCGACGCGCCTGCGCCATAAGCTCCACCCTTCTCCCGGATTGCGGTATGAAGGTAACCATTGCGAAGCACCCCTCCGAGAACAGCAAGAGAAGCCGCATCGGGATGATCGAGCGTCACTGTAGGAATAGCCCAGGCGCAGAAGTTAACCTGCGAGTCGACCATCCAATAGCTGGCCCCTGTCGACAGATCCCAATCAATACAATTTTTTCGATAATGATTCGCATTATCCCAATCTTTGCGCGCCGCTGCAATATGCGCTGCAGCATTTTGTTCATCATGCACCAGAAGAAGTGAATCTGGACCTTTACTGATCAGTGAATTGATATCTTTGAGAGCCTCAGAAACGAAACCTGCGCCATCCTCAGATATACGTTCCGTCCTTTCTTTCAGACGCTTAGCCTGCGGAAGCCCTCCGAGCATGTTCATCAGATCAGCCGTGCGATTAATCGGAGCGGCAGCAGCAGACATAGCAAGAGCATGACCACTGCCCGTTATGCCTTGCTCTTTACGAGCACGGGCCTGATTTAACAGGTCCTTGAGGCGGCCTTCTTCGCTGAAGTCTGCACTTTTCCAGGTTTCACGAAGCATGTCGGAGAACGGCTCCGCGCGGTTCCCCAATGCCTTACCCGTCATCACCAGGTACCCCGAGAGACGATTGCAGTCTTCGATATCGCCTTTCACCGAGGCGTAAGACGTCAGAGACCCCAGCACCTCTGTCTGGCGTTGCTGCTGAGTCAGATACGAATTCCCGCCAGCACCAACTTCCGTCCATGCCTGAGTGTAGAAAGGTAGCCAGGTCATTTGCTCACGGGTCATTGGAGGCAGGTTGAGCATTGCTTGTTGATAGATAATTCCATTTGTGCCGGTGACATATTCTGTGGTGTCGATGCGGTCAGACCGCTCAGCGGTAGGCGCAACATATGTCAGTTCAGGGCGAATATCCTCAAGGCCGACTTTGGGCAGAATATCGGGATCATCTTCCTGCACCTGCCGGGCTTCCAGTGCCTCTGCCTTATCCTTCAATGCCTGGATATCGGCGTCTGACATGTTCGCACGTTCATTCTCCAGGCGAGCTTTTTCTTTGTCCGCCTTTTCGGCATTCAAGGTACTGGAAGGCTTAAGGGTATAGCGGACACGGTGGGTATTGGTAAGAAGCAGCTGCCTGACAGCGTCTGATATGAAGCCTGGCGACGATGCCTTAGCACGTAAACGTTCGAGTGCCGGATCAAGGTTCAGTAATGCAACAGGATCACCATAGTGTGTTGCAGCAGGCAGTGCAGTCAGGATCAGCTGCAACCCATAAGGGTAATGGTCCCCTCCTATCTCGCGTTGATGAAGCTCGAGCTGATGCAGAGCTGCTTCAACCATTTCGACAGGAACGCCCTCTTCGGCAACTTTCTCGAGGGTATTGAGGATCAGGGCTTCAACCGCCTCAGCGTGCTCCGGCTCACTACCCTCAAGTCCACACATGAACGACATTTCGCGGTTAGAATCTTCCAGACCGCAGAGAGGTGACGGTGTCGTACCAAGATCACTTTCCTCAAGAGCCCGACGCAACGGAGAGGCACTGTTATCAAGCAGCACCTGACTCAGCAGGTTAGCCTCAAGTTGGGCATCGAGATCAATAGAATCACCCAACAGCCAACCAATGACGTGGTGGGTTTTGGCACTCAGGTCATCCGAATCAACGCCGTAGAGCGCTTCTTTATGTTGAGGCTCTGAAAAACGCCGTTCAGGCTCTACCCGCAATTGCCTGTCCTGTTTATCAAAGCGACTCAATGCCTGCTGATCCATCCGGTACTGAATGTCTGCCACTTCCATATCCCCGAATGTCATGATAATGGCGTTCGTTGGGTGGTAATGACTGCGATAGAAATCAAGCAATTCCTGATACGACAGGTCGAGAATATTCTCGGGCTCACCGCCGCTGTTGTAATGATAGGTCGTTGTCGGGAATAGCTCTCCGCTGATTCCCTGCCAAAGCTGGGATACGGGCGATGACATGGCGCCTTTCATTTCATTGAAAACAACACCTTTGTATTCAAGTGCTGAGTTCGGGTCATCTTTATCGGCAAGTTCAATGCGATGACCTTCCTGCGCAAAATCCAATTCATCAAGATTGGCGAAGAAGACAGCGTCGAGATAAACATCCAACAGATTCAGGAAGTCTTTATCATTCTGCGAAGCAAAGGGATACGCAGTCCAGTCACTACTGGTCATCGCATTCATAAAAGTATTCAGCGACCGACGGGTCATCATAAAGAACGGATCACGGACCGGGAATTTCTCGCTGCCACAAAGCGCGGTATGTTCAAGAATATGCGCCACACCGGTTGAGTCGTGCGGCATGGTCCTGACGGCGAGCAGGAAGGCTTTTTCCTCATGCTCGCTACGGATATGGTAATGCGGGGCGCCCGTCTTTATGTGTTCATAGTGCTCAATAACGATATTTAGAGAGTCGACTGGCGTAGATGATACTTTTTTAAACGAAGAGTGCTGCATAGTTTCTGACATGTCGATAGCATGATCCCTGTAAACAGCCATCATCTTAACAGCAGATAAGGACCCACTAAAATGGATCAGTTGAATTCAGCACTGGAACAGGAGTTTCCGGTCAATGAACAATGCATGTACCTGAATCATGCTGCTGTCGCTCCGTGGCCAATATCAGCCAGTAAAGCCGTTGCCCGGTTTGCTGAAGAAAACGTAGCCAAGGGAGCCGCCGACTATCCACACTGGCTGGAGATAGAGAAACAACTTCGTTTGAACCTGGCCAGGCTTATTAATGCGCCTGTCGACTCTGTCGCCCTGGTGAAGAATACTTCCGAGGCCCTTTCATTTGTCGCTTACGGCATCGACTGGCGTCCAGGTGATACGGTTGTTATTTCCGATGAAGAGTTTCCATCGAACTCCATTGTCTGGGAGTCCCTCAAGAATCAGGGGGTGATTGTCCGCAAGGTTTCCCTCGCAGGTGAGAACCCCGAAGCAGAACTGTTTCAGGCCATATCCGAAACACCACGTCTGGTGTCGATCTCAGCCGTACAGTACGCCACAGGAACCCGGGTAAATCTCGCGAAAATGGACCAGCGGGGGCATTTGAACGAAAACCTACGGTTTTGAGTCCCGCGACCACATCGTAACCGCAGGTTTCCGTCCAATAGCCCTTATCCACGTAATTTAGAGGTCAATAACCGATTGATCTTATTAGAATTATTTAAAGTTACGCGCAATTACGCATGATATGCGTAATCAGGAATACCGCCGACTTCTAGGAGGCCTGTGGAAGAACCGACAAATTTGGCTCTTACGAGATCACAGCGAGTCCTGTAGTTGCTTGAATTGCCCCTGGATCAGCGCCTTTGAGCAATTCATCTACCAATTCAGCGCGCGACACAGAGACCAAGTCTGGCGACAACTCGAATGAGCGCAAACAATTAGAGCTTTCTCAGACTCAAATTCAGCGGCATGTCGAATCTCATCTCGCCGTTACGGTTACGACACAGCACAGTTCACCACCCAATTACCAGTATAGTTCTCTCGATGGCGAACTTTATGTCGTCTCAGATGATGTCGTGTTTGATACTTCATCTGAACCCAATGATCCCCAAGCAACGCTGGAAAAAGCCCAACTAATACGAATGGCGTCCATGGCACCCACTGATCCCACACCACAGGATCGTAAAGCCTCTCAACAAGCAATTATGATGGCTGCACAAGAAAAAAGTGAGATTAATACCGCTTCGATTGAAACATTGGGTAACCATGTCGATGTACTTGTGTGATGACCTGAATTTACAAATGAAATCCAACGGCGTGGGTTTCAGATAACGCCCGCATCTCGACACGCCTCCTCTCCAAATTCGAATTCAATGGTCGTATGCGCGAGATCGAACTCTCTGAGACGATCAGCAATTGTCCTTTTCAAATGAAGTTGCTGCTCCAAGGTTAATGCGCATCGCAATACCAAATGTGCAGTAAGCACATGATGCTCACCATCGAGTGACCACAGGTGTAGGTGGTGAACACTACGGACGTCATCAAGCGTGGACAGACATTGGTGAAGTGACTCTGACAGTGCTTTGTCGGGTGCTGCCTGAAGAAACAATCGAGTGGTACTCCAAAGGTTTTTTTCTACACCGAACAAGATATAGAGGGTAAAAACGATAGACAGTGCTGGATCTAAAATAGGCCAATCTACAAAAAGCAGCACAATGGATACAATCAGGACAGCCACCCAACCCAGTACATCTTCCAATAAATGCCAGTTCAAGACTTTTTCGTTAAGTGTTTTCCCATGACTAAGCTTGTACGCAGCGAATCCATTGACCATCACACCAAAAATGGCCAATCCCAACATCCCTTCGACGACAGGCATTTCAGGTTGCAACAGTTTTGGGATAGCCTCTGACAAGACCCAAGCTGACCCTGCAATGAGTACCAAGCCATTGATCAAGGCACCTAATAACGACAGGCGGCGATATCCGTAAGTAAAATCAGTATTAGAGTCTTTCTCACTGACCTTGCTGAGTAACCAAGCGAGGCCGATGGAAATACAGTCGCCCAGGTCGTGAACGGCATCCGCCATAATGGCGGTGCTGTTGGTCAATAGGCCGCCGACAATTTCAATAAGCGTAAAACCCAGGTTGAGAAAAAACGCCCAGCCAATACGTTGTGAACTGCTGGTGTGACCGTGATTATGCATAGCCCCTCCGCTAGGCGTTTCCGGTGTTGTGGCGCTGGTGAGGACGCAGCCAGCGCGCACAACACCGGGAGTGTTAACGACCGTCTATAGGTAGCGCCTGCTCAATGGGGCTGACATACACCCATCCGGAAATGTTAGCACCAATTTTTCCAGTTTTACGGATGATAGTTGTCACCGCATCAACCTGTTCGTCTTCGCAGGCTAGTGATAATTGAACTTCTGAAATCACCACGCCAGCTTCGGACGAATAGGCCAGCTCCTGTTCCCCTAACGGCTTCAAGGTGCCTTTGATATCAAGCATTGCCATGTTCTTGTAGCCTGCATCGTGTAGTGCATCGATTACGTCGGCAGTTCGTACATGATGAATGAAGGCCGTGATTAGTTTCATGTGAATATTCCTATAAAGTGTTGCTGTTACGTTAGACGACACGCGGCATGAATCACATGCCGCGAGCTTTAGTCAGTTATTGTGCAATGGATTCGCCATTTCCATTCAATGCTTTCGGTTTTCGCCATGCAAGACGATACAAACCAGGCAACACCAACAATGTGAGTAAAGTAGAAGAAAGGATTCCGCCAATAACTACTGTGGCTAAGGGCCTTTGTACTTCGGCCCCAGTACTGGTGTTGAGCGCCATGGGCAAAAAGCCGAGCGCGGCCACCAAAGCGACCATCAATATCGGCCGCAGCCTCAGCATAGCTCCACTCTGAATCGCAGACTCGATGACTTCGCCACGATTAAGCGCGTCCCGAAATGCGGATACCATCATAACCCCCGTCAGCACCGATACCCCGCACAGGGTGATAAAACCGACACCGGCAGTAATTGACAGCGGTATGTCACGCAGCCACAAGGCGATGACGCCGCCGGTCAGCGCCAGCGGCACGCCACTGAATACCAGTGCGGCATCTTTAGCTGAGCCAAAAGTCATCATCAACAGGGCAAAGATCATCACCAGTGTCACAGGCACCAGCAAACTTAACCGTTGTGACGCCGATTGCAGTTGTTCAAAGGTACCGCCGTATGCTAGCCAATAGCCGGGCGGTAACTTGACCTGCTGTGCTACTTTGCCCTGTACTTCAGCCACAAACCCTCCCAAATCACGACCGCGAACATTGGCGCTGACCACCAATCGGCGTTTACCGTTTTCTCGGGAAATTTGATTGGGACCGGGTGCCAGCGTCAGTCTGGCGACCTCACGCAACGGCACATAGCCACCGCCCGGTAAGGGTACGGGCAAACGCTCCAGGGCGCTCACGTCGGCCCTTAATCGTTCTGCCAAGCGCACGACGATCGAGAAACGTTGGTCACCTTCAAAGATCAGCCCAGCCTCTTCACCGCCTGTGGCGGCAGCGACGACGTCCTGCACATCGGCAACGTTCAAGCCATAGCGATACAGGGCGGAGCGATCCGCTTCGACTGACAAAATGGGTAAGCCCGACACCTGTTCCACCTTTACGCCTTCAGCGCCCTCTATACCGTTCAGTACAGCGGCGATTTCGCTTCCCGACTTCAACAGTTGCTGCAAATCATCGCCGAATACCTTGATCCCTAAATCCGATCTGACACCTGAAATCAATTCATTAAATCGAAGCTGGATCGGTTGGCTGATCTCATAGGCATTGCCGGGCAACAACGAAAGTTTTTCACCCATTTCTTCCAGCAGGTGGGCTTTGGTTTTATCGGGATCAGGCCATTCACTTTTGTCTTTCAGCATGACATAGCCATCAGAGATATTGGGCCCCATGGGATCGCTGGCGACTTCAGCGGTTCCGACACGCGAGAAGTAGGTTTTGACTTCAGGCATTTCCAGCACGGCTTTTTCCAGGCGAAATTGCATATCCAGGGATTGGCTGAGGCTGGTGCCGGGTATTCGCAACGCCTGGACGGCGATATCACCCTCATCCAGGTTCGGGATAAATTCAGTCCCCATTTTAGTTGCGAGTGTTCCTACGATAATCACGAATATCAGGGTCATTGACAGCACCCAAACGCGAAACTTCAGGACCCACTCCAATACTGGTGCGTAAAGCCACTTGGAAGAACGAACTATAAAATTTTCCTTCTCCTCAATGTGTCCGCGCATGACAAGTGCCACAGCCGCAGGAACGAAGGTCAGCGACAACACCAATGCGGACAACAGTGCCATGATTACCGCCATCGCCATGGGGGTAAACATTTTTCCTTCCACGCCGGTCAGCGCCAGAATGGGCAGATTCACCAGAATTACCACGAGCACGCTGATTAAACTCGGGGTGAAGACCTCACGAGTGGCAGCAAACACCGTTTGAAAGCGCTCGTCCAATTTCAAGGTGCGCCCAAGATGGTGTGGCGCCCCGCCAGCCGCAAAATGCAGTTTTCGACAATGGCGCGGGAAGTGTGGAAAGGCACCTGGGCGGGAACCAATGGTTTCTGTCGCCCGGTTTGATGTGGACACATCAGAATTTTGCGTTCAAGGCAGGCTTACAACTGCCCGTCATCGATGATTTGTCCGCCGATCAGGAGCAAGACGACTACCGTGCCAAAATTGAGCTGGAATGGCACCTGTAAAGAGACAACCGTTTTAGGAGTTTAACCATGAGACAGTGTTTACTTATTGCAGCATTAATGATGCTTTCATTTATGGCGCAGGCGGCTGACAGGCGCTATGAGCTGCATGTTGATGGCATGGCCTGTCCTTATTGTGCCTACGGGATCGAAAAGAAAATCAAAGCGCTTGATGGCGTAGATAAATCCAGTGTGATTATCAAATTGAATGATGGATTGGTGATCTTTGAGGCGGACACGCTGGAACCCATGAATCAAGCATCGCTTAAAACCTTGATCAATGACGCCGGGTTTACCTTGCGCCAATTCCAGGTGCAACCCGTAAAGCCTCAAAAAGAATGATCGCAATGATTAGATTTCGATGAACACTGAACAGGCGAAAACCGATACCTCTCTTTTCAGCGGCCTGGGGCTCGCGCTTATCGGTACCACCTGTTGCGCGCTACCAATTGTATTGGTCGCGCTTGGGCTCGGAAGCGCTGTGGCTTCGATGGTGGCCGTGATGCCTTGGTTAACGACATTGTCGCAGTACAAAGTCGTCACATTTTCCTTAACCGCTGCCGCATTAGTTTATAGCTACTGGCGATTGCATCGGATCAAAGTCTGCGCTCTAGCGGACAAAAACCGCTTGCGATGGCAAAAGGCAGTATTGTGGGCGAGTACAGTGATACTTCTGCTTTCCCTTTTTGCGGCTTACGCCTTGCTGCCGCTCACTTTGTGGTTGCAAAGCCTGTCATGAGCGCAGAAACTGAAAGCCAGTCAGTCTTAGTGGAAGTATTGACGGCTTCCGGATGCGGTCGTTGTCAGAAAATAAAAGCGCTGGCAAAAGCGGTGATCGCTGAATTGAACGACGACCGGGTGCGCTATCAAGAGATCAAGTCAGGAGATTCTGAAGCGATTGGAGGAGCCTTCAGCACCTCAAGGTAAAGCGCACTGATGGATACCACAGCCTGGATGCAAATGGGCGGAGTTGCCGGTCTGGGTGCGGCTTTATTGGCTGGTTTTCTGTTCAGCTTTATGCCGGTGGCTTTCGCCTCCATTCCTGTTGTACTGGCCTACGTCACTCGCGCACGCGCTTTCCGTGAGGCGGTCAGTTATGGCCTGGCCTTTGCCGCCGGGCTCATACTCACCCATGTGGTGTTAGGTATCGGTGCAGCGCTGGGTTTGCTCTGGACGGGCTGGTTGAAAATTCCGTTACCCTGGTTGCCATTGCGGGGAAAACGCGCGGCGACGCTCTGGGGAGCCTTCTTATTGGGTATGCCGTTTACGGTCGGGATCTGTCCGGTCTGTTCGCCGGGGTTATGGATCGGACTCGGTGTTAGTGCTTCGATCGGATCGGGTTTTTATGGTGGTTTGTTGATGTTGGCGTTCGCTCTCGGTCGGGTGATCCCGCTTGCCGTGGGTGCTATCAGCATCGGCTGGTTGGAAAACCTGAAAACCATCGAGTGTTGGCGTCGTGGTTTTGAGATTGCAGGAGGCATCACGCTAATGGCCATTGGGGCTTACCTGCTCAATGAAAGTTATTTACTATGAAAAAGTGGCTCATGGCTGTTTCTGGTTTTAAATCATGATGCGAATTGGTGAAGTGGTCGCAACATTGGAAATCAGTGCTGATACCCTGCGTTATTACGAAAAAATCAAACTGGTGCCCGAAGTACATCGCAATGATGCTGGAGTCCGACTGTATTTCGATAAAGATCTCTCACGACTGCGCTTTATCAAGCGGGCGCAAAAGATGGGATTTAGCCTGTATGAAATCAAACAGCTACTTCAGTTTCGGGAAAACCCGCAAAAAGCCAAGCCCAAAGTCCGGGAACTGGCGCATCACAAGCTGGAAGACATTCAACATCATCTGGAGGAATTGACCACTTTGCGGGACGAACTGCGACTGCTCACCAATCTGTGTGGTTCCAGTGACAAGGGTTGTCCAATCCTGGAGTCTTTCGACGGCGAAACGAGTGAGCAATGAAAGAAAAACTCAAGCACTTTACCGCGAACAATCCGGCCTGAACCGTACAATGTCAATATGAGTTCTCTAAGAACAGCAACGCCCCTCTTGTTGAACAGGCGGGCATGGTACCGAACCGTAAGAACAATACACACAACAATCACCGGGTTTGGGTTTAAGTACAGCGTGACAACCTTCGCACTCATAGAACCACTGGCAGGCATCCGTCGGCATGGTTTCGAGCTTCCTATGGCCACATTTCGGACAGGTCAATTCTGAATCTAAAATCACATTTGATGTCATGACGTACTTCCCTGTACGCCACCCTTCGGGCAGCTGAGCTGTGCAAAACGCCTTTCCTGTCGTTTTGTCATGGCGTTTCTGTTTCCACAAGGGTTGAGGGATAACCGGCATTGGTGGTCGCTTCAATGAGTTTCCCTGCGCTGGTCTGAGTATCCTCAAAAGTGACCACCGCCTGCTTGTGTTCAAAACTGACCTCGGCCTTGGTGACGCCTTTTACTTTGCTAAGGGCCTTCTTGACCGTGATCGGACACATGGCGCAGTTCATGGTTGGCAGGTTCAGAGTGACAATCTGAGGTTTAGCCCAGGCAGACAGGCTGGTGATGGTGAATACAAGGGCTATTGTGATTTTGTGCATGATTCACTCCAGTCTTGGGCAACGCATTTTTAAACCATCAGGGGAATCCAGTAGCTGCTGGTGACAAGAACCAACGCGATGATGGCCATGATCCAGAAAATAACCCGTCGGCGTTTTCGCGTTTGCGGTACGGCGCAGGCGGTGCCCGGCTCGCAGCCCTCAACTGGCCGGTGGATCTGCCAGCCCGCCCAACCCAATAGCATCATCACGATGGCGATAAAGACGGGACGATAGGGCTCCAGCAGAGTCAGGTTCCCGATCCAGGCCCCGCTGATCCCCAGTGTGAGTAAAACGAACGGGCCGATGCAGCAAAGGCTGGCGCCAACAGCAGCCAGCACCCCGCCGATCAGGGGTAGATTATTTTTGGCGAACTCGTCGTTTGCGGGCATGGCGGACTCCATGGAATGCATTCAATGAAGCCAGTGTAAACGCCGTACTTCGGTACGGAGTCAAGTCCGACTCAGGAGAGGTCTTTGTCAGGTTGTAACGACTCCACAATCGGACAGGCTGTGTTGTCGGGATTGGAGCGGCACTGGGTGACTAAACCCTCTAAAACACGCTCCAGGCGGCACAAATCGTTGATTTTTGACCGCACGCTGACCAGTTTACTTTCCGCCAACTCCTGGACTTCCGAGCAATGGGATTCGCCCAGTACCAAGAGGTTTTCGATCTCCTCCAGAGTAAAGCCCAGTTCCTGGGCACGTTTGATGAATAAAATCCGTGCCAGGGTGGCCTTGGTATAAGTGCGGTATCCTTGAGCCGGTTTTGGAGGCTGAGTGATGAGGCCACGGCGTTCGTAGTAGCGGATGGTTTCGACGCTGACTTGTGCAGCTTGCGCTAATTTTCCGATGGAAAATAGACTCATGGCAAAGCCCCTTCTTCGCAGTCCCAATTAATAGCCGCTTGTGGAAAGCAGATCGAAAAGGAGGTCATACCGTAATCTGAAGACACGTCGATACTGCCGTAGTGTGCTTCCACGATGGACTTAACAATCGCCAAGCCCAATCCAGCCCCTTCACTCTGGCGCTGACGTGAAGGATCAACCCGGTAGAAACGGTCGAAAATTCTGGGCAAATGTTCTGCGGGAATTTCCGGCCCCGTATTCTGTACGCTGAGTAAAACCTGCCCTTCGTCCGACACATCCAGACGAACCTTCACGCTTTCTCCCTCGGGTGAGTGGCGTATCGCATTGGATAACAGATTGGACATGGCGCGCCGCAGCATGGCACGATCACCCTTAATTTTCGGCGCCTGTCCTTCCAGCATTAACTGTATGTGCTTTTCCTCTGCCAGCGCCTCAAAAAAATCAAATAGCTTACGGACTTCCTGAGCCATACCCAGTGACTCCCATACCGGCTTAAGCAGTCCATGCTCGCTTTGAGCCAGCCAGAGCATGTCGTTGACCATTTTTGCCAAGCGTTCCAATTCTTCCAGGTTTGAATAGTGCAGTTCGCGGTATTCAACCAGGCCTCGTGACTTTCCCAGAACGACCTGAGTCTGGGTGATGATATTGGTAAGAGGCGTGCGCAATTCGTGGGCGATGTCGGCGGAGAAATGGGACAAGCGGGCAAAACTGTCTTCCAATCGGCCAAGCATAAAATTGAATGAAGAAACGAGATTTTGAAGTTCCCCAGGCACCGCCTCGGAATCAAGTCGAACATGCAGGCGATCAGCCTGTATTTCACGCATGGCTTCGCTCAACCCGCGCAGTGGCGCATGCCCCTGATGCACACCATACCAGGCCGCCAATAGCGTCACCATGCCTGCGAGTAACATGATAAGCCATAAGCTACGACGAAAATTCTCCAGAAATTGGATATGAGCATCCATGTCAATGGCGGTAACGATGTAGTATTCTTGGCCACCCACCTGGGTTTGCGTGATGGTTCCCCGGTAGGTTTTCCCATCTCCCTGCCAGTGATATACGTTGCCAACCTGAATACTGGACACCGGGGCAAAGGTATTAATAGGTTTTGCAAAATCGTTCGCTGAGGGGCCGTAAATCAGGCGCTTTTCCTTATCCCAGACCTGAAAATAGACACCGTGATGACCCGATATCGCGTGCGACAACGCCTCACCCAAGTGTGAAGAGCCGTCACCCGTTTTGCGTAAGGCTCGATCCACAGCCCTTGTCATGACCTCCAACTCGTCAGCGTCCTGTTCGGCGAAATGGCGCTTGACCGCGTTGTCCACCAGATAACCAATCACCAGAAGACTTAGCCCAATGGCAAGGGCAACAAAGGCCATCACCCGGGCGGTTAGCGATAGTGGATGCTTGCCAAGACGACTACTCCACATCATGCTCGTCATCCACTTCCAGCTTGTAGCCCATCCCCCTTACCGTGTGAATCAATTTAGGCTCAAAATCGTCATCTATCTTGGAGCGCAGGCGACGGATGGCCACATCGATCACATTAGTATCGGAATCAAAGTTCATGTCCCACACTTGCGAGGCAATCAGCGAACGCGGTAGCACTTCACCCTGTCGACGGACAAGCAGCTCCAGCAGACAAAACTCTTTGTGGCTTAGGTTAATTTTACGACCCGTACGCATAGCCCGATGTCGCGGCAAATCCAGAATGAGATCGGCGACGCGCATCTGATCCGTGATTACCGGTACCGTACTGCGACGCAACAGGGTTCGAACTCGGGCCAATAACTCGGCGAAGGCGAAGGGTTTGACCAGGTAATCGTCCGCTCCCAGCTCAAGCCCCTTGACCCGATCATCGACGCTGTCGCGAGCCGTCAGGAAGAGTACCGGCGTTTGACGCCCCGCCTCACGGAGTGACTGCACAATGCGCCAGCCATCCACATCCGGCAGCATGACATCCAGCACCAGCAGGTCAAACGTTTCCGTCATTGCCAGGTGATGCCCGTCCAGACCGTTGCGTGCCAGCGTGACCATAAAGCCCGCTTCGGTCAGGCCCTGCTGTAAATAATCACCCGTCTTGATTTCGTCTTCGACCACCAATAGCCGCATGGTTACCCTGCTCCGTATTTGCAGAATGACTTTGGAAACAGCCTAAACTAGGCTTACCCACAGAAAGATGACACACAGATTACAACTTTGTCATTCTGGAGTCATGCGGGTGTCAGGCATGCCTGGCTAGTATGCGGGACCAAGATATGGAACAATCAATATTTCCCTAACAAGAGATTGACCAATGACCTCATGGTTTCCCCAACCCAAGCCGTCCTGGCAGCTGAGTCGCCGCCGATTTGTGCAGGGCCTGGCCGCTGGTGGTGTACTGGCCGCCACACCGTCCTGGTTGCAGGCTGCCGTAAGCAGCACGACTTCACTTGGCTCAGCACCCGTGCTCAGCGGGCGTGAAATTGATCTGGTCATCGCAGAGACGCCGGTCAATTTTACCGGTGTCACCCGGATGGCCACGACCATCAATGGATCAATCCCGGCCCCAACCCTGCGCTTGCGCGAAGGTGATGAGGTCACAATCCGCGTGACTAATCGCCTGGCAGTTTCAACGTCCATTCACTGGCACGGCATCCTGCTGCCTTATCAGATGGACGGTGTGCCAGGTATCAGCTTCAAAGGCATCGCCCCAGGCGAAACCTTTACCTACCGTTTTAAGCTGCGCCAGAGCGGCACCTACTGGTACCACAGCCATTCCGGTTTTCAGGAAATGACGGGGATGTACGGCGCTTTGATCATCGAGCCCCGCGCAGGTGAAAGACATCACACCGATCAGGATCACGTGGTGCAGCTCTCTGACTGGACAGACGAGAACCCTATGCATGCTTTTAGCAAACTAAAAGTACAAAGCGATATATACAACTTCAGCCAGCCTACGTTTTTTGATTTTACCCGTGATGTTTCGAACATGGGTCTGCAAGCCGCACTGGAAAAGCGTCAGATGTGGAATCAGATGCGTATGAATCCAACGGATTTAGCCGATCTGTCGGCGGCTACGTTCACGTATTTAATGAATGGCACTGCTCCTGCTAGCAATTGGACGGGACTGTTTAACAAAGGAGACCGAGTAAGACTGCGTTTTATCAATGCTGCCAGTAACAGCTTCTTTGACGTGCGCATTCCCGGCTTAAAAATGACCGTCATCCAATCGGACGGCCAAGATGTTGAGCCAGTAAGCATCGATGAATTCCGTTTTGGTCCAGGTGAAACTTACGATGTGCTAGTAGAACCTAAAGACGATGCTTATACCATCTTTGCACAAAGTATGGAGCGTAGCGGTTATGCTTTAGGCACACTGGCCACTCGCCAAGGCTTGTCGGCTTCCATACCAACACTTGATCCGGTGGAATGGCTGACCATGGCCGATATGATGGGCGCCATGAGTCACCAGGAAATGAACCAAAAAGGTATGGATCACAGTGCGATGAGCATGGGTAATATGGATATGGGGGGCATGGATCACTCCAACATGCACGGTGGCATGGCAATGGATCACAGCCAGCACAGCGGCCAAAGTATGCCGGGTATGAACCAGGCCACACGCAGTCCTCTCGCCAAGCCCTCGTCTACCGTGCGCCACGCACGCACGGAGTATGGCCCATCTGTCGATCAGCGCGTCAATACACCCCGTACTACTTTGGATGATCCTGGCATAGGCCTTCGAGATCTAAGCGAAAAAGGACTACGACCACAGGGCCATCGCGTACTAACTCTGGCAGATTTAAAATCCATTGACGGCATTTTGGATGACCAGCGCGAACCCGTGAGGGAACTCGAACTCCACCTAACCGGTAATATGGAACGTTACAGCTGGTCGTTTGACGGGCTCGAATTTGGCAAAAGTACGCCGGTATCATTGCGCCATAATGAACGGGTCAGAATCATCCTGCAAAACGACACAATGATGACCCATCCCATGCATTTGCACGGCATGTGGAGCGAACTGGAAACTGATCAGGGGGAACTGCGGGTGCGTCGTCATACTATACCGGTACAGCCCGCCCAACGAATCAGTTACTTAACTACACCGCATGACCTGGGCCGCTGGGCCTGGCATTGCCACCTGCTGTTTCATATGGATGCGGGCATGTTCCGTGAGGTGGTAGTGTCATGAGAATGGGAATGAAAATGAAGACTATGAACTGGTTGGCAGTGTTGGTGCTATTTGCCACCAGTTTGCACGCGAATTTTGTCCTTGCACAGATGGATCAAGGCGAGAAGAAAGCGCAAGGTGGTAGCGCACCCGCTGACGCCCGCGACCCTCACGCCTACTCGGATGGTTTTAGTTTGACCGCTAGCCCCTACGTTCAATCAGGGTCGCCACAACTGAAGCTGGCCGATGAACATAGCTTTTGGGCGGTACTAGGTGACCGTTTCGAATACCAGGAAGACAGTAAAACCGGTAGTGAAACCATAGTTTACGACCTCCAGGCATGGTACGGCACCACCTTCGATCGACTCGTCATCAAGGCGGAAGGTGATATTGCAAGTGGAACCTTGGAAGAAAGCTCCACCGATCTGCTCTGGGGTCATGCGCTGAACGCCTATTTTGATACCCAACTTGGCCTGCGATTTGACCAATATAACGAAGGCAAAGATCGCCAATGGTTGGCGCTGGGTCTACAAGGGCTTGCCCCCTATTGGTTTGAACTGGATGTTACCGCCTATGTGGGCGACAACGGTCGGACCGCACTAGCCGCTCAAGCTGAATATGAATTATTGCTGACACAACGCCTGATTTTACAACCCCGCGCTGAGCTGAATCTGTACGGCAAGGGCGACCCGGAAAATGGTTTAGGCTCCGGCCTGTCGGATCTCGCGTTGGGTGTGCGTCTGCGTTATGAGTTCAGCCGTCAATTTGCCCCCTACATTGGAGTGGAATGGACGAGCACTTATGGCGATACAGCGGATTACCGGCGCGCCGCAGGCGATGATCGCTCTGACACCCAGATCGTCGCGGGCCTCAGGTTCTGGTTTTAATAATTAACATTGTCTGGTCAACATGACTTTTACTCCTCCGAGGAAACACTCAATGAAACGTAAACTTCTATCCCCCGTTCTCGTTCTCGCTGCCCTTGGCGTGACTTTTTCAGCTCAAGCCCATGATCCTAAGGAGCACATGAAAGACGCAGAAAACCCGAATTGCGCCGCAATGAAGGATATGGATCACAGCAAGATGGATATGAACGATCCTGTCATGCAAGCCATGATGAAGCAGTGCATGAAGGATATGCATCACAGCGATGGTGACTATTCAATGAGCCACGAAGATGCTAGTGAAGATGGCCAGAAGAAAGCTTCAGATGAACAACACTCTGAACATCAGCACTAACGCATAAACCTAAGGAATGTCCTATGCCAACGCTCACCGCATTTATTAGGAGCCTGCTTATCGCTACGGTCATTGGCCTGGTGGGCGCTGGCTTATTTATCTACTCGGGCCTATATCCCATCGGTGCCGACGTGCCCCATAACAAACTCAGTTACTGGCTGCTGGAAACCCTGCGCGAACGATCCATTGCCCGAGCTGCCAGCGATATTCAAATTCCTAGTAATTTGAATACGTCCGATCGATTGTTGGCTGGAGGTGCTGACTACAACGACATGTGCACAAGCTGCCATCTCAAACCGGGTAAAAATGAGAGTGACTTTACCATCGGCCTGTATCCTTCCCCACCTAACTTGACCGCCACGGCAGATGCCCATGGGCATGAGCATGGCAGCGACACAGGTAGTGAAGAAATAGCTATTCAACGCCAATTCTGGATTATCAAGCACGGCATTAAGGCATCGGGCATGCCCGCTTGGGGACCAACTCACAGTGACGACCGGATTTGGAATATGGTGGCATTTCTACAAAGGCTTCCATCACTTACGCCGGATCAATATCAGATACTGACAGCAAGAGGCAATACAAGCGATTCGCACGACCACTGAATTTATCGCCATCGAAAAATAATTAAATCCGCTTAGGCAATCACGACTCTAAATCCATAAATATGAAAAATCACATGTTGAAAAGATCTCTCTCCATATTCGTATTTTTCTACCCGCTGTTATTTGTTGAATTGGCTTATCCACACTCTGCACATGACCCCATAAAAGACATTGAAAAATATGACCGCACAGTAGCGGAACGGCAAGCAAGCTTCCAAACCCTTGGCAGCTCTCCGGAGCGTATGCAGAACCTTCAGGATCAAGTCGAC
This sequence comes from Thalassolituus maritimus, assembly GCA_913019975.1. Classification (GTDB taxonomy): domain Bacteria; phylum Pseudomonadota; class Gammaproteobacteria; order Pseudomonadales; family Oceanobacteraceae; genus Thalassolituus. Next base: position 29,762 of record CAJWBH010000005.1, on the reverse strand, counting down.
AGAATGCAAAGAAAACTACTTGCTATGAGAAATCTGATGGCCAGCGACTATCCACACGTCAAGGAAAAAATGAGTAAATACAAGTACGATTACATGGGCACGGTAGATGAAATGCTAGCGCAATTAAAAATAACACTTAAACAAACGGATTCATTGTTTGATAAATGAGATATGGTAATGGAAGAGAATCCAGAAAGACCCAGCAGCTAGACAGTGGATATAGCGATTCGCCCTATGCCGGCTAAGGTATTTATTACTGGTGGCGCTGTGTTCACCATGGTGTTATGGGCAATATGCTTCCCGCTCATCTCCCTTAGTTTACCCTATGCCCCGATTATGTTGACGGCATTTCTTAGAGCAGCGATTGCGGGTTTCTTTTTAATTGTCATCGCTTGGATGCTAGGTAGACCTTTCCCAAAGTCCACTAAAGTCTGCCTCTATATCCTTGGCATTGGTCTAACCGCAACGAGTATTGGGTTCTGGGGCATGTTCTATGCGGGCAGCCTAATCACACCCGGACTGGCAACCGTACTCACCAACACACAACCTCTAATTGCCGGCCTTCTGGGCTGGCATATTCTGAACGAACGCATAGGGAAGCGGGCACTGCTGGGTACTCTACTCGGTTTTTCAGGAATTGTGGTCATCAGTGCGGAAAGTCTTTTCGCCACAGATGTTCAGTCATTGAGCGGTATTGCCTATGTTGTTATTGCCGCTGCGGGTTTAGCGATCAGCAATATCTTGTTGAAGAAGTCTGCTAATCGTGTCGATGTGCTATATGCCATGGGATTCCAGCTCTTACTGGGGGCTATCCCCCTGTCGCTATTGGCCTTTTTTAACACTTCCTTGCCGCCCCTGAGTTGGAACTGGGATTACGTGTGGATCTTACTGGCACTGGCATTGCCCGGCACTGCTCTGCCATTTATTCTGTGGTTCTGGCTGATGGATACTGCGCCATTATACAAAATCAATGTCTACAGTTTTCTAACGCCTGTATTCGGGCTGTATTTAGGTTACACATATTTTGCTGAGTCGCTATCTTCAATACAGTGGCTGGGTATTTTCCTGGTTATAGCCGCCATACCTCTGGTGAATTCGTCAACCAGAGCAGTGGTATGAGGAAATATGAAATCGGATAATCTACCTGTATGACAGGCTGAATCGATTTACTAACAAGGTGATGTGATGACAAGTTCAGCGAAGAAAAAGCCATCCTATAAAACAGAACTCAGAGAGCTCCAAATACAACTCGTTAAACTTCAGCGGCACATTATCAAAAACGACCTGCAACTGCTGGTCATATTTGAGGGCCGGGATGCCGCCGGTAAAGATGGTGTCATCAAGCGAATCACTGAGCATCTAAGCCCGAGGGAAACGCGAGTCGTCGCCCTGGGAAAACCCTCTGAGCGCGATACCAATAGCTGGTACTTCCAACGTTACTCAGCCCACCTGCCAAGTCGGCAGGAAATGGTCCTGATGAATCGCAGCTGGTATAACCGCGCGGGTGTGGAAAAAGTCATGGGCTTTTGCTCGGAAAAAGAATATAAGCAATTTATGAAAGCGGTCGTACCGTTTGAAAAGATGCTTTGCGATACAGGTATCCAAATTATCAAATACTATCTCGATATATCGCGGGATGAACAGCAAAGTAGATTAGATGATCGACGAATTAATCCATTAAAACAGTGGAAGATCAGCCCAATTGATACTACAGCTATCGAGCACTGGGACGATTACTCCCTTGCCCGTGACAAAATGCTACAGCATAGCCATAGCGATCATGCCCCCTGGTATATCGTCAAAGCCAATAATAAAAAGTGCGCTCGTCTTAATGTCATCCGACATTTGTTATCGATTGTAGATTGTCCTGATAAAGATCAGCACTTGATGAAGCCGGATTCAGGCACCGTATATCCGTTTAACGAAAAACTTTTAACCGATAAGAAGATGTTACGTTAATTGTTCGAACTAATTTTCCCTAACGTATGTAAGCATCACTTGCGTACCTCCGCATCATACGGTGACTATTAAAAAATGAAGCATTTTACCCAATACTTGCTTTCATCACCTTGATCCATCCTTTGTGGTTATCGTAAAAACGGCAGTATTTTTCCTTCCAGTTTGTTATACAGCGCACCAGAATCATCACTGCCAGCATTGCTCTCACTGATAACGCTCCCGCGATGCCCACAAGGCAACTCTGTGTCCACCTGTCGTGGAGAACACTCAGGTTAGCGTCACCATTAAATGTCTCTTTCATGCCACTTTAGATCTGCGAAATCAACCTACCGGGATAGCGAACACCACTATCAGAGCCAACATCATCGCCATCGCCGAAAATGACGTTAATAGAATCACGCACTGTACTCCGGTTAACCGGACAGCCCTAAAAGTAGCCGCTATTGCCACCAGGCACTGCAACAGGTAGTACGCCGCAAACACACGCGATGCCAATGTCACAATATCAAACACATTACCGGTCCAAACCAACAAGATCGCTACCGCCACAAGACCGATATAGCCCAGTCGAGATGAAAGTCGGCTACCGCTCAGCTCAGTGAACAATCCACCGGCCCCCACTGTGTCGGCAACGGCAGCACTGAATCGACTCATCACCGCCGCCAGTATCAATAGCGCGGGCAATATTTCGGCAACACGACCCGCCAGGGTAATAATCGCCGTTTCATCGGCAATACCATGAAACTCCATCAACAAAGGTAGCCCCGTAATCACAAACAGCAGATAAATAACGCCGGCGATGAGTTGCGCCAGCCGCATTGATCGCACTCGCATGGCGGGATCATAGGCATTTCCCAGGTAACGCGATGTTTCGAATCCCTGTACAATCAGCAGTAATCCCGCCAACAGTCTGAGACGTTCCATCACTGTAAGATTTTCGTTCGGATCGATAAGCGTTTGATCACTGGCGAGCCAATGCCAATCGAACCCGAACAGACCGATCAGCAATGCAGCGATGATGGCCAGCTTGATCGCCACCGCGGCTTCTTCCATTTTTCCAACCCACGATGGCAATAAACAACAACACGACCGTGGTCAGAACATTTTCGATCACCGCATCACGATGACCGCCAAAACGCAACACAAAAGACGCCAGCAAGCGAACATAGAAAGTAACTGAAACAATATAAGCAAATCCCAGGGCGAGATCTGACAGGTGTTGTAACGGTTTAACGACGTGGGAATGCCCGACATCGGCAAGCAGTGGCTCGGCATGAGTAATGTTGAAACGGATCACAGCGCCGATAGCAAACGCCACCAGGAGAATCCCCAGCATCGCAACCGGAGGCTACGCCGCCACAACATGACTTAGTAACGGCCCGGAAATCAAAAAACCACTGACGATTATTGACGCCAGTGGTGTTACCGTAGCCCGCCAAAGAGTGGCATTGCGTACCCTCAGCAGAAATAAAACTACCACCGCGACTAGTGCCACACCAGGTAAAACAAAATTAGACATTGACCTCCATTATGGACGGTTGACTTGATTTGTTGACAGCATCTGTAATATCACCATCATTTCAGCAATCGGTGTCGAAATATAAATTTTTACCCCGTATTTTCACGTTAAAGAGAAGAAGCCAAATTCTCTTTAAACAGGGGTGCACGCGATATAGGTATATTGAAGATCAACCCCTAAGATTCTCTATACCAAGGGCTAACAGATTTCATCGCCAACCATTAGTGACGGCATCACACCCATAGCGAGACAGCGAAGTAAAACGGACTGAATTCATATTTTGTTTTACTTTCAACTTCCTCCGTGGCAGCTACCGTCCCCGCCGGGATGCGCGAGATTATCAAGTTCACACTCCTCGCTGTAATGAATAAATCCGCGTTTTACCCGCTCCAACATACCGGAATGTAGCTTTGCCGCAGTTTGCTCGATAGTTGCTTCGATTTCCTCCAAGGAAACTTGAAAAAGATCGTAACTCACGTAAAGGCAGTGCCCCTCAAATCTGAGTGCTTCTACCCCCATAAGAGACAACAGGGATTGATCCAGTGTGGCTTTAAGTTCGTCGCCAACAGCCTCAGCGAAACCAATGCGACGTGTTTTCAGTGCCGCCTGTCCCTTTTGCTTTGGCGACAAGCCATGTTTGGGGTCGCCCACAAACAGGTGAGGGTGCTCTTTAAATCGCTCTAGACACTGAGATGAACAAAAGTAGTGATCGACGCCCTGATATTTGAGCGACAAAGATCGATCTATTTTTGTCATTTGACATACGGGACAATGTATTGTGAATTCACGTTTGCTCATTGGCCTCACCTTCTCTAATACTCCACCATCTGCTGATGTTTACTAATAAATAGGGGAGTGCGTAAATAAGAAGCCGATGCTTAGTTTCATTAGGTTCATTCATGCGCTTTTCCGCCACTTAACCACCTGATGTTTAAATTTGAACAGCAGACATCAATGCTGACGCTGGTGCTTACCGTCTTCGTGTAGTAGTCGTTGCCGTCTATTCGAATGCAGGAACCACCTCTCTCCCACTGCGATCAGTAACATCGCGATAAGGGCAATGCCGATAACCCACGGGTCAGCGTTCAGTTTCACCCAAACGAAACCGATCAAAGCCAGAAAATCGAAAATAATGGCTACAATGGGCACCCAGCGCTTGGCTTTAATATCATCCGCCAAATAACGAATCACGCCCCAATGAATAGCAATGTCCATGACCAGATAAAAGACAATACCCAGGGCGGCTATCCGCGACAGGTCAAAAAAGGCCGTAAGAAAAATACCGAGTACCACGGTATAGACAAGTGTATGTTTTTGGATGCTTCCCGGCATACCGAAATGGCGATGAGGAACCAGTTTCATTTCGGTCAACATGGCCAGCATCCGGGACACCGCAAAAATACTGGCAAGAATGCCGCCCGCAGTTGCCGTCATGGCAATTGCGACTGTAAACCATACTCCGTATTCTCCAAGCGCTGGTCGCGCAGCCGCTGCCAGGGAATAATCGCGAGTATCTATGATTTCACTCAGGGATAGGTTACTGGCCACTGAAAAGCCAACCAGGGTGTAGATGACTACACACGCAACAATAGAGATAACGATAGCTCTTCCAACATTTCGCTTAGGATCGATTACCTCGGATCCACTGTTGGTAATGGTGGTAAAACCTTTAAAAGCCAGAATCCCGAGAGCGGTAGCACCAAGAAAATTTCCGGAGGTTTCAACGTTATCCGTGTGACCGAAATCTAGCGCCAGGCTATCGGCCACCCACACACCGATAATGCCGAACACCAAAATGCCGCCAATCTTTAACACCCCGATAAACCCAGCTACCTTTTGAATAAAGCGGTTACTCAACAAATTGACGATAAACGCAAAAATAATCAGCCCCACACCCAGCATCGCCACCGTTCGCCCGGATTCATCACCACCGAATAATTGCATGGTATAGGAGCCAAAAGTCCGCGCCAGGAAGCTCTGTGCAATCACCATGGAGAAGTACATCAACAGTGCATTGAATGCCGTCGGTAAGCTGTCGCCATAAGCCTTGTGTAAATACATCCCTATCCCTCCGGCGGAAGGGTAGGCATTGGAAATTTTGACGTAAGAGTAGGCACTGAAAGAAACGACCACCGCTGCTGCCAGAAATGCCAGCGGGAACAGTACGCCCACCATTTCCGCCATTTGCCCAGTCAGCGCAAAAATACCTGCCCCTATCATCACACCGGTGCCCAGCATCACAGTACCGGAGAGCGTCAGACTATCTTTATCGTAGTGTGTTGTGCGACCATCTTTATCCATCAACCTTCTCCTAAACTCATCTTTTTCAAAGTTTCTGCCACAATGAACCGGGCGTTACATTGATTTGCCTCCAGCAAGCCCTGCGTATCCAATGTGCCACCGCGGTTTCGATAACCAAATGCCAGGCAGCGATCACGGCCCAAGTCCAGTGGTCGACATACACCTAACAGAACTTCAGGTCGCATATGGGATACAAAAACGCGCAAGTGAATCGCATCATTAAAGAGCAGTGCCTGCTGTGAAGGACTGCTAACGAATGACTGTTCGTGCCTGTCGCGCGGAATACGAAAACGGCCAGGTTCAAGCAAATAAGTAATACGGCAGCCAATGCTTTTTTCTCTGAGACGTTCACCAACCTCACGACAAACATGGAGCTGATAAGCACCCATTGCCACTAATTGCACATCAACCCTGTCATCCTCTTCCAACGTCAACGCGCCACAATCCACTAACTGCTGAGCTTGGTCAGGACTGAAAGAAGAAATGATTTCCTGCTTAGGTATGGTCATGGCCCAAATCTGACCCTGACTCTGGTAGCAGGAATCGAGACAGGCAACCGCACTGTTGGCATCGGCGGGATATACCACCCGTGCCATATCGCTCATTTCACCCAACAACACTTCTCCAAAAGCGGAATCCTGATGCGATTGCTCATTTTTGCCGTTCTCCCACAAATGCGAAGTAGCGATAACCGGCAACGATAACCAGCGCGGATGTCGATTCAGTTCTTTTTGGTGCCGCGCAAAAATGATTTCCTGCCGCAAGGCACCAATCATTTTCATGGCAAAGGCTTCATAGCTGACCACCAGGTTCATACCACCTTTATTCGCCAGTGCCGCACTCACTACGGCCTCCTCATTCAGAGCGGTAATGACAGCCCCTTGTATCGACTCGGCCACACCGTCTTCCGGGTTTAACACCCGGTGTTTGAGAAGGTCCAGCGTTTGGCCCATGCGGTTACTGCGTAGCTCATCAGGGTTGCCGATACGTACGCGCACGCCCGGATTGGCGAGATGCCACTCACACAAGCGCTTATCTACGGCTGCCATGGGTGACAATGCTTGCCCCTTTTCGCACTGTGGTGAAGCAGTAGGTAGTTTTAAAACGACATCACGCTGACCGAGCGCATGGTATTTTTCCGGTACCCGGTTATCTGCCTTATGTTGTGTTATTTTTTCGATTGCACTGGTCAGCTCAGTACGCGGCAGAAAGAGCCTGGCAGCGTGTTCATTGAATAGCTGCCGAGCCGCGGCATCGCTACGAGGGTTGCCGGGCAAAGACGTGCCGTGGGCTGCATTGGTGCCAGCACCGTAAAAACCGTAGCCTTTTTCCGTTTCGGCAATCAGGTACGGCAGTTTAACCGGATAACACATTTTTCCTGCACGAATATGTGCGCTGCAGGCTTGCAAGCGCGCTTCTGATTCAAATATTCCCCAGATAAACGCAGCAGGATCGCGCCCGTCGATGGCGATCGGATGAAAATCATTCTGCTCCAGATGTTCGTAAAACCAGGTCAGGCCGCCCTGCTGGTACATGGTGGAACGCTGATCAATACGCCGGCCATTGGCGATCATCACCGGTGTTACCAGACCACAATCCTCGGCGCGCCACCAACGGCTGGCCCAATCACTGCCGCGCTGTTCTTCAAACGCACCGTCACTCAGGAAAGCCACCAGGCGCTCACCGGGGAGAGGCATGTGCACGTATTGCAGCTCAGCAAAACCCAGGTAGCCACCTTCAATCAAACCGCCCGCCGTGTGTGGATTGACATGACTGCCTAATGGGACACCCGGGCGACCATCATCCGTAATCGCGTAGCTGTAAAAATCCTGCGCCAATTGCGATAGACCTTCATCACTTAGGGGGTAGCGCTCCGCCTGTTCCGGATAGAGGTTTTGCAGTAACACATTGACCGCGTCGATGGCCGCCACACAGTGGCCCTGACCCATCAACCAGCTTCGTGTGATTCCCGCCAGGTGGTTAGCCACCATGTAAGCGACATAGGCAGGCACCATATTCAGGGAGCCACCGGTATGCCCCTGTGGATTGGCTTTAAAATCTTCAGCGTCGAGTGCGCTACCGGAAAAATCCACTTTGGTGCTATAAGTCATATGCACCACCAACCACATGGCCGCACTGGTCAGCCGGTCGGTAGCCGACAAAATCTCCAGAACCTCATCAATCTGTTTGAAGCGCCCCTCACACACCAGTTGCTGGCACAGATCAAATATGCGTACCTGTGTTTCATCGCTGTGCTGTATCACCCCGTAACCGTTTGCCCAATGAGCAAACGCTGGGTAAGTCTCGCGATACATCCTGGCTCGTTGTTCAATACGGTGATCGTTTTGTTGGTCTATCACATACATGGCTATGCCTCAGTCAGCGACTGGCTGATTGCTAAATTCGTTGGGAAAATGCTGCTGGACTGCGAGTAGCATCATCGCCGCCTCATCCGAGGCAACTACCCAGCACTGCACTTTTGATGTCATTGAGGAAAGCTCTATCGGCAGGTTGCTGTTGGCCGATTCAGCGTGCAATTCAACGCCCAAATGGGATAACCCCAACAAGAGCTCTTGGCAAAGAGCCGGATTATGTTCGGCAACACCGCCGCTGAGCACAATACCGTCCAGGCCACCTAAAATCGCAAAGTAAGCCCCCAATGTTTTCTGGAAGCGGTATCGAAACAGCTCAAATGCCAGATGGCACTGTGGGTGGTCACTGGTAAATAGTTCAGCCATATTATCAACACCACCAGACAACCCCCGCCAACCGGATTCCTGATTAAGCAGTTTATCCGTATCTTCAGGCGACCATCCTTCCTGCTTTTGTAACCAGGCCAGCAAACCTGGATCAACATCACCGCTGCGCGTACGCATTAACAGCCCCTCATTGGGCGTAAATCCCATGGAAGTATCCATTAGAAAATGTCGCCCACTTAATGCTGGAACTGTCAGGGTTGAGGACTGAAAAAAAACAGGCATAACAGACGCTTGCACCCTGGTTCAGGCCAGCAAGCGGTTGTAAATAGTGGCAAGCAACCACCCGGAAAAACCAGCCACCACAGCCCAGGCCACCAACCCCCAAAGTGCGCCGACCAGGGTTAGGTGCCACCCCATATCCTGCAACTGCATATGCACCATGTCGCCGGACATGGACATCATCATTGCGGGCATCGCCGCGACGAAGACACTGCAAATGACCCAAAGCACAATGGCACTGATTGAGCAGGCCAGACCAAATTTAAAGGCATGCAGTTTCATACCGGTGCTCCTTCTATCATGTGTATTTACCTGTCTATAAATCACCAAACCGATTGGACGATTGCGCCATGCGCATCACTTCGTGTTCCTCCAGCGAACGCAAGGTCTCCAACAATTCCTTAGCCGACGGAATGTCCGCCCGTGACGCTAGATAGCGATACAACTCGATGACCTGCTGGTGCTGATCAATGATCACTTCCATAATCTGCGCGGCATCCAGTTCGGCAAAGGGGGCATCACAATGAGCGTGCCGGGTAATCGGATGATGTTCGACGTATTCATAACACCAGGTATTGAGGGCATGTTCATCTCCGGACTTTTCAAAACCGCTTACCACGTCGGTCAGCGTTTTTTCGTGCTCGGAGAGATAAGCCAGTATCATTCGCGCCCGCTCGTCAGTGTTTTTATCCGCGCAGTGGGACAAGCACTGGTTCAGGTGTTGGTGAAACTCTTTGGTCCAGTGCAACACATCTTTCAGGGTTTCAATTTGCATGATCTTTTCCTCTACTATCTTGGTTCTCTTGTTTCGATTGGTGCAGGATCACGGGGACAAGGGTTACAGGCGCAAGATATCCCGATACCCGGCAACGTCGACCTTAAACTCCGTTTGCTCCTGCAAATGCACGCGCAAGCCTTCCAAGGCTTCAGGATCACCATGAATCAGTTTGATCGGCGTTGTGCTTGCCAATTTTGATTGGTGCAACCATTCAGTGAGTTCGAGATAGTCCGCATGCCCCGAGAGCCCGGAAATCACCTCCACCTCTGCCCGTAGTGGAATCCAGCTACCGTGGATTTTCACCGCATCGACACCTTCAAGCATCTTGGCACCACGGGTTCCACCGGCCTGGTAACCGGTAAACAGCACCGTGGTTCGGCTATCACTCAATAGCCGTTTAAAGTGGTGAAGAATTCGCCCACCGGTGGCCATACCGCTGCCGGCAATAATGATATGGGGGAAAGCCTGCCCCGCTAGCGCCTTGGATTCATCGACGGTACGGGTATAAGTGACGACATCGCACATGTGATGACATTGCTCATGGCTGAGTCGATGCTGATCGCTGTGATGACAAAAAATATCCGACACTTTGATGGCCATGGGACTGTCGAGATAGATCGGCAGTTTGGGTATGGCACCCTCTTGCATCAGCGTTGCCAGCAAATGTTGCAAGGCCTGCGCCCGCCCCACGGCAAACGCGGGCACCAGTAAAACCCCACCGTTTTTAGCAACACGGTTAACCACGGCAGCCAATTGTTGCGCAGCGTCCTGCGGATCGTGCTGCCGATTGCCGTAAGTGGACTCCATCAGCAACAAATCCAGTTCGGGCAGCGGGCGCGGTGGTTTCATCAACACGTCATCGAAACGGCCCACATCGCCTGAAAAGCCAATGCGTTTGCCTTCCGCTTCAATAATGATACTGGCGGCACCGAGAATATGTCCCGCCGGTTGCAGGTGAAAACGAATATCACCCACCTCAACCTGTTCATCAAAGTCAACCGACTGAAACAACTTCATACTCGATTCGGCGGTTTGACGGTCATAGAGCGGCTCGGGTTGTTCATGTTTGCTCAGCTTATGTTTGCTGTAGTATTTCGCGTCCTCCTCCTGAATATGACCGCTGTCGGCCAACAGGATCTGACACAGGTCTTTGGTGGCGTGATGGGTAAACACCGGGCCACGAAAACCGTGCTTGTATAAGGCGGGGATATAGCCGGAGTGATCCAGGTGCGCATGAGTGAGCAACACGGCATCGAGCTTATCGATATCCAGCGGCAGCGGTTGCCAGTTGCGCTCACGCAACCATTTGTAGCCTTGGTACAGGCCACAGTCGATCAGCACCTTGCTGCGCTCGGTTTCCAGTAGAAATTTTGAACCGGTTACGGTTTCGGCACCGCCTAAAAATGTAATTCTCATAAGACTGCTCCTGTGGAACCCAATCTTGCGGCTTGTAGCATGGAAATAACGGCTTCCATCAACTGCGGCGTGATATCAATGGCATTGGATGAATGGGGAATGGTGTTGGCAGTTGCTAATTGGCTTAGTCCGGCATGGATCAGTGCTTCATCAGACCCATCAGCAAAAATACCGTGAACGGCAACACATTGAATGTGATTAATGCCCTTGGATTTAAGAGTTTTGATACATTCCAGAATAGTCTGCCCGCTCGATATCACATCATCAATAATGACGGCGGTTCTCTCTCTGTACGCATCAATGTTAGGCAAGGACACTTCAACATGACGATCACCGAAGCGTTGCTTCTCACCAATGACAAACGGGTGCTGGCTATAATCAGCAATACTGGAAACCCATTGCTCACTCTCGCTATCCGGTCCTACTAACAACAAATTGTTTTGTGTTTTTAACCATTCAGCTAAGGCAGGAGCACCTTGTACCACAGAACTGGGCACGGAATAAATTTCGTCCAGAGAGTGATAGCGATGCAGATGCGGATCTACAGTGACCAACCAATCCATATGCTGAGAAAGGCACTTGGCAAAAATACGTGACGTAACCGCCTCGCCGTCAACAAATCGGCGATCCTGGCGCATATAGCTTAGGTAGGGTGTCACTAAACCCACTTGGGAAGCACCCAGTTCCCGCAATGTTTCGACCAAAAACAGTAACGGTAGATACTTGGTGTTGGGGTGCGACAAATCCGCCACAACAATACAGGCACGGCCTTCCACATCAGAGGTGATACGCAAATAGGATTCACCATCGGGGAATTGACGTGCACTAAATTCTCCCCGCTGCACACCCATCGCCTTTGCTAACGAATCCGCCAATGGGTGATCGTGTAAGCAAAACACCAACGGTGTCTTTCCTGAAACCGGGTTCAGTTCACTCATGAGATTGCTCCAATCGTGAAAATGTTGGATTGTCGGTAATAGGCCAATGCGTATTGCAGCTCGCCTTCTGTGTCACTGAACAGTGTGAACAAGGGTTCACCTCGCTCTACAGTTTCACCGACACGCTTATGCAAGCGCAAACCCGCTGCCGAGACATTGGGCGCTCCCGCCAGTTTCGCCAAGCGCGCTAATTGGCGATTATCAATCGTCTGCAAAGTGCCGGTTGATGCGGCAGTTTCCGTATGTTGAAAATCTGCAGAAGGCAAAGGTTTCATCCCGCCCTGGGCCGCTATAATTCTCTGAAATTGTTCCCACGCTGCACCGCTATCAAGAATTTCGGTAGTCTTTTGCAAACCTTGTTCATAGGTTTGCTGATACGCCAGAGAAAACAGATGGGCAGCCAAAAACAGTGCCCGCTCTCGAAGGTCCTCGGGCGCATCGCTGCTGCGCCGCAAAACAGCAATTACATCGCGGGCTTCCTCTACTGGACCAACACCGCGCCCGACGGGCTGACTGCCATCCGTTATCAGGCAACGAACCTGAAGGCCGCACGCAGCACCAACCTGTGTAAATAGTGAAGCGAGGCGATCGGCATCTTTTTGCGAACGCACTTTTGCAGTAGGGCCGACAGGGATATCAATCACCGCATGGGTAGAACCCGCAGCGATTTTTTTCGACAAAACCGATGCAATCAACTGCCCTTCGCCATCAAGATCCAGCGCGCGCTCAATCCGAATCAATAAATCATCGGCGGGGCTAAGATTCACCGCTCCACCCCAGGCGAGACAACCGTGAGTTTCTGCTACAACTCGTTGAATATCCGCAAGGCTGAGATTGACGGTCGTCAGCACCTCCATAGTGTCAGCCGTACCCGCCGGTGACGTAATGGCGCGAGACGAGGTTTTCGGAATGGTTAAACCTGCTGCGCTGACGATCGCCACCACCAGCGGCGTGGTGCGATTGCCCGGCAGGCCACCAATGCAATGCTTATCCAGCACCACGGGTGAATCGGGCCAGCTGAGACGCTTACCGCAAGCCACCATGGCCTGTGTCAAGGCAATGATTTCATCCACATCCAGACGACTACCCGCACAAACGCTGAGAAAACTGGCAATTTCGATATCGGAATAACGATGGTCGCTGATGTCCTGTACGATCTCAGTGACTTCCTCGTCGCTGAGCTTATGGCCAAATATTTTTTTGCGAACAGCCGCCAGCGATGTCACCACCGGTGCATGACTGACGCTAATCAATGCCCCTGCGGTAACTCCCAGCCGTTCGATGGCGATTTTGGATAAACCAGCGCTGCCTGGTTCAATGACCTTCTCATCCACCACGTTGATCGTTGCGATTATTTGGTTTTGGCCATCTTCCACTGAAACGCGACTGTTAGCTGTAAAACCTTCCGAGCGGCAGATATGGCAATCGTTTCGCATATAAAGGACGGGTTCTTGGTGGGTATCGATACCTATATCAATAACCTTAAGAGCGTTTGCTGACTCCATCGTTTTCACCGTCATTGCTATTTTCGCCTGTTGCGTGGCGGTGACTTGTGACAACTCCATGGCTCATGCTCCGAGTTATCTTTTATGTTTTGATCCACGAATTTATAATATCCTTCTTTAAAATGCGTCCACCAGTCGTGACCAACCTCGATACCGTGTTTAGCCAACACATCCTCGATACCATCCAGGCAAAGACGTGACGCATCGTAGGCGAGATTCAAAACCTGTGACTTTTCATCGAAAGACACCGCATCCAGTCCATATAGTTTGTCGATTTCTGACAATGCATCCTGGATGCCGCCTACGCTTTTTGTGTCTAGCTTCAAATGACGGACAACAAGATTGACTTCGGACACACCCAATCGGTGCTCAGTGTTTTTCATCTCCAGTCTCCTTTACCTATTACCTATGCGGCATTTTGTTACAGCAGTGCGGCTCATGTTTGGCGTTATCTTTAACGTTTTGATCAGTCTGACGTTGCCAGCCGAGTTTGACGCGACTCCACCAATTGTCTTTGATCGACGCCCCATGCTTTTCGACGATAGCAATCATATCGTCAATAGAATGGTGAGAGGCGTCGTAGGCGACGGTGAGCATTTGTTTCGCCTCAATAAGTTTTACTCTATCTATGTAGGGAAGATCGCCGATGTCGTGAACAATCAACGGTGCATTATGCTTATCTAATCCGTATAGACTCAGGGTATGTCTGGTGACAAATCCCGGGTTAATGCCTGATCGATGTTCGCTCATCGGCCCTGTACCTTTCTTAAATAATCCAACAACTTATTTTTTGTGTTTATGCACCGGTGATTTTTTCGTCTCTGATTCATGGTCCATCATTTGCCCCATCATTTTTTGCATCATCCCCATGTGTTTTTCCATCATATCCATACGTTTTGTGATATCCATTTTGTCCATTTTCTTACCGCCTTTCATGCCGTTCCCCATATTCATCATCTGCATACCTTCTTGCATAGTTTGCATATGCTCATTCATTAATTGTTGACGTTTTTCTGGGTCGGTTTCGGTTTTGATTTCTGACATCAGGGCATGCATTTTTTTCATATGATCATGCATCGCCATCATCTGATCATGATTCATCATCCCCATCATCATGCCATTGTTAGCGCCTTGGTTTTTATCACCGTGATCATGCGCATTTTCTGCAAATACTGGTGAAGCTATTGCCGTAGCAATAACGACGGCGGAAATCATAGTTCTGATAGAATTACGTTTCATTGGTATATCCTCAATAGTTTGAAGCGGCTTTATCGGTAGAAAATTTAGGTACCCACCCTGGGGTCGACTCCATATAGCGAAGATACACGTCGCCAAATTCCTCAATCGCCATACGCTCTTCACGCTTGGCCAGTCGTACATAGACAACGACCAATATCGGGAACATGACCAATGTCGGCAGGGTCGGCCACTGCAACAGAAAGCCAAACATAATCATGATAAAAGCAATGTATTGCGGGTGACGGCAGCGGGCATACCAACCAGTGGTCGCCAGGGAGTGAGTTTGTTGCGCTTTGTGGAGCACGTTCCACGCCGACGCGAGCAGAAAGAAGCCGAGCACGATTAGTACATTGCTGGCAATATGCAGCGGATCAAAGTGCGGATCACCTTCAAACCCGAGCATGGTGTGCAGTAAATGGCCATTTTCATGGGAGAGGAAGTCCACTCCTGGGTACTTTTCCGCCAGCCATCCAGACAGAAAATATATCGTCAGCGGAAATCCATACATCTCGGTAAAGAGCGCAATAATGAACGCAGAGAAAGCCCCAAAACTGCGCCAGTCGGTTTTTGTTTGTGGCTTGGCAAAACTGAAGGCAAAGAAAATAAATATTGCCGAATTCAGTATCACCAGTGTCCAGAGACCATAAGCTGAATCACCGTGCATTTGTCGTTCTCCTGTTTTCTACCGGGTCAATGGTGGTGCCGATGTTCGCTATCCCGGCGCCCATCTTCTAATCCACGCTGGTAAGCATCTTGATCTGACTCACCCTCATGCTGATGGCCTTCTCCCTGGCGCTGATGGCTCCCACCATGCCCCCCGTGGCCACCATGACCTCCATGCATGAAAAGATGCATAAAAGGACATGCCAGCAAAATCAGAAAAGGTAAAAACTGCCAGACATGCTGGCGGTGTTCGATCAGCAGAAAATACGTGGCAGCACCAATTAGGCCCAATGCCGCCAGTCCTTTGGGTGTTAACCAGAATGATGTTTTTTGCGTTGCCATATCACACCTCACGGATGAAATTGAAAATCGCTGTCTATCGCACTGCGTTTATCATGAATCCAAAGCAAGTCATTCACCGGAATAATACAAACCAGCCCTTCGCTATCGGCATTGACGTGCGCCGTTTCTACAATCAGTTGCGCGATGTTATTTGCATGCTCTGACCTGGCGTAAATCTCCATTTGAATGTGCTTAATCAAATGATTCTCGTTGAAGCTGTCGAAGTATTCTCCACGACCGCGAACCGGATGCAGGGTGAAGCCTTTAACCCCATGCCTAATCAGTGCTTCTTCTACGTCCTTCAAACGAAATTCGTCAAAAATGGCGGTCACTTTTTGAATATTCATACTGATATCAATCCTTACTTTCTTTGTTGAACATTCTCTAATTCACCGTGAGCTGACCGCGATACATCTGCATCTGACAATGAAAGGCGTATTCACCAGATTTCAGTGCAGGTAGTTGTATGGACTTCAGTTTATTGAGGGGCAAGGTGTCACTGATTTGCAGTTCGGGAATCAGTAACGTTTCTGAGCAGGGTGATTCATCTTTACGTATGAACTTCAGCTCAACCGGCTCACCCGCAGGCACTTTAATTCGGGAGGGTGAATAGGTGCCATTTTCCACGGTAATCACCAGATCATTTTCACCCAGCTCTGCCTCTTTGGGCTTGTACAACCAAAACCACCATATAATGAGCGCGATCACAACAACGCCAACACTATTAATGATTAACATGTCCACTCTCCTAAACAAGTTTCTGACGAAATAGCCATTAGTGCTCCTGCGCTTTGAACAAGCGCAGTCGGTTGGCATTGGTGACGACCGTGAGCGACGAAAATGCCATTGCGGCACCCGCAATCACAGGGTTCATAAGTACCCCAAGCAAGGGGTAAAGAATACCTGCGGCAACCGGAACACCCGCCACGTTGTAAATAAACGCACCGAACAGGTTCTGTTTGATGTTACGTAATGTGGCCTTGCTCACCGCAATGGCATCGGCAAGCCCATGCAGCGATCCGCGCATCAAGGTGATATCGGCACTCTCTATGGCCACGTCGGTGCCCGTACCGATGGCGAAACCCACATTGGCAATTGCCAACGCTGGCGCGTCGTTGATGCCATCGCCTGTCATGCCGACCACTTCACCTTCCATCTGCAGTTCCTGAACCTTTTTGGATTTGTCCTCCGGTAACACCTCGGCAAAGAACTCTTTAATGCCCGCCTTTTCGGCGACGGCTTTTGCCGTGGCGCGGTTGTCGCCGGTCAGCATGACAACGCGAATGCCGTTGTGCTGCAGTCGTTTAATGGCGGCAATAGAGTCTTCTTTGATGGGATCAGCCACCGCGATAATGGCGGAGAGCTTGTTATCCACGGCGAAATACATCGGCGTCTTAGCCTCGGCAGCCAGGCCCTGCGCTTTTTCAACAAAATCGCCGAGTTCGATATTGCGCTCTCGCATCAGTTTTTCATTGCCGAACAGCAACGTTTTGCCATCCACCTCAGCCTGCACACCGTGACCGGCGATGGCATTGAAATTGGAGACCTTCCCGGTTTCGATACCCTTCTCCTGGGCTGACTCGACAATCGCCAGCGCCAGCGGATGTTCAGAACCCGATTCGAGCGTGGCTGCCAGCTTCAGGATAGTGTTCTCGTCCTGCTCGCCAGCGACCAAAATATCGGTGACCTTCGGCGCCCCCAGGGTAATGGTGCCGGTTTTATCCAGAATCATCGCTGATATTTTCGATGCGGTTTGCAAGGCTTCGCCGTTGCGAATAAGGACACCCGCTTCTGCCGCTTTGCCCACACCCACCATCACCGACATGGGGGTTGCCAGACCCAACGCACAGGGACAGGCGATAATCAGTACCGTGGTGGCAGATACGATGGCAAACGCCACGGCTGGGTTCGGGCCAAAGTTGAGCCAGACCAACGCACTGGTGACGGCGATAATCATTACGACGGGTACAAAATACGCGGAAATCACATCGGCCAAACGACCAATAGGCGGCTTGGAATTCTGTGCGCGTTTGACCATGTTGATAATTTGCGCCAGGGCCGTGTCTTTGCCGACACGAGTGGCCTTAAACAGAATGGAGCCGGTTTTATTGATGGTGCCCGCTGCAACCGTGTCGCCCACGGCTTTTTCAACGGGCATGGGTTCACCCGTTAACATGGACTCGTCAATGGCGGTATGGCCTTCTATGACTTCACCATCCACAGGAATTTTTTCTCCCGGACGTACACGCACCACATCGTCCATGAGCACCTGTTCGATGGCGATATCCAGTTCCTTTTCGTCGCGTATGACTCTGGCTGTCTTAGCCTGCAGGCCGATCAGCCGTTTAATAGCTTCCGATGTGCGCCCGCGGGCTTTGAGCTCTAGGGCCAGGCCCAGATCGATCAGCCCGATAATGATCGCCGTGGCCTCAAAGTAAACATGGCGAGCTTGTTCTGGAACCGACTCGGGGAAAAATACGACCACCATGGAATACAGCCATGCGGTACCCGTACCCAGCGCAATCAAAGTGTCCATATTGGCAGAATGATTCAGGAAGGACTTCCAGGCGCCGACAAAAAAATGTTTTCCTGAGAAGTACAAAACGCCAAAGGTGAGTATGCCAACGATCAGCCAAGCGATCCGCTCGGTTGTGGTATTAACATTAACCTCCCCGGTAATCAGCGCATAGGCCATTAGCGGCCCACCCAGGGAAAGGGCTATCCAGGTTTCCTTCATCAGGCGTTTGTAATAAGCCTGATCCGCCTTTTCTTTTTCTGCGAGCGCATCATCTTCGCTCTCCGCAGCCGCAAGCTTCGCGTTGTAACCGGCTTTTTCCACCGCCTTTACCAGATCAGCAGCATCGGCATTGCCCGTCACACTCACAGTGCGCTGAGCGAAATTCATCTCGGCATTTTCTACACCGGACACCGCCTTTAGCGCCGACTCAATTTTTCCAACGCAACTGGCACAACCCGCACCTTCAATAATCAGTTCCTGAGGACCAGAGTTATTTCCTGAACTGTGGTGATTAGCCTTATGTGCATGATGATCATGAGGCGGAGTTGTCGTACCATCTTCATGGCAAGAGACACCGCCAGATTCCGTTTTAGTTGTACTCATACCCTACTCCCGGTTATTTCTTAAGAACTGTTATCGGATGACCGCCGCTGGAAAGCCAACGCCTTGCAATACTTCAACGAGATGATCTGCATCGACTGCACCAACAACTGAAGCGACACCGGTTGCCAGATCCATAGAGGCCTCACTGACCCCGGAAACGGATTTCAGAGTATGTTCTATACTTTTAACGCAACCACCACAGGTGGCTCCCTGCACTTGTAATTGGTGCAGGGGTTGCGATGATCTGCTAACACTGTTGGTATCAGGTGCCGCAGACGAAATGGATGACTTGCCCGCACAGCAACAGCCACTTTTACGTTGATTGGCGTTCGACGTTTGGTGTGTATTCATACTCATTCCTCCACGGTGAATTCTTCAATTAAATGGCAAAGCATATGACCTGTCGGAGCCTTGTCCGGTTTTTGGCTCCACTCCAATACGGCGCGTTGCATACGATCCCGCAGCCGTATCGTTTCTTTAAACTGCTGCTCAGTTTCATGTAATCTCTGATCAATCAAGCGTCTCACCGTCGGACAAGGAGATTTTTTCTTGTCAGCATGGGAAAGAATTTCCTGAATATCCTCGACCGAAAATCCCAACTGTCGGGCGCTTAACACAAACCGCAAACGCTTAACATCGTTGTCGCTGTATTCCCGATATCCATTGGCCTTGCTTTTGGTGGGATTCAGAATATTGATGTGGGTATAAAACCGTACCGTGTCTGCCGTAATGCCCAATAGCCTGGCAACCTCGATGACTTTCATGCCACCCTCCTCTTGATCCAGTCATGCCATCCTAAGCTTCCGCCGGGATCAGGACCTTGATCTGAGTCAATCACCGGTTATAAACCGAGGTTCTACACCTAGCTTTATAACCGTGCGCTGGAAAAGGTTATACACCTGTGTCATGGACACAGGTCAAGCAGTTTTAGCGTGCGGATTCATGCCATCTATTGGCTGTGTTAATGAGGGGAGACTGACACCTGGATGACCCCAACATTACACACCTGTAATGTTGGGGTAGATTATTTGATCCAGATCAACTCGAATGACATTTGGCCAGATCCCTTTCTCAGTGCTTTCTCCAAAGAAGGTAAACGGCTGGTAGCACGAGTAAAGTCAGAATTACCGCACTTAGCATCCCACCCACCATGGGCGCGGCAATACGACTCATGACCTCCGAACCGGTCCCTGTTCCGTACATTATCGGCAACAGCCCCACGATAATCGCGGCAGCCGTCATCATCACCGGACGCACCCGTAAGCCGGCACCGTGTAATACGGCGTGGCGCAGGGTTTCCAGGCGGGGTTCCACGCCCTCCTGCTCACACTCCTCCAGCATATGGCGATAAGCCTGGTTGAGATATACCAGCATGATGACGCCAATTTCCACCGCGACACCCGCCAACGCAATAAAGCCCACGCCTACGGCGACTGAGAAGTTGTAACCGAGCAGGTACATCAACCAGATTGAACCCACCATCGCCAGGGGCAGCGTGCCCATGATAATCGCGACTTCAGCAAAGCTGCGGAAGTTGAAATACAGCAGCACGATAATGATGGCTAGCGTCAGCGGCACCACGTAGATGAGCTTTTCCTTGGCTCGCAGCATGTATTCATACTGCCCTGACCAGTTCAGTGAATAGCCCGTTGGAAGCTCGACCTGATCGGCCACCACGGCCATGGCGTTCTGGACGTAACTGCCAAGATCCACCCCGTCGATATCGACAAAGGTCCAACCGTTGAGGCGAGCGTTTTCACTCTTGATGGCAGGCGGGCCATCTTCCACATAGACGTTCGCCACGTCCGCCAGGGCAATGCGTTGGCCGCTAGTTGTCACGATAGGCAACAGTGCCAGTTGCTCCGGGGAATTACGCAGATCCTGCGGGTAACGCAGATTCACCGGGTAGCGTTCCAGGCCTTCAATGGTTTGGGTGACGTTCATGCCGCCGATGGCGGTGGCCACCACCTGTTGCACATCGGCAATATTCAGCCCGTAGCGCGCGGCTTTTTCCCGTTGGATATCCACCTTGATATAGCGCCCACCGGCCACTCGTTCGGAATAAACCGAAGCCGTACCTGGAACATCCTTTAACACCTGCTCCAGGCGCCGCCCGATTTTTTCGATTTGTTTGAGGTCGGGCCCGGCCACTTTGATGCCCACCGGGGTTTTAATGCCGGTGGCCAACATATCGATACGGGTTTTGATCGGCATCACCCAGGCGTTAGTCAGGCCGGGAAATTTCACCAGCGCGTCCAGCTCTTTTTTGAGCGAGTCGGTGGTCATCCCCTCGCGCCATTCATCCCTCGGTTTGAGCTGGATAAACGTTTCGATCATGGTCAGCGGCGCCGGGTCGGTGGCGGTTTCTGCACGACCGATTTTGCCGAACACGCTTTTCACTTCCGGTACGGTGGCAATCAGCTTGTCCGTCTGCTGCAGAATCTCCCGGGCTTTACCAATGGACAGCCCGGGATAGGTGGTGGGCATATACATCAGATCACCCTCATCGAGCGGCGGGATAAATTCGCTGCCAATTTTGCTCACCGGCCAGAAGCCGATGACCGTCACCACCAAAGCCAAGGCCAAAGTGGTTTTGGGGTGGTTAAGCACCACTTTCAGCGCAGGCATGTAGACGGCAATCAAGGCCCGATTCAGCGGGTTTTTGTGCTCAGGCAAGACCTTGCCACGAATAAAATAACCCATCAGCACCGGCACCAGTGTCACCGCCAGTGCGGCACTAGCCGCCATGGCGTAAGTCTTGGTGAAGGCCAGAGGTGAAAACATCCGTCCCTCTTGCGCTTCCAGGGTAAACACCGGCACAAAGCTCACGGTGATGATCAGCAGGCTAAAAAACAGCGCGGGCCCCACTTCAGCCGCCGATTCCGCAACCACTTGCCAGCGATTTTCGTTGGTCAGGGGTGTGCGCTCCATGTGCTTGTGCATGTTCTCGATCATCACGATAGCGCCATCAATCATTGCCCCGATGGCAATAGCGATACCGCCCAAGGACATGATATTGGCGTTCAGCCCTTGCAGGTGCATAACGATAAAGGCGGTGAGAATACCGACGGGCAGACTGACGATGGCCACCAGGCTGGAGCGGATATGGAACAGAAATACCACACACACCAGGGCAACGACGATGAACTCCTCCAGCAACTTATGCCACAGGTTTTCAACGGCGCGTTCAATCAGTCCGGAACGGTCGTAAACCGTCACGATTTCCACACCTTCGGGAAGACCCGCCTTAAGGGTTTCCAGTTTGGCTTTCACACCGTCAATGGTTTTCTGGGCGTTTTCGCCAAAGCGCATCACCACGATGCCACCGACGGCTTCACCTTCGCCATTCAGCTCGGCAATACCCCGGCGCATCTGCGGACCTACATCGATATCCGCCACATCTTTCAGCAGCAGTGGTGTGCCCTTGACGTTGATACCTAAAGGAATATTGGCCAGATCCTCGCGCCCCTGGATATATCCGGAGGCACGTACCATGTATTCCGCCTCGGCCATTTCCACGACGGATGCGCCCACCTCCTGATTACCGCGCTGGATGGCCATCTGGATATGGGACAGCGGAATATTAAAGGCCCGCAATTTATCCGGGTGTACCTTGACCTGATACTGCTTCACCATGCCGCCCAGGGCAGAGACTTCCGACACGCCGGGCACGGTTTGCAGCTCGTATTTCAGGAACCAGTCCTGCAGGCTGCGCAACTGGCTGATATCGTGTTTACCAGTACGATCCACCAATGCGTACAGGTAAACCCAGCCGACACCGGTGGCGTCCGGCCCCAGTTGCGGTCGGGCGTTGGGCGGCAAGGTGGGTGCCACTTGTGACAGGTATTCCAACACCCGCGAGCGGGCCCAATAGGCATCGGTATCCTCGTCAAAAATAACGTAAACATAGGAGTCACCGAAGAAGGAATAGCCGCGCACGGTGACCGCACCTGGTACCGAGAGCATGGCGGTAGTCAGTGGATAGGTAACCTGATCTTCCACCACCTGTGGCGCCTGTCCGGGGTAGCTGGTTTTGATGATCACCTGCACGTCCGAGAGATCGGGTATCGCGTCCACCGGCGTGTTTTTCAGTGACCAGCCGCCAATCCCCACCAGTATCAGAGTGGCCAACAATACAAAAAACCGATTCTGGACAGACCAGCGGATAATGCCTTCGATCATGGCTTACCCTCCCCGTTGTGCTGACTGTGGTCCATATCCATCTGACTGTGATCCATATTCATCGAATCGTGGTCTGTCTCCATCGAATCGTTACCCATCTCCATGCCATCATGAGTCATGGATTGATGTTGGCCGTGATCCATTTCCATACCGTTGTGACTCATCGGCTGATCACCGTCGGAAATCGGCATGTCTTCGGTAGCAGCATCAGGTCGATGGATCTGGCTGATCACATAGTTGTTGTCGCCCTCTCTTGTAATTTCTACGTGAAGAGTCATGTCAGGCTGTAAACCTTGAAGGTCTACATTTTTAGAGGCGGTAAAATTCATGGTCATGGCCGGCCATTGCCAGTCATCGATGGCGTCATGCGCCAGCGTCAACATCCGGTGCTCGGTCATCAGGCTTTTAATACGTGCGCCGACCCAGACCGATGTGGGCACCGTAGTCTCAGCCTTATCATCCGAACCATGGTCCATGCGCCGAAAGTCCGAGGTTTTGCTGGACTCGGAATCAATCAGAAATTGTGCTGAGGTCACAATGCGGTCGCCCTCATCAAGCCCCGACATGATTTCCGCCTGATCATCAGTGATATGCCCAACCCGCACAGCAACGGATTTAAAACGGCCTTCGTCCTTGGCCAGCACAACACGGGATTGACTGCCGGTACGAATCAGCGCCTCACGGGGAATCAACAGAGTGTCGTCCATCGGTGCCGCCTCAATGCGCATCTGCGCAAACATACCCGGTTTCAGATAACCATCGGGATTGTGAAAATGCACTCTTACCTGAGCGGTGCGAGTCGTGGTGTTAAGGCTCGGGTAGACATAGTCGACCTGGCCCTGCCACTCACGCCCCGGTAAATAACCCAAATGCATCTGGACCTGATCGCCGACTTGCACCAGGGAAGCCTGTCGCTCAAAGACTTCACCAATCACCCAGATATGATCCAGCTGACCGATCGCCATGATTTCCATGCCGGGTTTTACAAACATGCCTTCGCGCGCCATGAGGTTATCCAGTACACCCGATTGCGGGGCTGTGATGGTGATGGTCTGGCTCACCTTGCCGGATTTCTTCAGTCGGTTGATTTCTGATTCTGGCACCTGAAGAGATGCCAGGCGCTCCTTAGCGGCGTCAATCAGCGTGGCGTTATTGCGCTTTAGTGCCAAGAGTAATTCCTCCTGCGCATTAACCAGGGTCGGTGAGTAAAGCGCATAGAGAGGTGCCCCCTGCTCCACCGGATCGCCAGATGCTTTGACGTAGAGTTTTTCGATCCAGCCCTCTACCCGCGGGTGAATATGTATCAAGCGATCTTCATCGTATTGCACATAACCCACGGTATTGACGGAAACGTCCATCTGGCCTCGGGTAACGAGTGCCGTGCGTACGCCAAGGTTATTGACCACATCCGGTGATATTGTGACTGTGCCAATCTCCTCATCACCGCCGGCTTCTTCATACACCGGAATCAGGTCCATCCCCATGGGGGATTTACCCGGTTTATCACGCTTGTAATTGGGGTCCATCGGCGCGACCCAGTAGAGCGGTTCCTTTTTGGCTGTCGCCTTACCGCCCTCTCCCGCGTCTTGCATACGCCACAAGGCTGAATAGTGGGCGAGGGTTGCCGTCGCAATCAGCAAAGCAACGGTAATGAAAAATGATTTATTCAATTGCATCTTCATGGAGTCATTCCTTCCGTGCGGTTGCCGTTTGCTGCAGGAGACTGCTTTGCGCGGCTTTGCGGTAACAGCCCTGAGCGGTTTGGCGGTAACAGATAGTTCAGTTCGGCAATGGTTTTTAGCCGGTCGACCCTGATGGTCAGGAAATCGATCTTGGCGTTTAGCTCGGCGATACGGGCACGCACGGCTTCGGCAAAGTCACCATCGTCGTTGTTATAGGCAGTCAGGGCAGCTTCGGCCTGCTCTGCCATTTGCGGCAGTAGCTGCTGGTCGTAGAGTGTGCGGCGCTGATTCAGACGCTGGATTTGCACGAGCATTGTGTCCAGTTGCGCCATCAGTTTTCGCGCCATCAGTAGCTTGTCCGTTCGCAGCGCCTCGGCTCGGGAGGTGGCAGCACTAACGTCCTTATCCTGTCGATTACCCGTGAAAAGCGGCAGATCAAATGTGACACCGACCGAGAACAGATCGGCGCGATCCCGGCCCATGGGGTCATCGTCCCGATAGCCGTACTGGGCGGTGAGCCCCCACTCGGGCTTATACTTTTGCTGGGCCAATTCAACCCCGGTCTGCATAGCCTCGATACGCTGGTCAAAGGCCAATAACAGGGGATGCCGATTGATCTGTTCATAGAGCCAGCGATCATTGTGCGTCTGACCCATGGCTAAGGTTGGCTCATCACCCAATTTGCTGGATAAGGTCTGCGCCAATGGCAGACTGGCTTGACCGCCAATCCACTCGGACAGTCGCTGCTGGGCAGATTCAAGTTGTTGTCGCAACGCAGTCAGACGATCATCCAGCCGGGTGAGCTCCAGTTGTGCCCGGATAATATCCTGCTGGCGAGCGCGCCCCAATGCGGAGGAATAACTGGCTTTGGTTGCATCCACCAGATGTTCAAACAGCGCGCGATCCTGCTCAATTAAACGGATACTTTCCTGTGCCCGGTAGGCTTCCAGCCATAACTGAGTCACCGTCGCGGTCACCTTGTCCTGGCGATCCCGTCTGAGCAAGGGCTCCTGGGCCGCCAACTCCTGCTTTTGGCGGCTGGTTAGTTTCAGACTATCGCCGCGTGGAAACATCTGACTAACGCCCACAGTCAGCTGCGTCATCGGTTCCTGGTTGATATCGAAACTGTCGGTCGGGAAGTTAGCCGCCATCAGACTGACCTTAGGATCAGGCAGGGTTGAAGCGGAAATGGATTCACTGGCCAGTGCATCTTCCCGGTAACGACTGCCATTCAGCCAGGGGTCGGAACCAATCGCCTGTGCAATCGCCGCTTCCAAAGTCAACGTACCAGCCTGGTCTTGATCCAGCTGTGTTTGGGCAAACTGTTCTTGGGCAACTTTTTCCTCGGCAAAAGCAGGAACCCCTACCAACAGGAACAATAATAAAAAACGCCTTTGAATGTTCATGGTGATACGTCCTATTGCTGATCGCGACTGTTCACTGAAGCAAACACTTCAGCAGAACCGTCCTTTTTAAGCAGCCACACCTGATAAGGCATAAACCTGTCGCCCATTTCCATCCCGGGGCTGCCCGCTGGCATGCCAGGCACGCTCAGGCCGATGGCACCCTGCGGTGGGTTTTCCAGAAACTGCTGCATGAAGCGCGCGGGAATATGACCTTCGAAGACATAGCCGTCACTCGTCACCGCCGTGTGGCAGGATTGGTATTCGGTGGCAATGCCATGCTCGTCTTTAACGCGATTCAAATCTGCCGGGTGGTGGATTTTGGTCTCAAAGCCGGAGTCTTCCATGTGCCGGACCCATTGCTGGCAGCACTGGCAGGTGCGGCTTTTGTAAACATCCAGTGTGGCAATCGATGCGGCTTTAGCGGCATGATTTTCGCCCTCCGAACAGGCAGCGAGGAATAACAGGGAAACTATCAGCGCAAGATGGCGCAGATAATCAGGTAAAGGTTTCATGGTAACTCCCAATCATAAGACGCGATGAGCGCATTCAGTGACGATCACGCGTTTTAAACAACTGTTTTGGGAGTTTTGTCGACTCCCGCTTGATAAGGATAAGTGGGTAGAGGCCTAAATTTCAGGCGTACCAACCCTATATCAACGGGAAATGGGGGGACGGAATAGCGAGGAAACTTCCTGAGTAAGGAAGGAAACCGAATATTCTGTATTGAGAGTTTGAGAAAACTGAACGGAAAACGGCGACAGTGTACTTACCACCGCAACACTGGCAGAAACACAGTCCATCTGAGAACAATCGTCCTGGCTGCAACAGCCTTTGGCCTTGGCATTATCGGCCGCAGCGTGGTTCATATGGGCCATATCCATTGTTGCTGCCATTGCATGAGCGGTGGAATGATGAGTCATCTGTTCGCAGGGCAACTTCACAACGGCAAACGACTGGCTGGTAAAAGCCAGTAACGCGAAGATTGCCATGTAAAACCCAAATCTGTTCAATTGCATACTGAGATGATACAACTCATTATTTATATCTGATAAGTCTATATATTTCGTCTGAATGTTCAATCTTTCGTTCCACTTCATGCGTTGAGGTGGATCAAAAAACTTGTTATTTCGTTACCGCTAAACTGAAAAATAAATTGCACCAACCATAAAAAATACCTTCTCAGTAAATAGTAAAACACAAGTCTGTCAACCAGATGACGGTATAATTACAAAGCCGTCATACACGGTTGCTTGAATTATGGCGTGGTTAAGCCCAAAGGGCTCCCAGTGGTACGGCATAAAGATTGTCACCAAAGGCTGTCGTATGGTCGCCGTCATAGAGCAGAATACCGATCTTGAAGCGATCGGCAGCCACGGATTGAAACCGTTTCAGTCCGGTAAAATCCTTCGCACTTAAGGTCGCTGCCGCCTTCACCTCGATGGCGAAGCAGTCACCCATGGCGTTCTCGATAATCACGTCCACCTCCACTTTGTCCTTATCCCGGTAATGGTAAAAACTCAATGGTTCGTCCACCCAAACCGCTTGCTTGCGCAATTCGTTATAAACGAAGGTTTCCAACAGCAGACCAAAATCTCCCGGTTGTTTGAGCAGTCGATCCCGGTTGAGGCCTCGCACGGCGCACATCAGGCCAGTATCGACGGAATGCAGTTTGGGTGTCTTCACCAACCGTTTGTATTCATTGGAATGCCAGGCGGGCAATTGTTCCACCAGAAATAATTGCTCCAACAGAGCCATGTATTTTTTGATGGTCAGCCGATCCAGCCCCAGTTTGCCCCCCAATTCGGTGAGATTGACCAGTTTACCGGCGTAAAAAGCGGTGAGCTTGAGCAACTTGCCCATTAAATCCGGATGATCGATGTGGGTCAGATCACGAATATCCCTTTGCACCAGGGTGCTCAGGTATTGCTGATACCAGGCTTGTGAACGCCGTTCACTGCTGCGCTGTAGCGGCTCCGGAAAACAACCGGTTACTAATCGGTTCAGGATGTGCTCCCTAACACGGATGGACCGGGTTGAAGGTGCTTGCTGGCTCAACAGCTTAGAGAGAAATGTCGGTTGCTGCCCCTGGATCTCACACTCTGAGAGTGTCATCAAGCGCACCGACTCCATCCGGCCCGCCAGAGAGTCGGAGAGCCTCGGCAGTAACAAGGCGTTGGCGGAGCCCGTCAGCAGAAAACGACCCGGCGTGCGCTGTTCATCCACTGCCTGCTTGATGGATACGAAAAGCTCCGGCAGGCGTTGGACTTCGTCGAGGGCAATGCGGGTGGGTGGCAGGTTGCGAATAAAGCCCACCGGATCGGCTTGGGCAATCTCAAACTGGGCCTGGTCATCCAGGGTGATGTAGGTCCATTGTTCGGCCCCCATTTCATCCATCAAGGTCTTCACCAGAGTGGTTTTACCGGCCTGACGGGGCCCCATGATGAAGACGACGGGCGTGTCACACAGCGCTTCTTTGACGTGGAGTTCAGAATAACGAGGGTACATAAACAGGCTTCCGGCTAAACAGGAGTTGTATTTCGGCTACCTGTTATTCTATTATCGTCCAATCGTTATTGCAATGCCGTCCAAAAGTAAAATAAGGCAGTACCCACAGTCGGTATCATAAAAACATCAATAAAAACAACGCTATAGGAGTAGTTGGCGTGACCACAAACCGATGAGGCGCTCATAACAGCCAAAGAGCAGTTTTTGACCAACCAACAACGCTATCAGCCACTGATATTGCCGCAACGCTTTTCCGACGAGGAAATGGTTCGCGACTGGACCCTGAATCGCCGCGACTGCCAGATGGTTAACAAATACCGCAAACAGTACCGCATGGGCGTTGCCATCCAGCTCTGTGCCATGCGCCTCTATGGCCGCTTTCTGAACCAGCTCAGCGATCTCTCGTCCCGCGTGGTCAGCTACCTCAGCAGCCAACTCGATTTACCGCCAGCGCTCACTGTGGACGTACCCGAACGGGAAGCCACCTTATTGGAACACCGCAATAACATCCTCAAATACCTGGGATTCAGGCGTTTTGATGTCAAGGTGGAAGGCGATCTGGATCGCTGGGTCGAAGCTCAGGCACACCAGGGGTTACTGCCGGATGAACTCTTTCATCGGGCAGAGCGCTACCTGCTGTTGAATCGGATTGTTTTACCGGGGCCCACCACCATCGAACGGCAAATCGTTCGCATCTGCAACCAGGTCCATGCTCAGCTCTTTGAGCAAGTGTTTGAACAGATGTCGCCTGAATTGCGAGAGGCTATCGATGATTTGCTACAAACCTCTGGCGGCAACCAACGAACCTATTTCAATCAGCTCAAGGAATATCCACCCGCCGCCAAAATTTCATCGCTGAAGCGCTACCTGGAGCGCTACGACAATCTGGTGGCTACCGGTATTAATGCATTCGAGGAAAAGCTCATTGATACTACCTTTCTTCACTACCTGTACCGATTGACCAAGCGCTACAGCGCCAAGGACATGAAACGCTTCAAGGATCATAAGCTCTATGCCCTGATGGTGTGTTTTCTGCTGGAATCCCGAAAGATATTGCTCGATCACCTGGTTAAAATGCACGATCAGTACATGACTGAGTTGTGTCGGCAAACCAAAAACAGTCACGACAAAAAGCACAAGGAATTTCGTAAACGGCAAAAGAAAGCGATTGATGCCGTGCTCGATACCACGCATGTTTTGCTGGAATGGCCGGATGAACAGCCGTTGT